>CAVQZJ010000027.1:0-23884 GCA_963718425.1 uncultured Solirubrobacterales bacterium
CACGTCACCTACGCGGGCAGCCCGTTCAGTCATCTGTGGCACATCTACAAGTACGCGCTGAACCTGAAAGCCACGAGCAACCTGCCGGGTATCTCCTCGAGCCCATGGAAATGGCTGCTGGATCAGAAGGTCATCGAATACGGACGCATGGCGTTCAACACCGAACACGCAGGAACACTGATCTCCAGCCGAACGCTCGTGTCCTTCAAGGGCGAGATCAACCCGTTCATCATCTTCCTGGCGGTCCCCGCCCTGTTCGCGGCCGCCGTCGCGGCCTGGCGCGAGAGCGAGGAACTGGCCACCGTCGGTGTCGCCTGGTGCCTGGGAGCCTTCCTCCCGTTCGTCGTGGAGAGCGACATATCCGGACGGATCACCTACATCTACTACATGGTGATCGTGATGCCCGGCATCTACCTGCTCGTCACCAGACTCTTCAGCCGCCTGCCGAAGGCCGCCATCGTGGGCTGGGCGATCATGCTCATCTACGGCTTCATCCAGCTGTACCCGATCCGGACACTGCTGTAACTCCTGACCTCTGACACCATTTGGACATCGGCGCTCCGCTCTGTCAGACCTCGTCGCCGTCTTCAAAGCGCGAGCGCGACGGCCAATCGGGTTCAGCCGGGTCCTCGCGGCCGTGGCAGTCGTCGCACACGCCGAGCTGCGTCGCGCATGTGCTGCTTGCGCCACCGCTGCAGCTCTTGTGTGAGCTCACTCGCCTCGCCGAGCCCGATTTCCAGGAAGACCAGCAGCAGGGCACCGGCGAGTCCGACCGAGATCAGGCTGTATGGGGCACCTGGACCGTGAGAGGGCACTTGACCGAGTGACCGGCGGCCAATGAGCTGACGGTCGGCAATAGGCAGTTACGCTTGACCTATGAACCGGCCTGTCTCATTGCCATTTTTATTGTTTTTTGGCAATATCGCTGCTAGTCTGTCGATATGGCGATCGTGGATCGCAGGCAGCAGCTTTTCGAGGACATAGCGCGGCTTCGGCGCGTTGGGCTTCTCATCCCTGAAAACGAAGACCTTTCTGCGGTCCGCCTTAGTCTCGAACGGGAGTTGGGGAAGACCGTCTCGCGGCGGCTTGCCGCGAGACTTCTCGGTGTCAGCCATACGGCTCTGGAACGTTGGGTGAAGCGCGGCAGTCTGCCTCTAGTGTTCACGCCGACGGGCCGTCGGGAGGTTCCCGTCACATCGCTGCTCGTGCTCTACGAGGCTGTCCGGTCCAGCGACGCCGACGCCCCTATCGGACGTCCGCTCGTCGCCGCGATGAGAAGCCAGCAAGACTCGGCCGCTCGCCTGAGTATCACCTGGCCTCCGCATGATCACCTCGAAGTCCCCGAGGATCGAACGCATCAGCGGGGGCTTGCCTATCACCAGGCCGTAGCTGCACGGCTGCGCAAGCAGACGGTCGCCGACGCGAAGTACGTCCTATACCGCTGGCGTGAACAGAGACGAATCGACCCGCTGTACGCACAGAGATGGGATCACATCCTCTCGATGCCCTTGAAAGACATCCGCAAGACGATCACTGCCGCCGGTGCAGACGCTGATGATCTTCGCCAGAATTCCCCCTTCGCGGGAGCGCTCACTGAGCCGGAGCGTCGGCGAGTCCTTGCCGAGGTTGGTTAGGTGCAGCCGGAGGATTTTGAGCATGTCCTGGCCGCTGCTGCGGCTGTCACCGGTGAGCAGGAGTTCGTCGTGGTTGGAAGCCAGGCGATCCTTGGCAGCGTCGCGAAGCCGCCGTCGGCGCTGCTTGTCTCGATGGAGGTCAACATCTATCCCCGGCATGCACCGGAGGCCGCCATACGGATCGACGGCTCCTTGGGCGACGGCTCACCCTTCCACAACAGCTTCGGTTACTACGCCCACGGGGTGGGGCCGTTGACTGCGAAGACCCCGGCAGGCTGGCAGGACCGGCTGGTGCGACGTGAGATCCCCAAACGCGTAACCGGCAAGCACACAGTGGTCGCCTGGTGCCTGGAGATCCACGATCTGGTTCTGTCGAAGTGCGTGGCCGGCCGGGATCGCGATTGGCTCTACGCAAGGGAAGCCCTGAAGACGAGACTCGTCGATGTAGAGCTTCTCTTCTCGCGCATCAGCGACCTACCGGTCAACATGCCAGATCGCGAACACGTGGATAAACAGCTTCGAGCCATTGTGCGCTCGCTGAAGGCCGAGAGGCCATCCACCGGACCCGGCACGCCCGACTGAGGCCATCCCGGACGGATCACCTACATCTACTACATGGTGATCGTGATGCCCGGCATCTACCTGCTCGTCACCAGACTGTTCACCCGACTACCGAAGGCCGCCATCGTGGGCTGGGCGATCATGCTCATCTACGGCTTCATCCAGCTATACCCAATGAGGACACTGCTGTAAGCACCGAGCGGGCGGACCACAGCCGTCAACCACAGCCTTCTTCGCCAGGCGCGGGAGCAGGTGCCGGATGTAGGAGGGGTCAAGCGGGCCGCCGGCGAGCGTGCAAAACAACGGTGCTCCGCGGCGTAGATTCAGTCTTCTGCGCCGATCCAGCCAGCGTTGAAGGGCGGCAAACCCGCCAGGATCCATTCCTATCGTCCGGTGGCGATCGCCCTTCCCGTGCATGATCGTCACGGTCCCTTGGTCTTCGTCGACGTCCTTCGGCGCCAGCGCCAGGAGCTCCGAGATACGGCCGCCGGTTCGGTAGCCGGTGATCAGCAGAGCACTGTTGCGGATCCCGGTTGGCGCTCGAGGCGAGCAGGCCTTCAGCAGGGCGCTGAGCTCCGCTGGGAGCAGGAGCTCCGGCGGCAGTCGCTTTCCGGCGTTCGCCGGCCGGGCGCCCGGCGTGGTAGCCCGGCGCGATCGCTGGACTAGCGCTCACGGCTCCAAAACGCCGGTTGAGTCACGGTTCTGGTCGATACCGTGACCATATAAACGACCCCGGCGGCGTCGGCCCCAAAAGCGTGACTCAAATTTTTTAGGGCAACGTCGACACCGCGTGGTCCAGCTCCTGGCGCTGAACGACACGAGCGACGATCCACTTTCGGCCTGCAGGTTTGTCCTGTCCTGGGGGCTTGTCCTCAGCCGCCGGCCGGTCTTCGTAGCGATATAGGACACGCATCTCACCGACTCGCAGTCGCCACCACGGGGCACGCCCAGAGACGGACTTGATTTTGAGATTCGGCACTTCGGTCGCTAGCGCTATCAGCGCCGCCTTGATTTGGCGCTGGTCTTGGGGGTCGAGTCGGCGAATGTCGCGTTGGGCGCGTCGCGTCAGCTCAACGTTTTGTAGTCCCGCCTCAGCCTTGTCCGCGGTCTTTTGTGGAGCGCCTTTGCGCTTTGTAGGCGCCTTGGGTTTGGGGTTTGTGGGTTTCTTAGTCATCTACCGTTTATAAGCCGCGCACGCTCGTTTCACAGGGTTCGTTTCGCCATATTTTCGAGCATGAGATTCTTCGCCATCACCACTTATAAGTGCGGGCACGCTTGTTTTCAGGAGCTCGCCGAGCACCAGCTGGACGATTGATCAGCTGTCTTCGAGGTCGAGCTGGGCGAAGAAGTCGCCGGCGTTGGTGGTGCGGCCCTTTCGCACGTCGTCATCGGCGGCCATGAAGTCGTCCAGGAATTGCGGGGCCTTGGAGAGCACCAGGTCCTCGAGGTCACCGGCGTCGATCGCCATGACCACGGCCACTGGTACGCCGTGCTTGGTGACGACGACAGGTCGGCCGTTCTTGGAGACGTCGGAGATGACGCCGCTGGCGTTTCGCCCTAGATCGCGGACGGTTACGGTAGTCATTGGCTCATTGTACAGAGATTTGTCGGACAGCACAATTCGCCGTGTACATACATTTGCCTGACATTCGGGCCCCAACCTGATCGGTTGCACGCTACGCGACAGCTTTGTGCCCGTTCTGGCCGATACGAAGCAGACTGACCATCTCGTCAACGGCGACGTCGCCATCTTCGAGCTCGCCGGCGACGTAGGCCCGGGTGAACTCCGCGACCGACATCCCAGTCGCTTTGCGAACCTGGCGCTCGAGATGAGCGGCTTACTCCTCCGGAGTACGGTCGATCACCGGTGTGCCAGCGGCTGTATAGGTGACCTTCACAATGATGAATTTTAGCGCGCCTACTGATGCCTCATACACGCTGGATGACTCCATTTACAAAGCCGATACGGGCCGGCATTGGCCGCTAAGAGCTGGCGCCTGGTGATCGGTGGGACGCGTCGTCGAAGCCCGCGGCGGACTCCTCGAGGATCGCTTCCGAGTCTTTGCTTTTGGACTTCACGCCGCAGTCTGAGATCAGGTAGCGGATGATGAACTCCAGAGGAACCCGGCCCGTCGGAATGTGCAGGTGCCCGACCGGTGACCCGTCGGCGAACGTTGCGTTGACGTGAACGTGCGCACGCGGATAGGCATACTCGGATTCCGGGTCACGCACGTAATCCCAACGGATCGACCAAGACTTGGGGGAGGCGTCGGCCTGCAAACTGTAAGTAGCGGACTCCGTTCGGCATTGCCCGTCTTCGACCACGACGACCTGCTGAATACGCAGACGTGCGGGTGTCCCATCCAGCTCGCACGGAACCCGGGCTGCATCGACGAGCCTGGTCAGTTCGAACGTATCCGCATCGTGGTCGGCGATCGGCCTCACGGACAGGCGCGAGTCGCTGACGGTCCTGTTCAGGACGCTGTTCAGTCGATCGGCCAGGTCCTGCGCGACCCTACGCGGCAGGGGGTGTGCCCGTGCTGTCCGATACGGAGCAGACCGACGATGTCATCGACGTCGGGAACCCTGTCGCGGAACTCGCCGGCCGCGTAGGCCCGCTTGAACTGCGCCACGCTCATGCCGATCTCTGCCTGAACCTCCCGCTCAAGGTACGCGGCTTCCTCCTCCGGGGTGAAGTCGATCACGGGTGTTCCGGCTGCTGTATGGGTGACCTTCATGGTTCGTACATTTTAGCTTTTATCACGGCGGAATTCGATACCTGCGCGACCCTACGCGGCAGGGGGTGTGCCCGTGCTGGCCGATGCCCCTGGGAGCCTTTCTCCCGTTCGTGGTGGAGAGCGAGATATCCGGAAGGATCACCTACATCTACTACATGGTGATCGTCATGCCCGGCATCTACCGCATCGTCACCAGACTCTTCAGCCGACTACCGAAGGCCGCCACCCTCGGCTGGGCAATCATGCTCACCTACGGCTTCATCCAGCTATACCCAATCAGAACACTGCTGTAAGCACCGAGCGAGCGGAACACAGCCGAAGGAACTTCGCGGCTATGCGCCGTACTGCTCATCGCAGTCGGGTCTACTGCTTGGGCATCCGATGCACGTAGTCCTGCCTCTCGGGTGGCGCGCTGCGCCCAGCACGCCGAGGCGGGCACAACAGTCGGGCCGCTGGTCGAGCCGGTCATGTACCTAGACCTCTCGCGCTCATGGGTATCCGATGCTCAGATCGTCGCTCAGCCTGCCCGGGACGAGGCGCTCTACCGCGTCGTGCGCGCCGAGCGGCCGCGTATGGAGGACTTCCGCTCCCATCGCGAACGGCCACGCAGGCGCCCGGTCCCGGCGAGCACGCCGTGGCTGCTGTTGGTCGGTGTGTCGATGTTTCGACACGCGCGAGGGGGCGCTGCAGATCGCCCGGCGACGGCCGGCGTGGGTCGTCGAGCTGCGCCTTGCCGCTAGTCGGGGCATCCATGTGGCGGTCACGGGATCGTATGGTCACCGTACCGTGTGGGGCGAGGCGGATGTGCTGATGGCTCGTGTGGAGGCATGTCATGTGGCACCCCAAAGGGCGATGACGTTCGCGACGCTCTACATCGACGAGGGCAACCTCCTGGACTTCCATGACGACCGCGGCACCGCGCGCGCAAGCGTGCTGTCGGTGGCCGAGGAGCAGCCCGAGGTCGCCGAGGACTTCGGGATGGTCGAGCTGGACGAGCACGGTCGTCGCGTGGGCGACTTCGTATCGGGCGCCAAGCAGCGGCGTCTGCGGCGATCCCGCGCGGCGTGAGCCGCTGAGAGCGGGGATCGCTCGCCCCACCGCCGGCCTCTTGTGGCGCTGGAGCCCGCACATCCTAGCCATTGCGAGCGAGCGCGTTAGCCAATCTCGACCGCTGGCGCCACCACCAGCGCATGGTTGCGCACAGAGAAGTTCACCCACTCCGATTTTCGAGCGAATCGTCAGTTGGCTCTTGCAAAGCAGATTTTGAGCGGTGCGCGCCAGTGTGTGCGCCAGCCAGTTCCTGCGAGAATGACCTTCCTTGCGGTATCCTACAGGTATCAGATTTCTTGCAGGATTATCGTATCCTGCGTATAATCAAGTACCTGCGATGTACTACAGGATCTATGATTGATGCAGGAATCTGACGTACCCATCGAGCGTGAGGCTGCGCGCCATCTCCCGGGACTGCTCGCTGAGCTTCTCGGCGAGCCACGAGTTGACCTCCAATCCGAGCCAGACAGTCCGGACCGGGGGGTCGATTTTGCGGCAGACCTCAGCGGCCGCCGGGTGCTGTTCGAGGTCAAGTCTTCCAGCCGTCCCAATGTGATCGGCTCCGCCGCCGATCAGCTCCGCGTCAACGCCCGTCCGGATGACCTACTTGTCCTGGTGGTGCCATACATGACTCCCGCAGGCGCGCAGGCTGCCGCCGCGCAGGCGGTGAACTGGGTCAACCTGTCCGGCAATGCGCACATCCGCGACAAGGATCTGTACGTCAACGTCGCCGGCCGCCCTAACAGGTACCGGTCGCGGGGTCGTCCCTCATCGCCGTTTGCTCCCAAGAGCGCTCGAGTGACGCGAGTGCTGCTACTGGAGCCCAGCCGATGGTGGCGCCAGAGAGATCTCGCGCAGGCGACCGCCTTGGACGATGGCAACGTGTCGCGAATCGTAAGACGGCTCGATCAGGAGATGCTGCTCGAGCACCGCGAGCGTGAGCTGCGTCCTCGTGACCCGGGCCTGCTGCTGGACGCGTGGGCACACGACTACCGATTCGACCGTCATGACATTCTCAGCTGTCACTTGAGCGGAAGCGGCACCGGCCTCGCTCGCGGCATCGGAAAGGAGCTCGACTCACGCGGTATACACCACGCATTCACCGGGCTTCCGGCGGCGTGGGCGATCGACCGTTTCGCCAACTTTCGTCTGAGCACGGTCTACGTCGAGGGCGATCCACGCGTCGTGGCCGAGGAACTCGGTGCGCGCCAAAACCCAACCGGAGCGAACGTCCAGCTCGTCGGCCCAAACGACATAGGCGTATTCACCGGCGAGCAACGACGCGACGAGCTGAACTGTGTCTCACCCGTACAGGTCTACCTGGACCTGCAGCACCTACCCGAGCGTGCCGATGAGGCCGCCCGCTACCTGCGCACCCACCAGCTGAACCAGCATGCCCATTCCGGATAAGCCCCGCGACAGCGGCGGCTACCGGCGCGAGGAGACCGAACAGGTCGAACAGGCCTGCCTCACGGTCGCGGTGACCCTAGGCGCGCTACTCGACCGGATATGCATCGTCGGCGGCCTGGTCCCAAGCCTGCTCATCGACCATCAGATCGGAGGGGACCCCGAGACCGGAGAGAGCCATAGCGGGACCAACGACCTCGACGTCGGCCTTGCCGTCGCCCTGCTCGACGACCAGCAGTACAGCGAGATCAGCCGGCGACTGCGCCAGGAGGGCTTCGAACCGGACGTCAACGACCGCGGAAATCCGACGCCGCAGCGCTGGAGGCTCGACAATCTCAAAGTCACGGTCAACTTCCTCATGCCACCCATTCCAGGAGCGGAAAAGGGTGGTCAAGTACAAGCCCTGGAGGGCGACTTCGGCGCGCTCATCGCGCCCGGCCTCGAGCTGGCCTTCGAGGAGCGACAGGAAATCCCGATCGAAGGCCTCACCCTGCAAGGCGAGAAGGCGAACCGCATGATCCCGGTCTGCGGCCCGGCCACGTTCGTCGTACTCAAGGCCCTCGCGTTCGCCGACCGCGGCGAGCCCAAGGACGCCTACGACCTCGTCTATGTAGGCGCCGGTGGGCCGCCGGCGTCGCAGACATCGCCGGCCGTCTCGCCAGCCACGCCACAGCCCACAGCGACGTAGCCGAGCCCGCACTGCGCGCTCTCGCCGACAACTTCGCCGAGCCCGCCAGCATCGGACCCCGTCGCGCAGTCTCATTCGCGGGCGAGTCCGTCAACGACCTCGACGCAGCAACGGCCGACGCCCACGGATTCATCGATGACCTACTCCGGGCCTGCCGAGAACGAGGGTTGGTGCAGCGCCCGTAGCTTGGACCCCGGCACCGGAGATCTCCCACTTGCTGGCGGCGCACGACTTGACGTATTCGACTCACTGGCGCAACTGCTGCCCCTCACAGCCCCAGGTCGGCGGCTCGGTCGCGTCGATCTGCCAGGCTCGCAACGGCATCGAGTCCTTTCAGGTGCAGGTGACCGCGGCCGCCTCCCTGGTCGAGATAGCCCGATAGCGAGCTGTGTACGGTTCGGTTTGTCAGGCGGGCTGAATCGCCGGCCACTCGATCTGCTCGGCCAGTTCACTTGGGCCGAGGTCGATCAGGGCGCTGTGCTCGATCGGGTGGTACTCGCCGGCGTCGAGTGCGAGCCAGCTGACTGTGTGCTCCTGCGGGTCGAGGATCAGCACCTCGTCCACCCTGTGGGCGGCGTAGAACGGCAGCTTCTCCCAGCTCTCGTCACCCGGGGAGACGATCTCCACCACGAGGGGAGCAGTCGGATGCCATGCCCCGGAGGCGCCGGCCCGGTGCAGGGCGCTGTCTGGCACGCGGTAGTCGTGTTCGTCCTCGCTGAGATTGGATCGGCCGACCATCGTCAGAGCAGCCTTGCTGGCAAGCGGCCTGAGGATCGTGTGGAGCTGGCTTTCGAGATCGCCATGCTCGTGGGTTGGTGCGGGAACCATGTGCAGGACACCCTCCCAGACCTCGTCGAGGCGATCAAGACCCGAGCGGCGCCTGCGCTCAAGCAGCTCCTCCAGCCCAGCTGTGGGAGGGTCTAGAACCAGTGTTCGCATACAGTGAAGCCTACCAGCGCCTGGGTCTTGGGATTGCTTATCGCAACGCGCCCTCCAGGCGAACGACGGCCAGCCGACATGCCTTGCCTTGTGACCTTCGGTCCGGTGAGTCGCGAGGAGCTGTGTGGTTAGGCGCCGGTCCGACTCTATAAGGGTTTATCTGCGAACAGAGATAGATTCCCGACGGTAGTGGGTCGTGCTCATCCCCAGGTGGCACTCGGACGGTACAAGCCCGCCGGCATACACTTCAAAACCGCATTCTAGAGCGAAATGTGTCCTGTCTCCCCGATATGACCGGTGTCTGGGAAGACAAGCGAACAGCACGACTGCCGCGGACGGGATCTGGACATGGGCGGTTCGCGGCCGACGCAGGCGGCTGCAAGCAGGTCAGGTCTCGCAAGCGCAATCGCTGACGGTCCGATTCAGGAGCCCGTTCAGCCGATCAACGGGTTCCTGCGCGACCCTCCAGCCCGCTGAAATCCGAGACGCACGGGAGCGGCCAGAGCGCTTTGGAACATCAAATGATTGCCCTGGAGACCGGGCCCACTCTCGAATCGAAGGCCGCTCAGGTGAGCAAAGAATCGTCTCTCTGGCCACGTCGCCGTATGTCGTCGTCCATCGTGCGCAGGTATGGCGCAACGAGCTCGCCGTAGTCGGCCTTGCGCGCCGCGGGCAAATCCTTCCAGCCAGTGACCGATCCACGACACTGCGCGGCACCGCACAGACACGCGCTCGGAAAGTGATCGACCGTGAAATTGCGCATGGCATAGTCGAACGTCAGCTCCTGCCCGGCGCCGATCGGGCGGCGCGCGACGAAGTCGAATGCCTGCTCGTCGTTGAGCCTCACACCGCAGTTGGGATCACAGGAGTGGTTGACCTTCGGACCGAGGCCGCCGTGCAGCGCCCAGCGGTTGGGGCCAACCTGCGTCGCATGTGAGTTGTTGCCGGTCAGCGGACCGATCAGGAAGCCAACCATGACGGTTTCGCCGGGTGCAAATGGGCGGGTGGCGAGAACGCCCTCGCCCTTGCCGTCGGCTGAGAGGAGCAGCTCGACGCCCTCCTCTTCAGGAGTCCTGATGGTGCTGGTCTCGCGCTCGGCGAGGACTGAGAATCTGCTGCCACGTGACGCGATGGCGTCGGGCAGTTCGGACGTTGGTGCATGGGGCAAGGGAAACCCCTTTCAGTGGACGCCCTAGAAAGATGAGCATAGCGCCGGGCCGTGCGAGCCCGCCGCCGAGCACCAGCGGCCATGCCAATTCAAGGACGGCGGCGCTCGCGATCCTCATCGCGCGAATCGCAACCTGAGACGGCATCCGCGCAACCGTGAGCAAATACTCTGCTCGGGCCTTGAAATCCCTCCTGAACTTCAGTGGCGTGGGCCCGTTGGAATCCTCCGAGCGCTCGCCTACCATGAATGGGTCGAGGGGGTCCTCCTACGCGGCCGATCCTCCCAAGGAGCGTTTGCAATGTGAACGCGGGCGAGATCGACATCGACGATAGCCCCGACGTGACACGCGTCGCGATGATGCTCCCGCTGCATGCCACACGCAGGTCGAGAAGTCGGCATCGTAGACCGTGAATCTCGGGCTACCGAAGCAGCGCAACGCCATCGAGCCCGCAAGGACGCTGTCCTTTTTGAAGAAGCGCTTCGCGCCTAGATTCAGCACCTCGACGACACGGACGATGTCGCGCACCAAGACAGGAAGCGCGAGGTCGTGCTCCCGTGACTGGGCACGCAACTCATCATCGTCGGGATAGTCGATCATCCGACAGCGATCGCGCCGAGCCAGCCACGGAGTTGCCGCGAGGGAACGTCGAGGAGCACACCAGTCTGCCGATCGCGCGTCATTTGCGGGCGGGCCATCTCATAGCCGGCGGAACGGTCGAGCGGAATCGCCTTTTGCTTGCCAATTGTCTGTAGCTCATCGCCGACGACGTGCTCGTACCCCAGGCCGATCAGCAGGAATGCGACACGACGTGCGGTTGAGGAGCTCGTTCGCTTGGCGATCGCCCATACGGTGTTCCAATCGGCGCGGTCCTCCTCTCGGGCTCGAGCCCACCCGGTGACGATCGTCTCGATACCGCCGCACAGTTCGGGGCGCAGAGGGCATCGCGTCCAGAATCAGATCTCCGTCCTGATGACGCCAGCGGCAGATGACGCCCTCCTCCTGATCCTCTCTGAAGCCCAGCGAACGCAGCCCTCCTCGAACATGTGGAACGCAGAGCGCGAGGCGACCTCAACCACCACATCGACATCCTTCGTCGTACTTCACGCCATGGACCAACAGCTCCTGGGCTCGCCCCTTGGCATCAATGCAACCTACATTTGTCCTAGTCCCGGGACTTGGGACAAATGTTGCGCCAACTCGCGATCCCCATGAGATGAGGTGCGTACGCGGACAGATCACGCAGATAAGACGCGGACCGCTCCGCAAATGGGCTGCGCGCTCTCAGCGGTCGCCCTGGTCTGAGTCGGCCAGCTCGCGGGCCCGCGTGGCCAGGTGCGCGACCCCCAGCTGCTCATACTCGCCTGCGGCCCGCTCGAGCGATGTGACAGCGGCCTCGCGATCGTCCTCGAGCAGTCGTTCTCCGAGCAGCAGCTCGCAGCGGGCTGCCTCCAGTGGACGGCAAAGCTCCTGCCACGCCACGCGGGCGCGCCTCAGGTCCGCGAGCGCTCCGGGCAGACTCCCGACGATGCCGGTGGCTTCGATCGCGGCCGCTTCGCCCACGGGGTAGCGCACTCGCTCGGAGAGCTCGACCGCCTGCCGTGCGGCCTGGTCTGCCTTCTCGTGACGGCCGCAGAGGCGCTGCAGGAGCGCCTGCGCGGAGTTGGCCTGGATGGACTGCACGATCAGACCGGCTCGCTCACAGACCTCGAGCGCCTGGGAGAGCGCGGTCTCCGCCCCGGCGAGCTCGCCCCGGTCGCGGAGCGTGTTCGACAGCCCGTAGAGCGCGTCGAAGCAGACCTCCGACCAGCCGATCTGCTCCGCGAGCTCGTGGGCGTGTCTGTAGGAGCTCTCCGATTCCTGCCACTGACCGCTGCGCCAGTAAAGCCGTCCGCGCAGGGCGTAGGGCAGGCACAGCTTGCCGATCAGGCCCTCGCGCTCGGACAGCTCGGCGCTGGCGTCGCTTGAGACCTGCACCTCCCGCCAGTCGGCGCAATACAGCGCCAGCTGGGCCACGGCGGCGTGCAGCTCGATCTCGGCGGGCACGTCGCCGATCTGCCGGGCGAGCTCGAGCGCCTCGCGATAGGAGTCCCCGGCGGCCTCATAGGCGCCGTCGGAGCTCTCGAAGTGGTGGCCGAGGGCCATCAGCGCCAGCACCGTCTCGTGCGCGTCTGAGCCGCGCGCCAGCTCCACCGCGCGCTCGAGGTTCTCGCGTGCCTTGACGGTGTCGCCGATGCGCCCGAAGACACGGCCGAAGATGCCGTGAGCGCGGCTGGCGGCGCGCACCTCCCCCAGTCGCTCGGCCAGCCGCAGCGCCTTCTCAGAGGCGTAGATCGCGAGCATGTTGTCGCCCGTCTGCATGTACAGCCAGGCCGCCTCCTCGTACAGGCGCACGAGCGCCAGCGAGGGCTCTGAGTCCTTGATCAGGTTGATGCCGCGCTGGTGGTGCTCGATCGCCTGTTTGCGCTCGCCCTTGTGGGCCAGCCCGGCGCCGATCTTGCGGTGCAGCTCCGCGACGTGCTCGAGGTCCTCGCGGGCGCTGTGATGCTCGAGCGCCCGCTGCCACACGTCGATCGCGGCGTCGACGCGCCCGAGGCGCAGCGCCACGTCGCCCTGCTTCTCCAGCAGCCGGGCGAGCGCCTCGGGATCCCCTGCGCCCTGCGCCAGCGCGGCCTCGTAGTTTGAGAAGGCGTCTGCGTTTGAGTAGAAGGCGCCCTGGGCGTCGCCGGCTGCCTCCAGGTAATACAGCGCCTTGGCGCGGTAGGGCGCCAAATCCGCAGCGGCCAGGTGAAGCTCGCCGCCGAGCTCGGCCGCTTTGCCGTAGTGCTCGGCCAGCAGCGCCAGCACCTCCTCGACGCGCTCCCCCGCCCTGGTCTCGATGAAGCACGCGACCTCGTAGTGCTTCTGGGCCCGCACGGCCTTCGGCAACATCTCATACGCGGCGTCGCGGATCAGCGCGTGCTTGAACGCCAGCTCTGGCTCGCCTGCGAGCGCGCTGCCCTCGCCGGCGAGCACTATGTCCCTGTCGCGCAGGGCCCGCAGCGCGCCGGCCAGGTCGCCGCCCTCGGCCTGGGCGATCGGGACCAGGGCACCCTCCCAGAACGTCCGGCCGATCACCGCGGCGTGCGCGAGCAGACGGCGCTGGAAGGGCTCGAGCGAATCCAGGCGCGCCGCCAGCAGAGCCTGGACGGTCGCCGGTAGCTCCGCGGCGCTCGAGTCCTTCTCCTCGGCCAGGCGGCGCACCATCTCCTCGGCGAACAGCGGATTGCCCTCCGCGCGCGCCGCCACCGCCGCCACGACGCTTGCCTCCGGCGCCTCGATGCGCATCAGCGAGGAGATCAGCTCGCGCGTCTCGCTCTCCCCGAGCGGCTCCAAGAAGACGGTCGTGGAGTCGCGTCGCACACCGCCCCAGCCGGCGCGGCGCTCGAGCAGCTCTTCGCGGGCCAGGCAGATCTGAAGCAGCGGCGCTCGCACCCACTGCGCCAGGTGCTCGATCAGATCGAGCATCCCCTCGTCCGCCCAATGAATGTCCTCCCACACCAGCACCAGCGGCCCATCGCGTGCCAGCCCCTGCACACACGAGCGCACAGCCGCGAAGAACACTTCCCGCGCGTGCTGGGCGTCTTCGGACTCCGACAGCGCCAGCTCCTGCGGTGCCTCGATCCCGAGCAGACGACCGAGCACCGCGGCCTTTGAGACAGCTGAGCGCTCGTTGGACTCGGCGCCCTGCAGCAGCTCGCCGACCCGTGCCAGCAGCTTCGCCCACGCCGCCGCCGGCGGGTCGCTGTCCACGATCCCGCACTCGCTTCGAATCACCTCCCCCAACGGCCAGTAGACGATGCTCGAGCCATACGGCAGGCAGCGCCCGTGACGCACCGGCGGCGGCGAGTCCCGACCCGCGAGCTCGAGCTCGAACTGGCGCAACAGCCGCGACTTGCCGACACCCGGGTCGCCGATCACCGTCGCCAGATGCGGCCCGCGCCTGCGCTTCACCCGCTCCAACAGATCGTGCAGTGCGGCGAGCTCTGAGCGGCGGCCCACGAGCGGAGCTCGCGCCGAGCCCACGAGCGCTGCGTGGGCTGTGTGCTCGCCGTCTGTGGCCAGCGCCTGCCACGCGGACACCGGCTCTGACTTTCCCTTCAGCACCAGCGGCGCCGAGAGCGCGAGGAACTCGATCGCCCCGCGGGTGGCACGGTAGGTGCCCTCGCCGACGAGCACGCTGCCCGGGCGCGCCGCCGCCTGCAGTCGTGCCGCGACGTTGACGGTGTCGCCGATCACCGTGTAGCTGTCCCCGACGTGACCGGCCAGCACCTCGCCGGTGTTGATGCCCACACACAGCTGAAAGCTCACCCCATGCTGGGCTATGAGCGGCTCGTTGACCTCGCTCATCGCCGCCTGCATCCCCAGGCCGCAGCGCACCGCCCGCTCGGCGTCGTCGCCGTGCGCGACGGGAGCGCCGAAGATCGCCATCACGTTGTCGCCGATGAACTTGTCGACGTGACCGCCGTAGGAGAGGACCTCCTCGCCGAGGCGGCCGAGGATCCGCTCGAGCTGGCGCTTGACCGACTCCGGGTCAAGACGCTCGGCGACCGCGGTGAAGCCGGAGAGATCCGCGAACAGCACGCTCACCGTGCGGCGCTCATCGAGCGTCGGCTCGGCCAGAGCGACACTCGGCTGATCCGCCGAGCCGCCGGTGGGGATCGGCTCATCCAGCTGGGCGCCGCAGCTCATGCAGAACCGCGCGCCCTCCAGCGTCACCTCGCCGCAGGCGTAGCAGCGGCGCTCGAGCGCCGCGCCGCAACTCATGCAGAACCGCGCGCCGGCGGGATTCTCGGTGGAGCACTGCTCACAGCCACCCATCGAGGCTGAGCTCACGAGTCACAGCGGATCATGGACATCGCTGCGAGTATCACCTATCGGGCCCGCACCCGTCCACGCCCACCGGTCGCAGGAGCCGTGACGGTCAGCCGTGTGTAGGAGATACTTTTCCCGTGATGTCCGAACAGCCTGAGAGCCCGGATCTGGTGGCGTTGACGCGTCGGATCATCGATGCGGGGAACGCCCGCGACGTCGAGACGATGCTCGGCCTCTATGCGCCCGACACGGTCTGGGACATGTCCTCGGTCGGGATGGGCACATTCGAGGGCCTCGACGCGCTCCGCGGCCTGTTCGAAGATTGGTTTGGCGCCTACGAGGAGTATCAACAGGAAGCGCAGGAGATATGCGATCTCGGCCACGGCGTCGTGTTCGGCGTGTTCGTCATGCGCGGGCGCTCCCGGGGTGCCTCCGGTTGGGTTCAGCAAAGTTACGCGGCCGTCACGACGTGGACCGACGGGCTGGTCACTCACACCACCAACAGCCTCGACATCGACGCGACCCGTACCGCCGCCGAACACCTGGTGAAGGAGCGCTGCTAGACGATGTCCAAGGAGAACGCGGAGTTGTTGCCGCGGCCCGATCGCCGCCGATGCGAGTTCCCCGGCCTGCTCGATCCCGCCGTGCGCCTGGACCTGTCCGAGCGCGTGTTCAACCCGGCCGTGTATGAGGGTTACGAGGGCGTCATGCGCTGGCGCGCGGATGTCGGCGACGTCTGGGAGTCTTACCGCAGCGAGCCGGAGGAGTTTTTTCACGGCGATGAGGTGGTCGTGGTCTTCACACGCGAGCGCGGTCGCGCCAAGGGCAGCGGCATCGAGGTCGATCAGCACCCCACCGCCCTGTTGTGCAGGCTGCGTGCCGGTCGGGTGAGCGAGATCCGCCTCTACCACGATCGCGAGCGGGCGTTGCAAGACGCGGGACTCGAGGGGTAGGCGATGTCGCAGGAGAACGTCGAGCTCGCCAAGCGTGGAGTGAATGCTTTCAACCGTCGCGATCTCTCCTCCCACGAGGAGCTCTGCACCCCGGACTTCGAGTGGTTCCCGGCCTTCCCTGGGATCGTCGAGGGCGACGGCTACCGGGGGCGTGACGGGGTGGAAACCTACTATCGGGAGATCACCGAGACTTGGGAGGTGTACCACGTGTCAGGCGAGGAGTTCCGCGATCTCGGCGAGAGCGTGCTCCTGCTCGGTCGCTTGGAGGGACAGGGCAAGGGCGGCGGCGTGCCGGTCAGCACCCCCATGGGGATGATCTTCGACTTCCGCCAGGGCAGGTGTTGGCGCCATCGGGTGTATCTCGACCACGAGCAGGCGATGCGCGCCGCCGGACTATTCCAGTCAGATGGGCGAGGGAATGTCCGCTGAAGAGTCCCCGACCGCCGACCTCGTTGAGATCGTGATCGGCCTGGCCCGAATGGCTGGACGCAAAGACTGGGACGCCGTCCTTGACTACTACGCCTCCGACGCCGTCTGGGAGACGCCATGGTGGGGCAGCTTCGAAGGCCACGCCGCGCTGCGGGGCCTGTGGGAGGACTTCACGGGCATCTACCGGGATTGGGAAATCGACACCGACGAGGTTCGCGACCTCGGAGATGGGGTCGTCCTCTCGGTGTTCACCATGCGCGGCCGACTCGCCGACGGTGGCGGTGAGATTCGAGAACGGGGCGCGTGGGTCTACCAGTGGGAAGACTCAAAGATCGTGCGGGTGCTCGACTTTCGTGACATCGACGAGGCTCGCGTTGCCGCCGAACGCCTCGCCGGGGACCGTGGCTAGACGATGTCGCAGGCGAACGTGGAGATCATCCGGCGCGTTTTCGAGGAGTACGCGCAGACCGGGGAACCAGCGGTTTGGCATCTGGACCACGAAGTGCAGTGGCATACTCGCGCCGATCTACCCGACAGCGGTGTCCATCGCGGCCACGATGGCTTTACGGCGCTCTGGCGGGAGTGGGCAGGTTCGTTTGAAGACCTGCGACCGGAGGTCGAGGACTACATCGATCTCGGTGACTATGTCGTTGTGCCGCTCCTACTGAGAGGTCGAGTCCGGGGGGTCCGAGCAGGACGTCGCCATGCAGGAGACCTGGGTGTACAAGTTCCGCGACCGCGTGGTCATCGAGGTGCGCGAGTACCAGACGCTTGAAGAAGCCCTCGACGCCGTCAGGCCCCAGGGATAAACAATGTGCCAGGCATCACATTCCACGATCTGCGCCCACACCTTCGGTACGCGCATGGCGGCCGCCGGCGTTCCTCTGAGAACGATTCAGCACTGGATAGGCCACGCCGATTCCAAGACCACCCAGGTCTACCTCTACCAGCCATCGGAGCACGAGGCCCATACGGTCAATCAGGCGTTGCGACTGCCGACCGAAGATCCGGACGCAGGGGTACCGTCTGCGTGTGTCGTCAAATGCCCTGGATGACTGGAACACGAACGCCACCGCTGCGCTATCACAACTTGAGGCAGCCCACCGTGCAGTTGGAGCACACAAGCAGGACGCCGAACGAACACCCTGCAGCTCAACTACGCGTTCGTACTTCTACTGTCTGCACACTTTCAGGCTTACTGCCGCAAGCTGCACAGCGAGGCAGCCCAGAAGTTGGTGCAAGCCATCGACCCGAAGATCGGCGCCGTGCTGGCCGCGAACCTGACGTTCAACCGCCAGTTGGATATCCGCAATGTCCAGCCTGGATCGCTCGGTGCCGATTTCAATCGGTTCGACTTCGCGTTCTGGACTGCTGTTAAGAACCAAGATACGAGGAACGCTGCGCGTCAGGGCAAGCTCGAACAGCTCAACGAATGGCGCAACGCAATCGCGCACCACAACGTGGAGACTCGGCGTTCGACTCTCGTGCCAGGAGAGGTCACATTGCCGGCGTGCCGCTCCTGGCGTAGTGCCCTCGACGGTCTCGCTGCATCCTTCGATCGCGTTCTCGCTGACCAGCTTGCGACGCTCCTGGGCCCCCGACCCTGGTGATATCTTCAAAGGAAGCTATGCCCCAGACCATCTCCAAGTTCACTGACTGGTTCCAGGTCGGCCGCCATGTCAGCGTCCTTACCAGTGGCGTGGGCGGTCCTTTTCCTGCTGTGCTGTTGGAGGATCGCGGGACGATAGCCGCCGATGGCAAGCACGTCGTACGGGTAGCGATCTTTCCGGATGACCCCGAACAGAGAGCCGAGTTCGAGGTCTCCGAGGACAGGATCCAACTCAAGGCGGCGTAGCCACCCGTTCGACCGTTCTCGCAGAGGACGAACTACGAAGTATCCATCCACCAAGCACGGTGGATAGGCCGGCCACGCCTACGACGAACTCTTCCCTCGCACCCGGTTCTGACCGGACACTAGTTTAGACCGCCACTAGACCAGGGAGTGTGCAGTGGCATACTCGCGCCGATCTACCCGACAGCGGTGTCCATCGCGGCCACGATGGCTTTACGGCGCTCTGGCGGGAGTGGGCAGGTTCGTTTGAAGACCTGCGACCGGAGGTCGAGGACTACATCGATCTCGGTGACTATGTCGTTGTGCCGCTCCTACTGAGAGGTCGAGTCCGGGGGTCCGAGCAGGACGTCGCCATGCAGGAGACCTGGGTGTACAAGTTCCGCGACCGTGTGGTCATCGAGGTGCGCGAGTACCAGACGCTTGAAGAAGCCCTCGACGCCGTGAAGCCCCAGCGGTAAACGATGTCTCGAGGAGAACGTGCAGCTCGCCAAGGAAGCCGTGGAGGTCTTCGACCGACGCGATGTTGACAGCTTCTTTGCCGAGCTCGCGGCAGCTGACTTCGACTAACTGGACACGTGTTTGCTTTTGTCCCGCAAAGACGGCGTTTCGCTGTTGCGTTTTCAAACCAGGGGAATCGACCTAATTTGAGCCGCGCCCCGGTTCGTCCTTGACCAGGACCACTTGACGCATCTCCCATGCGATCGGCGCTCGGAATATCTCTCTGGCCCGGGTGTTGAGCGCCGAAGCGATCGTGTCCAGCTCGCGCTCGCTGTAGTTGGCTTTGATGCTCTCGTCTCGGCGAAGCGTGTCGAGGTTGAGCGCAAACATGATCGCCACGTCTTGGGTGGACGGCTGAAAGGCATGTACCGCGCTGGCCATCTCGATGGGAGCGGGAGGCTCCATTTGATCCAGTGTGGGACCGACGAAGAGCTCCGTACCACGTGCTCGCAGGGCTGAGGCGGCTATCTGTAGATAGTCTCGAAACAGCTGGTCCTCGGTCACGATTCGCTCGACCTCCTCAAGGACCAGTAGCCCCCCGGGTCGCAGCTGTCGTGTCCAGCTCGATACGACCGCAGTTGGCTGACGCAGGTGCGCCAGCAGCAGACGCGCGTAGATGAGATCGGCCGGCGCGCCGCAGAAGGGAGTTCTCGTGACGTCGCCAACGACGAAGGAGATCGCTCTCGGCTGACGTGCGGCCGCTGCGCGAACGAACTCCGGCGAGGCGTCGATGCCGATCGTCTGGGCTCGCGGGAAATGGTTGAAGAGCAGGCGCGTGGTCTCTCCCGGCCCGCAGCCGAGGTCGATCACTACGTCTGGCTCGTGGGACGCCAGGCGCCCTAGCAGCGTCTCGCTACATGGCGCAAACACCTTGGCAAGCAGCAGCAACCGTTGGAGCGCGACCGGATTGTCTCCGTAGGCGTAGTCGCCGGCGAGGGGAGCTGCAGGTGGCAATTTGGTCATGGTGATCCTTCCTGGGGGCCATGCCCAACGGGTTGCTGATCGACTAGGAGCCACCGCGCGCTGGGCACGGCCCCGGTCGTCGATTCAGGTCAGAATGCGCGCACGCCGGGAGCCGCCTGAAAAGGCGGGCCACCAGCAACTGCGTAATCCACAAAGTGCGAGCAAGCGCACGACTATACAGTGGCGCCGTTCCCGCTCGGCGGCATGTCAGGACTCCTGCGGCGCGAGGACATTTCGCACGGCGTAGAGAGGGACCGCGAGCGTGTTAGGGGCAAGCTCCGTGGGCTACAACCCGAAGTGACGGTAGAAAGGATGCGGCGCGATCGCTGAGCGCCTTCACGGTCACGGCGCGGATCGCGAGCTCCTCACATGCTTTGAGAATGCGCTGCAGCGCGTCGAGCAGCAAACTTCGACCAAAGCCGGTGCCCTGGTGACCGTTTCGACTTCTATCGCCCGCTATTCCCGTATACTGTCACCGGAATGAACGAGAAAGTGGAACAAATAGGTGATCTTTTTGGTCCGGATGTTCTATATCGGCTTGCCGAGCGCCAGGCTGGCTATCTGACTGCGCGCCAGGCCATAGCGACCGGGATGCCCCGCTCAACGCTCGCTCATCATGGTCGCCCACGTGGGCGGCTGCAGCCGGTGTCCAGAGGGGTATATCGCCTGCGTAACTTCCCATCGTCTCCTCACGAGCACATCGTGGCCGGATGGCTGCGAACCCCGCCATCCGCTGACGCAGTGGTCTCACATCAGAGCGCTCTGGAGCTGCACGATCTCTCCGACATCATCGCCGATCAAATCCATGTCAGCGTTCCACGCAACCGCCGCCGTAAGGCCGTGCCCGGCCTGACCCTGCACGTCACTCAGTTGCCCATCCTCGACAAAGAACGCCGCGAGATACTCGGCGTACCTGTCACATCAGTGGAGCGCACGATCCTCGACGTTCTGCGCGACAGTGGCCCCAACGAGCAGATCGAGCTCGCGATCTCCCAAGCTCTACGGCGTGGCTTGAACACTCGCCGGCGGCTGGCCTTCACCGCTGAGGCGTTCCCAAAGACCACCCAACACCACCTCGCCGCGATCCTGGAAAAGATCAGCCCATGAGATACGCAACCCCAGAGGCATTCCGCGCCGCATTGGAGGACCGCCTCAAGAACGCCAAGAACGAGAAAGTAGGTTTGTCACGCCTACGCAAGCGTGTGTGGTTTTCGAGCGTCTCCTGGCTCGCCTGACCGCACACGCAGCGGAGGAGTGGGTACTGAAGGGTGGCTTCGCGCTCGAGCTGCGCCTCGACGCCCTATCCAGAAGCACGAAGGACATAGATGTCGACTGGCGCCTGGGAGAAGAGGACGCGACCGAGATACTTCTCGACGCGGCAGACCTAGACGTGGGAGACATGTTTGAGTTTCGCCTCAAGCGCGCCGACCCAGACGATGAGCTCGACGGATGTGGCCAACGCTGGCAAGCGACCGCGCTGCTCGACGGACGCGAGTTCGAGCGCGTACTCATCGATGTCACGTTCGCGACAGAACCGATCCTCGAGCCCGACACGGTGATGTCCTTCGGGCTTCTCGCATTTGCCGGCCTGGACAAAGTGCAAGTTAGAGCGCTCGCTATCGAGCAACACCTCGCAGAGAAGGTCCACGCCTACACCCGCACATACGCTGACGACCAGCCAAGCTCACGCGTCAAGGACCTCATCGACATCGACGTTATTGCCAACACGACCCCCATCGACTCAGCCAGGCTACGAGCAACACTGGACACCATCTCCACCAAGCGAGCGACCCATCCGGTTCCCTTACAGCTGCCGCCACCACCACAGAACTGGGCTGGCACCTGGTCAAAGCTCGCGGCGAACCTGCCGATCCCTGCCACGCTCACCGATGGATACCAGGCAGCAGCCGAATTCCTCGACCCGATCCTCGCGGGCGCGATCACAAACCACAACTGGGAGCCAGAAACCGGCTGGCAACCGTCCTAAAAAGCTTCACCGACGGTTCGCCGGTTCGATCCCAGCCGCCCATAATGTGTCCCCGAGGCTGCGCCAGAACCCGGACGCCGACCCCGGCTTCCCGCTTCGCTCGGATGACAATCGATCTGCCGCTGGATTCAAGGACCCAGCAGCGCTGCCGGTACGACGGCGATCCCATCTGGCCGACGGTAGGCATACGGTCCAGTCGTGATCACAACCGCGTCGAGCAGGTCGCTTCCGATCTGCCGGGCGAGCAAGTGAAGGTGGCGGACGTCGCGATCGTCGGGCACGGCCGCGAGCTTTACCTCGATCGCGAGGATGCGACCGTCCCGGCGCTCCACGATCAGATCCACCTCGTGATCGCCGTTTCGCGTCCTCAAGTGGCTAACCCTTGCGCGCGCGGCCTGAGCGTAGACCCGGACCGAGAGCGTCACCAACGACTCGAACATCCCACCAAGCAGCGGGCCGTCACGCAATGACGGCGGGCCCGCCGGGTCGGCGGACAGCAGGGCGCCGGCGCCCACTCCGAGCAGACCGGCGGCTAGGGCGGGATCCGCGAGATGATGCTTTGGGGACATCGCAAGCCGCGAGATCCGGTTGCGGGTCGGTGCCCACGCGGGAACTGGATCAACAATGAACAACCGTTCCAGGATCTCTCGGTAGGGCTGGGTCGTGGTCTTCGCCGGCTTCTGTCCTTCGCCGCCTGTGGCAGCGTCGCGGATCTTCTCGAACGAGGCTGTCGAGGCTGTGGCGGCGGCGTAGGCGTTCATCCATCGCAGCAGGGTCGCCGGACGGCGGACGGCGCGGCCAAGTTCGTCGAAGTCGCGCTCTACGACGCGCTGGAGATAGCTGTCGAGGAAGTCTCCGAGCGCGGTTTCGGAGAGACCGCGTGCGGCGGGGAACCCAGAGCCGATGATCTCATGCGTGTAGTTCTCCAGACCGACATCTGTTTGACCCTCGATAGCTCCTCTCTCGCCGCCGAGCAGTTGGCGCAGGCTCACCGTCGGCGTCCCGATACCACGCTCGGAAAGAGTCAACGGGCGCATGCGCAGCGACAAGATGCGACCCGCCCCCGTGTGGGCTCCGCGCTCACTCGCCGAGCCGGCTAGGAGATAGCTGCCCGGCGGCGCTCCATTGTCAACCGCCCGACGAATCACGTCCCATGTAGCGGGAACGCGCTGCCACTCGTCGATCAGGATCGGGGTTTCACCGTTGAGCACAATCTGTGGGTTGGCTGCAACCACTCGGCCAGCGGGACCATCGAGACGATAGTCCGTATGCGCTCGGCGTTGCGCGGTCTCGGTCTTGCCGACCGCCTTGGGCCCCTCGATAGAGATGGCGGCAAACTCGGCTGACTTCTCATCGAGCTCATCATCGAGCATGCGGTGTAGGTACAGAGAACCGCCGGTTCGTTCCGGCATCGAGTCGCCTGTGCGCATACGTCTATGCTACCGATCGCACTTAGCCTACGCTACAAATCGCATAGTAGTTAAGCTACCGTTAGCATATCTGCCGGCGTGCTAATCCCACGCCAAATGACGAACCTCGCCGGCCGACCGGTGAAGCCTCACTAGCGCCATGAGCGTAAGGGCATATGTGAGGCTCGTGGCCCGACGCTCGTGCCAGGTCGTGCGATGATTGATTGGCGGCGAAGACCGAGCGCAAACAGCACGACCGCTGGCAGCCGGACTGGCACTGCGTCTCCTCAGCCTCTTGCAACCGGATCAAGTCGGCCGTAGTCACGACCGCGGCGTAACACACACGGCCGCCGACACTGAACAACCATGCGAGATCCTGGCTTCAACAGCCACCTGCCGCAGGTCTCTGGCCCAGGTGCTGAGCGCTGAAGCGATCGTGTCCAGCTCGCGCTCGCTGTAGTTGGCTTTGATGCTCTCGCCTCGGCGAAGCGTGTCGAGGTTGAGCGCAAACATGCTCGCCACCGTCTTGGGTGGACGGCTGAAAGGCATGTACCGCACTCCAAAGCACCGCAGGCACACACAACCTACATAGCCAATTGGAGATCTCATGAGCCTCAAATGCAGCCCTGTGATCTGCACGGGATCAAGATGGGGATGGCAGGATCTGCCGTTCACGAGCGTACTTCGATCCCGCCGAGGCACCGCGAGCTGCCGGAATCTTTGAGTAGGCCTCGCCGATCGTTCTCGCCAACCCCT
>CAVQZJ010000028.1:0-32310 GCA_963718425.1 uncultured Solirubrobacterales bacterium
AATGCCATGCTCGACCCGAGCACGGCAGCGGCCAGCACCCACCGTCCCCGGGCTTGCCCGAGCTGGATCTGGCCAGCGTCAGCGGTGGCCATCACCCGATCTTCCCACCGCGGGCCCGCAGTGCCCAGCTCACGAGTCACACAGCTGGAGCAGTTTGGTCACCGTCGCCCAGTTCCGCGCCGTGCCCGCGCCCTTGGCGGACATCAGGCAGGCCCGGCGGGCGAGCTGGATGGCCAGCTCGCTGCGCCCGAAGCCGTCCGGGGTGTGCAGGAACAGCACCCGGCCGACGTAGCGCGCGGTGTCCCGGCCGCCCTTGCCCGCGGCCTTCTGCTCCGCCTCGGCCACGGCCGCGAGCTGCTCCGGGCCCGGCTCCTCACCCAGGAACACCGCGTGCACGGCCTTGGGGTTGGTCTCGTCCCGATACGGGTTGTCCTGGAGCACCTGGGCCACCTCGTCCCGGGTCAGCACCAGCACCCGCGGGCGGCATACCCAGCTGCTTGTCCAGGGCCGCCTCGATGTCCGCCGCCAGCGCCGCTCGGCGGCTTTCTCAGCGGGCGCTTTTTTCCTGGCGGCCGGTTTCTGGCTCCTGCGTCCTCCGCGGCCGGCGCCTGCTCCTCGGCGTCGTCCTTGTTCGCCGCCGGCTTCTTCTCGGCCGGTGCCTTTTTCTCAGCGGCGGGTTTCTTCTCCGCGGCCGGTTTCTCGCCAGCAGGTTTTTTCTCGGCGGCAGACTTCTTCTCCGCGGCTGGCTTTTCGGCCTTCACGCCAGACTCCCGCGCTTTAGCCGTGGTCTTCTCGGCGACTGGCTTCTTCGCCTCGGCGGCCTCGTCCTTGTCCGGCTCGGCCGGCGTGGTCTCCTCGGGAGCCATGGCTAGCGGACCTTCCCCGATCCGGCGTGTCCACGGAAGTGGCGGGTGGGGGCGAACTCGCCGAGCTTGTGTCCGACCATCGACTCGCTGATGAACACCGGCACGTGCTTCTTGCCGTCGTGCACGGCGATCGTGTGGCCGACCATCTCCGGGAAGATCGTCAACGTGCGCGACCAGGTTCTGACCATTTGCTTGGAGTTAGAGGAGTTCAGCGCTTCAATACGAGCCAGCAGGCGCTCCTGCACCCAAGGCCCCTTCTTGCTCGAGCGGCTCATCTGCTGCGGCCCTTTCCGCGCCTGCGTCCGCGCACTATGTATCTGTCGGATGGCTTGTTCTTCTTACGCGTCCTGTAGCCGAGCGTCGGCACGCCCCACGGTGTGACGGGATGTCGCCCGGCGGTCGTCGAGCCCTCGCCGCCTCCGTGCGGGTGGTGAACGGGGTTCATCGCGACACCGCGCGTCTGCGGGCGCACGCCCATGTGGCGCTTGCGCCCGGCCTTGCCGACCTTCACGTTCTGGTGCTCGGCGTTGCCGATCGTACCGACGGTGGCACGGCACTCGGCGCGCACCAGTCGCATCTCGCCGGAGGGCAGTCGCAGCGTCGCCATGTCGCCGTCCTTTGCCATCAGCTGAATCGACGCTCCCGCCGAGCGCGCGAGCTGTCCGCCGCGACCGGGCTGCAGCTCGACGTTGTGAACGACGGTGCCGACGGGCATGCGGCTCAGCTCCATGCAGTTGCCGACGGCTATCTCCGCGCCCTCGCCGGAGGCGACCATCATCCCGACAGTCAGCCGCTGCGGCGCGAGGATGTAGCGCTTCTCGCCGTCCACGTAGTGCAGCAGGGCGATGTAGGCGGAGCGGTTGGGGTCGTACTCGATCGCGGCGACCTTCGCTGGGACACCATCCTTGCGACGCTTGAAGTCCACGCGCCGGTAGGCACGCTTGGCGCCGCCCCCGCGGTGGCGCGCGGTCTTGCGGCCGTGGGCGTTGCGTCCGCCTGACTTCTTGAGCCCTTCGACGAGCGTCTTCTCGGGCTTGGACTTCGTGACCTCGGCGAAGTCCGGGTATGAGACGAACCGTCGTCCGGGGCTCGTGGGCTTGGGCTTGCGGATGGGCATGGTCTAGTCCTAGCTCTCCAGGCCCTCTAGCCCTTGGAAGATTGGGATGCTCTCGCCCACCTTGACCTGCACGATCGCCTTCTTCCACTGCCGCGTACGACCCTTGGTGACACCGCGCTGCTTGGGCTTGGACTTCACGCTCGACGTGCGGACGGCGAGCACGTGGACGTCGAACAGCTCTTGCACAGCCTGGCGGATCTGCGTCTTGTGGGCGTCCGCGTGGACGCGGAATGTGTACTTGCCGACGGTCGAGAGTTCATAGCTCTTCTCCGAGAGCACCGGACGGACGATCACCTGTGTGTGCTCCATCAGTCCTTCACCTTCTCGGCGGTCTCCGTGTGCGGTTGACCGATGCGTGCTGTGAGTGTGTCGAGCGCTGCCTGAGAGACCAACAGCGAGGCCGCGCCAACAAGGTTGGTGACCCCCACGTCCTCTGCGTTCAGCACGGCGACACGCGCGAGGTTGCGGAAAGACAGCGCGGCAGCCGACTCCTCCGCGACCAGCACCACCAGAATCGGCTGTGGCTGACCCCAGTCGTCGAGCAGGTCGGCTGCCTTACTCGTCTTAGGCTCTGTGAAGACGGCTGGGTCCAGAACGGCGATCGACCCGCGCTGTGCGTGCAGTGACAGCGCGCTGCGCAGCGCCGCGCGATGCTCCTTGCGGTTGACCTTGAACGTGTAAGAGCGTGGCTGCGGGCCGAATACGACGCCACCGCCGGTCCAGATCGGTGAGCGGTTGGAGCCAGCACGCGCGCGGCCGGTGCCCTTCTGCCGCCATGGCTTGGCGCCGCCGCCGGAGACCAGGCCACGGGTTTTGGTCGATGCGGTGCCGCGCCTGCGGGCGGCCTGCTCGGCGCGAACGCTCTGGTGCACGAGCGGTTCGTGAAAGGGGGCTCCGAATGCGGCGTCATCGAGCTTGACCTTCTTGGCCGAGGCGCCGAGCATTGGTGCGTCAGGCATCGGTCCTCACCTCCACCAGCGAGCCCGTCGGTCCGGGCACCGATCCGCGCACGAGCAGGAGGTTCTCCTTGGTGTCCACCTGCACTACCTCCAGGCCCTTCTGGGTGGTGCGCTTGTTGCCCATCTGCCCCGGCCCACGGATGCCCTTCATCACGCGCGCCGGCCATGCCGAAGCCCCGATCGACCCGGGAGCGCGCACGTTGTGGGAGCCATGTGACTTGGGCCCGCTGGCGAAGTTGTGGCGCTTGATCGTGCCCTGAAAGCCCTTGCCCTTGGAGATCCCAGAGATCTTCACATGCCCGCCGACCTCGAAAGACTCGACCGTCACGGTCTCGCCTACCTGCAGCTCTCCGGCCTCGCCACGGAACTCCACAAGGCGGCGCATCGGCGGCGCGTCGGCCTTCTTCAGATGCCCTAGCTCGGGCTTTGAGAGATGCTTCTCCTTGGCCTGGCCGAATGCGAGCTGCACGGCTTCATAACCGTCGCGTTCCTCGGTGCGGATCGCCGTCACCGGACACGGACCGGCCTGCAGCACCGTTACGCGAGCGACCCTGCCATCCTCCTGGAAGACCTGGGTCATGCCGAGCTTCTTGGCGAGGATCGCGGCCATGGTGGTTCAGGTAGCGAGGCGAATCTCGATGTCCACGCCCGCCGGCAGGTTGTCCAAACGCTGCAGCGAGTCCACGGTCTTGGGCGTGGGTTGATGGATGTCGATCAGCCGCTTGTGCGTGCGGATCTCGAAATGCTCGCGCGAGTCCTTGTCCTTGAACGGCGAGCGGATCACGCAGTACACGTTCTTCTCAGTCGGTAGCGGCACCGGCCCGGAGACGCTCGCGCCGGTGCGCGTGGCGGTCTCGACGATCTCCTTCGCGGCAGACTCGATCGCGGACGTGTCATACGCCTTCAGTCGGATGCGGATCTTGTTCTGGGCTGCGGCTGCCATTTCGAGCGTGTCTTTTCTTCAGTGGGTGGTGTGATTGATTTGTCTGAGTGGCTTGGCTACCGGCTGGGTCATTGACTCCCAGCGCCGGCAGGAGGGCGGCCGCAGCTCCAAGGCCAGCGGCTGACGCGCCTCACCGGCGAGCCCATTAGTCGTATCTAACTTTCAATAACTCCTCAGCGCCGTTGCCGGCGCCGACGAGTGGTACTACTCGATGATCTCGGTGACCACGCCCGAGCCGACCGTGCGCCCACCCTCTCGGATGGCGAAACGCAGGCCCTGGTCCATCGCGATCGGCTGGATCAGCTCGATCTCCATCTGGACATTGTCGCCGGGCATGACCATCTCGACGCCGTCGGGCAGCTTTGCCACGCCGGTGACGTCTGTGGTGCGGAAATAGAACTGAGGTCTGTAGCCGGTGAAGAATGGGGTGTGACGTCCACCCTCCTCCTTCTTGAGCACGTACACCTCGGCCTTGTACTTGGTGTGGGGGGTGATCGAACCAGGCTTGCACAGCACCTGGCCGCGCTCGATCTCCTCGCGCTTGGTGCCGCGCAGCAGGCAGCCCACGTTGTCGCCCGCCTGCCCCTGGTCGAGGATCTTGCGGAACATCTCAACGCCCGTGACGACCGTCGAGGTGGTGTCGTGGACGCCGACGATCTCGACCGTGTCGCCGGTGTTGACGATTCCCTGCTCAACGCGGCCGGTGGCCACGGTGCCGCGGCCGGTGATCGAGAAGACGTCCTCGACCGGCATCAAAAACGGCTTGTCGAGCTCGCGCACGGGCTCGGGTATGTAGGTGTCCAGGGCGGCGGCCAGCTCGAGGATCTTCTCCTTGTATGCCTCGTCGCCTTCCAGCGCCTTCAGCGCCGAGCCGATGATGAAGGGAATGTCATCGCCGGGGAAGTCGTATTCGGAGAGCAGCTCGCGAACCTCGACCTCGACGAGTTCCAAGAGCTCCTCGTCGTCAACCATGTCGGCCTTGTTGAGGAACACCACGATGTAGGGCACGCCGACCTGGCGGGCGAGCAGGATGTGCTCGCGCGTCTGGGGCATCGGGCCATCAGCCGCTGAGACCACCAGGATCGCACCGTCCATCTGGGCGGCGCCGGTGATCATGTTCTTGACGTAGTCGGCGTGACCGGGGCAGTCCACGTGCGCGTAGTGACGGTTCTCCGTCTGGTACTCCACATGAGAGGTGGCGATCGTGATCCCGCGTTCCTTCTCCTCGGGCGCATTGTCGATCTCCGCGAAGGTGCGCGCTTCTGCTCCTCCGTGCTCGGCCAGCACCGTCGTTATGGCAGCGGTCAGCGTCGTCTTGCCATGGTCGATGTGACCGATGGTCCCGACATTGACGTGCGGCTTGTCGCGCTCGAACTTCTCCTTCGCCACTTTGTGTTCGCTCCTGTATCGACTTGTAGGCTCGCCGCATAAAAGGGCGAACCGGGGAATCTATCTAAATAGGGACTTTTGTGATTGCTGGTGTCTGTCTGGCCTCTGATCGATCGCTGTTTTCCTATCTAGACGGGGCCGTCGTCTAAGCCGGAACGGGTTCCCCCGTGCGTTGCTCGATGATCTTCTCCGCGATGTTCGGCGGAACCTCCTCGTAACCCTCAAACTGCATCGTGTAGTTCGCGCGCCCCTGCGTGTTGGAGCGCAGGTCGGTCGCGTATCCGAACATCTCGCTCAATGGGACGCGGCCGGTGACAGCCAGCGCGTTGCCGCGGCGCTCCTGACCCTCGATACGTCCGCGGCGCCGGCTGAGGTCACCGATCACGTCGCCGAGGAAGTCCTCGGGGGTGACGACCTCCACGGCGAAGATCGGCTCCAGCAGCACCGGCTTGGCGCGCCTGGCGGCTTCCTTGCAGGCGATCGATCCGGCGACCTTGAAGGCGATCTCCGAGGAGTCTACGTCGTGGTACTTGCCGTCCACGAGCGTCACCCGCACGTCCACCATCGGGTAGCCGGCCTTGACGCCGTTCTCCAGCGCCTCCTCGACGCCTTTCTCGACGGCCGGTATGAACTCTGAGGGAATCGAGCCGCCCTTGATCTTGTTGATGAAGTCAAAGCCTTCGCCCGGTGCGGGCTCCATGTTGATGTAGACGACGCCGTATTGGCCGGAGCCGCCGGACTGGCGGATCAGCTTGCCTTCGACCTTCTCGGCGGTGCCCCTGATGGTCTCGCGGTAGGAGACCTGCGGGCGCCCGACGTTGGCTTCCACGCCGAACTCGCGCTTCATGCGGTCTACCAGCACTTCGAGGTGAAGCTCGCCCATGCCCGAGATCTCGGTCTGTCCGGTCTCTTCGTTTGAGCGCACCTGGAAGGTCGGGTCCTCCTCGGCGAGGCGCCCGAGCGCGACCGACATCTTCTCCTGGTCGGCCTTCGTCTTGGGCTCGACCGCGACCTTGATGACTGGCTCGGGGAAGATTATGTTCTCTAGCTTGATTGGATGCGCGGGGTCGGCGATCGTGTCACCGGTGACGACCTGCTTGATGCCGACCGCCGCGGCGATGTCGCCGGCGTAGACCTCGGTGACCTCCTCGCGCTCGTTGGCGTGCATCATCAGGATGCGCCCGATGCGCTCGGTGCGTCCGCTGTTGACGTTCAGGACCTTCGAGCCCGCCTCGAGTTTCCCGGAATAGACACGGAAGTAGGTCAGCTTCCCGACGTACGGGTCGGCCATGATCTTGAACGCGAGCGCCGTGAACGGCTCTGTATCGTCGGCGTGGCGCTCGGCCTCGCGCTCGTCCTCCTGTCCCTTGACCAGTTCGGTGCCCACCATCGGCGGCACGTCCAGCGGCGAGGGCAGATAGTCGATGACCGCGTCCAGCAGCGGCTGCACGCCCTTGTTCTTGAAGGACGAGCCACACAGAACGGGGGTCAGCTTGGTGGAGAGAGTGGCAGCACGGATCGCCTTCTTGAGCACCTCGTCGGGGATCTCCGCCTCCTCGAGCAGCAGCTCAAGCAGCGCATCGTCGTAGTGGGAGACCTCCTCGAGCAGGTGTTCGCGTGCGGCCTCGGCGGCTTCGAGAAGATTCTCGGGGATCTCCTTCTCTTCCTGTTCGGTGCCGAGCTCGTCCTTGTAGACAATCGCCTTCATCGCCACCAGGTCGACGACTCCCAAGAAGTCTCCCTCCGCGCCGATCGGCAGCTGGATCGGCACCGGGTGGGCGGCGAGGCGGTCGATCATCGTCTGCACGCCCTGCTCGAAGTCCGCGCCGATGCGGTCCATCTTGTTGATGTAGGCGATGCGCGGCACGTGGTACTTGTCCGCCTGGCGCCAGACGGTCTCCGACTGCGGCTCGACGCCGGCGACGGAGTCAAACAGCGCGATCGCGCCGTCCAGAACACGAAGGGAACGCTCGACCTCGACGGTGAAGTCAACATGGCCGGGCGTATCGATGATGTTGATCCTGTTGCCCTTCCACTCCGCCGTGGTGGCGGCCGAGGTGATCGTGATGCCGCGCTCCTGCTCCTGTTCCATCCAGTCCATCACGGCGGCGCCCTCGTGGACCTCACCGATCTTGTAGGTGCGCCCGGTGTAATAGAGAATGCGCTCGGTCGTGGTCGTCTTGCCCGCGTCGATGTGGGCCATGATCCCGATGTTGCGGGTGTTTTGGAGTGTGAACTTGCGTGGCATTTATCGGGTCTGCTGTTCAGATGCGTGGACTGGTTTTGGGCAAAAAAATGGGCCCCTCGGGCCCGCGCGCGCAACCGGGAGTGAACCGTTCCGCGTCGCTATGTGCTCAAGGTCTCCATTTTTTGCGTTTCACCCCGCGGATGGCAGACTGGCCCGACGGCGCCGACCGCGACGTGATGCTCGACTATAGCAGAGCAACTGGGATGCTCTGAATAGCTGTACACCGCTTTGCACGGGATCGTGTGCGCAATCCTCGACCGGGTTATCCGTGCCTTGTGGGAGGCGTCTTTTAGAGGTCTGTGACGCGACTGCAAGCGCCGTCCTTGGGCCCATCCTCGAAGACGAGACCCAGGCGCTGAAGCACTCGCGCCGCGACTCGAAGATCCTCGGTGCTGACCTCGTCCAGCACGTGCTCCCAGCGTTCCTTCCAGAGCGTGCGCTTGGACTCGATCTTGCGCCTGCCGATCGGGGTCAGGCTACAGAGCACGACGCGGCGATCGCTCTCTGAGCGGGTGCGCTCCACGTACCCGCAGCCAGCGAGGTGGTCGAGCATCTGAGTGACCGTCGCGGGCGTGAGCTGTGCCGCCCCGGCGAGCTCGCCGGAGGAGAGCTGTCCCCGCTCATACAGCTCGATCAAGAGCTCGAATTGGGCGTGGCTCAGTTCGGAACCGTCCAGGTGGGTGTCGCGGCCGCGCATGCGGCTGAGAGTTCGAAAGACGTGTCTAAAAGCCTTACCGAGCTCGTCGAGCGCACCCTCGCGCTCCGGCAGCGAGCCGGTCCGATTCCGTTTGTGTGCGAGAGTCGAAGACACGCCAGCGGCCTCAGAGACCGGCCTCGATCGCGCTCTCCGCCCGCATCAGAGACTCGCCCTCGGCGCCTGCTTGAGCGGCCGTCTGCTGCGGGCGCTCGGCGCGCAGCAGCATCAGACACGGGATCAGCGTCAGCGCCGCGATCCCCAGCGCCCACCAGTAGGCGGTGTCAAACGCGCCGGCGCGCGCAGCCAAACCGGGGGCGTGCGCCCCGGCGCGCTGCAGAACGACAGCGAGCACCGCCGTGCCGATCGCCCCACCGATGCGCTGCAGCGCGTTGATCTGCGGGGTGGCATCGGAGACCTGCTCGGGTCGCATCGAGGCGAAGGCGGCGGTCATCGCCGGCATGAAGCACATCCCGATGGAGAGACCGCGCACGACCAGGACCAGCGAGATCGAAACGATCGAGGTGCCCGCGCTCATGAACGCGAAGGGAATGGTGCTGACACAGAGCAGCGAGATACCGCCGAGCGCCACGCGCCCGCCGCCGAAGCGTTCGGTCAGGCGGCTGGCGAGCGGCATCGCCACGAGCGCTCCGATGCCCTGCGGCCCGGTGAGCAGCCCGGTGTCGATGACGCTCTGCCCGCGGACTTCCTGGTAGTAGAGCGGGACCAGGATCATCGCCCCGAACAGTGCCGCTCCCAGACCGAAGTTGACGAACGCAGCGCCGGCGAACACGCGGTTGGCATACATGCGGATGTCCAGCAGCGGATGCTCTACCCGTAGCGCATGGATGCAGAAGAGCGTCGTCAGCACCAACCCAGCGATGGTCGGCGGCAGCACCTTGGAGGAGCCCAGCGCGGCGCCGGAGCCGAACTCGCTGATCCCGTAGATGACCGCTGCGGAGCCGGTCGGTAGCAGGGCGAGACCCAGCAGGTCCAGGCGCCCGGCTTTACTGGGCTCTGTGTGGGGCAGCATCCGCCAGCCGAGTACGAAAGCGACCAGGCCGATGGGAACGTTCACGAAGAAGATCCACGACCAGTGCAGGTGCTCGAGGATCAGCCCGCCCACCACAGGCCCCAGGATCGGGGCGATCATCGCCGGCATCGAGACGATCCCCATCACCTTTCCCATCTGCTGGGGACCGGCGACCTGAGCCATGATCATCATCGCGAGCGGCATGATCATCCCGCCGCCGAGTCCCTGCATCACACGGAACACGACAAGTGAAGTGGTCGAGCTCGACAGTCCACACAGCCCTGAACCGGCGGTGAACAGCACCAGCGAGACCATGTACACCTGCTTGGCGCCGAAGCGCCGCGCCGCCCAGCCAGAGACTGGGATCACCGCCGCCAGCGCCAGCAGATAGCCGGTGATCACCCACTGCACCTGGGAGAGCGGGCTGTGCAGGTCATGCGAGAGCGTATGCAGGGCCACGTTGACGATCGTGGTGTCGAGGATCGACATGATCATCCCGACGATCACCACGCCGCACACCACCCATACGTGACGCGGGATGTGTCCGGCCTCGTAGCTCATGCGGCTGTCGGTTGTCTGTGTCGATCCGGAAGAAGACATTTGGTACCGAAATATTAGGTACCGAACATTTCTTTGTCAAATCACCCGCGAGGAACGGTCGGTGCCTCGGCGGTGAGGCAGTTCAAACCGAGGTTAGCGATCCCAGCGTCTGCGCCAGGAGTCTTTGAAGGCTCTCGTCTTGTAGTGAGAGGATCGGAGTGCCGGCGCGTTCGGCCATGCGGATGTGGCCTTGGCATGCTGGGTGAAGGGGGATGTAGGCGTCCACGCCCGCATGCAGGCGCATGTCGCTTTCCCCGTCGAGCCGCTGCATCAGGATCGTGACGTCGCCCGCCTGCTCTAGTTCGGCCTCCGTGGCGAGCACACGTTCCTCCAGTTCCTGCGGCGAGCCGTCCACATGCGGGTCTGCCAGTAGATACAGGCAGGCACTGGTGGCTGTGCTCGTCGCGGCGCTCCATTGGATCAATAGCTCAGCCAGGCGATCCTCACCGCGCCACGCCGGGGTCGCAAGCAGCCGCAGCGAAACGTCCTCCTCGAACTCACGCGCTTGGGCCGGGCGCAGCCGCGGACGGCCACACAGGGCGGCGAGGCGCTCGCTGTAGCGGGCAGCGACCGACTCCCAGCCATAGCTTTCGGCGGCCCGCCGAGCTGCGGCTCCACGGCGGGATCGCTCCTGTGGATCGGCGGCCGCGGCGATCAGCAGCTCGGCGAGGTGATTCGTGTCCGGCTCGAGCACCCACGGTCGCCCGAGGGTGTCGAGTCCGCCCACCCGATCGGCCGCGAACTCCGCGCGGCTTGAGCTGATACGCCAACCCGCCTGGGGAGGGCAGAACTCGTCCGTTGGGCCACCCTCGGTTGTGATCACCGGGGTTCCGCAGGCCATCGACTCGAGCACGGGCATCGCGAAGCCCTCGCCGCGATAGGGGTGCACGAGCACGTCGCACGCGCGATACAGCCCGGCGATCTCGTTGTCGTCCAGTTGGTCGTCGATCAGGGTGAGACGAGGAAGCGCGCCGGAGGCGGCGTACTGGACGATCTCTTTGCGGTCACCGTCGCGGTAGACATCCTTCGCTCCGAAGTCCTTGACGATCAGCACGACATCCTCGCGGCCCGCGAACGCCGTCCGCCAGGCCTCCAGCAGGACATCCGGTCCCTTTCGCCAGATCAGTCCTCCCACGAACAGGAACCTGGTGGCGCCGTCGTCGGCTAGCGGATAGTGCTCTCCCTCCGGGCAAAATCGCTCGAGGTCGACGCCGTTGGGCACCGTCACCACACGCTCGGGGTCAAGACCTGCCGACAGGTACATCGACCGGACCGTCTCGCTGGGGACCCACAGCTCATCGACGTGCTCGCGCAGCGATCCGATCCATTCGCTCGGGATCGCCCCGAACTCCCAGGGCTGGATCACGGCCAGGCGTCCACTCGCCGGGCGCCGGAGGTCCGGGGGCCACTGGTGGCGCACCTCCACGTCGGCGCCATGCCTCAGCGGGGGATCGAGCGGACGGCCATCGCGGGTCACCCGCTGAACCGGACCCGGCAGACGCTCGACCACGCGTGCGTTGATGATCGAGAGGCTCGTGGCGAGACCGTGGTCGCCCTGCCAGCGAATCTCGAGCTCCGAAGCGCTGGGGGAATCCTGCACGCGGCCGGGACGCTCACCGGCGTAGTAGGCCTCCAGGTCATCGACATACTCGGCAAACGCACGTGGCGGGCGGATCCCGGACTGCAGACGCTCGAGCAATCCCTCCTCACAGGCGAGACGGTCCAGGCAGCGGGCCAGGTCCTCGACGTCGAGCGCGTCGAACAGCAGCCCGTTGACCCCGTCTGTGATCGCCTCCGCCAAGCCCCCCAGACGCGGCGCCAGCAGAGGCACGCCCGCGGCCAGGCACTCCGCGGCAGCCAGTGGCGCGCAGTCCCACCAGATCGAGGGCAGGGCGGCCACGTCGACTGCTCTGAGCACCCGCTCGATCTCGCTGGGTTGGAAGGGGCCGCATAGCTCCACCACGCCACGCCGGTCTAGGTCGCGCAGCTCGGCGGCGAAGGCGTCGGGCACCTCACCGTGGATTTGCACGGTGAGCTCGGCGTCCGTGCGCTGGGCGGCTCCCACGAGCAGCTGCGGGCCCTTGTGGGGATAGGCCGATCCGAGGAAGGCGACGCTCAGGCGATCGCCTGAGCGCCCGGGTTTCCGGTCGCGCCCGAGTCGCTCCCAGATCTCGCCGTCGTGGGGCATGCCCTGGCGGACCACGTCGAGCATCTCAGCGGGGTAGCCGGCTCCGATCAGCGTCCGGCGCACGGCTTCTGAGACGCTCAGACAGACGCCAACGCCGCGGCCGACCCGTGCGCGGATCCCCTCCAGGCGCAGACGGTGGGCCTCCTGCTCGGGGCTGTGCACGCAGTCCGCGCAACGTGTGCCGTCACCGGGACCCGGGCAGATCTCCCCGGCGCCCGTGATCAGGTAGGCGCGGGGACAGAGCAGCCAGTAGTTGTGGGTGGAGAAGAACGACGGCAGCCCTCGCGCGGCGGCCTGATCGATCAGCGCGGCGCCGAGATTGTGCAGGTTGTGAAAGTGAACTACCTGCGGGTCCAGTCGGTCCAGTGCCGCCGCGAAGGCGGCGGTGATCGGCGGGTCGTCCAGCTCACGCAGCGGGTGGCCGAGATCCCAGATCCCGTGCGCGCGGTTGTGCACTGCGAGCAGCCGCACCCCGTCCTCCTCGGACTCGATGACCTCGTAGGGGTGACCGGACTCGCTCGGGCGGGTCGCCGCGTGGAAGACCGTCACCTCCCAGCCGCGCCTTGCGAGCTCCTTGGCGGCCAGCCGCGGCACGATCGTGCCCCCACCGCTGTCGTTGAAGCCAAAGGCGCTCATCATCAGCCGCCGTCCGTTGCGCGCTGGTCGCGGAGTCAGAGCCGGCGCACGTGAAGCCCGCTCGCGTACCCGTGCGGCCAGGCCGGGGAGCGCCAGCGCACGGTTCTGCAGAGCGTCGGCGAGTCGATTGAGCGCTTGGCGCTCGGCGTCGGGGGGATCGAGCAGCGCCCAATCGAGCTCGGGCACCAGCTCGCGCAGCGGAACGCTGTCGATCGTCTCTTGCAGGGCCCGCTCGACATCTTCGATCTCAAGCTGGCGCGAGGACTCATCGGAGGTGTTCTCACCGTGGCGGCGGAAACCGATCAGCGGGCCGCCGGCACAGTGACGGAAGCGGAACTCACGCGCCGCCCGCAACCAGAAGTGCAGATCCTGGGCGATCCTGTAGCTGGAGTCATAGCCACCCACGGCCTCATAGACGCGCCTGTGCACCATGCGGGTGGGGTCGACCAGGTAGTTGTGGGAGCGCAGAAACATCTGCATCAGCGTCGCGGGGGTGAAGTCGGCGCTCTCCCAGCGGCCTGTCACCTCACCGCGGGAATCGATCACCAGCGCATCTCCGTGGACGATGCCGGTATCCGGGTGCGCATCGAAGATCGCGACCTCCCGCGCAAGCCGGGCGGGCAGGCAGATGTCGTCGTCGCCGAGCATCGCGATCAGCTCGCCGCGCCCCTCGTTGACCATCGTGTTGTAGGACTCGGCGATGCCGCGGTTCTCTGGATGGCGCACTACCCGCAGGCGAGGGTCGTCGAACCCCTCCAGCACCTGCGCGATCGCGGGGTTGGTCGAGCCGTCATCGACCACGAGCACCTCGAAGTCCTCGTAGTCCTGCTCCAGGGCGCTCGAGATGGCCTGCGCCAGGTAGGTCTCACGGTTGAATGTCGCGATCCCGAGGGTTACCCGCGGGGTCTCTGGGGTCCTCTGGCCAGCCTCGCGGCGGGGTCTCTCTGCGCTCATGCGTCCCGCCCGAAGAAGTCCCGCACACAAGCGATGACTCGGTCGGTGTCCGGCTCGCTCAGATGCGGGCCCATGGGCAGGCTCAGCACCTCGGCCGCGAGCCGATCGCATGTGGGCAGCTCGGCTGTGAGCGCTCCGGCGAAGGCCGGCTGGCGGTGGCAGGGCAGTGGGTAGTGGATTCCCGTCTGCACTCCCGCGGCCGCGAGCGCCGTCTGCAGCCGGTCGCGTTCGGTCGTCCTCACTACGTAGAGGTGAAAGACGTGCCTCGTCTCGGCGTCCGGCCGGAGGTCTGCCGCGGGCAGCACGAGCGGCAGGTCCTCCAGCCCGTGGCGGTAGCGGCCGGCAACCGTGCGGCGGTGATTGTTGGCGGCATCCAGTCGCGGCAGCTTGCAGCTCAGGAGCGCGGCCTGCAGCTCGTCCAGGCGGCTGTTCACCCCGATGTCCAGGTGCACGTACTTCTCTTCGGCGCCATAGTTGCGAAGGCGCCGCAGGCGGGCCGCCAACGCGGCGTCGTCCGTTGTGACCGCGCCGCCGTCTCCCAGTGCCCCCAGGTTCTTGCTTGGATAGAAGCTCCAGGCGCTGGCGTCGGTGCCGCCGCCGATCGCCTCTCCGTCCAGGGTCGCTCCGTGTGCTTGCGCGGCGTCGTCGATCAGGGCGAGTCCGTGGCGGCGGGCGAGCTCGCGCAGCCTGGCGAGTTCGGCCGGCTCGCCATAGAGGTGAACTGGGACGATCGCCGCGGTGCGCGGCCCGATCGCGGCACTGACCGCGTCGGGGTCGAGGTTGAAGGCGCCCGGTAGCGGCTCGACCGGCACCGGCGTCGCCCCCACGCCGCCGACCGCCAGCCAGGTGGCGATGAACGTGTGGCCGGGTACGATCACCTCATCGCCTGGGCCGATGTCACGGGCGCGGAGCGCCAACTCGAGTGCGTCCAGGCCGCAGCCCACCCCGACGCAGTGGCTCGCGCCGACCTGTTCGGCGAAGGCCGCCTCGAAACGCTCGAGCTCCTCCCCGAGGATGTAGGTGCCCTGGGCGATCACCCTCGAGACGGCCTGCGACAGCTGCTCGGCCAGCTCCGCGTGTTCGGCGCGCAGGTCCAGGAATGGAACGCTAGACGCCGCGGCGGAGAGCGAGAGAGGCGGCGAGAAACTCATCGTATTCGCGGTAGTAGTCCTTCTCGTCGTAGTGATGGGACGCCATCACCAGGCACACGCTCCCAGAGGAGAACTCGTCGATCTCGCGCCAAACCATGCGCGGTATGTACAGGCCGTAATAGGAGCGATTCAAGAAGAAGCGCTCGGTGTTGACGCCGTCGTTGACGAGCACCTCGAAGCTGCCCGCCGCGGCGATCACGAACTGCTCCAGTTGACGGTGGGCGTGGCCGCCGCGCGACTCGCCGCCCGGCACGTCATACAGGTAATAGACCCTTTGGATTCCGAACGGCAGGGTCTGTTGGGACTCGACGTAGGTGAGGTTCCCGCGCGGATCGGTGACGCGTGGAAGGTCGATCAGCCGGCAGCCCGTGAGCCCGCCCAGGGTGCCCTCGCTCGAGCTGTGCCCGCTGGGGTGACAGTGTCGCTCGACGGGTCGTCTGATCAGCGGGGTGCCGTCCGGGGGACTGAGCTGCACTGGCTCGGCGACGGCCGGCCCCTGCGGCTGTTGTTGCTCTCGCACGAGCGCCATTGCTCACCGGTGATCGGCATCGCGCGCCGGTCCTTGAGGACACCCGCGTTTCGCATGTGGCTTTCGCGGCGAGGCTGGCTCAATACGACGGTCATCCTGCCGATAACCCCGCTTAGGCCGACCGCCCTGAAATGACCGTCCCTGATGAGTGACTCGCAGCTGTTCCTGCGCTCGCCGGCCGATCGCCGGACGATGGCCAGCGCGCGCGGCACGATCGCCAAGAACCGCGGCGAGTTCGCCGCGATCGAGGGGGCGGCCGTCGAGTGCGATGACCCGCTCGAGGCCGTGGCGCTGGCACGCATGGCCTACGAATATGCGCTGTTCAGCCATCCGGGGCTGCTCGCCAGCGCGCCACTTGAGCAGCTGCTGCACGATGTCGGCCAGCGGCTCGTCCCCGGCTTAGACGACGGGCCCGTCAACGACGGCAGCCCGCGGCGAGTGCTGCATGTGGCCACCGAGGTGTACGAGTCAGGTGGGCACGGGCGAGTACTGGAGCGTTGGATAGAGCACGACGTCGATCGTGTTCCGACCGTGCTGTTCCTCAACGGCGAGCATTCGGTGCCCGATTCGGTGGTGCGGGCAGTAGCCGCGCGCGATGGCTCCTTTGCTCGTATCACTCGTGACACGGACATGTTTACCCGGGCTCGCGAGCTGCGCTCGCTCGTCTGCCGGCACGACCTGGTCGTGCTGCACATCCACAACCAGGAGGCGATCGTGCCACTGGCGCTCGCCGACCCCGCTGGCCGCCCCGCGACGATTCTCGTAAATCATTCCTCGCACCTGATGTGGACCGGCGTCGGGTGCGCGGACGTGGTGGTCAGCTTCAGTGAGCTGGAGTCCCAGGTGGCCATCGAGCGTAGGGGTGTGGCACCGCAGCGCGGCCTTGTGCTTCCACTGCCGACCACTCCTAAAGACCTCCCCTCCCGGGCGCAGGCGCGTTTGCTGCTGGGGCTCGACCCCGACGGTCCGGTGCTGCTCACGATGGGCGCCACCTACAAGCTGCATCCGGTGTTCACGCTCGCTTACCGTGAGCTTGCGCAGGCGGCGCTGCAGGCGCTCCCCGACGCGACGCTGCTGTTGGTCGGCCCACGCCCGGAGGACGGGGTGGTGACAACAGATCCGCGTATCCGCGTCATGGGTGTCGTGGCCGACGCAGCGCCCATCTTCGCCGCCGCTGACATCCTGCTCGATTCCTGGCCCGTGGCCGGCGGCACGACGGTCATGGATGCCGGTGCGGCCGGTCTCGCGGTCGTTGCGCTCGCCGACCCGCCCAGGCCGATGCTCTCGGCACCGGACTCGGCGCTTGGCGGCGCTGTCGTCCGTGCGGCCGACCTAGACGTCTTGGGAGATCGCCTGCGTGAGCTGTGGGCGAGCCCTGAGACGCGCGCCGAGCTAGCGGCACGCGCGCGTGCCGCGGTGCAGAGCCGGCACGGATCCGGATGGGCTGAGGCGATGGAGCGGGCGGTAGCGACAGCCGTCGAGCACAGGGGGCGGGCCACCACGCCGAGTGTCCTCGCATCTGAGGAGATCACCGAGTGGGAGGCGGTCATTCTCGCTCAGCGCGCCTTTGAAACCCAGCACTCGCCGCTGGCCCAGGTCTACGCCCGCAATGTTGGGCTGCTGCCGGAGAGCCGCCGGCCACAGTCGATGGAGGAGATCGGCATTCGGATCGCCGCCGCGCGCAGCCGCGCCCCGAAGGCTCCGCGGGTCCTCGCGAAGCCTTCGGTGCGTGACGAGGACATCAAACTGACACTCGCGCGCATGCGCGAGCTGATCGCCGCCGGTTCGGCCACCTCGGGGGTGATCCTGGTGCCCGCCGAGTCGGTGCAGGAGGCGGTGCGGCTGATCGAGCCCGCGCTCGCCGAAGGCGATGAGATCGACATCGAGCTGCAGGCGGGGGAGGATCTCGCCGCCGTGGCCATGCCGAGCGACGTGATACTCGGCGAACAGGACTCCAACGAGTCGCCACCCTCACCAACGCGGGACTGTCTGGTCGAGGTCCAGGCCGCTCGATGAAACCCACATCCCGCTCAGAGCTCCGCGAGTGGCTGGGTGTGGAGAGACTCAGGTGAGCGGCGGATGACCGACCTGAGGGCTTTCGCGCAGCCGGACACGCTCGCCGTAAAGGACGGTGGTTTACCTGTGTGCCCTGACGATGGCGCCTCTACGGCCGGCGAGGCCGCTTCCTGGATGACCCTGTTCAACCAGGACCGCTTCCACGATCTGAACCTGCGGGACGGTCAACGCGTGCTGCGAGCCGAGGCGCACGATCAGAACGGTCGGCTGGTCGGCGTATTCGGCGGCATCCTCGACGGGGACGTGTTCACATGCGGGCAGAGCGCCCCGTTCGGTGGCGTGGACTTCGTACGTGAGCGTGAGACTCCGGCGAGTGTCGCGTTGGTGGTGGATCGGGGGCTCGAGCAGATCCGTGCGAGCGGAGTGCGCACGCTGCGAGTCAAGCTACCGCCGCCCTGCTACGGCGAGATCGAGCCGCTGGTGGCGTTCACGCTGCTGAACCGGGGCTTTTGCCTGGAGCGCTGCGAGCTCAATCAGCACATCGACTTGGGTATGTTCGCCAGCCCGGATTCCTATGTGGAGTTGCTGAAGTCTCCAGCCAGGCGGGCGCTGCTGAAGCTGCTTGGAGAGGATTTTTCGTTCGTTGTGGCGGAGACCGAGGCAGACTGGGAGGAGGCCTATGACCTTTTGGCCGCGAACCGCGCAGCCAAGGGACGCAAGCTCGCGCTGTCGCGCTCATACCTGGCTCGTGCGTGGGCGAGTTTGGGTGAGACCGTGAGAATGCACCTGCTGCGCCACGATGACCTCCTAGTGGCCGCGGCGCTCGTCTACCGGGTGCGACCCACGCGGGATCTGGTCGTCGCCTGGGGCGATGGCGAGCACGGCCTGGAGCGCTCGCCGATGAACCTGCTCGCCTACCGGATCGTCGAGAATGCCCTCGCCGAAGGGGTACTCACGCTCGATCTCGGCGTATCCAACGAGCACGGCTCGGACGGTCAGCTGGAGCCGAACTGCGGGCTGGTGCAGTTCAAGCAAAGCGTGCTCGCGCGCAGCCAGACACGCCTGACCCTCGTGCGGGAGCTCACGCCGTGAGCAGCGTCGATTACACCGACACCTACGACCCGGATACGGACTTCGATCGGCACTACACACTCGCCACCGCGGCTCGGATCCGCGAGCGTGTCGATGCCGGAGCCAAACTCCTCGAGCTCGGCTGCGCCACTGGGCTGATGACCAGCGCGATCGCCGACGGGACGGTCACCGTGCTCGCGATCGATCGCTCGAGCGAGTACCTGGAGCGCGCGCACACACGCGGCCTGCCCGGCGTGCGCTTCGCGATCGGCGATCTCGACGATCTGCAGGTCAGCGGGCGTTTCGAGCATGTGCTTGCCACCAATGTGCTGCACGAGCTGCGCGATCCGGTCGCGTTCTTGAGCGGCTGCCGCGAGCTGCTGGCGCCGGACGGCATGATCCACCTGACGCTGCAGAACCCGCGCTCGATCCATCGCCTGTGCGCGCTGGAGCTTGGCCTGATCGACTCGTTGAACGAGATCTCAGAGCGCGGGGCCCGCTGGGGCACAAAGACGCTGTGGGATGCGGCCGAGCTCGTCGAGCTCGCGGCCGAGGCCGGGCTGCGGACCGTTTGCCGGGAGGGGATCATGCTCAAGCCGCTGCCGAACGCGCAAATGGCTGAGCTCGGCGAGCTGGAGATCGAGGGCTTTGTCCGGGTGGCGCGCCTTTTCCCGGAGCATTGCGCGATGAACTACCTGGTGCTGGCCGGTGGCTGAGCGTCTCGTCGTGGGAGGATCGATGGCGGCGCTGGTCGCGGCTGATGCGCTGGCGAGTGCCGGCGAGCCCGTGCGTCTGCTGGTGGGGGAGCGCGGCCTGGGCGGAGGGTTCGCGCCGATCCGCCGCGATGGCCGCTTGCTGGAACTGGGCGTGCGGCTGCTCGAGCTCGCCTACGAGGGCCTTGAGGCCTCCCCGCCGGCGCTGGGCGACTATCGTCCGGGGATGGGTGGGCACCGCCCGTATGCGCCGCTGATCTACGACTGGGTGCATGGTCTGTTCGGCGATCGCCTCGTCGAAGTGGCGCGACCTGAGATGTTCTTCGACGGGCGGATTGTCGATGATCTGTATTTCACAACCGATCCGCTGGCTTTGCGCGGGGCGCTGGGCGACGCCGAGCGGGAGCTGATCGGCGGCGAGGCGAGGGCCGCACGCGAGCAGCAGGGCACCGACGCTGGCCTGCTAGCTCCAGAGCGCAGCCCGGAACTCGATGTGCTGAGTGTCACCGACGCGTCGCTGCGCAACCACGGGCAGAGGTTTCACGAGCGCTTCATCGCCCCGATGGCGGTCAAGGTCGTCTCCGGGGGCGGCGATCAGATGCTGGCCAGCATGCGCCGCAAGATCTGGGTTCCCATGTTCTGGCCCTCGACTATCGTCAGTGCTTGCAATGGCGGCACGGTGGCGTTTCGCCCCGAACGCCCCTTCCACACGGTCACGCCGGACGGGTGCGGCGAGCTGGTGGACGCGCTGCGCGAGCGGATCGAGCGGGCTGGGGTGAGGATCGAGACCGCCGGGCGACTGGAGGGTGTGAAGGCCGCGAGCACGGGTGCCGTGGAGCTCACGTTCTCGCAGGCGGGCGTCGTCGAGGCGCGGCGGCCGGTGCTGGGCGTGGCCCCCGGCGAGCTGTTTGCCGCCGCCGGCGCCGGCTACACCCCCGAGAAGGCCCGCTCTGTCGTCTGCTGGCTCGAGGCTAGACCCGAGGATCTCGCCCGGGTGCCGAGTCTCTTGAACATCGTCGATCCGGAGCTCGCCGCTCTGCGCGTGACCAGCGGCGGCCGTGGCGCACCCGGCACGCAACTTCTGACCGTCGAGTTGCGTCACGACCTGTCCGAGGAGCAGATCCCGATCGCGGCTCTTCAGGCATTGCACCGCACGGGGCTGTTGGCGCAGGACGCCGAAGCGCACGTCGTGATGAGCGCGGCCGCCCCCACGTTTGCCCTGCCCACCCGCGAGAACGTCAACCTGTTCGCCGCCGCCCACGCCCAGCTCGCGAGCCTGGAACTCGACGCGGAGATCGTCGGCGGCGTCGAGGACTTCGGCTCAGACGCCCTCGGAGAGCAGATCGTCCAGGGCCTGCGCGCCGCCGAGGAGCTGCTTGCATGACCCTCACCCCACAGGCGCTGGACACCTACGCCGACACCTACTATCTGAACGCGCAGATCGACGACGTCAACATCGAGGAGCTCGGACAGCGCCGGGCGATCGGCCGCACCGTGCGGGCCCTCGGCGGGGCCCGGCGGGTGCTCGAGATGGGCTACGGCACCGGTCTGGTCACAGCCGAGCTGCTCGAGCGTGATGTCCCGATCGAGGTGCTCGAGGGCTCACCGAAGTTGTGTGCGGTGGCACGTGAGCGGCACGGCGCGCGGGGACTGGTAGTCCACGAGGCCCTGTTTGAGCAGTTCGCCCCAGCGAGCCCCTACGACGCCGTGCTGGCGATGCACATCGCCGAGCACGTCGACGACCCGGTGGCGCTGTTCGCGACAGTCGCAGGATGGCTAGAGCCGGGCGGCTCGATCATCGTTGTCGTACCCAACGCCCAGTCGCTGCATCGACGGCTGGCGGTGCGCATGGGCCTGCAGGAGAAGCTCGATGACCTCAGCCCCCGTGACCATCTCGTGGGCCATCGGCGCGTTTACGACTTCGATGGACTGGCCGGCGACCTCGCACGCGCTGGATTCTCCGTCCAGGAGCAGTTCGGCTATCAGCTAAAGACGGTGCCCAACTCGATGATGGCCGACTGGCCGCAGGATCTGCTCGCCGCGCTGATCGACATCAGCGAAGAGCTGCCGCCGGCGATGCTCGCCAACATCGGCGTACGCGCGACGCGCCGCTAGTTCATTTCCACGTAGCCGGTCGCTTCGGTGGGGCTGCGCACATTCGCCGCGACCTTGTTTTCGTAGTTGCCCTCGATCGTCTGGATCTGCCCGTCTGGCAACACGTCGCGCACGATCCCCACGTGTTCGTCTCCGAAGACGATCAGATCACCCGGCCTGGGGACCACTCCAGGGCCGTTGGCGATCGCCCTGCCGGTGCTCTGCGCCCACGACCAGACCTCCGACACCGAGCCGAGCCCCGTGCCCTGAGGACCGATCGGCTCGCCGGCTTCACGAGCGGCCCACGAGGCGAAGTAGGCGCACCACGGCGCGCCAGGGATGGCACCAGCGGTCGCGGTGCGATATTTGGCTATCGCCGGGGATTCGTTGGAGCCGGGCGGCTGCTCGGTCTGCCCGAGCTGACTTTCGGCGACCGCCACGATACGGCTGCCGAGCGAGCCCTGTCCGGCCGCTTGCGTCGGCGGCAGGGCCGAAGAGCCCGCGACGCCGTCGAGGCTCTGAAGTCCATATGCCGGGCTGAGCCCACCCCCGCCTGCCAGCCCGCTGGTATCGGTCAGTGCGATGGTGTTAGCCGCCTGGGTGTAGGGGTTTGCGGTCTCGCCGCCAACGGTCGCCGGTTCGGTGCCGGCGCTCGCCTGCGCAAGTGCCGCGGCAAACGACGGTGTCGCGCTTGCCCCTCCCGCCTGCGGCGGGGCTTCGGTGCCGCCGGTCACAGCAGCGCTCGAGCCGATCAGGGTGGCCGGGTCGGCCAGCGCTTGGCGGATCGCGCTGACCCGCAAGAGCGTCGTGTCGATGCTCATCAGCCTGGTTAATCGGCAGCGAGAGCAGCTGGTTGAGGAGGGCGTTAACTAGAGAGACGGGCGGCACAGGCCGCCCGTCTCTACCACCGTTCCCTCGATGAATCGGCGGGTATATAGCTTCGTCGGCCTTCCCGGACCGTCTGAAGCGTTATGACTCCCTCTGCACGCGGTAGCCGATCGGCAGCAGCGCTCAGATGGGCTTCACCGCAGCGGTGGCATCCGAGGACGCCACCGCTGAGGAAGATGTGAGCTAGCCGATCAGCTTCAGAACTGCTTGCGGCAGCTGATTGGCTTGCGCGAGAACCGAAACGCCTGCCTGCTGGAGGACCTGCTCCTTGGTGAAGTTGGTCATTTCCGCAGCCATGTTGACGTCCACGATTCCACTGACGGCCGAGGACAGGTTCTGGCTGTAGACTTCCAGGTTGGCCTGCGTGTACTGGATCCGGTTCTGGACCGACCCGAATTCGCCCGCGGCAGCAGAGACCTTGCCGATCGCCGCATCGATGCCTGAGATCGAGCCGAGGCTGATCGTGCCGATCGACGTGGACAGTTTGATCGTGCTGACCGAGATGATTTCGTTGTCGTTGGGACCGACCTGGAATGAGATCGTGAACGCGCTGTTCAGAAGGTTGACACCGTTGAACTGCGTCGTTTCACCGACACGGTCGATCTCGGAGACCAGCTGGTTGACCTCGGACTGGATCGCTTCCTTGTCGGAAGCCGAGGTCGTGCCGTTGGCGTACTGGACGGCGAGCTCGCGAACGCGCTGGAGCATCGTGTTGACGTCGTTCAGCGAACCCTGTGCGGTCTGCGCGAGCGAGACCGCGTCCTGGCTGTTCTGAGTCGCCTGGTTGAGGCCGTTGACCTGGCCCTGCAGCCTCTGGCTGATGGCGTAGCCGGCGACGTCGTCGGCGGCCGAGTTGATCCGAAGACCCGATGACAGCCTCTGCATCGAGGTCGCCAGCATGTTCTCAGTGCCGTTGAGGTTCCTGGAGGCATCCATCGCCTCGAGGTTGGTGTTGATCGTTAGGGACATGCGTTCATCTCCTTGATGACGGTTTGTTGTTCGGTCCCGAGCCGACTCCGTGTCGGTTCATCCGGGTTTATCGCCAGCATCTGGCGAAACTTGAGGTGGATTCCCTCTCGGCTCCTGAATTCCCTCTCTTCGTACGATTTCCTGCAAGCCGATCCCCATCCGGCGGGACTCTCGTTAGCCGGGTCCAGCGGGCAGCTATCGGCCGTGCGGAGGCTCCAGAGCACGGGAAGTGCGCGCGGGCAGGTCGTGTGCGCCTATGGGTTTGGGTGGTGCGCTTCTCGGTTAGGCGCGTACGTCGATGTGGGGGTGCTCGTCATCGTCTCCGTCACGCTCTGGCTGCTGTGGCGGTGAATCCCGGCGTTTACGTTCTGGTTGGTCCTTGGAGGGACGGTCGCGCTCGCGTGAGATTCGCTCCAGACGCTCGACGGGCAGCGGCCGCGCCCGTGGGATCGCTGGCGGTCCGGGCGCTATCGGATGGATCGGGTCCATGCGCTAGCTCATCGCTCCTAGGCGGCCTTCCTTGCTTTGGTTGGCCCGGCTGGCGGGGTGGCCATACCGGGCGACTCACGCTGCGCTCGCGCGTTCTGCACGGCGGTGATCAGCTCGTGCTCTCTGGCCTTGATCTCGAGTATCACCAGCCGCCGCCAGACGAACAAGGCACCCGCCCAGGCGACCACGTAGCAGACGACACCGGCCAGGAGCGCGTGCAGGCCTGCGGCGGCGAGCGTGCTGGTGGGAAGCGATAGGTACCCGGCGATCAGAAAGCCCGCCAGGCCACCCCAGCCTCTCGCTCGCGCAACTCCACGGGCGGCACGCGGGTGGGCCGCGACGCTCGGGCCCTGTGCGTCCTGCGTCTCGACGGCGGGCTCCCCCTTCTTGCCCTTCTTCTCCTTCTTTGCGTCCTTGGTCTTTGTGGTGGCGGCCGGCTTGTCCGGCTTGACAGGCGCCGCGGAGACCGCCTCTGGCGGGGTGTCCGGCTGCGTCTCGGTAGCTGTCTCAGTCACTGACATCTAGCTTACGGCGCCGCTCGGCGCGTTGGCAGTCGAATATGAAACGCACCAGCCGCCGGTGGTCAACGTCGCTGATCTCCTTCAGCGAGATCGCGCGGCGCCCCTTGACATCGCTGCGCACGACGGTGCCAGTGCCTTTGATCGGGACGCCGCCGGCGGCCAGTGTCAGCTGGAAGGAGACCTCCTCGCCGATCTTCAACGTGTCGGGGCCGGCGAGCAGGAGCCCGCCACCGCTCAGATCGACCGTGTAGCTCTGAATCGGCAGGTGATCCTTGCCCTCATACAGCAGCACTGGCCGGTTGGCGTTGACGCGCACGTACTCGCGCTTCTGGAGCACTTCGGCCGAGGAGAGGTCGCTGAAGCGCAGTAGGTCACGGTCCTCGACGGTGACCGTGCCGCGGAGGCGTACCAGGCCGCGCGGGGTGGGAAACTCCAGTATCAGCTTCTCGAGCTGGCTCTCGCTCAGCGGCGCGATGGGAAACATGATCAGGACGACGAGCGTGTTCAGCCCACGCTCGTGGACTCGCGCGGGGATCTGCTCCTCCTGGCAGAGGAGCGTCACGACCTCTGAACGGGCCGGCAGAACGACGGGTCCGGAGGCGTCCGACCGGGGGCGTTTGAGCTTCATTGCAACAGGCGGGCCGTCATGTCGTTGGGGTCAACCCGGGTCAGTCTGAAGCGGCCGCGACGACCACGGTTCAGCAGGTACTCGGGGGCGAGTCCGAAGGAACAGGCCGCCTCGACCGCCACTCCTATTTGGTCTGTCTCATCGGCGTGGGTGATCGCCAGGCCGTTCGCGTCCAGCGGGCCCAGCGCCTTCAGGAGCTGTGCGGCCGCGACGGCACCGAGCGTCGCCGGCAGTACGATCACCACGCGCTCGGGCTGTAGCTCGCCCAGGAGCGCCGTCAGTTTGCGGATCCCCGAACGGTCCCTGGGGGAAAGTGGGGGCGTATCCACGACGAGCATGCCTTCGCTTCTGGTCTTGTGCAGCGCCTTGATGACACGGGGCGCATCGATTGCAGTGGGTTTCATGATGTGCGGGCTGAGCAGCATCTGAAGCTCTCCCTTTTCCTGCTCCAGGGTGAGCGTCGCGCAGCTCGCGGGCAGCAGCGCGCTCCTGCGGTAGGCGGCCAGCAGGGCGGCGGTACAGCTGGTCTTACCGGCGCCGCCGGGACCGACGAGCACGATCGCCGCTCCACGAATGGGAAGCGGCGGCGAGACCGGCATGCGCTGGGCCAAGGCGAAGGCAACCGCCTGGGTCATGCCGATCCGCGGCGCCAGCGGCAGGATGTGTATGGCGGCCGCGTCGATCAGCTGTTCGGCGAACTGCTCACCGATACCCAGCGCGCACAGTTTGCGCTGGATGTCTGCCTGTATACGCCCACGCGGGCTTGGCTGCGATCCGCCCGCGGCGGGCGAGGTATCGCTCAGCGACTGCGCTTCATCGAGCGCTGTGGAGAACGACTCGGGGGGCGTTTGAGCGGTGAGCTCGGGCAGGGCGCTTGTGAAGTCCAGCGGATCGAGCGGCGTGTCGGCTGGCGGTGGAGAGGCCCGGGTCAGCGCGGCCAGGTGCTCTGCCAAGTAGGTGTCCTGTGAGGGCGGGGAGAGAGGCTCGCGCGAATAGAACGGCGTCGATGTGGGTGGCGGCCCTAGCGTGGAGAAGCGCTCCGGGTCCGGGGGATGCACGGGAGCGGGGTCGGGTTCGTCGTAGATGTCAACGCGTGGGGCGCCGGGCATCGCTTCGAGCTCGATGAAGGGGCGCTGAAAGAAACCGGCGAGGCCGCCGGTCAGACCCTCGCGCCGGCGCAGGATGATCGCGTCAGCGCCGAGCTCGTTCTGAATTTGGGGGGATCAGCTCCTCCACGGTGCGCCCGCGGTAGGTCCGGGTGCCGCCAGTAGACGCGGCGCGGGGGTCGGCCGCGCCGCCGTGTGACCACATATCGGGTTGCTCGCCAGACAAAACGTGAACCTCCCTCCCGGCTTCGGGATCCAGCGCCCTCGGTGAGTCGGCGACTGGGGCTCTAATCATGCGTGGATAACTCCGATGGTCTCAACGTTGATTCCGGGTGCGATCTCGTTGTATGAGCAGACCGGGAGGTGCGGCTGGGCCTGCGCGATCAGCCTACGCAGGTGGCGGCGCACGCGCGCCGAGCACAGGAGAACCGGTTCCCGCCTGCCCCGGCGCCAAGGCCGCTGGCATGCTCCACCTGGGTGCGCAGGGCGCTCACGATCGCCTGTGCTCGCGGCGGGTCCATCGCCAGGTACTCTCCGTCTGTCGTCTGGGTTATCGAGGTCGCAACCTCCTGCTCGATCGCTGGGTCAAGGGTGATCGCTCGCAGGCAGCAGCTCCTCGTCCAGGTGTGGGGCTGTGATCGCCCGGCCGAGCGCCTGGCGCGCGTACTCCGATAGTAGGCCGGTGTCTCGTGTTATTCGCGCCTTGTCGCCGATCGCCTCCATGATCGTGCCGAGATCGCGGATCGGGACACCCTCGGCGAGCAGCGAGTTGCAGCACCCGCTGGATCTCGCCGAGCGAGAGAGCCTCGGGCACGACCTCCTCGACGACCGCGGCGTTGGTCTCCTTCAGCCGGTCCAGCAGCGTCCCTGACATCCTGGCGGGTGAGCAGCTCGGAGGCGTGCGTGCGGATCGTCTCGGTCAGGTGCGTGACGATCACCGACTCGGCATCGACGACCGTGTAGCCGAGCGCCTCGGCCTCGCCGCGGCCCGACTCGTGCACCCACATCGCGGCCAGCCCGAAGGCCGGCTCACGCGTCGGGATTCCCTGCAGGGTGCCGGCGGCGTCGCCGGGGTCCATCGCCAGCAGATGCCCCGGCATGATCCGCCCGCGCGTCACCTCCGAGCCGCGCACCTTCAGCACGTACTCGTGCGATTCCATGCCGAGCTCGTCGTGGATGCGCACCGGCGGGATGACGATCCCGAGCTCACCGCGCGATCTGGCGGCGGATCGTGGTCGACCCGGCGCAGCAGCGAACCGCCCGGAGGCGCCGTCCACGAGCGGCACCAGGCCGAAGCCGATCGCCAGCTCCAGCGCGTCCAGGAGCCCCCAGCCTCCGCCGCGGCTCGCCGCCAGCTCGCGGGCGGCGCCGCCGGCGGCGTCGGCGGCCTGTCCTGGCCTCATCGCGGGCATCCCGTTGCGCACACTCCACCCGACCGCTCCGAAGATCGCGGCGATGAACGAGGAACGGCAGCTTCGGCAGGCCCGGGATCAGCGCGAACATGCCGATCGCGGCGGCGGCGACGAGCGGCGCCTTGCGCTGGCCGAGGATCTGGTGGCGATGTCGAGCCGAGGTCCCGCTCGGAGGCGGCACGGGTGACGATGATGCCTGTCGCGACCGAGATCAACAGGGCGGGGATCTGCGCCGCCAGACCGTCGCCGACCGTCAGCAGAGAGTAGTTGTGGGTGGCTTCGCGAGAAGCCGAGGTTGTGCTGGAGCATGCCGACGATGATCCCACCGACGAGGTTGATCGCGGTGATGATCAAGCGCGGCGATGGCATCGCCCTTGACGAACTTCGAGGCGCCGTCCATCGCGCCGTAGAAGTCTGCCTCGCGGGCGATCTCAGAGCGCCTGGAGCGCGCCTGATCGTCGGTGATCAGGCCGGCGTTCAGGTCGGCGTCGATCGACATCTGCTTGCCCGGCATGGCGTCGAGCGTGAAGCGCGCGCCGACCTCGGCGACGCGTCCGGCGCCGTTGGTGACGACCACGAACTGGATCACGACGAGGATCAGGAAGATGACCAGTCCGACGACGACGTTGCCGCTGACGACGAATGCGCCGAACGCCTTTACGACGCTGCCGGCGCTGCCGGTCGTGAGGATCAGGCGCGTCACCGACACGTTGATCGCCAGGCGGAACATCGTGGTCAGCAGCAGCAGGCTGGGGAAGGAGGCGAAGTCCAGCGCCTTGCCGAGATACATCGTCGCCACGACGACGGTAAGCGCCGCGGAGATGTTGAGCGTGATCAGGAGGTCGAGCAGCGCCGCCGGCAACGGCACGACGAGCATCGTTACGATGCACACCACCGCGACCGCCGCGAGCAGATCGGTGTGACGCAACAACCGCCTGGCGTCGATGCCGTTCACGAGGCCAGCCTCCTACGAGGCCATGCGGTACACGAACGCGAGCACGCGCGCGACCGCCTCATACAGTTCCTGCGGGATCACCTGGCCGATCTCCACCGAGGAATGCAGCGCCCTGGCCAATGGCGGGTCGGCGATGACGGGCACGTCGTTCTCTTCGGCGACTCGCCTGATCTGCGCCGCGATCAGATCCTGGCCCTTGGCGACGACCTCCGGGGCGGTGCGCGAGCCGTCGTAGGAGAGCGCCACGGCGTAGTGCGTCGGGTTGGTCACGACCACATCCGCGTCTGGCACGGCGGCCATCATGCGAGCGCGCGCGGCCTGTATCTGGCGGCGGCGCAGCGCCGTCTTGACCTCGGCCGGCAATCCGTATTGGCGGGACTCGTCCTTGACCTGCTGCTTGGTCATCTTCAGCTGGTTCTCGTGCTGGCGGCGCTTCCAGGCATAGTCGAGCGCCCCGATGGCCAGGTAGGCGAACGCGACGTGCTGGGCTATCGAGAGGGCGCGCTGCCCGAACATCTGACCGAGCGCGCTGGGCGGTATGCCGACCTTGGAGGCCAGGTCGGTCAGGCCCGGCAGGAGGGCCAGGCCGGCGACGACGCCGACCACGGCGACCTTGGCGATCGCCTTGAGCGCTTCGAAGATGGTGTTGGGTCCCAGGAGGTTCTTCAGCCCCGACGCCGGATTGATGCGGCGGAAGTCAACCCGCAGGGCCTTCGGTGTCGGGCGCACCCCGACCTGGGCGGCGCCCGCAAGCACACTGGTGATCATGCAGACGGCCGCTATCGGCGCGACCGCGAGGGCGATCGTGGAGAGCGCCGAGTGCATCAGTCCGTTCAGCGAAGCGGCCGTCGTGGCCTGGCCGGGATGGGCGATCTCGCCGAGGATCTCGCGAAACGTCTGCGCGCCGGAGGAGACGATCCGGGGGCCCATGATGCTGAGGGCCAAGAGGCCGGCGACCATCACCATCGCGCCGCCCAGGTCGCCGCTGCGCGCGACCTGGCCCTTCTCGCGCGCGCGTCCGCGATGCTTGGCGGTTGGTTTCTCTGTGCGCTCTAGATCTGCCATCTCATGCCATGTGCAGCGTGCCGAGAGCGGCGCCCACGCTCACCGAGAGCTGTTCGGAGATCCAGTTAGCCACGAACGGCAGTGAGGCCGCGACGACCAGCAGCGCGACCGCGACCTTGGTCGGGAAGCCGACGGCGAAGACGTTCAGCTGGGGAACCACGCGCGAGACGACACCGAAGGCCACGTCGGTTATCAGCAGGGCCACCAGCACCGGGGCGGCTACCTCCAGGGCGCCGGTGAAGACACCCGAGAACACGTGCTCGACTCCCGCTTCCAGCGAGGAGATGCGCACCGCGCCGGTCAGGGGAACGAGCTGGAAGGTGCGCCCGAGCCCCTTCAGCGTCCACGCGTCACCGCCGATGATCAGGAAGATGAGTGTCCCCACCAGCGAGTAGAAGCGCGCCATGACCGCGCTCGTCGAGCCATTCATGGGATTGATCAGCGCGCCGTAGGAGAAGCCGGAGACTACGTCGATCAGCGTGCCCGCCGATTCGATCGCCGCCATCAGCACCGCGAGGGTGAAGGCGAAGCCGAGGCCCACGAGCAGGCCCTCGACCACCAGCCCGGCCAGGGTGAGCGCATCGCCGGGAACGTGCTGGCCGTGCATGGCGATCGGTGTTAGCCCGATCGCGATCCCCACGGCGATGATCCCGCGCACCCGCGGGGGGATCATCTGCGAGGAGAACAGCGGGGCGATGAGGAACAGTGGCGTGACGCGCGCCAGCACGAGGATGAAGCCGGCGAGCTCATTGCCCGCGAGCTTGCTCAGGAGCTCGTTCACGAACCCACCATCGCCGGGATCGATGTGTACAGCGCGGTGGTGTATGAGACGAGTTGGCCGAGCATCCAGGGACCGAGCAGCACCACGACGACAGCGATGCCGATGATCTTGGGGATCAGCGTGAGGCTCTGCTCCTGGATCTGGGTGACGGCCTGAAAGACGCTGATCACGAGGCCGACGACGAGACCGACGAGCAGCAGTGGGCCGGCGATCTTCAGCGCCAGGCTCATGGCCTGGGAGGCGAGGTTGACGACTGTGTCCTGGTTCATTGCCGGGCGGTCATGGGTGGTGGCCTCCTAGTGAAAGCTCTGAACGAGCGCTTTGATGACGAGATCCCAGCCGTCCACCAGCACGAACAGCAGGATCTTGAACGGCAGCGAGATGAAGGTCGGCGGGAGCATGATCATGCCCATGCTCATCAGCGTGGCGGAGACGATCAGGTCGATGATCAAGAACGGCAGGAAGATCAGAAAGCCGATCTGGAACGCGGTCTTCAGCTCCGAGACGATGAACGCCGGGATCAGCACCTCGGTGGGAACTTCCGCGCGCTTGTGCGGCTGCTTGGATTTGGCGAGGCTGACGAACAGCGAGATGTCCTGCACGCGGGTTTGGCGGAACATGAATTCGCGCAGCGGTTCCTCGGCGCGCTGCAGCGCCGTGGTGGTGCTGATCTTGTGCGCGACGAGCGGTTCCACAGCGTCCTTCTTGATCGCGCTGACGGTCGGTGCCATCACAAAGATCGTCAGAAACAGCGCGATGCCGACGAGCACCTGATTCGGCGGCGCGGTGGTGGTGCCCACGGCCGTGCGGATGAAGCCGAGCACGATCAGGATCCGGCTGAATCCGGTGACGGTGAACAGCACGGCGGGCACCAGCGTCAGGCCCCCGACGAGCAGCAGGATCTGTACGGCGTTTGAGGAGTTGATGTTCAACGACGCACCGTCATTTCACGCAAGCGCTCGAGCAGGCCGCCAGCGGGCGGGGCCGCGCGCATCGGGTCCGGGCGGTGGCCGACGACGGGGCTGTGCGAGGAGGGGCCGGGCGGCTGCCCGTTCGGGCTCTCAAGGCCATAGGAGTCGCTCTGACCCGCGAGCCCGTTCTGCTCGGCGAAGCCGCTGCGCGTTGCGTAGGAGCTCTGGCCGATCGCGCGTCCGGCGCCGGCGACGAGCTGGCCGGCGGCGGCGGCGATGCGCGAGCGCTCGGGCGGCTGCTCCTCCATCAAGAGGCCCACCTCGCGCGCCTGCTGCTCGGTGTAGCGGTGGATCGCGACCACGCCGTGCTCGGCGCTCCCGAGCAGGATGTAGTCGTTGCCGGCCCGTACCAGGTGTACCGAGCGCCCGGAGCTGAGCGTCAGCGCCGCGACGCTCTGAAGCCCGGCCGCCGAGACCTGCGGATCGCGGCCCGCCTTTACCTGGCGCAGGATCCAGGAGAGCCCCCAGATCACGGCGATCACGATCGCCAGGCCCACGATCGTGCGCACGATGCTCGCCCCGTCCGAGCTCGGATGTGAGCCGGTCGTGGTGGGGCTGAGGTTCAGGGGCGTGTTTTCTCCCCCGCTTTTGCTCGTGGACGCGGTGAAGGCGTACGCCGGGCAGGCGAACGCAAGCAGGCATGCGCCGAGCACCGCGGCCACCTGCACGGCCGCACGGGGAAGCGGGATCAACTTAGTCATCGAGGGACGACTCCGAGGAGAGTCCCCCCGGTTATCGGCGCTGGTGCTGCGGTCTTGAGGAAGCCGGTCGGGCCCGGCGGGAGCTCAGAGCAGCTCGTCCACCCGCACGCCCCAGCCGCCGTCGCCGGTGATGACAAGGCTGCCGTTGGCAAAGCAGAGTCCGTTGACGAACAGCTCTATCGGCGCCTCTGCGTATTGGTCGAGCTCCACGACGGCGCCCGGTGTCAGTTCCAGCGCATGGCGCAGCGGGCGGTGGGTTCTGCCGAGCTCGGCCCATACCCGTACGAAGATGCTGCGCAGGATCGTCCTGCCCTCCAGCCCTCGCCCACGCCGGCCGCGTGTGCGCGCGCCCGCTCTAGCTCGGCGCGACCGAGCTTGGCGTAGGTGTCGGCTCTCACTGGGGCTTCGTTTGTGGATTGCAGCTTGATCGCCCGTCGTGTCCCCGAGCGTCCGGGCTTGCCTCGCCCCACCGAGATTCCTTCGGCGAACAGGAGCACCCCGTCCTCGGCGCGCCCCTGCAGCTCCACCAGCGCACCCGGGACGAGCTCGAGCATCCGCTCGATCGGCATTTGTGCGGAGAGCAATACGACGGTTGAAGGGGTCGGCGACAAGTACACATGAGA
>CAVQZJ010000029.1:0-199827 GCA_963718425.1 uncultured Solirubrobacterales bacterium
TCTCGCTGGTCGTCGCGGCCGGCGAGGACGCCGCATCGGTGCCATGACCAGGGAGTCGGACCGGCAGCGGATGAACGTCGCGGCCAGCAGGGCACAGGACCAGCTCTGGTGCGTCCGGTCGGTAGCGCTCGACGACCTGCACCCCGACGACGTGCAGAACCAGTTCATCAGGCACTGCCAGAATCCAGGCCGGGTGGACCAGGCCACCGCCGAAGCCGAGGCGGCCTTCGACTCCGACTTCGAGCGTGATGTGGTCCGCCGGATCGCCGCGCGCGGCTACCGGGTCAAGACCCAGCACCGGGTCGGCCGCTTCCACATCGACCTAGTGATCGAGGGCCGTCGCGGCCGCCTGGCCGTAGAACTCGACGGCGACGCCTATCACGGCCCGGACCGCTGGGAAGCAGACCGGCAGCGGCAGGCCATCCTCGAGCGGCTCGGCTGGACCTTCCACCGCATCCGTGGCAGCGCCTTCTACCGCGACCCCAACGCCGCACTCAGCGGCCTCTGGGATCCTCGCGATCGAGGATCTCTCCTCCACCAACGGCACCTACCTGAACGAGGAGCTCCTGGAGGGCGCGCGTCCCCTGCATCCCGGTGACCGTGTGCGCATCGGGGACTCCGAGTTCACTTTCGAGGTCGATTAGATGCTACGTGTCATTGAGCAGTATTCGGCGACCGACACCGGACGCCAACGACGGGCCAACGAGGATTCGCTGTTGGCGAGAACGCCCCTGTTCGTGGTAGCCGACGGGATGGGAGGGGCCCAGGCGGGCGAGGTCGCCTCACGCACGGCCGTGGAGGTCTTTCGCGGAGGCCTGGGAGAGGATGCCTCGAGCGATCCCGAGGGGAGCCTCGTCGCTCGAGCCCAGGAGGCGAACACACGCATCCATGAGCTCTCCCAGGCAAACGCCGAGCAGGCCGGCATGGGAACGACGTTGACGGCGGCCTACGTCGGCGCGGAGGAGGTCTCTGTCGCCCATGTCGGTGACAGCCGTGCCTACTGTCTGCGCGACGGCGAGCTGCTGCGCCTCACCGATGATCACTCGCTCGTTGACGAACTGCTGCGCCAGGGCAAGCTCACCCCAGAGGAAGCCGAGGATCATCCGCAGCGTTCGATCATCACCAGAGCTCTCGGCCCCGAACCGGAGGTCGAGGTGGACACGCGCACACACCGCGCCCGGGCGGGCGACGTGTACCTGCTGTGCAGCGACGGCCTGACTACGATGATCGCCGAAGCCGATGTGGGAGCGATCCTGCGCTCGGCGTCGAGCCTGCGCGACGCCGGCGAGGCTCTCCTGGCGGCCGCGAACGAGGCGGGCGGCCGCGACAACATCACCGTCGTTCTCTTCCGTCTGGGCGACGCGCGCGACGGCACATACACCGCCGATGACCAAACGCACGCGACAGCGCCGCAGGAGACCGTCGTACATCGCACGCAAACAACCACGGTCTCGCAAGGCTGGGATGAGATTCTCGCGCAGTCATCAGTCGCTGGCACGGTCGCGCGCCGGGCACCGCGGGTGCCAGCGGCACGGACGACCGAACCCCCCAAACGTCTGCGCCTACGCAGGCTCGGCTTTCCCGTCGCGGCACTGGTGGTGATGGCCGTGCTTGGGTGCGGCGCCTACCTGGCGTCCCAATCGGTGTATTTCATCGCGACCAACGGCAGGGGTCTCATCACGATCTACAACGGCTTCCCGTTCACGCTGCCGGGCCACCTGAGCCTCTACAGCGAGTTCTATGTATCGGGGGTGCCGGCCTCCAGTGTCCCCGGCTCGCGCCGCCGCACCCTGCTGGATCATTCGCTGCGCTCGGAAAGCAACGCGGCAACACTCGTGCGCAGTCTGGAACTGGAACAGTCGGACGGCTAGGCGCGCTGAGAATGAATCGTCCAATCACGCGCGTCTACGGGCTTGTGGTGGTGCTGTTTGCTCTGCTGATCGCGTTCACCTCGCGCTGGACGGTCTTCGAAGCCTCCTCGCTGCGCAACAGTTCCCTGAACGTACGCGGGCTGCTGGAGCAGGAGCGCATCCAGCGCGGAGCCATCCTCGCCGCCGATGGAACGGTGCTGGCACACAGCGTGAGCAAGCGGGAAGGGATCTTCCAGCGCGTCTACCCGCTCGGCGAAGAGTTCGCGGTGCCTATCGGATACTCCTTCACCGACCTCGGGCAGGCCGGCTTGGAGAACTACCGCGACAGTGTGCTCACGGGCCAGCAGACGAACAACTTTCAGACGGTGCTGGACCAGTTGCAGGGAAAGCGCCGCCGCGGCGACGATGTGATCACAACGCTTCAACCGCGGGCACAACGCGTCGCGATCGCCGCTCTGGCCGGGCACAGCGGCTCGGTGGTCGCGCTGCAGCCGCGCACCGGGGCCGTCGAGGTCATGGCGTCCGTGCCGAGCTTTGACCCCAACCCGCTGAGCTCACTCAGCAACTACGAAAAGCTCCAACGGGACACCGCGACGACACCGCTCGACAACCGGGCCACGGAGTTCGGCTACGCGCCCGGCTCGACGTTCAAGGTGGTGACCGCGACGGCCGCGATCGACTCGGGCCTGTACACGCCGCAGTCAACGCTCAGCGGTCGCGACAACATCCTGGTCAGCGGCCTGGCGCTGCAGAACGACAACAACGAGAGCTTCGGTCAAATAACGCTCACCCAGGCGCTCGCGCACTCCGTCAACACGGTGTACGCACAGGTCGCCGAAAAGGTGGGCAAGAGCACGCTGGCCCGCTATATGCGCCGCTTTGGCTTTGACAGCGAGCCGCGCCTGGACTTCCCAGCGAAAGAGATGTCGGCCAGCGGCGAGTACCTGAAAGGGCATCTGCTGGCGCCCACCTCACCGATCGTGGACGTTGGGAGAATGGGGATCGGACAGGACAAGCTGCGGGTCACGCCGCTGCAGATGGCCCAGGTCGCAGCGGCCGTCGCCAACGGCGGCAGGCTGATGGTGCCCCACCTCACCGATCGCATCGTGGACCCCGAAGGTCGCACGGTCACGCGGGTAAAGCCGCAGCTGCAGTCGGTGGTGATGAAACCGTCCACAGCATCCTCCGTGAGATCGATGATGGAAGCAGTCGTCAACGAAGGCACCGGCGAAAGCGCGCGCATCCCGGGAGTGCAGGTCGCCGGCAAGACCGGCACGGCGGAGACTCAGATCGGCGTGGCCGTCAACAACGTGTGGTTCATCGCCTTCGCGCCCGCCAACAACCCCACCGTTGCGGTCGCGGTGACCCTCGAACACGTTCCCGGCCAGGGCGCGGCATTCGCCGCGCCAGTCGCCCGCCAGGTCATCGAAGCGCTGCTGAAATGATCGACGCGGACACGCTCATCGACTCGCGCTACCGGGTGATCTCACGGATCGGCTCCGGCGGCATGGCCGACGTCTACCTCTCCGAGGATCGGCTGCTCGGCCGCCAGGTGGCGGTCAAGATCCTTCACCCCCGCTTTGCCGAGGACCAGGAATTCGTCGAGCGTTTCCGTCGCGAGGCCCAGAGCGCCGCCGGACTGTCGCATCCCAATGTGGTCGCGATCTTCGACCGCGGCGAGTGGAACGGCACCTACTACATCGCGATGGAGTACCTGTCCGGACGCTCCCTGAAGCGGATCGTGCGAGAACACGGCGCCCTGGAGCCGCAGACGGCGATCGACATCACCATCCAGATCCTGCACGCTGCGCGCTTCGCCCACCGGCGGGGAATCATCCACAGGGACCTCAAGCCACACAACGTGATCCTCGACGAGGAGGGCCGCGCCAAGGTCACCGACTTCGGTATCGCGCGAGCGGGCGCTTCGGACATGACTCTGACAGGGTCGATCATGGGCACCGCCCAATACCTTTCGCCCGAGCAGGCCCAGGGGCAGCCAGTGAGCGCCTCCTCGGACCTGTACGCGATCGGGATCGTGCTGTACGAGCTGCTGACGGGCCACATACCATTCGACGGGGAGACCGCGGTCAGCATCGCCCTGAAGCAGGTGTCGGCCGTGCCGCCGGCGCCCAGCGCCATCAACCCGGCCGTCCCGCCGGCCCTGGACGCTGCGGTACTGCGAGCCCTGGCGAAGGACCCGGCCCAGCGCTACCGGGACGCCGACGAGTTCATAGCCGCACTCGAGGAGGTCCGTGGCGGTCTCTCCGGGCAACACCTCACGGCGGTGAGTCCGGGGGCACCCGCCAACAATCACCCCGCCTCCGGAGGGCTTCTGCTGCCACCGGCCGAGCCACTGGATAGGAAAAACGCACCGTTGTGGTGGATCCTCGCCGCCGTCGTGGCGATCCTCGCCGCCGCCGCGGCCGCCTATCTGCTGCTCGGGCCCGCCAGCCGGGTGACGGTGCCCAACGTCGCGGGCCTCGCACGCGCGCAGGCCAACGCGAGATTGCAGAGGTCCGGGCTGAAACCCTCCGACAGCACGGCCACCAGCCCCACCGCGCCGCTCGGCACGGTGATCAACTCCTCCCCGGGCGCGGGCAGAACGGTACCCCGTGACTCGCGCGTGACGCTCGTCATCTCCAGCGGACCGGGGAGCGCCCCGCTCCCGGAAGTTGACGGCCTGGAACGAGACCGGGCGGTGCAGATCCTGCGCAAGCAGGGCTTCGTGGCCACCGTCCATTCCCAGCCGAGCCCCACCGTCAAACAGGGGCGCGTGATCTCCACCGATCCGCCCGCCGGGAGCGACGCGCAGATCGGCAGCCCGGTCGATGTGGTGGTCTCGAGCGGCCCGGCGCAGAGCACCGTGCCGGAAGTGATCGGGGACACCGAGGGTCAGGCTAAGACAGCGCTCTCAGAAGCCGGGCTGAAACTCGGCGCCGTCACCTCCCAGACCTCTACCCAGACGCCCGGCACCGTGATCTCCCAGTCCACCGAAGGCGGGCAGAAGCTGCCGGCGGGCGGGAGCGTGGACATAGTCTTGGCACAGGCAGCCCAGACGGTCCCAGTGCCCGAAGTCCTCGAAGAGAAGGAAGAACGCGCGGTCGGCGAACTGCATGGCGCGGGCTTCAAGGCGAAGATCGTCAAGCGCAACGTCAGCGAACCCAGCCAGAACGGCGTGGTGCTCACCCAGAATCCCCGGGCGGGGATCAAGGCCAAACGCGGATCGGCCGTCACGATCACCGTCGGGGTGGCGCAGAGCCCCACCGAAACAACCACCACGACGACGACAACCACCACCACTCCCACGACATCCACGCCCGTCGTCACCCCGCCCCCCGCACCCGCGGGCGGCCAGTGAGCGGCCCCACGACACTCGCCGTCGCGGTTCTCTGCGGAGGACGCTCATCCGAGCACGACGTGTCGCTGTCCTCGGCGCGGGCGGTCAGCGACGGGCTCACCGACGCCGGGCACCGCGTGCTACCGGTGTTCATCTCTCGCGAGGGAACCTGGAGCCACGAGGACCAACCACTGAGCCTGCAACCCGGGGAGGGGCTGCTCGACGCAGACGTGGTCTTTCCCGTCCTGCACGGCCCGTTTGGCGAGGACGGAACCGTCCAGGGGCTGCTCGAGACGCTCGACGTCGCCTATGTCGGTGCGGGTGTGGCCGCCTCGGCGCTATGCATGAACAAGGTCCTCTTCAAGGCGCTCATGTCGGCCAAGGGCATACCGCAGGTCAACCACCTGGGAGTCCACAGCAAACAGTGGCACGACGCGCCACAGGAGGTGCTCGAGGAGATCTCGGAGCTAGGCCTGCCAATATTCGTCAAGCCCGCCCACCTCGGCTCCTCTGTGGGGATCGTCAAGGTAACCGAGCACGGGCGCACCCGGGACGCCCTGGAGCAGGCGTTTGCCCACGATCCCCTGGTGATAGTCGAGGCGATGGCCACCGGGATCGAGATCGAGTGCGCTGTGCTCGAGCTGGACGAGCAGCGACGCATGGAGCTGGATGCCACTGTCCTGGCCTCCGAGCCGGGACAGATCACCTTCCAGGGCGAGTTCTATGACTATGAGGCGAAGTATTCCCCCGGGGGAATGGAACTACTGATGCCCGCCCCCATAAGCCAGACCGCCAGCCGTCGGGTGCGTGAGCTGGCCACAGAGGTGTTCGCCTACACCGGCTGTGAGGGCCTGGCGCGCGTGGACTTCTTCCTCAGCGGAGAGCGGGTCCTGGTCAACGAGCTGAACACCATGCCCGGCTTCACCCCCACGAGCGTCTATGCCAAGCTCCTAGCCGCGTCGGGCGTCCTCTACTCACAGCTGGTGGACGGCCTGTGTCGGCTTGCGCTGGAGCGCCACGCACGTGAGCGTACACACGCCCACTGATCAGCGGAACAGCGTGATTTCCGCTATCTGGGCGGCGACCGCGCCGGATCCCCCGCCCGGCTGCAGCTTGGTGATCCACACCAGGTAGTAGCGGTACAGCGAGCCGCCCGTGTTCAGTGGGATGTCGGTCTGAGAGCCGATCACCCGCGGGGGCGCGAGCAGCACCCAGCCCCGTTCGGTCAGGCTCTCGGGGTCGCCGAACGGCAGCTTGTTGTCAAAGCCCTTCTTGGCCGCGTAGATCGCGGCAGAGAAACCGGGGGTCGGGGTCTGGAGCGTGATCGCGTGAGCCGCCAGCCCGGGGTTTGCGTCCAAGTAGATGCCGACCCCCGGCTTACCCAGGTTGCCGCCCACGTAGTGCTCGGTGCTCCAGGTGCTGTTGGGGTCGCCGTCCAGGACGTTGGAGTCTTCGTCGGGATGCTCGGGGATGTTTCCGAACGGGTTGTAGTCGTGAGCGGCGGCCTGGCCGAGCGAGACCGGGCTCAGATGCGGCGGGGAAACCTGGTTGGGAGGCGGCGTGGTGCCGCGGTGGGTGCGCAGGGAGGCCAGCACCAGCACGACCGCCACGATCACACCAACCAGCACGAGCAACGCCGGCCAGCGCGCGGGGTGGCGCAACCGCCACGGGACACGACGGCGAGCCGGGCCGGGCAGCGTGCGCAGCACGCTCGTAACCTCCCCCACCGCGTGGCCCGAGCGGGCCGTCTCGATCGCCAGGACCTCCTCGAGGTCGGCGGCCATGCTCGCCGCGTCTGGGTATCTGCGCGTCAGATCCTTGGCGGTCGCACGCTCGACCGCAGCCGCGGTGGCGGCCGATACCTCTGGGCGCAGCACCTGCACATCGGGGATCTCCTCGCGCACCTGCTTCATCGCTACCGCGACCGGTGTCTCCGCGGTGAAAGGGACCCCGCCGGTCAGCATCTCATAGAGCACCACCCCCAGCGAATAGAGATCGGACTGGCCGGTGACCGGCTGGCCCAGAGCCTGCTCCGGTGACACATAGTCAGTCGTCCCAAGCACCCTTCCGTCGAGCGTGAGCCCCTCCTCGGTCAGCGTCCTGGCGATCCCGAAGTCGGTGATCTTGGCCTGCCCCTCGACGCTCAGCAGCACGTTCTGCGGCTTGACGTCGCGGTGCACGACGTGATGCTCGTGGGCGGCACCCAAAGCCCGGGCAATCTCGATCGCGTAGGCGATCGCCTGGGGCACGTCCATCGGCCCCTCTCGGCGGATGCGCGCCTTGAGCGTCTCGCCTTCCACATACTCAAGGACGATGAAGGGGGTGTCGTCCTCGTCGCCGACATCGATCACCGTCACTATGTGCGGATGGCTGAGTTGGGCGACCGCGCGTGCCTCGCGGCGAAAACGCTCCAGCTGGTCGGAGTCGGAGGCGCTCTCCCGGTGCATCAGCTTGATCGCCACCGAACGCTCGAGCACCGCGTCGAACGCACGGTACACGGTGGACATGCCGCCCTGGCCGATCCGCTCCTCCAGACGGTAGCGGCCGCCGAGCAGAGCTCCGAGTGGGGTGGTGCTCACCAGCGCACCGTGCATGAGGCGCGCGCCATTGGCCTGGCGCGCCCGCGCGTTTTGATTGTGAGACCGAGGAAGTCGTTCATGTCAACTTACTTCACCGGTCAGCCCGAGCGGTCAAACACGATCGGGATACCGGCGCGCCCGCGAGGGCCTTCGGCAGTGCTCCTACTCCTACGTTATCGGCGCGCGCAGCCGAATCCGACAGGCATCAGCCGATAGAGCCCCGCAAATGTTGAGATCTGCTTAAAGTTCGCCGATGGAGCCACCGCTGGGAGAACCACTGGACTGGATACCGGTGGAGCGGCCCTCTCCGCTTCCGTTGCGTGGGAAGCACATCGTGCTGCGTGCAGTCAACGCGGCAAACGACAGTGAGGCCCTGTATGGACTCTCGCACCCGCCGCTCGGAGACGCCGAGATTTGGACCTATCTGCCAGACGGGCCGTATGAGAGCCCCGAGCATCTCTGCCAGATGCTCGCATGGGCCCAGTCCTCCGAGGATCCGCTGTATTTCACGCTCGTCGATGCCGTGCGGGAGAAGCCGCTGGGCCTGTCCTCATATCTGCGCATCACACCCCAGTTTGGGGTGATCGAGATCGGCCATATCTGGTTCGGGCCGCCGCTGAAGCGCACGACGGCGGCGACCGAGGCCATCTTCCTGCTGGCCCGGCACGCTTTTGACGATCTCTGCTACCGGCGCCTCGAGTGGAAGTGCAATGCCCTGAACGCCGCCTCTCGTCGTGCCGCCGAGCGCTTCGGGTTCGCCTTCGAGGGGGTCTTCCGAAAGCACCAAGTGGTCAAGGGCCGCAACCGCGACACCGCATGGTATGCGATGACCGACGAGCGCTGGCCGGCGATCAGAGCCGCCTTCATGGCGTGGCTAGATCCCGCCAACTTCGACGACGAGGGCAAGCAGCGAACATCGCTGCGCGCGCTCACCTCCCCGACGCGGGACGACAACGACGCAAACCAGCCGACCGGCGGCGGATCTCCGCGAGCGTGACCGTGGCCAACGCTGCGCGGTAGAGGGCGTAGGGAGCGAGCGAGCGGCCGCGGCGCAGTGGGTCGGTCAAGCGGGCGGCAAGCCAGCCCGAGGCAAAGGCGCCGGCCGCGCCGGTCACCAGCGTGCCGCGAGCACCGGCCGGCAAGCCCTCCCGTGCAAGCCCAGCGCAGCGCAGCAGGCTCGCACCCGCGATCACCGGCAGACCGACCTGCCAGGAAAGACGCTGGGCCTCTCGCGGTGTGAAGCCGCGAGAGCGAGCGACCGTCAGGGTGGCTCCGTTGCGCGAAACCCCGGGCGCGAGCGCAAGTGCCTGGCCGAAGCCGAGCAGCAGACCGTCAACCGGTCCGGCCTGCCGGGCGACGCGACGGCCAACACCGCGACGGTCGGCGAGCGCCATGAGCGAGCCACCGAGCGCCAGCCCGGCCGCGATCGGAGCCGGGCCGCTCAGCGTCTCCTCGATCTGCTCCTGCAGGAGATATCCGCTCACGGCGGGCGGCGCGAGAGCGAGCCCCATCATCGCAAGCCATCTGGCCGTGGGGCGAGGATAGATCCGGGTGCGCTCACCACGGTAGGCGAGCAGCAGACCACCCACGGCGCCGGCATGCAGCGCCACCTCGAAAGACTTGCGCAGCCCGCCGTCCAGCTGCTGGTAGCCCAAGCCCGAAAGCCATGACGCGAGGAAGGTGTGAGCCGAGGAGGAGACGGGCAGCAGCTCGGTTGGGCCGTGCAGCAGACCCAGCGCAAGCGCCTGGGTACTCGTCAGCGTCCAGACTATCTCTCCGTGATCGGGGAGGCCCGGGGTGTCCACTCCCCGGTGGAAACCGTCTGCGGTCGCTAGCTCGCGGCTGTCGCTGCTGTGCACCCTGCTCCTCGCGGAATACTCCGTCCGTCTCACAAAGCGGTCGAGCTGGGCTCCCGCTCTGGCTCGATCGGCTCGACGCGCCCGTTCTTGCCGCGGCGTCTTTGCACGATCGCCCAGCAGACACCGATCACGACCATCGCGACCACCACGTAGTCAACGTACTCAAAGCCTTTGCGCACGGTGGTCCAGCTCCCGCCGAGCGCATGGCCCGCTAGGGCGAGCGCCAGCACCCACGGGATCGTGCCGATCACGGTCAGTACCGTGAAGCGCCCGAGCGGCATACGCGCCATGCCCGCCGGCAGCGACACAAACGCCCGCACCACCGGTATCACCCGCCCGAACAGCACGGCTGGCTGCCCATAACGCGCAAACCAGCGGTCGGCGCGCTGGATCTGCGCCGGACCCATGTGGAACTTGGCCCCGTGCCTTTCCAGCAGCTCAAGGCGCCCGCCGCGGCCGACGGCGTAGGCAAGCCACGAGCCCACCAACGTCCCGAGCAGCCCGGCCAGCACGATTCCCACCATCGTCAGATGGTGGGAGCTGTGGCTCTGCGTCGGGTCCGCGACCGCGAACCCCGCGAACAGCATCACCACCTCGGAGGGAATCGGGATACAGGCGCTCGAGACCGCCATCAACGCGAAGATGCCGGGCAGTCCAGCGTCACGAACGAAGTGCGCGGTGGAGTTGACGAGCGATTCGGAGATCGATGCGAGGATCAACATCCAGGCAACGATACCGGGAGCAACCCCACGAGCCGAGCGCCGCCCGCGCAGCCCCGCCACTTCGATCGCGACCCGCCACGGCGCTACCGTGCTGGCGATGCGTGTCTGGATCGACCTGACAAACAGCCCCCACGTACTCGTCATGCGTCCACTGATCCAGCGGCTGCGTGACCAGGGACACGACGTGCGGGTAACAGCGCGTGACTTCGCGCAGACTCTGCAGCTGCTGGAGCGGTTTGGAATCGAGCACGAGGCGATCGGGCATCATCGCGGTGAGCGGCTACTGGCCAAGGCGGGGGGTCTGCTCACACGCTCGTCGGCGTTGGTCGCCTTCGCCGTCAGGGACAGCCGGCGCGCGGGCGGACGCTTCGACCTGGCGCTGGGTCACGGATCCAACGACATCAGCGTCGCGGCGGCGCTGCTGAGGATCCCGTGCTCAACGATGTTCGACTACGAGTTCGCCGCCGTCCAGCACCACATCAACTGCCGGCTGGCTGACGCGATCGTGGTGCCAGAGGCGATCCCGCCGCAGCGCCTGGCGCGTTACGGCGCCAACGGCAAGGTGCGCGCCTATGAGGGACTGAAGGAGGAGTACTACCTGGCTGACTTCCAGCCCGATGAGACCACGTTCAAGGAGCTCGGCCTCGATCGCGATCGGCCGATCGTTCTCGTGCGCACACCGCCGGCGGTCTCGCTGTATCACCGCTTCGAGAACGACCTGTTCGCCCAAGTCCTCAGACGGCTGCGAGGCGCCTGCGTGGACTCCGGGGCGCAGGTGGTGGTGCTGACCCGCACCGAGACACAGAGAAAGCAGATCGAAGGATTCCCCGAGTTCATCCTTCCTCGTCGAGCGATAGACGCCCAATCCCTGATCGCCGGCGCCACCCTCGTGATCTCGGCGGGAGGCACCATGAACCGTGAGGCGGTAGCGCTCGGCACCCCGGTTCTGAGCACGTTCGCCGGGCGCTTGGGCGCGGTCGACGAGCAGCTGATCGCCGAAGGCCGTCTTGGCGCATTGCGAGACCCCGATGAGATCGACGGTCTACTCGAGCGCGCCCAAAACCAGTCCTCGGAAAGCCAGCGTGTGCGCCGCGACCCGCAGACGCTCCTAGAGCTACTGATGACGCCCGTTGCCGGATAGCCTGCATGTGGGCCTTTGTGCCGCAATGAGGCATACAATCCCGACGATGCGCCGACGGATCCGTTCGGCGGCCTTCCCGCTTCACCGGTACTCGCTCGCCCAGGTTGCCGTGGATGGGATCTTGGTCGCGCTCGCCTATTACCTGGCTTTCCAGCTTCGTTTTGACAACGGGCCCAGCGGCGACTACCTGCGCCTGCTAGATCGCACGATCTGGTGGATCACGTTCCTCTCCATGCTGATCCTAGTGCTGGCCCGCGCGTACCAGCGCAGCTGGCGCTACGCCTCACAGCGTGACTACTGGGCGATAGCCAGATGCGTGGTCTTGATCACACTCATGAGCGTCGTCGCGGTCGCGGTGCTGCGGCCAGTGCAACGCGAAACCCATCACGGAACCGCTGCGATCGGCCTGCCCAACGGTGTGGCCGTGTTGTTCTTCCTGCTTTGCCTGCTGTTCCTGTGCGGAGTGCGCGTGGTCGCCCGCAGCCTCCACGAGCGGCGTCCGCTGGAGGCGTTCCGGGGAGCCTCCAAGGGAGAACGCAGCGTGCTGATCGTCGGCGCGGGGGATGGTGGTCGCCTCGTGCTGCGTGAGATAGCCCGCAACCGGGAGCTCGGCCTGAACCCGGTCGGCTTTCTCGACGACGACCCGCGCAAGGTCGGTCTGCGTGTAGACGGTGTGCGGGTGAGAGGCAACACGCAGAGCGACCTTGCGCGCATCCTCGACGACGCCGAGCCCGACGAAGTGATCATCGCGATTCCCTCGGCCCCCGGAACAACCAGGGCGAGGGTGGTGCGCGAGTGCCGCTCGCGTGGCATCCCCGTCCGGACGCTGCCGACGGTCTTCGAGCTGCTGCAGGGGCGAGGATCGCTCTCGCTACAAGTTCGCGAGGTGCAGGTGGAGGATGTGCTGGGCCGGGAGCCCGTGCACATGGAGCTCGACCGTGTGGGCGCCTACCTGGCCGGCGAGACGGTGCTCGTGACCGGCGCCGGCGGATCGATCGGATCTGAGCTGTGCCGGCAGATAGCGCGTGTGGGCCCACGGCGGATAGTGCTGCTCGACCACGCGGAGGACAACCTCTTCACGATCCAACGCGAGCTCGAAGAGGAGCGTCACGTGCAGCCGTCGGTGCTCGCGACGGTGCTCGCCGACTGCAAGGAGGAGGACCGCATCACCGAGGTCTTCTCCCAACACAGGCCGACGATCGTCTTTCACGCCGCCGCCTATAAGCACGTTGGCCTGATGGAGGCAAACCCGGTCGAGGCGGTTCGCAACAACGCGCTCGCCACACGCGTGGTGACCCGCGCGGCAGGGCTGCTGGGAGTCAATCTGTTCGTGCTCGTATCGACCGACAAGGCGGTCTCCCCGGCGACCGTCATGGGGGCGTCCAAGGCGCTGGCCGAGTTCGCCCTGGAGGCCGAGAGCACTCACTTTCCCGCCACCCATTACGCCGCTGTGCGCTTCGGCAACGTGCTCGGATCATCCGGCAGCGTCGTGCCGATCTTCCGCCGCCAGATCGCCCGCGGCGGCCCGGTCACGGTCACCGACGAGCGCATGACCCGCTACTTCATGACAATCCCCGAGGCGGTCCAGCTGATCATCCGGTCCGGCTCGCTGAGCTCCGCCAACCCAGCGGTCGCCGAGGTGTTCGTGCTCGACATGGGAGAACCCGTGCGCATCCTCGATCTGGCACACGAGCTGATCGAGCTGTCAGGTCTCAGACCGGAGAAGGACATAGGGATAGAGATCGTCGGGCGCCGACCTGGCGAGAAGCTGCACGAGGAGCTGTTCAACACCTACGAGCGCCCTCAGCCGACACCCGCCGAGAAGATCCTGCTGGCCGAACGAGAGCCACTGGCACCCGACGCCGTGGAAGCGATGTTCGCGGAGATCGAGCTGCTGGTCCGTGAGGGGGACGCAGCCGGACTGGCCGCAAAGGTGGCCGAGTTCTCCGCCTCACGCAACGCATCGCCCTCCGGGCGCCTCCTACACTCCCGAGATTCATGATCTACACCTCGCTCGCGCTATCTCTGACGAACACTTTCACCAAGGTCGGGGCGATCGCCGCATTTGTGGGGCTCTTTGGAATCGCGATCCTCGCGCTGCTCGTCTTCACTCAGGCACGCGAGATAAAGCGGCTGCGCGAGTGGGCGGGCCGCGCCCCAGAGCGTGCGATCGAGCTCGAGCAGCGGGTCAGCACGCAGGCGGCCACACGTACGGCCGCTGTCGGTGCCGCGCGGCCGGTGCCACGAGCGACACCGCTCAACGTCAGAGCGAGCGCCGCGACCGGGCCAGCAACACGCGTCGCAGCGGGGATCCCGGTGCCAGCCACCGCCCAGCCACTGAGCACTGATTCACCGCCATCGCCGCCGCAGACACCCAACCCCCAACCCCAAGCAGCAAACGGCCAGGCAGCCGCTCCCGCCGCCGTCCCTGCTCAGGGGGAGCAAGCCGCCCCCCAGCCCGACAGCCCGACGGCCGAACCCCAGGCCCAGACATCGACGGGCGCCCCGCAAATCGACGAGCAGCAGCGGACACCGCCCGTCGAGCCGACGGCTACCCCGACAGGCGATGGACCCAAGCCGGACACGGCACAGCAGCCGGCTCCCGCAACCGGCGCCGAGGAGCGACCGTCCACCGAGAGCAGCGGGGCACCGCCATCCGTTCCCGCACCGGCCACGGCCGCCGCCAGGGCGGCACGCTCACCGTTGCCTCCAGCCGTCGTCCCGACCGGTGATCGCCCACCGGAGCCGGACATCAAGGAGCCCTCCCCGGGCACCATACGCGCGACGACAGGCGCTCCACCACGGCGCCCGCCCGCCCCCCCGGCAGGAGCGCCCACAGGCGCGCGACGCACGGCCGGCGGTCAACCGTCGGCGCAGCGGCCTCTACCCCGACCGGACTCCTACAAATACCTCACCGATGAGGAGCGGCGCACCCCCGCCCGCACGACGGCGCTGGTTCTGCTCGGAGTGGTTCTCGTGGGTGTTCTAGCGGTGATCCTGATCACCACACTAGGCAAAGGCGGCAGCTCCTCGCCCCCCACCAGCGGCACGCAGGCAAACGCCGTCACGACCACGCACACCACCAACGTCCACCACCACAGCACGACCAAAAGTCTCAGCAACCCGGCCACCGTCTCTGTGTCCGTGCTGAACGGGACGGAAACCACCGGATTGGCCCACGACTTGGCGGCAAGCCTCAAGGAACACGGCTACGCACGCGCGGTACCGCTCGACGGCCATCCACCGGGCACATACCCTAAAACGGTCGTCGAGTACACAACTGGTCACAGCGCCGACGCTCACAACATCGCCAAGCAGCTGGGGATATCCTCCAGCGAGGTGCAACAGATGGACCCGGCGACCGCGCCGTTGACCAACGGTGCGGTGGTGGTTGTGGTCGCCGGCGTGGATGAGTCCACCAAGGCCAGCAACGCCGGTGAAACGACAGCCGTGCCGAGCACCGGGACGTCCGCGAGCGGTAGCGAAGAAAATGCCGCTGGGGGATGATCATCGCGTAACGGGCTTCCTGGACCTTCCCGAGCGCTCGACCAAGCCGCGCACACGCGGCCTCACCCACGTCATCGACAGCGGCCTGTCGGTCGCTGGAGCGCAGAGCCTGCTAGAGGTCGCCGCCGACAGCATCGACATCGTCAAGCTCGGCTGGGGAACGGCCCTGGTGAGCGCCAACCTGCGGCCAAAGCTCGACTGCTACACGACGCACGGGATACCCGTGGTGCTAGGCGGAACCTTGACGGAGCTGGCCGTCCGCCAGGGGCGGGTGGACCAGATGATCGACTGGCTGCGGGACCTGGGCATCGAGCACGTCGAGGTCTCCGACGGAACGATCGCCATGGAGCCGAGCGTCAAGCACGAGTTGATCGGGCGGCTCGCTCGGGACTTCACCGTTCTCTCGGAGGTCGGCAGCAAGGACTCGGCCTTCATCATGGCCCCGTACGTGTGGGTAGCGCAGATCGAAGCCGACCTGCAGGCCGGCGCCTGGAAGGTGATAGCCGAGGCGAGGGAGTCAGGCACAGCCGGTATCTACCGCGCGGATGGGGAGGTGAGAACCGGGCTGATCGATGAGATCGCCCACGCCATCGACGCTGACCGACTGATCTTTGAGGCCCCCAGGCGCGAGCAACAGGTCTGGTTTCTTCACCAGTTCGGCAGCGAGTGCAACCTCGGCAACATCGCACCGGATGACGTACTCTCGCTGGAGACGCTGCGTCTCGGTCTACGCTCGGACACAGTCGAGCGCTTTGCGCGGGACGGGCGAGATTGACACAGCCCTCAGACGCCCGGGCCGGCCGCGACATCTTCCCGGGAGCATCACAAGCCGAGTCGCTTTCAGCACGGAAGCTCGCACGGGTCGTCTTCGCCGCGCTGGTGCTCGCCAGCTTCGCCGCGTTTGCGATCACCCAGCGCCTCAAGCACACACCGACGATCGTGCAGCACTTCCAGCGCAACCCATACTTCTCGCCCACGCCTTCCGGACACATCAAACAGGAGCAGATCTCGCTGCATATAGCCAACAACGACCGCGTGACCGTCGCGGTCCTCAACTCCGCTGGAGCGGACGTGGCGACACTTGTACGCAACCTGCCGCTGCCCCGCTACAAACAGCTCTCGCTGAGGTGGAACGGAAGGCAAGGCTACGGCTATTCGGCGCCCGTCCCCCATGACGGCGGCTTTCTGGTGGTGTCGGACACGCACGGCCCTCCAGCACCCGCCGGCGAATACCAGGTGCGAGTGGAACTGCTCGAAGAGAAACACTCACTGAACCTTCCCCAGACCTTCACGCTCGTCAGACACGAACACGGCGGCGGCCAGTGAGCGCAGTCCCTCTCATGGCAACCGCGCACGGACTCGGCCTGGCTGCGGAGAAGCTCGGCATCATCGCGGTGGCCTTCCTCGCCGCGATCTTCGTGTTGGGCCACTCCGGGCGCTGCTCTGAGCGTCTGCGCGCACTGGCGCTGCTCGGAGCTCTCGTGTTGACACCGGTGCTGCTGGTGATCGACATCTGGGACACCTCCCAGCTTCTTCATCTACGTCACCATCCAGCGCAGGCCGTCGGTGCGATCGCGCTCGGACTGCTCATGGTGGCGGCGCTCGCGATCCTGATTCATCGCCGTCCGCGCGCGTTCCCCCTGATCGCGGTTTTCGCGGTGCCCTTCCGCCTGCCGATCTCCACGGGAGGCAGCACCTCCAACCTTCTGATCCCCCTATACCTGGTGGTCGGGGCGGGCGCGCTCGCCTATCTGACGCCACGGCTGCTCGGGCGCGGCGCACCAGCGCCACCGCGGCCGGCATCCAAACCGGAGGGCCGCGTTGGTGGGCTTGCCCGGCTGGCGCTGCCCGCGACCCTCGAATGGGTGCTGATCGCCTCCGTGGTCCTCTACGGTCTGCAGGCGGCCTACTCCGCGGACTTCTCAAAGGCACTGGAGAACATGGTCTTCTTCTATGTGCCGTTCGCGCTGATGTTCGCGATGCTCAGAGAGGTGCAGTGGACACGCGAGCTGCTGCTCGTCTGCCTTGGCGTGGCGGTCGCGCTGGCGGTCGCCTTCGCGGGCATAGGCTTCGTTGAGTACTACCGCAAATCGCTGTTTCTGAACCCCAAGGTGGTCGCCGCAAACCAGTACGACAACTACTTCCGTGTGAACTCGCTGTTCTTTGACCCGAGCATATACGGACGCTTTCTGGCGCTCGTGATGCTGGCGCTCACGACCGTCGTGATGTGGAGCGTCCGGCGCCGCGACGTGCTGCTGGGCGGTGTGGTGCTGCTGTGGCTGATCCTGGGGCTCATCACGAGCTTCTCGCAGTCGAGCATCGCGGCGCTGCTGCTGGGCTTGGCGGTACTCGCCGCGTTGCGCTGGGACGTCAGGAGCACCGTCTATATCTCCGTCGGGCTGATTGCCGTCGCCGCCGTGGCGGTGCTGCTGGCGCCGCCGAGCCTGCACCTCGGTCTCTCCGGGAAAAGCGGGTCGGCCTCGAACGCGACCAACGGACGCACAAAGCTGATCGAAGGCGGCCTTGACCTGTTCGCCGAACGTCCGCTGCAGGGCTTTGGCCCCGGGTCCTTCGCGCAGGAATACAAGCGTCACGAAAGGTCCGTCAGCGCCGAGAGCGCGACCTCGGCCTCCCACACGATCCCGATCACGGTCGCGGCCGAGCAGGGAATCGTTGGGCTGCTCGTGTATGGGCTGCTGTTGATCTGTTCCTTCGGTGTGCTGTTTTGCGGAGCCGGGCGCTCCCCGCCGCGAATCGCGATCGCCGCCTGTTTCGCGGCGCTCGTCCTGCACACGCTCACCTACGCCGACTTCTTGGAGGATCCGATCACCTGGACTCTGCTCGCGATCGGCTGTGCCCTGGCGCTGGGCAAGGCTGACAATCAGGCCGCGCCACAGCGCCGCCAAGCGAATCCGGTTCTCAGCGAGGTCTGAGCGTTGCTGAGAACTCACGGTACCTAGAAGGTGCGCGGCTACCTCAAGCGCCTCGTCACGACGGGCGCGGCATACCAGTTCGGGGACATCGTCGCGAAGGGCCTGGCGCTGCTCACGCTGCCGCTCTACACGCACCACCTCAACCCGGCGGCGTACGGCCCGGCGGAATCGCTGCTGACAGCGGTGATCCTGTCGAGCATCCTGCTGCGAGCGGGCGTCGGCGAGGCGTTCATCCGCTTCTACTTCGACGACGATGACGAGGCGCGCAGGACGCGGATCGCGCGCACGGCGACGGCGGCAGTGGCGTGGACGACGACGCTCGCGGCGATCGCGGCGACGGCGTTGGCGGGGCCGATCTCCTCGCTGCTGCTGGGTTTTCGCGATCCGCTGCTGATGGACACGGCGATCCTCGGGATGTGGGCGTTCACGAACCTCGAGATGGCCTACGCGCAGCTCAGGGTGGACGAGCGCGCTCGTGTCTACATCGTGGCGTCGGGGGCGAACGTGGCGATGACGGTGGCATTCACGGTCGCGCTCGTCGTGTTCGCGGACCAGGGCGCCCGCGGCCTCTTGCTCGGCAACTTCGGCGCCTCGGCGCTGACCGTGCTCGGCCTGTGGTGGCTGCTGCGCGCGCGCTTCTCGCTCAGGGTGCGAGCGGACGACCTGCGGGCGATGCTCGGCTTCGGCCTGCCGACGATACCCGCCGACGCGAGCGTGTACGCACTGCAGGTGGCGGATCGCTTCTACCTGCTGCGCGCCTCCTCGCACTCGGCTGCCGGGCTGTACGGGATCGCGATCAAGCTAGCGACGGTCGTGTTCGTGGCGGTGCGCGGCTTTCAGTACGCGTGGCCGCCGCTCGCATACTCGATCGAGAGCGACGAGGAGGCGGCGCGGCTGTACTCACTCGTCACTACCTACTACGCGCTGGCGACCGGCGTAGTGGTGTGCGCCGTCGCGCTGCTGGGGCGCTGGATGGTGCGGCTGCTGGCGGCGCACAGCTACTTCGGCGCCTACAAGGCGCTGCCGTGGCTGGCACTCGGCTGGGCGCTGTACGGCCTCTACCTCGTGTTCCTCGCGATCGCGGGACGGGCGCGCGTCACGAAGCGCAACTTCCCGGCGGCGGCTGTGGGCTTGGCGGTAAACATCGCGCTGCTCGTCATCCTCGTGCCGGCGAGCGGGGCCGGTCTCGGCATCGCAGGCGCCGGGCTGGCGCTGTGCGGTGCCTACGTCGCGATGCTGCTCGTGATGTACGCGCTCACCCGCGGCCTCTTCAAGGTCGGCTTTGAATGGGGGCGCCTGGTGCTGCTCGCCGCGATCCTCACCGGCGTCGCGATCTCCGGCGAGCTGCTGCTGCCAAGCCACGGGCTCGTCGGCTTCACCAGCCGCGCGGCCTGGCTGGCGCTCGTGCCGGCACTGCTGGCCGGAACCCACTTCTTCCACGATCACGAGCGCCAACAGGCGCGGGCGCTGGTGGCCGACGGGCGCCGACGGGTGGCGGCGTTCCGGGGCCGCCACGGCGAGGTGGAGGCTTACGCGGAGGACCCGCTGCGCGACGTATGAGCCGCTCCCCCAGCGCGCCTCGACATAGCCATTGAGATGAGGGCCTGGCTGGCGTTCTTTGCGCTACAGAACCCAGCGCGCCTCGGGCAGCTCGTGCCTGTACTTGCCGGTGGCCAGGTAGGCGTGTAGGCGCCGTCCGGGAGCTGTCGCGCGGACCTTCGCCGCGGCCTGCTTGGATGTCTTGGCCTCCGTCGCGTAGATCTCACAGTAGCCGGGGTCTGCGGATGAGAGTTTGGGGTCGGTGGCAAACACGATGTATCCACGGTTGCGTGCCCGCTCCTCGTTGGCCCTGGCGATCCTCTCGGCTTCCAGCCGACGCTCGATGGCGGTCGCGGAGCGTACGGGCTGTGTGTTTGTGTTTGGGTGCATGTGCGATTCGGTCGTGTACGTGAAAGGTGAACCTATACTCCCACCAAACTGAGACGGGACTCTGGCGGCACGGTCACCGCGTGGGGAGTGGTCTCCGCGGCCAGGAACCGCAGCAGGCCCTGGACGGTCCGCCCCCTGTAGGCGTCGAACAGCTCTTGATCTACTCTCTGATAGAGCCATTGGCGACCCGCCAGTCGGGTCGCGTCTTCACACCAGCGCCTGGCACGACGGTCCTTTACCGCTATGTCTAGTTCATCGGTGCCCTTGGTCTCCAGCAACATACATGCGTTGTTGACGAATCGCACCACAAAATCCGGGTAGTAGTAGCGCAGGGCACCGGCATCGGAGAGGTACTCCAGGTGAAAGCGGCCATTCAGTGTGAGCTTGGCCCACGCCGCGACCTCGGGCGCCGCGTCGAGAAAGTCCCCGAATCTAGCCTCCAGGGCGCTGTCCACGGGTGTGAGATTGAAGACCGTGTGGTGCCCCTTGACGATTCCCCGCGACCAGGGGAATGGCGGTGTGTCAAAAATCTGCAGCGTGGATCTCGTGAGCGTGGGCTCTTGCTCGGTGATCGACCTAGCGCGGATCGCCTCCGTGAACGCCTCCACCACCAGGGTTTGTGCGTCCATCTCAGCCAGGCGTCGTAGGATGATCTTGTCCGCGAGCTCGACGGGACGCTCGAACACGCGCTCCTTGAGATAGTCGCGGATCATCGGAGCGAGCGTGGAGAACGTGCCGGTCAGCCGGTCCATACCGCTGGCCCTGGCGACACATCGGGTGTAGTAGCTGACCACACCGGAGGGGCCTTCCGCATATGGAACCTGGAACTCGTACTCCTCGAGTATTCCCCTGTCTATCAGGTGTCTACCACGGTAGCGCACGGACTCACCCGGATGGACGAGCGGTATCGTCAAGCGTCGTCTGGGGTCTTTGACATCGCTCGCGCGCAGCCGGCTGAGTGCGTTGCTGGACTTCACCAAGACCCGTGTCAGTTGCGGTATGGCAATATCGAATTTGCGCTTACCCTCATCGGGGAAGATCGTCACGGCGCTGGACTCGATTTTCTCGGCCGCTTTTCTCTCGACTATCAGGCCGCCGTCCAACTCGGCGCTCCAGAGGTTGCGGAACGCCTCATGCTCGATCACCACGACCCGCTCATCGAATTTAGAACCGGGCGGTGTCATCCTGCGCAGCCCCCTGCCCAACGCCTGCTCCGGGAGGATCCTGTTCGGCGCGGTGAGGGCCCTGAGAGTGACTATCACGCACACGTTGCGCACATCCCACCCCTCTCGCAGCATCAGGACGCTGACTATGCAACGAATGGGACTGTCTGGCCTGTCGACTTCGTTGGCGGCTCGACGTGCGAGATCGAGGTCGTTCTTTGTGATCTCACCCACACGGTTGGTGTGCAGCACGAGCAGTCGGTCGCCGGTGAAGTCCGGGAGCTCGCCGAGATACGCCCCCGCCTCATCGGCGGCGCGTGTGTCCTCGCACATGACAAACAGAACCGGTCGCCGGCCCGCCGGTGAAAGCGCCTCGTCAAACTTCCGCCAGCGCCCGACGGCCACATCGAGCCATTGGCGGTTGCGTTGAAAGGAGCTTTTCCCAACCTCCACGCCGGCTCCCTTCACCTCTCCGATAACCGGGGTCTTGACGATTTTGTCCGCCACCGCCTGGGCGAGCGGGTAGTCGACCACGACGTGGTGGAATATCCCACCGTTTTCGTATCTGGGGGTCGCGGAGAAATCAAGCTGTGAGATCACGCCCGCCCGAGGGTCGCCGGGTCTGCGTTTGCGCATCTCCTCGTGCAGTTGCTCGATCGTTCGGCACCACATGAGCTTCTCGTCGTGCACGTGATGGGCCTCATCGTTGAAAACGACGATCCGCTGGCGTTCCGCGATGAAATCAAAGAGACGCTCGGCGGGCGTCGCTTCAAAGTCACGGTTGACCCTGGGCCCGACCATCGCTTCAACCGCGCCCGGCAGCACCCGTACGAAACATTTCGCGCGCGTCCGAAAGAGACGTTGAATGTTCGTGAGATACAGGACACCGCGAGTCCTGACCGAGGATGGATCGTCCTGCAGGAGCACGTCGAGCTCGAAGTCGTGCAACCACTCCGGGGGAATCACCGGATCCTCACGGAAGGTCCTCGCCCCCTCGAAGTCGTTCCTCAGACGCTCGAACACGATCAGGTTGGGGGCGATGATCAGAAAGGAGGTGCTCATCGGCGAGCCGACCTCGTAGAGGCTGTGAAAGTAGGCCCACACGATGCACAGGCTCATCGCCATCGTCTTGCCCGAGCCGGTTGCCATCTTCACGGCCAGGCGCTGACGGGAGGTGTTGTCGGGCTCCAGCATGACCCCGCGCTCACCGAACTTCCGCAGATCGTCAAAGCGGCGGACTGGCTCGATCTCGGTCAGATATATGAACGTCTCCACGGCCTCGCGCTGGCAGAAGTAGAAGCGGAACAGCTGGCCGCTTGCCGTGCGATGCTCGTCGGCAAACCAGAAGCTCAGCAGGCGCCGGGAAGTGGCCGACGCGCCGGGATAGCCCCGCTCACGCCAATCGTCCACACGCGCGCGAACCCCGTTGACGGCGTAGGTGCCCTCGCTGCGTTTGCGTTGTTGGGGGACCGCGTAGGGATCGCTCGCCTGGGCATCCGGGTCGCACTCACTCAACTGATGTTCACCCGGACGAGCTTGGTGGTGTCATTACCGAAAATGTCAACGACCTTCACCGCGATGACACGATCGCCGGAGTCGGGGTATTCACACCAGTCGCTTTCCGTCGCGAGCTCTGACTTGTTGCGCATGCGACAGGACTGCCACCGGCTGTGGAACACCGGGTCGCGGTAGTCGAAGTCCACCGACCAGTAGTTGACGAGATCCGACCAGGTGGTGATGCTCTCGCGTGCCTCCTTCGGGATCAGCTCTTCGTTGGGTATGACAAAGTCCGTGAGCTTCGTGCGAAACGCACGACCCTGCCGGTAGACCTCGAAGTTGACGAAGGCCAGGTCGAAGAACTGCACCGAGCCCGCGTCGTTGACCTTACGTTCCATCACTTCTCTGGGAATCTGGCGAAGGCGCACGTCCAGACCGCGGCGTCTGGCGCCCTCGGGGAGTGTGTCGTGGAGTCCCATCTCCCACTCCCAGCCGAGCAGATCGCAGCACGCGACACCGTTAGCGGCCATCTCGTCCATCACCTCCTCGGCCTCCTGGAGCGTGACCGGAGCGTCCGTCGCGCCGATGTGCACCATCCTGCCTGCCTTGTGTCCGTGCAGGAGACGGAATCCGTTGGTCGGCTCGGCGTGGTAGAGGGCAAGGATCGTATTCAGGTACTCGCGCACGGTCCCCTCGTCTGTGTTGGCCTGCCAGTGCTGACGCTCGTAGGAGCCGAGGTTCTTGATGTCAAACGGGAGGCAGTTGGGGTTCTTCAGCAGACGCTTTCGGGTTGTGTGGATCGCAAACCGGCTGAGATCGCATCCGATCCAGCGACGTTTCAGGCTTTCCGCGGCCACGAGTGTGGTGCCCGACCCGCAGAAGAAATCGGCGATCAGATCGCCCTCGTTGCTGGAGGCTTCGATGACGCGCCTGGCCAGCGCCTCGGGCTTCTGGTAGTCATAGCCCGTGTTCTCCTCCGGCAGCAGTTTTATGGGGGTTATGTCCGTCCACAGGCTCCCCACCAGCACGCCCTTGCCCTCCTTCAGATAGTGCTTGATCCTGGGCTTCGTGCCCGGGCGGTCGGGAAGCCGAACGCGCCCTTCGGAGCTCAACTTCTGAAACCGCTCGGCCGAATAGGTGCCGATGTCGATCCAGCAGTAGGCTCCTCGCGCATCCCGCAGATTGAACCGCTTGCTGTACTCCTCGGAGTAGGGCGCGTAGAGAACGTTGAAGGTGTAGGAGGATGACTTGGTCGCGACCAGCAGCACATCGTCGGTCGATGCCCACCTCCTGGTCAGTGGTTTTCTGAGATAGGGCCGCTTCCAGATCACCTGGCACATGAACCGCTCGACACCGAAGACCTCGTCCAGCAGAAGCTTCAGCAGGTGACTTACACGCCAGTTGCAGTGCACATAGATGGTCCCGTCTGACGTGAGCAACTCGCGGGCGAGGATCAGGCGTTCATACATCATCGAGCAGTAGGAGTCATAGCCGGCCCCCCACGTTTCTCGATAGGCGTGCTCCTCGATGATCGAAGGCTGCTTTACGAGCTGTGTGTCACCTACCTGCAATTCCATCGAGAAATCCGCGCCGATCGAGATCGGTGGGTCCAGATAGACCAGCTTCACCGCTTCTGCGTATTGCGCCAGCAAGCTGCTCATGACGAGCTTGTTGTCACCCCAGACGAGGGTGTTAGGCGCACTGGGCGCGTCTTGGGCGGCGGCTGGCCGGGGCTTGTCGATCCTCTCCACCGTCTGGAACGGGAGGCGGACGCGATCGACCTGCTCGGGCTTTCCATCCCACTCCATCCTGACGGTCATCTGTCCACCGCCGCGATCCACGCAGAGGTGAAGGGAAGGAGCATCGGCCGATGGTGTGCCTGTCGAGACATGGAGTGCATCTGAGTGATGACTGTGTCCTTACCGGTGTGCCTTTTTTCAGAGGGCCGCCTCGTCACGAGGGCGATCCGTCAGAGCAGGCCGATCCACGGCCGGGATCACCGGCAGCCGAGCCCTGCGTCGCATGACCCTGACTTTACGGACGGATTGGGACGGCGCAGCGACACGAATCCGGCCACCGGAATTGGATCTGGCTCCACCGTGGAAGGTCGGGAAGACCGGCGCTACTCAACCATCGAGTGAGCCTGCCAGCTCCACCAGCCGGCAGAGAGCGTTGACGAGCCTCGCCTGCTCGACCGTTCGGGGCGTGAGGTCCAGCAGCCGCGGGTTGCAGACGAGGATCGCCAAACAGCGCGCCCGGGACACGGCCACGTTGAGCCTGTTGCGGCTGTAGAGGAACTCCACGTTGCGGGGCACCTCCGCGTGGCTTGAGGTGGCCATCGAGAAGAACACCGCCTGCGCCTCCTGCCCCTGAAACTTGTTGACCGTCCCGATCCTTACGCCGGCTGGCAGGCGCTCGGTCAGGCAGCGCACCTGGGCGTTGTAGGGCGTCACGACCATGATGTCTTGCGGCAGGAGCCGGCGGGTTTTCCCGTCGGCCAGCGTGACCCGGCCTTGTTGAAGCTCACCTACGGCAGCGGCGATGGCGTCCGCCTCCTCGCTGCTGGAGCGCGTGTTGCCGACGTGGTCGATGGGCATGTAGCGCAGTCCTGTTCCGGCAAAAGCGCCCGGCGCGTGGATTCGCTGGCGTGAGCATTGCTCGATGGAGACCAAGCGACCCTCGTAGACGACCTCGGAGATGAAGCGGCACACATCCGGGTGCATCCGCCGCGTGCTGTCCAAGAACACGCCCAGCTCGGTGGGGACTGTGCCGTTTCCCTCGAGGAGATGCTCCAGCACCGAGTCGCCGGCACGGTCCGGATGGGCGCCCTGGGCTACCTGTGCGAGTTGCAGAGGGTCGCCGAGCAGGATCAGATTGCGTGCTGAGGTGCCCATCGCCAGCGCATCCGCGAGCGATACCTGTCCGGCCTCGTCGATCACCAGATAGTCCAGGGCGCAGTCCATCGCTTGCGGTGAGAATAGCCACGCCGTGCCCGCTAGCAGGCGGATCGTGTCCGCGGGTGGAAAGGACCGTGAATTTGGCTCGTTCTCGATCAACGGGTCATCGAATTTTGAGCGAAACTCGGAGTCGGGGCTGTCCTTCGAGCACTTCTTCATGCCTCTGAATTCGATGTGCTGCTCGCGTGCGGCTCCTTCGACCTCGTGCAGCAGGTTGTGGATCGCCTTGTGGCTGGTGGCTGCCACCCCGACTCGTGCGCCACGGCCGATCAGGTGCACGATCAGCTGAGCGCCCATCCACGTCTTGCCCGACCCGGGTGGTCCCTGGATGAAGAGATGGGAGTCCAAGAGGCCCTCTGTGAGCCGCTTCAGCTCCTCGATCCCCGGCGAGCCCTCCTGCAGCGGAGCGCCGGCTGCGTGCCTGGCGATCCGCGGGGCGCGACGGCAGAGCAACTCGCGCAGCGCCCTGAACTCGCCGGGACCGTCTACGCCCGCGGCCACCATGGCATCGGCGAGCCGGCCCAGCGCGGCCTGCTGCTCGGTCGTGTTGTATGGGCCACCGGGTACCAGGGCGTTGGGCAGCGGTTCGCTGGCTCGGCTTTTGGCTCGGCGGATGCGCAGGACACCGTCGGTGTCATCGACAGCCACGACGCTGACTCCCTGTTCTGTGGCGGGATCGCGGACGGCATCGCCAGGGGCGAGCTTGTGCTCCTGCGCCGGGAACCGCAGCTCGTAGATGAGCGACCGCTTGTCCACCACAGGCTGGGAAAGCGGGGCCACAGTCAGCTCTCCGATCGCCTCGCCGTCCTCCACGAGTTCCTCCGGTGACTTTTCCAGCCGCTCGAAGTACGCCCACCATGCCGGCTTGTGCTCCCGGCGGTGATAGTGCAGCAGTTGCGCCATGAGACGCCGCGCACGCTGCTCGTCGGAATTCTCCGATAGCTGCCCAGGCAGGCCCTCGAGCAGACGCCGCTCGAGGCGCCCGAGCTCGCTCATGGCCTCGGCGGTCTCGGGCGAGGGTTCGTGACTCTCCGGCACGGGCCGCCAGGGAATCTCGGTCCCGAACTCGTCCTTGGCGCGTGTCCGGCACTCGAGCAGCCACCGGCTGAGCTTCATCGTCGAGAGACAGTCGATCTCGTTGTAGGCCTCGATCGACTCCAGGAGACGCTTATCGCCAGTGTCGAGCCACTGCTCAAACCGCACTATCGAATCACCGGCGTCGGTGACCTCCTGATCTCGCGCGCCCATGTAGAAAGCCTCGATCTGCTTGATCGAGTAACCGGGCTTTGAGGTACGCAGCGCCTGGGTTGTCACCGTGTACAGGTTGACCAGCACCTTGCCGCGCAGCAGATGGTTGACCTGCTCCTCGCGTGTGCTGTGACGTCCCATCAGCCGCTTCAACGCCGTGAGCTCATAGGCCGCGTAGTGATACACGTGGATCAGAGGGTCCTCGGCGAGCGCGTCCATCACGAAGTCGATGAACGCCTCGAATGCAAGCTTCTCCTCGTCACGGTTGTGAGCCCAGAACGCCCTGAACACAGCCTTCCCGTGCTCCATCCGTGTGACACCGAACAGATACTCAAGACCATCGCCTTCATAGAAAGGGTCACCCTCCATGTCAAAGAACAGATCGCCCTCACGGGGCTGCGGAAGGCGAGCAAATCCGCGGCCGTCCTCTGGTGGGAGCAGCTCACAGACCTGCTCCGCGGTGGAGCGCTCCCGAACCTGCAGCCGGGCCTGCTCTTGCAGCCGCTGAAAGGATCTTTGGCCCATGCGATTGGGACGTTCGGTCAGATCGGCGATGGCGAGCCGACCGCACGTCGTGATCCCCGCCGCCGTCAGGCGGTCGGCCTGGGCACGACCGAGGCCGGCGATCAAAGAGAGATGGTCATCCGTCTCCCAGCGTCGCTGGCAGTGCTCGGACCATCGGCATAGATCGCAGTGAGTTACGGGCTCCGGGTAGGACCCTGAGAACTGGGCTTTCAGTCGTTCTTCGTAGCGGCCGAGAAGCCGCCGATAGAACGCGGCGAACTCCTCCAGGCGAAACGAGCGGCTCTCTGATGTGCCGAGCACGAGATGCATCAGCTTTGGTGGGGTTCCCTGGACCCGCTCCAGCAGACCCGAATTCAGGCACAGCTGGACTATGAACTCCGGCTTGGGCTGGCGCGCCAACTTGGTGTCAACGACCTCATAGCTCCAGTCACCAAACGCTGGGGATGGGGTCTCTAGACGCTTTAGAAAGTCAGCGAATCCCCGCCACCTGCCATCCGCAAGAGCTGCCTGGTAGATGACATCCGCGCCAGCACGCATAGCCGCGTCTGTCTGCTGGAGCGCTTCGCTGAAACGCGCGTCGCCACCGGCTACATGTGGCACGCTCACCACCCCCAGGCCGAACTCGATCAGCGACTGCAGATAGCGAAGCTCGTGCTCGGTCCCCTTGCGCGCCACGAGCTCGGTCGAGTCGGTCCGGGTCGGCTCGATCGCCTCACGCCCAGAAGCAACCTGGAGGTCGAGCGCCGAGAGATGCCCACACTCCAGAAACGCGAGCAAGTCAGACGCCGAAACGAACAAACCACCATCGACCAGTCGCATAACCAAACCCAGGCTACGCGAACTGGCCCTCAACATCAGCGGCGACCCAGCCGCCTGAAGCCAGGCAACGATCGGGAGAGCCCTCATTGCTCGACATCAGGATGAGAAGGACGGCCCGAAGGTCACGGATCTCGCGTTACTGCCGATGTGTGACCTCGTGCAAAGGGTTGCCGTCAAGCCGCCTGAGTCCAGCGATCGCTCCTGTCGCCTCGCCACCCGGATGACATCCCGAACACAAGCGCCCGCTGGCCGCCTGTCGAGGGCCGTTGCCATCGCGGCTTGTCTGGCGGTAGGTACCGCCACGGCGGCCCACGCCACACCTCACGACGGCGGCGCAACCCATCGGGCGCATGCCGCCATCGTCGCGGGCACGGAAATCCTCGTCGCTGGAGCTCCGTGGCAGGTCGCCATTCAAGCGGTTTTCAAGACACCCAGCGGCCAGGAGCAGGGCATCCTGTGCAGTGGCGCGCTGATCGACACCACGCACGTCCTCACGGCCGCTCACTGCGTATTCATCGCCCCCGAAGAACGTATTCCCGCCAGTGACTTTCTGGTGAAGGCCGGCAGCTCGAATCTGAAGGCGCCCGAACCAGGCGAACAGGTCATCGGGGTATCGAACGTGCGGGCCCACCCCTACTACACCTACGAACCCGATTCCGAGCGCACAAATCCTGACGACGTTGCTGTATTGACCCTCGCCCAGCCCGTTGTCACAGGGCCTGATGTGAGTCCTATAGAGCTCGCGCCGCTCGGCGTCTATCCGCCGGTCGGGACTACGGTCGGCTTGACCGGATTCGGGGAGCAGAATCCCACCACAAAGGAACTCGATGGCAAGCTCTACTCGCTTTCGATGACGCTCGAATCAGGCCAGGGTTGCGGTGGCAAAAACGACGCGGTGATCATCTGTGCGAGCTCCCCCTCAGGCTCCTCCTGCAATGGCGACAGCGGCAGCGTCATGACCCTCCAGGCAGGAACGCCGATGGCGATCGGGGTTGTCAACACAGGAGTGGTCATAGCCGGGCAGACGTGCGCCGTGGGTTCACAACACTCCCTGGCAAACTTGGCCGCGCCGGAGATACAGGACTTCGTCGAGGGCAGCGAAACACCGCCTCGCGCACCCCGCGCCGGCGAACCGAGTTGCCCCGAAGGACAACCGACAGTGGGTGTGGCGTTTACGTGCAAGCCGGGTCGCTGGAGCGGCGCGGCGCTCTTTGACTACGTCTTCAGCGACACCTCGAGCGACAAGGTGCTGCAGTCTGGACCTTCCCCCAGCTACAAGCCTACGGTCGGCAGTGTCGGCCGCTCGATCGTCCTTGAAGTACAGGCCACCAACGCGGGAGGCACTGCCACCGCGCGGGCCCCGGCCACCGAGATCGTCAGAGCCGGTCCATCCGCACCGGTCTCCGGAGATGTCTCCATAGCTCATGCAACGATCGCCGTAGGAAGCAGCGGCGTGGCCATAGTAAAACTTCATTGCACTGAGCCATCCGGATGCAGAGGCAGTTTGACTCTGTCGATGACGGCGAGATCCAAGGTCCACGGTCATCTGTCGGCCAAGGTGAAGGTGGCCCAGGCCGGCTTTTCTATCGCGGCCAGGCGGACGCAGTCCATCGAACTAAGGCTCAATAGTGTCGGGCGCCATCTGCTGAGGAGCGCCCGGCGGAGTCTTTCGGCCAGCCTGGGCATTACTCAGCCCAGGTTGACAAAGGTGCTCACTGTGCATCTCTGGGCAACTGCGACCGAGCGACCGTAGCGCTAGGGCTCATGATCACCGAAGACACCGAGGACCTTGGTTGCCCTGTGTTGTCCTCTTCCAGCCGCGGTCGGTGACACTGCCCGCTGAGACCGGGCCGCTGTTTGCTCCAGATCGGCTGTCGATCTGGCCGGTGGAGGGGGGCCGCTACGGGATAGACGCCACTTACCAAGGAGCCAGTGGCTATGAACGATCAGATGCGCAGCGTGTCCGTCTTGAACGGTCGCGCCTCACCGTATCGGTTCGCCAAGAGTTGAACGACTGCTGGGCACTCCGACTCGGTCCGCTGGCGCACGACGCCGCTTGGACAGCAATTGAAGCTTTTCTAGGCCCTCGCGTCTGACGGCGAGTGCGACGCTTCCCGCTGCTGCTCGAGCGCCGCACTTCGAGCGCTTTTCTTTCTTCCACCGGATCCGGGTGACATCTACGGCGGAATCTGCCGCGGGACTCAGACGGCGTCGCCGTTGTAGCGCTCCGCCGCCTCCCGCAGGCCCTCTCCCCGGTCGGGGTGCAGCGTGGCCGTGACATGAAACCAGTAGCGGCCTGGGGTGTGACCAGGCACCGCCAGGGCCGCCAGGGCACGAAGCGCGTAGGCCCAGGCCGTCAGCACCCGCACCAGCCACGCCGCCGGCATCGAGTGATGCTTGCGCATGTACAGATCGCGGTTGCGTGACATTTCGACGATGCGTCGCTCGGGCACGGTGTCGGTGGAGAGCTGCTCGTGATGGACCGCCACCGCGTCCGGCACATACAGGCTGATCCAGCCGGCGTTGCGCAGCCGCTTTGCGAAATCGACCTCATCGGAATAGACGAAGAAGTCGGGGTCCATGTAGTCGACCTGCGCCGCCGCCCGGCGTCTGACCAGAAGGGCCGCCGACTGACACCAGTTGACCTGCCTGACATGGGTGCCCTTGCTCTGCACGGTGAACAGGCGGTGCAGCATCAGCGCCCCAACCAGAGCGCTCGCGGGAGTGGGAAAGCGCCACGCGCATGCCTGCGCGCTGCCGTCGGGCCTCAGCAGCCTGGCCCCGGCACAAGCCGCGTCGGGATGGCGCTCGAGTGCGTCGCGAAGCCTCTGGGTGGCTCCCGGCTTTAGCTCGGAGTCCTCGTTCAGCAGCAGGCAGTAACGGCCCCGGGCACGACGCATGAGCTCCGAGTCGTTCAGCGCCTTGCCGCGACGCTCGTGCAGTGCGATCAGCTCATCCACCACCGGGTGCTCGCTGGCGGCCTGCGCCGAGCCGTCGCGTGAGCCATTGTCGAGGACCAGCACCTCGCTGGCGAAGGGCAGGGTCGCACGCTCGCCAGCGATCGCGTCCAGGCCCCCGAGCAGGAGCTCTCGCTGCGAAGTGTTCACAACGCAGAAGCTGACTTCGATCTCACGCGTGTCGCTCACCCGCCTATTGTCTCGGCAATGCGCGTGCATGTCATAGACCCCTCCGCCTACACCCCACCTTATGACCACGCCCTCTGCCGGGCACTGGGGGAGGCGGGCGCCGAGGTTGACCTGTTCACGAGCCGTTTCGCCTATGGGCGAGTGGCGGATCCCATCTCCTACAGCCGCCACGAGTTCTTCTACCGCGGCTCTCACTCAAAGCCCGTGAGAGTCGGGCGCTCGCGGGCTTCCCTGGCACTGAAGCTCGCAGAACACATCCCGGACATGTTGCGCTACCGCCGTGCCGCTCAAGGCGCGCAGATCGCGCACTTCCAGTGGCTGACCGTCCAGCAGCTCGACCGCTGGCTGCTGCCGCATCGCTGCCCGCTGGTGTTGACAGCCCACGACATCCTTCCGCGCGAGCCGCGACCAGGTCAGCTGGTGGCACAGCGACACCTGTATGAGCGCTTTGACGCGATCGTGGTGCACTCCGAGCACGGTCGTGGGCGGCTGGTGGATGAGCTTGGCGTTGACCCGGGGCGTGTGCACGTGATCGCGCACGGCGCATTCACCCACTTGGCTGAGCGCGGGCAGCAGGATGACCGCCCTCCCGAGCTTCAAACGGACCGGCCGGTGGTGCTGTGCTTCGGATTGATGCGCCCCTACAAGGGGATCGAGGTGTTGCTGCAGGCGTGGCGGGGGATAGCGGACGCTGAGCTGTGGATAGTGGGCATGCCGAGGATGGACATCTCCTCACTGCGCGCGGACGCGCCCGCCGGGGTCCGGTTTGTTCGGAGGTTCATCGACGAGGACGAGCTGCCCGCCTATTTCAGGCGTGCTGATCTGGTGGTCCTTCCCTACCTCCAGGCCGACCAGTCCGGGGTTCTGTTCACGGCGCTCGCCTTTGGCAAGCCTATGTTGCTGAGCGACGTCGGCGGCTTCCCGGAGATGGCCGAGACCGGTGCGGCGAGAATCGTGCCGGCGGGCGACGCGAACGCTTTGCGCCAGGCGCTGAGAGAGCTGCTGGGGAGCAGGGCGCTCCTCGACGAAATGGGCGGGAAGGCCATGGCCGCCGCACTGGGACGGTACTCGTGGGATGCCGTGGCGCGTAAGCACATAGAGCTGTATGAGCGGCTCATAGCGCGGTCGCAGAGACGGTAGGTCTGCCGCTCGGAGAGAATGCTCGGGATGCGCCTGGCTCTCGAGATCGTGTTCTGGACCTGTGCGGGCCTGATCGTCTGGACCCAGATCGGCTACGCGCTTGCGCTAGCGCTGCTCGATCGGCTGACCACCGGCAGCGGCCAGCAGCGGTCGGCGGGGACGCTGCCGTCTGTCTCGCTGATCGTGGCCGCTCACGACGAGCAGTCGGTGATCGCCGCCAAGGTGGCGAACATGCTGACGCTGGACTATCCGCGCGATCTGCTCGAGGTGGTCGTGGCGTGCGACGGATGCGCCGACCAGACCGCTCAGATAGCTCACCAGGCCGGCGCAGATGTTGTTCTAGAGCTAGAGCGTGGAGGCAAGATCGCCGCACAGGATGCGGCCGTCGCACGGGCCCAAGGGGAAATAGTGGCCTTCTCCGACGCAAACGCGCTGTGGGAGCCGACCGCTCTGCGCGCGCTCGTGGGCGCCTTCGAGGACCCGCGCGTCGGTTATGCCTGCGGTCGTGTGAGCTTCCAGCAGGTGGCTGACGGCAGAGAGGCAACCAACCAGGAGGGGCTCTATTGGCGCTATGAGATGGCAGTCCGCGAACGCGAGTCGCGGCTGTTTTCGATCACGGCGGGAAACGGCGCGATCTACGCAACCCGCCGGGACTCCTACATCGTCGTCGATCCCATCATGGGCCACGACCTGTCCTTCCCGTTCAACATCGTCAAGCGGGGGCAGCGGGCGGTGGACGTCCCAGCCGCCAGGGCCAGCGAGAAGATGGTGCCGTCGATCGAGGGGGAGTGGCGGCGCAAGCGGCGGATGATGAGCCACACCTGGCCGATCGTGCTGCAGGGCGGAATGCTGTCTCCTCGCGGCTACACCCCCGGCTATGCGCTCATGGTGCTCTCTCACCGCGTGCTGCGCTACGCCACGCCGTTCCTTCACGGCCTCGCGCTCGCGACCAACATCGCGCTCGTGGCCGGCGGCGCGGGGTTCCTCTACGCGGTCACGGTCGCGCTCCAGGTCGCGCTGCTGCTCGCGGCGGGCCTCGGCGCTGTGGTGCGCGTGCGCCCGCTGCTGATTGCGCGCTACTACGTGTTGAGCACAGCCTCCTGCGCCGCCGGCCTCTGGGACTGGCTGCGAAAGGGGACAGGCGCCACCTGGGAGGCGGCTGAGGGCACACGCTGAAGGCGCGCGCTGCGAGAATCCCCGCCAGTGATCCGCCGCACGATCGACATCGTCGTCTCACTCAGCGGACTGGTGCTGGCCGCGCCCGTGCTCGCAGTGGCGTCGATCGCCATACGGATCGAGTCCAAGGGTCATCCGATTTACCGCCAGCGGCGCGTTGGCCTGCACGGCAGTCCCTTTGATGTTTTGAAGCTGCGCACGATGGTCGATGGGGCGGAGCACATCGGTGCCGGGCTCGCGATAAGCAAGAGCGACTCGCGCATCACCCGGGTGGGGGCTTTCTTGAGGCGCACTTCGCTGGATGAGCTGCCAAACCTGTTGAACGTGCTGCGCGGCGATATGTCCCTGATTGGGCCGCGCCCGACAGTTCCCGTACAGGTTGACCAGTACACCCCTCGCCAGCGCGGTCGCCTTGCGATCAGACCGGGGATAACCGGCTGGGCACAGGTCAATGGACGCGCTTCGCTGCCGTGGTCTGAGCGTATCGAGCTGGACCTCCACTACATCGAGCACCGGTCGCTGGGGCTCGATCTTCGGATACTGTGGCGCACCCTCGGGATGGTTCTGCACGGATCGGGTCTATACAAGGGTCAGCACGGCGGCTGGGACGCCGAGCAGCGGGTGGACTCGTGAGTGACCCCCCGGCGATAATGATCACCGGTGTCGGGCGGCGTTATGACATCGTCGCCTCCTTTGCTCAGCACACGAAGGTGATCGCCACCGAGGCCTCGCCACTGGCGCCGGCGCAGTACGCCGCCCACATACATGCGTCCGTGCCGAGACTCGAGGATCCCGGTTACGTTCCCGAGCTCGTCAGACTGTGTGAGCTCCACGGCGTGGCGGCGGTGATCCCCCTCATCGATCCCGACATCGAGGTGCTCGCCGCGGCTCGAGCGCAGGGACTGCTGCCGGCGCTGGTGCCCGATCCGCAGATGGCCGCCGCGACGTTCGACAAGTACGAGACCCATCTGCTGCTCGAGCGTCTGGGATTGCCATCGCCCCCGACGGTGCTGGCCGACTCAGAGCCCGAGCACTATCCCGTCGTTGTAAAGCCACGGCGGGGCTCCAACTCGCGCTCGATCTTCCTTGCGGCGGATTCCAGCCAGGCGCGTTTCTTTGCGGGCTACGCGGGCGAGCCGGTGGTCTTTCAGCGCGCCATGAACGGGCCAGAGTTCTCGATCGACTGTTTGTGCGATCTCGACGGACGCTGCCTGAACGCAATCCCACGCAGCATGATCGAGTCACGTGGGGGCGAGTCGGTGAAGGGCACCGTACTCGGCGATCCTGAGCTGATCGAGCTGGGCAGAGCCGTCAGCGAGGGGGTCGGGGCGCGCGGCGCCTGCATGGTGCAGTGCTTCCGCGACCCGCAGCTGGGGTTGCGCATAACTGATGTCAACGTCCGCTTCGGCGGCGGCTATCCCTCACACATGTACGGGGCGCTCGAGGGCCAGACCTACCCCGAGCTGATCGTGCGCATGGCCCGCGGAGAGCGGATAGAGCCGCACCTCGGCCAGATCCGGGCGGGGGTCACGTTCGCCCGTTACTACTGGCAGCTAGAGCTGGACGAGCAACTGGAGCTGACCGGCAGGGAGATCGTGGCGGGTGGCCCTCCAGCGCCGCGCTAGAGCACGCCGGGTTTGAGAATCGCCGATAGCTGCAAGAATTGGGGAGGTGAACCAATCGCCGCCAGCTCCAACCCAGCAGCAGACGGCCACCGACGCCCCGGTCGCAGCCGAGCAGCCCACCGACGCCACAACCAAGCCTGACGCCGGGCGCACCTGCACCCGTTGCGGCGGGTCGATGGCCAACAACCAGGATTGGTGTCTTCACTGTGGCCTGGGCGAGCCAGAGGCACTGGGCGCCCGTCCCAGCTGGCAATCCCTGGCCGGCGTGCTGGCCGTGGCACTGGTGCTGGCGGTAGGGGCGGCAGCCGCTGCCTACGCCGCGCTCAGCGAAAAATCCCACATCCCGGCGCGCAAAACCACGGTGGCTTCCACACCCGGGGTTCTAGGCACCGCCACGACCGCACCCACCAGCACGGTCCCGACGATCCCGAGCACACCGGAAACGACCAGTACCCCAACGATCCCGCCCGAATCGAGCACGCCCCCGAAGATCCCGCTCTCCACGCCGACCCCGGAAACCACGAACACGCCGGAAACGACCAGCACCCCAACCCAGGAAGAATCCGGCAAAAAAACCACCAGTGGCGAAACCAAAACAACCCCCGCCAGCGCCAACGAAGTCCAGCCCATAGTGCTCGACAACAACGCCGCCTCCACCTATAACCCCTACGGCTACGCGCAGAGCGGCTTCGGCGAACCGGCCCTGGCAACCGACGGGGATCCCGCCACCGCCTGGACCGCGGCGGTTCAGCCAGATTCCGCCCCGAACATGGCGGAGGGCCTGCTGATCGACCTGAAGAGCCCCCAGCACGTCGGCAAACTGGAACTGATCACACCGTCCAAGGGAATGACCGTCGAGATCTACGGCGCCCACCTGGCGCAACCGCCAGCTTCGATCACCGCGAAAGGCTGGGTTGCACTGGCCTCCTCGCGGGTGATCAAAAAGCACAAGGCGCAGATCAAGCTACGCGAAAGCGCCAAAACGTTCCGCCTCGTACTGCTGTGGCTCACAAAGGCTCCGCCCGGTTCCACACGCGAAGCCCCCGGCCAGGTCGAAGTGCAGGAAATCGCGCTGTTCCCACCCAGCTAGAGACTGCGAGAGGAAGCTAGCCTCGTTTTGCCCTGGACCTCGGGGAGCCGGTGCGCGAACCGGAGCGCTTGGCGGGCGCAGAGAAGACCTCGTCCAGGAAGCCGGCTATCTCCACCGTGAGCCGCTCCGGGCGCATCCTCAGCTCCACCAGCGAGTCTGCCTGCACCAGGCGCGCGTTCGGCAGCTCCTCGGCGAGCATCCCCGCGTCGGAGAACGGATGCACCGGGTCACGCTTGTGACCGACGACCAGCGCGGGCGTCGTGAACGTGCGCCGCTCGGTTCGATGGGGCGCGATGCGGCCGAAGAACAGCCCCTGCAAGACCGCCGCACCCGGCGCCGGGTCCTGGCGAACCAGGTCAAGCAGGACGTTGCCATAGTGGGGCAGGAGCCGTCTGGGAACCGCCTTGGCGGCGCGCTGCACGATCTTCATGACCGGCTCCCCGAAGGTCAGTGCCACCAGGATCGGCGTGAACGTAACCGCGCTGGACAGCAGCGCGTTGTCGAGCACCGGCATCTCGATCACCATCCCAAGCAGACGCTCGGGAGCGGCGGAGGCGATCTCCAGAGCCGTGTTGGCGCCCAGCGAGGTGCCCATCACGACCGCCCGCGGAACATTCAGGTGATCCATCAACGCCAGCACCTGCTGCGCAAAGGCACCCATCGAGTAATGCCACATGTCGCGCGGCCGGTCGGATTCACCGTGTCCGAGCAGGTGGACGGTGATCACACGATTGCCGCGTGCGGCGAGATCTTCGGCCAGCGGGTGATCCATGGTCTGAGACAACAAAAGCCCGTGGATCAGGATCACCGGCCGTTCGGCTGCCGGTGAACTACGCGCCGTTCTCCCCCGACGGCCGCCAGGGCCGCTGACCAACGCCGGTCCCCCACCGAATTCGGCATAGGAGATGCGGTGATCCCCAAAGCTGAACGACGACATGGTTGCAGCCTATCGCTCCCCGCTCACACAGGCCCGGGCGTACTCCCCATCGCCCGGGCCTGGTCTCTCCGGTGGCTAGCTAGCAGATCACCTGCACGTTGAAACCCTGCGTGAGCGCAGAAGGTGCGCTGATTTCGACAATCGCCGGATTCGCGCTCTGCACGGCGACGCCAAGCGACCCTGTGGTCAGCGCCGCGCCCAGCGGCGACGCGGTGGCCGAGCACTTGCTGAGGTTGGTATTGAAGGTGACCGTGTAGGTCTTTTCGCCGGTCGAGGCGGCGGCTGTCGCTCCCCTGGTGGCGCCGAGTTTGCCGGTCTGATCGACGACCGCGAAGAGCAACTGGCTTGTCTGTGCGTAGTTGGCCGCCTGGCTTGTCTGGACGAATTCGCTGGCCTGCTTGCCCTGCAGATAGTTTGCGTTGAAGCCGGTAGCCACACCTTTGGCGTTGGTCGTCAGCGGCGCACCGTTGGTGTTCTTCAGGGTTATGGTGCCGCCCACGTTACCGGCGGCAGAGAACGCGAAAGCCGAGCCGGTGTGGAGATTGTCAGCGACAATACACCCCGGTCCGCCGGCTGCGCTGCGACAGCCGTAGATCGCCCCGCCACCCGTGCCCTTGTTGGACTGACGGGTTCCGTAGCTGGAATTGTCGGCGATTATCTGTGTTTCGCTCGAGTAGGAGATGCTCGGGTTTTCGCTCGGGTTGCGGGTACCACCTCTTAGGGTGTTTCCGAGGGCAATTGGAGCGGCAACAATCGCCAACCCGATGCCGGTGAGCAGCACTGTGCGCTTAGCGCCGACACGGCGCCTGGAGAGCAAACGAGAGAGGGGCGGCTTACGAGACAAGGGGGAACCTCCTGGGTCGTGATGTTCGAATGTCGCGCCCACGGGGTCTCAAGCGTCCGCCGACGGAAAACTCGAGTCGCTTTGGATAGAGGAACTGGAGTGAGCCTGAGCCCCGCGTATTGCCTAATAGGTCAAATAACCGCAGCGGCCGAGGAAAGTCGCGGCGTGACTCGGATGACAGGGCAATTGCAGCGCGGTGGGTGAGGCTCCGCGCGAGCTCCTCGAGGAACGCGACGCATCCGGGCGCCCTGGCGTGCTCGGGCGCGCTAGGTTTCGTGTACCCCACCTTCAGGAGGAGTCAGCAATGGCCAAGCAACCCCGTATTCTGGCCGGACAGACCGCCGTCATCACCGGCGGAGCGCGAGGAATCGGACGCGCCACCGCACAAGCCCTTCTGGGATGCGGGATGAAGGTGGCGATCGGGGATGTGGACCTGCCATTGGCACAGAGGACCGCCGCCGAGCTCGGTTCAAGCGCCGTTGCCCTGCCTCTGGATGTGACCGACCGAGCCTCCTTCTCGGGTTTCCTGGACGGTGTTGAGGAGCGCCTGGGACCTGTGGATGTGCTCGTGAACAACGCCGGGATCATGCCCCTTGGCCGCTTTATCGACGAGGATGACCTGACGGCACGGAGGATGATCGACATCAACCTGCACGGCGTGATCCTCGGAATGAAGCTGGCGCTCGAGCGCATGATTCCGCGCAATCGGGGTCACGTGGTGAACATCTCCTCGCAGGCGGGCAAGTTCGGGGCGCCGGGGGGCGCGACTTACTCGGCGACCAAGCACGCCGTCGTCGGTCTGACGGAGGCCGTTCGCGGAGAGCTTCGTCTGATGAACGCGGACGTCGATCTGAGCTACGTGATGCCGTTTGTCGTGAATACCGAACTGGGATCCGGGCTGGGGTCAGCGCGCGGCTTTCACAATCTGGAGCCCTCCGAAGTCGCCGAGGCGATCGTCGAGGCACTCCAGTACAGGATCGTGGAAGTGTGGGTGCCGAAGTCAACCAAGCACACCTACACCCTTGGCCAGCTGCTGCCGCGGCGACTCTCCGAGGGATTGGCTCACGTCATGAAGGCCGACCTTGTGCTCGCCTCAGCCGACGCCGACACGCGCCGCGCCTACGAACTGCGCGCCGCCCATTCCGAGCCTGGCCTGGAGGGTCCGCCCAGCAGCCGCAGCTCACCGACGGCTCAGCCGGCGACTAGCCACTCCGCGATCTGGCGCCCGATCTCCGGGCCGGCATCCTCTTGCAGAAAGTGGGAGGCATCCTCGATCACCCGTGGAGACTCGCGTCCTATCGCGTTGGCGAAGCGCTCGCCGGTCGAGAGCGGCAGAACCGGGTCTGAGTCCGCCCACAGCATCAGTGTCGGGCGCGTGTCCTCGCTCAGAGCGGCGAGCACCCTCTGGCCAGCGGCGGCGCCCGCGGCCTCCGGCGATTGCGGGATCATCAGTGGAAAGGCACGCGCGCCGGCCTTGGACGCGGCGCTGGGAAAAGGCGCGTCGTAGGCGGCGATCACCTCCTCGCCGGGGTCTTTCTTGCACGCTCCCCGCACGAGAAACCCCACGGGCAGGTCATCTGTGCGCTCGACGAAGTCACGGAAGGCGATCCAGGCGTCGCTCATCTTCTGAAGACCGGTGAAGAGACCGGTGTCGAGGATCACAAGCCGATCGAAGCGGTCGGGGTGCTCTATGGCCAGGCGCAGCCCGATTGGTCCACCCCAGTCGTGCACGACCATCGTGGCGCCGCGCAGATCCAGTTCCTCGATCAGCGGCGCGACATGCTCGACGTGACGGTCATAGGTGTACCAATCGATGTCGATCGGCTTGTCCGAGCGCCCGAAGCCGGGCAGGTCGGGGGCGATGCAACGAAAGCCCGCTTCGCGTACCGGCCCGATCACCTTGCGCCACAGAAAAGACCAGGTCGGCTCTCCATGAACGAAGAACACAGGAGCGCCGTCGCCCGTATCTATGTGGGCCAACCGCAGTCCATCGAGCTCGCGGTAGCTGGGCGCAAAGGAAAAGTCCGGGAGTCCCGACAGAAGCTCGTCTGGAGTGCGGACGGCGTCGATCATCGCGCTTGAAAGCATATCCACCGGCCGATCAGTTAGGCTCGCGGCCATGCACCCGGCGGCGATCCATCTGATCCCCATCCTGGCGGCTGAGAAGAGCCGCACCGTCTTCTACATACTCGCCGGCCTGCTGGCGCTCTGGGCGGTTTTCATCTCTCTCGGAGTTGGCCTGCGAAGGCCAGACTTCCCTTCCAGCGTCGCCGGTCAGCGAACCGTGATCCTGATCAGTGCGGCGCTCGTGATAGCCACGGCCGCTAGCGGCGTAATCACCTCGGGCAGCCCCTCCAAAGCAAATGCCACAAGCGCAGCACCGGCCGCCGGCTCACAGCAGACGGCGAGCGCACCCGAACCGCCCGCCTCCTCGACCGCGACAACCCCGCCGACGACGGCGACTACGCCCAGCCACCGGGGCTCTCCGTCGGCCGCCGCGCCCAGCAAGCTGAGCCTGGCCACCAATCCAGAAGGCCAACTCACCTACGACACCAAGACGCTGTCTGCGAAGTCGGGGCGCATAACCATCACGATGACGAACATGTCTCCCGTGCCGCACAACGTGACGATTGCGCAGGGCAGCAACGTGCTCGGCGCCACCCCCACCTTCCAGGGCGGGTCGAAGACTCTGACGCTGAACCTCAAACCGGGTAGCTACACCTTCTACTGCTCGGTGCCGGGACACCGACAGGCCGGCATGGAAGGCACCCTCACCGTCTCCTAAAAGAGGACCAGCGTGAAGCTTTACATCTGCTATGGAACGTTCACCGCTACACCGCGTCCCGGTGGACACCCCTGTGGCAACGCCCATCGCGCTCTGCGCCAGGCGGGCTACGAGCCACAGGTGATAAAGACCTATGGCCTGGGGATTCTCGGCGATCTCTTCAATCGCACCGCTGGACGTCAGGAGGTCAAGCGCCTGACGGGCAACCTGATGGTGCCGACGCTGGTGCTCGACGACGGGTCGGTGATCGACGGCTCATCTGAGATCGTGGCCTGGGCCGAGGCCAACCCGGCATCGTCCTCCCGCGCCGCCACGGCTAGCTGACTCTCGGCTCTCAGCGGCTCACGCGCCATAGCTTCAACCGCCCAGCGCTCGGTCTGCGCGTCGGCGTGGACCGCGGCGCGTCCCAACCCAATCGCCGCCACCAGGGCGCCGATGACTATGGCCGAAACGATCACGATCAAGACAGTCACTGCTCAAGGTCCCTTTGGCGTGCCACAGACAGACTCCCAGTGACTGCGGACACCAACCTTCGACGACCCCGCTCTAGGAAGAGAACCGTTGACATGGCGCCCCGGCCTGGTGGCGAAGAGATCACTCGGCAGCGATCGACCACGGCAATCGGCGGGCAGAGCATCGCGGGTGGTGCGCTATAATGCTTGCCAGCAAGCAAGTAATTGAGGTCTATCGAGTTGCACGACCAGGAGAAGATTCCATCTGAAGAGAGCGCTCGTCTACGGGCGATAGTGGACAAGCTCTCGCGCCAACTGCGACTCACCGTGGCGGGCTCGGGTCTCACTCCCTCGCAGACATCGGTGCTGTTCACGGTCGTGCGCAGGGGACCGCTGGGCCTCACCGAGCTGGCGGACATCGAGGGCATAAATCCGACGATGCTCTCGCGCATAACGGGAGAGCTCTGCAAGCGGGGCCTGATCACCAGGAGATCGGATCCCGAGGACAAGCGCGCCGCGCTCGTACACGCCACAGCCAGCGGACGACGGACACGCGAGCGAGCGCACCGCGAGCGCGCCCAGGCACTCGATAAGCACCTCGGCGAACTAGACGAGGAGCACCGAAAGGCACTCCGGGATGCCCTGCCGGCGCTGGAAGAGCTGGTCGATCAGATCAAAGGGTCCCGTCAATGAAGACCCTCATCGGCGCCGGGCGCCTGACGTTCAAATCCCTGTCGATCCCCAACTACCGCCGCTACTGCGTAGGGCAATCGATCTCGCTGACCGGCACCTGGATGCAGATGGCGGCGCAGGCCTGGCTGGTCCTGACACTGACCCACTCCAGCACGACGCTCGGGTTGATCGTCGCTCTGCAGACATTGCCGATCCTGCTGCTCGGCCCCTACGGTGGCGTGATAGCCGATCGGGTGCGCAAGCTGCCGCTGATGATCGTGCTGCAGACGCTGATGGGACTGCAGGCGTTGGCGCTGGGGCTGCTCACCATCGCAGGGGGCGTCGAGGTGTGGCAGATAGCCGTGCTCGCTGTGCTGCTGGGTGTGAACAACGCCTTTGAGAATCCCGTGCGCCAGTCCTTCATGATGGAGCTGGTCGGGCCGGCGAACCTCCGCAACGCGGTCAGCCTGAATTCGGTTCTGGTCAATCTCGCTCGTACGATCGGCCCAGCGGTCGCGGGACTGCTGATCGCAAGCGTGGGCGAGGGACCGTGCTTTCTGCTCAACGCGGCTAGTTTTGGAGCGGTGATCGCCTCACTGATGACCATGGACAGGCAGGCGTTGAGCCCAACCCCGCCGGCCGGCCGGGCCAGGGGACAGCTGCGGGAGGGTCTGCGGTACATCGGCCGCACGCCGCAGATCGCCGTGCCCCTCGCGATGATGGCCCTCGTCGGCTGCTTTGCCTACGAGTTCCAGGTCTCGCTTCCCGTGATGGCTCGCCAGGGACTACACGTTGGCGCGGCCGGATATGGCTTCATGACCGCGGCGATGGGTGCGGGCGCGATCATCGGAGGGCTGCTGGTGGCGGCGATGGGACGCACCGGCCTGCGTCCGCTCGTGCTCGCGGCCAGCGCCTTCGGCTGCGTAATCGCCCTGGCCGCGCTGGCCCCGACTCTGCCGGTGGAGCTGCTCGCGCTGGCCTTCGTCGGATGGGCCAGCATCTCGTTCATGGCCACCGGGAACTCGACGCTGCAGCTGAGCGCCGACCCAGGCATGCGAGGCCGGGTGATGGCGCTGTGGTTCGTCGCCTTCCAGGGCTCGACCCCCATCGGCGGTCCGATCGTGGGAGGGGTCATGGCCGCGGCCGGCGCCCGCGCGGGGCTGGGATTGGGGGCAGCCGTCTGCCTGCTCGTCGCGCTAGGCGGGCTGCTGGCGATGCGGCGCCTGGACGGCCGCGAAAGCCAGCGGATCGAGCGGGCCGAACGGCTGGCCGCATAGCCCGCGCCGCGGGTGTCTTCGAGCGTCAGCGAGCGGTCTCCGAATGGGACCCTTGCAGCTCGCTCATGGTGAATAGAGCGCGCAGCGTCAGCCCGTTGACGGCGAGATTCTCCCGGCCGCCTGACTGGCGGTCTATGACGCACAGCACCGAAACGATCTCGGCGCCCGCTTCGCGCAAAGCACAGGCGGACTCGATCGCCTGGCCACCCGTGCTGATCACATCCTCGATCAGCACGATGCGCCTGCCGGCTACCTCTCCGCCCTCCGCGAGCCGGCAGGTGCCATAGGGCTTGGCCAGCTTGCGCACAAACAGTGTCGATATGTCGGTGATCTGTGAGACAACCGTGGCCAGCGGCACGCCGCCGAGCTCCAGTCCGGCGAGCGCGTGGACATCCTCGGGTAGCAGCTCCGCGAGACCCTGAGCGATCTCCCTCAACAGCGGCGGATCTGACTCGAACAGGTACTTGTCGAAGTACTCGTCGCTGACCGCGCCGGACCGCAGGCGAAACTCGCCGGTGAGATGCGCGCGTTGATAGACGCGGCTGGCAAGCGACCGGCGCATGGCTGGTTCGGCCACCCTACCTCGGCCCGTTGCATCCCGCACCGCTACACCTACCTCTCGCGACGGGCGATGAACAGCGACAGCTCGAGCCACTTGAAGTGGCAATCCACCTCGCCAAAGCCGGCCTCGCGCAGCCATTGAAGCTGCTCACACAACCCGGACAGACGATCGGTGGGGTCGTCTTGCGGCCGTCCGATCGCCTTGCGGAACCTCTCATGCAGAGCCTCTGTGGCGGGACTCACCAGATCTAGATTCACAAAAACACCGCCCGCGTCGAGCATGTCGTACACCTCGCTGAAGAGCGAGCGCTTGCGCTCGTCCTCGAGGTGGTGGATGGCCAGAGCCGAGACGACGGCGTCAAACCGGCCCAGGTGGGAAATGCTCTCGGTTAGATCGCCCGAATGCAGCTCCACGAACCCGCCCTCGCCGAGGCGGGAGCGCGCACGGTCGAGCATCGGAGTCGATGAGTCGAGTCCCACACACACCGCGTCCGGATGGCGAGTTTGCACGAGCGAGATCAGCCTGCCATCACCGGTGCCGAGATCCAGGCACCGTTTCACTTCGGAGGGCAGGGAGTCGAGCAGCAGCTCCTCGGCGACGCTCCGGTGAGGGATCTCACGGGCAAGGTACTCCGCCACCCGCGAGGGATCTGACCACTCATCGACCATGGCGGTCAACGTTATCCATCGTCGGCGATCATGCAAGCCAGCTCCGCCAGAGAGTGGATGGTCTGGGCACCCGCCTGGCGCAGTGCCAGCTCCTCGCTATCAGCGCAGTAGCCAAACACCCGCATACCGGCGGCCACGGCCGCGGTGACTCCGATGACGGTGTCCTCCACCACGACACACTCCTCAGGGCCAAAGCCCATCGCCTTCGCGGCATGCTGGAACAGGTCCGGATGCGGCTTGCCGCGCGCCACCGACTCCGCCGAGAAGATCGCGTCCTCGTCGATGAGCTCGGCCAGATTCGTGATCCCCAGGGTCAGGCGAGTCTTCTCGAGCTTCCCCTGAGATGCCACACAGGCCCTCACGTCGCGTGACCTTCCGACCAGTCGCAGTATGTCGGCGGCGCCCGGAACCGCACGCAGCTCCCGTCTGAAGACGGCGGCCCGTGTCCGCTCATAGCGCGTGAGCCAGCCGGCTGGCAACGGGTGGCCCAATTTCTGCTCGGCCAGTGTGAGGACGTCACCCAGCAGCAGCCCTTGGTATTCGCGACGGGCTTGAGGCAACGTGGTCGGGAGCCCCTGTTCGGTGAGCATCTGCGCGAGAACCCCGTTGGAGATGGGCTCACTGTTGACGAGCACTCCATCGCAATCGAAGATGATCAGCCCAACCTCTGACATCGGACCTCCGGGTTTCCTCGCCGGACGGGCTCCGGCTCATCCGGGAGCGTACGGCAGCACGCGAAGATCCTCACTCCTCGGCGAGACAGCCTTCGATGAGCTCGATCAGGGCCCTCTCCGTCTGTGGCACATCCAGCCGCATGTCGCGACGCAGCAGCTTCCATACATAGACGTCGCAGACAGCCACCAGTTGGGCCATGCGCACCTTGCGCGTCTCGTCGTCTGGAGCGCCCGCCAGCTGCGGCTCGAATGCCTGCGCGACCCATCCGTGGTGAACCTCGCGACCGCGATCGGTCGCCTTGCGGACGAGGTAGAACCAGTTCCCCTCGCCCAGTAGCCGTATCACCAGGTCTCCGTAGCGCTCGTAGTGTTTGACCAGGCTGCGCACGGCCCCCGGCACATCGCCGACCGGCGCCGGGGGGCGCACTATCTCGCTCGTGCGCCGGATGACCGCCTCGAGCAAGCCGTCCTTGGAGCCGAAGTGGCGCAGCAGCGTCTGCTTGGTGACTCCGGCCCGCTTAGAGACCGACTCAAGCGATGTTTTCTGCCAGCGATCGCCGTCGAACTCGTCGATCGCGGCGTCGAGCAGCGCCTCTCGCGTGCGCTGCTGCATCTGTGCCCTTGCGACCTGTTTGTAGGGACGGCGACTGTTCTGAGCCATCACACGCAAGCGTATTCAACAGTGGGCCGCCGTCAATCCTGCAAAGCCAGGGCGGCCGGCACGCGGGTCGCGAGGTAGCCCGGGATCGTGAGGATGGCGAGCGCGGCTGTGGTTACGACGGCGAGGCTCTCGAGCGCGTCCAGTGCCGTGAGGGAGTAGACGACGGGGAAGTTGACCACGTTCACGAGCGTGCGGTCGGCGAGCTGTTGGCCGTAGACGCCGAAGATCGCTCCGGTCAGACAGCCCACGCCGAGCAGCAGCAGGCTCTCGAGCAGGATTGTCCGCCACAGCTCCGCCCGCGGGATCCCCTCGAGCTTCAGCTTCGCCAGGCGCGGGCGCCGCTGCCAGACCATCGCGCCCATCGCCGAGGCCATCGCGAGCACCGCCACGAGCAGGATCAGCGTCGCGATCTGAGATAGGCGCGCCAGGGCTTGGCGGTTGAGTGAGTCCAGTTCTGCGACGTGTCGCGAGGAGGTTTCCACCGTGAGCCCCGAGTGCGCTCCCAGCGCCCGCCTGATCTCGCTGACTCCCTGTTCGGGGGAGACATTGGGCTGGAGCAGTACGTCATAGGCGCTCGCGTCCTGGCTTGCCCATGCGTGGGCATAGTCGCTGGAGTTCATGATGATCGCCCCAGGCGCCCAGCTGAGATTCGTGGACAGCCCGGCGAGACGGAATCGCTCCGGGTTTGGGCTGGGCAGCGTGAAGGACTCGCCGACGTGCAGGTGGTGTTCGCGCGCGATCGCTCGCGAGAGCACGAGCCAGCCACCGTGCTGAAGGCGTTCTGTGACCTGGTGCAGATCACCCTGCACGAGCTGATCTGCACTGAGCAGGGGCCTGGCCTGTCCGGGTGGCGCGACCACCCATACGCGTCGCTGGCCGTAGTCGAGCAGTCCGCTGCGATACAGGCCCACAGTTCGCACGTCAGGCAGGCCCCTGAGCATGGTCTGCTCGCGTGGGGTAAACGGAGTGGTCTTCAAGAGGTTGTATGAGCCGGCGGGGGAGACCCACACGTCGGCGACCGAGTTCAGGTCATGTGCGGCTCCTTGCAGGCCCTTGAGCAGGTCGTCGTGCGCACCCTGGACCGCGACGCTGCCGAACACCGCGATCGCGCCAGTCGCCGCGATCGCCACGGCACGCGCGCGGGCCGCGCTCAGCTCCATCGCCGCCAGGTGTGGGACCGCGCTCGTGATGTTCCTCGCGGATCGCCCGACGAGCCTCAGCGTCGAGCTGAGAGCGAACGGCAGCACCAACAGCAGCGCGGCGACCAACAGCACCATCGCGGGGATGGACGCGCTGGGGGCAATCAGCAGGATCGCCGTGGCACCGGCCAGACACACAAGACCGACAAGAGCTTGCGGGCCCGCGGCGCGCACGGCGGACGAGCTCTTGCGAAGGCTGATCGCCGCCAGCGGATCGCGCGAGAGGATATCTCGCAGCGGGCTCAGCACCGCCACGATCGCGGCTAGCATCCCTCCGCTCACGGCCATCACGATGCTCTGCAAGCTCACCACGCGCGCCGAGCCGAGGGCGAACGCCAGCGAGAGGTACGCGGGGTTTGAGTGAAAGACGTGGATCGAGAGCTCATCGCCGAGGGCCAGCCCGATCACGCATGCGATCAGTCCCATTGCGACCGCGTCGAGCAGCAATACGCCGATCACGGTGCGTGGCGTGTAACCGTCGCGTCGCAGGTCGGCGATCAGGGCGCGGCGCTGCGGAACGGTCAGCAGCATCGCGTTGAACGCAAACAGGAACCCGACGAGCGCGCTGATCACCGAGAACAGAGCGGTCGATTGGTTGTTGGCGGTCGACGCCTTGGCGAACAGCTTTTCGTCGTAGTCGGCCGGCTCGACGTTCATCCGCCCGCCCGCCAGTGTTTCCAGGGCGCCTTGCACCCGGCGGCGCGCACCGGCGGCCGGCTGCACGAGGATGCGGCTCACGCGCGCCGACAGGCCCGTCATTTCCTGCAGGTAAAAGAGCGGGGCGACCACGATCGGGGTGTCTATGAGTGACCCGATCTGGGACGCGTGCAGCTGCTGATAAAGCGGGGCTTCGGCGGTCCGGCCGGCTAGCTGAAAGGTGATTTCCTGGCCGAACTTGCTCACCCCGATCGCTTTTGCCAGCGGCGCCGGCAGCACCACCGCCCCGATGTGGCCAAACGATTCCAGTTCGGCATGGCGCACGAGCGCGCCACCGAGCGCCTTCAGGCTTTCGTCCGCGCCCACTATCTCGACTGACTCGCTGCCCTTGGGGCCGATCGCGTTCGCGCCCGCTTCCAGTAGCGGCGCCGCCGCCTGCACACCCGGTGTCTGGCGCACCTGCCGCAGCAGGCTCTGCGGGAAGCCGTGTGGGTCACGCGCGATCAGCTGTAGGGTGGCGTTGCCGACGATCCCGCGCGAGATCTCGGCGACCGAGCTCTGAAGGCTCGAGCTCGAGATCTGCGAGGCGAACAGCAGTGCCACCCCGGCGGCGATCCCCACGACCGCACAGCACTCCTGTGCCAGACGTGCCCTTAGGCGCACCCGATAGAGGTGAAGAGCGCTCGTGATCTTCACCGGCGTATCTCCTACCGGCTCTCGCCGACCAGCTGCTGGATTGTCTGATCCGCCTCATAGTCGGAGAGCTTTCCGTCACGTAGCGAGAGCACCCGGTCGGCGTATCCAGCGGCCAGGGGATCGTGACTCACCAGCACGGCCGCGACTTGGTGTTCCTGGCAGAGATCGCGCAGCAGTTTCAGTACTTCCCGACTGCGCTGTGTGTCGAGGCTGCCCGTCGGCTCATCGGCGAGCAGCAATCTAGGTTTGGTGGACAGCGCTCTGGCGATCATCACGCGCTGGCGCTCGCCCATCGAGAGCATCTCCGCGCGATGGTTCAGGCGCTCACCGAGCCCCAGGCGCTGCAGTAGCGGTTCGACCTCGCGGTGAGCCTCACGCCAGCGCATGCTCTTCAGGAGCTTTAGCACCGCGTTGTCGATCGCGGTCACTCCCGGCAGCAGGTCGAAGTTCTGGCGTATGAAACCTAGTTCGGAGAGCCTGAAGTGAGACGCCTCGCGCTCGGACAGAGAGGCGACGTTCCTGCCTCCGATCAGCACCGCTCCGGCGGTCGGCTCGAGCAGCGCGGCGACCATCAACAAGAGCGTGGTCTTGCCAGACCCGCTCGGACCGTAGAGCGCGACCAGTTCTCCCGCCGAGACGTTCAGCGATACTCCGTCCACGGCCCGCACCGGCTCCCCTCCAACGGCCTCGTAGTGCTTCACCAGATCGCGTAGCTCGAGCATTGGAACCTCTGTCGAACTCACTAGTCAGACGCCTTGCCGTTTACGTGAACGGTGATTGCGTCGTTTGATCTCTGAATCGTGCCGCTGAAGCTCAGACCCGACCCGTGGGCGTGCGCATAGCTTCCGCTGCCACTACTTACCGACAGCGACCCGACAAAGTTCGCTGACGTTCTCCCCTTGTGATAGCTGGCCGTGCCATAGCCCGTGATCGATCCACCCTTTGCATAGATATTGACCTGGGCCGTTACACGATTGGTCGAGACGATCGTCAGATGCACATAGATGGTGCCGCCGATCGTGCCCGAGGCAGAGCCACGCTCATTGAGCGTAAAGCCCTTTCTGCTGGTGAGCGCAAGCGTGCCGCTCTCGGTAAGGGAGAATGTCCTGGACGCACCCGCCACAGGGGAGTTCTTGGCGAGCGCGTGGGGCGCGCCCAGCATCAGCGCGCCGAGCGACGCGCCCACCGCCACGTAGAAGCCCGGCAACCGAGGCGCTCTGCCTTTTCGGTGGATGGTCATTGTCTACCTCCCCTTGTTCGCTGGACAGAGGACCGTGGCGAGTGCGCTGCTCTTGGAGCCATCGGCGTACACGGATTCAGCTGCGAACGGAAACCCGCCGGGCGGGCAACTTTCTGGGAGCAGGACGGAGGCACCGGAGTTCGAGGGGTGGCCGCCCTGCGTGCCGACCGTCAGCGACAGGCTCGCTATCGAGGCATCGGGCTCAAAGGGGAACACCGCTATCGGCGGGATGGACATGACCATCTCTTCTTCGTAGGGAGCAGCAGCGGGGAGCACCGTGCCAGTCAGGACAAATCGCCTGTTGATGGGTGTGTAGCCCTGCCCGAGAACATCGAAAGTCGGCTGGTTGATCCCCCGCAGCGGGCCGGTGAAGACCCACAGCGTCACGTCCTCGCTGAGGATCTGGGAGCCCGCGAGCACCTCGGCGAGCGCTTGCCCATGACCGAGCAACGACCGCGCCGGGCAACCAGCCGCACCGTGTGTCCTCAGACGAGCGGCGCGGCAGATGACAAGGCGGGGAATTTCGAGAGCGAGCCCCGCCGGGAACCGCATGATCCACCGGCGTACGGGCAGAGGTACCCCGTGTTCACCTCCGAGGTAATGAATGGTGATGGTGAGGGCGCCCCTGGCGCCGAGGCGGTCCGGCGAGAGCACCGGCGTGATAGTCGCCGACGTGGAAGCGCCGGATGCGTGGGCTGGCACCGTCAAACCGATGGAAGTCATTAGGACGAGCAGGCCCCTGCGGCTCCTCCGCCCCAGCGTGTTGGTCGCCTGTCGCATCGTCACCTACCGGGGCAGGCGGCCGTGTACTTGGAGGTGACCGTACTGGCGTCTTCAAAGCCAATCGACACCTCGAATGGAAAGCCGCCCCGAGGGCACTTCTTAGGTACCGACACGCCGGTTACGTGAAATAGCTGGCGCCTGCCGTGAACGGTCTTGTAGTAAGCGACACCTCTGGCTCCCATCGTCAGAAAGGTGCTTTCGAGCGAGGCGTTGGGCTCTCCGGGCACGGTGTGAATCGGAGGCACTTCGAGCATCAGCCCAAAACCATACGGTTTGGGTCCCTGTATTTCCCTGCCCACCATCACCAGCTGCGCGGAGACCGGGTTGACCGCCCTGAGATACACCAGGATCACAAGCCTTCCGTGTTCGGTGGGACCCAGGAACAGATCGAGTGTGTAGGGCTCTTTCACCGTGGAGGCGCCGAGCTGCACGAGGCCCGTGCCACCACCGAACCCGACGCGGGAATTGGCGGGACAGCCGCTCGGGCCATCTTGTTCCAGCTTCCCAACTTCACATATGCCGAGTCCTTTCACGTTCACTCGCAATCCGGCGGGGCCATAGGCGAGAATTCGATTGACCGGCTCCGGTGTCCCTCCGTTGGTGTTAACCACTGTCTTGGTGGATAGATTGGTCGCCGCCCCCAACTTGTTTGGGGTGAAGCCGGCCTGGATCGTGACTGTGTTTGCGGCCCAGGACACCGCCGCTACGATCAGGAACACGGCGAGGATCGATGCGCCGAGAGGCATCCGAATTCTGCGTGCCATCGCTGTCATCACTCCTCACCTGGCCGGGCGTTCTCGGAGGTCGCCGCAGCTGCCCCTTCGGCTCTGGCGATCGCCGCGAGAGCTTCGTACATGAGGGCAAGCTCCTCGCCGGTTGGGATCACGTCCGGATCGACCAGCGCCTGTAGTTGGAGCCCGTCCACCACGGCGATCATGTAGGCGGCGCCAACCTCCAACATCCGATCCGGCAGGACGCTGCCCGACGCGCGCATACCGTCGATCGCTAGCTGGCGATGTCCGGCGTAGTGCTCAGCCAACCGACGCTTGAGCTCGGGGGAGCGCTGGGCCTGGAGTATCGCCTCCAGGGCCACCACGAACAACGGTTGCGCCTCGAGGATGCCGTCAACGGTCGGGCGCGCCCGCGCCGCGAGCTGCTCGTGTGGCCCCGCGTGCGGATCGACGGGGCCACTGACGGCGACACGCCCGGCCCATTCCACAAAGGACGCTAGGACCGCCTCGGTGAGCAGTTTCTCCCGCGAGCCGTAGTGATAGTTCACGGCGGCGAGATTGGCTCCCGCGGTGGCTGCCAGGTCACGAACACTCGTGCCTGCGTAGCCGCGCTCGGCGACCAGCTGCTTAGCTGCCTCCAGTAGGGCTGTCTTGGTCGAATCACCCATAGTTTCAAACGATCGTATCAAACGAACGCTCGTTTGACGAGTCTGGTGGGCCGCTCCCTCTCGACCGCATGCGCGCGTACGACAAGCCTACCTCCGTGCACGCTAATCCCCATGTTCATGATACCAAAAGTAACATGAATTATAAGCCTCGTCAATGTGGTGGCGGCAGGCGTCGTTGGCCGTTAACCTCACTCAGATGAGGGCGGCTGGGCTGCTCGCCGAAGAAGAGATCGTGCGGACAAGCCGTGAGCCGTGGTAGGCGTCCTGTATCCGTTCTGGACCGAGGATGAGCTTCAGACTCGCCGGCTGCGATCGCGCGAGCTGTACGCAGAGCACTACAAGACCGAGGTCAAGGCATCGTTCGCCGCAATCGAACGGGAATGCCAGAACGAGGTGCGGGTTCTCCTCAGGGCGACTGACAACCTGCTCTGCCTCGGCGAGAATCAAGATCTGTTCGCCGAGCGACCATGGCTATTGAACGCTGCCCGGTTCGTGACCAAGCCGGCGATCAGCGCCGACACCCTGAAGATCATCAGCCAGCAGGGTGGAGTTATGGAGACGATCTGCGAGTTCCTCGACATAGATCGATTCCCATGGCTAGCGGGAAAGAGTGGAGGACCACCACCTCGAGCGGACATCGACAGAGCCATCGTTGCGACCGCGCGGATAATGGCTGAGCAGCGCGCCCAGACCGAGCGACGCAGAGAGTCATCCAAAGCCCAGGAGCAAGCCGTTCACAGAGCGCTTCTCGAGTGTGGTCTTAGATACGTGGACCGCGGGGATGTGCGCAAGCGAATTCTCGAGCTGGGCGATGATCCCAAGCGGGGCCTGACAACGACCAACTATCAGGAGCTACTGGGCCGTGGCGAGTTCACGCAAGAGACAGCACTGGCGGGCGCAAAGTGCGATGTCCCGGTGCGATTGAAGAACGGGCGACTATTCCCGATTGAGTGCAAGGTGTCCAACTCGGAGGTGAACTCGACAAAGCGATTGATTCGCGAGACACGAGGCAAGCACATCGAGTGGCGCGGCGAATTCGGAGGCGAGCTCATGACCGGTGCCGTCATGGGCGGCGTATTCAGCATGATCAATCTCCGCCAGGCCCAGCAGGCCGGGGTGCTGCTGTTCTTCGAGCACGAGCTGAAGGCACTGAGCGCGTTCATCGACGCGGGCGGGACGCCACGGTAGGCGGTTTACGCGGCCGGTGCCACCGGTGCCGTGAGAGGTCTCACGGGAAGGCGCAGCAGATCACCGGGCTCGATCTTTCCGAGCCCCCCGCCGTAGGTGCGCCCGAACGCACGCAGAAGCTGAGCATTGGCCTCGTCCTCGAGGAGCGGACGTAGACGATCAGGGTCGATCTCGTCGTTAGACCACACGTTCAGCAGCGAGGTCAGGCAGCGTGCACCGAGCTCATTTCGAATGAAACGCGCGCGCTGACGCGACATGTAGGTAACAAAGAAGTCGGCAGGCGCGACACGCTCGACCCCATACCAAGGTTTGCGTGCCTTGCAGTTGAAACGCTCCGGCAGACCTAGCCTCTCCCCATGTTCGATGTACCGCAGGACCGCCGTGCCGGACAGCGCGCTCTTGGGCTCGTGGCACCACAAGAGCCAACCGCGAGCCCCTAAGGCCTTGCGCGCGTTCCAGAACTCATGTGTGAGCGCGGATCCTTTGTCCGGTAGATCCTTGGAGCCCACCACCGCCGGAACCAGAAATCGTGGCTCGATGCCCCACCGATCGACTTCTCTTTGTGACAGGCAAAAGAAAGAGTTATCCCCGGTTGCGATACCCCGGCGCACACGAGCGTAGTCCCCTAGCTTCGCCGAGCGTCCAGCAAGAAGTGGAAGCACCCGCTCGGCACGAGACGGCAACAGTGACGTCCAGGGGAGCGATGGAGACGCTTCCTCGCCACTGACGTCGATCTGGCGCTGGCGAGTGACCGCGCCGTTGAGGCGGGCCTCGGTAAGTCGCAGGCGACCAGTTGTCCGCTCGCGCTTGGTGGCAATAGTAATCGCCGAAGTGGTGAGCACCCCTTCGAAAGCCAACTCATCCATCTCGAGAACAATCAGCTCATCGATATCGCACCAATTCAACAGAGCCTCCTTCAACGGCGCCCCATAACGGGCATCCAGGAACTCAGTCGGGGTGATGAAGGCAAGTCGCCCGTTGGGGCGCAGCCGTCTGATTGCCTCCAGAAAGAAATAGACATAGCTCCCGGAGAGGCTGCTGATTCTCAACCCAAAAATCTTTGAGTAGTGCTTGGCCAGGGTCTTCTGTTGCAGAGTCAGATTGTGATGACGGATATAGGGCGGGTTTGAGATAACCGCATCGAACTCTCCGATCGAGAACGGCCATACGTCGAGACCGAGAAAGTCTCCGTGAACCAGCTCGACCTCGTCATCCAGTCCACCCCGCGCGAGTTCGACCGCGGTCAGATCAACGTCACAGCCATAGCGCTTTGGCTGGGGCCCGACGGCGCGAAGCAGCACACCGCCGCCTACTCCAGGGTCCAGGCATGTCTGGGGTTCTATCTCCAGGATCGCGTCAGCCATGAGCCTGGCGATCGGCTCTGGGGTAAAGAATTGGCCCAGGGCATAGCGCTGCTCGCGCGAATTGATCCGCTCGAGCGTCTGCTCGGGCGTCTCCATGGCTCTCCTCACGGGCACCCGGATGATCCTAGACAAGCGGTCAGACCTCAGCGAGGCTCCAAGCGCCATCGGTATGGTGTGCGACACAACGGCGAGCAGTCTCTTCTCAAAAAGACACAGTTTGTGAACTGTGTCGAGGGAAACGTCGGGTCACGTCATGTGATCGAGTTGTGTCGTGCCGGTTGGCCGCACCTGCAGATCCCCTGTGACACGCTGTGTTTATAGCGTCGCGACGTTACTGTGCAGATCGACGGCGAGCGGCCGGAATGGCAGCGTGAAAACAGTACTCGCGATAGTCGAACACATTGACGGTCTCGCGTAGGTCTGCCTCGCCCGGCGCTTCTCGGACGAGTCCTCCGAGCTCCCGTGCCACGCCTGTGAGAGTTGCGCCCCGAATACGATGATGCGCATTAGGGCTGACTAGCGCGGATGTTCCACAACCAAGCCGCGATCGCTTTGTGGGCCGCTTCGCCCAGTACGGCCGGTCCCAGCTGGTCGATCGTAGACCGACTGCGTCTCGCTCATCTGTGTCAGATATCGCCAATCGCGGCCAGCATGAGCCTCACCCACATGTCAACGAGCACCTCATCCTCGACAGGGCTCGGAATATTCAAGACATCTCGCAGCAGGCGGGAGCCCAGGAGCGACCCGAGTCCGACGGCGGCGATTCCGGTCGCCTCCTCGGCCGGTATCGCACGCTCGGCGCGGTCGCGGATCCATGTGGCGAAGCCCTCGAAGGTGGAGCTCACGAGCTGGTCCACGGCGCTGGCCAGAAGCTGTGTTCGGTTGCGGGCTTCGGAGGCGAGGATCCGCAGGAGCTCTGACTCGCTATCCAGCTCGGCCAGTATGTAGCGAGCCGTGAGGATCAGTTCGGCTTTGACGTCGCCGACGGGTGTGAGCACACGGCGTATGTCGCGTAGCGAGTCCAGTCGCGCGAGGTGACGCTCGATGCCGGCGACAAGCACGGCTTCCTTGCTCTGGAAGTGGTGGTACAGGCCACCGGCTCCGGGTGTCAGGCCGGCGGCCGCTTCGATCTTGGCGATGCTCGTGCCAGCGAAGCCGTGTTCGCTGAACAGGCGCATGGCCTCGTCAACGATGCGCTCGCGGGTCGTGTTTGACATAGCCGAGCCCTAAGTATACACTTTGGTGACGTCAGTGCAAGCTGAGAGAGAGGATCGTTTGGTGCCCGAAGTCGAGCCCCCTTCAGATGCGGCACCGCCAAATGGAGCCCGCGCGCTGCGGCCTGGCGATGGCACGGGCCGTGGACGTGTCAGTCGGGGTCGCGTCCGGCGTTCCGCTCCACTACTGGGATTGACCGCTCGGACCGCTGGCGAGGCCGTCGTGGCTGGCTTGCGCGGCAAGCTGGCGGGCGAGAACGGCGCTGAATTTCACGAGCGCACAGCTGAGCGCTACGCAGAGCTCCTGGGCCGCTCCAAGGGCGCCCTGATGAAGGCCGGCCAGATGCTGTCGCTCGTGTCACTCGGTCCCGCCGTGCCTTGGGAGTTCCAGTCGGCCTACCATACGGCGCTCGCGCGTCTTCGCGACGACGCACCGCCGATGGCGCCCGAGCTGACGCGGACGGTACTCGAGCACGAGCTCGGCCGTCGGACCGAGAGCGCGTTTGCCGAGTTTGACTGGGAGCCGCTGTCCGCCGCGTCGATCGGACAGGTCCACGCCGCCCGGCTGCACGACGGCCGCGAGGTGGCGGTCAAGATCCAATACCCCGGGGTCGCCGAGGCGATCGCGGACGACCTGAAGAACACCCAACTGCTCGCCACGTTCTTGAGCCTGGTCGGCGCCGTGTCCTCGCAACGATTGAGCCTCGACCTTCGTGGCTGCGCACGCGAGATAAGCACGCGCATCGTCGAGGAGCTCGACTATCGGCACGAGGCTGCCAACCAGGCGGAGTTCGCCAAGCACTACCGTGGGCATCCGTTCATCCGCGTGCCGGAGATCATCGCGGAGCTGTGCACCGGTCGCGTACTGACCCAGGAGCTCGCGCGAGGCCGACCGTGGAGCGACGCCCTCACCGCCGAGCAGGATCTGCGCGATCAGTGGGCGGAGGCGATCTGCCGCTTCGTCTTTGGCTCCTATCACCGCATCTGCTCGTTCAACGCCGACCCGCACCCCGGGAACTACGTGTTCCATGACGACGGAAGCGTGAGCTTCCTAGACTTTGGCTGCGTAAAGCGCTTCCAGCGCGAGCAGGTGGCGATGATGAATGCGATCGTGGGTGCCTGCTCTCGCGGCGATGTACTCGGCACATGGCGTGCGTGCGTCGAGGCTGGGCTCTGGCGATCTTCAGACCCCGTCACTCCCGAGGAAGCGTTCGCCTGGTGGCGGATGCCCTGGGGAGAGCAACGAGTCGTCATGACTCCCACGTATCAGGCGGAGATGCTCGAACGCAAGTATGCGCCGAGTGGCCCCTCAGCCAATGCGCTGCGGTACCTCACCATGCCACCCGAGTACACGATGTTGGGCCGGGTCGAGATGGCGGTGGCCGCGACCATCTCGCAAATGCATGCCGGCCTTTACTGGGGCTCGCTCGTGGCCGAGGTGGACGGCGTCCCGCTCACCTCGATGGGCGAGCAGGAGCTGGCGTTCTTCGAACAGCGGCAGGCGGCTGGCCATGCCTGACCTCGCGGCCTGGCCGTTCGCGAGCACCGACCCCTATCCCGCCTACGACGCCGCACGCGCGCAGGCGCCCGTTCAATGGAACCAGGAGTTGGATGCTCATCTCGTGCTCTCCTACGAGCACGGGGCGGCGGTGTTGCGCGGCTCTCAGTGGAGCTCTGATCCGCGCAACAACCCGCGGCTGCGCGCGACGCTCGAGGAGGCCGGCCCCGTCGGTGAGTTCCTCGGCCGCTCGCTGCTGACGAGCGACCCACCCGCTCATAGACGCTTGCGCGGCGTCGTCAGCCGCTTTTTCACACCTCACGCGGTGCGGCAGATACGCGCGCGGGTGGGTGCGATCGTCGAGAGCGCATTCGCCACTCTCTCTGAGGGCGAGCCGATCGAGCTGATGAGCGAACTGGCCTATCCGATCCCGCTTGCCGTGATCGCGGAGCTGTTCGACGTCGGTGTCGAGGGCGCCCGGTTGCTGCGCTGCGAGACCCCCAAGATGACTCCGATATTGGAGCTCGATCCGACACTCGAGGAACTGCACGCCGCCGGCGCTGCGGCGGTTACGCTGATGCTGTTCCTCGTGCCGCTCATCGCGCAACGACGAACCCGCCCGGGGGATGACCTGCTCAGCGCCCTGATCCACTCTGACGCGGGTGGTGCCGCGCTGGACGCTCCGGAGATCGTCTCTCTCTGCCTGCTGCTACTGATCGCCGGTCACGAGACAACGGCCAACCTGATCGGCAACGGCACGCTTGCGCTCCTCCAACACCCCGACCAGCTCGATCGCCTACGACGGGACCCCGACCTCGCCCCGCAGGCGGTGGACGAGTTGCTGCGTTACGACAGCCCTGTGCAGGTGGCCTCTCGCATCGCACGTCGCGATCTCATGCTCGGCGGGACGCGGGTGCGCAAAGGGGAGCGTGCGCTTGTCGTGCTCGGCGCCGCCAATCGCGATCCCGCCCGTTACCCGGACCCCGACAGACTTGACATCACACGGTCGGAATCCTCCCACCTCTCCTTCGGCAACGGCCCGCACTACTGCGTTGGTGCTGGGCTCGCGCGCCTGGAGGCGCAGGAGACCTTCCGACTGGTTGCGCGGTTGGGACCGGGCCTGAGAGCCGCGGACTACGAGTACTCGCGCGGGAACTCCTCTACGTTTCGCCGGCTGCAAACGCTCCTCATCGAGGACGAGGAGCCCGACCCAGGGCGCCTCGTCGGTGTGACTCCATCCCCGCCTGCGCGAGATCGCGCTCAGTTCGACTGCTGGACAAGGTGACGGCACGCGATGAACCCCAAGATTCGGATTGCCGTTGCAGGGCTCCCGGTTTGCTCATTCTCTCTCGCCGACACAGGCGCGATCCGATGTCCACGGAGGTAACGACCGGAAGGGTTCTGCTGGTCTTCTCGACCGCCGTCCTCGGGGCCTGCCTGCTGATCGCGGCGGTCGCGTGGGCGACAAACACGTTGGTGGTCCATGGGAGCTTCAGCCCCGACAGGTTGGGAGCTCCGACCAACCTGTCGCTCACAGCTAAGTTCATCTCCAGCGACGCAGGCCCACCGCCGCCGATCACCAAGTTCACGCTCTATGCGCCCGCCGGCATGAAGGTCAACCTGCAGGGCGCCAGCACCTGCACCCAGGCAACGCTCGCGCAGAATGGCCCCAGCGGCTGTCCGGCCAATTCCCGTGCTGGCTTTGGTGGTGGCATTGGAGTACTCGCACTTCCTACAGAAACCGTCCATGTGCCTTACACCCTCGACTTTTTCTTTGCCGCCTCCGAAAAAGGTCATCTGCGGCTGCTGATCTACGTCAACTCCTATTCGCCATCCTCGGTGCAGCTCGTCCTGGTCGCAAAGCAGATCCCCCCGCGCAAGCCCTACGGACTCGGCTTCACCGTCGAAGTGCCGCCTGTCGCGCCGTTTCCAGGAGCTCCCGACGGCTCGGTGGAAAGCGCCTTCGCGACGTTCGGCGCCGCCAACGTCGCGTACTACAAAACGGTGCACGGCAAGAAGACGCTGGTCCGTCTCAAGGGCATGGTCGTCCCTGATACATGCCCTCACGGCGGGTTTCCGAGCGAGGGGACTGTCAACTTCGCCGACGGCACATCGCTGGCTCTCAACACCACCATCCCGTGCCCGTCCAAGTAGAGCAGCGCCGACGGTGGCCGGTCGTGGCCCTAGCGGTCCTCGCCGCCGTGGCCATGTGGGCGGCACTGGCCAGTGTCGCCCAGGCAGAGACCTTCGCCGCCATCACACCGTCGCTCTTCCCCCACCTGCTCGGAGCCAAGGGCGCTCTCGTCCTCACCGTCAACTACGCGGGGGGCGAAGCCGGCGTGCCCTCGCCGGTGCGCCGGTCGGTGGTGAGACTCCCCGCCGGGTTGAGCCTCGAAATACCCAGCCTGCGCAGCTGCAGCACGGAGCGCTTGCGGGCACATGGCGTACGCGGCTGCCCAGCGCAGTCTGAGATCGGCAGCGGACACGCGCTCGTGGAGGCACGCGCGGGATCCCAGATCCTCAGCGAGGACGTGGCGCTGTGGGTCTTCCTCGGTCCTCTGCACAACCTCCAGCCGACATTCGAGATTCTTGGCCAGGGCTATACACCGCTGCAGGAGCGCGTGGTGATCAGCGGGATGCTGCGCGGAGATCGGGCGCCCTTCGGGGAAGACCTGGTGATGTCCATCCCTCCGATTCCCACAATGCCATTGGAGCCCGACGCCTCGGTGATCACGATGACACTTACCATCGGCGCGCAAGGGCGCAGGCGGGCGCACGACGCGAACGCGGTCGTCGTGCCACCCAGCTGCCCGGCCGGCGGATTCCCATTCGACGGCGAATTCACCTATGCCGATGGCTCTGTCGGCAGCGCGCTTGCCATGGTCACGTGCCCGCAATGAGAAACCAGCAAAGAAAGCAGGTGCCACAAATGCATCACCAAAACGGTAGACGGATAAGGCTCGGCGGAGTTGTGAGCGCAGGAGCGCTCACCGTAGGCGCCTTGCTGGCGGCCGGACCTCTCGGCTCGGGTGCCTCCGGCGCGTCAATCCCGGTTGCGCGCGCGGCGCGGACCGTCTTGCTCAACGAGACGGGTCATCTGCATCTGACGAGCAAACACAATTACACACTGAATGAGCAGGGAACTGCGACAGGCACGGCGTCAGGAGCGATCTATGTTCATCTGACTGCCGTTTCGAGCAGTCGCGTAACAGCCGAAATCAACATCTATCCGCATGGGGGCTCGCTCTCGGGTAACGGGACAGCCAGTTACCACAGGACAGGCGCGACCGCGCACTTCTCGGGCTCGATGGCCATCAATCGCGGGAGCGGAAGCTACGCGCATGCTCATGGGTCGGGCCTTAGCTTCAGTGGGACGATTCAGGAAGCTAACCACGATGCCATCACCGTGCACGTCAGCGGCAGGATCTCGGACTGACTCGATGGGCGCCTGCGACCCACATCTCGGTGACTGATGCTCGAGCTGCGTGACTTGGTGAAGCACTATCCGGCGGTGGGCGGTGAGGCCGTACGGGCCGTGGATGGTGTGTCGCTAGCGGTCCCGCCGGGGGAAACGGTCGCTCTGTATGGGCCGAGTGGGTCGGGCAAGACGACGCTCCTGTTGATGATCGCGATGCTCTTGGAGCCTACGGCCGGCACGGTGTGGATCCGGGGTCGTGACGTGGCGTCTTTGTCAGAGCGTGAGGCGTCTCATTTCAGGCTCTCAGAGATCGGCTTCATCCGCCAGAGCTTCGACCTGCTGCCGGGGGTGAGCGTGATCGACAACTCAGTGTTGAAGCTCTTGAAGAGCATGCGCTGGCGTGACGCCCGTCGCGAGGTCACACCTTTGCTGGAGCGCCTCGGGCTGGGGGAGCGCATGCGTCATCGCTCGGAGACGTTGTCGATGGGTGAGCGTCAGCGCGTGATGATCGCCAGGGCGCTGTCCACCGGCCCCCGTCTGCTGCTCGCGGATGAGCCAACGGGGAGCCTGGATAGCAAGCGCGGCCGCGAAGTACTCGAGCTGCTGCGAGAGCTGTGCCAGGAACGTCAGGTCGCGGCTGTGATCGTCAGCCACGACCCGATGGCCGCCGAGTACGCCGATCGTGTGCTGGTGTTGCGCGACGGGATCCTCCGCGACCATGGAATAGAGCGGGGGTACGCGCAGGCGACGGCTGGACCGGCGGACAATGGGGGTTCGCTCGCCGTCTCCGCCGACGTGGGATAGCTGCCATGAAGCCGTTGAACGTGCTGCGTCTCTACTGGGTTCGCCTGCGTGCCCGGTGGGTGGGTGAGTGTTTCGCGGTAGTTGGTATCGCTACAGGTGTGGCGTTGTTGTTCGCCTCGCAGGTCGCGAGCTCCAGCCTGCAGAGCTCCGTGGGGCAGCTCGCACGAGGGATCGCCGGTGACGCGACGTTGCAGTTGGTGGCACGTGACCCGCATGGCTTTCCGCAAAGCATGCTGAAGGGTGTGCGCGAGATCCCCGGCGTGCGTGTAGCGGCGCCGGTATTGGAAGCCGGCACGAACGCGATCGGACCGAAGGGCAGCCAGTCGGTGCAGCTCATCGGCGCCGATTCGGGCCTATCCGCGCTCGGTGGCGCGCTGGTGCGACACGCCGCGCTGCGGCCGTTCTTGGGTGTCGGCGCGGTCGTGCTGCCCACACCGGTCTCGCAGCGGATCGGCGTGAACAAGTTCGGTCAGGAAGTCCACTTCCAGCTCGACGGACACACGGCCGAGGCGCCGTTCTACTCCCAGCTTCGCGAAAGTCAGATCGGGCCTTTGGTGGGGAGCGCTGTAGCGCTCGTGCCGCTCTCCTATGCGCAGGAAATGATCGGGTTGCACGCTCGCGTTAGCCGCATTCTCGTGGCCACAGCGGCCGGTGCCCAACAGCGAGTAAGGACTGCTCTGCAGGCGCTCGCCGCGGGACGTTTGGACGTGGAGGCAATCGGCTACGAAGAAAAACTGTTCGCGCAGGCAGCTGCGGCCAGCAACCAGTCGAGTGCGCTGTTCGCGGCGATCAGCGCACTCGTGGGGTTCCTGTTCGCGTTCAACGCAATGCTGCTCACCGTCCCGCAACGACGGCGGTTGATCGTCAACCTGCGACGCGACGGTTACACGCCGCGCACCGTGATCGGCGTGCTGCTGCTCGATGCTGTCGTGCTTGGCCTTTGCGCATGCGTGATCGGGCTGACACTCGGCGAGGAGCTATCGCTCCACGTGCTGCACTCCGAACCGGCGTTCTTCTCCCTCGCGTTCGCCGTGGGCTCACAACGCGTGGTCGCCTGGCAGAGCATCGCAATCGCTACTGGGGCTGGAATGCTCGCCACGATCATCGCGGTGCTCAGCCCGCTGCGTGACATCCTCGCGCGAGACCCGCTCGCGGCGATCCGCTCACAAGAGGGTTCCGGCACCGCATTGATCGCGAGCTCACCTGCCCGACTCGCCCTCGCTGGGTTGGCCTGCCTAGGGGCGGGCACGCTGATCTTGCTCGACGCGCCGGACGCGGCCATCCCGGGAATGGTCATGCTTGTCGCGGCCCTGCTACTGGAGCTGCCGCTGATGCTGGAGGCAACGCTCACGCTCGTTGGGCGGCTCGCGCGCATGACTGTGGGCGCCATTCCACACGTGGCGACGATGGAGCTACGCGCGGCCGGCGTGCGGGCCGTCGCCGTCACGGCGACCGGCGCTCTGGCGATCTTCGGGAGCGTCGCGATCCGGGGTGCGCACGACGACCTACTGGGAGGTCTCGACAATTCCGCGCAAGATACAAACGCGCTCACCGACGTGTGGGTTTCTCCTGCAGGCTCGTATGACCTGTTGATGACGGCACCGTTCGCACCGGTCGATCAGAGCAAGCTCGCACACCTCCCCGGCGTACGGTCGGTAGGGCTGTATCGCAGTGGGCTGCTGGATTACGGTCAGCGACGCGTGCTCGTAATAGCGCCACCCCGTGATGCCACTCCTCTGTTGCCCGCAGGTCAGCTCGTGCAAGGCAACATGGCGCAGGCGAGCGAACGCGTGCGCGCCGGCGGCTGGGCCGTCGTCTCTCAAGCGATCGCCGCCGAACGAGGTCTTCACATCGGCCAGGCGTTCACGCTACCTTCGCCTGACCCGATGAAGTTCAGGATCGCGGCACTGTCCACAAACATCGGGTGGGCACCCGGAGCGATAGTCATGAACGCCACCGATTACGCCCGCGCGTGGGGCAGCAACGACGTGACCGCCTACAACGTGCTGCTCCACCAAGGCGTCGGGATCGCGAGCGTGACCGGTGAGATAAAGCGAGCGCTCGGCCCGTCCTCGGGCCTGTCCGTGCAGACCGCAAGCGCGCACGCCTCCAAGCAGAACGCACTCAGCCGCCAGGCTCTCTCACATCTCGCCCAAATGGCGACGTTGATCCCAATCTTTGCGGCGCTTGCGATGGCGGCGGCGATGGGCGCGATGATTCACCATCGCCGCCCGCGCCTGGCCAAGCTCAAGCTCGAGGGCCTACCGCGCGCCGATCTATGGCACACAATCCTGCTGGAGAGTGTGCTGCTCGTAGGCGCCGGATGCCTCATCGGGGCGATCTTTGGCCTCTACGGTCAGGAGCTTGCCGATCGCGCACTGGCACAGACGATCAACTTCCCCATTGTCTACTCCATCACGGCGCTGAGCGTGCTCTCCAGCCTCGCCCTCATGACCCTCACGGTGCTAGTGATCCTGACGGTGCCGTCCTGGCGCGCGGCCTCCGTGCCACCGGCGCTCGCATTGGCAGACTGACCATGATCATCGTGACCGGCCCTGCGGGCACAAGTCACGCGTGTATGAGAGGGCTGTTCGTTAGCGAGCCCCGGCGATACGCCTGGTAGGTGTAGCTGCGCCACCTCAGCAGCATCCACCGCAAGCCGGTCGTTCGCAGCGCAATCGGGTGCGCTTGCGGACTGATTAGCCCCCGATCGGCGCGCGCGCGTTTCCACCCCAGAAGACGGCGGTGCCGAGCATGCCAATGATGTGCACCAGCACGAGGTTCAGCACCATCGACTTCGCGGTGGCCTTGCCGACGCCGACGGGGCCACCACTGGCGTTGTAGCCGTAGTAGCAGGCGACGAGCACGATCGCGGTCGCCATGAACATCGCCTTGATGATGCTAAAGAGGCAGTCGAGTGGGTTCTGGAACTGCCAGAAGAGGAGCAGATAGCCGCCGGAAGAGACGTATCCGACCTGGCGGACTACGGCGATGTAGGAGGCAAAGAAGGCCACGCCAATGCCTGCCATATACATGAACGGCAGCACTAGCCAGGCTGCCAGCAGGCGAGTTGCGCAAAGGAACGTGATGGAGTCGACACCCATGACCTCCAGCGCGTCGATCTCATCCGATATGCGCATCGCGCCGAGTTCGGCGACGATGCCGGTGCCGACCTTCGCGGCCATCATGTAGCCGAACGCCAGCGGCGTCACCTCGCGCAGATCACACAGTGCCGTGAACAGACCGGAAGCGGTGGGCGCGCCTTGAGCTGCTGTGAAATAGGCACCCTCGATCCCGCACTGCAGACCCAGGATGAACATCAGCGTCCAGATGATCGCCGCCGAGCCAACAATCAGGATGCCCGACTGGCGCAACGCCTCTCCGAAGAACCGCATTACTCGCAGAGTCCATACTTCGGTGAACACCCCGCCCGCGAACGAAGCGATCTCGCCGGTTGCGGCGAGCCATTGGCGCGGCATTGACGGCGGCTTGCTCACTTGACCACCAATAGCTGCGGGTGCGTGGCCAGCAACGTCTGCGTGAACACGTAGTCGAACGCAAAGATGGCGGTGAACGCCAGCACGACAGCCTGATTTACGGCGCGCCCGACGCCCTCAGCGCCGCCGGAGGCGGTCATGCCCTTGTAGCAGCAGACAATCGCCACGATTGCCCCGTAGAGAGTGCACTTCAGCACCGAACCCCACAGGTCGGTGGTCGAGGCGTTGGCGAACAAGGTGTCCCAGAAGGGCCCGAGGGGCTGACCGTCCTGGATCGCGGCGATCACCCCACCGAAGATTCCGAACAGCAGGGCGTAGATGTCAAACAAGCCAGTCACAAGCATCAACGCGAGGAAGCGCGGGACTACGAGATTCTTGACCGGATCCACACCCAGCACCTGCAGCGCGTCCAACTCCTCGCGCACCTTGCGCGCGCCGAGGTCGGCCGTGATAGCCGTGCCGGCGACGCCGGCGACTACTATCGCTGTGACGGTCGGGCCGATCTCCCGAATCGCGCCCAACACAAAGATCGCGCCCAGTCGATCCAGCGCACCGAAGATGGTCAAGAAGTCGCTGGCCTGCAGACCCACTGATCCGTAGCAGAAGCAGACAGTGGAGATCAGCAGCGGCATCCAGCAGAGGCTCAGCGCGAGCAAGAACTGCGACACAAACTCGCCGCCATAGGGATACGGGGGTCGCAGAGCCGAGACGACGGTTCGACCAGTGAGCAGGACCATGTCGCCTGTTTCCTCAAGCCTGGACGCAACGACATCCACCAGGCTACGAACGATCAAGGCCCGCGACTTGGTGCCAATACCGACATCGTCGAGCGAGTTCGGCGACTCAGGCGCTTCCTCCACGGCGTTCTCCCGGGTAATACTAGCCACCGCCACCGGCTAAGTATACACTTAGCCAGCCTCAGTAGAAACTTACTATGCTCGGCAGCATGCCGCACTCTCCGCCGGCAATTGAGCATGCTCAGAGCCCTCATCGTGGCTCACCTAGCTGACCGGGTGAGTTACCTTGAGGCGATGGGCATAGTGGGCCTCGATCATGTGCAGGTAGCGGCTCCACGAGATTGCGAGGCCGAGGCACAGCGCTTCTACGGAGCTCTCTTGGGTTTGGTGGAAGTCGAGAAGCCGGAGGCGTTGCGGACGAGGGGTGGGGTCTGGTTTCGCTGCGGAGAACAGCAGCTACATATCGGGGTCGAGGACGGCTTCACACCAGCCCGGAAGGCCCACCCAGCACTTCGTGTGGCCGACGGCGAGCTCGACGCGCTAGCGGAGCGACTGCGCCAGGCGGGGGAGCGTGTGGTCTGGGATCAGGCCCTTGTCGGTGTTCGCCGGCTCTACACACAAGACCCCTGGGGCAACCGAGTCGAGCTGCTCTCTGGACCACAAGAGCTATCTTGAAAGCCGCCGAAGGGATCCCCCTCAGCCGGCCGCTTCCGCACGCAGCCAACCGATCTGCACGCGAACCGTCCTGCACTGGTTCGGGAGGCAGATGGCTCGATTGTCCGCGGTTCGGCGCTTTCGGCTCGCACGTCACCTGACGATCGAAGGCCTCGCGCCGGACGCCCGAAGTCTTGAAGGTCTCCGTCCCGACCTTTAGCCGTCCTTGACTTCGTAATAGTTTCGATATATAGTTCGTAACAACTTCGTAAGTCCTTAGAAAGGCCACCGGTTGTCGTCGAACACTCATCGCTATCGTGAACTCCTGCTGGTTCTGTTGGCACTCTGCGCGAAGCGTCTTGTGGGCCGCAGCGATCTCGCGGTTGAGCTCACGCGCAGTGTGGGCCGCGGCTATCGGCCCTCGCTAGCAAGGGTCGAGTGTGCGATCGGGGCGCTGGTGGCTGAGGGCCTGATTGAGCGCGAGGTCCGCGAGGGCGAAATCTCCTACAGCACGACAGCGTCTGGCGTGGAGACCTTGGATGAGCGCGCCGAGCCGCGGATCGACACGTTCTTGTTCACCGATGTGGTCGGGTCAACAGCGTTGCTGGATCGTCTCGGCGACCACGTGGCGCACGCCTTCCGTCGCCGGCATTTTGCGCTGCTGCGCGGAGCGATTTATGATCACGCCGGCACCGAGGTCAAGAGCCTGGGCGATGGGTTGATGGTGAGATTCACCGAGGCGGGCGCGGCCGTCGCGTGCGCCGTGGCGATGCAGCGCGCGGTGGCGGCCTGCGGGGATCCAATAGCCCTGCGGATCGGGATCGATATGGGTGAAGCCGTGCGCGAGCAGGACGACTTCTTCGGCAGACCAGTGATCGTTGCACGGCGACTTTGCGACGTGGCGCAGGGCCGGCAGGTCGTCGTGTCCGAGACGGTGTGCGGGCACGCCGGTGCCCCGAGTGCTCATGCATTCGAGTCTCTTGGTGCGCTCGCGTTGAAGGGGCTCAGCGATCCGGTGAGCGCTACGGCGCTACGCCCCGTAGCGGCCGGATCGACGGTGCGGGGCTCGCTTTCAAACGAGCAGCAGTGGCGAGGACACAGAAAACAATCCGCCGGCGGGATGATCGGCGTAGCGGTGGCCTAGGGAGCGGTTGCGTTGCCCAGGAGATTCTTTCGGCACGGCGAGCTCCCGCTCGTCCTACTCGCGCTGCTCGCTGAGCGCCCGCGGCACGGCTACGAGATATTGGCCGAGCTGAAGCGTTTGTTCGGCCCTCGCTATCGCCCCTCTCCTGGCAGCGTCTACCCCGCGATCGAGGCGCTCCATGCCGAGGGGTTGATCGACGGTCAGACACATGACGGCAAGAACACGTATCGCGTCACCCCGGCGGGCGAGCAGGCGATGCAGGCGCGACGCGACGCGCTTGCGGCGCTCGAAGTTCGCACAGGCGCGCGGCTTGGCGACGCGGACTCGATCGAGCCGCTGCTGGACCGCTTCAGAGCGCGACTCCTGCCGCTGTCGGGGCGAGTGGATCCACAAGCCATAGCGGCCGTGCTGCAGCGAGCGGCGGCCGACATCGAGAGTCTCGATGGGCTGTCAACAACCAAGGAGGCAAACTGATGGTCGATGCATTCGAGCGCGCCGCCGAGCGCGCGGAAACGGAGTCCCGAAAGCGCCGGCGCGAGCGGTGGGCGCACGGCTATCGAAAGGCATTTCGGATCCACGCGACGGTGTTCGTCGCCGTCCAGATCCTGATCCTCGCCGTGTGGGTGTTGCAGTGGCAACTGGGAGGGACGGGATACCCCTGGTTCATCTACGTGCTGCTGGGGTGGGGTGTTGGGCTTGCCGCGCACTACGCCGCGGTGCGCGACAGCTTCAAGCACAGACAGCGCTCCGGATGAGAGTCCAAGCGTCGCCCCCCCAGCAATAGCAACCGAAAAGACAGGAGTCAAAGATGGGTGAGGGATCAGCAACTATTGACCGTGACGCACCGTTCATCGAACTCGCCAATCGCGGGCTGCGCCCGGCAACCGCGGAGGACGTCGGACGCCTGAAGGCAGTGATGGCGGAGGCTTTCTTTGAGGACCCGATCTACGGCTGGCTGATGCCCGACGACACCAAGAGACCGGCACGCCTGCGTCGCTACTTCGCGATCGAGCTTCGCCATCTCGGGCTGGCACGCGGACGCGTGTGGACCAAGAGGGATCTCACCGGCGCCGCGCTGAGCCTGCCACCCGGCGCATGGCGCTCGCCACTGCACATCACCCTGCTCGAGGGCAGCGCCTTCGGTGTCCACGTGGACCGGGCGGCGAGGCTGGGGGCCGCGATGGAGTGGCGTCACATGCGCCAGATGCGCGAGCGCCACTACTACATCCGTGACGTCGGCGTGCTCCCCGACATGCAGGGCCAGGGTCTCGGCAGCGCACTGCTGCGGCCGACGCTCGAGCGCTGCGACCGGGAGGGCCTGCCCGCCTACGTCGAGGCCTCGAGCGAGCGCAACGCCGCACTCTACGAGCGCCTCGGCTTCCAGCTCATCCACGAGTTGCGCGTTGGGGGCAGCCCACCGCTGCGATTCATGTGCCGGCCGCGGACACCTAGCGGGGTGCAGGGATGATCAGCAGCGACACCAAGGCGGTACTGCTGGCGGACGCCGTGATGTTCCTGCTAGCGCTTCTGCTCGGGGTCTGGAAGTACAGCCAGATCGCGACCACCGAGGAGCACAAAGCTCATATCTATGTCGACATCGCCCACCGCGCGGCGCTGCTCTACAGCTTCGCGCTGCTACTGATCGCGACGTTCGTAGAGCTGAGCGGCTTCAGCGAACTCGTGAACCTCCTGGCCGCCGGCACGATGACGTTCTACTTCTTTACGGCGGTAGTGACCTACTCTCTCCACGGCTGGAGGGAAGACACCGATAACCAATACCGCGACCCGGTCAACGGGACACACTTCTTCATGGTCGCCCTGATCATCGGAGAGGTCGGCGGATGGGTCCTCCTGACGGCAGGGTTCCTCGACAAGCAGATCTTCTGAGCGGTGGCCAGCGTCGGAATAGCCGATGCTGGCCGCACATACCGACCTTCAGACTACTTTTGATCGGCGGATATCAAGCTCATGCCTGTCCGACTAGCTGCCGGTACATGACTCGTGTCTCGCGCGTGGGTTGGAGTCCGAGTCGTTCATCGAGCGCATGGGCGAAATCGTCGTATCGCTTGGTGATGGACTCGCGTAGGCCAAGGGCGTGTTCGGCCTGGAGGGCGAGGCGCCAGCTTGCCTCGTGGAGCTGGTCGAGTGCAATTGCCCGCTCCGAGATCGAACCGACCTTCCGCGTGCCCGCGGCTCCCCGGCGGGCGGATGTCGGTTAACGAAGCGGAATAACGGTCGAGGTTGTGGCCGGCGAAGTACAAGCCCCGCTGCTGCTCGTCGGGATACCGCCCTTCGGCCCATCCCAACGGCAGCATCGCTTGCTTGGACTGGTTGATGGGTCCCTCGAGGAGCTGGAGGTTTGGCAGCCGATCGACGTCATTGTCGCTACGTGAGCCAGCGCGAGAGCGCGGTCCCGACAAGCTGAGGGTTGTCCTCTTGGGCGTAGTGGATGCCCGGCACGGTCACCTCGGTCTGGTTCGGCCAGCGACGGCAGAACTCGCGCTGGGAGGTGCCCAGGTTCGTCCCGGGGTCGAGGTTGAGAAACAGCTTCGGTAGCTTGTTTTGTGCCATCCACGCGCCGCACTCCTCGACGAGCTCGAGAACTCTGTCCGCGTCAGGATGGATGACCTCGTCCGGGTCGCGGCGAAAGGGAAGCTGTTGTGGCCAACTGAGCGTCGGTCGGCGATCCTCGCCGGGCCCGGCGAACGGGCGGCGGTACTCGGCCAGCTCTTCCTCGGTCAGGTCGCACATCACCCCGGCGGGGAGGACGGCTTCTACGAAGACGTTCTTTTCCAGGATCAGCTCCTCGCCCTTGTCTGATCGGAAAGCCTTGAAGATGGGCCGACCGATCTCGGGGAAGTCATCCCACATGAGCGGACTCACGAACGCCTCCATGTAAGCGATGCCGGCCACCCGCTCTAGGTGTCGCTTCGCCCAGTCGAATCCGAGCAGGGAGCCCCAATCGTGTAGGACGAGCGAGACACGATCGCCAAGTTCGAGCTGGTCGAGTAGCCCGTCGAGGTAGCGGCGGTGCTCGAAGAACCCGTACGAGGCGGGTCCAGTGTGCTCGAGCTTGTCCGAGTCGCCCATGCCAATAAGGTCAACAGCAACGCAGCGCCCCTGCTCTGCAACGTAAGGCACGACGTTCCGCCAGAGGTAGGACGAGGTCGGGTTGCCGTGGAGGAAGACGATCGCGTCTCCCTCGCCGCGCTCGTGGTAGGCCATTCGCTTGCTATCGACAACGCGGTAGCTCTTGCTCAGGGGCGCGGTTGTCGCCTTGGGCGGGCTGTTTCTCTGTCGGATGGTTGCTGGGTTCTCTGTGCTCATCGTTGCTACCTCCGCGTTGCTGTTGCGTGCCGTTGAACGTCGCGGCCGTCCGGTCCAACATCTTGTTGCGGGAGAAGACCCTGCCCAGGCGCTTCGCAGCCTGACGCTGGCCGACGACCGTCAGCGCCCCGGTCGCGGCCGCCGCGGAAGCCGTGGTCTTCCCGGAGGCGATGTTTGCCCATGTCGCCTCGTCGGTGGTCACGACTACCGCGGGATCTTCGACCCGGCCGTCGTGAAGCTCGATAGAGCCGTCCTCGACGGTGAAGTAAAAGGCTGAGTCGCCTACTAGATACTGGTAGGTCTCGTTGACTTCCTCGGCCGCGTTCCGGTCAGCCATGCTCGCCATCGCCACCGCCGCCCAGCGCGCGCGGAAGGTTTCTCCTGGCTCGCGCTCGGCGAGCCGCATCGCACCCCAGCGGATCAGCGGCGCGACCGCTTCGGCCAGATCCCGCCCGTCGTCGCTTAGCTCATAGACCTGCCGAGCGGCCGGGGGCGGAAGCTCCCGTCGGGCGACGATGCCATCGCGCTCGAGGTCGCGCAGCCGTTCAGTGAGGAGCTTTCGGCTTATGCCTGGAAGACCATCGGTCAGGTCGGTAAATCGCCGCGGTCCCGGCACGAGCTCCCGGACGATCAGCAGGGTCCAGCGATCGCCGACGACGTCGAGCGCGCGAGCCAGAGCGCAGTACTGCTGGTAGCGATGCTCCCCCATGAGTATCTTCTATGAACTATACAGTAGTCAAACCAAACCCACTCACGCTCCACCGCGTAACGAACCCGCGCCCCCGCGGCGCGAGTGGTCAGGACTCCCGCAAAATCAACTCCGCTGGTGGGTCGGCAAGACGACCCCGCTCGGAGAACCGGACGGCCGCCCGTTCGACGGCGGCCTTCGGAAGCTCGGTGTGCTGTCGAAGCTTGTTAGGTCCATCTCGGTCCCGGAGAGGCTCACCTTGATCTGCCCGTCCTGGTCGGGGGCCGTGACGTTGCCGTCGACCTTGACGCGATGCGCACCGATCTACGCGACGCGCTCAACAGCAGCGCCCCTACCCGCGTGAAGACCGTCCTGCAAACCCTGATCGACGGAATCCAAGTGCACGCCCGCGACAACATCCAGCCAACCTTCCGCATACCCGCGGTTCGCGTTGACTACGGCTATATGGAGCCAACCGGGATCGAACCGGTGACCTCCTGCTTGCAAAGGCGGTCTAGGGCTTGGTCGGTGGTGTCGGCAGGGCGCATATGCCTATAAAACAAGGGTCCACGTGTTCGTTGGCGATCGCTGGTGGCGGCTGCTTTCCGCGTTTGCTTGATCTTTGCTTGATCTCTCCTGCCAAGCGGCTGCCATGCTCAGCTCTCACGTGGGCGCTCACGGGGGTGCGACCACGCTGCTAGAACTCGAAGGCGATGTCCGACAGCCGGCTATGCACTTACTGCCTCGAGCTCAAGCCCGCGTCCGCCTTCACTCATCAGGGCGACCATGTGATCATGTACAGCCTCGGAGGCGAGTACGTCGATCCGAACGTGTGCGACGTGTGCGAGCGCCGATCAAACGTCGTCTCCGACCAGCTGATTGCCACCGACCGGCTCGTCACGTTCCTTCGTAATGCCTACCGCATCCGGGATCGCTATGGGGCGCCACCCGCGTGCGAGTTCGGGATTCAAGTGCCCGGCGGTGGCGGTGCGATCAGGGTGAGCGTGACCGATGCCGGCGCCATCTTTACGCCGCACATGTCTGACGCTGCGCGACAGCGTCTCAGGCTCGGGGACGAGCCCACGCAGGAGCAGCTTGAGGCGATCGTTGCCGGCGAGCTCGGCGTCTCTGTCGCCGACCCGCTCGTGCTTGCGCAGGCTGCCCGGGCAGCTTCGAGTCGCTCCACGCCGCCCGAGGCGTGGAGCCGGTTCATGGCGAAGCTCGGCCTCGCATTTGGCAGGTACGCATACGGCGACGATTGGCTCGCCACGCCGCACGCGCAGACGCTGAGCGCTGATCTGCTCGGGGTCGGGCCGCCCCAGCTTCGCCAGCGGACCCATCACCCGCCCGTTCAGCCGGTTTGGCCGTACAGGCCGCCGAAGCACACAGCGTGGATCGACATGCACAACAACGTCGCCGTGCTGATGGTCGTGCTCTTCGGGCAGGTGCTCGGTGCTGTGCCGGTGGCGAACACCAAACCGCCGGAGGGCGCGTACTCGGCCTGGTCCTTCGACCCCGTCGAGCGTAAGTTTCACCCTTCAAGCTACCCGGCGATCTGGCTCGGAACGGCAGCCACGCGGCTGACCCAGGAGGGATCAGACGTGTTGTCGGTCGCGGTGGGTGACCGAGCGATGATGTTCGTGCCTGATGGGCCAGACGGGCCAGTCGAGATGCCGATCCCAACCGTGCGCGCCGAGTCCCCCGAAGAGGCCTTCCAACTCTTGCTCGATGAACACCCAGACGGACCCCTCGTAGACCAGCTCGCGGCCGCCGCCCGGCACACCTGAGCGCCGGCGCCTAGCAGGTGTATACGCGGATTAGTCGAGCATGACGAGAATGATGTTCGGCGTGCCGTCGCTCAGCTTGGTGAGACGGTTGAGCGCGTGCTGGAGGAGACCCGGGTGGGCGAGGAGGAGCTTGCCGGTCTGCTCGACCTGCGCCGGGCGCTACCCGAGTGAGCATCGTCGCCTGAAACTCGTCCTCATCGAACTCTTCGCCATTGATTTCGGCCATCTCGCGCCTGGCGTGGTCCGACTCTGCGGCGGCTTCGGCCATCGCCTGATCATCGAACTCGACCGCAGCGAGATCGGGGTCTGGCGTATCGGCGGGCGCGTCGAGGTCCTCGGAGACCCCGATAAGATTGACGAGAAAGTTGTTGACTCCGCGCATAAACTCCGCGTCTTCGGTCCAATAGCCGAACTCCAAGCTGCGCCGCGACTGGTAGGTGAAGTTCGCCGACGACACCCAGAGCCGCTTCGGGCTAAACCAGACGTAGTCCGTGACACCACCGACGGGGTCTTCATCGGTCTAGCAGATATTGCCGAGCAGCGCCAGCTTCGCGTGCGCGATCGGGACCTCGTCCTTGACCTTGCGGTATCCGATGCGTACGGAACGTAGGAAGACGAAAGTCAGGATCAATCGTGTCGTAGGCAACCATGACCATCGGCTTCCCGGCGATCTTCGGCGCCTTGTGTCCCAGCCCCGAGAGGGCGCGCAGCTCAATGCCTGCGGTTGTCTCGTTCAGCTCGCGGAGCCGGGCAAACGCACCTGTCTCGCGCCGCTTCTCGGCCCCTTGCTGACGACAATGCACGCGCCGGGAAGATTCTGGATTCGCCGTAAGAAGCGCATCATCAGTGACCCAAGGCGAGCACCCGAGCAGGACCGGCGCACCAGTGCGATAGGTGCGCCGCTTCCAGCGTGGCTGGCGCTCGCGCACGAAGTCGTCAATCCCGTCGATCAGACCCTGAAGCACGTTCTGCCCAAAGAAGGCACGGTTCCCGTCCTAAGGGCCGAGTGGGATGTCGAAGCTGAAGTGCTCAGAGAAGGGGTCTTCGGCATCTACGCTTAGCATGACCGAAGCGGCTCCCCTGAGATCGCCAGATCGCGCTCCTATCTTCTGGTCCGGGTTGCCGCCGGAGTGACCTGTGACCGCTAAAGGGGTGGTGGGGAGGAGAATCCGCTTGTGACCATCTGGAGCGACATCGACGAACCCGTGCTGCGATGGCTGGTCGAGTGGAGCGACGATCCCGAGTGGCGAAGCAGGATGCTTGAGCTGCCGATGTACCAGCCGGAGGATTGCACCGACGAGCTGAAGCTATCGCTGGACTCGCGCCAGGTTCACGAAGCGCTCACACGGCTCCGTGACTACGGTCTGATTACAGGCGATCTGCACCTCACTGAGTGCGCGATATGGAGCCACCTGCGACTCACGGCAGACGGTCTGGGGCTGCTCGGGGAGTGGCCCGATCTAGATGGCGTGGCGTCGTTCGAGGGACTGCAAGCGCTACTCGCCAGGATTGCGGCCGGCGTCGAGGATGACGATGAGCAGTCAGCGGTGCGTCGTGCGGTGGGCACGATCGGGCGGCTCGGCAAGGGTGTCGTGGACTCGGAGCTGGAATCGCTCGGCGAAGGGATCGCATGAGCACCCTCTGGCAAGATCGAGCCCTTCCCGTACTCAAAGCTTTGCACAACCAGGATTCAGAGCTAGCGGCGGCCGGGATTTTGTTCCTGGGCGGTGGCGAAAGCGACGGCCTTGGGCTCGATCTGACTCCCGGGACCATCCATCAGACCATCCTTCAGCTCGTAGATGCCGGCTATGTCGAGCACGGCGAGGTGTCCTACTACCACCCGAGTGGGGTCACGTTCACCGGCTTGAGAGTCACTGGCCGGGGCTCCAAGTGCTTGGCGAGTGGCCGCGCTTCGAGGCGATCGTGTCGCCGGTCACGCTGGCGGAGCTGGTAGAGCACCTAGCCGACTACGCGCCGGCTGACGAGGCAACCGACGTGCGACGGGCTGCAGGAGTCGTTGGCGGCATGGCTCGAACCGCAGTGTTCGACGTCGCTCTGGGCTTGGGGAAAGCCTGGGTCAGGCAGCGCCTCGGTCTGCCGGCAGGGCTTAAACACGGAGCAACTGGACAGCTCGCGCAGTCTGCCGACGGGTGGTTCCCGCTCTTAGATCGATCCCAACGGTTGCCTCTGAGCGCCTCAGCGGTTGGGAAGCGGCATGTCTCTGCATGCTTCGGATTCGTCATCGACTTCCACGACGCGATTGAGCATCCAGTCGGCTAGAGCCTCGGTGGCCTGTGCAGCGTGGTGCTCGATGTGCGCGATGGCATCGCTAAAGAGCGGCAGCTGAGCATCGCGTGGGCGCTGTGGCAGGACGACGAGCCCTGTGTGTAGTTCGGCGTTCGTGCACAGTCCTACGAAGTCGGCGTGGTTGTTCGTGACGAACACGAACTCCTCACTGACCGCGAGTGCCAGCAGCTCATCGTCTCGCATGCCGAGCTGCCCTCGGTCGCGCGTGCATGTCGCCTCGTACCCGTGGGAGTGCGCGTGGCCGACGAGCGCCGGCGTCAGGCACTCGTCGATCCAGAACTTCACGCGCCTCGCGCGGTGCGGAGCTTGGGCACGGGTCGGCTCGCAACCGTGTCCCAGGGGCGTGCGGGACGGCCGCGACGCGGGTTGGCGTGCGCCCACAGCACCGCAACTGGGTAGGCCTCCTCCGGGACGTGCGGGTAGTCCTCGCGCAGTACCTCGTGTGTCTCGCCCATCTCGATCAGGCTCGCGATCGTTCGTACGGGCACGCGGGTTCCCGTGATGACCGGCTCGCCTCCCATCACGGCCGGATTGCGCTCCACGTAGCGGTCGCGCAGACGCGCGTAGGACTCGGCGCGCTCGATCGTCTGCGCGACATCCTCAGTCATCGCCACGCGCAGCGCCTCGGACAGCGCCAGCTCAGAGCCAACGGCCTGCGACTGCGCTCCTGCCAGCCACTTGCGCAGGTGCTGCTTCGCCTTAGTCGGGAGCGCGACATCGATCTGGCGCAGCAGAACGAGCAGCGCGACTTCGTGCGCGGGGAGCAGTGGCTTGCCTTGCTTGCGCTTGGGCTTCACGACGCCCTGCTCGATCGCCTTGTCGATCGCGTTCAGCGGGACGCGACCGATCTCAGCGGCCTCGCGACGGGTCAGTAGTACGGAGGTGGATGCCATAGAAATCTATCCCCAACTATGCAGCACTTTATCACGCCCTGTCGGCCTAACCTAGTCCTGTGGAGTTGCGGATGTCCGAAGCACAAAAGCAGCCGGCTCGCCGCGAGCCCTCCGACGCTGTGCGCGAGATGCTGGCGGTTACACATCGCACCCACGCGTCGGCGCCCCTTCGCCTTCCCTCCGAGCACGGCGTTTTCCCCGACGCGATCATGGCGCAGCCGCTCTGCGCGATCCTGGACGCCCACTGGCTCGGTTTCGACATCAACTACGCATGCGCACGCAATCAGCGAACGGCACTCGCCACGGCTGCGAACCAGCAACTCATTCGTTTGTTCTGCGCTCAGCACGTTGCCAACGAGATCGTCGAGCACGTCGAGACGTGGTCGGTGAGCGCCCGCCGATCGGTCCCGGTCGCGGACTTCCTGCGTCGCTGGTACACGGAATACCTTCCAGTGCTCCGTGTCGTCCCGGACGACGCCATTCCTGGCGCTTGGCTGACGCCTGATGAGCATGCGCGTATTGCCAGACTCGCGATCAAGGACCCAGACGACATCCCATCCGTGAAGCTCGCGCTTGCGATCCGTGGCCTCTATGTCTCTAAGGATGGTCCTGCGGTCGCGGCGGTATACGGCGCGGGCGCAGACCTGATTGACCGCAGTAAGTGGTTGGATCATCTCAAAGCCGGAAGTGATGCCGGCGAGCTGGCCCGAATGGTTAACGGCGCCCATATGGCTGCTGGCCTCACCGGCATGGGCGTGTTCAAGGCAGCACAGAAGGCATATGACACGCTCGGACCGCTCGGCCTTCTTTTTGTGGGCGGCGTCGGATATCTACTGTGGGACTGGATCAGGCAGCCGGAGCGCCAGGGGTTGCGGTCGGGGCTTAGCGACATCTTCATGTTCGTGATGGAGATGGAGCTTCAGCGCAGTGCGCAGCAAGAGGTCTTCGACAAGGCACTGCCGCGCGTGCCGAGCTGGTCTACGCTCGCAGCGGCGAACACCCCCGAGAGCCTGGTCGGGCGAGCAGCGCTCTACACGTTGGCTCGCGAGATGACAGCCCACATCTCCGCGCAAGAGCTGACCGAGACGCTCCGGACGCACGTGCCATGCAGTGAGGCGACCGTTCGTCGGCTTCTGCACGCTACCCCCTGTTTCACAGAGGTCTACCGAGGCAGATGGCAGGTGGGAGCAGATCAGCGGCCCGGGGAAGCCAGCGAACCCGACTACGAGATGGGTTCGAGCATCAGTGCGTCAGCTTCCCCCGACTGCCGCACGACCCGATAGACACCCGGCTCGCCCTCGATCTGAAACTGCTCGCCCAGCGTGACCTCAAGCTCCGGTGCGGAGCCGATCTGCGGGTAATTGTTGAGTCTTGAGCCTACGGGCTGGGGATGGATGAGGACACGGCAGACCCGGCCCTCGCAAGTGAACTGGACGGTCTGAGGTACTGGGATAGGGCCTGGGTCTAGGGCAAGCGTACGCATTCCCCGCATACTGCCACGCGCGGCGACTGGGGCGCCGAGCGGACTCCTAATTCACGCGTCCGCCGCCCCCAGCATCTCGCCGTACTCTGCCTCTAGCTGCTCTCGTGCGTCGTGGGCGTGCCGGTGAGCTTCAAACAAGTGCACGTAGGTGTCCCAGGTCGTTGAGGTCTTTGTGTGCCCGAGTTGGCGGGAGACGAATTGCACATCGCGACCTTGGGCGATCAGGATCGCGGCGAAGGTGTGTCGTAGGCAGTGGAATGTCACGTCTTCCAGGTTCGCGTTTTTGCGGGCGTCGTGGAACAGGTCGAGCAGGGCGCCCCGGTAGGTCATTGGCCGACGCGGCACGGAACTCTGGAACACGAAATCGGCGTCTGTGGAGAACTCTTCGGCGAGGCGGCGTCGGCGCAGGAGCTTTCCAAGGGTGTCCATCAGCACGATGTCGCGTTTCGCGGCCTTTGTCTTGAGGGACACTCGCTTGCCTTGGCGGCTGAGCTGGAAGCGCACATGGATCACTCCCTCGGTGAAGTCGATGTCGCCCCATTGGAGGGCGAGGACTTCCATCACTCTCATGCCTGTGAATAGTGCGGTTGCGATGATCGCGAGTGCTGGCCCGGCGTGTTCAAGCAGCCTGTCCATCTCCTCGCGGGAGAGGAACCGCTGGCGGGGTTCTCCGGCGCCTGGGCGCTCGCGGGGCAGCAGCTTGTCGGCTGGACTGGCGGGGATGATGTTGTGGCGTGCTGCGTAGCCGAAGACGCCTCTTACTGCCATCCAGCGTGCGCGGATTGTCCATGTCGATGCTTTGAGCTTCCGCTGCTTGCGGTGCCACTCGACAAGATCGTCGGTCGTCATGGACCGGATGCGTCGATGTCCGTAGCCGGGGATGAGGTGCAGCATCACGCCGATTTTGTATGCCTCAAGGGTGCGCGGTCGCAGCTCGCCGATCTCGACAAGGCCTTCGATGTATTGCAGCCATGCGAGCGCTACCTCCTCGACCTTCTCTTTGCCGCCCGTTTCAGGGACGCCACCAGAGCGAACTTCGACGGCCCAGGCGTCGCGCTCGCGGCGGGCCTCCATGAGGCCGACCTCGCCTAGCGTCTTCCACTTCGCCTTGCGCGCGCCTGGCGATGTTGCGCAAGCGATGTATGTCTTGTCGCTTCGGTAGAGGCCTCGCTCTATGCGTATCCGCTCGCTACGCGCCATCAGGTCGCCTGTCTCAGCGGCGGGTGCATGCGGAGAGGCCGAGCAGCGCTGCATCCAGCTCTTGGCGGTGGTAGATCTTTCTCTTGCCGCCGTGCGCGGTGAACGTTCCGTCGGCGCTCAGCTTGCGGAACGTGCCTGCGGGCACTCTCGCGTACTCGACGGCTTCCTCGAAGGTCATCCACGGCGAACCCTCATGCAGGGCTGCGAGCTGGTTGGCCATCTGCTCGGCAAGCCGTGAAGCGAGCCCGTGCGCCAGGGCATCGAGGAAGGCGCCGGGGATCTTGATCGGTCGTGCGTCATCGTCTTCGATCAGACCAGACCCGGGCCGTGATCTCAAGGGTCTGGCAGCAGGGCGCGGCCGGGTGGCTTGATTGCAGGGCCGGCGGCCTTCCTTGGCCTGCCCAATCTGGCGTGCCGGGGCCATTTTCAAGGGATCTTCCGTGGGTTGAGGTCCGCGTCTCTTGAGTTCGGCGTGCTCACGGACGCCGAAAAGGAATGGCGGGAGCTGGTGAAGGACGTGCAGGCAAACATTGACGCAAAGCGGCGAGAGCTACACCGCAAGGTCGCCGACGAGTACGAGGCTCTGAACGAGAGCGTTTTGCGCAACAGCGGCGTCTGGGGTGTCGCCCAGCAGAACAACCAACCGTGGATCGGGTCCGTGCGCGAGTGGCGAGATTTCAGGGACGCAGTGCTGTATCAGCCAGAGGTGCAAAGGCCGACGCAGATCATGTCGGCGTGGAGGGCCGTGGAAGCGGTCTACAAAGCTCAGTGTGCCGGGGGCGCCCATCTCCAGCGCGCTCTCTGGTGGCTCCATATCGTCGTACTCGGCGGCTGCCTGAAACTACGCGGTGGGCCCGGCTGCGAGCCTTACGCGACCGACTACGCGCGACAGGAGATTCGGAACGCCCTGCTGGAGTTTCCAGACGACGAGGTGGAGCGCGCGTTCTGGCGGTTGCAGCGCGTCCTCATCCCCATGACGGTTCGCGTCGGTGGGTTCTTCCCCTTCCAGGACATGTCGGAGCAGGCAAAGGCGAAACTCAGCCCGGAGGACCGCATCCGCTACCGGATGGACCCCACGTGGTTCTACATGCACATGGTGCGCGCCTCGCTCGTGAAGCATGTAAGCCAGATCGAGCCGTGGACTGCGGAGCGTATTGACGCGGAGAGGGCGGAGGTTCAGAAGTCTCCGCTTCTCCAGAACACACCAAGCGTAGAGTGGATCGGCCCACTCGGCGACCCGTGGCTTGCGACCTGGCAAGAAATGAGCCCGTTGTTGGAGTGCGGACTCGCTACCTTGAACGACAACCCGGAGGGCGACGACCTCCTGGATGACCCGGAACTGCGCGCAGTCATCATTGAGGCAGCGCACAGCGAGCACGAGCTACTGCGGCGCCCGGCGGTGCCTCTTGCGAAGCGGCTCGGGCTGGAGATCGGCAAGGAACTTAACCAGCACAGCACCTCTTCGCCCGGCTGAGCAGCCGCGCCGCGATCTAGATAGCGGCGCGAAAGCCGGTCGGTGAGACTCCGAAGCAGCCCCGGAACGCGCGGGCGAAATGGGGAGGCTGGCGGTAGCCGACTTGTAGCGCCACGTCGCGCACGGGGATCGCGGGCTGGGATAGCAGCTCGGCAGCGGCGCTCATCCGTCTGGCGACTAGATCGTCGTGGAAAGTGCTGTCGCTGAACTGGGCGAAGGCGCGTTGTATCTGGCGAGGGGATGTTGCGAGTGCCTTGGCGACCATCTCAAGCGTCAAGGGTTTGCGGTAGTGACGCTTGATCGCCACGCACGCAAGCAAATACAGCCGGCGACGCTCGATGAGCGTGTGCTTGCGCAAGCTTGGGGGCGGTGGTCTGCGCGCTTTCGCTGCGGCGGGTACTACGTCTAGGCGGAAATGCAGGCGTAGTAGCTGGTGGATGCGCCCACGGCTGAGGTCGAATCGCTCAGCGATCTCATCGAGGGTAAGGCCCGTGACTGCGCGCAATCGGAACATTTCGCGCTCGCGCTCGGTCTGAATGTGCTGTCCGTTTCGGGCGAATGTGAGGCCGTGGCGGTGTAGCTCGCAGATGATCTCGTACAGCTCCAATCCCTTGCTGAACTTGGGGTGCTGGATCAGGTCGCCAGTCCCGTGTTCAAGTAGCTGGTCAACCAGGTGAATGTCGGCCGCTTTCAAGCAGGCGAGAGCGGCTGGGCTGAGGTCAAGCTCGGTGACGTGCATGGCTTCGCGGGGCGACGCTAGAGCGTCATTATCTGGTCGAAGCTCTTGGCGACCTCGGAGACGATGGCTCGGTCGCCACGGCGTTCGATGAGGCCGGCGCCATCCAGACGACTCAGCGCGTCGGTGATCGCGAGCTTCTGCTTCTTCTTCTTTGCGCTGAAGGCGTAGCGGAGGTCTTGCTCAGAGAGCGGCCCTTGGCCGTCGCTGTCGCGTACCAGCAGCGATTCGAGGACTGCTTTGTCCCAGTGGCGCTCGCGCTCCGAGGCGGGGTCCTTGGGCGATTGCGTGATCTCGTGGAAACGCACGGCCGGGTGCGAGGCGGTCGCCAGGTCGTTCCAGCGGTGGACGAGGCCCGCTATGCGAAGGCGCTTGAGGCTGGCGGGGACGTTGCCGGGGGTGCTGATCGTGCGGGCGATCTCGGCTTCTGACCACGGCCGCTGCCTGTCGGGGTCGAGCATGAGTTCGAGGACGGCTTTGTCGAGGCAGGCGTTCGCCTCGGATTCAACTGAGCTACGTTGATCGTGCATGGGAGTCACAACCTCCTGTGTCACGGTCCCGGGCGGGGTTGCCGCCTCGCGCCGGGGCCATATTTGTTAGGACGTGTCTACATCTACAGTGCTTTACGAGGTCCGTGCGCGCGATGAACGAGTCCGACACGAGTCCGTCACGGTCCTGTAACGCACCGGTGTAGGGCTACCCCGCCAGCAGCGAGCGCTGGCAGTTCGGGGCGAGACGGTAGCCGACGCCACGGGTCGCGGGCACCCAGTCCTCGGCGCCCGCGCGAGCAAGTGCTTGTCGCAGCCGGCAGGCGTGAGAGTCCAGGGTCCTCGTGGTGCCAGCGGAGCGGAAGCCCCACACTTCTCGCAGCAGCTCATCCTTGGTGTGGACGCGCTCGGGGTCCCGCGCAAGATGCACGAGCAGCGCGTACTCCAGACGGCGCAGGCCGACACGCATCACGCCGACCGAGACCTCGTGCGCTGCGGTGTCGATCCGAAGCTCGCGGTACTCGATCACGCCAGGAATGTTCCCCGCTGGGTCTCGGCGCACGAGTGCTTGCACGCGGGCGCGAAGCTCGGTGTAGGCAAAGGGGGCGCGGAGCACGTCGTCTGCTCCGGCGTCGAACCCGCGCAGCACGTCGCCCAGCTCGCCGTTTGGGCTCATCCACAGCGTGCGTAGACCTGGCTTGACCTCGGGGGCGAACGCTCCCGCTCGCAGTTGGCGGAGCACGTCGAGCCCGGCACCCCTGCGCGTGGCTCGCCCGAAGATCACGAGGTTGACCTCGCAGGCGTCGCACGCCGCTCGCAGCTTCGCAGGGTCGCTGGCGCGGCGGACCTCGTAGCCATCGAGTGCCAACTCGTCGGCTAGCGCCAGGTTCACGTGCTCCTCGCCATACAGGAGCAGGACAGCCCGGCTTATGGTCAAGCACCCACCCAGAGCGTCGAGCGAGTGCTGAACGGGATACTCGGGAACGCCGGCCCGCGTTGTGACGGGCTCGACAGATGCTGCGCTCATTCGGCCTCCTTTCGAGCACCGAAGACGCGTGTCAACGAGCACACCGGATCATCCGCAGACAGCTCTACGGTGGGAGGCGTGGCATCGAAGGTAGGTGCTTCGGTGCACAGGCCGGGCGGGTGCGTCAACACCTGCCCGGCCACATCGGTTTTTGGGCTCGCTGGCGATCAGAGCAGACCTACCGGCGGAAGCTTTGGGGCCGAACAGGACACGGCCAAGAGCGGTGTCGCCTGGCTTCGTTCTTGGCCACTACGCTAGCTCCGATGGCCGCGAAGAAGGACAAGCGCCGCATCAAGCAGGGTCGTCAGCGGCCCGGAGAGCCACAGCGGCTACCAGGTCCACGAACACGTCTGAAGGATCTGTTCACGACGATGAAGACGGTCACGTCGGCTGGCGACAGAGCAATTGCACAGACGCCAGCGGAAGGGAGCGAGCTGGTCAGATTCGACGCGGAAGTGCTGGTTCGTGGAGTAAACGCCGTCAAGTCGGCACGGCTACTACTGGAGAACGCACATTGGGAGTCGGCAGCTGGTCCGGTCCGCCAGCTTTTTGAGCTGTTGGTCAACGTAGAACACATCGCCGCGCAACCTGATCGTGAGGAGGCGGTGTTCCGCTTTGCGAAGTTTGGGTTGCTGCAGATGGTGCGCAGCCAGCGCGTGATGCTTGACTATGAGCAGGCGACCGGTCGCCCTGTCGATCAGGGTCGCGCTGCCACGCTCGACGGCCTTCTTGAGCATGGGTTCCCCGAGTTCCGAAAAGTGGATGCGAAAGGTCGCGTCGTCTGGGCAAGGAGCTGGTGTGGCAAGAACGTCAAGGCGTTGACACGGGGTTCGCGCAACGCTCTCCGACATGCTCAGTACGAGCAGCTATTTGTGTTGTGGTCCGAGCAGGTGCACGCCGCGCCAGCGGCGCTCATGGGCGGTCTCTTTCCGTCTGGCGCTACCGGCGGCATAGCGAGCATCGTCGCTCTCGATGATTTGCGCGTCGCGGAAACGGGGTCGATGGCCGTGACGCTGTTCGCCGAACTGTGGCGCGTACTACCGACGGTTGCGCCGCTCGACGATCACGTTCTCGGCGGGTGGGCGACAGCACTCATACGGCTGGCCCAAACACTCGGCGCTCCCATGCCGGTAAGTGTGGACGGAGCCTCTGGCGCTTTTGCTGGCGACCGGTCACAAGGCCGTGATTGAGCATATGAGATTGGTTGCGTTGCCAGCTCCGCCTACTCGGGTCGTACGCTGGGACGATGGATCCGTTCGAATGGCTCTCGCTCGCTCGGCTGATACGCCCACGCCTGGTTGCGGTTGTCGTCGCGGTGGCGTTCGTTGCGTTCCCTCACGTCGCGGAGTTCGTGTTCTGGCGGGCTGTCCACGCACGTGCAGCACAGATCACCTCGGAGTTCAATCAGGCTTTGCGCCCGATGCTCGCTCATGCGCGCCACCATACGCTCGCTACGCCAAGGGCCACCGCGCACAAATAGATGCGCTGGAGGTCGGCCTGGCGATCTCTTTAGAGTTCAAAGGTGCTTTCCAGCAGCGCCTCCTGATCCGGCCGAAGTCGGAGCCGGACTCGACGGGCTAGAGTCTTCGGTCGAATCGCCAAGTCGCCGAGCGGTACTCCCGGCTTGCGCAGTGCTCGGAGTTCAACTGACGTCTCCCAAGCCCAGCCGTCCAGTTCGGATACGTCAGGTTCGCCGATGACCTCCCACACCTCGCTTACCTCATATGAACCGTTCCAGTAGCCCCCTATGAGATCGCCAACCTCGTAGCTTGGCTTGCCCATCGGCTCGCCATGACGAGTTATCTTCGGCGAACTATCCGAATTGAAACTCAGAGGCTCGAAAAAGATCAGCCGACCGCCGACCTCGGGGAGATCGGTAGGTGATTTGCGGGGAGAGAGCGCGTTGCCCTCACGGAATGTCTTAAGCCATACGGCCATATGTTCCCTTCCTCGTGGTCAGGGTTCGGACACCGCGTGGATGTCCCTTATCCGCCATCGTAGCCCATGACTTGCCGGTTGGCATCATGGGAACGTGCGCAAGCTTCTCCCACCGACCCCCTCGAACAGCCCTCAGGCAATAGAACACGAGCTTGACCTGCTCGCATCGGAGATCATCGTGCTCGTCGAGCCACAGGAGCTGCTGCGCAAGCCGAAGAACCGGAAGCAGGGAGCGCAATTCGCATACAGGGAGGAGGTGTTCAAGGATGAAGCGCGCCGTCAGTCGGCAGAACTCGGACGCCGTATGCTCGCCGCACCGACGCCGGTTTCCGTTCAGCTTGAGATCCACGTTCCAGAAGGTGGGCAGCAGCCGCTGATGCCGGGCGTGGTCAAGGCCTACATCGACGCGCTTGAGGGGATCGCGTACGACAACGATCGCCAGATTGAGCACCTCGTCGTGCACCGCCGTGGTCTCGACCACCCGATGATGGACGGTTACGAGCCCGAAGACGGTGGCCGGAAGGGCCAAGTGTACATCGAGATCAAACCGCTGGAGGCATATACGCGACTGTACGATCGCACCTTCCGCCGCTTGATCTTCCGTGGCCACGCCCGGTCGCCGTTCCGAAACAATTGGGGCATCCGGGACGAGACGAAGCTCCTGAAGCTCAAAACAAAGCGCAGCGCCATGTCCGATGGACCCGGCGCTCAAGCCACCGACAACCTGATCGCCTTGCATGAGGAGGAGCGGCTGACGTCGGGGACGTTCGCCGACATCGACCGGCCCGGCCCGCTCTCCGACGACATGCGTCGGGCGTTCCAGCTTCTTCCTGCGCACAACCTGCACTCGGCTTTGCGCGGCGTCAGTGGCTCTCGGCTGATGCTTCCTCTACGCGGGATGGGCAAGGGCACTAGCTCCACGTGGGAGAGCGAGGTTGAGCGGCGGATCGAGCGGCATCGCCGACACCTCCTCATGGCGCGCGCGCCGCTGCATAGCTGGGTTGCGCTCGACATCGCTGTCCGAGGCGAAACGACCGACGGCATGGATCTCGACAACCTCGCGCGACTGATCATCAAACGCTTCGAGAAAGTCTTTTGCGTGCGTGACGGTACGGTGGCCTCGTACCGGGTCTACCGGGCGGTTGGGTCGCCCGAGGGAATACAAGTACGTGTGATGAGCGATGCCCGAATGCTGGGCCTGGAGATCGCGCTCGGGGAATCGCGGGGCCAGATGGTCGATGCCGTCTACGGCGGCCAGCAGCCCAGCGGAAAAGCCCGAGCCTAGCCCCAGCGATCCAACGGCAGCGTCCCCGGAAAGCCGGCTCCGTCCGCTGATCCTAAAGCGCCTGCTTGATCTTTGCTTGATCTCTGCTGTGGCCCGCCGCTGCCGCCAGTCCCAAAACATGCCAATTAGCAGGCATTTCTCAAGTGGAGCCAGCCGGGATCGAACCGGCGACCTCCTGCTTGCAAAGCAGGCGCTCTCCCAACTGAGCTATGGCCCCGCAGGCTATCCGAGTCTAGGGCAACATTCTCGCGTCGAGTATCTATCTGTCGAAGTCGAAATCGCGAGGCGGGCTCTGCTCGAACCACAGTCGCTCGTGCTCGGGGGTGTCTTGCAGAAAATCAGGAGTCTCCTCCAGTACGTCCTCTGGCAAGTCTTGATCGGAGTCGGCGATACCGTCGGTATCTGCCTGGATATGGGGGTCGGGACTCTGCGCCTCGTCTAGATATGAACGCATGTCGAGCTCGGCGGTTTCCTGCGCTGCGTCGGGCTCAGGATGTGCGGGGCTCTCATCCTCTGGATGGTGATCGGCGGCCTGTGGGTTTTCGCTGTCCTCGGGGGTGTCCTCAGCTACAACCGCAGGTCCAAGAACCTCACTCTCGAGACGAGCAACCTCGCCAGGATCCGCACCACGAAGGCGCTTGAGCTCCAAATGCTCTCGAATAGCGTCGTCGAGCAATCCCATGCGCCCCAAACCATACCTCGCCCGTCTTGTCTGTTCTACGCCAGAAGGACCTCATCCGCAATCCACGGGTTGGCTCCCTACCACTACACTTGTGCTCGACGCCACGCGGATCGCGTGGCGAGCCCGGGGCTATAGCTCAGTTGGGAGAGCGCCTGGATCGCACCCAGGAGGTCGGGGGTTCGAGTCCCCCTAGCTCCATACCCCGCCCAGCCACCAGATGCCTGTCTGGCTCGCTGCCATATATAGATCTGGGGGAGATCTCCAAAGACTGCTAACAGGGCCGCCGTCGCAAGGCATCCCAAGCACCTTGGTAAATTCGCCAGATGTCGATTACCGCGCAATGGGAAAACACCGAAACTACTGTTCGTGGTGAGCGGACGGAAGTGGTCCTCCCGCTGCAGGGTCTCGACGAAATCCATCCGGCCGAAGACAAGCTAATAGCCCAAATCCTGCGCGAAGCTGGGCCGGGTGCCGGCGACGAGCCTCTGTGGGAGCGGCTCAAGCTGGACCGGGAGGCATGTCGCCTGCACATGTTTGTCGCGGCGACGCCCGACGTGGCACAGATAAAGGACGTGCTCGACAGAACGCTGCAGAGAGCGAGCGAGGCGATCGCCAGCAATATGGCTGATCGAGATCGGGTCGAAGCCGAGGCTAAGAATCACGCGGAGCTGCGGGAACGTCAAGCCGGGGACGTGCAGAACGCTTTCCGCGGGGACTAGCACGGGCGGCGTTTTTGGCGCTGCAATGCCCGACCAGACTCCACACAAATTGCGTGCTTACCTCACGAAGCTGTAAAAACCCGGAGCCAGCTCTGTCTCGATTTCAGAAAGTAGTCCGGCAACGGAGCGGGGGAATCGGGAGCGCGCTGTACTGTCGGCGGCGGCGGTCACCAACCACCATCCCACCCAGTCCCCTTGGATCCATCCATGTCAAACCCAGCCATGCTTCCCGCTGAGCGTGACGCTCGTATGGAGCGCGACATTCTCGCGCTGTTGATGAACCGCGGGTCGGCAGGTCTGTGGTCCGTCGAAGAGATCGAGCTTGAGCTAGAGGACAAGCTTGCGGTGACCGACGCGCTCATGCGTCTTCAGCGCTCCGGACTAGTCCATAGATACGGCGAGCTCGTGTTGATTACCCGAGCGGCCAGGAGAACCCTCACGCTGGTCGGCTTTTAAGCGCCTTGAGTCATGTCGACACCCCGTGGGGATAGTTGGGGCAAATCGTGGGCGCGGCCATCGCGATCGATGCTGGTCGGGTGCATACTTCAAAGATGCCGGGTGTGAAGATCGACACGATCACGATCGCTGACGAGGGCTCGCGGTGGGCGGATCTGGGGTTCGAAGTCAGCGACGACAGCTGTCAGCTCGGGAGTGTCCTCCTCAGATTCAACCGAGAGAGAGGGGGGCGGGGGATTGTCGGCTGGTCACTCAGCGGCCTGACGAGCACGGAGCTAGACGGACTCCCCACCAGCGTGTCGGCGGATAGCCGTAGGGACGTGAGGTCGCCTCATCCGAACGGTGTGATTGCGATCGATCATCTCGTAGGCATCTCCTCGAATCTGGATCGCAGCGTGTCTGCCCTCCAGAGCGCCGGACTGGATCTGCGAAGGATCCGCGAGGAGCCCACACCGGCAGGGGCGCCGCGGCAGGCTTTCTTCCGGCTTGAGTCAGAGATTCTCGAGATCATCCAAGAGCCGGTCGAGAAGAGCCAGCAACCGGGGATGGATAGGCCGCTGAGATTCTGGGGCCTGGCCCTGGTTGTGAGAGATCTGGAGGATGCGGTCCGTCAGCTCGGGGAGAACGTGGGTCCTGTCAAAGAGGCGGTGCAACCAGGCCGACAGATAGCAACGGTACGGCGCTCTGCTGGGATTGCCGTCCCGCTCGCCCTGATGAGTGAGCCCGTCGCTGCACATACGCCTGTTTAGCAAGCACGAAAGCGCAGACCGCGTATCAGCTCGTCGCCGAGCTCCGTGTTGAGATTCTCGACGAGCTCGCTTGCCATCATGTCTATCTCCTGCGCCCACGAGGAGGATGAGCATGCGAGCGTCAATGTGCCTTCATGCTCGCGTATCGGCTGCGAGGCGGCGGAGATGCGGCTGCCGGCGGCCTTCTCCCAGACAGCTTGAACCCGGGCGAGAGTTGTTGCAGGCGCGATGTCCTGCACAAGGTCCGCCAAAGACACAGCGAGATCACGTGGCGCCTGTCGGTGGGTCCTCACGTCAGCACACCAGATCGGTATTCGTAGTCAGACTCACTGATCGCCCCTGCTGTTACGGCTAGATAGCGAACCGAGTCGGGATCTCGGGTGGGAACGTGATCGGGATCCGTGGTCGTAATGATGCTCTGACCGTCGTTGCTGAGCGTATCGATGAGAAGCTCACGGCGGGAACGGTCGAGCTCGCTCATCACATCGTCGAGCAACATCAATGGAGTGCTGCCACATACCTCCTGCAGAACATCCCGCTCAGCCAGTAGCAGCGCTAGGAGCGTCAGGCGTTGCTCACCCTGGGATCCGTAGGAACGCAAGTCGCGTGCATTGGCTGAAAAGACCAGGTCGTCGCGGTGAGGCCCATATGTGCTGAACCCTCGGTTTAGATCTCGACTCAAATGGTCGGAGAGCTCGGTAAGAAACTGCTCGGGGTCCTCGGCACGGGACTTTGGCGCGTACCTGATGGATCCGGTCCCGTTCAAACCCAAGTCGCTGGTACGGCCACAGAACGGCCCCTCCAGAAGCTCTATCGCCTCTCTGCGGTGGTGGATTACCTGCACAGCGTGGTGGGCCAGCTCGCGGTCCCAGCTAGGCAGAGCAGACGGCGAGGAGCGTCCTGCGCGGATACTCGCCAGTAGAGCATTGCGCTGCAAGAGGGCGTGTGAGTATCTCTGTCGCACCGCACGACGCGCGGGCCACAGCGTGTCCACCAGTTGGTTGAGGTGAGCGCGGCGCAGAGAGGGGGATCCCTTGATCAGCTCCATTCGGTCCGGGAAAAAGACACTGAGCAGGGGGCGGGAATCGGTATCGGTCAGGCGCTCCACCGGGGACCCGTCGAGCATCATTCGCTTGGTGGGGCGGGAATCGTCCAATAGGCCGTAGCCAACACTGAGTTCGTGCGCCTGGCCGACGTCACGCGTGTGAACGACGACCCGCGCGACCTTTGAGTCGAAGTGGATGACCTCGCGCTCGTTGTTCGTCCTCATCGAACGACCGGTGCAGCCGAAGTACAGGGCCTCTAGAAGGTTTGTCTTGCCAACCCCATTCGGGCCGTGCACGACGGTCAGCCTCTCGCCCAACTCAGCATGCGCCCGAATGTAGGTGCGGAAGTCGCGGAGCTCGACGGAGGCAACTAGCATCCGTCGGAATACCTACACGTTCAGCCTTATCGGCATGATCAGGTAGACAAAACCGCCGCCCTCGGCGGACTCTATGAGCCCGGGCCGCAGCGGGCTGATCAGCTTCAGAAGTAGCTCACTGGACTCCACGCTCTCCAGGCCATCCCTCAGAAACTCCGGGTTGAAGCCGATCTCAAATGGCTCTCCGCTGAACGGCACCGGGACCGTCTCCGAGGCCTCGCCGATATCGGGGGTTTGCGCCGAGACAGTGACCGCGCCCTCCGTGAAGCTCAGTCGCAGCGGGGCGTTCTTCTGGGCCAACAGGCTTATGCGACGCACCACATCGGCGAACTCCGTGCTCGACAGTCGCAATTCGTGCTCGACTGACTCCGGCAACAGCTGGCGATAATTCGGGAACTGACCATCGATCACTCTCGATGAAAGAACTATCTGGTCCAGCTCGAAGACGACCTGGTTTTGGCTGACGCTGACCGCGATCTCGCCGCTATCGGACTGCTGAGCTATACGGGCCAGCTCTTGGAGCGCACGGGCCGGGACGTTCGCCTCAAAGCTTCCGTTGATCTGCTGCTCGAGGCTGGTCTCCTTGACGCTGAGACGGTAGGAGTCGGTGGCCACCATTCGCAGCTCGTTCCCCGAGGCCGACACCAGGATGCCTGTGAGGATTGGCCTGGTCTCATCCCGAGACGCGGAGCGTGCGACCTGCGTAACGGTCTCCACGAAGGCGCGGGCGGGGAGCGCGACACGCGTTTGGGAATCTGGAGCAGGAAGGGTAGGAAAATCCTCTGAGCGAAGCGTCCTCAGGTGGAACGTCGCGCCGCCACAGGTGACCTTCACGTCCTGCTCGGCTGGACGGAGCTCCAAGTTGACTTTCTCGGCCGGGAGCGAGCGGGTGACGTCCAGCAGTAGCCGTGCCGGTAGAACAGCCGAGCCCGGTTGATCGACAGTTGCGCTCAAGGGAACACGTAGGCCGATCTCCATATCGGTTGCGAGGAGCTCAGACGTATCGCCGTCGGCGGAGATCTTTACCCCGGAGAGGGCCTGGACGGCGCTTCTGGTGGACGCAACCCTGGTTACGGTCTGCAGCTGCAAGAGAAGCTCAGATGTAGAGAGAGAGATCTTCACGGCTAGGTTCTATATATGGGTGTCGTTGTAATTGTGTCTGTGGAAATGTGGACAGGTATCGCAAGCGTTGATGGACAGTAGCTCGATCTCTGATTGAGCTGTGGATTGAGCTGTGCAGAAGTCTCTCACGATCGTCGGTCGTGAGCCTGACGATCGAGTGTTGCGAGCAACTTGTCAACAGCTACCTTGAACTCGGGTTCGTTTTGCAGGCGTTGCTTTGTCTTGCGCCAGGCGTGGAGAATCGTTGTGTGGTCTCTTCCTCCGAAGTAGCGCCCAATGTCGGGGAGGGAGTGGCTGGTGAGCTCCCGCGCGAGATACATGGCTACTTGCCGTGGTTGAGCCACCCGTGCTTGGCGATTGTGGGATAGGAGCTCGTCTAGCTCTAGGTTGAAGTGTGCGCAGATGGTGGTGTGAATGGTGGGTAGGGTCAGGGTTGGCTTGATGGAGCTCTCCATCGCAGAGCGGGGATAGAGGTGGTCTAGAACGTCGCTTGCTAGCTCGGATGTCAGACGTCTACCCGTGAGGGAGCTGTAGGCGACCACGCGGATCAGGGCCCCCTCGAGAGCCCGCACGTTGGTTTGCACTCTGGCGGCGATGATGTCGAGGACATCCAGATCTGGAAGCTCTATGTCGTCGCATTGAGCTCGCTTGCGCAGAATCGCCAGGCGCGTGGAGAGCTCTGGCACGGAGATATCGGCCACCAACCCTGCCTGGAACCGCTCACGGAGACGGTCCTCTAGCGCTTGTAGGTCTTGTGGAGGACGGTCTGAGGTGAGAACGATCTGGCTACCGGCTTCATGCAGTGTGTTGAAGGTGTGGAAGAACTCCTCCTCGGTCTTGGCCTTGCGCTCGAAGAACTGGACATCGTCGATCAGCAACACGTCTACATGCCGCAGGCGGTCCTTGAAGGAGCTCATACGAGGGGTTCCCACGGCTACCGTGAATTCGTTGGTAAAGAGCTCTCCGCTGGTGGCGTGAATCGTAAGCCCAGGGTTGTGGGCTTGTATAAGAGACCCAATCGAGTGCAGGAGGTGGGTCTTGCCCACACCTGGGGGTCCACAGATGAAGAGGGGGTTGTATGCGTGGCCTGGAACCTCCGCTACCGCCAGGGCCGCGGCGTGGGCGAGGCGGTTGGAGTCGCCGATCACGAACTGGTCGAAGGTCAGCTTGGGGTTGTGCCGCGCGACCGCGGGCCTGACCACGTCTGAACCCCGGCCTTCCGACGGGCTGGAGGACCGCCCACCTGGTATGGGGTCTGAGCCGCTCTGCAAATCGAGGTCTACCTCGCGTCCTATGGCCGCAGTGGCGCAGACCTGGAGCAGCTTCCCGAAACGCTCCTCCGTCCACCCGGATATGTGGCTGGGTGCTCTCAGACGCAGAGTTGTTGCGGTGAGCTCGAGAGCTTCCAGCGGCTCGAGCCATATGCGGTAGACAGGCTCGTCAACTCGCGCCCTCAGCGCCCCCTTGATCTCTGACCATATTTGCTCGATCTCTGAGTTCACAGCACAAATTGCCCCACCAGAGTGGGGAAAACCAAAAGACTTATGGACCACACAACGTCCACACGCTGCGGGTGGGGCCCGCCGGAGACCCGGTCCGGGCCACTATACCCAACCGCCTGTTGCCGGCAGACGCCCGCGCCGGCGCTGTACCCGCAAATGGCGGAAAAATCTCTGCACGAGCACATCGGTATAATGAGAGGGCAGGCTCGACGCCCGAGCTGCCTTTGTTGCACAAGGAGAATGGTGGCCGGACATGAAGCGCACCTACCAACCAAAGAAGCGTAAGAGGGCCCGCACTCACGGATTTCGCGCTCGTATGCGTACCCGCGCCGGACGTCTAACGATCAAGCGTCGGCGGGACAAGGGACGGCAGCGTCTGTCTACCTAGTGTGGGCGAGCGCACTTGGACGATGCTGGTCGAGGTGCCGCTATGAGAACCCATAACCGCAGTGGTCGTCTTACGCGCAGCGCCGAGTTCGAGCGCGTCTACCGCAGCGGCCGTTCGCAGGCCAATCGACACCTGATTCTCTACACGTTCCCGACGGGGTCCTCGGAAAGTCCCCGCGTTGGATTCTCCGTTTCGCGCAAGGTGGGCGGCGCTGTCGAGCGTAACCGGGTCAAGAGGCTCCTGCGCGAGGCCTTCGATAAGTCAGGCCAGTGCCTGCCCAACGGGGTTGACCTTGTTGTGATCGCCAGGCCAGACGTGCGCGACCTCGCCGAGCGAGAGGGCCTGTCCGGTGTGGACGCGTCGTTGACGGAGCTGCTCGGGAAGGCCGGTTTCCTCGAGGGAGGGGGCTCGGATGAGCCAGCTAACCAGACCGGAGCCATATCGTGATGGCGTCTGTGCGCGAGGCGCTGCGTAGGTTGCTGACGGCTCCCATCCTCGTGTATAGCCGGGTGGTCTCTCCGGCGCTCCCGCGTCGTTGCAGGTATGAGCCCACCTGCTCGCGGTACGCGATACAGGCGATCGGGGAGTACGGCATACTGAGGGGCCTCGTGCTGGCGGCTTGGCGCCTCTTGCGGTGCAACCCCTGGAGCCATGGGGGCTATGACCCGGTGGCAGCTCAGCGTCTGTTCAGCCGTGAGGCCGACTGGCATCGCTGCTGAAGCCAGCGAGTCAAGCCTCCAGATCTCCCAGCCAGATGCTCAGCAGCCCATCGACCAACCATCACATTAGGTAGCCGTGTTCATCTCCGCAAACGTGATCGAGCAGGCCTTCGGTCCACTGATCACTGTCTTTCAGTCGATTCTCGTCGTTGTGCACGGCATCCTCGGCAGCAGCTGGGGCCTGGCGATCGTAGGACTCACGGTCGTCATCCGGGCGGTGCTCTTCCCCGTGTTCATGCGGCAGATGAAGGCCATGCAGGAGCTGCAGCGTGTTGCACCGGAGCTGAAGGCCTTGCAGGAGAAGTACAAGGACGACAAGCAGCGCCAGCAGCAGGAGATCATGAGCTTCTACCGCGAGCACAAAGTCAATCCGTTCGCCTCGTGCCTGCCGCTGCTACTGCAACTACCCGTCTTCGTCTCGCTGTTTTACATGCTGCGGACCGACCTAAAGAAGCACATCTGCGGATCCCAGCTCGTCACCTACTACAACGCACACGCGAACCTGGCGGCTAAGTACAAGGGCGCAGCCCACATCGCCAACGTCGCGCACCTGCCGGCGAAGTTCATCGAACAGACGACCTGCAACACCGTCGCGGCGCACTCCGCCAAGTTCCTGTTCATCCCGGATATCACCAACAAGGCGACCGGCGTAGCTCTGGTGGTGTTGATCCTGCTGTATGTGGGGTCCCAGCTCGTCTCGACGATGGTGATGTCGGCCTCGGCAGATCCCAACCAGCGCCGATTGATGATGATCTTCCCGCTGTTCCTTGTGATCATTCTCTACCGATATCCGGCGGGGCTGCTGCTGTACTGGATCACCACCAACCTGTGGACGATCGGACAGGGCTACTTCGTGCGCCGCAGGATCGGACCGCCGCCGGTGGCCGCGCCGAAGAAGGAGGCTGTGGCCGCTTTGGCTGGGGCCGGAGGTGGTAGCGCTCCACCACCACCTCCCCGTAAGAAGAAGAAGCGATCTGGGAGGCGCAGATGAGCCCCCCTGGGGACAGCTCCACGAGCCCCCAGGAGCGCCTATCGGTGCTTCTGGGGGAGATCGCACGACACCTGGATCTGGACGCCGAGGTGCATGTCAGCGAGCGAGACGGAGTGATCACCGGGTCGCTCGAGGGAGAGGATGTGGAGCCGTTTGTAGGCCGCTCGGGCCGTGTGATCGAAGCCGTCCAGCACCTGGCGCAGAGGATCGTTTTCCAGGAAGGCCGCTCGGATGTGCGCGTCGTGATCGACGCCGGTGGATATCGGGAGCGCCGGGCAGGGGTGCTGAGGGGGGAAGCCGATGAGGTGGCCGATGAGGTGCTGCGCTCCGGAAAGGCTCAAGAGCTCAAGCCCATGACGTCGCCTGAGCGGCGGGTGGTTCACGAGTATCTGCGCGAACGAGGGGATGTCAGCACCCACAGCGAGGGCGATGAACCAGAGCGCCATCTGGTGATCTCCCCGCTGGAATGATCCTCGCCTGGACGTGACCGTTTCACGTTTTTCATGACGGTGAAACAATAGCCCGGTGGACTCCTCCCCCAGTGCACTGACGGATTTCGAGCGCGGCGTGTTCGTGGGCATTCTGATCGGCGAGGGCCACTTTGGCGGAGACGGGAAGCAGCCGCACGTAACCCTCCGCATGCACACGCGTCACGAGGCGCTCTTTCGCTGGCTCGTCCAACGCTTTCCCCAGGCACGTCTGTACGGCCCCTACAACCACGGCGGGCGCTCCTACTACCAATGGATGGCGCGAGGACGAGCTCTCACACAGGAAGTCATGCCGCTCGTCGAAGAGTTTTTGACGCCCGAGCTGGATAGCTACGCCAGAGACCGAATGGAGGAGATGCGCGCCCGTTATCCGGACTTCTTTGGCGGCGGACGTGACTGACGCCGTTCGGCGGCGACTCGGGGAGCTGGCGGCGCTACATCGCTTGAATGCCGGACAGGCCCGCCGGCTCGGATGCTTGCTCGATGTCGTTGCCGAAGACGAACTTGCCCCCACAAGCGTCACCGACTCTCGCCTGGCGGTCAACGTTCACATAGCCGACTCCCTGGTCGCGCTCGAGCTAGATCTCGATGTAGCGATCAGCCGGGTGGTTAACATCGGGTCTGGTGCCGGCTTTCCGGGCCTGCCGCTGGCCATTGCGCGCCCCACCTGGACGGTGACATTGCTTGAGAGCCAGTCGCGAAAGTGCCTGTTCATCGACCGTCTACTCGCGGAGACCAGCATCGACAACGCCAGAGCCGTCTGCTCACGGGCGGAGGATTGGACAGAGGGGATGGCGAGCCAGGATCTGGCGCTCGTGCGTGCGGTGGCCGATCAATCGGTTGTGCTGGAGTATGCGGCCCCACTGCTGCGCGTGGGCGGGACTCTCATCGATTGGCGAGGGCGCCGCGAGAGCTCCGCCGAGCGGAACTCGCAGGCGGCCGCCGAGGCCCTGGGCCTCGAGCTCGTCGCCGTCAACCGAATGAGCCCGTTCGCCTCCGCGATGCATCATCATCTGCATCTGTACACAAAGGTTCGGGACACCCCCGATGCATTTCCCAGAAGGCCCGGGATTGCCCGCAAGCGTCCTTTGGGCGTAGGGCACTAGCAGGTTGGTACGGGGCCGAACTATTCGTTCGGACGACCTTCGATCGCAATGGTCGCTAGCGTGCCCTGTGTGAGCCGTGTGTATGCGATTACCAACCAGAAGGGTGGCGTTGGCAAGACGACCACCGCGGTCAACGTGGCGGCATGCGTGGCGGAGGCCGGATGTAGCACCCTGCTGGTCGATGTAGACCCTCAGGCCAATGCCACTGTTGGCCTGGGCGTGCCGCGAACTAGCTCACCCGGACTCTACGAGGTGCTGATCGATTCCAGAAGCAGCCGGGAAGCGCTTCTGGACACATCGGTGGATGGGCTGAGTCTGCTTCCCGCCGGGGAGGGGCTCGCCGGCGCCAACGTAGAGCTACCTCGAATCGAGGGGTCTGAGACTCGTCTGCGTGACGCCCTGGCACCGATCAGAGAGAGCTTTCAGTACATATTGCTCGACTGTCCCCCGTCGTTGGGCCCACTCACCGTCAATGCCTTGGTGGCCGCCGATCACGTGATCGTTCCGGTGCAGACCGAGTACTTCGCACTGGAGGGCCTGGCCGGCCTGCTTGAAACGCTATCCCTGATCCAGCGCGAGCTGAACCCCCGCCTGACCGTCGCCGGGATGCTTCTGACGATGCACGACAGTCGCACGAGATTGGGACGAGACGTGGAGAGGGAGGTGCGCGAGCACTTCCCAGGGCTCGTATTCCAGACGGTGATCCCACGCAACGTAAGAGTCGGGGAGGCACCGAGCTATGGTCTACCAGTGATTCACCACGATCCGCACAGTGCAGGCGCTGAGGCTTATTTCGAGCTGGCAAAGGAGATCGCCGCCCGATGAGCGCTCCCAGGCGAGGCATGGGCAGGGGCCTGGCGGCGATCATCCCCTCCTCCTCTGAGGATGCTCCAGCCCAGGAGTTGCGCGAGTTGCCGCTCGAGCTGATCAGCGCTAACCCCAACCAGCCACGCCGCCACTTCGACGAGGAGGCACTGCAGAGTCTCGCCAGCTCGCTCGGACAGCAGGGGGTCCTGCAACCGGTGCTGGTACGCCCTAAGCCCGGAGGAACCTACGAGCTGATCGCCGGGGAGCGGCGCCTGCGGGCCGCCGCCATGGCCAAATTGCAAACCATCCCTGCGTTGGTGCGCCCAGGGGAGGACTCGCAGACCCTCGAGCTGGCGCTGATCGAGAACATGGCGCGAGAGGACCTGAATCCCGTCGAGGAGGCTCATGCCTGTGCTGCGCTGGTGGAAGAGCTCGGCCTAACACGCGAGGAGGTCGGCGTCAGGGTCGGGCGCAGCCGCGTCGCGATCTCCAACCTAATACGCCTGCTGGATCTCCCGGAAGAGGCTCTGGAGCTGCTCGAGCAGGGAAGGTTGACCGAAGGCCACGGCCGTGCCCTGCTGCTGACTGAAGACCACGACCGCAGACGACAGCTGGCCAAGGTGGCTGCGGAGGAGCGGTGGTCGGTCAGGGTACTCGAACAGCGTGCACGCGAGATCGCAACCAACGGGCCGCAGAGAGAGAATCTCCACCGGAGCGACAAGGCCTCACCCAGACCAAGAAGCCGCCATGGAGGGGATCGGTGAGATCCTCGAAGGTGCATGGGGGATCGAGGTCAAGGTCCGCGCCGGGCGCTCCGGCGGCTACCGCGTAGAGCTCGAGTTCGACTCGCTGGACGATGCCCGGCGGCTGGCCCAGGGACTCAAGCCGCACGCACCCACCTAGCGGCTAGAATTTCCTCCCTCGCGGGCGATTAGCTCAGTCGGTTAGAGCGCTTCTCTGATAAGGAAGAGGTCCCAGGTTCGAATCCTGGATCGCCCATCCAGCAGCGGGTGTGGCAGGCAACACCCGCCTCGGTCAGCAGTGAGGTGAGTAGCCCGGCAATGGCACGACGTGGGCTCCTGGCATCGCGCTGTATTCACGCTAAGAGACGGCAATGAGACGCCGGTCGGCAGGACGTGCGGCAAGGTTGGATGCCAAGGGCTAAGGCATCGGCCATTCGCTGCCGATGATGGGCTCGTGAAGCTCTCTACCCGTCTTCTCCCGCTGCCAGCCGGTAGGCACCCAGTCTCCGCACTACGACTGACAGCGGCACTCCTCGCACCGGTGTTCGCTGCACTCGCTTTCGTGGTCGCCCCCGCCGGAGCGGTCGTGACGACGGTCGGCTCGACCAAGGTTGGCCTGCAGCCGCGCGAAGCGCAGTCCGTCTTCGAGGGCATGCCCACGGTTGAAAGCTTCGACAATCCCGAAGGCAGCTTGGTGCTGCACAAGAACGAAACCTATGCAATCTACTGGGATCCGACCGATCATTACCACGGGGATTGGCAGCATCTCATCGACACCTTTTTTCAGGGCCTAGGCGCCGACAGCGGCTCGACTGGCACCGTGTTTGCCGTCGACAGCCAGTACACCGACAAGTCCAACCTGCCCGCCTCCTACCTGTCCACCTTCCGCGGCGCCTACACCGACACCGATCCCTACCCGGTGGGGGTCGGCAACTGCAAAGATCCACACCCGCTAGAAGTCCGGGATAGGATCGGGCCAGGGCACACGGAAGTTTGTTTGACCGACGCCCAGGTACGAAAAGAGCTGAAGGCCTTTATCGCGGCGCACTCACTCCAGAAGGGTGTGGGTTCGATCTTCTACCTGCTCACGCCCCCTGCCGTGGCTGTCTGCCTCGATGCGGGTGGCCCTACAGGACACTGCTCCGACCACGCCGGTTCTATCGAAGCGACGGGAACCGAAAGCTACGAAAATAGCTTCTGCAGTTACCACTCCGATTTCTCCAACCTCACTCTCGAAAATATGACGACGCCCGATGCAAACACCGTCCTTTACGGTGTGATTCCGTGGTCCGCCGGCGGCCTCGGCGACTATCACCTGACTGGCGGGGACGAGACTCCCGCGTATGACTGCCAGGACGGCGGTTTCGACCCCACCAGCAAACCGGTCGCCGAGGAAAAGGAGAAACCGAACGAAAAGGGCACAAAGGAAATAGAAGAACAGGAAAAACGCAGGATAGAACAGTCGAAAGAAGCTACGGAAAAAGAAGAAAAGGCGGAAGAGCTGGAAAAGCCACACCAGCAGGAGCCCAATCAGGCTGGGCTCGGTCCCGACGGCTCATATGACACCGGGCTGGCCGACCTGATCGTCAGTCAGATCGGGGTGCAACAGCAAAACATCGTCACCGACCCGATGCTGAACGGCTGGCAGGATTCAGCGCACAATGAGGTCACCGACGAGTGCCGTAACTTCTTCGAGGTCGCTCTCGGTGGGAGCTCAAGCGCTATGGAAGAAACCTTTGCCGGCACCCTCTATGACCAGTCGTTTGCCGGAGCCAACGCCTACATCAACGACGCCTTCAACCTGGCCGCCGGAAGGCTTCCTTATCCCGGGGTTCCCTGTATGCATGGCATCAACCTGGTCCCCCAGTTCACCGCGCCCAACCCCATCAACACGGGCGAACTCGTTGGATTCGACGGCATGGAGTCAAACATCACCCTAAACGACGACATTGGCTACTCCAAAACCGGCGTCGAGGAACCAAAGTACGCGACCTATAAATGGAACTTCGGCGATGGAACACCTGAAGTCACCGGTGTCGCCCCTGGTGCCCCGTCGCTGAACTCACCTGAAACCTCCCCCTGCGAACTTCCGTGGAAGGCGCCGTGCGATGCAAGCACGTTCCACTCCTATCAATACGGTGGCGAATATATGGTCACGCTTACTGTCACCGATACGGGTGGTAACAAGGCCAGCGTGTCTCAGCAGGTAACCGTTGATGGCCCGCTCCCGCCGTCCGCCAAAGAACCCACCGGGGGTGGCTCGGGTGTAACCCCCGGCACGTCCTCCACTGGCACGAGTACCACGGGCTCCACAGCCGGCACGGGTTCCTCTACCCCTGGTGCAACGACGGAACCCCTCACTCCCGCACCCGTCGTCAGCGAGCGGATCCTCTCAACTTCGCTGCCCGCCGTCCTGCGCAACGGCCTGATCGCACGCTACTCGGTAAGCGCGCAGGTCGCCGGACGCTTTGAGGTGATCCTAAACGCCAACACCGCAAAGCTGCTCGGCATCCATGGTCCGGTGGCGGCGGGCCTCCCCGCGGGATCGCCGAGGTCGCTCGTGATCGCCCAATCGATTCTGGTGACAACCAAAGGCGGACACAGCACCGTCAAGATCAAGCTTTCCAAGCGTACGGTCGCCGCCTTGCGCAAAGCAAAGAAGGTGTCGCTGATGCTCCGCATGATTGTCCGCAACGCCGCCAAGCATCCGCAGATCGCGACGTCGGTGAGCAGCGCGACGTTGCACCGGTGAGCGGCGCTCACCTCCGAGGAAAGCGCGATCTCGTCGTCCTCCGAATGCGGATGACAGGCTGATCCCTCCGCGAGGAGGCGCAGTCGGACGAAGTGTCGCTCACCTTGGTCGGAGTCTCCTCGTTGGTGATCTCCTCGGATCCTCGCTTGTCGCGGAAGACGAAATACCACAGCGCGAACAGCAGCAGATAGCCCGCGACTATGGAGACGGCCGACAGCACAGCGATCGCGGTGCTGTTCCCGGTGATCGATTCCCCGTCTAGGCCCAGCGGCAGGGAGATGGCAATCGTCGCGATCACTGCGGCGGCGGGCTAGTACCCGGGAGGGTGGCGAACGGAGTATCCGGCGAGCGACGGTTCAGAAACCAGCCAGCGAGACGCGTACGGTCCGCTTCGCCCGGCCGTGTCAAACCACATCCCGTCCACGTCCATGAAAGTGTGCCCAGCGTTTGCATAAATAGTGATCCACTGGCCCGGACCGGGATCACCCCAGTGCGCCAGTTCCCCAGAGACCAGGGGAGCCCCGAGCAGACCGCCCGCCGCCAACGCATAGCTCACAGAACCCGAGCAGTCATAGCCGTTGGCGATAAACGAAGCATGCCCGCCACCCCATATGTAGGGGAAGTCGGCGATCGCGTTGCCCCCGGCGACCACACGCTGAACGACTTCCGGGACGCCGGAGGGTATGGGGATCGTGCCGTTGCCGCCCACCGAGAAGCCGCCTGTGGCGGGAGTGAGCACACGCTTGCGGGCGGCCCGTTCTTGGGCTTTGAGCGCTTCCTCTTCATGCAGCTCCTTGCGGATCTGGGCGTCGGAAGCGGCTCCAGGAGCGACCGCTGCTTCCGCTGCGACGCTCGGGGAGGAGGCCGACCGATGATGCACGGAGGCCGGCAGAGGAAAGCTCTTGGCTTCTTCGGGATCGCGCACCTCTGTCACCGCTGCCGTCTCGCCCCCCGTTACAGGCGAGACCCCTGCGACGTGAGAGCTACCGGCACGCTTGGGCTCGGCGCCGCCAAGAGGCAGCGGGTTTCCCGGCCGCGCGACGGATCCGGCTCTGGCAAGCGCCCCGCGATGCGCCACGCCGCCGCTTCCGCCAGAGCCTTTGATTACGAGTGCTCCTATCGCGGCAACCACGACAAAGCCCAGGAGTCCTCCCGCAAGTGAATAACGTGACAGACCCCAGCGGCGCCGGCGGGGTGCCGAGCCAACATCCTCGGTCGTTGCGGCCATCTCACTAAGGCTAGCGGTAGTGCCAGCGCGCCTGCGCAACGGCCGGCGTGTCGGGTGCCCGCTCAGCTAACCTGAGCGGATGCGCGAGGACGCAACCACCGTCGATATGCCCACGGCGCACGTCTCCAGAAACGGCGACGTCAGCACGCATGTTCGTCTGCTGCACGGAATGCGCAAGCCGTCCAACTGGCTTCAGCTGGCGCGGTTTTCGATAGTGGGCGCGAGCGGATACGCGGTCAACCTGCTCCTCTACGCCCTTTGCGTCAAGGGTTTGGGGATCGAGTATCTGATGGCAGAGTCAGCCGCATGGATTGTCGCGGCGGCGAATAACTTCGTCTGGAACCGCCACTGGACATTCGACGCGCGAGACGGTCAGGTCCACGTTCAGGCGATCCGGTTCTTCTTGGTCAGCTTGGTGGCGCTGGGAGTCAACCTGATGGTGCTACGGATTCTGGTGGAGAGCGGCGGCTTGGACAAGCTTGCTGCCGAGGTGATTGCACTGGCGGCATCGACCCCCGTGAACTTCCTCGGCAACAAGCTGTGGAGCTTCCGCACGGCCAACTGAGCCCACCCACCACAGGTGTGCACGAGCCGGATCTCCCCGCTGGCCTGCTTCGATAGCCACCTATACTCTGCCTAGCACCCCCTCGGAGGAACGACTCGTGCAGGAGATGGTCATCTACGGCGTCAGCTTCGACATGGTCGGTAAGCAGCCGATCGTGCTTTTGAAGACCGTCGACGGCAACAAGTTCCTGCCGATCTGGATCGGTCATCCCGAGGCGGCCTCGATCCTGATGAAGCTGCAGGGCGCGAACACGCCCAGGCCGATGACCCACGATTTGCTGTGCGAGGTCCTGGGCGAACTCGACGTGAAGTGCACGCAGGTGGCGGTGACCGAGTTGCGGGAGAACACCTTCTTTGCCTCGATCACCCTGAGCGTCAATGGACGAGAGCTGGAGATCGACTCGCGGCCGAGCGATGCAATCGCGCTGGCTGTGCGCTCCGGCGCGCCGATCTTCGCGGCGGAGGAGGTGATCGCCGAGTCGGCGATCGAATTCGAGCACGATGTCGAGGAGTCAGAGGACGTGGTGGAGAAGTTCAAGGAGTTCCTCGACCACGTCTCGCCAGAGGACTTCGCGGCGGGAGACTCCTAGACTCGAGCTGCCGCGCTGGCCAGAATGCGGCTGATCAGCTCGTCGAATTCCAGTCCTGCAGCGTCGGCTGCCTGAGGCAGCAGGCTCGTCTCGGTGAGGCCAGGCACCGCGTTTATCTCGAGTACGAACAGATCCACATCGTCCTCGGCGAGCATCAGGTCCACTCGCGCAAAGCCGTGACAGCCGAGCAGCCTGTAGGTGGCGAGAGCTAGCTCCTGGGCCCTCTGGGCAACCTCGTCACTCACCTCGGCCGGGCACACGAAGGTCGTCTGCCCGATCTCATAACGCGCTTGGAAATCGTAGAAGTCCTCTCCGCGGGGAACCGCCTCCACGAGGGGTAGAGCCTGAGGCCCGCCATCACCAGAGGCGTCGAGTATCGATACAGCCAGATCCCGCCCGGCGACGTGACGTTCGAGCAGGACCTTGCGGTCATAGGAGAAGGCCGCCACCAGGGCGCTCGGCACGTCCTGTGGCTCGTGCGCGAACTTGATCCCGAGCGCCGAGCCCTGCCCGGCTGGCTTGACGACGAGCGGGAAGCCGAGCGCCCGTTCGATATCGGGCAGGGCCGCCGCGGCACCTAGCCCCTTGAAGGACGCCTCGGTGAAGAAGTAGAAGTCGGGCGTTGGGATGGATGCGGCTCTCATGAGCTGCTTCGCCAGGACCTTGTCCGCGCAGCGCAAGCAGGCGGAGGGATCAGAGCCGGTGTAGGGGATCTGGAGCGCGCGCAGCAGCTCCTGCACCGTGCCGTCCTCTCCCTCTCCTCCGTGCAGGGCTATGAACGCTACATCCGGTTTGCGTTCGCGCAGACGCTCGACGAGCCCCGGACCGACGTCGATCACGACCGTGTCGTGTCCGAGCCGCTCCAGCCCATCCTGGACCTGTGCGCCGGTGCGCAGCGAGACGCCGCGCTCGAGCGAGCGCCCCCCCTTTAGCACCGCGACGGTGCTCATCTATCCCGCTTGCGCCTAGCCGACTGTTCGCCGCGCCGGGGAAACTCGACGACATCGGCCAGGTGATCGGCGGCCTCCTCGGGAGCATCCGATCTGGTGTCCGACGGGACCGGCTGGCTGGATCCCGTGAGTGTCCCAAACAATCCGACCTGCTCGCTGAGCGCTTTGCCGATCCGCTTGATGCCCTCCTGGATGTTCTCTTCCTGCACGCCCGCGAAGTTCAGGCGCATCGAGGAGCCTCCCCGGTCGTCGACGTAGGCGGCACGTCCCGGCACGAACGCCACGCCCTCGCTCTCCAGTGCCCGCGCCAGCAGGTCGGTGGTATCGATGTAGTCCGGCAGGGTGGCCCAGATGAACATGCCGCCTTCAGGGCGCGTCCAGCGCGCCGCCTCGCCAAAGTGCTCGGCGAGCGCGCCAAGCATCACATCCCGGCGAGAGCGGTAGAGAGTGGTCAGACCGTCGAGGTAGCCACGCCAGTCGGCTTCGCGGAAATAGGCCGAGACGAACAGCTGCGTGACCGGCGAGGAGCACAGGTCAGCCCCCTGCTTGCCCAGGTTGAGCTTCTCGAGCACCGGTCTGGGCGCCACCGCCCAGCCCAGCCGCACCCCCGGCGAGAGGATCTTCGAGAACGTGCCGAGGTAGATCACAAAATCGGCCGCACCGCCACGCCCCGAGCTCGACGCGTCCAGCGAGTACAGCGTCGGCAGCGGATCCCCTTCGTAGCGCAACAGCCCGTACGGGTTGTCCTCCAGCACCAGGAGCTCGCGCTCGCGTGCGACCTCGACCAGACGCCGCCGGCGGGGCAGCGACATCGTGACGCCCCCCGGGTTCTGAAAGTTGGGGATCGTGTAGATGAACTTTGGCCGTAGACCTTCCGATTGCAGACGGTCCAGCGTCGCCTCCAGCGCGTCGATGGGCATCCCGTGATCGTCCATATCGATCTGCACGACCTCGGCCTCGTAAGCCCCGAAGGTGGGCACCGCCCCTGGGTATGTGGGAGCCTCCGCCATGATCACATCGCCGGGATCGATCAGGGCCTTGCACACCAGGTCGATCACCTGCTGGCCGCCGGTGGTCACGATGATGTCCTCCGGGTCCACGACCGTGCCCTCGGCCTCCATGACCTCCAGGATGCAATCCATCACCACCGCCATCCCCTCGGTTGGCCCATACTGCAGAGCGCGGGCCGTCGACTCGGCCGCGACGTGGCTCATCAGCTTGGCGTAGAGCTCCGGTGCGAATGTGGTCGTGTCCGGCAGTCCCCCGGCCAGGGAGATGACCTCCGGGCGCTCAGTCAGCGCCATCATGTCGCGCATCGCCGAGGAGCGCATCCCGCGGGTGCGGGCGGCAAACAGCTCCTCGTAGCGCTTTAGCTCGTGGGCGGTGGGTCTGGCCCGTCGTCCGTCGCCCGTTGATCGATCCATCTGTCAGTGGCCTCCAGTGGCGCGAACGGGTGGCCTCCCGGATTGGTGCTCGCGGATCTTCCCCAGCCTATTCGTCGGCAGCCACGGTTGACCTTCGCTCCCTGGCTCGGCGGCACACATAGCACCGCCGGGGGTCTCGTCTATCTTCATGGTCTCTGGCACCGTAGCGCACCGGCCATGAACAGTCTTCCCTTCTACATAGGTCTCGGTCTCGGCCTCGCGCTGGCGGCGGGTATACGACCGTTCCTGCCGGCCCTGCTGGCCGGCGCGCTGGGCATGGCTGGCGACTTGGGCGTGGGCTTTGCGCACGGCCGCTATCACTTCCTGCAGGCGACCTGGTGGCTTGTCGCCGTGACGCTGGCGCTGGTGGTGACCTATGTGCTCCAGCTGCGGATCGGGGCAGACCAGGTCGCGGACGGACCGGTGGGAGCGGCCCAGGCAGGTATCGCGATCGGCGTGGGCGCCCTGCTGTTCGCCGGGACGCTGGGCGCGCACGGCGACATGGCCTGGCCCGGTCTGATCGCGGGTGCGGCGGCCGCCGCCGTGTCGCAGATCGTGGTCCGCCCGCTGGCCGCCGGGACCCGCGCCAGGCTGCCCGATCGTGGTGCTCGCGAGGCGGTGACGGTCTACATGGACTCGGTCGCTCTGGTGCTTGCCGCGGTCGTGGCGCTTCTGCACCCGCTCGGATATGTGGCGGTCGCGCTGTTTGCGTGGCTGTGGCTGCGGATGCGATCCCGCGCCGAACAGAAGTACGCCGGCTTGCGAATACTGCGGCGCTAGTGGCTGATCGGCCCAAGCTGGTTCTCTGTGTGATCGACGCCATGTCGCCGGACATGCTCGAGCGCGCCGTTGCGCAGGGCGACGCGCCGATCCTCGCCGAGCTGATGGGGCGCGGCAACTATGTGCCGGATTGCGTCGCGGCGTTTCCCTCGGTCACGCCAGTGTGCGCCGCCTCGATAGTCACGGGCGTATGGCAGGATCGCCACCTGATCCCGGCGATGAACTGGTATCACCGCGAGGAGCGCCGTTACATCGAGTATGGCTCCAGCTTCAGGGCGGCGCAGCGGTTCGGCATTGCGCGGCAGCTGACCGACACCGTCTACAACATGAACAGGGCGCATTTGGCACCTGAGTGGTTGACGGTTTTCGAGTCGCTCGACGATGCGGATGTGCGCACCGCCGGGACGACCTATCTGATGTACCGCGGGCGTCACCTGCACGAGCCGCAGCGTGACTCGGCGCTGACACGGATCGCCTCCACGCTGATGCGCCACCCCGTGATGGGCCCGCGCGAGCTCTTCTACGCCGATATCTTCGCCAGCCGCCGCACCGGCTGCACCTCGACCCTGGGTATGCCAGGTGTCCGCGATCGACACTCGGGTTGTGTGAGCGCCTACCTGGTCGAGCACGATCTCTTCGACTTTCTGCTGCTGTCGTTGCCCGACAACGATTGGTACTCCCACAAGAATGGACCGGAGGGACAGTTGCGATCGCTGGCGTTGGCGGACCTGCAGCTGGCGCGCGTGATGGAGCCCGCCGGTGGGGTCGATCGCTTTCTACAGGATCACGCCGTGATCGTCATGGCCGATCATTCACAGGTGCCGATCGAGCACACGATCGCGCTGCACGAGCAGCTGGCGGAGCTCGGCGTCGCTCCTCCCCGCCAGTCCGCCCGCGCGCAGGGACGCCATGAAGAGAACATCGCCGTCTGCCCCTCCCAGCGTGCCGCGATGGTCTACCTGCTCGCCGAACGCAAGCGCGAGACGCTGCGCTCCGATGTGATCCGCCGTGTATTGCAGATCGACGGTGTGGATCTCGTCATGTGGATGGACACCGCCGAGCGGCAGGGTGTGATCGCAAGGCCCTCGGTCGGCGAGCTGCGGTTTGCGCCGATGGGAGAGGTGCGCGATCCGCGCGGTCGATCCTGGCATGTGGCGGGCGAGCACGGTGTCCTGAGTGCCCGCATGGAGGACGGCCTGTTTCACTGCCCTGACTATCCGGATGCGCTGGCCCGCGTATGGGCGGCGCTCACTTGTCAAACATCCGGTGAGATCCTGGTCTCCGCCGCGCCCGCGTATGAGTTCTCCGATTGGGGCGGTGCCGCCCACGTCGGCGGCGGCAGCCACGGGTCGCTGCACGCCAGCGACTCTCTGGGCGCTCGTGCTGTGCGGCATGGAGATCGGCGAACGCCCGCCGCACCAGTGGGCGATCCGCGACGTGGCGCCACTCATCAGAAGCCACTTTGGGGTGCCGGCGACGGTTGGCTAAAACCGCGGAGACGACTGGCGCTACCCTCGCCAAGGCATGCCCTTCACTTTGAGCTTCGAGCGTCAGATCACTCTCGCGCTCACCGCGATGCTGCTGAGTATCGCCCTCCCCAACGCGGCGTTTGCGCGCCCATCCACCACGACCGGCCTATCCAGCGCTGGCTCACAGAGCACGAGCGCCCCGCTACGCCAGCTCAGCTCCGTGAGCGTCCCGACGAGTTCCGAAACGCCGGTTCCGGTTGCGACCTCCGATCACCCTCCGGCTGGACGCCGCCTCTCCTCCGCGCAGGTGCTGCAGATCGCCGCTCGCCTGCCGAAGATGCGTGCGGTGCAGAGGGAATATCGGGGAGCCTACCCGGGCGCTTATCTGAAGGGCCCTTTTCATTGGCAGGTCAGCTACTTCTCGCGCGGTGGCAAGAAGGAGATCGGCCAGGTCATCGTCGATGACGCCACGGGGCGAGTGCTCGAACAATGGACCGGTTTTCAGGTGGCCTGGACGATGGCGCGCGGTTACCCGGGCGCGTTCGGCAGGCATGTCAACGCGCTGTACATCTGGCTGCCGTTGTGCCTGCTGTTCGTTGTGCCGTTCGTCCGCTGGCGCAAGCCGTTCTCGCTGCTGCATCTGGACCTGCTGGTGCTGCTGTCCTTCTCGGTTTCGCTGGCGTTCTTCAACCATGCTCACATCTACGCGTCGGTTCCCCTGACCTATCCGCCGTTGGTCTATCTGCTGATCCGGATGCTGGCGCTGGCGGGAATCATGAAACGCAAGCCAAGGACCCTCGCCGAGGTGGAGAACCACTCGGCCCAAGAGCCTCTACTGCAAGGACCGAGGGGCCTCTCCTCCCATCCCCGCCTGCTCCCCTACACGCCGCCGCAGAAGCGAACTCTGCATGGGTCGATCCCAGCGAGCTGGATGGCTGTGGGCGTCGTCTTCCTGCTCGGCTTTCGTATCGGTCTGAACGTCACAGACGCAAACGTGATCGACGTGGGCTACGCGGGCGTGATCGGCGCCAAGAAGATCGTTAAGGGTGAAGCGTTGTACGGTCACTGGCCGTCCGACAACGAACACGGCGACACCTACGCGCCGGTCAACTACGAGGCCTATGTGCCATTCGAGCAGGTCTTTGGCTTCAGCGGTCACTGGGATGATCTGCCGGCCGCTCATGCCGCCTCGATCGCCTTCGATCTGCTGGCGGTCGCACTTATGTTTCTGATCGGGCTGCAGATACGCGGTCCCACGCTGGGTGTGGGATTGGCCTACGCCTGGGTGTCCTATCCGTTCACGCTGTTTGCCCTGGAGAGCAACTCAAACGACATGCTCGTCGCGGTGCTGGTGCTGGCCGCTCTACTGGCCGCCACGAGGCCCACCGTTCGCGGTGCCTTCGCCGCGCTGGCCGGGCTGACCAAGTTCGCCCCGCTGGCGCTCGCGCCGCTGCTCGCCACGCACGGTCTAGGAGAGTTGCCCGTACGCCGCCGCCTGTCTGCGCTCGCCGCGTTTCTGGCCGCGTTTGTCCTGCTCGCCGCGATCGTGTCCGTGCCCGCGCTCACACACGACTCATTGCACCAAATCTACGAGCGCACGATCGCCTACCAGGCAAATCGTGGGTCACCCTTCTCGGTGTGGGGCTCTACGGCGGTCTCACCGGAGCACAGAAGGTCGTGCAGATCGCCGCGGTAATACTCGCGCTGGTCCTCGCCGTCATTCCCCGCCGTGCCGACTCGGTAGGCCTCGCCGCCGCGTGCGCGGCCGTCGTCATCGCGGTGCAGCTCGGCATCGACCACTGGTTCTACCTGTACATACCTTGGTTCTTCGGCGCGGTGATGATCGCCCTGCTCGCCGCACAGAGCAAGGATTCCCAGGGTGAGTACCTGCCAGTCCAGGTCCAGGAGCCGCCGGGCCTCTCACTGTCAAGGCCACAGGCCTACGCCCTCGACTGAAAGACCGAAGCCGGGTTGCTCAGGCAGTTTCTGTCTGTGCCGGGCGGGCCATCAGGACCTGCTCGATCGAGTCAGCCCGCCGCGGCTGCGAGCACTCCACCAGGACACCCATCAGCCACGGGTCCTCCTGTGAGGTCTCAAAGCGCACCGGCATCTGGGTTACGAGCGACTCGATCGCCTGCTCGCGCTTGACCCCGATCACCCCGCCGCGCGGACCGGTCATGCCGACATCGGTGATGTAGGCCGTCCCACCGGGAAGCACGCGGGCGTCGGCCGTCGGCACGTGCGTGTGGGTTCCAACGACGGCGGTCACCCGGCCGTCCAAGAGCCACCCCATCGCGACCTTCTCGCTGGTCGCCTCGGCGTGCATGTCCAGAAGGATGTGGTCGGCCTCGCCGACCTCGGCTATCGCCGTCTCGATCTCGGTGAAGGCGGAGCGTCCTGCGCGCAGGTAGAGGTTGCCGCTCATGTTGATCACGCCCAGACGAACCCCCTCGCTCTCCACCACGCATACGCCCCGGCCCGGCTGCCCCTTGAGGTAGTTGTAGGGACGCACGATCCGCTTCTCCTCGTCGAGGTAGGGGTAGATCTCCCTGCGATGGTAGGAGTGGTTGCCGAGAGTGATCGCATCCACGTCGTTGCGGAACAGCTCGGCGGCGACCTTCGGCGTGATCCCCAACCCGCCGGCAACGTTCTCGCCGTTGACGACAACAAACGTCGGGTCGTAGCGCTCGCGCAGGACCGGCAGGCAGTCGAGCAGCGTGTGCCTGCCAATCCCGCCCACGAGATCTCCAACGAACAGGATCCTGACCGCCCGGTCCCTTCCGTCAGAGGGATTTGGAGCCGACGGCCCGCTCACCGTGTGCTCTGGAATATGAAAGGACGCCTGACGCTCAGCAATACTCTGCTCATTGGTGTGGGATGGAGTTACCCGGGAATGAGACGCGCGTGACCAATGGGGGGTCTGCGGAGACCGACGGCGATCCAGCCGCCGAGCCGACACCCGAGGAGCAGCGGCTGACGGAAAGCGCCTCCGGTCCGGTGGCTCCCCCGAGAGTCCTCGTGCCGCGTTGGATCCAGCTGGTGCTGTTGCCGTTGGCGATCCTTGCGCTGTGGGCGCTCGCCCGCGCCGCCGGCAAGGTGTTCGTGATCTTTGTCGTCGCTTCTCTCATTGCGCTCATCCTCAACCCGGCGGTCTCGCTTCTCCAACGGACGAGGTTGAGCCGAGGCCTGGCGGTTCTGGCCGTGTATCTCGCATTCTTCCTGACGCTGGCTGGCATCGGCGCGCTGCTGGCAAACCCTATCTCCAATCAGGTGCAGTCGTTCGCCCGCAACCTCCCGCATCTCACCAGAGAAGCCAATAAGACGATCGCCGAAGCACAGAACTACTTCGATAAGCGCGGCATCCATCTGGAACTGGTCAAGCAGGGCAAGACCGCCCTGCAGACGATCCAGGACAAGCTCTCCAAGAGCTCGAGCAAGATCGTCTCTTTCGGCGGGGGCCTGCTAACGGAAACGGTCAGCGCCGGGTTCGACCTGATCGTCACGTTCGTGGTCTCGGTCTACATGCTGCTGTACGGGCAACGCATCGGGCACCTGATCCGAAGGTGGATGCCTGAAGGGGACGGAACCAAGGCCGATGACTATCCGACGCTTGTGCAGCACGCGCTCTCTCGCTATCTCGGCGGCCAGTTGCTGTTCAGCTTGATCATGGGCACCACAACGGGTGTGGCGCTGTATCTCTTTGGGCTATTCGGAATCTTCCCCGCCGGACGCACTTACGCGATCGCCTTCGGCGCCTTTCTCGGCATCATGGAGTTGGTTCCGTACGTCGGCCCGATCGTGGGAGCGATACCCCCGATCCTGGTGGCGCTGCTCACCGACCCGATCACCGCAATCTGGGTGGCGCTGCTGTTCGTGGGGCTTCAGCAACTCGAGGGCCACGTGGTGGCGCCGCAGATCTTCGGACACACGCTACGCATCAATCCGGTGCTCGTGATCCTCGCGCTGCTGCTCGGAGAGCAGATCTATGGCCTGGCCGGCGCCCTACTGGCGTTGCCGATCCTGTCGGTGCTGAGAGAGACCGTGCTCTATCTGGGCCGTCACCTGGAACTGGAGCGGTGGGATAGCTCTACCGACGGGCTGCTGTGAGCGAACCGCCGCCGGACAGCCCCTCATGGGGTTCGCTTGCCGATCCTCTCCTGAAGGTGGAGAAGCTGACCAAGCGCTACGGCGCCCGGGAGGCATTGAGCGGCGTGAGCTTCACCAGTGGTCCCGGCGAGAAGGTGGCGATCATCGGACCCAACGGCGCCGGCAAGACGACGCTGCTCTCGATCATCGCCGGCATACAGCCCCAGAGCTCCGGCAGCGTTGATCGCGCTCCAGGCGAGGTGGGCTGGGTGCCCCAGCAGCCGGCGGTCTACTCGAAGCTCTCGGTGGCTGAGAACCTCGAGCTGTTCGCGCGCCTGGAGAAAGTCAGCGATCCCGCGAAGGCGGTCGCCCGCATGCTCGAGCAGACCGGTCTCGGCGAGCGTGCAGGTGAGCAGTTGGGCAGGCTGTCCGGCGGCAACCGCCAGCGCGTGAATATCGCCATCGGTCTACTCGCCGACCCCAGCGTGCTGCTGCTGGACGAGCCCTCCTCCTCGCTGGACCCACGCCAGCGCGAGCGGTTGTGGGAGTTCATCGAGGTTCTCTCCACGCGAGGAACGAGCGTGGTGTTCTCCACGCACAACGTGGCGGAGGCCGAGCGTCACGCGGACCGAGTGCTGGTTCTCGCCGACGGGGAGCTCTTGTTCAGCGGACCGACGAGCGAGCTCGCCGAGCAGGCAGGTACCGACTCATCCACAGACTTCGAGGCGGCGTTCGTCGCGTTTCTGAGGAGCCGTGGGCACTGATGCTCTGGCTACTGCGTAAGGACCTCTTGATCCTGGCACGCTCCCGCCTGCTGGTCTGCCTGCTCGTGCTCTATCCGGTAGCGATCGCGCTGCTGATCGGGTTCGCGCTCTCTCGCGCTCCATCCAAGCCAAAGGTCGCGATCGTCAACCTCTCGCCCCCTGGCCAGAAGATCGAAATAGGAAACCACCATCTGAGCATCTCCCACTACACCCAGGGTCTCACCAACGGCATCTCGCCCGTATATCTCTCCATCCGCTCGGAGGCCGTGCAGGCGATCTCCTCCGGGAAGGTGCTGGCCGCCGTGGTGCTTCCCCCAGACATAACCCAGAAGCTCTCCTCGGTGCTCACCCAGGCGCACATCGAAGTCCTCTACAACGGCAACGCCCTAGAGCAGAGCTTCGTCCAATCGACAATCAACTCCGCCCTCGCGCAGGCGAACCTGACGCTCTCGCAGGAAATCAGGCAACTGGCCTCCCAAGCCATCGGGCTCATCCTCAAGGGCGGTAACTTCAATGTGCTCGGCAGCATTCACGAAGTCCTGGGGCTCAAGCACCTCACGCCCGTGCTGCGCCGGATCCTGCGCGACGAGCCCCCCGGTCACGACCACGCCGAGCTAGAACGCATAGTCCGCTTCGCCGAATTCGCCGCCCAGAACCTCAACCTCTCCAATGAGGTGCTGACGACGGTCGGTCAGCCGATCCAGATCCAGGGCGTGCTGCTTCACGGCAGACGCACTCCCCTCGACAGTTACGCGGTTGTGGTGGCGGTAAGCATCTCCGAGATGTTCATCTGCATCCTGCTGGCCGCGGGCGGAGTGGCGCTCGAGCGCGAGGAGAACACGCTGGCGCGGTTGACGAGGGGTCCCCCGGCGCTGACCTCGCGCACGACAGTGCTGGTGGAGAAGATGCTGCTGGCGGCGGGCTGCTCGTTTTTGGTGGCCTTTGGGATGCTCGCGGGGATCAGCGGATTCGTGGGCTTGGATTGGGGACGTGTGGAGCTTTGGCTTGCCGCGCTAGCGGTCGGCGCATTGGCCTTCGGTGCGCTGGGGGCCGCGCTCGGGGCGCTGGCGAAGGAGGTTCGCGCGGCCTCCCTGCTCGCCTTTCTCCTGGCTCTACCACTGGCGTTCCTGGCGCTCGTGCCCGCCGGCTCGGTTGCGGCCGGGCTCTACGAAGTGATCCGCATCCTGTCCTTCTTGTTCCCGTTCAAGGCGGCGCTCCAGGCCCTGGACGGCGCCGTCAACCGCGCCTCGCCGGGAGTGGCGATTTCGCTGACCCACGCTGCTGCCCTGGCGGCGGGATATCTGCTGCTTGCGCGCGTTGCCCTCAGGCGCCTGGTCTGAAAATCACAGTCGTTCGGTGGTGGTGCGCCTCGCCGAGGGGTTTTGGGTCGCCCGTGTGACCGGGCCACCAGCGAGGACGCCGGAGTATCCTCGGATGATGGCCTTTCCCAAGACGCGCATGCGCAGACTGCGCGCAAGCGCCTCTCTGCGCGGGCTCGTTCGCGAGACAGAGCTGAACGCCGGCCACTTGGTGATGCCCCTGTTTGTCTCGCAGACCGCCGTGTCCCGCGAAGAGATCGACGCGATGCCGGGAGTGCAGCGCCTGTCTGTATCCGAAGCGCTTGCGGAGGCGCACCTCGCCAGCGAGCTCGGGATGGCCGCCATTCTGCTGTTCGGGCTGCCCGCCGAGAAGGACGGAGAGGGATCCGGGGCCTGGGACGATGAGGGCATCGTGCAGCTCGCGACCAGGGCGATAAAGCGGGATCTGCCGGGGCTGCTGGTGATCACCGATGTGTGCCTGTGCGAGTACACCGACCACGGGCATTGCGGGGTGCTGCGCGACGACGGCGTGATCGACAACGACGCCACGCTGGAGTTGCTCGCGCGCACGGCCTGTAGCCACGCGCGCGCCGGAGCGGACATCGTGGCGCCCTCGGACATGATGGACGGACGCGTGGGAGCGATCCGCTCAGAGCTCGACGAGGCGGGCTTCAGCGACGTCCCGATCCTCGCCTACTCCGCGAAGTTCGCCTCGGCCTTCTACGGCCCGTTCCGCGAGGCGGCCGGATCGACGCCCGCGTTCGGCGACCGCCGCTCCTACCAGATGGACACGGCCAACGGTCGCGAGGCGGTACGGGAGGCGCTGCTGGACGTGCAGGAGGGCGCCGACATGGTGATGGTCAAGCCCGCGCTGGCCTACGGCGATCTGATCAGGCCGTGAAGCGGGCGACACGCCTGCCGCTGGCGGCATATAACGTCAGCGGCGAGTACGCGATGGTCAAGGCGGCGGCCGCCGCCGGCTACCTGGACGAGCGCGCGACGGTGATCGAGATTCTCACCTCGCTGCGCAGAGCAGGCGCGGACATCATCATCACCTACCACGCAAAGGACGCGGCCCGATGGCTAGCCCAGGAGACATGATCAGCGACAGCGCCACCGACGCCAAGCGCGCCGCCGGGGCAATCCCGAAGACCCGCAGCCGCAGTGGCGGCGCCGCGGTGATGATCGACGACCTGAACAAGCGGCTGCTGAACCTGATGCAGGGCAGCTTCCCGATCGAGCCGCGTCCCTATCTGCGCGTGGCCGAGCTGGCCGAGATCTCCGAGCAGGAGGCGATGAGCCGTGTCCAGGACCTGCTTCACAAGCGCATCATCCGCCAGGTGACCCCGATCTTCGACACGCGGGCGCTCGGGGTACTCCTCAATGCTGGTAGCCGCCAAGGTCGATCCGGAGAACCCGCACCGGGCGGCCAAGGTGATCAACGGCCACCCGGGTGTGTCCCACAACTATCTGCGCAATCACGACTTCAATCTGTGGTTCACACTCGCCACAGAGCCCGACTCAAAGCTCGGGGTGGATGGCACACTGGAGGTGCTGGCGCGGGAGGCCGGCGCCGAATCGGTGCGTCAGCTGCCGACGCTCAAGCTGTTCAAGATCCGCATGGACCTGGAGATGGAGGGGGACACGGGCGCGCTGGCGAGCGCAGCCGAGGCATCCGAGCCGGTGGAGCTCGAGCCCCAGCCCTACGACGAGTTCGACATGGCGGTGATCCGTGCGCTCCAGGGCAACATGCCGGTCATCCCAGAGCCGTATGCGCCCGCCGCACAGGAGCTGGGCATTCCGCAACAGCGATTGCTCGAGCAATTGGAGGGCATGCGCGAACGCCATCTCCTGCGCCGCGTGGCTGCCATCCTCTACCATCGCCGCGCCGGGTTCTCGGCGAACGGGATGGGGGTGTGGGAGGTGCCCGAGGAGCGGATCCCCGAGGTCGGCTGCCAGATGGCGGCGGTCCGCGGCATATCGCACTGCTACCAGCGCCCGACCTACCAAGACTGGCCCTACTCGGTCTTCACGATGGCCCACGGACGGTCTAAGGAGGAGTGCGACGCGATCCTCGACGCGATCGCGCAGATGACGGGCATCCAGGAGCGCGCGACGCTCTACTCCTCCACCGAGTTCAAGAAGATCCGTCTGCTGTATTTCACGGATGAGTACAAGGCGTGGGAACGTGAGCATGCTTCATGAGCGCCGAAGCGCGTCTGGCGGAGGTGGGAATAGAGCTTCCAGGCCTTCTGCCAACGGTGGGCAACTACCTGCCGGCGAAGCGCCATGGCGATCTCGTCTTCGTCTCGGGTCACGGACCGCTCGCGCTGGATCGTCTACCAGGCCAGCTTGGCGATGAGATCTCGTTGGAGGCCGGGCTTGGAGCACTGATCCAAGGAAAGGTTGGGAGTGAGATCTCGTTGGAGGCCGCCAACGAGGCCGCTCGCGTGGTCGGGCTCTTCATGCTTTCAGCGCTGCGCGCGGAGGTCGGCTCGCTAGATCTCGTGTGTTCGGTGTTGAAGGTGTTCGGAATGGTCAACTGTGCGCCCGGCTTTACCAACACCGCCGGTGTGATCGATGGTTGCTCTGATCTCTTGGTGGAGGTGTTTGGCGAGCAAACCGGGCGCCACGCCCGTTCGGCCGTAGGCATGGCGGAGCTGCCACTCAATATTCCTGTCGAGATCGAGATGGTCGTCGCGCTCTACGGCGACGGCGTGGGCGCGAGACACGCCTGAGCGCAGATTCGTGACCGCGTCGCTGACAGACACGCGCTCCGCCGAGCTGTACCGGCTGGCGCTCGAGGTGCTCCCCGGCGGGGTCAACTCGCCCGTGCGTGCGATGCGGGCGGTCGGCCGCGACCCGATCTTCATGGGCCGGGGCGCGGGCGCGGAGATCGTGGACGTGGACGGCAACCGCTACGTCGACTACATCTGCTCCTGGGGGCCGCTGATCCATGGGCACGCACCCCCGACCGTGATCGAGGCGGTCCTCGCGGCGGCGCAGGACGGAACGAGCTTCGGTGCGCCGACAGCGGGAGAGGTGCGGCTGGCCACCGAGGTGAAGAGCAGGATGGAGTCCGTTGACATGGTGCGCATGGTCTGCTCCGGAACCGAGGCGAGCATGACGGCGCTCCGGCTCGCACGCGCAGCGACCGGCCGTGAGAAGATCCTCAAGTTCGCGGGTGCCTACCACGGGCATCTCGACGGTCTGCTGGTCGATGTCGGATCGGGGCTCGCCACACAGGGAATCCCCGCAAGCCCGGGCGTGCCCGCGTCCGTGGCAGCATCGACTGTGGTGGTGCCGTGGAATGACCCGCGGGCGCTCCTGGACGCGACCGAGGCAAACGAACTGGCGGCGATCATCGCCGAGCCGCTGCCGGCGAACATGGGGCTCGTGCCGCCCGCCGAGGGCTTTCTGGAGCTGCTGCGCGAGCGAGCCGACGCGATCGGCGCGCTGCTCATCTTCGACGAGGTGATCTCGGGCTTTCGCGTGGCACGCGGCGGCGCCCAGGAACTGACGGGAGTGCACCCCGATCTCACGATCATGGGCAAGATCATCGGTGGCGGCTGCCCGCGGCAGCGGTCGGCGGGCGGACGGAGCTGATGAAACTGCTGGCCCCGGCCGGGGAGGTCTACCAGGCCGGCACACTGTCGGGCAATCCGCTGGCGGTCGCCGCCGGCCTGGCCACGCTCGAGCTGCTCGACGAGAGCGCCTACCTGCGTCTGGCCACGATCACCGAGGAGCTGGCCGGCCTGCTGCTCGAAGCAGCCAACGGATATCCCGTCCAGGTGCGCAGCCTCCCCGGTCTACTGACAGTGTTTTTCAGCGAAGAGCCCGTCACGGACTACTCGGGCGCGAGGGGCTGTGATTTGGATGGGTACGCGGCCTGGTGCAGAGCGATGTACTCGCGGGGCGTGTATGTGCCGCCGTCGCAGTTCGAGGCGTGGTTTCCCTCGCTGGCTCATTCCGCCGAGCACTTGCAGATGACCGGTCAGGCTGCCGCCGCCGCGTTCGCGAGCCTCACCGATAGGCGGGGACCCCGACCATGAGCCCGCTCGATCGCCTGTCTGCCTTTCTGCGCGAGCAGGGAGGCCTGATCGCAAGCCTGCTGACGGCCGGCGATCGGCCGTCGCAGACAGACGGCGAGCCGGGACCCGGACAGCTGGCGGCGAGCGGCCCCCGCGCCCTCTCCCATCCACTCGAGTACGAGCTCCTAGTGGAGGTGATCTACGAGGGCTATCTGTTGCACTACGAGACGCCGCGGGTCCTGCACTCAGAAGATCGGGATCTGCTGCTGCTCGCCGGCGACCAGCTGTATGCGATCGGGCTCTCTCGACTGGTCGCACTCGGAGACACCGAGGCGGTCGCCGAGCTGGCCGATGTGATCACCCTCAGCGCCCTGGCCAACGGCAACGGCAACCAAGAGCTGGCGCGTGCGGCCTGGCGTGCTGGCGCGCGAGTCGTGGGCTGGGGTCCAAGCGATGCATACACACGGGCCAAGCAGCTTGCGCTCGCCGGCTCACCCCAGGCGATCGAGGCAATGCGCACGAGCATCGACTCGTGAACCTCAGGTGATCGCTCACTCGATATTGTTTGCCACCCGCACCAGGCGCCCGCACGTCACCAGATCGGTGAGTCGGCTCGGCGGCGATCATCTCTAGGAGAACCAACGTGCCCGACAAGCACAGCCAGCACAAGTCCAAATACACGCTCGACAGAGGTATCCCCGGAGCGTTCGAGGGCGAGACCGTCACACGCCGACGCTTCATGACCGGCTCGGCTCACACGGCCGGGGCGATCGCCGCGGCCTCCTTTGCGCTGCCCGCCCTTGGTTTTGCGATCGGGCCGATCTTCAAACAGCCGCCGCACTTCTGGGAGGACATCGGCTCCGTCGATGACTTCACCGAAAACAACTACATCCCGGTGGTGATCACGATCACCAAGGGCATCGGCGAGGCCGGTAAGTCGACCGCCTATGTGCGCAAGCACAATCCAACGATCGACACCGACCGCTACGACGCCACCACCCCGTACATCGCGATCTCCACCCGCTGCGCGCACCTCGGTTGCCCCGTCCGCTGGGTGGACGCCGCCGAGCGCTTCATCTGCCCCTGCCACGGTGGCGTCTACAACCTGCTCGGACAGCCGGTGGGCGGCCCACCGGTGCGTCCGCTCGATCGGTTCCCCACCCGTGTGCGCAACGGCCGTGTGCAGCTATACAGCGGCCGGTTCTCGGTCAACAGCGAGCTGCGCCGCTTCTCCCCCCGCGACCCCGGCGAGACGCTGGATGGCATCGGCCAGTATCTGTATCCATCACGTCCCTCCGCCCGCAAGCCCTAAGCGATGCCCAAGCTGCCAAAGCTCCCAGCTCCACCGCTGCCCTCCGCGCTGAAGGCTCCCCCTCCGCGCCCGGGCGAGGGCAACGGCAAGGCCGGTCCCGTCGACCACGCCAAGGAAGCCGGAATAACAGTCGTCAACTGGGTCGACGAGCGCACCTCATTGAGCGGTGCCGCGCGCTGGCTGATGTTCCGCAAGGTGCCCAAGGGCACCAACTGGTTCTACACACTGGGCTCGGCGACGATGTTCGCCTTCCTCAACCAGGCGGTGACCGGTGTGTTCCTGGCGATGTACTACCGCCCGGACCCGGCCGGCGGCGCCTACGAATCGATCCGCTACGTCACCAACGACGTGTTCCTCGGCCAGTTCGTGCGCGGCATGCACAAGTGGGGCTCGACCGTGATGGTGATCCTCGTGTTCCTGCACATGGGCCGCACGTTCTTCTTTGGCGCCTACAAGTACCCCCGCGAGCTCAACTGGGTGATCGGCGTCGTGCTGCTGATCCTGACGATGGTGATGTCGTTCACCGGCTACCTGCTGCCGTTCGACCAGCGCGCCTACTGGGCGACGATCGTGGGCGTGAACATCAACGGCACGGGCCCGCTGATTGGCCCCTACCTGTCGGATTTCCTGAGAGCCGGCCCGGAATTCGGCGCTACCACGCTGTCGCGCTTCTACGCGATCCACATGCTGCTCGTGCCAGGTCTGCTCGCCGCGTTGATCGGCGCCCATCTGTATCTGGTCGCCAAGCTGGGGACGACCGCACCGCCGTGGCTGAAAGCAGAGCAGAACCCCGAGCTGCGCAAGGTTGAGACATGAACCAGCGCGAGAAGGAGAAGTATCTCCGCGAGTACGCGATCCTGAAGAACCAGGGCAAGCCGTTCTTCCCCTACGCCGTGGCGAAGGACTCGATCATGGCCTGCATCGTGATGGCGGTCATCATCGCGTTGTCGCTGGTGCTCGGCGCCGAGCTCGGCTCCAAGGCCAACCCGACCACCACCACCTACGTGCCGCGACCGGAGTGGTACTTCTTCTTCCTGTTCGAGCTCCTACGCGTGATCAAGCCGCCGAGCCTCGTTCCGCTGGCTACGATCGGGATTCCCACACTCGGCATGATCCTGCTGTTCCTGCTGCCGTTCTATGACCGCGGCCCAGAGCGCCGGCCAGAGCGCAGACCGATCGCGACACTCACCGGCATCTTCGTAATCGGAGCGATGGCCTTTCTGACCTACCAGGGAGCGAACGCCGGAACCCCAACCGCGTTGAATATCGCCACGCCCGCGGCCGTGATCCAGCAGGGACCAGCCGCCGTGGCGCAGTTCAACGAAGGTCGTCTGGCGGTCGCTGCCTCGGGCTGCGAGGCCTGCCACCAGATTGGGGAGAATGGCAACAATGGTCCGGGACCCCAGCTGACCCACATCGCTTCGAGGTTGCCCCGGCAAGGAATCGCCCGTACGCTCGTGAATCCGACCGCGCCGATGCCCCCGTTCAAGAATCTGCCGGCGAAGAAGTTCGAAGCGGTAGTCAACTTCCTCAGCCAGCTCAAGTAGCGGCAATGGCCGCTGAGCAAGGCGCCGGTCCGAGCAGCGCGCCGAGCGCCACGAGCAGCGGACGGCTGCAGGCGGAGGAAGTTCGGGCCATGTTCGACCGCATCGCGGGCGTCTATGACCTGCTGAACACCGTCATGACCGCCGGCATCCACCACCGCTGGCGCGAGCGCGCGGCCGACATCGCGGGCATCGGTCCGGGCGACCGCGTACTGGATGTGGCCGCCGGCACCGGCGACCTGGCGCTCGAGCTCGCCAGACGTGTGAGCCCGGGAGGCGAGGTGGTGGGCAGCGACTTCTCCGAGGCTATGCTCGGTCGCGCTCGCGCCAAGAACAAGTTCCCCCAGACGCTGCGGTTTGAGTGGGGCGACGCGCTGGAACTCGGTTACCCAGACGACTCGTTCGACGCCGCCACAGTTGGCTTCGGTGCCCGCAACTTCTCAGACCTGACACGCGGTCTCGCTGAGATGACTCGCGTGGTGCGCCCCGGTGGACGTGTGGTGATGCTGGAGTTCACTACACCCACCCGGCCGCCGCTGTCGTGGTTCTACCGGCTCTGGTTCGATCGCGTAGTGCCCCAACTTGGGCGCATCTCCGCCGATCCCGACGCATACTCATACCTGCCGAATTCGGTCAAGCGCTTCCCTGGGCCCGTCGAGTTGGCGGGCACGATGGCGAGCGTGGGACTGCGCGACATCACCTATCTATTGACCGCGGGTGGCATAGTCACCATCCATGCCGGTACCGTCTACTGATGCACATTGTTCCGGTGGCCGGTGCCGATCACCCAGTCGATGTCTGTGCGGAGCCCGTAGCACGCCATAGCCCAAGGTCAGCCGCATGAGCACGGCAAGCAGCGTCCCCCCAGCACGCCAACAGCGACCTGGAGGCGGTCGAGGGAATCATGAGCCTCGGCGGTGAGACTCTGCGACGGCTGATGGGCCGCTCCGAGGCCCACCTGGAGGAGGTGACCGCCGAGTCCGGAGCGCCACTAGCGGTGCACGCGAACGCGACGATACTCGCGGGCGGCAAGCGCCTGCGCCCATTGCTGGTGCTGATCGCCGCCCAGTCGGCCGGAGGACCACAGCCGGGACCCGACGGTGAGCAGGCACTTGTGCGAGCGGCTGTCGCGGTCGAGCTCGTGCACTCCGCGACGCTCGTCCACGACGATGTGATCGACGGCGCTGCGCTGCGCCGAGGGCAGCCAACGGTGGCCGCATTGGCCGGACGGGAGGTCGCGGTGGCGACGGGCGATCTGCTGTTCTCGAGGGCTTTCGCGCAGCTCTCGCTGAACCGAGACATCGATCAGCTGCAGGCGCTCTCAGATGCGAGCTCCGCGCTGGCGGTGGGGGAGCTGCTGCAACGCGAGGACGCCTACGCGACACACGTCCCCGTCGAGCGATACCTGCGGCGCTGCGAACTGAAGACCGCGGCGCTGTTCGAGGCGGCCTGCAGACTTGGTGCGCTGCTGGCCATGGAAGGGTCTCAGCTGCTGGCCGACGCGCTCGGCGCTTTCGCCAGGCGCATCGGCCTGGCCTTTCAGCTGCTCGACGACGTGCTCGATGTGTCCGGTCCAGTCCAGCACACCGGCAAGTCACGCGGCACAGACCTACTCGACGGCACCGTCACGCTTCCGTTCATCCTGGCCCGGGAATCCGACCCGGAGCTGGCGGCGATAGAGCTCGCCTCCCTGCGCACCCCCCGACAGGCAGAGGAGCTATGCGACCGCATCGCCGCCACCGGGGCACTCGAGAAGGCGCGTGAGCGAGCCCTGGTACTTGTCGAGAAAGCCAAGAAGACATTGCCCGCAAGCCTTCCCGACGGCCGCGGTGACCTGCTTTCGCTGGTCGCCGACGCGGTCGTGGAGCGCTACCGCTAAGAGTGCTTCTCTAGAAGTCGCTGGGGACGATCACGTCGGCCTGCAGCGCCCGAATGAAGAACTCGACTTCCTCGGTCATGTTGGCCTGCGTGATGCGCCGCAAGTCGCCCAGGAGCTCGGCGGTCGCGCGATCGAGCTCGTTGTCCAAACGCTCCACCGCGGCCTGTGGAAACACACCGCTGTCAACCTGCTCACAGTCTGGACAGCGCAGCAGGATCCGCCAATGCCTAGGACCCTCCTCGGCCCAGTCCAACGGATACACGAACTCTCCCCCACAGTAGGGGCAGACGTGCAAATCCTCGACGGGCTCCGCGTGGCCCGGCAGAGGGACCTGTCCAGTTTGATGGGCGTTATCGGGGTGCATTGTCGCTCCCCACCCCTATCGACCTATGTGGCGATTGGCTTTAGCCATCCGGACACACGAGTTCACCGATCCTGTGGGAAACCTCGTAGTGATCTGAATAGCGCCCTGAGCCGATAGGCTTGTGTACGGGCAAGAGCCGCTTGCAAGGCCGCCCGCCACCGCTATGGCAACCGCGATCCGCCCGATCAGCCACGAGGATCGACTCAGCCTCGTAGATCACCTGGACGAGTTGCGCACACGCCTGATCATCAGCGCGCTCGCGCTGGCGATCGCGTTCGGTCTGTGCCTGTGGCAGAACCACGCGCTGCTGCACCTCATCAACAAGCCCTACAACGCGCAGACCCACAAGCAGGTCGAAGAGGGTCACGGCGTGCTCGGCCAGGCAACCCTCGCGCAGAAGGCAATCATCAAAACGGCCGAAGACACGCGTGAAGCCGTGGGCGCGCTGGCTGCTTCCGGCAGCCACCTCCCCGCCCACACCCGGGCCCAGCTGGCGGCGCTGGCCACGCGGCTGCATGAAGACGTGGCCAAGGTGCCACGCAAGTCCGAAGGCGACAAGCTCACGACGCTGGGGATCGGTGAGCCGTTCACGGCGACGCTCACGGTCACATTCGTCTTCGCGTTGATCTTCGCCCTGCCGGTGATCCTGTTCGAGCTCTATGGATTCCTGCTGCCGGCCTTCAAGCCCGACGAGCGCCGCATGGCCCTGCCGCTGCTGAGCGCAATCCCGTTTCTGTTCGTGACCGGGGTGCTGTTCGGCTACTTCGTCGTGCTACCCGCCGCGATCCACTTCTTCGTGAACTTCAACAGCAGCGAGTTCAACACCTTGGTGCAAGCCAATCAGTACTACAAATTCGCGGCTACGATGCTGCTGGCGATGGGACTGGTCTTCCAGGTGCCCGTGGCGATTCTGGCCGCCACCAGGGTCGGGATCGTCACCCCCAGGCAGCTGCGTAAAAACCGCCGCTATGCCGTGCTGGCGTGCGCCGCGGTGGCCGCCTTTCTGCCGGGAGACGCGATCACCCTGATGCTCGAGACGGTCCCCCTGTACATGCTGTATGAGGTGAGCATCGTGGTAGCGGCGTTGGTGGCCAGGCGCTCTGAAAGGCGCGAGCGAGCCGCGTCCACAGGCCATGCAGATCCACCCGCCCCGGGTCAGGGTGCCGCCACGCCGGACGGGGAGTCGCCTGATCCAGGCGGCTCCGACCTCAGCGTCGAGCAGATAATCGACCACATCGACCGCGATCTCTCCGAGTAGCGACCGCCGCATAGAGAGGAGACCGCTGGTGGCGCCAACCAGGATCTACGCCGCGTCCCTAGAATTGCCGGTTGATGCTCTTTGATCTGAGAGGACGGGGACGCCGCCGCGTCGTGCAGGTCGTATATCTAGGCCTCGCGCTGCTGTTTGGCGTCGGCTTCATCGGCTTCGGCGTCGGGGTGGGAGGCGGCAGCGGCGGCCTGCTGAACTTTCTGAGCGAAGAAAAGAACAATGGCACCGCGAGCTTCGCAAGCCAGATCAAAAAGCAGCAAGACATTCTCAAGAAGCATCCCAACGACGCTGCGGCCTGGGCGGCGCTGGTCAGCGCCCAACTGCACGAAGCCGGCGGCGAATCGAATTACGAATCGGCCACCGCCAAGTTCACCAGCAAAGGCAAGGAACTGCTGGGGACCATCGCCGTCTCGTGGAGCCACTACCTGGCTGTCGATTCCAAGCCCAGCCCAGAACTGGCCGAGCGGATGGTGACGGTCTTTTCCGAAGAAGGCCTGAATCAGCCGGCACAAGCGGTGCAAGCCCTGCAGATCTTCCTACCCTCAAAGCCGCCGAGCGCCGCCCTGTATGGAGAGCTGGCCCAGTTCTCCTATAAGGCGAAAAACACCCGTGAGGGCGATCTGGCCTCGGCCAAGGCGGTCAGCCTGGCGCCAAAGGCACAACGGGCGACGCTCAAGAAAGAGCTCGAAGAAATCAAGAAGAATCCGTCCGTATCCCCATCCGAAGCGGCGGCGGCTACCCCCACGCCGACCAACACCGTCAAAGTGGGCGGCAAGACATACACGGTCAAACACTCGAGCCCGACCCCGGCCAAATCAACGCCCAAGAGCGCAAAGAAATAGGCCGGGAGGAGCCCAAAAACCCGGTCGGCTAGAATCTGCAGGCGAAGTCGGCCCTCTTGCGGGCCAGCTGCCCTCAGGGCCGTTAGCTCAACCGGCAGAGCAGGGGCCTCTTAAGCCCAAGGTTGTAGGTTCGATTCCTACACGGCCCATTTCCCTGATGTTGCGTGACCGTTGGCGCCGGTCGGTGGGCGTGCTGCTCGCGAGCGAACACCACCGAGAGCAGATGAGTGGTTCGGCCTTCCGTCATGCCAGTAGACTCGTGCGGGATGACGGCTGACGCTTTGATGGGCGCCTCATCTGTGTATGACCGCATCGGCGTGGGCTACCAAGGGATACGCCGAACCGATCCGGTGCTCGCAAGCAGAATCTGGGCCGCGCTCGGAGATGCCCGCACCGTCCTGAACGTGGGAGCTGGAACGGGCTCCTACGAGCCGCCAGATCGATGGGTCCTGGCGGTCGAGCCCTCTGGCGTGATGATCGCTCAGCGCCCACCGGACGCGGCCCCTGTGATCCAGACACCGGTAGAGCGGCTACCCTTGGCTGACCAGACCGTCGACGCTGCCATGGCGATTCTGACGGTGCACCACTGGGATGATGCCCAAGCCGGTCTGCGCGAGCTTGTACGTGTGGTGCGCGACCGCATCGTGCTCGTGACAATGGACGTCGAAGCACTGTCCGAGCTGTGGCTCGTGCGCGACTACCTACCCGAGTTGCGCGGTCAGCACGCATCGCGGTTTCCCACCATCGATCAACTTCGGGAGATGCTTCCCAACGCCCAAGTCGAGGTGCTGCCGGTTCCCCGAGAGTGCGAGGACGGGTTCATGGCGGCGTTCTGGGCGCGTCCACATGCCTACCTCGATCCGGCGGCGCGAGCGGCAACTTCGCCTTGGCACGACCTGCCCGCCGGCGTCGTCGATCGTGCCCTCGCGCAGCTGCGGGAGCACCTCGACAGCGGCGAGTGGCAGTCTCGCTACGGCCACCTGCTTGATCGCGCCGACCTCGACGTTGGCCTACGGCTGATCACGGCGGGCGGGTGAAACCTTCACCAGAGCATCGCAATCCTTTGCCGCGACCCACGCTAGTCCTGTAGTCGGAAGGATTCAGGCGATCGATCCACGACGACCCGCCCACCGAGTGCGAACCATCCATCAGCTAGCGGCCGGACCCGAATCTCGCTCTCCATGCCGGCCTGGCCCTGAATGATGCGAAGCTCTCGCCTCAGCGCGGCGCACAGCACAATCGCGGCCGAGCCGGTGGCAGGATCCTCGGGCACTCCATACTCCTCGGCAAAGACGCGCGCTCGCACCACCCCCGCCTCCTCGTCCTGCCAAGCCCATGCCTGCACATGCCCCAGGTCGCCGGGTGGCCCCTTCAACTCGAGGACTGACTCGGCGGCGTCCAACCGCACGCTGTCCCAGTGAGGCGAGTACTCGGCCCGCGCGCGCACCCACACCAGCCGTTCATGGATCTCCATGCGCACCTCGCCTGCGGGCGGGCGCAGCACCGAGAGATCGGGATTGTCTGCGCCCAGCAGCCAGGCGGTGCCCACGAGTGGATGGCCAGCGAAGGGAAGATCCCGCGCCGGCGTATAGATCTCCAGGCTGGCGGTGTCCAGATCCAGGACGAACACCGTCTCTGAGAAGCCGAGCTGCCTGGCGATTTCCTGGCGCTGAGCCGCTGGCACGGCACCACCATCGGGGAAAGACTCCAGCAGATTGCCTGCCCGTTCCCGATCGTCGCAGAAGACCCGCAGAACGTGCAGGACCGGTCCGCTGCTCATCACACCGTCGGTCTGTTTGTTCTCAACTGGCATTGATGGTGATGTGTCCCGATTGCGCGGCGATGACCTCTAGCCACGCGCACAGCGCCGGATAGCCCGATAGTTCGAGCTGTGCCTCGCCGGCCACGTGCGTATACGCGTACAACGCGATATCGGCGATCGTGTAGCGCTCGGCGACCAGGAACGTCCTTTTTCGCAGGTGGCGCTCCATCGCGTCCAGCGCCGCCAGCGCACCTTCGCGCCTGAGCGCCACCTGGGTGGGATCCGGTTGCTTGTTGGAGTAGGTCAGCCAGAAGCGCAGCACAGCGATGTACGGCTCGTGGCTGTACTGCTCAAAGAACAGCCACTGCATGACCTGCGCTCGCGCGAAACGATCCTCGGGCAAATAGGCACTGCCCTCGCCGAAGTAGTAGAGGATCGCATTCGACTCGGCCAGCGCACGACCGTCGTCTAGCACCAGCGTCGGTACTCGCAGCGCCGGATTGAGCTCCCCAAGCAATTGCTCGCGCCCGGACCGCTCGACGACATCGACCTCCCGGGCTTCATAGCCCAAACCGAGCTGGGCGAACAGCAGCCGAACCTTGTAGCAGTTACCCGAGACAGCGGAGTTATAGAGCAGCATCACGCCGCCACCGTTCGGTCGGCGGTGAGCTCAACCGTCGGTGGCACGTGGCGCATAGCGGTGGTGCAACATCAGCGCGTTGCCGTCGGGGTCGGCGAAGAACGCCATGTGGCACACGCCGGTGTCGAACACCTCGCCCGTGAAACTGACGCCGCGCCCTTCTAGCTCCGCGCGAGCCGCGCCGACATCGTCCACCTTCAGCGCGATCGGGTTGCGGTTGGCTTGCAGGTCGCCGATGCCCATCTTCACCGGATCGATCAAACTGAGCGTGAGGTTTCCCGTCTCGAACTCCGCGAAGTTGCGCTCCGGCATGTACACCGAGCGGGGCAACCCGACCGCCTCGCCGTAGAACTCCACTGCGGCCGCGAGGTCGCCGGTGGGGACGGACACGAAGTCAACCCCGGTTATTGGTCCCGCTGCGCTTGCCATGCCATCTCCTTTGTTTCTCAGGGCGCCAAGGGCCAGATGCTAGAGCAGCGACACCCGTGGCATGGCGTCCGTCGAGGCTTCTCGCAGCGAACCGACCAAAGGGCCACCTACAGTCAGGTAATTGTGATGATCGTTACCAGGTTTGTATGGGCCACCTCACCCCACCGAGCCGGGTCATCGCGGATGCGTGGCCGTCTCGCGGGCCGGCGCGATACGCCCGCGGAACTGATCACCGCGGCTGCCGCGGATCTCACACACACTCAGCAGGCGCTGCTGGGCATGCTGGGGTCCTTCGCGACCTCGCTGGCAGGCGTCCGCCTCCTGACCCATCTGATCCGCAGGCACGGCAAGCTAGGGCCGCTGCGGAACCTCACGATCCGCCGCCGACACATCCACCACTTCGTGCCGGGCATCGTGGTCGCGTTCACGGCGGGGGCGGGAGCGATCCTCTTTCCACAGAAGGGCTCGGCCGTGAGAATGGCAATACCGTTCGGGATGGGTCTCGCGCTGACCGTCGATGAGTCCGCCCTGCTGCTCGACCTCGACGATGTCTACTGGTCGGCGGAGGGCAAGCTCAGCGTACAGGTAGCGCTCGGTGTGCTGGGGGGCCTCTCCACGGCGCTGCTCGCACTGCGGCTGCTGGCCCCCAACGGGACCGTCGATCCCCGCGGCAGGCGCGCAGCTCGATAGCGACGCTAGCTGGTGGCCGGCCGTCCGTTGTTGGCGGCGATCGTCTGCAGACCCTCCTCGCTCCAGATCACCTGCTCGCGGCCCGGGCCCACACCGACCATTCCTATCGGCGCACCGGCCTTCTGCGCGATCAGCCGCAGGTACTCCTGGGCTGCCGCCGGCAGGTCGGAGATGCTTCTGCACTCGCTGATGTCCTCGCTCCAGCCGTCGAGCTCGGTGTACTCGGCTGTCGTGTGATGCAGCACCGTTTGGTGGTAGGGGAAATCCACGAACTCCGCTCCCTCCGCCCCGCGATAGCTCGTGCAGACCTTTATGCGATCCAGCCCACAGAGCACATCGAGCTTGGTGATAGCTAGCGCCGACAGCGAGTTCAGCCGTGTGGCGTAGCGCAGCGCGATGAGGTCGAGCCAGCCCGTCCGCCGCGGCCGCCCGGTGGTGGTGCCGAACTCGCCGCCTCGCTGACGCAGCCGCTCTCCCATCTCGTCCTCCAGCTCGGTTGGAAAGGGTCCCGCGCCGACCCGTGTCGCGTAGGCCTTCGTGACCCCCCAGATCTCGTCGATGTCCTTCGGCCCGATGCCAGCCCCGACACAGGCGGCCCCGGCGACGGGATTGGAGGATGTGACAAACGGATAGGTGCCATGGTCGATGTCGAGCATCGTGGCCTGGGCGCCCTCGAAGATGACCTTTTCGCCGCCATCTAGGAGCTCCCACATCAGCTTGGCGGTGTCGGCTATGTGCTGCTCTAGGCGATGCCCGTAGGTCAGGTATTCCTCGGTCATCGCGCGCAGATCGAGCGACGGGTCCTTCTCAAACGGCCGCAGCGACAGCCGCTTGGGCTCCATCGCCGCGACGATCTTCTTCTTCAGGATCTTCTCGTCCAGCAGGTCCTGCACGCGGATGCCAAGCCGTGCGGCCTTGTCGGCGTAGCAGGGACCGATCCCGCGTCTGGTCGTGCCGATCTGCAGGCTTCCGAGTTTCGCCTCCCCCGCAGAGTCCAGCAGCAGGTGGTAGGGCATTATCAGGTGAGCGTTGGCGGAGATGCGCAACCCGCTGACGTCCACCCGCCGCGCCCGCAGCGAGTCGAGCTCGTCGATCAGCACCTTCGGGTCGACGACCACCCCGTTGCCGATCACGCAGCACTTGCCCGGGTAGAGGATCCCGGAGGGAATCAGGTGCAGCTTCCACTCCTCGCCGTTCTCGCGCACGATCGTGTGGCCGGCGTTGTTGCCGCCCTGAAAGCGCACGACCGCGTCGGCATGCTCGGCCAGCAGGTCGGTGATCTTGCCCTTGCCCTCATCGCCCCACTGAGCGCCGACTATGACTATTCCAGGCATCGCCCCGTGCAGTCTAGGGAAGGCTCACCCGGTAACGAGGAGAAACAAGAACCCCACGAGCCTAGGCGAGGTGAACGTGCGCCTGAAACTCGCGGCGCTTGTCCTCCCCGAACAAGGGCAGCGGGTCGCCGCACATCTCGATCAGCCGGGAAACGATACGCCGGCCGACCTGCTCGCTGGCCCTGTCGGTGACGATCACCCGATCTCGACCGCCGTCCTCGCCGCTGACGACGCGCGCGCCCAACTGCTGGGAGAGATCGTCCGGCATCAGGTTGGTGGTGGCGAGGATCGCCTTGCCCGCCTGGTAGCGGGCGTCCACGATCGAATACAGCTGCTCCAGGCGCCACGGTGTGGTGTGCTGGGCGCCGAGATCGTCGATGTGCAACAGATCGACCGAGGAGAGCCTGTCGAGCAGGTCCAGCAGATTGCTGTCGGTGCCGATCTCGTCCCGAATCAGGTTCAGCAGCCTGGGCAGTGAATAGATGGCGACGGAGTTACCCGCCTGAATGGCGGCCTTGGAGACGATCATCGCGAGTGTCGTCTTGCCCGTGCCGACATCGCCCACCAACCACAGGCCGCGTCCTTCCTCCAGACGCGCCACGAGATTGTGCACATACTGGCGCACCTGGTAGACCACCGGCTCGGGCATCCCGGGCACCGGCGGGCGCTCGAAGGAGACACCTCGATACTTCTTCGGAATGCGTCCCTCGAGGTTGGCTGAGCGCTGCTTGGCTATCCGCGCCGCGCGGCAGCGACAGTCGCTGGCCGTATTGGTCGCCTCGTCGATCGCAAAACCGCTCCCGTCGCACACCCCGAACGGACAGGAGCCATCGGGTGGAGGCCGTTCGATGAGAGAGCCGATTGGCTGGTGGTCCTCGAAACTCACTGCGCGAAACGACCCTCACCGGCGTAGTTCATGAACTTCGGATACTCCTTCTGGAAAGTCAGCGTGACCCTACCGACCGCGCCGTTGCGGTGCTTGGCGATGATCAGATCGGCCTCACCGACCCGCTCGGACTCCTCGTCGTAGTACTCATCGCGGTAGATGAACATGACGAGGTCGGAGTCCTGCTCGAGGTTACCCGACTCGCGCAGGTCCGACAGCTGTGGCTTCTTGTCAGGACGCTGCTCCACAGCACGGGAGAGCTGCGACAGGGCGATCACGGGAACGCCCAGCTCACGCGCCAGGATCTTCAGCCCGCGGCTGAGCTCGCCCACCGCGGTGACTCGGCTGTCGTAGCGGCTATCGGTGCGCATCAGCTGCAGGTAGTCGATGATGATCAGCCCGAGCCCGCCCTCGCATTGGTTGTGCAAGCGGCGCGCCTTGGCCCTGAGCTCGAGCAGGCCTACGTCGCTGGAATCGTCCACCCACAGCGGCGCGGCTGCCAGACGCTGGGAGGCCTTCAGAATCTTGGGCCAGCGCTGCTCGGCCACACGGCCCTTGCGCAGCTCCTCGCCCTTGATCCGCGCCTGGGAGGCGACAAAGCGCTGGGCGAGCTCCGCCTCGGCCATCTCCAGGCTGAACAGGGCGACCGACCGTTTGTGCTCGACAGCGGCGTTCTCGGCGATGTTGCAGACGAGCGCGCTCTTGCCCATCGCAGGACGGGCGGCGATGATGATCAGGTTTCCCGGTTGAAATCCGCCGGTGATCTCGTCGAGATCGGTAAATCCCGACGGAGTACCGGTCAGCGAGGTCTTCTCGACGAGAGAGCCGGTGCAGCTTGTCGAGCTCCTCGTGCAGTACTTCCTCGATCGCCCGAAAGTCCTGCTGGCGATCATCGCGCGCCACCTCGAGCATCGCCTTCTCGGCCTGCTCGACCAGCTCACGCGGCGCCGCGGAGTGCCCCATCACGCTGGCCTGGATCTCGTAGGAGGCGGCCAATAGCCGGCGCAATAGAGCGTTCTCGCGCACGATCTGCGCGTAGCGGCGCGCGTGGCCGGCGGCCGGGACGACACCGGTCAGCTCGTCAACCGTCGCCGCTCCTCCGATCTCCTCGAGCCTACCCATCCCCCGCAGCCGATCGGTGACGGTCAGCACGTCCACCGGTTCTGACTCGTTGTAGAGAGAGAGCATCGCCTCGTAGATCAGGCCGTGGCGCTCCCGGTAGAAATCATCGGTGCGCAGACCCTCTTCGATCACCAGCGCATACAGCGAGCGGTCCGACAGCAGGATCGCGCCCAGCACCGACTGCTCGGCCTCGAGATTGTGCGGCGGCAGGATCGCGCCTGTCGGGGCGGAGCCGTTGCCGTTGCGCGCGATCGGGGGCGAGATGGTGTTCATGACCCCAGCGAGTGTAGATAGCCGCTATCACGGTCTATGGCATCTAACCCGCTATATCGGCATGAATTCATGAACACCAACCAATGGTCGCACGCGTCCCGGCGTGAGGATTCTCACCAGGCCATCTCCGACGGACCGGGGACCAGCGAACGTCTTTTGCGCCAATCAGTTCAGGCGACGGCTGGAGGGTCTCGCCAGAGACCGCCGACGATCTACTTGTTGGCGACGACCATCGTCTTGACGGTCGCTGTGGCCCCGTCGATCACATCGACGACGACCATGTAGGTGCCCACATTCTTGATCGGCTCGGGCAGGTGCACCTTGTTCTTGTCCAACTTGATTCCGCGTGCATCGCGAATCGCGCCGGCGATGTCCTGGGCGGTGACCGAACCGAACAGGCGCCCGTCGGCGCCGGCCTCTTGGGAGATCGTCAGCACCGTCTTGTTCAGCAGGTTGACGTTGTCCTGGGCACGTTCGGTGGCTTCGCGTTCGGCCCGCTCCTGCGCCTGCTGGCGGTGGCGCACGGCCTCAACAGCTGCGCGTGTGGCTGGCTGCGCCAGCTTGCGTGGGATCAGATAGTTGCGCAGGTAGCCCTTTGAGACATCCACCACCGAGCCCTGCTCGCCGAGCTCGCCCACATCCTTGAGCAGTATCGCTTCGGGCACGTCCGGCTACCGTTCCCGGTCGCGGTCGCGATCGCGACGTGGATTGTCATCACGACCGCCCTCGTTGACGTACGGCAGCAGGGCCAGCTCGCGAGCGACCTTGACCGCTCTGGCGATCTGACCCTGATGACGACGGCACGCGCCGGTGATTCTCCGCGAACGGATCTTGCCCTTCTCGGAGATGAACTTGCGCAGCGAGGTCACATCCTTGTAGTCGACCTGCGCGACCTTCTCGCGGCAGTGCTGGCAGTACTTGCGACGTCCGCTGCCGGAACCGCCCTTCTTCTCACTTCGCCGACGGGTCGGCTTGTTTCGACCGCGCTTTGCCACTTTAAGACCTCGCTGTGCAGTGTTGCTGACTCAGAACGGAATGTCGTCGTCGCCGGCTGAAGCAGCGACGGGTACTGGCTCGAAATCCCGCTCATCTACGGATATACCACTGTCCATTCCGTTCCCGTCTCCCGCGAAGCCACCTGACTGGGGGGCACCGTCCCGCGAGCCCAGGAACTGGACCGAGTCGGCAATGATATCGACTGACTGACGCTTGGTGCCGTCCTGTGCTTCCCACTCGCGCCACTCCAGGCGCCCGTCGATCGCCACGGGGCGCCCCTTGGCCAGAAAACGGGCCGCATTCTCGCCCTGTGCTCCCCATACCGTGATGTTGAAGTAGTTGGGCTTGTCGGTCCACTCACCGGTGCTGCCGTCCTTGCGGCGCGTGTTGCACGCGATGCGCAAGCTGCACACCGAAGTTCCGCTCGGCAGCGAACGCAACTCGGGATCCGCTGTCAGGTTTCCGGTCATCACGACTCTGTTTATGTTGGTAGCGGCCATAGCGCGCTCCTTTCCTTTTCGGATCTGGTGACTTTCAGTTCACACTGCGGCGAGTGTAGAGACGCAGCCGGGCGTCACTTTTGTCAATGGGCTAGCCAAATCCGCTAGTTGCGGCGATTGGTTTTGGGCGTCATCCCTATAGGGATGACGGATCTCCACCGGTGGACCGGTGGCTGCGCGAAGAGGTGCGGAAAATCTCATCCCAGTAGGGGGCGCTGATCCCGAAACCCTTCGTGTCGTCCTGGAAGTGGTGGCGCATGTGGCGCTCGCGGAGAATGCGCCCCAGACGCCCGTGCGGGCGGAAATGATGCAGGTAGTAGTGCATCATGTCGTAGATCAAATAACCGGTGAAGAAGCCGGCGCCGAGACCGGGCGCGTAGCGGACGCCGAAGATCAGATAGAGCACGCCGAATACGCCGGCGGCGAGGGGAACGCTCACCGCGGGGGGCATCACCAGGCGCAGCGGGTCGTTCGGATGGTCGTGGTGGACGCCGTGGATGATCCAGTGCAGCCGCGCGCCGATCCCGTCCTGTGGCTCGAAGTGGAACACGAGCCGATGCAGCCAGTACTCAAACAGCGTCCACATCGCGTACCCGGCTGCGAGGAGCCCCACCAGGGGAAGCATCTCGACATATTCAAGGCCCCACGCGCCGAGCAGGAGGATCGCCGGCGCGAAGATCAGCACAGGGACCGCGGGATGCACCCGCGAGAGCGCGTCCAGCACGCGCGAATCGAACATCTGTGGGGAAGCGCGCAGGACATCGGTGCGGCTGACATTCGAGCCCTCTGGGTCCATGTGTCCCTGGCCGACGTTGCTCTCCGCGCTCATGAGCCGATTTTATTAGCTACGGCGCGGTTTCTGTAGATCCCGGAGTTTGGCCGGGATCAGTCAGCTGGCGCGTGCTCGACGACCGGCGAGTCCGCTGGGGGTGGAGTCTCGGGCCGAGCACGTGCGCTCGCCTCGTGTCCGGGACGCATATCGGGCGGTGGTGGTGTGCCCGGCTGGAGCTTGACGATGCGAAAGCGAATCAGACCATCGGCGATGCGCAGCGAACGGTTCAAGCCGCTCAGCAGCTCGGTGTCGGCCACGTGGAACTGCAGCAGGTGATACTCAGCGCTGGTCTTGTGGTCGATCGGATAGGCCAACGCCCGGTCGCCCCACTCGTCGTGACGCAGCAGCTCGCCCTGGGCGGAGATCGCCTCCTGGGCCTCTGCGAGCACCTTCGAGCGCACATCCTGCTCGGCGTTCGGGTCGAGCAGCAGCACCAAATCATATGTGGGGGCGGGAAGAGTCAACTAACGGCGCGCAATGATAACAGCGCCACAGATCAGCCGGCCTGTCTCTTCGCCCGGATGTCCGCCAGCTGCTCGTCGATCCAGTCGCCGGGATCCCTGGAGGTCACGATCTGCGCCAGCCCCCGTGCCCGCCGTGACCGCTCGGCGGCACCCATCGTCAGCGCCGCGTGGATCGAGTCCGCCAGCTCCTGGATGTCGAACGGGTTCACCGAAAGCGCGAACTGCGCGAGCTCCTCATGCGCACCGGTGTTCTCCGAGAGGATCGACACACCCTCCCGCTCGTTGACGATCGGCCCCTCCTTGGCGACGAGGTTCATGCCGTCGAACATGGCGTTGACCAGCAGCACGTCGTAGTGCTTGTAAGCGGCCATCGCCTCGTCCAGGTCGTCGCGCAGCTTCAGCTGGATCGGCATCCAGTCCGGTGTGCCGTGCCGGTGGTTGACGACCGCCACCAGCGCCTCGATCCGCTCCAGGTACTCCGCGTACTGGGGCACATCTGTACGCGAAGGCATCAGCTGCGCCATGAACGTGACCCGTTCTGAGAACTCCGGGTACTGCTCGAGGAACAGGTCGAACGCGGAGAAGCCGCGCAACACGTTCTTGGAGAGGTCCGCCCGGTCCACGCGCAGGATCAAATAGTCGCGGCGGCGGCGCAACAGCTCGGCCTCGAACTCTTTCACCCGGCTGCCCTGGGCGATGCGCCGGGTCGCGGAGTGGTCGATCGGCAGCGGGTAGGCCCTGACCCACACTTCGCGATCCTCCAGGCGCACCACCCCGCGCTCGAAATCGACCTCGAGGTCCATCAGGTCCTGGCAGCACTGCAGGAAGTTCCGCCTATAGGAGCGCGTGTGAAAGCCGATGATGTCGTTGGCCAACAGGCCCGTGAAGATCTCTCGTCGAATACGCGATGGCAGCACTCGCCAGGAATCCGATTGTGTCCACGGGATGTGGATGAAGTGGTGCAGGAAGATGTCCGGTCGGGCCCGGCGGACCAGCTCGGGCAGCGTGTACAGGTGGTAGTCGTGGACCATCACTACCGGCTCCGGGACTCCCTCCAGCTCCTCCACGACCGCCCGCGCGAGGTCCTCGTTGACGACGTTGTAGCCAAACTCGAACGCCTCGATCTCCTCACGACGGATGTCCGGTGCGTTGGAGAGATCCCACAGGTAGTGCTGGATGAACCACAGCATCGGGTTGGCGAAGTCGTTGTAGAAGCGGTCGTAGGCCTCGGGGTCTGAGGCCACCAAGCGCACCTGATAATCGCCGCCGGTCGGGGAGCGCACCGGAAACGCCCGCCCGCCGTGCTCGCGGGAGACCTCGATGTCGTGCTCGGACATGGCCGAGGCGACCCAGACCGCCTCGCGGTGGGAGGCGAGGCCCGTCAACGCCGTCACCAGCCCCCCGGAGCCACGCTGCACCTCGCCACCGGGGTGAAAGGTCACCGGACCGCGGTTTGAGACCAGCACCAGCGGTACTCGCTGCGCCGGTGTCTCGCTCATGGCTGGTTTAGCTCGCTGAAGATCCGCAGATAGTCGCGCAGATAGCGCGGTGTCAGAAAATGGGTGCGGACGTGCTCCTTGCCGCGGCGGCCGAGTGTCTTACCGAGCGCGGGGTCAGCGAGGATCTCAAGAGCGCGCTCGGCGCACCGCTCGACACTCGACACCAGAAAACCTGTCACGCCGTCCTCCACCTGCAGCGGGATTCCCCCCACGTTACCGCCAATGAACGGCCGCGCCTTCCAGATCGCCTCTGCGACGGTCAGCCCGAAGCCCTCCCTGGTGGACTTCTGGATCAGCACGTCGGCGTGCGACTGGAAGGCATTGACCTCGATCGCCCCGACGTTGTTGAAGTTGTTGAGGATGTGGATGTCTGGGTCTCCCTCGGCGTGCGCGATCGTCGCGTTGAAGAAGTCCCATCCCTCAGGGTCGTCGCTGGCCATCGAACCCACCAGCGCGAGTTGCACCTGTGGCACCTGCGTCTTCACGATCCGGTAGGCGTCGATCACGCCCAGCGGATCCTTCCACGGGTCAAAGCGTGAGACCTGGCACATCAGCGGCCGGTCTATGTCGATCCCGAACTGCCCACACACATACGATGCGTCCTCTGGCGCGAGCGCCATGTTCTTGGGAGTCAGCGGGTCGATCGCCGGCGGCACCACGTTGACTTTGCCGCCCATTCCAGCGGGCACGTAGTCCTGCATGTGAAACAGCGACTGGGGATAGTCGCGGATGTAGGGCATCAGACGCTCGATCGTCGCCGGATTGGGGGTGGACAGGTCGATGTGACAGCGCCACACCCAACCCTTGGCCTTCTCGGGAACCAGGCTGTATAGCGCCGCGGGCTGCGGGTCGTGTACCAGACACACGTCCCAGCCGCCGGAGAGCTCGCGGGCGTTCATCTCGTTGTAGCGCCGCCACGTCTCCCACTGCTCCTCGCCCAGATCCTGCGGCGCGCCCTGCAGCGCGTTGTGCATCAGCTTGGTGGCGTTGAAGAATTCCTCACGACCGTAGATCACCTGCCACTCGCACTCCAGGCCCACATCGCGCATCAGCGGAACGAGCGTGTAGAGGATCTCCGAGACACCTCCCCCGAACGCGGTCGCTGAGATGTGCACGACCCGCTTTCCCTGCAGCGGCTCAGCGAGTTCGCGGATTTCCTCGATCAGGCCCCGGCCACAGATATGGGTGTAGTCGGCGAGCGTCTTGTGGCCGGTGGCGACGGGCTGAAGCACGCGCGCACGATAGCGGAGGCTGGAGGTGGACGCTCTATGTGGGGAGCGTCAACGTAAAGACAGTCCGCCCGGGCGTCGATTGGGCCGCCAGCTCGCCGCCCATCCGACCGGCCAGCTCGTGCGCTATCGCCAGCCCCAGCCCCGATCCCTGAACTCCATCGGAGGTAAAGAACGGCTCGAATACGCGCGCCAGGGCGGAGCGTTCGATCCCGGGGCCGAAGTCGCGCACCGACAGATGCACCACGTCCCTGTCTGAGCTGGCGGAGACGATGATGCTCGTTTCCTCGGGGGTGTGAGTGATCGCGTTGTCGATCAGGATGCGCAGGATCTGCGCCACACGCTCGGGGTCACAAACGGCCGTGATCGGCTCGTGGGCGAGGCGAGCCCGCAGCGTCGAGGAGTGCCCGGCAAGCGCGGGGATGAACTCGGCGCTGACCATGTTGACGATCTCGCCGATGTCGGCCTGCTCGGAGTGGAGCTCCAGGCCCCCAGCCTCCAGACGGGAGAGATCCAGCAGGCCGGTCGCCAGCTTTCCGAGCCGCTCGACCTGAGCGCGCACCTGGCCGAGGAACTGCCGGCGAGTGTCCTCGTCGAGCTCCTCGTCTTCTATCAGCTCCAGGAACCCCCCGAGCGAGAAGATTGGTGTTCTCAGCTCGTGCGAGGCAGTGGCGATGAACCGCTCTCGGGCGCTGTCCAGTTCGGCCAGCTGGTGGCGCATCGAATCAAGTGCCTCCGCGAGTTGCCCGAGCTCGTCGGCGGAGTCGATCGGAAAACGGGCTGAGAAGTCCCCGGCCGCGACCATCTTGGCGGCCCGCTCCAACCGTCCGACACGCAGACTGAGCGCCCGGGCGACCAGGTAGCCGGCCGATAGCGACAGCGCCAGGGCGATGGCTCCGGCGATCAGGATCCGGTCCCTGATCTGGGAGACGCTGCGCTCGATGTCCGAAAGCGTGCCGGAAAAGACGGCGACCTCGGCGACGGCCCCCTTGTAGAAGAGCGGCTTGGCCGCCTCGCCGACAGGCCCTCCGGTGCCGGTCTCGATCGCCGTCAGCAGCCGTCGGGCTCGCGCCGCGCGATACGCCACCGCGAAACGCAGATTGCTTCCGCCGCGGGTGCCAGGTGCCTCCGAGGAGGAGTCATACACATAGAACATGCTCAGCCGCCCGGCGCTGCGGGTGACGCCCAGGAGCGTCACCCGGTCGCTTGAGAGGGCGGCCGCGTGACGGACCTCGAGCGCGACCCTGGGGCTGCTCCTGCGCAGTCCGGCGGTCAGGTCGATCGGCCTCGAGTAGGCCTTGGCGGCGATCGCCAGCGAGTGCACCTTTTGGGTGCGAAGGCTGGAGCCGAGCGTGGGCGCTACATAGAAGTAGACGACCGCGATAGCCGCAAACGTGATCGAGAAGAACAGCAGCGCCAGACGGTTCTTGATCGACTGCCACCAGCGCGGGTGCCCGCCGCGTCCAGGGCGTGTGGCCGCGTCCACACCGGACGCGCCTGCTACCTTTGTTCTCACGTTCACGAGTCGCTGTCGCGAAACCTATAGCCCACTCCGCGCACTGTGAACAGATACTCCGGCTCCTTCGGGTCCCGCTCGACCTTCTCCCGCAGGTGGCGGATGTGCACGTCGATCGTGCGTGGATCACGGTAGGCGCAGTCACCCCAGATACGCTCCAACAGAACGTCCCGGGTGAACACGCGACCGGGGCTCAGCGCCAGTGCCTTGAGGATCTCGAACTCGACGAACGTGGTCTGGGCGTGCTCTCCGCGTATCCTGACCGAGCGCTTGGCGAAGTCCATCGAGAGCTCGCCGGCGTGCAGCGGAGGCTCGTCTTCTTCATCGCTAGCTCCCGGGCTGCGCCCCTGCGATGGGCCCATGCCAGCGCGGCGCAACGCCGCCTTCACCCGGCTGCGAAACTCCCGCATCGAGAAGGGCTTGGTGATGTAGTCGTCCGCTCCCAGCTCGAGGCCCAGAACCTTGTCGATCTCCTCCGCCTTGGCGGTCAGCATGATGATCGGCACCGAGCTCTTGGCGCGCAGGCGCCGACACACCTCCAGGCCGTCCAGGCGAGGCATCATCACGTCCAGAACGACCAGATCGAAGGAGCTTTCGCCGAAGCGGCTGAGCGCCTCCCCTCCGTCGGAAGCCCGCACCACCTCGTAGCCGTCCTTGCGCAGAGGGTAGGACAGCAGCGTCAGAATCGCCTGCTCGTCGTTAACCAGCAGTATGCGGGACGGATGATCAGTCATTTGCGACCCATCCCAGCTTTACAGATGCGCATAAATGCCAGACAAGCAGGGCCTCACTCCCGACCAGTGTGATCTCTAGTGTGTGACGGGAGGGTTAAGGTTGGCCCGAGGAGATGCTCAACGGACGAATCTACCGTGCCGCCTGGCTGCCCGCGTTCGTCGCCGCGTTCGTCGCCGCGCTTTCATTCGGTCACCGGCCAGGCGCGCTCAGCACGTCGCTCGCTCCCGACGCCTTCAACGGTCCTCAGGCCGTGCAGACACTCAGGGAACTCGCCCGTGAATTCCCGGTGCGCCTGGCGGGAAGCCTCTCAGACGATCATCTCGCCGAACGAGTAGCCCGGACGATCAGAGGCTTCGGCAGTGGGCAGAACTCGGGTTTTCAGGTGCGCACCCATCGCTTCATGGGGCAGACGGCCGAAGGTGAACGCACGCTCAGCACCGTACTCGCCGAACGACCCGGGTCAACCGCCGCCAGCCCGATCGTGATTCTCGCGCACAGAGACTCCACGGCCCGCGGCTCCCTCGATGGCTTGTCTGGCACGGCGGTGCTGTTGGAGCTCGCGCGTGTTCTGTCCAGCCGTGAGACCAACCGCACGATCATTCTCCTCTCCACGAGCGGAGGCTCCGGCGGGGATGCGGGAGCTGCCGAGTTCGCGGCCGACGCTCCCCGACCGATCGATGCCGCGATCGTGATTGGGGACGTTGGGTCCTCCGGAACCCACGAGGCGTCTGTGATCTCCTACTCGGAGGGTCTCGGCGGCGCCCCGCTGCAGCTCACCCGCACGGTGGCCCACGCGATCGCGCAGGAGTCCGCGAAGGAATCCGGCTTTCCGGGCCTTGCCAGCCAGTTCGCGCACCTGGCCTTTCCCCTGGCGGTTGGTGAGCAGGGGCCGCTGAACGCGCAGGGCATAGCCACGGTGCTCGTCCAGGCTGGCGGTGAAAGCGGGCCGGCTCCCCGGGCGACGGTGGATCCGGCGCAGATCGAAAGCTCCGGCCGCGCCGTCCTCGGCGCTCTGGGTGCGCTCGACGTAGGCCCTGACATAACGGCCGGCCCCGAAACGGCGCTGTTGCTGGGGGCTAACACGATCCCGTCCTGGGCGGTGCGGCTGCTCGTGGGAGCGATGCTACTGCCGCTCCTGCTGGTGGCGCTGGACGCCTTCGCGCGTGTGCGCCGCCGTCGGGAACCGGTCGTCCCCTGGGCCGGCTGGACGCTTTTGTGTGCCGCGCCGTTCCTGTTGTGCGCCCTGTTTGTGGTGCTGCTCGGGAAGATCCACGCAATCGGCGCGAGCCCTCAAGCGCCGGTGCCAGCACACGCGGTGGCACTCGGCTCCTCCGCCATCGCGGCCCTGACGGTCACGGCTCTGCTGTTCGTCGCCTGCTGGTTCAGTCGAATTCGACTCTCACGCAGGCTGCGCTTGGGGAAACCTTCAGAGCATGGCGCGGCGGGCGTTGCCGTACTGCTGCTGCTCGTCGTGACCAGCGTCCTCGTGTGGTTGTTCAACCCGTTCGCCTCGGCGCTGCTGATGCTCGCGACGCACCTGTGGCTGGTACTGGCTTCACCCGAGCAGCGACCGCGCCGGGTGCTGTCGGTGCCGGTCCTGTTGCTCGGATTGCTGCCGTGGGCGCTGCTGCTGGGCTACTACGCCCATCAACTGGGTGCCGGTGTGCTGAGCGGGGCGTGGATCGTCGTGCTGATGCTCACCGGCGGGCACGTGGGAGTCCTGACGGCTGCGGCGGCGAGCATCTTTTTGGGCTGTGTCGTCGCTCTCGCGCTGATCGTCCTCGGCGGCCGCACCAAAGTGACCGGTACCGCAGCGGTTACGATTCGTGGACCGATCTCCTACGCTGGACCAGGATCATTGGGCGGAACGGAGTCCACTCTACGTCGCTAAGCAAATGCCCGACGCTTTTCTCAGCGCTCTTTCACGACGTCACCTGGGTGCCCGGACGGCTTCCTCCTCGCTGTCCCGTCCCGTGCAATCACCCTCGTTTCTACTGTCCCGTCCCGGCGGACCGCTGCTCGCCGGCGCAGCCGGATCCGTCGCGCTGGGCCCGATCTTCCAGACGCTGCCGTCCGGTTATCACCGCACGATTCGCGCCACCGCGCGGCTGCTGATGGTGGTGGGGGTGCTGCTGCTGGTGGACGCCGGGGTGACGCTCGTGTGGCAGGAGCCGTTCTCGGCGATATACGCCACGATAAAGCAACACGATCTCAGCAATTCGCTGAACGCGATCGACCGTGCGCAACCGGTTCCGGCCGTGCGTCACGCACTGTCGCGTATACACGAGCAGCGGCGCCGTATCGCCCTGCTCGCCGCTTCTCTGGAGCGGAGGGCCAAGAGCGGCAGCGCCGTCGGGCGGATCGCGATTCCCCGCGTCGGAGCGAGCTTCGTGCTCGTCAAGGGCACCGACACAGCCGATCTGGAGGAGGGCCCCGGTATCTACTCCTCGACGAATTTCCCGGGTATCGCGGGCACCACCGCCATCGCGGGCCACCGCACCACATATCTGGCGCCATTCCGTCACATCGACGAATTGCGCCCCGGCAATCACATCCTGCTCGACATGCCCTACGCCCATTTCACCTACACCGTCACCTCGCAGCGCTCGGTCCTGCCCACCGACGTTCGCGCGGCGGTCGCCGAGGTCGGCTACAGCCGTCTGGTGCTGTCCGCCTGCACCCCGCCGTTCAGCGCGGCCGAACGGCTGCTGGTGTTCGCCCGTCTCACCAAGACCGTGCCCGTCGGCGCGGCACGGGCCGCCTGATCGTCTAAAGGCGGTGCTCGTACCCGTCGAGTTCTCTGACAGTGCCCGACTCGATAAAGCGCGCGCCCGGCGGAGAGTCGAGCACCCGGCCGATCCAGCTCACGCCGACTTCTCCGACCGCGGCGAGCGCCGCCACGCAGCGGTCGCGCTCGCTGGCGGGCACACAGAAACACAGCTCGTAGTCCTCCCCCGCGGTGGCCGCCAGCCGCCAGGTCTCGGCACCCAGTTCGCTGGCGATCCGTGCCACCCCGCTATCTATCGGCAGCGCCTCCAGATCGATCTCCAGGCACACGCCGCTTGCGGATCCGATGTGCGCCGCGTCGCTGGCGAGCCCGTCTGAGAGGTCGATCATGGCGTGCGCACCGGCGCCCGCCAGAGCCATACCCTCAGCCAGGCGGGGAACCGGACTGTGCACCCGGTCAAGTGCCCGCTTGCCGTCCTGTCCGCCCGGAACCCTGCCGTCGAGGATCGCGACACCCGCTCCCGCGCCGCCCAGGCAGCCGGTCACCCCGATGATGTCTCCCGCCAGCGCTCCGTCGCGCCCGACCAGGTCATGCTCGGAGTCCGCCCAGCCGACCGCGGTGACGCTCACGCTCAACGCAGGCGCGCTGACCAGATCTCCGCCGGCTATCGTGACGCCGATCCGATCGGCGAACGTGTCGGCGCCCCGCATCAGCTCGAGCACATCCTGCTCGGCCATGCCGTCCGGAACCCCGATCGCCATGTACGCCTCGCCCGGTGCGCCCCCCATCGCCGCGATGTCGGAAAACGCCCCGGCCAGCGCACGCCACCCGATCTGAAGAGGAGTGATCCATCCCTCGCGCAGACGGAAGTGCACGCCGTCGATCATGGTGTCCACGGACGTCACGCACACCGGCCGCGAACGCACCACGGCCGCGTCATCTCCGACGCCACGCAGAATATTTTGCCCGCGCGCCGGCGCAAGTCCGCCCGTCAGGGCCTCGATCAGCGAACGCTCAGCGATGCCTGTAGACGATACGCGCGCGATCCAGGTCGTAGGGGGAGAGCTCGCAGCGCACCCTGTCCCCGGGGAGGATGCGGATCCGAAAGCGCCGCATCTTTCCTGCGACGTGCCCGAGCACCACGTGATCGTTGTCGAGCTTCACGCGGAACATCGCGTTGGGCAGCGCCTCGATCACCTCGCCCTCGAATTCGACCTTGTCTTCCTTTGCCACGAGTTGTGTCCCATCCGGGGCAGGCAGTTCGCCAATACACGGGCCCCTGATTTTGAGGTTTCCTGCACTCAAACTACCAGCGTCAGCGGCTGGGAGCGGTTCCCCCACCTGGCTTGATTGCCGGAGGTTCGCCGGCGGGCGGCTGTTCGTGGGAGGCTGGGGGTTCCCCTCCCCCGCCGATTTGGCCGGCGCCCGGAGCCGGCGATTCTTCTTCTGATTCAGGACTCGGGTGCGCGTGGGGATGGTGCTTGGCGGAATGCTTCGTCGGTTCCGATTCGCTGGAGGACGATTGCTGGAAGGATTGGCCGGTGGTCGCGAATTTGCCGAAGAACGGCTGGTAGGAGATCGGTTCGGTCGGCTGAGGGAATTCCGTGCAGGGCTGCCCTTCGGTGACCGCGGCCATGTAGTGATGCCAGATTTCCGCCGGCAGATAGCCGCCCTGCTGGGGCTCGCCGTGAACGTCGGTCATCGATACTCGTTTGTTCGGATAGCCCATCCACACGACGGTGGAGTAGTTCGGGGTGTATCCGTCTAGCCAGGCGTCGATCAGTTCTGAGGTGGTGCCCGTCTTGGCGGCTGTGGGACAGGTAATCGCCGAGCGTGTGGCGGTGCCGCCGAGTACGTTCTGATGCAGGATCGTCGTCTCCTCGGCGGTGATCCCGTTGGAGAGCACCTTCACCCGGTTAGGCTTGCCCCAGCTGGAGTCAACGTGACCGTCGGGAAACACAACCTTTGTGATCGCGATCGGCTTGTTGCGATAGCCGCCGTCGGCGAGCGTTGCGTACACGTCGGCCATTTCCAGTGGCGTGACGCCGAGCGTGAGTCCGCCCAGCGCCTCCGCCGGAAAGCTCGACAGATGGGTCCTAACCCCCATCTTGTAGGCCATCTGTGTGATCGTCGGCTCCCCCAGGTCGGCGGCCAACTGTGCGTAAACGGTGTTATCGGAGGCCAGGGTGGCCGACACGAGGTTCAGCGCACGGTTCAGCGAGGTCCCCTCGAACGTCTTCACTTCATATTCGGGATAGCCGGTGAGCCAGCCCTTGGGCAGGGTGTGGGAGACGTAGTAGGTGCTGTTCGGGTCCACGCCGCGCGAAAGCGCGTCGGCCAGGTCGATCGCCTTGAAGGTGGAGCCCGGCTGGCGGTGCCCATCGGCGGCGAGGTTGTACTGGGACTGCTCGTAGGTCTCAGACTCGGCCATCGCCTCGATGTCGCCGTTGTGTGGGTTGATCGTGACGATCGCCGAGGCCGGGTCTTCGGGTAGGTTGAGCACTTCCGCGATCGCTTTACGGGCGAGATCCTGCATGTGCAGGTCGATCGTGGTGTAGACCTTCAACCCGCCCTGCGCGACGGTCTGCTTGCCGTAGCGGTGTTCGAGCTGCTCGCGTACGTATTCGAAGAAGAAGTCCTCGCGCCGCTGCGTATAGAAGTTACCGTGGTGGGTCTCCAGGGACGCGCTCTCCGCAGCGGCGGCCTGGGGTTGGGTGATGTAGTGCAGTTCCGCCATCTTGGCCAGCACCTCGTTACGTCGTTCCCGGGCCGCTGACGGGTCGCTGAACGGGTTGTACTGCGACGGGGCCTGCGGCAGGCCCGCCAGCAGCGCCGACTGCTCGAGGTCCAGCTGAGACACCGGCTTGTTGAAGAAGATGCGCGAGGCCGCCTGCACCCCGATCGCCGTTTGACCGCCGACCGTCCCATAGGGAACGCTGTTGAGGTAGCTGGTCAGGATCGAGTGCTTGCTGTGGGCCTTGTCGTAGTCCACGGCCAGCTTGGCCTCGATGATCTTCTGCCGCAGCGTGTGCTGGTCACCGCCCAGGTAGAGGTTGCGCATCAGCTGCATCGTGATCGTGGAGCCCCCCTGCAGCGCCTGGCCATGGGTGATGTCCTTGACCGCCGAGCGAAAGATGCCGGTCAGATCAACGCCGTTGTTCTGATAGAAGCGCTGATCCTCGATCGCGACTGTGGCGTTCTTCAGATCGGCGGGTATCGAACCCCACCCGACCGGAGTGCGCAGATTGTCGGACTGGATGAAGCCTAGGCGTGTGCCGTCGGCCGCGAACACCTGCGAGGAGCCGCCGCTCACGATCGGATGTAGCGAGCTGAGAGACGGCGCCGACTGAGTGACCGAAAGGATGTAGCTGGCGGCGGCGATCGCGGCGATCGCGCCAGCGGCGACAACCACCCCCAGGCCGATGAACAGGATCCGGGTCGGTCCGGCGCGGGTGTGCTGCCGGCGACGCTGTCGTGCGTGTCGAGACATATTTTTAGGAGAGACCGGCCTGCCGGCGCGATCCTCTAATCGCTCCTTTGGACGCGCAGATTCTCGCACAGCTTTGGATCTCCGAACCCCGTCCGCTGCTCTGCGGCCCACGGCCATCGAGAGCTCCTCGACGCTTGCGAGATCTCTATAGGTGGGTATTGCTGCGGCCGAGTGTGATTTCCTGCTTCGCGGAAGGACACCCTTTCGTGCGGGCGACCGCGGATCACATATGAGCTCAGATACAGCCGAGCAGGCGATCTCCGTGACGGTCGATCCGCCGATCGGCGCCGAGACGCCAATCACTTTCAGGGACTCGCCGCTTGGACGGTTGCGGTCAGACCCCCAGCGTATGGCGGCCGTGCGCGACACCTGGCGCGCGCTGCTGCTATCGCGGCTGCTTGTGTGGATCGCCGGGGTTGGGACGATCCTCGCATTCGGTTTCGGCCCATCCCGCAAAGTTTTCGATCCGCCCGGCTTGACCCGGGGGTTCGGCTGGCTCGGGAACCTGCTGGCCGCCCCGGCGGCACGATGGGACTCGGTCTGGTATCTGGTCATCGCCCACTACGGCTACCGGCCCGAACTGGGCTCCTTCACGTCGTCGCGCACGGCGTTCTTTCCGCTTTATCCGTTGGGCCTGAAAGCGATCTCGAGCGTGGGCGTGCCACCGATACTGGCCGGTGTGCTGCTGTCCGTCGCTGCGCTCGCGGCCGGCCTGTATGGGATTCACAGGTTGTGCACGCTGGAGCTGAGTGCGTCAATCGGAGGGGATGTGGCCTGGCTTGCGGTGATGCTGACGGCATTCGCACCGATGGCCTTCTACTTCTCCGCCGTCTACTCGGAGTCGCTGTATCTGGCGCTTTCGGTGTGGGCTTTCTGGTCTGCCCGCCACGGGCGCTGGATGTGGGCGGGCGCCCTCGGTGGACTGGCCGCCTGCACGCGCAGCGCCGGCCTGGTTCTGATCCTCCCGCTGCTGGTCCTCTACCTGTACGGTCCTCGCCGGGACCGGCCCCCAGATCACGTAGATCGACGTGCCCTGCGCCCCCGGTATCGATTGCGGGCCGATGCGCTTTGGCTCTTGCTCGTGCCGGTCGGCCTGGCCCTATACATGGTCTATCTGGGTGTGTATGGCGGCAACCCGCTCGAGCCCTTCCACGCCCAGGAAGTTTGGAGTAGGCATTTCGCCGGCCCCTACCTCGGCATGTGGGACGGCGCCAAGGCGGCGTTTGAGGGAGCGCGCCAGCTGTTGTCCCTCCAAAGCCATCACGTCTACTTCCCGCTCGAAGGCAGGAGCCCATTCATTCAGGCCGGCCACAACCTGATGCTGTTTGCGTTCCTGATCGCCGCGCTTGTCTCGATGATCGGTGTCGCCCGGCTGCTGCCGATGGCCTATCTCGCCTATGTGCTGGGAGCGCTCGCCCTTCCCCTCTCCTACCCGGTGAGCTTTCAGCCGCTGATGTCCCTGCCGCGCTTTCTGCTCGTGCTGTTTCCGCTGAACATGTGGCTGGCGGTGTGGCTGCACCGCCATCCCCGGGCGCGTCGCCCGGCGCTCGTGCTGTCGGCCACGGCGATGGTCGTGTTCCTTGGCCAGTTCGCGACCTGGCACTGGGTCGCCTAGACGATGCGTGCGGTGTTCCTGGACGGCATGGGCACTCTGCTGGACCTCGCCCCGCCGTGGGACGCTCTGGTCCAACGACTGCGCGACACCCACGAGATCGACCTCGACCGCGCCACGGCTGAGCGTGCTTTTCGCGCGGAGATTCTCTACTACCGAGCCCATCACACCGAAGGACGCGATACGAAGTCTCTAGCGGATCTGCGCCTGCGCTGCGCACACGTGCTGCTTCAGGAGCTGCCGCCGCCTGTGCAGGCGGCGGTTGGCACCGCTGAGCTGCGCGAGCTGATGCTCGACTGCCTGCGCTTCACGGTCTTCGCCGATGTGCGCCAAGCACTCATCGAGCTGCGCGAGCAGGCGCTGACGCTGATAGTCGTGAGCAACTGGGACATCTCCCTGCGAGGGGTCCTGGAGCGGGCGGATCTGCTGCACCTGCTCGACGGTGTGCTGAGCTCGGCCGAGGTTGGTCACCCCAAGCCAGATCCACGGATATTCACCGCTGCACTCGAGCTGGCCGGCGGTGTCCGGCCAGCCGACGCCATGCATGTGGGGGACTCGCCAGAGCTCGATGTGCGCGGCGCGCTGAGCGCGGGTCTCACACCCATTCTGCTGCGCCGCGGAGAGACGGTCAACGGCGAGGCGACAGGCGTGCCCGGTGATCTTTTGGACGCGGGGGCGAGCGTCATCTCCTCGCTGCGGCAGCTACCCCAGCTGATCGGGCAGACGGTCCAGCGGCGATGATGCACGAAATGGACAGCGATCTAGACGGGACGGCCGCACCGGAGCGCGAGTCGGGTCAGGCAACGGACGTTGACTGGCCTGTCTGGATGGCTCCGGCCGCTCTTCTCGGCGGAGTCGTATTGGCCAACTTCGGGGCGCTTTTGATCGACATCCCGGCCATCATCCTCGGGGTCAACGTCAGCTCCTCCAAACTTCCACCGGGCCTCGAGATAGCCGGCACGTTCGTCCAGGACTTCGTGTTCGTGCTCGTCTGTGTGCTGTGTGCCCGGCTCGGCGGCCGAGCGGTCGGTGCCTGGCAGTTTGGTCTGCGCCCGACACGCTGGTTGCGGGCGGCCTGGTTGGTGGCGGCGCTGCTGGTCGGATTCATCCTGTTCAGCGCGATCTGGGACGCATCGCTTGGCGTGAGCGGCAAGGAGAAAGTGCTCGAACAGCTCGGCACGCACGAAAGCGCCGTGCTGCTCGTGCTCAGCGCTCTGCTGACGACCGTCGCGGCGCCGATCGGCGAGGAGTTCCTATTTCGAGGTTTCATCTTCAAGACGCTGACGGGCTGGCGCGGACCGTGGCCGGCGGCGGTGATCACCGGCCTTTTGTTCGGCGCCGTGCATCTCGGGTCCGCACCGGTGGTGGACCTCGTTCCGCTGGCCGCGTTCGGGTTCGGTTTGTGCCTGCTTTACTGGCGCACAAATTCGCTGTACCCGTGCATAGTCGCGCACTCCCTGAACAACTCCCTCGCGTTCGGTTCGATGGAAAATTGGGGGTGGCAGATACCGGTGCTGATGATCGCGTCGCTGGCCGTCATCGCCGCTCTGGCACTGTCGCTGCGCCGCCTGGGCGTGATCTCCCCCGAGCCCGCGCTCGCTGAGCATCAGGCGCTCGGCGTAGCATCCGGTGGATGAGCAAGAAACTTCGCCGTCTGTGCCCGGCCTTGGTGGCCCTCTGCCTGCTGCTCGGAGGTCCCGCTAACGCACTCGCGGGCAGCCAAGGATCGCCGGCGCCACTCGCCTCAGTCGCGGCCGGGAGCTTGCGGCTGGTTGTGCAGCACGTCCACGGTCGCCCGCCATTTCAACTGGTCGGTGAACGTGTCGTGATTCGCGGCATCGTGACGCCGTTCGTCGCTGGGCAGCGGGTGCTCGTCGCTTTCTACCGCGACGGTCGCAAGGTTGCCGCAAAGAGAGTGAGCGTGCTGGATCTGGGCAACGGCGCGGGACAGTTTCACATCGGCTACTCGAGCGCCCGCCCGGGTGTTCTCAGCGCGAGGGCATCCCATGCGGGCACTCCGCAACAGGCCGCGTTCGGTGCCCGGTCGAAGGAGATCCGTGTCGTGGCGACGAACCTCGGCCAGGGTGCCAGCGGTCCCGCCGTGCGCCTGTTGCAGTCCGAGCTGAACGGGCTTCACTACTCGGTCCCCACCAGCGGAGTCTTCGACGAAGCCACTGGCCGTGCGGTGATCGCCTACCGCAAGATGACGGGATTGGCACGTGTCCCCTACACCAGTAGGCAGGTGTTCCAGCTGCTGGACCGCGGCGCGGGCAAGTTCCACGTCCGTTACCCGGGCGACGGCAAGCACGTCGAGGCCGATCTGACCAGGCAGGTACTCGCCGAGATCGAACCTGGCGGGAAGGTGCGACGCATCTACACGGTCAGCTCCGGCAAGCCCTCCACCCCCACGGTGCTCGGGCGCTTCCAGGTGTATGAGAAGACGCCGGGGACCAACTCTGAGGGGATGGTCAACTCCAACTACTTCATCCGCGGCTACGCGATCCACGGCTACGCCGAAGTGCCCACCTACGCCGCCAGCCATGGTTGCCTGCGGGTGCCGATTCCGGACGCCGCGTCGATCTACGCCTGGGTGCAGGTCGGCACTCCCGTGGATGTCTACTACGAGGGAGCCAGCGCCTCCAACGAGCATGTGAGGCCCAGCGCGGACGCCGGGCCCTGAAGGTCCGCTAGTTTCTGATGCTGATCATTCGCGCGACGAAGCTGAGGCCAAATCCGTAGACGAGCAGCGCCAGCAGCATCCCGACTCCACGGATCACCCACTGGTTGGTCAACCCGGAGGTCACGCCGGAGAACGGCGATGTCAGTTCGCCCGAGGCTTCATCGATGACTTTGTGCACGGTGCTCTCGTGTTCGCCCTTGGGGTTCTGCTGTGAGGGCTGCGATTCGCCGCTGATCTCACGCTGCTGCCCCTTGGAGGCGTTGCCCGTCTGGTTGGCGGCGAAGATCACGAACGAGGCGATCACGACCAGGCAGATGATCCGTGAGGCCAGCCGCAACAACCCTGGAAGCACACCGATCATTACGGGGCTAGATTAGACACGCACATGGATGCCCCTGCTATTCCCTTTGGCGCTCTCGGCCAGGCTCACCACCGGCTGGTCGCTGAGCTGCGTGAGCACGCGCTTGTGATCGGCGAGGTGACACTGACCAGCGGCGCCCGTGCCTCCTACTACGTTGACGCCAAGCGAGCGATCCTGCGACCGGAGGGCTTTCGCGCCCTGGGCGAGCTGCTTGCCGTGCGGGTGTCGGACTGGGACGCGACGGCGGTCGGCGGGATGACGATGGGCGCAGACCCGGTCGCCTGCGCGGCGCTGGCCGCCGGCGCCCAGGTCAAGGTGTTCTTCGTACGCAAGGACGCCAAGGCGCACGGGCTGCAGCGACGGATCGAGGGCCCCCTTCTGGATCGCGGCGATCGCTGTGTGGTGGTCGAGGACGTGGTGACCACCGGCGGGTCCACGGTCGCGGCGATCGAAGCGCTGCAGGCCGCCGGCCATCAGATCTGCGGGGTGATCAGCGTGCTGGATCGACTCTCCGGCGGGGGACCGAAGATAGAAGCGGCGGCAGGGGCTCCATATGTCGCGCTGAGCACGATCGACGAGGTCTACCCCGAACGCCCAGACGGCCACTAGGCATGGAATCTCTGACAGTGCGTCCGGCGCGCCGGACGGACCTCCCCGCGCTGCTTGAAATGTTCACCGAGCTCGCGGAATACGAGAACCTCACCGACGAACTGATCGCCAGCGAGGACTCCCTTGCGCAGGCGCTCTTCTCCCAGACCCCGCTGGCCTACGGATTGATCGCCGCAAACGGCTCACAGGCGATCGGCTACGCCGTCTTCTACCGGACTTTCTCGACTTTTCTGGCGGCCCCCGGGATCTGGCTCGAGGATCTGTACGTGCGCCCCGACCACCGGACGCTCGGCGTCGGCCGGGCCCTGTTGGCGGCCGTCGCCGCCAGAGCCGTGACCGAGGGCTGCGGGCGACTGGAGTGGTCAGCGCTCGAGTGGAACGAGCCGGCGCTCCGCTTCTACCGTGGGCTGGACGCCACATCCATGGACAATTGGGTTCCCCACCGGCTCACCGGCGAGAATCTCACGCGCATCGCGCGGGAGGCACGGTAGCCTTTCGGGCCTCCTTTGCCCTGGGCGCGCCCTCGTAGTCCAATGGATAAGACGACCGCCTCCTAAGCGGTAAATCCAGGTTCGACTCCTGGCGGGGGCACTAGTAATTCAGGCGCGCGGTCCGTCTACTGCTGCTCGTCCTCCTCATACAGCGACTCGCTGGCCAGCTCCTGCCCTTTTGATCCCCACAGCTTGATCTCCAGGAGATCGTGTCGGTAATTGTCGGGGCCGATCAGCGTGAAGCGCTCCTCCAGGAGCTCGCATTGATCGACCGCGGCGCCGCCCAGCTCGGCGGTGACCATCCGTCCGCCCGCCAGTAGCGGGCGCCCCCAAACCAACGTCATCGTGGCCACCGCTCCGCTCTGCCCCCGCCAGCTGCCGATCACCTCGTCGCATATGTCGAGCGTCCAGTCCGGGTTGTGCTCGGCGGTCTGATCGGTGAAATCCACGTGGGTGTAGAAGTCACGGCTCTCGGAGTCCTCCTGGGCCGTCAGGAAGCGTACGTAGCCGAAGATCTCATATCCGGTCGAGGTGACTGTGGTGGCCGGTATGTAGGTGCGCCCATGCCAGCTGCGGTCGGGGTAGAAGATGATCTCTCCCGGATCGCCGAGATCCTCCGGCTCCTCCTGAAGCGCCAGGCAGCCCGCGAGGAACTCCGCGCGCAAGCGCTCCTCCCAACGTCCGTAGGGAACGCCCTCCTGCGGTGGCTCGGCGACGAAGCGCGGAAGGAGGCGTTCCTCTGGCGGCACGTCGGCAGCCTATCGTGTGGCCGCGTACCTTTACGCTTGCAGCAGCAGGGTCACCGGGCCATCGTTTGTCAGCTGCACGCTCATGTGGGCACCGAACATCCCCTGCTTTGCCCGGCAGCGTGCGCAGAATCGCTCATACAGCTCCTGCGCGTGCTCGCGCGGCGCGTTTTCGGTGAAACTCGGGCGATTGCCGTGCCTGGTGTCGGCATACAGGGTGAACTGGCTCACACACAGAATCTCCCGCTCCCCCAGCGGCTCGTTCATGCGGCCCAGCTGATCGGGAAAGATGCGCAGCGCGAGCACCTTCGCGGCAAGCCGCTCGACGACCTCGAGGTCGTCTTCATGGGTCACCCCGAGCAGGACGAGCATCCCCGCCCCGATAGATGAGGTCTCCCGCTCATCCACATAGACCGCCGCCTGGCTGACTCTCTGCACAAGTGCTCGCATCAGATCAAGATCGTCGTGACGATTACGGCCACTACCGCGACCAGCGTGCTCCACGCAATCGTCGTGAACGCCAGACGCAGATCCAGACCATAGGCCTGGGCGACGATCAGCGTGTTGATGCCGCTGGGCATCGCCGACTGCAGAAGATACGCGTGCGGTAGGCCGACCAGCGGCGAGAAGCTGCTCAGCAGCGCCGGAACGAGCAGCATGCGCAGAGCGATCGCGCTCATCACCGGCGCGCGCATATCCTCGGAGAGGCTCAGCAGACCACGCTGAGCGGCGCTCGCCAAGTTCACCCCGAGCACATAGAAGCCCAGCGGCAACAGCGCATACACCACGACGTGGGCGGCGCTGACCATGATCGCGGGAGCAAACGAGGCGGGTGCCGCCAATCCCGCGATGACGGCCAGCAGTGGAGGGTTGCGAGCCAGGAAGGCCTTCGTTCGCTGCCGTGTGCCGGTGCCCGCACGCGTGCCGAAAGCGGCGCCGAGACCGAACCCGACAAACAGCAGGACCGGGCCGCCGACCAGGGTGTCGTAGGCGACGGCCGTGGACAGCTGGCTTTGGCCTAGCAGCGCGCTGACCAGCGGCAGGCCGAGATAGGCGGTGTTGGCGACCATCACCGTGCAGACGAAGGTCGCGCTGCTCGCGGGCGTCAGCGCGAGCAGGCGGCGGGCGATCACCCACCCCGATATGCCGACGATCGCCAGAACCAGGTAGGCCAACCCGATCCCCGCGCCAACCCCGGCGCTGAGGTGCAGGTGCGCGATGTTGAAGAACGACTCGAAGGGGACCAGCGCGAACAGCATGGTTGTTAGGATCGCCCGGCCAGCGCGACGCGAATCCTCCCCCCATCTGCGCTCGCTGGCGGCTCCCGCCGCGATGCTGACGATGATCGCCAGCAGGATCGCGATCACGTGTCGCGCAACGCGGCCGCGGCGTGCTCGGGAGCCACGATATTCAGATTCACCCCGGTTGACAGCTCCAGCCCGGCAAGATGAGTCAAGCGGGGGACCACGTCGATACGCCAGCAGAAATGCTCCGCTCCAAGCGGCGCCGTGCGCACCCACATGTTCAACGGAGGGCTCGAGCCGAGATGACGCGCAAGGCGTCGCAGACCGTCGTGCAAGAGCACCGCTCCCGTCGGCCCGTCGTCCTCGAATCTCGCCCGTGGCCGGCGCGGGGCCAGCATCAGCTGATACGGCAGACGCGACCCGTAGGGGGCCATCAGCACGGCCTCCTCGTCGATCGCCACGATCCGCTCTCCCAGGCGAACCTCCTCGGCCACCAGATCGCCGAGCAGATTCTGTCCCTGTGTGCGTATCGCGTAGGCACCGAAGCGCTCTCGCTCGCGCGCCACATCTGCCGGCACGAAGTCCAACGCGTACAGCTGGGCGTGAGTGTGCGGCAGGGAGGCGCCGGCCTCGGGGCGCTCGTTGACGATTAGCTGGGTGCATGCGTACTGGGCGTGTGCCCGTATCCGCTCCCGCCACACATCGACAGCCGCGATCACCTGCTCGACCGGCAGGTCGGCCAGCGAGAGTACCGCCTGTGGGCCGTTGATTATCACCTCGTGGGCGCCGGTCGCCGAGGTCGCGCTGAACAGATCCGGGTACGCCTGCGGGGGAGGAGCGATTCCCTGCGCATCGAGCGCCGGATACAGGTTGGGGACGACCCGCACCGTCCATCCCGGCGAGTTCGACGGCCCCCCGTTTGGCCGCACCGCGTAGAGCTCGGGCGGGGTGCGGTCCTCGTGCCCCTCCGCGAACGGGTCACGCTCGGGGTCGATCGGCGCGGGCGGTGAACAGCGCGGCTCGCCGCCCGGTCTCTTGGATCGCTCCCCGGCGACGATGACCTTGTGTCCGCTCAACGGGTCTATCCGGATTTCAGGCAAGCGACTTCTCCATGGTGACGTGCTCTATGCCTACCTCCGTGAAGACGCCGGCGCACTCCCGATATCCGGCGGCGAGGTAGAGCTGACGAGCCTGGGTCTGGGCGTTCAGGACGATCCGCTTTGCGCCCGCGGCACGTGCCTGGCCCTCGGCCTCGTGCAGCAGACGTGTGGCGATCCCTCTGCGGCGCAGCTGGCGCTCGACCGCAAGCCGCCCCAGACGAACCTCCTCCGCCTGGAAAATCAACCGGCACGTGCCCACCACCGCTTCCCCCTGGATCGCGACCAGGTGTGTCGCCTCCTCTTCCCGGGTACCGATCTCATGCTGACGGGGTACACCCTGCTCTTCGCAGAACACGCGCTCACGCAACTTCAGGGCCGACCCCAGCTCCTCGTCGCTCGCGGCTAGGCGGGTCTGCAGGCTCATGAGTGCAGCGCATAGAGCTCGACGTCGGCTTCGAGCTTGGCCAGGCTCGGGTATGGCCCCTGGTGAATGTCCTTGTGACCGTTGCGGTCGTAGATGACAGTCACGGGCATCGAAGAGGAGTCGGTTGCTTCTTCGCCGAGGTGTCCGTCGTGGTCGTAGTAGCTCGGGTAGCTGACCGGATGAGACCGCAGGAACGTCTCGGCTTCCGAGCGGCTGTACTCGTTGGAGTCGATGCCGATGAAGGCGACCTTGCGCCCGAGGTTTGTCGAGGCGTGCTGGAAGGCGGCGAACTCCGATCGGCACGGCTCACACCAGGAAGCCCACTTGTTGATGACCACCGGATACCCGCGCAGGGCTGCCAATCGGGCCCGCAGCGCCGTCTGGCCACCAGCCAGCAGCTGATCGGCCTGGGAGTGCAGATCGGCCAACGGGGTTGGGGAGCCCATCAGCCGCAGGCTCATCTGTGCGGAGGTCAGCTTCGTGAGCCCGGATGAGGAGTCGTCCGACCGCGTGATCAGCTGTACAAACCCGACGGCCAGCAGCACCACAATCGCGGTCCCCAGTCCACCAATCGACAGACGCCTCAGTGTCACGGTCCAAAGAGTGCCAGATCACGGGTTCGTCACGCTCACACTTCAATCCCGCCCCCACGTGCTATATCCTGCAGACAGAACAGGGCCGGGCCGCTCTGAATATCCGGCCGGATGACCGGATGAGGTGCCGGTCTTTCTCGAGTCGCGCAAGTTAGAAATGCCGCGACTCTGTCTCGAAGTCCAAAGCCTTCATGGCCGAGTCCACTCCAGTGGCCCTCGCGGCCGCTTCCCTTCCGAGTTCCGCCGAAATCAAACGCGCGGAAAAGTTCGTACGCGAGCGTTTCCTGCACGAGGGCGAGGACGCCGCTGTCGCGCTCGCCCCCGGCTCTCCGCGGCGGCGCGCACTCGACCGCGCGCTCGAGGAGCTCGCAGAGAACGTCAAACATCCCTCGACCGCCTGGCGTCGTGAGTTCTCGCTGCTGCTCGGGCTCGAACGAGTGCTCTCCGAGGACGACCCAAAGCTGGCCGACGGCACCGTGCTCTCGGCGCACCAGGTGGACGCGCTCTCGGGGACGCTCACGGCGCTGCTGGCCGAGTCCCAGCGCACAGCTGAGAACGGCGATGGCAAACGCGGTGCGCAGGCCGCCTCGCCAGAGCTCTTGGCCTCGGCGGCGATCCTCGGCCTGGACGACGGCGGTCTGCCGACGGCGCCCGAAAACGGCGAGCAGCACGATTCTCCCCCTGAATCGCTGGAAGACGAAGAGGAAGAGGACGAGCCCGAGGAGGATGAGGATGAGGATGAGGATCTCGGTCCCGTCGCCCGTGCCGCCCCCGACGAGGAGGACGATCTCGATCTGGAGGATGATCTGGAGCTGGTCATCGAGCCCGAGCCAGAGCCCGAAGAGGAAGAGGAGGAGCCCGACGAGGAGCCGCGCGACTGGGAGGATGAAGAGGAAGAGGAGGAGTCCCTCGCTGATGAGCCAGAGGACCCCAACGCCGCCAAGCGCTTCTGGTTCGAGCACGCCACCGGCGCCGGCAAGACGGTCGCCGCGCTCGGGTTCGTCGAGGCGTCTCGCACGGGCGGAATCCTGATCCTCACGCATAGGCGCAACCTCGTCGATCAGTTCCTCAGCGAGCTGCAGAACCGCGGCTACCGCAGCCGCATCAGCCGTCCGCTGCTGATGGGCGAGGACTCGGTCAAGGGACCGGTCACGGTCGAGACCTACCAGTGGTTCGTGAGAAACGCCGGGAAGATCTCCAGCGCGTACACGATCGTGATCTGCGACGAGGCGCACACCGCGCTGGGCGAGAAGACCAGCGGAGCGATCCGCAACTGGACCGGCCCGATCTTTATCGGCATGACGGCCACGGGCGCGTTGATCGCCCGCCACGTAACCGACCTGTTCCCCACCCAGACATCGCGCTTCGATCTGGCTCAGGCAGCCCGGCGCGGCGTGATCTCCCCGCTGCGCTGCGTGCGCATCCCACCCGGCCCGGGAGTCAGGACGATCGCCAAGGTGCCCCTGAGAAGAGGCGAGGTGGACACCGAGTTCGACCAGGAGATGCTCGCCGAACTGCTCGACCAGCACCCCTTCAACCACGCCGTCGCAGACCTCTACAAGACACGCTTCAACGGGGTGCCCGGGGTCGTCTACGCCGCCGGCGTACGCCACGCCTACAACCTCGAGGAGGCGTTCAAGGCGGCCGGACTGAAGGCCAAGGCGGTCTCCGGCGAAACCCCCAAGCGCGAGCTGGCGGAGGTCTTGGCCCGCTACGAGCGGGGCGCCGTCGATGTCCTGATCAACGCCCAACTGCTGGCGGAGGGCTGGAACAGCCCGCGCGCGACTGTGTGTGTGCATCTGGCGCCGACCGCCTCAAAGCGCATCTACCAGCAGCGCGTGGGACGTGTCACCAGACGCCACCCCGGCAAGGAGGCGGGCCTGGTGGTCAACTTCGTACACCCGGCGACCAAGCACGACGACCCCGTGGTCACGCTGCACTCGCTGCTGGATCGCGACGTGTACCGGGGTGGGGCGATCGTCGTCGGGCCGGTTCGCCGGGGACGCGGACGGCGGGTGCGGGTGGAGCGGCGTGTGCTGCCGGTGTGCGCCGAGGAGGAGCGGCGCTTTCAGGTCTTTGAGCGTGAGCTCTGGCGGATCGCGGTGGAGCACCTGGACTATGGGGAGCAGCACGTGTGGGCGGCCCTGGCCGGTGCTCGCGTGACCCCGGTCATCTGGCGCAGGGCCCGCGCGATGCTGCACTTCGATCGCGGGGGCGAGCTGAAGGCGAGGTTCCTGATTACCGCCGTTCAGCGCAACAAAAACTCTCAGCTGCGCTTGAAGGCGCTGACGGACATAGCCGCGGCACGCGACCCGGACGCGTTCGACACAGCGATCGACATCGTCGGCGGCTGGCCGCGGGAGGAGCGCAGGGAGGCAGCCAAGATCATGCTGCGCGCCCTCGTGGAACGCCGCATCGGCCGCCGCGATCAGGCCAACGCGTGGATCTGGCGGCTGGCTGAATACACCCGCGAGGTGCACGAGGAATACGCGGTGCAGCGCTGGCCGGAGACAAAGCGTCTGCTCGGTCTGCTGGTCAACTCGGCGGGAGGAGCGCACGCACGCAACGCCCGCCGGCTGGTTCACGCGGCCCGCAAGCAGGACCGCAGACTCGCCGCCGCTCTGCTCGCCGCCGCTCTCGCTCACACACCGGAGGCCGAGGAGGCGCTGCGTGGCGCCCGCACACGGATGGCCCGTAAGCCGCCGGCGCTCGCCCGCGAGCTGCTGCGCAACTTCCCCAAACGCCGTGCCCGGGGAGCCCGCCGACGGCGCCGAGGACCCAAGTCCGGCGAGTCTCAGGCGGAGGATCTCACCGTGAACACCCGGACGGCCGCAGAGCAACAGCCGGTCCCTGAGGGTGAGCTCGCCGAGCCGGCGGGGGTCTCGCCCCCATCCGAGGAGACCCGCAACGGAACCGTCGAGATCCAGAGCGACCCGCCGCCCAAGCCGCCCAGAAAGCGTCCGCCCCGATCACGGACCCGCAGAGCGGGCTCATCTGGGTCTGCGAAGACCCGAGAGCCGCCCGCGAAGGCAAACCCCCCCGAGCCCGATGGCACGGAGGATCAGCACGCAGGCAGGGTCACCGAAGCCCTGGATCAAGCCGGCGAGTAGGAGAGATGCACCTCGCCCGCCTCGAGGGTCACGCGGGCGCCGTCGGCGCGGCTCACGATCAGCCGCCCCGTGCCGTCGATTCCCTGTGCCAGTCCGCTTCCCCCAGACCAGCTGACGTACCTCTCGAACAGGGCGTCGCGCTCGCGCCACGCGTCGAGCACGGCCGCCTGAGAGTCGGCTAGACGTCGCTCCAGCGCGTCGAGCAGGCGTTCGAGTGTCGGCTCGATCTGTTCCTCAGAGCCCCCCAGCGTGCCGGCGCTCTCGCGCAGCGCGACGGGCAGCTCATCGACGCGCACCGCCACGTTGAGCCCGACGCCGAGCACCGCCCAGCCTTCCTGGGGGCGCCCCTCGGCGAGTATCCCCCCGAGCTTTCGAAGGCCATCGGTGTCCGGCGAGACGATGTCGTTGGGCCACTTGATCAGCGCCACCGACCCGACGACGTCGCAGACGGCCACGGCCGCGATCAGAGGCAGCAGTGTCGGCGGCTCGCGCAGAACCAGCGAGCAGAGCAGCGAGCTGTGCGCCGGCGCTATCCAGTGCCGTCCCTGCCGCCCGCGCCCAGCGGTCTGCTCGCTCGCGCTGATGAGCGTTCCATGTGGCGCCCCCGACGTGGCCATCTCACGGGCCAGGTCGCTGGTCGAGCCTGTGCGCCGGAGATGGATCCGCGGATGGCCGAGCTCGCTCACGAGCTTCCGATCAGCAGCGATCCTCCCCGCGTCACATCCAGCAGCTGGGCCGCGGAGCCCCGGTTGACGGCCAGCGCCGCCATGCGCTGAGCGTCCTCGTAGATCAGCAGCTCACCCGGGCGTACGTCGGCGAAGGCACGGACGTAGCGTGCGCGATGAGTCTCGGCGGCCGTCTGGACGACCAGGCACTGACCGATGCGCAGGCCGATCTGTGCCAGCTGCTCGTGGGTGGCGTCGAGGATCACGTTGCCGAAGTGATCGCAGTGCAGCACGTGTGCCCGCAGTCGCTGCCCCTCGATCTGCGCGCGCTCGAGCTCCAGCACCGTCAGCTCGTTCACGTCCAGCGGCTCGCCCACCTCGTCGAGTTCGGCGCCCGCCGCCAGCGCCGCCGCCACCGGCGCGAATATGTCCCGCCCGTGGAAAGTCGCGGCGACGGGCTCCAGGCGCTCGGGCGAGCGGCCGATATCGACCGCCTCGATCGCGCCGCCGGCCAGCTCGCAGGCCGGCCACAGCAGACCGTTGTCTGGGCCCACCAGCAGCCGGTCGCCCTCGGCGGTGCGCAGCGCAACGGCGCGTCGGGCGTGCTCGCCGACGGCCCCCACCTCGGGGTCCACGACGGCCAGATGCACACCCACCGGCAGGTACGTCAGCGCGCCGCGAAGCGTCAGCGCGCCGAGGTCGATGTTGTGGCGGGGAATACCGTGGGTGATGTCGATCACCCTGGCCTCTGGGCAGCGTCGCGCGATGACGCCGTGGCAGACGCCGACGAACTCGTCGAGTAGGCCGTAGTCGGAGAGGAAGGTGATGACCGGCTGCGCCATCTCTAGTCCCCGCTCTTCCCCTGAGCGGCGTCGCCCAGCACGACCTCTAGTACTCCCTCGAGGTCGTGCCGGTCGGCCTCCAGATGTGGCTCCAGGCCATGCTCGCGCAGCGTGGAACTCGTCACCGGCCCGATCGAGACGATCCGAGTCGTGGGCGAGAGCGGTGAGGCCTGATCGGCGGCCTGCAAGAAGTAGCGCACCGTCGAAGAGGACGTGAAGGTGATGTAGTCGGCGGTTTGGGCGGCGATGAGCGCACGGGCGGAGATTGGCTCGGGCACGGTCTCATAGAGGGGCAGGACCTCGACCTCGGCGCCGCGGGCTCGCAGGGCGTCGGGCAGCACGTCGCGAGCCTCTAGAGCACGGGCCACGAGCGCGCGCTGGACGGGCACCTCGGCGAGCGCCTGGAGCAGTGACTCGGCGACGGCCCGCTCGGGCTGGATGTCCGCCACGACGCCACGCTCGGCGAGCGCGCTGGCGGTGGCCGCCCCGATCGCCGCGACGCGTACGCCGGCGAGCGCCCGCGCGTCGCGCCCACCGGCTGCGAGGCGCTCGAATAGCGCACCGACGGCGTTGGCGCTGGTCAGGCAGAGGAGGTCAAAGCCCGCCGGGTCAAGCGGCGGTCCGGGCAGCGACCGGATACGGATGACGGGCATCTGCAGGACTCGCGCGCCGTGCTCTTCCAGCCGCCGGGCCAGTCCGCTGGCCTGCGCCCGCGCCCGCGTTACCGCGATGGTGAGCCCACCCAGCGGCTGGGGTGGCAGCCAGGAGAGCCGCTCGGCCAGCGCGGCGACGGGACCGACGATCGTGACCGACGGCGGGCGAACTCCCGCCGCATCGACCAGCTCTGAGATCGTCTGCAGCGTGCCGCTGACGGTGCGCTGCCGGGGCAGCGTCCCGCCTTCCACCACCGCGACGGGCTCGGAGCCGGGCCGCCCGGCGGCGATCAGCGCGGCGGTGATCTGCCCCAGCCGGCGAACCCCCATGTAGAAGACGAGCGTGCCGGGGAAGACGGCGAGCGCCTGCCAGTCGATCGCGGTCTGGTCCTTGTCGGGATCCTCGTGCCCGGTGACGAGCGCAACGGCGCTGGCCAGCCCCCGGTGGGTCACCGGGATGCCCGCATAGGCACTCGCGGCCACGCCGGCGGTCACGCCCGGAACGATCTGGAAGTCGATGCCGGCGCCGCGCAGGGCCAGCGCCTCCTCGCCGCCGCGCCCGAACACGAAAGGATCGCCGCCCTTCAGGCGCACGACCATCAGCCCGGCCTTCGCCCGCGCGATCATCAGCTCCTGCGTCTGCTCCTGGGGCACGGACTCGCCCCCACCCTCCTTGCCGACGAACAGGAGCTCCGTGTCCGCGCGCGCACCGTCGAGCGCCGCGTCGGGAATCAGGCGGTCGTACAGGATCACGTCGGCCGCGGCGATCAGCGCAAGCGCCCGCGCGCTCAACAACCCGGGGTCTCCGGGCCCGGCGCCGACCAGATAAACGCAGCCGACGCTCATGTCCCCGACGGCCAATGCTCGGCATCATCGAGTATCTCGGCGGCCCCGACCGATCTCATGCGCCCAGCGAGGCGTTGACCGAGCTGCTCGGGAGCGGAGCGCTCGCCCGCGAGCCGATCGGAGATCCATCGGGAACCATCCGGCAGCCCCACCCACCCGCGCAAGAGCAGGCGATCGTCGTGCAGTTCGGCCAACGCCCCCAGCGGGGTGTGACAACTGGCGCCGAGCTCTCGCGCCAGGCTGCGCTCCGCCAGCAGGCAGGCCAAGGCATCCTCGTCGTTGAGGCCGCCAACGGCCCGTGAGGCGTCTTCGTCGTCGCTGCGTCCCTGCAGCGCAAGCGCGCCCTGGCCAGGACTGGGAAGGAAACGCTCGACGTCCAGGATCGCTCCGATCATCGACTCTCTGCCCAGACGCCGCAGGCCGGCGTGGGCGAGCACGATCGCATCCAGCCCCGCGGATGCCCTGTCCTCGAGCTTTGACAGGCGGGTATCGACGTTGCCGGCGAGAGCCACCACGTCGAGATCCTCGCGGGCGGCTCGCAGCTGTGCGCAGCGCCGCACGCTGGAGCTGCCCACACGTGCACCGGACCGCAGCGCGTGCAGTCCTTGCGCGCCACACAGGACGTCGTGCGCCGCAAAGCGTCTCGGTGCTCCGAGCAGGGTCAGCCCGTCGGGCATCTCGCCAGGCAGATCCTTGGCCGAATGCACAGCCAGGTCTATCGTCCCCTCCAGCAGCGCATCCTGGATCGTGTCCACCCAGCGGGTCTTGTCCGAGCCGGATCCACGGTCGCCGCTGGTCTTGATCGTGAGGATCTCGCCGCCGCCGAGCATCTGCACGACTTCCCTCGCCTGGGTCAGCGCAAGGGCGCTAGACCTTGTGCCTATTCGCATCAGCCCTGATGTCGGTGGCGGTCGAGGTCATGCACCTCGGCCAGCTTGATGTCGGTCTCCTCGACCGTCGGTGGCTCGACCAGCCCGAACAGCTCACGAATGACCTGCAGGTTCGCGTGGCTGCGGGTCTCCGAGAGTCCACGCAAACGGATCGTCGGCTCGTGCAGCAGACGGTTCGCCACGGCGCGAGCGACAGCCTCGATGCGGGCCATATCCCGCTCTGACGCCGACTCCCAGCGCCCGGAGTTCTCGGCCAATACCTGCTCTGTGATGGTGTTGGCGTGCTCGCGCAGAGCCGTGATTGTGGGTAGGACCTCCAGCTGGCCCAGCCAGCGAGCGAAGCGACGGATCTCCTCCTCGACGATCTCCTCAGCCTGAGGGAGCTCCTCGGCGCGGGTGGAGAGGTTGCGAGCCACCACCTCCTGCAGATCGTCGATGTCATACAGAGTGACTCCCTCCAGGTCTCCGCAACGCCCCTCGATGTCGCGCGGAACGGCGATGTCGATCAGCAGGAGCGGCCGTCCGGCGCGCTGTCTCATCACCAGCTCTAGCTCCTCGTGGCCTACGATTGGCTGCGGCGAGGAAGTGGAGGAGAGCACGATGTCGGCGAGCACGAGCTGATCGGGAAGGCCCTCGAGGCCGATCACGCTGCCGCCGAAGCGCTGGGCCAGGCTGATCGCCCGGCTGGCGTGGCGGTTGGCCAGAAAGATCGTGCCGGCACCCTGCTCGGCGAGTGCCCGGACTGTCAACTCGCTCGTCTCGCCGGCCCCCAGGATCAACGCGTGGCGGTCTTGAAGATCACCGAGGACGCTCAATGCCAGGTTGACGGCGACCGACGGGATGCTCACCCGAGAGGAGCCGATCCCGGTCTCTGAACGCACCCGCTTGCCGGTCGTCAGCGCCGCCGCGAACAGCCGGTTGGTCAGCGGCCCGGTGAGAGACGCCTCCATCGCGCCCTCGAAGGCACGCTTGACCTGCCCCTGGATCTCCGCCTCGCCGAGGATCATCGACTCGAGCCCCGCGGTGACCCGAAACAGCTGACGCGCCGCCTCGCAGTTGCGGGGCGTGTACATGGTCTCGGCCAGCTCGGTGGGGCGGATACCGGCGCGGCGGGCTAGCAGCCCGAGCACGTCGGCCTCGGCGCGCACCGGTTCGCCCACCACGAGATATATCTCGGTGCGGTTGCAGGTGGAGATCGTCACCGCCTCGCGTACCTCGGCGCTTGCCACTATCTGGGCGGTGAAATCGGCAGCCTGAGCCTCGCTGAACGCCAGCCGCTCGCGCAATGCCACGGGTGCCGTCTTGTGCGATATGCCGAGCGTCAGCAGCTCGCTCATCTGGGCACGGACTCCTGTTGGTCTGAGGCGAGCCCGGTGCTCGGCGGCTCGCTCGGCTTGTCTTCGCGATCGCCGCTCAACTCCAGCAGCTCCCCGAGCTCACGCTCGATGCGACTCAGACGGGTGGCCATGATCGTCACATAGATGAGCACCAGGGCGAACAGGACGATGTAGGCGGCCGCCACGTACTTGCCGGCCTCGTGCAGTGGAAGAGCTGGCATCAGGGTCTGGGGATCGTGTGCTCGGCATTCAGCGTCACCGGCGAGCCGGTACGCATCTTGGAGGCGCTGGCGGAGGTGTGGGGAACCAGCCGGGGCGCTGCGCTGCGCTGCCCGGCGGGGACGGCGCCCCGCCCTCCTTCAGTCAGCGCCCGGCGCAGCGCGCGCAACTGGGCGCGAGCGTGCTTGGAGGTCATCTCGTACTTGCACAGGGTCACGTAAAGCAGTGACAGTGACACCAGGCTCACGAGAAACGTGAGCGCCATCTTGGGAGGCAGGTTTGAGGTGTTGCCCAGCACCCGCGGGTGCAGGTATTCGGTGGACAGACGCACAGCCAGGAAGTTCAGCGGCACGAACGCGCCGGCGACGATCGCGAACACCGACGCGTAGCGGGACTGGCGCTCGGGGTCCTCGATCGAGAAGCGCAGCGGCTGATAGGTCGCGTACAGCAGAAAGACGATCAGGAACGAGACAAGGGTCGGCTCGCTCCAAACCCACCAGTGCCCCCACGATCCCTTGGCCCAGATCGAGCCCGTTATCAGCACGCCCACACCGAAGATCAGGCTCATGTGGATCGCCACGTAGGAGCGCATGTCCCACCGCTGATCGCGTGTGCGCAGATGCTGAATGGCCATCAGCCCGCCGGCCACGAAACCGCACAGAGTGACGATCGCCATCGGCACGTGCACGTAGAAGATCTTCTGCAAGAAGCCCTGTTCGGCTTCCAACGGCGCATAGAAGAAGACCAGGCCGAGGGCGAGAATAAAGCTTGCGACGGTGGCGAAAGAGAGGGTACGAAGGCCCTTGCCGTACATCTAGTCCTCCAGGAGGAAGTCAAAAACCGCATAGGCGATCAGCCCGAACACAAGATCATAGAGCCCTAGCGTCACAAGCCAGCGCGTCGCCGGTGCCCCGGGGTGAGCGCCCAGCACCAGCAGCGGGGAGCTCGCCCGGGCCGCGCCGATCACAAGCGGTATCAGCAGGGGCAGCGCCAGCAGCGGCCCAAGCAGGTCACGCGCCCGGGTCCTTACCGCCAGCGCCGCGACCAGCGTGCCGATCAGCGCCAGCCCGACATCGCCGAGCGCCAGCACCCCGAGGAGGTCCGGCAGAGCCCGACCCAGCGATGGTTCGAGCAGCAGCAGCGCGAAGGCAGGCACCGCGATCAGCTCCAACACCACCAGGTAGATCAACAGCGCCAGCGCCTTGGCGAGCAGCAGCGCCGAACGATCGACGGGGGCCAGCAGGAACGCGTCGAAGCCGCCCTGGTCGAAGTCCGCCACGAACAGGCGGTTGACCCCCAGCATCGCCGCGAACAGCAGCGTCACCCACAGCACGCCGGCCGCCAGATCGCCGCTGAGACCGTTGCGATTCAGGGCGAAGTGGAAGATCACAAAGATCGTCACCGAGAACAGCGACATGCCCGGAACCGACTCGAGCGTGCGCAGCTCGATCAGCAACTCCTTGCGCAGCAGCGCGGCGACCGTGGCGCGCGTGGACGGTGGCGTCCGGGCCCCATCCCGCTCCGGGGCGCTCCGCTTCTGTGAGACGTCCTCCGCGAGGGTGCTCATCGGTAGAGCCCGCCTATCTGCGCGGGATCCACACGATCGGCCTGATCCAGCAGCGCTGCGTGCCCCGCCCGCAGGCCGAGCACGAGGTCAGCCTGCGACAGATCGCCCGAGGGGTTGTGGCTGCAGATCACGCGGGTGCGCGGACCGGCCGAGCCGGCGCCGATCAGCCCCTCGGCCAGCTCTCTGGCCCCCGGATCCAGATTTGCGTAGGGCTCATCCAGCAGCAGCAGCTCGGGGTCGTGCAGCACCGCTCGCGCGATCGCGACCCTCTGCACCATCCCCCGCGAAAGGGTGCGCAGCGGCTCTCGCGCCCGCTCAAGCATCGCGACCGTCTGCAGCACCTCTCGCACACGCTCCTGCCCGACGCCGTGCAGACGGGCGTGAAACGTCAGGTTCTCAAGAGCCGATAGCTCACGGTAGAGCAGCGGCTCGTGTGCCAGCAGCCCGATGCGCCCGCGGGCCGCCCACCCCTCCCTCGGAAGATCACACCCCAACACCCGCACTCCGCCGGCATGGGGCCGCAGCAGCGTCGCCAGAACTCGCAGCAGGGTGCTCTTGCCGGCGCCGTTGGGGCCGAACACGACCAGCGTCTGCCCGGCCTCCAGCGACAGGGAGATATCGCGCAGCACGATCCGCTCGCCGAAGTTCCGCTGCAGCCTGTCCAGCTCGATCGCCGTCATATGACCTCCCGCCTCCCCGCCGAGACTCGGGGTTGGGTGATGGGGCCGAGCTGTGCGCTCAAGCGCCCCGAGCCTCAGGCGCTCGCGGCCTGGAGCGCGTGCGCCTCCTGCGCCCGTGCGATCAGCTCGCGCACGGCCTGCTCTTCGCCGGCGCTCAGCAGGGCCACCGGATCCGGATTGCCATTGACTATCCCCTCAAAGAACTCCTTGCGCTCTCTGTATGTCGGCAAGGTCCCCTTGGCCCAGCCGCGGGTCTCGTTGAGCAGCACGGCCAGGCGCGCGTAGGACTCCCCGAACAGCTCGGAGATCTCGCGCTTCATCCGCTTGGCCAGAGCCGGCGAGGCGCCGGCTGTGGAGATAGCGATCGCCAGCGGCCCGGTGCGTACGATCGCCGGCAGGATGAAATTGCACAGCGGCGGGACGTCCACGACATTGACGAGCATCGCCCGGCGCTCCGCGTCCTCGTATACGGCGATGTTCACGTCGGTGTCGTCGGTCGCGGCGATCGCCATGAAGATCCCCTCCAGGTCACTCGCCCCTGCATACGCCCGTCGCTCCCAGCGGATCGAGCCCTCGCGCGCATACTCCGCAAGCGCCGGCAGCGCCCGCGGAGCGAGCAGCGTCACATCGCCGTCGCAGGCCAAGAGGCCCTCGACCTTCTCCAGCCCGATCTCCCCTCCACCAACCACCAGACAGCGCCGTCCGGTGAGCTTCAAGCAGGCGATGTAGAAGGGGGTGTCGAGCATCCCTTGCACACAGCTCTGGTCGCAGATACCTCTGCGCAGCTGACAGACGCACTCCTTGCCGGCATACGCTTGAGCGGGCATGTAGACAGGTTAGACGGGTTTCTCCACGCCGGGGTCCACAGCGCTCGCGCCGCCACGGCGCAGCGCCCGCGCGCCCACCCGCGCAAGCGCGAGCGTCCCGTGACGCCAGGCGTGCTCGCGATGCGGATCACGCGCTGATCGCAGCTCGGCGACAGCCTGTGCGGCACGCCACAGCGAATCCCCATAGGGACCCCACCACAGGCCGCGTGATCCCGAGGGATCCCAGGTGATCAGCTTCTCCTGGGCGCAGGCTCGCAGACCGGCCTCGCCGAGTCCCCGGCCGATACCGCCCGCCGGCGCCCATGAGCCTCCAGAGATCATCGGGGTCGGCAGATGGTCGTTGAGCCACACCATCCCGGCGTGCAACTGGTCGGCCACCCGCAGCGCCTGGTGACGGTCGGCGGTCCATACCGACGCGCCAAGAGAAAAGTCACAGTCGTTGGCCAGCTCGATCGCCTGCTCGAGCGATCGAGTCTCCATGACGGCCAGCACCGGGCCGTTGATCGGCTCCCGCATCAAACGCATCTCGTGGCTCACGCCGCTCAGCACAGCCGGCGCATAGAAGCTCCCATCGCACCCGGAAGGGGCCGGCACCGGCCCGCCGCAGTGCAGATGCGCTCCCCGCTGGATCGCGTCGGCTACCAGCTCCTGGACGTGCTCACGGCGCAGCGCCGAGGACAGCGGCCCAACCTGGGTGGCGGGGTCCAGTGGATCACCCACCACCAATGCGCTTGCCTTGGCCACCAGCAGGTCGGTGAAGCGCTCGGCCAGCAGGCTGTTAACATAGATGCGCTCGATCGAGCCGCGTGCCTGTCCGGCGGCGGCGAACCCAGCCCACAGCGCGCCGCTGACGGATCTCGACAGATGCGCGTCGCGCGCCAGGATCATGGCGTCCTTGCCGCCGCACTCGATCACGGCCTCCAGGTTCCTAGAGGCACACGTCTTGGCGATCTGGGCGCCCACCGACGGCGAGCCGGTGAACATGATCTTCTGCACCGGTGCCTGCGCGAGCGCGGCCCCGACCTCGGCTCCGCCATGGATGACTGCCACCAGCCCCTCCGGCAGCCCTGCGCGCCCAAGCGCCCTGGAGATCGCCTCGCCCGCGAGGCCGGCTCTCGGGGCGGGCTTGAAGACCACGCCGTTGCCCGCCAACAACGCACCCGCTATCTGACCGAGCGGCTGGGCAAACGGCGCCGAGCCAGCGCCGATCACACCGATCACGCCCAGGGGCCGATAGGTGATCCGCGCTCGCTTTGACAGGAACATCGAGCGGTGTACGGCGAGAGTTCGCTTCGCGAGCACCCCGGGACCGCTCTCCGCGATCCAGGTCAACGCGTCGATGGCGGCCAGCAGCTCGAGTGTCGCGACCTCTGCGCGAGGCCTGCCCTGCTCGCGCGCCAGCAGCTCGACCAGATCGCCGAACTCGTCGATGATCGCTTGGCCGACACTGCGGACATAACGGGCGCGATCTTGCAGACGCAGCAGCGCCCACAGCGGCTGGACCTTGCGCACCGAGCAGGCAACCTCATCGACGAACTCGGCCGGCGTGACTCTGAGCTCCCCCAGCAGTTGGCCGCCAGCCGGGCTGCGTGCGAGGATCACCGGCGGATCCTGTGTCGCGGGCTCGTAGACGCTCATCGGCCGCGATTATCGTCTGCGCGGGCGCCCTTGGCTAGCAGCCCTCTTTGTTCGCGAATATGCCGCAGACGGTTGATCAGCTCGGCCTCGGCCTCGTCGGGGTCATAGAAGCGGACGTCGCCCGCACCGCCGAGCGCCTGGGGCAGCAGCTCCTGCGCGCTGAAATGGCCCGGATGATTGTGGGGATTGTCGTAGGGGTCGGTGGGGTCGTGATCCTGTCCAGGTCGTGGACCAGAGCGCAGCCAGCTCGGGGGAGACGCAGCCCCGTGCTCGCGAATGTGATCCGCCGCGGCGGCCAGCGCACGGCCCGCGGCGTTGGACTTCGGCGCCAGCGACAGATAGATCGCCGCCTGCGCCAGCGCGTAGCGTGCCTCGGGCAGCCCGACGTGCTCGACGGCGGCGGCCGCCGCGACAGCCACCGACAGCGCGGTGGGATCGGCGTTGCCGATGTCCTCGGAGGCGAGGATCACCATGCGCCTGACGATAAAACGCGGGTCCTCGCCCCCCTCGAGCATCACCGCCAGGTAGTACAGCGACGCGTCGGGGTCAGAGCCCCGCGTGGCCTTGATCCAAGCGGAGATGTAGTCGTAGTGCCGGTCACCGGCGCGGTCGTAGAGAATCGCCCGCTGCTGCAGGGCGTCCTGCGCCCGCTCCAGGGTCACGCACTGCTCGCCGAGCGAGGCGGCCGTGTCGCTCGCCAGCTCGAGCGCGTTCAGGGCGGCCCGCGCGTCGCCCTCGGTGCGGGCCGCCAGGAAGTCCACCGCCTGTGGCGCGACCTCGGGCCCCTGCTCTTGACTCCGCGCGTCGAGCGCCCTCCGGAGGATCGCTTTGACCTCCTCGGCGGTGAGCGTCTGGAGCGCGTAGATCCTGACCCGCGAGAGCAACGCCCCGTTGACCTCGAACGCCGGGTTCTCCGTGGTGGCGCCGATCAGCGTCACCAGGCCGTCCTCGACGGCGGGCAGCAGCGAGTCCTGCTGGGCCTTGTTGAAGCGATGGATCTCGTCGAGGAAGAGAATGGTGTGCCTGCCGGTCGCTGCTTGGCGTTGCCTGGCGCGCTCCAGCACCTCACGCACCTCTGGCCGTCCCGCCTGCACCGCGCTCAGCTCCTCGAAGGCTGCCTGCGAGCGCTCAGCGATCATCCGCGCGAGGGTCGTCTTACCCGACCCGGGTGGGCCGTAGAGGATCATCGAGTGTGGCGCCCCGCGCTCGATCGCTATGCGCAGCGCCGAGCCCTCCGACAGCAGATGGGCCTGCCCCACGAAGTCCGAGAGCTCTCGTGGCCTCATGCGCGCGGCCAGCGGACGTGAGCCGCGCCCGTCCTGGCCAGGCTCCTCCCCACGGGCGTCGGACGCTTCGCGAGGTGCTTCGGGCTCAAAGAGGGTGTCGATCGTCATGGAGCGGGAGGAGGTCGCTGGCCACAGGGTGTCGAATTTGTTGCTCTGGTGATCTACATTAGGAGAACACCCTGTTGACCTAGGAGAGCAGGGAGTTTGGGATGAGTGCCAGAGGGGCCGAGATCCTCGCCGAGGAGGAGGTCTATGAGCTCACGGATGGGCTGCAGGCGATCGCCGCGCGTACGCCCTGGCAGCTCTTCTGGCGCCGCCTTCGCCGCGACCGGGTGGCGCTCGTTTCGCTTGCCTTCATCGGCTTGCTGATCGTGGTGGCGCTGGCCGCTCCTCTGGTAGTAAAACTGGTGGGCGCTCCCGGACCCGACGTGCAGAACTCCGGAGCACTGGACCAGTTCGGCACTCCCACCGGGCCGAGCTTGGCCCACCACCACCTCTTTGGCGTGGACCCCCTGGGACGCGATGTCTTCAGCCGCGTGCTGTACGGCGCGCGTGTCTCGCTGGAGATTGCGCTGATAGCGACCGGGCTCTCGATGGTGATCGGTGTGACATTGGGGATGGTCGCCGGGTTCTTTCGAGGCTGGGTCAACATGCTGATCTCGAGGCTGGTGGACGTGCTGCTCGCGTTCCCGATCCTCCTGCTCGGTCTCGGTCTGGCCTCCGCCTGCTCGCTGGGGCGCGGCTGTGTGGGAGGTCTCATAAAGCCAGGCCTCGTCGTGGTGATCTTCGTGATCACCTTCGTGAACTGGACCTATATCGCTCGCATCGTCCGCGGCCAGGTGCTGTCGCTGCGCGAGAAGGAGTTCGTCGAGGCGGCACGGTCGCTCGGTGCGTCGAACTCGCGCATCATCTTCAGGGAGATACTCCCCAACCTCACGGCACCGATCATCGTCTACGCGACGCTGATCATCCCGCAGAACATCCTTTTCGAGGCGGCGCTCTCGTTTCTCGGTGTGGGCGTGCAGCCGCCGAACCCGAGTTGGGGGGCCATGCTTGCCGAAGCGACCACGATCTTCAACACAGCATGGTGGTACATGGTCTTTCCGGGGGTGGCGCTGCTGCTCACAGTGCTCGCGTTCAACCTCGTAGGTGACGGATTGCAGGACGCGTTGCACCCTAAGGCGGGGAGTATCTGATCAATGAAGGAGGAGGAACACATCATGGTGTCGATAAAGGAAACTATGAAAATACGAAACGCGCCAACGGCGGTGTTGATCGTCGCTGTTGTCATCGCCGCGATCCTCGTCACGGGCTGCGGAAGCTCCAGCAGCAAAAACGGGACCGTCAAGAATGGGGGCACCGTCACGGTCCTCGAGGCCGAGGGCGGCGTTGACAGTCTCGACCCCGGTTACTGGTACTACCAGACCGACTACACCGATCTCGGCCAGACGACGCAGCGCTGGCTGTACGGGTGGACACCGAAGTCAACCAGTCCGGTTCCTGACATCGCCACCGCGCTTCCGGCCGTCACCGACGGGGGGAAGACACTGACGATCCACATTCGTACGGGCGTTCACTACAGCGAGCCGCTGCAAAACCGTGAAGTCACCTCGGCGGACATCAAGTACTCCCTCGAGCGTTGCTTCCTCTCACAGGTGTCAAACGGCTACGCGCCGGTCTACTACTCCGAAATCGAAGGCGCGCCGGCAAAGCCCGTCAGCAAGCTGCCGAACATCGCAGGCATCCAGACCCCGAACCCAACGACGCTCGTGATCAAAACAAAAGTGCCGGTCGGTGTCCTCGCCGACGCCAATGCATTGGGTCTGCCGTGCACGATCCCGGTGCCACAGAGCTACGCCGAAAAGTTCGACCAGCACTCCCCTTCCACCTATGGGGAACACCAGGTGTTCACGGGCCCGTACATGATCAAGGGCGCCGGCAGCGGCACGGTACCAAGCTCCGGCTATCAGGCCGGCAAGCTGCTCGTACTGGTCCGCAATCCCTCCTGGCAGCGTTCAACCGATCCGATTCGGCCAGCTCATTTCAATGAAATCATCTTCAAGGGTGGCAACGACATAACCGTCGCCAGCCGTCAGATCCTGAGCGGCACCAGCATGATGAGCGGTGACTTCGCCGCGCCTCCGCCGGCAATCCTCAAGCAAGGATTGACCAGCCAGCGCAGCCAGTTCCAGCTCCAGCCGAGCGGCGGCAACCGCTACATCTCGCTCGATACCACAATCAAGCCGCTGAACAATGTCAACTTCCGCCGTGCGATGGCCGCGGTCATCGACCGCAACGCGCTGCGACTGACCCGAGGGGGTGCGGCGATAGGCACAGTCGCCACGCACTTCATTCCACCGACGATGCCAGGCTTCCAGCAGGCTGGCGGAGAAGCGGGACCCGGCTATGACTTTTACGCCAATCCCAACGGGAACGTGGCCCTCGCGGAATCGTATATGAAGAAGGCCGGCTATCCGTCCGGTAAGTACACGGGCCCGCCGCTGCTGACGGTCGCCGACAACGAACCGCCGGCGAAGGACACCGCCGAAGCGGTGCAGTCACAGCTCGCGAAGATCGGCATCACCCTGAATCTCCGCGAGGTGCCACACGCGACGATGCTGTCCAAGTTCTGCCTGGTTCCCAAGGCGTCGGTGGCGATCTGTCCCACATTGGGTTGGGGGAAGGACTTCTTCGACTCGCAGAGCATGATCGATCCAGTGTTCAACGGGAAGAACATCGTTGAAGCTGGAAATACGAATACCTCACAGGCCAACAACCCGGTGTTCAACAAGCAGATGGACGAAGCCGAGCAGCTCATCGATCCAACCGCACGCGCGGAAGCTTGGGCAAAGCTCGACAAGGAGATCACCGGCGAAGTGTTCGTGATCACCTGGCTGTGGGACAACGAGGTTGGCTTTAACTCCAGCAATGTCAACGGCGTGCAGTGGCCGTTCAACGGTGGCGACTGGGACCTCACCGCGAGCTCTCTGAAGTGAGAGCGCGGCAGAAGTGACACTCCCGCGGAGGCTCTGCCGTCAGCTGGCGGAGCCTCCGCTCGAGGGTCAACTAAAGGAATGACAGCGTGACGGTCTCCCGCCCATGATCAGATATATTGCTCGCCGGCTGCTGTGGGTGATCGCGCTGCTCTTTCTGGTGAGCTTCATCACCTTCGTGATCTTCTATCTGCTGCCCACCGCTGAACCGGCTCAGCTGCGTGCGGGCAGGCAGCCCACCCCGGCGCTCGTAGCGCAGATTCGCCATACGCTCGGCCTGGACAAACCCTGGTACGCGCAATACCTGCACTACATGGACAGGCTGTTCCTGCACTTCGACTTCGGCTACAGCTTCCAGAACAACATCTCCGTCAAGACGGAGATCTTCGAACGCCTGCCCGCGACCGTGTCGCTCGCTTTGGGCGCCGCGGTGGTGTGGCTTGTGATCGGCATAGCCGTGGGCACGATCTCGGCCGTCAAGCGTGGATCACTGTTCGACCGGTCGGCGATGGGGACCGCGCTCGTTGCGATCTCAGCACCGGTCTACTGGCTGGGACTGCTGAGCCTGTTCCTGTTCGCCAGCGACATCGGCAAGATCCCGATCTTTCCCGGAGCCGGCAGCTATGTCCCGTTGACCCAGGATCCGATCAAATGGTTCACCGCACTGATCCTTCCATGGTTCGTGCTGGCGGCATCATTCGCGGCGATCTATGCCCGGCTGCTGCGCGCGAACCTGATCGACGCGATGTCCGAAGACTATGTGCGGACAGCCCGCGCGAAGGGCCTGCCCGAGAGACACGTGATCCGCCATGGGATTCGGGCGGCGATCACACCCGTGATCACAGCCGCTGGCCTCGACATCGGTGTCCTGCTTGGCGGGGTCATCCTCACCGAGACGGTCTTCAACATCCCCGGCATCGGCCGGCTGGCCTACGACTCGATCGTCAACGACGATCTCCCGATGATTCAGGGCACGGTGCTCGTCGGCGCCTTCTTCATCGTGATCGCGAACCTGATCGTGGACATCCTGTACGCCTTCATCGACCCGCGGGTGCGCTACTCGTGAGCACCCCCGAGCCGCTGCTGCGGGTGGAGGATCTGCGTGTCCAGTTCCCGACCGAAGACGGCCTCGTGCACGCGGTCGACGGCATCACCTACCAGGTGCACCCCGGGCGCACCCTGGGGATCGTCGGCGAGTCCGGCTCGGGCAAGACGGTCGCCTCGCTGACGACGCTCGGCCTCACACGCCGCATGGGCGCGCAGATCTCCGGGCGCATCCTGTTCGAGGGCAGCGACCTGATTCCCCTGCCGGAAGAGCGGCTGCGCGCCATCAGGGGCAACGACATCGCGATGATCTTCCAGGACCCTCTCTCCTCGCTACACCCCTTCTACAAGGTCGGCGCACAACTAATCGAGGCGATCCGCGCCCATCAGGAGACGACCAAGGTCAGGGCGCGAGAACGTGCCGTGGAACTGTTGGGAATGGTGGGCATCCCCGATCCCGACAGACGCGTGGACGACTATCCGCACGAGTTCTCTGGAGGCATGCGCCAGCGCGCGATGATCGCGATGGCGCTCTCCAACGAGCCCAAGCTACTGATCGCCGACGAGCCGACAACGGCCCTCGATGTCACGGTGCAGGCACAGATACTCGCGCTGCTCCGAGCACTGCAGCGGGAACTCGGGATGGCGATCGTGATCATCACCCACGACCTCGGCGTGGTCGCCGAAATGGCCGACGACATCGCCGTCATGTACGCGGGGCGAATCGTCGAGACCGCCTCGGCGGAGCTGCTCTTCTCCGGGCCCGAACACCCCTACACGTGGGGGCTGTTGCGGTCGATCCCGACACTGACCGGTCCGCGTGAGGCCGAGCTCGTGCCGATACCGGGTACCCCGCCGAGCCTGATCGCGCGGCCGTCGGGATGTCACTTTCATCCGCGCTGCTACTACGCCCGGCCCGAACACGCGCGTGTGGATCCCCAACTGCAGCCCGTTCCAGGCGAGCCCAGCCACCACGTCGCTTGTCTGCTGGAGCCGCCGCTACGCAAGCGGCTGTGGCACGAGTTGCGCGAGGGCCAAACACCGCAGGCAGCGCTCGCCGAGGTCGGTCTGACCGAAGCCGCCAAGGACATACCGGCGGAGACCTCCAAATGAGCGCTCAAAGCGGCGAGACGCTCGTGCAGGTTCGCGACCTGGTCAAGCATTTCCCGCTTACGCGCGGGATCATCCTCCAGAAGAAAATAGGGTCGGTCCAGGCGGTTAACGGCATCAGCTTCGAGGTGCGTCGCGGAGAGACACTCGGGATCGTCGGAGAGACCGGCTGCGGCAAGAGCACCACCGCAAGGCTGATCATGCGCCTGCTCGACGCCACCTCGGGGGAGGTGCGCTTCGACGGACAGGACATCACCCGTCTGAAAGGCGCGGCGATGAAGGCGGTCCGGCGGGAGATGCAGATGATCTTCCAGGACCCCTACTCCTCGCTGAACCCGCGCAAGACGATCGGTTCGATCATCGCCGAGCCGTACGCCATCCACCGCTTGAAGCCGGATAAGGCCGAGCGCAAGCAGGCGGTGCAGGAGCTGATGGAGACTGTCGGCCTGAACCCCGAGCACTACAACCGCTACCCGCACGAGTTCTCCGGCGGCCAACGTCAACGGATCGGGGTCGCGCGGGCGCTAGCCCTGAAGCCGAAGCTGCTGATCGCCGACGAGCCGGTCTCGGCGCTCGACGTCTCGATCCAGGCGCAGGTGCTCAACCTGCTGCGCGACATGCAGCGCCAGTTCGGCCTGACGTTGATCTTTATCGCCCACGACCTGTCGGTTGTGCGGCACATGTGCGACCGCGTCGCGGTCATGTACCTGGGCAAGATAGTCGAGCTCGGCTCAAACGAAGCCCTGTATGGCTTTCCCCGCCATCCCTATACGAGCACGCTGCTCGCGGCGGTGCCAGTGGCCGATCCCTCGATTGCACGGACGGAGCGGGAGCCGATCTCCGGCGATCTGCCGAGCCCGGTGAACCCGCCCAGCGCATGCCGCTTTCACACGCGCTGCCCCAAGGCCCAGGAGCGCTGCAGGATCGAGGAGCCGCCGCTGGAGGAGAAGGACCCCGCTCACCCGGGCCTCCTCACCGCCTGTCACTTTCCGCTTACCACAGAGGAGCTCGCGCAGATGGGCGTACGATCATCGGGATGAGCGAGGAGCAGACCACCGAGGCGCAGGGACTGCTGCGGGAGCTGATTCGATTCAACACCGTCAACCCGCCGGGCAACGAGCTCGCCCTGCAGGAATATCTTGGGGCGCACCTCACCGCGGCCGGCTTCCAGTGTGAGCTGCTGGGCGCCACACCCGAGCGCCCCAACCTCCTCGCCAGGCTGCGCGGCCAGGCCGAAGGTCCCACGCTCTGCTATCTGGGCCACGTAGACACGGTGCTCGCCGACCCCACCGAGTGGAGCCACGATCCGTGGTCGGGAGACATCGCCGACGGTTTCCTGTGGGGGCGAGGGGCGCTCGACATGAAGTCCCAGGTCGCCGCGGAGATCGCCGCAGCGGCGGCACTCGCCCGCTCGGGCTGGCGGCCGGCGCGAGGGGAACTGCTGATCATCGCGCTCGTCAACGAGGAGACCGGCGGAGAACTGGGCGCGGAATGGATCACACAGACCCATCCCGAGAAGGCGCGCTGCGACATGCTCGTCAACGAGGGCGCCGGTTGCGTGTTCGAGTACGGCGGCACTCGCCGCTACGGGGTGTGCTGCGCGGAGAAGGGCAGGTTTCGTTTCACGGTCACGACCGACGGCGTGGCGGGCCATGCGTCGATGCCGGCGATGGGCGAGAACGCGTTGCTGAAGATGGCGCCGCTGCTGGAGCGCCTCGGTGCACACCAGCCCTCCTACGAGCTCACCGATGTGCCGCGAGCGTTCCTGGAGGCGATCGGCGAGGACCCCGGCGATCCCGCCGGTTCGGTCGCGCGGCTGCGTGCCGCCGACGCGTGCCTGGCAACGATGTTCGAGCCGATGCTGGGCGTGACATTCGCGCCAACGATGATCAGCGCGTCTGAGAAGCTCAACGTGATCCCCAGTCGGGCCGTTATGAAGGTGGACTGCCGCGTGCCCCCCGGCCTCGGGGAAGAGCAGACACGGCGCGCGATCGAGGAGGTGCTCGGAGCAGAACTCGACGCCCACCCGTCCTTCCGGATCGACTTCACCGAGCGCATCTCAGGCAACAGCTCACCGATGCGCTCGCCGCTGATGGAGTCGATCGCCGCGTGGGTCGCAGAGCACGACCCGGGCGCTGAGGTGGTGCCCGTCGTGCTCCCCGGCTTCACCGACTCACGCCACTTCCGCCAAGCCTTCCCGGAGTGCGTCGCCTACGGCTTCTTTCCCCAGTTCCACCAGTCGATGCTGGAAGCCTCTCCCCTGATTCACGGCGCCGACGAGCGGATCGACATGCGCGATCTGGCGTTCGCCAGCCGGTTCTACAGCGACCTCGCGATACGTCTGCTGGGATGAGCACTATGCAAAGGCCCGTCGAAGCCGCATAATGCATTGGTAATGGAGCCAAGGACGGTGACATGGTGACGGTCCTGGGCATCTCCCTCGCCCAGGAAGTGCAGAACTTCGCGCTGAACTGGGAGCCGGTCATCGCGATCCTGTTCTTCTGCGCGCTCGTTTTCATGATGTGGCGCATGCTGAAGGTGATGCCGCGGGTCAAGCCGCAGCAGATCAAGCCGAGCTCCGATCAGTCGGTCACCTTCGACGACATCGCCGGCGTGGACGAGGCCAAGGGTGAGCTGCAGGAGATAGTCGAGTTCCTACGCGACCCGCGCCAGTTCCACAAGATGGGCGCCAAGGTGCCCAAGGGGATCCTGTTGCACGGTCCGCCGGGCACGGGCAAGACATTGCTGGCAAAGGCGGTCGCCAAGGAGTCCGGAGCACAGTTCTTCGCCCAGTCGGCGGCGTCGTTCGTGGAGATGTTCGCCGGCCTGGGTGCCGCCCGTATTCGCCGGCTGTTCGCCGTGGCGCGCCAGCACGAACCGGCGATCATCTTCATCGACGAGCTCGACGCCGTCGGTGGACGGCGCGGCATGGACATCTCCGGCGAGAAGGATCAGACGCTCAATCAGCTGCTGGTCGAGATGGATGGGTTCTCGAGCAGTGGGCGGGTGGTGGTGATCGCCGCGTCGAACCTGCTGGAGAAGCTCGATCCGGCGCTGCTACGCCCGGGGCGCTTCGACCGGCAGGTGTTCGTCGCCCCACCAGACGTCAAGGGACGCGAGGGCGTGCTGGCGGTGCACACCCGCAATAAGCCCCTCGCGGATGTCAACCTGACACTGGTGGCGCAGCAGACGAGCGGCCTAACCGGCGCCGATCTGGCGAACATCTGCAACGAGGCGGCGATCTTCGCGGCCCGGCGCAAGGCGCGTTTTATCGGCGCGGAGGACTTCGACTCGGCGATCGAGCGCGTGATCGCCGGTGTGCAGTCCCGGCGTGTGCTGGGCGAACACGAGAAGCGCGTGGTCGCCTACCACGAGGCCGGTCACGCGCTCTGCGGAGAGCTGCTGCCGTCGGTCGATCGCGTGCACCGCATCTCGATCGTGCCGCGCGGACGGGCGCTCGGCTACACGCTGAACCTGCCGGCTGAGGATCGCTACCTGAAGACCCGCGGGGAGCTGCTCGACTACATGACCGTGCTGCTCGGTGGACGCGTCGCCGAGCAGGTGATCTTCGGGCAGGTCACCACCGGTGCCTCCGATGACCTCAAGCGGGTGGCCGACATCGCCCACTCGATGGTGCACGACTTCGCGATGGGCACCGCGGGCGTCGGGCGCTCCCCCGACGGTGACGTGCGCCTGTCGGAGCGGACCCTGCGAATCCGGGACGAGGAGCGCCAGGATCTGATCGAGGAGGCCCGCCGGGCGGCACAGAAGATGATCGTGGCCCACCGGCCGCAGCTGGAGCAGCTCGCGGCGGAGCTGCTGGAACACGAGGTGCTCGAGCGGGACGCGATCGAGCGCGTCATGGATGGGGTGCCCCGCCTGGAGCGGGCGCCGGGGGTCGGGCTGCGCGTGGTGGCCATCACCCCCACCTCAGATCCGGTCACGTCCGAGGTCGATCCCGGACGTATATAGACTGCGCTTTGTGTTCAAGCGCATCGATCACATCGGGGTGGCAGTCGAGGACCTGGAGAGCTCCCTGGAGCTCTACAGCGAGAGCCTGCAGATGGACCTCGTACACCGCGAGGTCGTCTCCGAGCAGGGCGTGGAGGCGGTGCTACTGGATGTCGGCGAGGGCCACGTCGAGCTGCTCTGCCCGCTCGGCCCCGACACACCGGTGGGGAAGTTCCTGGCCAAGAAGGGCCCCGGCCTGCACCACGTCGCCTACCAGGTCGCCGACATCGACCAGACGCTACAGACGTTGCGCGCCGCGGGCCTGTCGCTGATAGACACGGAGCCACGGATCGGGATCCGCGACTCCCGGGTGGCATTCGTGCACCCGCGCTCCAGCGGCGGTGTGCTGACCGAGATCGTCCAGCCGGCCGAAAACGCGGGGGTACACCGATGACCTCAGCCGCACGACAGGTCAGCGTCGGCTTCCAGGGTGGGCAGGTACTGGCTCTGCGGGTCTCAGACGATCAGCTGAAGGCCCTCTACAAGTCCCTTGGCGGGGACGGCTGGCACGAGCTCGGCACCGAGGACGGTCCGGTGCGCCTAGACCTCACGCAGGTCGTGTATGTGCGCACCGAGGGTAATGAGCAGCGCGTGGGCTTCGGCTCCTGAACTACACCCACGGCCGTGGCGAGCAGAGGATGTCAGGCGATGAGCTCACTCGATGCGCGGGGGTTGCGCCTGGCCCGAACCCTGGGACACTCTCCGGCGGGAGATGTGGCGGTCGCGCGGTTCTCGGCGCTAGGTGAGCACGCGGCTGTGTGGCTTGCGATCGGGGCGGCGCAGTCGGCTCGCTGCACTGGGGAGACACGCGCCCGCTGGCGTCGTGCCACGGCTGTCGTGGCGGGTACCTACCTGCTCAACACGGCGCTCAAGCTGATCGTGCGCCGGGCCCGCCCCGAGCTCGAGGGGCTGCCGCCGCTGACGAGCACCCCCACACGCCTCAGCTTCCCGAGCGCTCACGCGTCCACGTCGTTCGCGGCGGCCCTGGCCTACCAGCGTGCCGGTCTGCCCCGCGGTCCGCTGTACGCGCTTGCAACTGGGCTGGCTGCCTCCAGGCTGTATCTCGGCGTGCACTATCCCTCCGACGTGCTCGCGGGCGCTCTGCTCGGCACGACGATCGCGGCCAGTGCCTCGTGAGCACTCGCATCGGCATCGTCGGGTTGCCCAACGCCGGTAAGTCCTCCCTGTTCAACGCGCTCACGAAGGCGGGCGCCGAGGCCGCCAACTACCCGTTCACGACGATCGAGCCGAACGTCGCCGTGCTACCCGTCCACGACGATCGCCTCGAGGAGGTGGCGGCGACCGTGGGCGCCTCTGAGATCGTGTGGGACACCATCGACTTCCACGACATCGCCGGCCTGGTCGCCGGGGCCCACAAAGGCGAGGGGCTCGGCAACCGCTTCCTGGCCAACATTCGTGAGACCGACGCGATCGTGCACGTCGTCAGAGCCCATCACGACGAGAACGTCGTGCATCCGTCGGGCCGTGTCGATCCACCCGCTGACATCGAGACGATCGAGACGGAGCTCGTGCTCGCCGACCTCGAGCAGGCCGAGCGGCGCGTGGATCGTGTCGCCAAGCAGGCCAAGGGCGGGGACCGGGTCGCGATCGCCGAGGAGTCCTGGCTGCGCGAGGTGATCGACGTACTGGGCGCCGGTCGCCCGGCGCGCATCGTGCCGGTACCCGCAGACGCCCCGGGCGCGGCACGTGATCTCGGTGCGCTGACGTCCAAGCCGGTGCTGTTCGTCGCCAACGTCAACGAGGGCTCGGATGTGGTGCCGGAGGCGATCGCCGAGCATGCCGCTGCCCAGGAAGCGGGGGCGGTCGCCGTCAGCTCACGCATCGAGGCCGAGCTGGCGGAGCTCGACGAGGAGGAAGCCACCGCGATGCGCGAGGAGCTCGGCGTCGGCGAATCGAGCCTGCAGCGCGTCGTCAAAGGAGCCTTCTCGCTGCTCGAGCTGATCGCGTTCTTCACCGCCGGGGAGGCCAAGCCCGCCCAGTCGTGGCATCTGCGTGAGGGCCTCACCGCGTGGCACGCCGCCGGGCAGATACACACGGACATCCAGAAGGGATTCGTGCGCGCCGAAGTGGTCGGCTGGCGCGAGCTCGTCGACGCCGGTGGCTATGCGGGCGCACGTGAGCGCGGCACCCTGCGTCTGGAGGGACGCGACTACGCGATGCGCGACGGCGACGTCATCACGGTCAAGTTCACTCCGTAACCCGGTCACAGCCCGACCGATTGTGAGATGCGCAAACGATTACTGGTGAATTCCCAGCGAGCGGCGCAGCGACTCGCGCACAAGCAGACGGTAAGCCGCGTCGCCCACGACCAGCGCTGTGAGCAGCAGGAAGCGCGGACGGTGAAATAGGGCGGTGAGGCGGGGCGGTGTCACACCGATTTAATCGGAGTGACGGGGCGGGTTACTTGAGTAAAAGTGCACTTCTGATCGCAACAGCCTGTCCTACTGGACAGAGCTCTCCAGGCGCTCGGCGAGGCGCTTCATCCCGATCTCGCGTGCCAGCGCGGCGCCTTTCGCGAAATCGGTGTGAATGTCGGCCGGACTTTTCACGTCGGTAAGCACGAGCGTTGCGATCTGCTTGAACGTGCGTAGCAACTGTGCGTTCTCGCGCAGGGCCGCCGCCACGCGCGGGCGCAGCTCGCCCGTCACCGGCTGGGCGGCGCTCAACAGCTCCTCGAGCGTGCCATGGCGCTGCAGGAGCTCGGCCGCTGTCTTGGCGCCGATCCCCGGCGCTCCCGGAAGACCATCCGAGGGATCGCCGCGTAGGGCAATGAAGTCGGGCACCTGCTCGGGCTGCACTCCATATCGCTCGCGCACATGCCTCACGCCGAGCTCCGTCACCTCCCCGCCCTTGCCCAGCTCCAACACGCTGACCCGCTCCTCGACGCACTGGTACATGTCCCGGTCGCCGGTGAGCAGCAGCGCCTGCCCACCCGCCTGCGCCTCCGCGCGCGCATAGGAGCCCATGGCGTCGTCGGCCTCGAGCTCCCCGGCGTCGGCCGTCACCCAGCCGAAGCTTAAAAGCAACTGCGGGGCGCGCTGCCACTGATCGGCCAACTCGGCTGGCATCGGATCGCGGTGAGCGTGATACGGCGGATACAGCTCGACCCGATAGCGTGCCTCCTGCGCTCCGAAGCACGCCACCACCGCGCGTGCCGGACGCGCCTCGAGTGCCGCGAGCAGCGCGTTGACGGTCCCGAGCAGGGCGTTCACCGGGCGCCCGTCGGCTCCCTTGATCGATTTTGGCAGCGCGAAGAACGAGCGGTAGAGCAGCCAGGGCACGTCGGCTATGAGCAGCGGCACGGGCACGATCGTCTAAGGGTAGGGACGACGGGTGCCGCTCGGCATCGAGACTACACTCCCACCCGCCAGCGTCCTGAGGCAGCCCATCCCCAAGGCGTGTCATCCACCCCGGGAGGTTCGATGAAGCACTACACGATCGCCGAGCTCGACGTGACCGACCCCGGCTGGGTACGCGGGTATGTGGACAACGTCACCGCGATGGTCGAACGGTACGGCGGCCGCTACCTGGCCCGCACCTCGAGGATCCGGAGGATCGAGGGCCAGCGAACACCTCCCCAAGTCGTGGTTCTGATCGAGTGGCCATCCCAGGAGATCGCCGACGAGTTTCGAGAGCGAGGAGTACAGGCCCTATCGCGAAGGCCGCCTCCAGGGAGCGACGAACGAGTTCGTGCTCGTAGCCGGCGAGGACGTGAACAACCTCGCGCGCATCAGCTGACGACCCGCGACGGTAGGAGAAAGCGATCGCGGTCAGACCCTCTACGGGCCCGCCCGGCGTCTATCCGGCGCTCGTGCCGCCCGCCGCGGAAGTGGTCGGTGTGGACGGCTGCCCGACACCGGTCGGACCGCTCAAATCGGGCTCGGCTGTCAATCCATGCGCCGTCTGAACACTGAAGTACGCCCAGGTGTCATAGAGCCCCAGTCTGGCGGCGAGTTCGCTCCCGCCGATGATGGTCGAGCCGGCGGAGCCGAGTACCTCGGCGGAGAGGATGCGGGGTGAATAGCCCCGCTTGAGAACCTCGATTCCCTGAAACGTCCCGCGCACGACGCCTCCCAGACGAGCGGCGGCGCTGGCGAAGCTCATGCTCACCTTCCAGCTGTGCTGCGGGCCCTGGTCGAAGGGATCCTGAACCCCGTGCAGCCACGGCTCCGCGGACCCCCGAACGCGTTCTGGGCGCTTTCGGTAACGCCGCCGGAGCTGGCGAAGAAGAAGGTGATAGCGGGGCGCCCGTTGTAGGTGACGACCTGTCCGGCGGTCGAATTCACCGCAGCGTTGCTGCGCGATGTTTCACCGGCCACGCCACGGTAGAGCTGAGAGCGGGTATCGCTGTAGAGATCGAACTCGCCGCTGGGGCCCGCCTTGGAGGTGATCGCATACGTTCGGCTGGCGATCGCCTGCGCCTGCAGCGCCGCCGTCGGCCAGCTCGACGGCATCTCACACGCCACCGTGCCACGCACATAGTCTTCCAAGCCCACCACGTTGATCGTGTTCAAACCGCCGTGCAGCGCGGGGGAGAAATCCAGCGCCCCCCGGTAGGCGCCACCCGCGACACCGTTTTCGGCGATTCCCGAAAGCAGCAGCGGACCGCTCCCTGTGACGCTCAAAGTCTGGGCGGAGATCGTGCTCCCGGAACCGCGCAACTGCAAGCTGTGACCGGAGAGCGAGACCGTGTAGGTGACGGCCGGATTCAGCTGATGGCCGCTCGCCATGTCCGCGCCGGAGAAGGACGCCTGCCTGCGATTGCCGGCAAGCAGCACACGCACCTGGCTCCCCGACGACTGATGCCCCAGGCTCGTCCCGGTGAAATAGTGGGTCAGGATCGCTTCATAACCCCACCCGTGCTGGGCGAAGCCGAGAGCGCCCTCCTGGCTCATGCCTACCCCATGCCCATCCCCCGCGCCGCTGATCACGAGCGTCGCGGAACTCGCGAGGTGGGCGCGCGTGCTCCCCGATCCGGCGGCGAATGTGAAGGCCGGCTCGAGACCCGCGAGCAGAGCCACCAACGCCAGCGCGCAACACAGAGTTCGCGGAAGCCGCAGACGAGGATGGTAGGTTGAGCTCATGGATGCATCCGTGCTTTGGGACAGGACAATCCAGCCGCTACGCGTCCTGCGCTCGGCAGATACCGGATTGCGTGGGCTCTGAGTCGGATGGCCATGGTGTTTGCATGAGCGACCTGCCGGCATTCTGGCCGCAATGCCGTCCGGGCCCTCAGGACCCCCATCTCCGGTGATCAGGTGATGGAAACGACTGGCAACCAAAATTGCGGGTAGCCACATGTGGAGGACGAGCAGTGAAAGCCAAGACGTCTGAGTCACACAGCAACCAGGTCCGGCGCAGATGAACGAGACAGCGCGGGAGCGCGCCGTGCTCGAGCGGGTACCGACAGACCTGTACATAGGAGGGCGCTGGCGGGCGGCGAGCTCCGCCGGCCAGCTTGTGGTCGAGGATCCCGCGACCGGGGAACCGCTCGTCGAGGTGGCCGACGGGCAGCCCCAGGACGCGATGGACGCGCTCGCGGCAGCCGCGGAGAAGCAGGCCGAGTGGGCCGGGTGGGCGCCGCGAGAGCGAGGGGAGATCCTGCGCCGCGCATACGAGGCGATCGTCGCCCAGACAGATGAGCTGGCGCTGCTGATGACGCTCGAGATGGGCAAGTCCCTCGCCGAGTCGCGTGCGGAGATCGCCTACGCCGCCGAGTTCTTCCGGTGGTTCTCCGAGGAGGCCGTCCGCATACACGGCCGCTACATGGTCAACACCACCGGCAAGGGCCGCATCCTGACCATGCGCCAGCCGGTCGGTCCGTGCGTGTTCGTCACGCCGTGGAACTTCCCGACGGCGATGGGTACGCGCAAGATCGCTCCGGCCATCGCCGCTGGCTGCACGATGGTCGTCAAGCCCGCCAAACAGACGCCGCTGTCGATGCTCGCCCTCGCCAAGATCCTCGAGGACGCCGGTCTGCCAGGCGGTGTCCTGAACGTGATAACCGCCGCGAGTGCCGGCGGCGTGATCGAACCGCTGCTGAAAGATCCGCGCACACGCAAGCTGTCGTTCACCGGCTCGACCGAGGTGGGACGCACACTGATCGAGCAGTCCGCCCAGCAGATATTGCGGGTATCGATGGAGCTCGGCGGCAACGCCCCGTTCCTCGTGTTCGAGGACGCTGATCTCGACGCGGCCGTCGAGGGCGCGGTGCTGGCAAAGATGCGCAACGTTGGGGAGGCTTGCACGGCCGCCAACCGCTTCCACGTGCACGAGTCGCTCGCCGAGGAGTTCGCACGCCGCCTGGCCGAGCGGATCGGAGCGATGAAGGTCGGCCGCGGTACCGAGCCCGGGGTCGAGGTCGGGCCACTGATCGATGAAGCCCAGCGCGAGAAGGTAACCGAGCTGGTTGCGGATGCGGTGCAGCGCGGTGCGCGCGCTCTGATCGGCGGATCACACGGAGATGGCCCCGGGTACTTCTACCAGCCCACTGTCCTCGCCGACGTCCCCGAGGACGCGCGGCTGCTGGACGAGGAGATCTTCGGCCCGGTCGCTCCCGTCGCGACATTCTCCTGCGATGACGAGGCGCTGGCTGCCGCCAACCGCACCCAGTACGGGCTCGTTGCCTACGTCTACACCCGGGATCTGCAGCGTGCCTTCCGTGTCTGTGAGGCGATCGAGTCGGGGATGATCGGCCTGAACCAAGGGGTCGTGTCCAATCCGGCGGCGCCGTTTGGAGGAGTCAAGCAGTCTGGCTTCGGACGCGAGGGCGGCTTTGAGGGCATCGGCGAGTACCTGGAGACGAAGTACGTGGCCGTTGCCCTCGAGGAGGCAACATGAGCCTCATGGCGATCGAACACGATGGCCCACTGACGATCCTCTGCATCGACAGTCCACCGCTGAACCTGTTTGACCAGCAGCTGATGGGAGAGCTCTCCAAAGCCGTCGATCGCCTCTGTGCCGACCCGCCTCGCGGACTGCTGATCAGAGCCCGGGGGCGAGTTGTGAGCGGTGGCGTTGACGTGCATGTCTTCGACGGGCTCTCTCCCGAGCAGGCGGCGGCCATGTGGGTGAGCTTGCTCGATCTGATCCATCGAGTGGAGAATCTGCCGCTGCCCACCGTGTTCGCCGCTCACGCCCTGTGCCTGACAGCGGCTTTCGAGCTCTCGCTTGGCTGCGACATCCTGCTGGCGGCGCAGTCCGCCCGCTTCGGACTGGTCGAGACAGTCGTGGGACTGACGCCGGCGATGGGCGGCACCCAGCGCTTGGTCGAGCGCGCCGGGCCGGCGCGAGCTCGCGAGCTGGTGATGACGGGCGAGCTCTACGACGCGACCACACTCGAGCGCTGGAACGTGGTGAATCGGGTGCTTCCCGACGACGGATTCGACGCCGCGGCACAGGCATTCGCCCGCAGGCTCGCCGACGGTCCGACCCGAGCCCATGCCGCCACCAAGGGCATCGTGCGCGCCGCTCTGGATGACGGCGGCGCTCGCGGCGCCGACGAGCGGGTCCCAAAGCTGTCCGGCGACCTGTTCGCGACCGACGACCTCAAGGGCGCGGTCCGCTCGTTTCTCGAGCAGGGGCCGGGGCACGCCACCTACAGCGGACGCTGAGCCACTAGATCATTCGTCCAGCGCCACCGCGGCGCTTCAAGGTGTCATGTTCTATTACCGAACGCGACCGCAGAGTTCGAAGCGGAACTCGGCGCAGGGCAGGGCATGGACGCCTCCCGGCCGAATGCGCTCGATGTGTGGTTTGGAAAATTGACGGGGCCGTCTTTGACTAACGGAAGAGTCCAAATGGACGGAGCAACGCAACCTGGCTACAGACGGTCCGGTCCCGGAAGGATCATGCCTGCGCGCATTCGCGGGCACGGCCAATACTCCCTGGAGCGCTTTGGCGGCTCCCAGAGGATCCTCTCCAGGGACCTAGAATCGATGGTTGCGGCCGCGCGAGGAGACAGACAAACGCCGCTCGAGCGCCGGTCGGGGGCAGGAGTCCTCGCCTCGCTGGTAAACACCATCACAAGCATGGGATTGCTCCTGGATTCCAGTAGACCAAAGCGAGCCGCATTCGGCGCTGCGTGCCTGGCGATCTTCGCCGCGGGCCTCGCGCCGCTAGTGATCTCCGCGTCGGCGCTCGCCGCGACGCTCATCGGAGCTCTGCTGCTCCTGCTCGCCGGCGGCCTGCTGGGGTCGTGGTTGGGATCGGATCGCCGCAAGCATCTGGAGAGCGAGATAGACGCTCGCTCTGATGACCTGCAGCGCGTCCTCTCCGAGCTCGAGACAGCGCAGGCCGAGACCGTGCGGCGGCTTTCGATGGCGGTCGAGTTCAGGGACGAGGACACCGGCGCCCACATCGAGCGGATCGGCCGCTTCTCGATGCTACTGGCCAAGCAGATCGGGATGGACGAGGACTTCTGCATGCTGCTCAGCCACGCGGCGCCACTGCACGACGTCGGCAAGGTGGCGATCCCGGACTCGATCCTGCTCAAGCCCGGGCCGCTGACACCCGACGAGCGGGCGATCGTCGAGACCCACGCGGAGGAGGGTCACAGGCTGCTGCAGGGCTCCTCCTCCTCGATCCTCGAGATGGCCGCCACGGTCGCCCTGAGCCATCACGAGAAGTGGGACGGCTCGGGCTATCCGAGAGGCGTTCTCGGCGAAGCGATCCCAGTCGAGGGCCGCATCGTGGCGATCGCCGACGTGTTCGACGCCCTGACCTCAGACCGTGTGTATCGCAAGGCGTTCTCGGTCGAGCAGGCCGTCGAGATGATGCTCATGCAGAGAGGCCGCCATTTCGATCCGGTTCTACTGGACGCCTTCATGGAGGTGCTCGGCAGCTCCGGCCCAGACGCGCAGGCACGGCACGCAGACGACCCCCAAACACTGATCCAGAGCGTCCTGGACGTGTACGGCCAGGCGATAGAGCACGGCGACGCCGAGACAGCCGAGGGGGCGATAATGCAGGCGATCGAGGATGGCATCAAGCCAACGGCCCTGCACGGGCAGGTGATCTTCCCGGCGATGAGCGCGCTCAGGAGGTTGACGCTCGCCGGCGAGATCGATCCCGAGGCAGAGCAGCACGCCACCGGCATAACCAGACGCATACTCGCGACCCTCTACCGCTACATGCTCGGCAGCACGGAGCCGACACGGGAGCGCGTGCTGCTGGCGGGAATCGACGCGGACGGTTATCCGCTCGGGCTGCAGATGGTTAACGACCAGCTCGCGGCGGCCGGATATCGCACCCTCCTCGAAGCCGACCTGACACACGAGGGTCTGACGGAGGCGATCGACAGTCACTCCCCGGAACTGATCGTGCTGGCGAGCGGTTCAACGATGGAGGCGGATCTCGGTGGGCTGCTGGAGCGGCTGCGCCAGGGACACCCCGACATTCCGGTTCTGCTCGGTGGCACCGACGTCATGGATCTTCGGCAGGGATATCCCGGCGTGGAGGTCCTGGAGAAGATAGAGCGCTCTGTCGCGGCTGTCGAAGAGCTGCTGGAGCGCGAACACGCCCTGGGCTAGAGGCGCGCCGGTCTTGGCGCTCGACATCGGCGACCTGACGCGATCCTCTATCCTCGCGATCTCGTTTACGCGTCGCTTTACAGGGAGATTGATTTGAGCCAAGGGCAGGAGGACGCACTCAGCGCGATCGTCACAGGAGGAGCGGGCTTCATCGGCTCGCACCTGGTCAACGCGCTACTCGCGCAGGGGTATGAGGTGACCGTGATCGACGATCTCTCCTCCGGCGACGCCCGCCGCGTGGCCGCTGCGGCGCGGCTGCGCGAGCTGGACATCGTCGACCGCGCGGTGGTGGAGGCGGTCGTGGCGGAGGTGAAGCCCCAGACGGTCTTCCATCTGGCTGCACAGTCGAGCGTGGTGGTGTCCGTCGAGAACCCGGGCCGCGACTGCGAAGTGAACGTGCAGGGCACGCTGAACGTCGTGGACGCCGCCAACAAGCAGAGGATCCCGGTCGTGTTCACCTCCACCGGAGGGGCGCTGTATGGAGACCAGGCGCCCAGGCCGACCGACGAGAATTGGATCCCGCAGCCGCTGTCCCCCTATGGCGCGTCGAAGCTCGCGGGCGAGTCCTATGTTGGGACCTGGTCGCGTGCGGAGGGTGTGCCCAACGCGGTGTGCAGACTGGGCAACGTGTATGGCCCGCGCCAGAGCCCGCACGGGGAGGCGGGGGTGGTGTCGATCTTTACGCATCGCCTGCACATCGGGCAGGCGCCGAAGCTGTTCGGGCACGGGACGCCGACGCGCGACTACGTGTACGTCAGCGATGTGGTCAGCGCGCTGTGCGCGGCAGCCGGCAAGGCGGGCACCTTCAACATCGCCACAGGCGTGGAAACGGACGTTATGAGGGTCTGGAGCGAGTTGCGTGAGGCGGCCGGCTCCGATCTCTCACCCGAGTTCGCGGATCTGCGTCCGGGTGAGCTGCAGCACAGCCAACTCGATACGCGCCTGGCGGAACAGGAGCTGGGCTGGCGCCCCCGAATGCCCATCGCGGAGGGGCTGCGGCTGACCTACGAGGCGCTCGTACGGGAATTCGAGAGCTCATAGATCCACATCCCCCGCGACGGCGAACGCGGATACCATTGGGGGCCCGCGGCGAGATAGCTCAGTTGGTAGAGCACACGACTGAAAATCGTGGTGTCCTCGGTTCGATTCCGAGTCTCGCCATCGTCTCCTTACCCACTTACGACAGTCCGTCGGCGCGCGCGGAGTTCGCGCAAGCCAGACGGAGCCAAGCCGGCGAGCGCCCTCAGCTCATCGCCAACGGCTGCGAGACGCTTATCCCTCGCCTATCCAGGCGAGTGTGTACGTTTGGGTCATGGCCGATGGCCGGCTCGTACGTAGCTACGGTAAGGTCTTCAACGAGATTGCGGTCGAGTACGACCGCAATCGTCCTGCCTACCCCGATGCGCTCGTTAACCAAGCATGCGAGGTGGCAGGTATCGGGGATGGCGATCAGGTGCTCGAGATCGGGTGCGGGACCGGTCAGCTGACGCGCAGCCTCCTTGCGCGAGGGCTACGCGTGACCGCACTCGAGCCGGGAGATCAACTGATCGAAGTCGCCGAGGAGAACCTGAAAGATGCGGGCGATGTGGAGTTCATCCACGCGCGACTCGAGGACATGCAGATACCCCGCGAGAGCTACGAGGCGGTGTTCTCGGCGTCCGCAATCCACTGGGTTGACCCTGATCTGAGCTGGCGGAAGATAGCCGACGCACTCGCCCCAGGCGGGACGCTCGCCCTAATCCAGTACTTCGGCCTCCAGCAGCGGCGCAGCTTCGATGATCAGGAGGCTCTACTGGCGGCCCTGCGCAGGCACGCGCCGGAGATCGCCGCGACCTGGCCCACCTACCGCGACCTCGAGTGCACGATTGCGGGCGTGCAGGAGCGCCGGCGGAACGTCGCGGACACCTGGGCCTGGCTAGGGAGCTACGACATAGGACGTGACTACGCAGCCGGTCTCTTTGAGGATCTACAGCTCGCGACCGTACCAACCCTGATCGAGCGGACCGCCGGTGAGCTGGGCGCCCTGCTCAGCACGATGTCCTTCTGGGCGCGACTCTCACCCGACCAGCGTGACGCCCTCATCAAAGAGAATCACGCTCTTCACGAGCGCCTGGGGCGGCCAGTCCGGGCGAGCACCCTCGCTGCACTTGTCACGGTGCGACGCAGTGCCCCCGTGCCTCAACGTTGAGGACGTGGTCGCCCGGTTGGTGTGCTCATGGTTCCAGCCAATACCGGACTATGCCGCAGCTAAACGAGAAGAGTACGAGAGCGCCCCTCCACACAGAAACCGTGGCCTATTCACCAGCGTCTTACGCGGGCCTCGGCCAGCGCCAGGCGTGCGGCGGCGTGACCGGGGACGCCATGGACCGCTCCGCCCGGGAAGGTCGCTGCACTGGCGAGATACAAACCGCGAAGCGGGGTGCGATATGGCGCAAGCGAGGGCAGAGGACGGAATATGAGCTGATCCAGGGAATAGCTGCCACCGCCCACGTCTCCACCCACAAGATTCGCGTTACGGCGCTGCAGGTCGGCTGGTCCGAGCACGTGACGGGCGAGGATCCGCTCGCTGAAGCCGGGAGCAAAGCACTCGATCCGAGCCTCCATGCGCCGCACGTGGAGATCACGCTCAGCCTCCCAGTCAACGGAATGCGGGCCGTGAGTGTATGCCCAGGCGGTGTGCTCGCCGGCCGGAGCGCGGGAGGGGTCGGCGAGCGACTGCTGGCCAAGCAGCATGAACGGGCGCTCGGGCAATCCCACCCCTGATGTGCTGCTCTGCAGCACTTCGCTGGCGGTTCCGCCGAGGTGCACGGTGCCGGCCCGGCGAACCTCCGATGCTCTCCAGGGAATCTCACCGTCGAGCGCCCAATCGACCTTCAACGTCGCTGGGCCGTGACGGTAGCGACGCAGAGCACGTGTATATCCGTCGGGCAACGAGTCTTCAGCGAGTGCGAGGAGCGCCCCCGGCATCACGTCGGCGATCACCAATGGAGCTCCTATCAGCTCGCCGCCGGCGAGTTCTACGCCCGTTGTTCGTCGGCCGCTAGCCGTGCACTTGACTACCCTTGCTCCGGTGCGCACCTGGCCTCCCAACTCCGCCAGGTAGGAGAGGAGAGCGTCTGAAAGCCGACCTGCTCCGCCCTCGGGGCTTGGCCAGCCGGCGCCATGGCCGAGCAGATTCATGTAAGCGGCGGCGATCGCGCTGCCACCGCCGAACAGCGGCACATCCGAATGCATAGCCGACCCATACAGCCAGGCCCTCGCTGCCTCGCCCTCAAAGAGCTCCTCGCCAAGCGCGACAGCGGACATCAGCAGCAGCCGGGCGAAGTCGAGCATCCCACGCGGTCCGAGCCCTCCAGCCAGCCGCAGCGCCCCCCGCACCGGCGGAAAGCCGCCCAGCATCGTGCGACGCAGTGCGTCGAAGTGACGAAGGTATGGCTCGGCAAACGCCTGCCAGCGCTGACCCTCGCCGGGATAGGTCTGCTCGAGGCTCTCGACCGTCCGATCCATCTCGCGGTACAGGACGACCGCTCTGCCATCGGGCAGCGGATGCGCGTAACACGCTTCGGGATGGACCCAACGCAGCCCGTGGCGCTCCAGCGGCATGCGCGCGAAGACCGGCGAGGCGGCGCCAGCCGGATAGACCGAAGAGTAGGTGTCGTGGCGAAAGCCCGGCAGGGTCAGTTCCTCAGTTACGACGGCGCCTCCGGCGCGCTCGGTCGCCTCGAGCACGAGCACTTCGCGTCCCGCCTCTGCCAGTGTGATCGCGGCCGCCAGCCCATTCGGACCGGCCCCGACTATGAGTGCGTCGTAGTTCAATGTCTCACCAGGTTGCTATTTGGCGCCATGACGCTCGACACTAGCTGAGGGTTGACGGGCGATCGTACGGAAGGCCACGTGCATCTTCCTGGACAGAGGCCATCTGTTTGCACATAATGCGCTCGGTGCGTCACCGCAGCTCGGTCACCTCGCTGTCGTGGATTCCCTCTGAGGCGATCGAGGGAATCATCCGGATACCGCCCGCTGCGGGGATGGCGCACCACGATCAGTCGCCACCCGAACAGATCGAGGATCTCGAGGCTCTGCGCGACGCCGACCGTTCTCGCTTCCCCAACCTGCTCGAGGCCTGGACCGAAACGGATGCGAAGGGAGACTCTGGGTATAGCGGCGGCGGAATGATAGGGAGAACCAAGTACGGGCCGGGGGTGCTGCTGGGTCGGCGCGCGCACCGGGAGAGCGGCAAGCGCACCTCGACGCTCGTCGCCGTGACCGCGTGCAGGGGTGGCCGGGTGAAGGCCGAGCTGCTGAAGAGTGAGGCGTTGCGGGAGCCATCCAAGGATCGCCGCCGCGAGACCCGGCTCGCGAAGAAACCCGCCCGGAACTAGCTCATGCGTGTGCATCTGTGCGGGGTCCGCGGCTCGACACCTGCGCCCGGATATGAATTCCTGCGCTACGGGGGGCACACCTCATGCGTGGCGATCACCCGGGATGACCAGACACGCCCGTCACTGATCCTAGATGCGGGGACCGGAGTGCGCAGCGTCACCGGACTGCTCGACGGGGAGCCCTTCCAGGGGACGATCCTTTTGACCCACCTGCACTGGGATCACGTGCATGGGCTGCCATTCTTCGCCGCTGGCGACAACGACGGCGCACATGTGAAACTGCTGCTTCCCGAGCAGGACGACGGGACGAACGCGGAGACCGTGCTCGAGCGAGCGATGTCTCCGCCGCACTTCCCGATGCGCCCAAGTCAGATACGCGGCGAGTGGTCATTTGCAACGATCGCTCAAGGCGCCATCGAGGTCGAGGGCTTTACGGTGCTCGCTCGCGAGATACCCCACAAGGGAGGAAGGACCTTCGGATACAGGGTCAGCGATGGAGGCACCACGTTCACATACATGCCCGATCACTGCCCGACCGACCTCGGAGAAGGTGACGACGGCTGGGGCGCGTGTCACCCCGCGGCTATCGAGCTGTCCAACGGCGCGGACGTGCTAGTACACGATGCCCAGCTCCTGAACACCCAGGAGCTCGCCAGCGAAGGGCGCTTTGGACATGCGGCCGCTGACTACGCGGTCGAGCTGGGACGCCGTGCCGGTGCGCGCGAGACGCTGCTCTTCCACCACCGACCGGACCGCACCGACGCGCAGCTGGATGAGCTGGCGGCGCGCTTTGCGACCAACGTCGGGGTGGTAGTCGCCGCTCAGGACATGCTCCTCGAGCTGTAGGTGCTGTTAGCGACCCATCTTGTCAGCAACGCTCTGCTACTGGGAGGATCACTGCGCTAGGGTCGCTGAATGAGTGTGATCGACGCCTCGCCTCGACGCAACATCGAGCTCAAGGCGCGAGATCCCACGCCGGGTCGCTCACTCGAGCTGTGCCTGTCCATCGCTGCCGAGGATCGCGGCCAACTCCTTCAACGTGACACCTACTTCGAGGTGGCGAGGGGTGGCCTGAAGCTCAGGGAGCAGCGTCCGGGGCAGGCGCATCTGATCCAGTTCGATCGCGCCCGCGAACCGCAAGAGCGCGAGAGCCGCTACAGACTGATCGAGGTTGATGACGGGCCGACTTTGAGAGCGGCGCTTGAGCGCGCGCTCGGCTCGCGGGTGACCGTCATCAAGAGGCGCAGTCTCTTCATCTGGCAGACGGTGCGCATCCATCTGGATGAGGTGGAGCGGCTCGGGAGCTTCATCGAGCTTGAGGCGGTCGCGCCGCCAGAGTCAGATCTCGCTCGCGAGTATGAATTGATCAGAGAGTTGCGCGAGGTCTTTTCGGTGACCGATGAGCGCCTGGTGGCGCTGGGCTACGCCGAGCAGATACTCGCACTGTGAATCAGCCGGGGCCTCGGTCCGCCTACCGTGTCAGGTGTTGAGTCTGACGGGCAGCGTCTTTAGCTGATTGAGAAAGACAGATTCCACGCCCGTAGGCCTTCCCGTCAGTTCCATACGCGGATAGCGCGCAAGCGTCTCCTGGAAGAGGATGCGCAGCTCCAGACGAGCCAGGGCGGTGCCGAGACAGAAATGCCGACCGCCGGCGCCGAAGGCCTGATGATCCTCGGTGCGACGTACATCGAAACGATTGGGATCCTCGTGGCGCGCCTCGTCCCGGTTGGAGGAGACGTACCACATCACGATCTTCTCCCCCTCCTTTATTTGTCGCCCGTTCAGTTCGGTATCGCAGGTGGCGGTGCGGCGAAAGTGCGCAAAGGCGGGGAACATGCGAAGCGACTCCTCGACAGCCCCTGGGATCAGCGAGGGGTCATCCAGCAGCAGCTGGCGTTGGTCTGGGTTTTCCATCAGGGCGCGCATGCCGCTGCAATAGGTCGCCTTGGTGGAGTCGTTGCCGGCTGCGACGAGCAAAAAGAAGCCCATCACTATCTCGTGTTCCTCCAAGCGCTCACCGTCTATCTCGGCGTGCACGAGCACGCTGGTCAGATCATCGGTCGGGTTCTCACGGCGCTCGGCGATCAGGCGCTGACAGCGCTCGAACACCTCCGCCACCCCTCTCTGGATCCCTTCCTCTATGCCGTGTGGGTTGAGGTCTCCATCGCCGGCGGCGAGCATCGAGTTCATCAACCGAGCCCAGTGCACGTCATCCTCCGGCGGTATGCCCATGAAGCTGCCGATTACACGCGAAACGACGGGCTGGGCGACATCGCCCACCAGGTTGCAGCTGTCTCTTCCCTGGAGACGGTCCAGCACTTCCACGGTGATCGCGCGGATAGCCTCCTCGTGCGCATCGATCCGCTTGGGTGTGAATCCGGATTGAAATAGTGCCTTGATGCGGTCGTGCTTGGGTGGATCCATGCCGATGAACATCGCCCGTGCCAGCTCGATGGGGAAGACGCTGCTGGCGAGCGTGACGCCGCCGAGTTCTGAGGAGTATGTCTTCCAGTCGCGGCTGACCGCCTGGATGTCATCAGCGTTGGTGAGCGACCAGTAGCCCTCCTCCTCAGGGAATTCTCTGATCTCGCTGGTCCAGTGCACAGGGCACTCGCCGCGCATACGCGCGAACAGCTCGTGGGGTACGCCCTTCTCCCATATCTCGGGCTCGGTCAGGAGCACGTTCTCAAGGTCACTGCCAGTCCCCGACATCCTGATCTCCTTTGTCCGCGAAGGGTCCACCGATATTACTGGCTGGCTGGCCAGCTCATGATCCGGACGCCGGAGTCGCGATAGCTCCCCAAGTACTAGGGCGATGGGTGGTCGAGCGATTCACCGGCCTCTGCGTTCCGTGGGTGGAGACTCACGCTCGCTTTCCCACACGTCCACGTGCTCCTTGCAGGTTCACACAGCCAACATATCCCACGCAGTCCACGCAATCGACGCAGCCAACACAGGCGACACATCCACTGCACCGCAGGCACGCCGCGCAGGCCAGGCAGCCCGCGAGCGCCACACCCCCCAACGTGAGTGCGCTGCCCGCGATTGCCACGCCGAGTAGCGTTGCGGCGCTCCCGGCGACGGCGACGCTTCCAGCGGTCAGCGCCGATCCTGCGACCGCCGTGCTGCCCACGGTCACCGCGCTTCCCGCCACGGCGACACTCGAATGGGTCCGCGTGCTTGCCACCACGAGCACGCTGTGCCGAGTGCCCTTGCTGACTTGGACCAGCGGATCGCTAGAGGTGTTGGGCATCTGCGTCAACGCAGTCTGAGATCCAGATCGCGGATGGGACGATACAACTAGCGGGGAGCGTGGATGGCTAAAAGACGGGAGTCTCGGTATAGCTGCCGAACACCTGCTGGAGGGCCTCGACGATCTCGCCCTCGGAGGTGTGTGCGCGGGCACAGTCCAGCAGCGGCTCCATCAGGTTGCGCTTATCGTGGATGGCCGCCGCGCGCAGGCCGGCAAGCGCACGCTCGACCTCGGCGCCGTCGCGCTTGGCACGGGCGCTCTGCAGGCGGTCAATCTGCTTGCGCTCCAGTGCCGGATCGACCCGCAGAGTCGGTATCGAATCTTCGTCCTCCTGGGTGAAACTGTTGACGCCGACGACGATCCGCTCACCGGAGTCGATTTCTTGCTGAAGGGTGAAGGAGGCGTCTGCGATCTCGCGTTGCGGATAGTTGCGCTTGACCGCCTCGATCATGCCCCCGAGCTCATCGATCTTCGAAAAGTACTCATAGCAGCGCTCCTCCATCTGATCTGTCGATGCCTCCACGAAGTAGCTGCCGCCGAGTGGATCTACGGTGTTCGTCACGCCGGTCTCGTGAGCGATCACCTGCTGTGTGCGTAGAGCCACCCGCACAGCCGCCTCGGTCGGCAGCGCGAGCGCCTCGTCGTAGCTGTTGGTGTGCAGCGACTGAGTGCCCCCGAGAACGCCGGCGAGCGCCTCGATCGCGGTGCGCACGATGTTGTTCAGCGGCTGCTGGGCGGTGAGGCTGACCCCGGCGGTCTGGGTGTGAAAGCGCATCAGCCAGGAGCGAGGATTGCGGGCGCCAAATGTCTCCCTGAGCTCTCGCGCCCAGATCCTTCGCGCGGCCCGGTACTTGGCGATCTCCTCGAAGAAGTCGATCTGGGCATTGAAGAAGAACGACAGCCGGGGGGCGAAGTCGTCGACATCCAGCCCCCGTTCCACTGCCTGTTGCACGTAGGTGAGGCCGTCCTTGAGCGTGAACGCGAGCTCCTGCTGCGCCGTGGCCCCGGCCTCGCGGATGTGATAGCCGGAGATCGAGATCGGGTGCCAGCGCGGCATCTTCTTCGTGCACCACTCGATCATGTCTCCGCACAGCCGCATCGCGGGGTCGATCGGAAAGCACCACTCCTTCTGGGCTATGTACTCCTTGAGAATGTCAGCCTGGATCGTTCCCGACAGATGCTCGGAGGAGACGCCCTGCTCTTCGGCCGCGATCACATAGAAAGCGAGCATGATGGCGGCGGGCGCATTGATCGTCATCGACACCGACACCTCGCCGAGGTCGATACCGGCGAACAGGGTCTGCATGTCGTCGAGAATGTCAACGGCTACTCCCTCGCGCCCCACCTCACCGAGCGAGCGCGCGTGGTCTGAGTCGTGGCCCATCAGGCTGGGCATGTCAAACGCCGTCAACAAGCCGGTCTGGCCGTGGTCGAGCAGGTAGCGGAAGCGCTCGTTGGTCTCCTCGCTGGTGCCAAAGCCGGCGAACTGACGCATTGTCCACAGCCGCCCCCGATACATGGACTCGTACACACCGCGGGTGAAGGGGTAAGTTCCGGGCTGCCCGATCGGGTCCTCGGGTGTGCCGATTCCCGCAGGCAGATCCTGGCTCGTGTAGAGCTCACGGATCGGTTCGCCGGAGAGCGTCCGGAAGCTCTGCCCGGTGCCGGGCTTCGCGCTGACGGCCATGTCCCTGTCAATCCTACCCGCACCATCGCTGAAAGCTCCATCCGTGCGTTTGGATTGGATGGCGACGAACCAATCTATTGCTAGCGGGCGGTGAGCGGACACCGTCCGCTAGTGGGCCTTAGCCTGGATCCACCGGGGGGTGAGTGTGCGCCGTCCGGTGTGGGGTAAAGAATGACCTCCTGAGCAGGGAGATAGTGGCTGTATCGGGCAGCCACGTCCTGCGTCAGGAGGTCACCTTCATGGTGCAGGATGACGGGCTGGTCGGACTGGACGGTTTGCAGGTCAAATTCGATGATGAGCGGGTCGTCTCAGATGCTGGGGTGATGCTGGTCGCGACGCTTGCCCAGCGGCTCGGGGTCGAGGCGCTGGCGGGGCGTTTGGTGCGGTTGCGTCGGGATCGGCCGGGTGGGGCCAACACCGGGCGCAAGGTGATGGCGCTTCTCTACGCGATGGTCCTGGGCGCGGACTCGATCGACGGGCGGCGTGCTGCGGGCGGGGCGCACGCGGCGGCTCTTGGGTGGCTGGTGCCCGGCACCATCGACCTTGGGAACGTTCCTGCGGGCGTTCACGTTCGGGCATGTGCGCCAGCTCGACGCGCTGCTCGGGGAGACGCTCGAGCGCGCATGGAAGGCGGGCGCCGGCCCCGGCGAGAACCGTCTGGTGATCGATGTCGACAGTTTCGTCGGGGAGGTCTGTGGCCGTCTGAAGCGGGGCGCCGCCTACGGTTACACCCGGCTGTTGGGCTATCACCCGATCCTGGCCACACGGGCGGACACCAGGGAGGTGCTGCACATCCGGATGCGCACGGGATCAGCGAACACGCAGAAGGGGATGCTGCGCTTCTGTGAGGAGCTGATCGCCCGCGTCGAGCGGGCTGGCGCAAGGGGCGAGAAACTGCTGCGCGCGGACTCGGGATTTTGGAACACGAAGGTATTCGAGTACCTGCAGAAGATGGGCTGGCAGTACTCGATCGGGGTGCGGATGATCAAGACCGTCAGCGCCGCGGTCGCCGCGATCGACGAGGACGCCTGGCAGCGCATCGACTACCCCCAGGGCGGGCAGGCGCAGATCTCAGAGACCGTTTATGGCGGGCGCAGGTTGATCGTCCGCCGCACCCGGCTGCTCGGAGCCCAAGCCGAGCTGTGGCCCGACTGGCGCCACTTCTGCTTTATCACCAACCGCACCGAGGACATCCTGCTCGTCGAGGCCGAGCACCGCGATCACGCCGTCGTCGAGCAGGTCATCAGCGATCTCAAAGACCAAGCGC
>CAVQZJ010000030.1:0-28701 GCA_963718425.1 uncultured Solirubrobacterales bacterium
AGCAGCACACCGCAAAGCCGTAGCAAGCACCTCAAGCGGATCGAGAAAGAGTCTGTCTCGTACGCCGCAAGACCAACGGTGTCGTGCGCTTCGAAAAGGCAAGGAGCCTCCTGGCGGCTGAGGCGGTGCACAGAACCAGCCGCCTCTCACGCGAGCAACCCCAGGACGGGATCCCCGACCCACAACTCCACAGTCATGTAGCGGTAATCGCCGCCGAACGAATGGACGGGAAGATGGCAGCTGTCGAATCACGGCAGCTGATGCTCGCCGCAAGGGAGGGCGGCAGCTGGTACGGATCGAACTAGCCGCCAACCTCCGAGAGCTCGGGCTGGACATCGAACGGCGGACCGGCAAGGGCGAGCGCTACTTCGGGATCACCGGTGTCCCAGACGCCCTATCCGACCGGTGGTCAACCCGCGACGGTGACGTCAACCGCGCTGGCCAAGCCTTCAGACGCCGTAACGGACGTGAGCCCGAACCCGGAGAGCTAGACCAACTCACACTCAAGACCCGCGGGCCGAAGAGCACCGCCACCCAGCCAGACATCGAACAGGCCTACGACGCCGTCGGTAGCGAGTACCACTTCACCCGCCAAGACGCCACCAAACTCCCCACCAACCCTCCCACCACCCCGACCCAAACATCAACCTCACCAAAGAGCTCCTGGCAGAGGTCACTCGCGAGCGGTCGATGATCACCACCCGCGAACTACAGCCAAGGCATACGAGCTATCAGCCGGGGTCTGCCGGCCCGGCGAAGCAGACCGGCTCGTCAACGAGCTCGAGCGCTCCGGCGAGCTCGTCCGGCTCGAGCAAGGCATGTGGACCACACGGACACTCCGCGAAGTCGAGCAAGCCACCATCACGGTCGCTCAAGACCGGGCGCCGAGACGCCGCCCCCGCTCACCGCAAGCGCTGAAGCAGGCCCAGAGGGAGGCCGCCAAAGAACTCACAGTCCGCTCAGCCAAGAGCAACGACAAGCGCTCCAGACGATCACCGGCCAAGGAGGAGTGAGCGTGCTCATCGGCCGGGCGGGAACGGGCAAGGGCGTCGTCACGAAGGCCGCCACCCGCTCATGGCAACTCGAAGGCAACCAGGTGATCGGCACAGCGATCGCCGGGGCCACCGCCAAGCGACTCCAAGCCGACACCGGAACCGACCAAGCCATGACCACGGACTCGCTGCTGCACGGCATCGAAAACGGCCGGATCCGGTTGGACTCAAAGACCGCGTGATCATGCGACGAGGCCGGGATGGCCGACAGCGACCGGCTACCACGACTCATAAGCTCACAGACGAGTACGACGGCAAGCTCGTCCTTGCCGGTGACGCGCCCAGCTCTCCTCGATCGGCCCGGGGAGGCTGTTCAAGTGAGTTGGAGCGCAAGAGTCCCGACCGCGGAGCTCACCGAAGTACACCGTGCCAGGCACGAGTGGGAGCGACAGGCGTGGTCGCAGATCCGAGAAGGCGAACCCGGACTGAGCGCTCGCGCGCTACAAGCGCCCGACCGGCTGCACATCTACGACACACGTGCGGAAGCAATCCAAGCGATGGTCGATCACTGGGATCAAAGCCGCCAGGGCATGCCACCGACGGTCAGACCGTGATGATCACCGACGGCAGCAAACGAACGAGCGCGACAGCTGAACGCCTGGCCCAAGACCGTCGGGCCAAGCGGGCGAGCTTGGCGACCACCGTGTTGAGCTGCCGGGCAAGCCCTACGGCCTCGCGGCCGGTGACCAGGTGATCTTCACCGACCAATACCGGATCCCACGGTAGGACCGCGTCGAGAACGGGATCACCGGGACCATCATCCACGCCAGCCGCGACAAGGACCGGTCACGATCAAGACCCGTGAGCCCAAGCCACGCGACATGAGGTCAACACCAGAAGTTCTCTGACATCTCCCTCGCCTACGCGATGCACATCCGCAAGGGCCAAGGACTCACAACCGAGACCATCGAGGTCCTCGCCGGCGGCTGGCAAACCGACAAGGAGAACATATACGTCTCCGTCACCCGAGCCAGAGAGCAAACCGACATCTACATCACCCGCGAGGACCTCGGCGAGCAAGGCATCGACACCGGCGCAATCGAACGACTCGCCGAGCGGATGCACGCAGCCGCGCACAGGAAGCCTCGATCACGAAGGAGGTCTCCGACCAGAGGACGGAGCGCTCCGCAGAGATCACAGAGCACGCAGCCGACCGGTCACCAGACCTCTCTTCAAGCTCGAACACCGCTCAGGCAACCGGCGGCGACATCGACCAGGTCCTCCAAGCACGGCAGGGACGCCAGCTCGACTGGCAGAATGCGATCGACGTCGATCGCAACGGCGACGTCAACGAACAAGCCGCCGAAATCAAGGCGATCGAGAACCTGGCTGAGTCCATGCGCAACGAGGGAGCCAGCGAGGAGACGATCACCCAGGAGATCGCGAAGCTCACCGCCCGAGGTGAGCACGACATACAACCCCACACCCAGGCCCTGACCGAACACGCGCGATACATCGACCAGATCCTCGAACAGCAACGACAACAACTACTCGACGAAGACCACCAACTCGCCCGAGACCAAGACAACGACCCCAATCGCCAGCCCAACCAGGCCCAACACTCCGAGCGCGACCCCTACATCGAACAAGCCATCCAGCAGGAGCGAGACCGCCAGCAAGCCTTCGAGCAAGGCATCGATCCCGACCGCGACAACGATTTGGGGTACGGGATTGAATAGACGAGCACCTCAGTCTCACTGCCGGCGCTCACCTCGAGGGCTTGAGATCACACGAAGCGCGAGCTACAGTCTTAGTCGCGCTCACGTGGAGAGCGCTCCGTAGGGTCAGAGCCCAGGTGCTCTCGGCCCGCTAACCGGGAAAGCGTCCGCGACGACTTACGAAGCGTCCCTCTGCGATGGACCTGGGGCATCGTGGAAGAGGAGACGGAAAAATGTCACAACGTCCGACCAGCCGTAACGAGCAGCGTGCAGCACGGTCCCTTCAGCGCGAACGGGGAATTTCGTACGTACAGGCTCTCAACCAGGTTCGAGCGGCCACACACCAGAGGACCGTCACAACTCCGTTGGCTACGCCGCTGGCCGTGACCCAGCAACCCAAATATGTTCCCGCCGAGCAGCAGTTTGTCATCTCGATGGTCAACGATCTACGCCGACATGGCGCAGCCGGGGCCGCACAGGCTGTCATGAGGAGTCGCGCCGCCGACTGGTTCCAGGACCGCACGACCGTCGTAAAGGACACCGGCGATCTACTCCGGCTGACAAGCTACGGCCTCGAAAATTGGGGGCTGCGCGGCTTGCGAGCTATTGAGGAGGACGAATTGGTCGCCTTGGCTAAGGGATGGCTTCCATTGACCCAATCAGCACAAGCTAAGCCCCTGCAACAAATCGTCGGCTGGTGGCGAGACGTTCTCCGCTCACGCGAGACCCCATCCCCGCCACGCCTGCCCGTGAGACGAGAGACGGTGATCGAAGTCCTAGGCCATCTTCAGCTCGCACTTCGGAGAATCACCACGCTCAGTGAAGCGAGCAGCTGGGACCGTGAGTCTCAAAGCACGGCAGCGCAGGCCGCCGAACAACTCGGGAGAGCTCTCTCTCGGACCTTCAGAGGAGGAATCATCACGGCGCTGCCGCCCGAGACACAAGCCGCACTCGTCGCCCCTCGATCGCTCTAAGTCTGGCCTTCGTTGCCCTGCTTTGGCGGCCTACGTCGAACAGCAACTGTAGGACCGAAAGGAGGTAGTCGTGGCACAGCCGTTGTGCCCGGCGCAAAAGCCGCGCCAGAAACGCGATACCCGGGGCCGGACTCGGTCCGGCACAATGTCGAACGCGAGTGACGCGACTGGTTTGACGGCAGACGGCCGCGCGTCCGCGGCCGCGTCTACCCTCGCGGCAATGCCCACATTCACCTACCTGAAACAACATGTCTGACGACAGTCAGAGGCTTGAGCACTGGCTCGTGGCGCCACGCGCCACCGGGCAACCCCGCAGCCACGAGATTGGGTTCGTCAGGCAGCTCGACGAGCAGGAGCACGAGCGGATCATGGCCGCCGACCGACTGATCACTCGGATGGCAAACAGCGCCAGCTACCAACGATGCGTCAGCGTCCTCCAGGTCCTCCAGGCACGGATCGGCGAACTTGGTGAGCAGGAGCGGCCGAACACCAGCCTGCTCGACGGGCTCCGTGCAGCCACCGAGTCGCTCGTGGAGTCACTGCGGCTGCTCGCCGACGACCTTAGCCAGGACGCCCCCGCCGAGCTTACCGCCGCCATCCAGGCGGTACAGGACGGTAGCGCGTGGCGGCATGTGGCGCTGATTGCCGAGGGGGCCGGGGGAGCGCTGCACCGCCACCGGAACGGAACAATCGTGTGGAGACGGGCGGACCCCGGCGGGATGATCGACGTCGCGGCTGCCGCACAAACAGCCGTCCTCCAAGGACAGCAGCTCCTGGCGAGACGATTCCTCGCCTCGGAGCCCGAGCTGCGAGCCGCAGCCGAGCTGCTCCGCCGGCTCGCCGTCGAGACACTTGAGGGTCCCCCGACGATCCTGGCCGTTCCCACCACGATGCTCGAGGCGGGCCAGCCGGGACAGGTGACACCCCACCAGCTCGCGCTCGAGAAGATAGATGCCGTGCTCGGGTCGGCACGGCTCGCACGCCAGCACCTGGAACCCAAGCAGCCCGAGACTGCAGGGACACCGGCCGGCGAGACCAGCGGGGACGGCGCGGCCGCGACGGAGACAGCGGACGCGCCAACGGGCGACACCGCCGCCAGCGGTTCCGCGACACCCGCGGGCAGCGTGGGTAAGGGGGGCGAGCGCACCGAGTCAGACCCGAAGGGCGGCGACAGCACGGGCCCCACATATGAGACCGACGACCAGGAGCAAGCGCACATGCCGCCGGACCCTGTGACCACCGAGGATCCGAGCACGGCACACGAGCCGGAGGAGGACCAGGACCCGAGCGCGTCAACCCAGAATACAGGCGCCGGGGCGGCCGTTGAGCCCGTGCTGCTGCGACCTGTCTTCCAACAGGCACGTAACCTGCAACAGGCGCTCGAGCACACCTGGTCCAGAAGCCTTGACGAGACGCTGCTGGAGCCCGCGCTCGCCGAGCAGCTCGCCGCCATCCATAGCCTGCTCAGGAGCCTGACCGCGAAGCTCGAGGACGAGGACCGGCGTCTGCGTGCCGCCGGAGTCGACCCGCGCATCCCGGGATGGCCCCCCAACCCCGAGATGCTCGTCGCACTCGACCCTGGACTGCAACCCGAGAGCACCGGCAGGTCCAGGGACCTGCGGATGGCACAGATCACCGCGCTGCAAGCCGTGACAGAGACCCTCGCAGCGTTCAGGGAACCCTCAACCGTGCAGGTCACCGTCGGACAGGACGGCCAAAGAGTGGACCGGTTCTGGGACGCGGGAGCATTCGCGCTGCTGCGCACACGCATCGGGCTACTCGAACGCGTCACCAGCGAGCACGAACGGTGGCTCGCACAGCACGAGCAAGCCGGACGGCAGGTCCCCGAGAGCGACCTGGGAGCGACGCTCGACAGGCTGTTCCTCGGTGCACGAGCGCTCGCACACGGAGATCCCGAGGCCGCGCTCCTGCACGCCACAGCCGCACTCGCCTCGCGCTACGGCAGCGACCCTGACGGACCAATGGGCGCGATACGTCAAGAGGCATCAGGAAGCGATCACATCCCGGCCGAGGCACCGGAGATCCTCGAGCGGGCATTCACCGTCACCGCCCGGCTGAGTGAAGGACAAGAGAACCTCGCGGCCGCGACACTCCTCGCACAGGACACCCTCGCGCTGGCACACAGCCTGCTCGTCGGGCCTCTACCCGGCCGACACGCCACCACCAAGGAGCTAGCAGAGATGTTCGAAGCCGAGATCCCAGACAGCGAGCCGATACAGACATACGAGGCGGAGAATGGGTAGCGACCCATCGCTGAACGCGCTCGGACTCGAAGACCACCAGACCCGGCCGGTGCTGCGGTTCGGGACCGTCAACGTGAGCTTCGCGGCCCGCAACGCCACCACCACCCAAGGGCTGAACCAGCTCTCGACAGCCCAGCTCGAACTCGACTACGGGCTCACATCCGGCCAGCCCGTCAACTATCTCGCCCCCGTCACGGTCGGCGTGCGAGACGGCGAACAGGAGCACATCCTGTTCGTCGGTGCGGTCACTGAGGCGCAGCCCGACGGGCCGATCGCCCGGGTCGCCGCCCTCACCGCACCCGAAATGACCGAGACCGCCGCCGGCGTATTTGTCGGCGTCAACGTGATCGCACCGGAGGTGATGCACCTGATGGCCAGGGCAGCCGGCCTGCCGGAGGAGCGGATCCGGATCGAAGAGCTTGACCAACTCCTGCCCGTGGAGACGATCGAGGTGGTCGCGCCGCTGCACGGGATCCACGTCAACCGGCCAGTCGTGATCGGGGACGTCACGATCGTCCCGGCCGACACCGGCGGAAGGGCGCTCGCTGGTGTCGAGCAGAGCCCCGCCACCAGCGAATTCAAGGACGCGGACGCGTATGGGGTCGTTGTCCGGGTCGGTCGGCGGATGCTCGACATCGAGAGCGACGCGCTCGCCGAAATCGACACCGCGCTCGCCTGGCTCGCGGTGCGAAGCCGCTACGGCCTCGCGACGATGCCGGACGGGAAGCCCCAGCCGTTCCGGCGTGACCGCGCACGCGCGAAACCACGGCGGGGGAGCCTAGTCGTGGTGCGCGGCCTGTTGCACGGACGCACATGGCTGCGCACACCCGAAGCGTCCGAGGTGAACATCGGGTTGCTCCCGATCAACCCGACCGACCGGAGCTGGCTGCCACCGGGAAACATCACCGCCACCGTCCAGAGCAGACAGGCGCTGCTCGCGTGCGCGCGTGCCGCTAGTGAAAGCGACCCGCTCACACGAATACAGGCGCTATGGGAGGCGATCGAGTTCTATGTCACCGGGATCAACCCACCCCGACTGTTCGACAAAGCCGAAGCCAAGCGCATCAGGAAATCACTCCCCGGTGACTTGGACCCCGCGCTGCGCGACCGGGCGCTGCAACTGCTTGAGAAAATCAACGAGCCGCCGCTGCTGGCACGGCTCGACGAGGCGATCCGACAGGACGGGGTGCCCGTCGCGCCCAGCGAGTTGGAGCTGCTCGGCCGGCTGCGCAAGACACGCAACGACGCCGTGCACGGCAGGGAGCCAGTGCTACCGACCCGAGATGAAATCGCACATGCCGTCAGCGTGGTCTCCCGAATGCTGATCTACCGGCTCTCAAGACGCGCGGCCGACGGCGAGCCAACGCAAAGCTGCTGAAGCGCTAGTCAACAAGAAGCCGTTCTAGCGGACTGCGGCTAGTGGAGCGAGCGCGCGGTCAGACACCTCAAGTGTGCGTCTACTTGCCGCCTACTCAGCGCACTCTACGAACTCGCCGAAGTGCAAGCTCCGCGCGAGTTCCAAAATAAATTGTGCCCCAATTGTGCCCCAGGAGCCCTTTTCACGACTCCTGACTCCGGCACAAAAGTGCTTAGTTCCAGGTGTTTTGTTGTATCGGGGAGACAGGATTTGAACCTGCGACCGCCCGGCCCCCAGCCGGGTGCGCTACCAGACTGCGCCACTCCCCGTAGGCCTAATCGATTCTACGGACAACCGCCGCAATAAGGCATCACGGGGCGTCCAGCAGTTATGCGAACATATGTTTGTGTGCGCCGATACCCGATTCATGAAGACTTGCGGACGCTGCGGACAAACCAAGTTGGAATCGGATTTTGCATGGCGTCGAAAGGCACGCGCGCAGAGAGATAACTACTGCCGCTCATGTCGATCCGACTACAAGAAGGAATACTACGCCGCCCAACCGCGAGCGTTACATCGCCAATGCACTGCGTCGCAAGCAGGCGATCGCTCTAGAGCGCGCCAGCTATCTTGTCGAGTTTTTCGCGAACGACCCTGTGTCGACTGTGGAGAGAAAGACCCACTCGTTCTTGAGTTCGATCACGTTGGCCACAAGAGGTTTAATATCTCGAAGGGTCTGCGCGATCACAACTGGCAGGTTGTTCTAGACGAGATCGCAAAGTGCGAGGTAGTGTGTGCGAACTGTCACCGGCGGCGCACAACTCAGCGTGGAAGATTTGCGCGCGCGGGGGTAGCTCAATGGTAGAGCCTCGCCCTTCCAAGGCGATGATGCGGGTTCGATCCCCGTCCCCCGCTTTGATAGACGCTGTCAGCTTGGAAGGCTTTTGTGCAACCACAACACTTCGCCCGCAAGCCCGGACCATCTTATCGCCGCTCCTCTGTGGGCACCACGCCGCTCTCGTCAGCAAGCGTGGGCGGCGGCCATGGACCGAACCAGTTATCACGCGCCCCGTCTAGGGTTACGGTGGAGCCGTTGACGGCCTTCCCAACCGGCGAGGCCAAGAGGGCGACGAGCCAGGCGTGCTCCTGAGCCTTGCCGAGGCGCTGCAGCGGCACCGATCTGGCACTGCCGGCCCGGACTACCTCTGGATACTTGTCGAGTGCTTCGGTGTCGAAGTGACCGGCGGCTACAGCCACTATCGATATGCCGCTGTCTATCCAGCGTCCGGCGAGCTCGCGCGTAAGCGCCTCCACGGTTGCCCTGGCCGAGCCTGAGTGCGCCATTCCCGGCATCCCGTGGTGAGGGGAGAGCGTCACGTTCACGATCGTCCCTTGACCCGCATGACTCATCGCCTGCTCGAGAGCGGCATTTGTCATGTTGAGCATGCCCTGCACGTTGAGCCGCCACACCGCCCGCCAGCCCTTGAGATTGATCGCCTCGGCGGGAACGAAGTATTGGCCGCCCGCGTTGTTGACGAGAATGTCTAGACGTCCATGTCGTTTCAAGACGGTGTCAACGAGGGCATCGGCCTCGGTTGGCTCGCGAATGTCGCAGACCGCCCAGTCACAGCGCTCCCCTATCTCCTGCGTGGCCTTTAGCAGCACCTCTTCCCGGCGCCCGGCGATCGTGACCCGTGCTCCGCAACGCACCAGCTCGAGAGCCGTGGCCTTGCCAAGTCCAGTGCCTCCACCGGTGACCAGCGCCACCTGATCAGCCAACAGCCCCTCCAGGAAGATTTCAGACGGACGACTGGACTCCTCGCTCACAAATCACGATGATATGGCTGTCCGTCCCTATTGGTGTCTAAGGTCTACACGTGCCCCACAGGCTCCTTGCCGCTGTTTCGGCGCTCGCCATCGGTGACTATCTGGTGTGGAATTGGTCTTTGGCCGGTAACCACGGGACCCTGGCTCTCATTTCGGGGCTCACCCTTCCGCTGCTCGCGATCGTGCTGGTCAGGCTGCTGGTTTGGAATCTCCTCCGTCTGATCGTTCGCACAGCCCGGTCCAGAGGGCTCAGAGCAGATGGCCGTGAAGCCCGCTCATCGGCCGATCACAACGACTTGCCGGTGGAGCCTCTTCCCGTCTCATCAAGCTCGCCGTCTTCGGGCAAGCTCGCCGCCTGAAGCGGTGGGCGTGGCATCCTCTGGCTCCACGCCAGCTGCTCTTGAGACCACCCAACACACCTGAGACCACTTGATCTATGCCCCCATCGCTGTCTCGGCCGTCCAATCCCTCTCCCGGAGGCGACCCTGATGGCCAGAAGCGTGTGAGATTCAGGGTGCGTGCGTCGAGGCGAATTCGCATTGGGCTGGCGCTCGGGCTTGTCTTGCTGATCGCGGCGGGGATAGGCGTGTGGCTCTATGAGCGCCACCGGACCGGCAACATCTACCACCCTCGGGCTCCCTTTGTGCCCCAGGCGCCCGCACCGCTACCGACCCATGGGCCCGACCGCTTCGCCTGGCCTTTCTACGGCTACAACAAGAATCACACCCGCTTCTTTCCCGGGCCGTCAAATCTGAGGCCGCCGTTCAAGCGGCTGTGGGTTCACGACGGCAACGTGCTGCTCGAGTTCCCGCCGGTGATATTCGGTGATCGCATCCTTCAGCTGGCCGACGACGGTGTTCTAAACGCCATCAACAAGCACACGGGGCACGGCTTCTGGAGCACCAGGGTGGGTGTGCTGTCAGCCTCCTCTCCCGCGGTGATCGGCCACACCGTGTATGTGACGGTGCTCTCGCGCTCCGCAGGCTCACACGAAGGCAGGGTGGTCGCCCTGAACTTCTACAACGGGCAGATCCGCTGGTCTCGTGACCTGCCTAGCCCCAGCGAGTCCTCTCCCCTGTTTGACCACGGCAAGCTGTTCTTCGGCTCCCAGAACGGGACGGTGTATGCGCTGAATGCCTCAAACGGCAGGACTATCTGGACCTACCATGCCCCCGGCTCGGTGAAGGCAAGCCCCACTCTCTCGGGCAGGGTGCTGTATTTCGGGGACTACTCCGGGCACGTTCAGGCGATCTCCGAGAAGTCCGGCAGGCGGCTGTGGATCTCAGGCTCAGAAGGCGCCCTGCTCGGGAGCGGCACCTTCTATTCGACGGCGGCGGTGATCTACGGCCGTGTGTTCCTGGGGAACACAGACGGGCGTCTGTACGCCTATGACGCTCAGAGCGGAAGGCTCGACTGGGCCCATCAGACAGGCGCCTACGTGTATGCCTCACCGGCGGTGACGAACGCCCCCGGTCTGGGCCCAACCATTTATGCCGGCTCCTACGACGGCAACTTCTACGCGCTGAATGCCCGCTCGGGGCGAGTGGACTGGGAATACCACGCGGGCGGGAAGATCTCCGGCTCGGCGACGATCGTCGGCAACATCGTCTATTTCGCGGATCTCGGCACCCACACCACCTACGGTCTCGGGATCTCGACCGGCAAACAGGTGTTCAAGCTAGACACCGGCTCTTTCGACCCGGTGATAACCGACGGCAAGACGATCTTCCTGACCGGCTACACCGGTCTGTATGCGTTTGCGCCCGGCTGATCGGCTCGAGCGCTCAGCGGCGGCATGACTTCGGGTCGTCTCCGAGTGCTCGTGCGAGCGAGAAGCGCGCGGTCACGGTGATCGTCCCGGCGTGGGAGGCGGTCACGGCCGTCCAGCCGTCTGCGCCTCTGCCGACGCAGCCTGTGCCTGTGGTGAGCGTCCAGTAGGGGGTGTAGTGGACTCGCACGAGCAGGCGGCCGGCACCCGTGGCCCGAAGACCGAACGAGTCGTGTCCGAGTGAGGTCAGGCGCCCTGGGCCCGACAGCAGCGGCGTTGAGTTGAGGACCTCATAGATCCGCCAATGGCGGCTTGCGAAGACCTGCCGCAGGTAGGGCAACCCGTCGCGGATGAGCTTTCCCTCCCCGGCACTTGAGCGGTCCAGCGGAGTATCGGGGAGAGCCACATAAGAGACCGCCTGCTCATCCAGCCAGCGGCGGTAGCGCTGCGCGGTCAGTGACCCCGAGAGCAGCGGCGCGTCATAGCGCTCATCCAGCTGCTTCTCCCAGCCGCGGGCCAGCGACACATAGGGCGCCAGCAGCGCCGCCTCCCAATGGGATCGTGTGAGCGGCACCTCCACCCTCGCCGGCGATCCGGATGATGTAGTCACACGGGCCAGGAAGCCTCGCACGGGAACGTAGTAGGAGGCTCCGGTTGACGGGTTGTGAGCGACCGCTAGGGTTTCCCGCACCGGACCCCAGACCACCCACGTGAGGGCTCCCGCCAGTGCGAGAGCACGCAGAGACCTCAGACGAGCAGAGTCCACGGAGGGGATGCTGAGCAGCAGCGCTGCGAACAGCAGCACTCCGTAGCGCTCGATGTTCGATCCCATCGGCGTGTGGATCACGAGGCTCGCCAGGCAGGCCACCAGATACAGCAGCCCGCCGACACGCAAAAGCCGCTGTCCCGGTCCCAACGTCATCAGGAAGCCGAGCGTGACGGCGATAGTTGCCACAAAGGACAGCAGCGGGTAGGGCTCATAGCCGCCCTCACCGAACAGCAACGTGGTCGTGAGCAGCAGCGCAAACACCGGCAGAACGACGACCGTGTTCCGTGCGCTGCGGCTGGCCAGAGCATGGGTGAGGAGCGCCAGAGCGAGCAGCAGCCCGGCGACCGGGCTGAACGCGGTGCACAACAGCGCCAGTGCGGCGGCGAGCACACGCTGGTCTTCGGCCAGCGCGAGGACACTGGCGACGGCGAACGTCACGCCGGCCGCGAACGTCAGCCTTCCCGACCAGATGTCCCCGACGGCCGCGAGCGCGAACAGGATCGCCCCCACCCGCCCCGACGGCCCGTAGACCCTGACCGCCACGCGTTCGAACAGCACGCAGGAGCAGATCGCCGCGAGCGCGCCGGCTGTCCTGATGCCGATCGTCGAGGCCAGCAGCGGGAACAGCAGGCTGTAGCCGGGCATGTCGTGACCGCCATACCAGCGTGTGTCGAACAGCAGCATCCCGCTGTGACTGAACAGATCGACCCTGTATGTCTGTGCGGCCAGATCGGGGGTGCGGGGATCGACCAGCAGCCACACCGAAACCAGCAACAAGCCGCTGATGACGCCGGCCGGCGCGCGGCCGATCGAACTCAAGATGCCGGGAGCCTTCGGAGGCCCGGCGTGCGCGAGGGTGTACTCACTCTCCACGGCACGCCAGTATGGCGTCAGCGGAGAGTGCGGGCGAGGCAGCATGCCCACCTCACACAGATGCCGGAGTCCGATGCGCTACCACATCGGACTCCGGCCCACCCGTAAGCCCCTCCTCTCCTCAACTCCGGACCACGGGTCTGTAGTTCTAAACCCTATGGCGATCGGAAAGTAGCTATGCAACGCGGGCGCATCGCCCGCCCGCGGCCCTCCCCTACCGTCGAGGACCGCGGTCACATCGGGGCGTTGTGCCCGATAATCCCCGATGTGGACAGGGGCTCTCTCCTCACCGGCTGGTCTGCCGTCGCGCTAGCGGCGCTGGCGGCGTGTGCGCTCGGTGGCTGCTCGACCGGCCACCCCTCCCCGATCTCAAGCGGCGAACTGCAGCAGGCACAGACCTTCCCCTACTACCGCATCTACTGGGTGGGCCACGAATTCGCGCACGAGCCGCTGACCGCCGCCGATGGCCAGAAGAGCTACAACGCCGCGATCGGCGACAGCGTCTACTACGGGGACTGTGTGGGCGGCAAGGGAATCCTTCAGACCGGCACGTGCCGGCTGCCGCTGCAGGTCACCACGGTGATCTACCAACTGCACTTGAACTCAAATCTCGGGACGCAGAGCAACATGCTGATCCGGGGGGTGCCCGCTACCGTCTATGAAGGAGGCCGGGCGATCGAGCTGTACTCGGGTCCGCTGGCGATCGACATTTTCTCCAACTCTCCGTCCAGGGCGATGCGGGCTGCCCTGCAGCTGCGTCCTCTGAACGCACCCGGCTCGCCGTTGAGTAACTTGCCCCCGCCCGTTTTCTGCCCCGGCCTCTCCGGTGCCGTCTCGATGGCGCTGCAGCGGGTCATGAACGAACTGCCCGGCCACGTCTGCCAGGTCAGCGCCGAACGCATCGCCGTGAGGGAAAGCTTGAAGGCGCCCGTCTCCTAGCCGTTGGGTGTAACGGCCGGCCGGGGCTCTGCGACCAGCGGCTTTCCGATCTCGCGGCGCATGTCAAGGAACGCGATCCCGCCGATGATCGAAGGCACCCACAGCGAGATCGCCCTGTAGGTGACGACCGCCGCCACGACGACCGACGCGGGCCGCTCCCCGTAGAGCAGGAGCATCCCAACCAGGCCCCCGTCAACCGCGCCGAAACCACCAGGGATCGGCAGCGAGTTGGCGAGCATCCCAACCAGATAGGCCATCACGACCGCACCCAGCGCCGGGGTGTGACCGTAGGCGAGCAGGCTGGTGAACAGACACAGATTGTCAAACAGCCAGTAGCCGACCGCACCCAACAGCCGCCAGTCGTACTTGCGGATCAAACACAGCGCTTCGCTCACCCCGTCGCCCACCGCGACCAGCGCAACGGCACGCCTACCGGTCCTCGCGGGCGAGCGCCTTAGCACCCCTCGAGCCCAGCTGGAGAGCATCAATGTCCCCAGGATCATGGCCAGCGCCCCGCCCGCCGGCAGGAAGGTGAGCAGCGGATTGGTCGATCCCGACAGCAGACCGATGCCCATCAGCACCCCGAACACGACGACGGCCGCGACGTTCGCGGCGCTCGTGAGGGTGAAGATCAGGACCGAGCGCTTGGCGATCCTCCGCACCGAGAAGCCCTTTGAGCGCAGCACCCAGGCGCCCAGCGCAATCCCTCCCATGCCGCTGACGGACACCACCGAGTTGGCGGCCAGCTCAGACAGCGACAGACGCGAGCTCAGCCGTTTTCCGATCTTGCCGAAGACGAGCTCGAACAGCACGACATAGCCGATGCAAGAGAGCACCTCCAGGGCGACGCTGACGATGACCCACAGCGGTTTCGCGTCGGATATGCGTTGGGCGGCGGAGCGCAGTCCCGGCACGGCGAGCAACAGGGCGACGATCAGCACGGAGAAGACGGCCAGGCTGATGACGCTGTTACGAAGCGTGTGCAGCCCCGATGTCATCGAGGCCTGCAGCGCATCCCGGTCCCCGACCCGATCCCGTCCCTCCCCGGGCGCCGTGGAGGTGTCGGCGTCCGGATGAGCGGTCTGCGGCAGGAAGGACATCCGCTTCTAGGATGACATTCAGCGGTCCTCTTCAGGGATTCTTCGCGTCTTCTTCATCTCCGTTTAGCCTTTCACGCAGCAATAGATTGCGTCTGATCTCACAATCTCCAGAGCACCAAGGCTTCATAGGCGTCGGTGCGCGCGAGCGCGAGTCCGCCAACAGGTGAAACCGCACACCGGCCGATACCACCACACAATGCCAGCCACCAGTAGACAAGCCCGCATCCTGGTCGTCGATGACGAGCCAGCCGTTCAACAGGCGCTCAAGCGGGCCTTTGAGCTGGGCGACTATGAGGTGGCCCTCGCCGGCGACGGCCGGGCGGCGCTCGAGCGGATGGGTTCGGACTCCTACGAGGTGATCGTGCTCGACGTGTCGATGCCCCATGTGGATGGCCTTGAGGTGTGCCGGCGGATGCGCAACGCGGGAGATCGCACCCCGATACTGATGCTGACCGCCCGCGAGCAGATAGACGACAGGGTCGCGGGCCTGGACGCGGGCGCGGATGACTATCTCGTCAAGCCATTTGCGTTGCGTGAGCTGATGGCCCGGGTGCGCGCACTGTTGCGGCGAACGGGTGAGGAGGAGCAGGACGCGGCGCTCTCCTTTGAGGATCTGCGTCTGGATCGTCTCGCGCACGAGGCGTGGCGTGGCGATCGGCCACTGGAGCTGACCCGCACCGAGTTTCTGCTGCTAGAGATGTTCCTGCGTCACCCCCGCCAGGTACTGACCCGCTCACAGATCTTCGAGCACGTGTGGGGCTATGACTTCGGCTCCACCTCCAACTCGCTCGGCGTCTACATGGGCTACCTGCGGCGCAAGACCGAGACCGCCGGGGAGTCGCGTCTGCTGCACACGGTGCGCGGAGTGGGCTACGTACTGCGGGGCGCATGACCTTCCGCCGGCGCATAACGCTCGTCTCCGCCGCCGCCGTCGCCGTCGCCGTGCTGCTGGCTTTCGTGCTCACCTACCTGCTCACCTCGAGCCAGCTTCACCACCAGATCGACCAGCAGCTGCGGAGTCGCGCCTTTGCGATACCCCGCGCCGGGGTTCTCGGCTTCCTCGCCGACCACGACAGTGCGGCTCTCAGGGAACGTCTGCGTCACATTCCCGCAAGCGAGCTGTTCCGCCAGGACCGGGAACTCCAGCGGGCGGGGATCCCCGTGCTGCTTCCCCCCCAGGGCTCCTCGGCCAAGAAAGCCGAGGGCGCCTCCGGATCGAACATAGCAACCGAGGTCAGCCCGTTCGGTAGCCCGCGACCCAACCAGGTGCGCGGCTACCAGCAGGTCGTTGGCCCGGGCGGCGTGATCCTCGACCGCTCCGCGCGCGGTGTCTCGCTGCCGGTCGGGGCCCGCACCCGCTCGCTGGCGACAAAGGGCGGCCGCTCCTTCTTCACCGACGCACACGTGCAGGGTGTGCATATGCGGATCCTGAGCGAGCCGCTCGGGCACGGTTACGCCGCTCAGTACGCCCAGCCGCTGACCGATGTGGACAACCTGCTCTCCCACCTGCGGCTGATCCTGGCCCTGCTGGCCGTCGGTGGTGTCGCGCTGGCGGCGCTGTTGGGCAGGGTGATCGCAGGCACGGCAGTCGCGCCGATCAGACGCCTGACACAGGCGACCGAGCACGTCACCGCCACACAGGATCTGACCCGACGGATCGCGCCCGGCGGCGAGGATGAGATCGGGCGTCTGGCGGTCAGCTTCAACGCGATGATGGACGCCCTAGAGCGTTCGGTGAGCGCACTGGACGCCTCCGTGCACGCCCAGCGCCAGCTGGTCGCCGACGCCTCGCACGAGCTGCGCACCCCCGTCACGAGCCTGCGCACGAACATCGAAATCCTGCAGCAGAGCGAGCAGATGGATCCGGGTGAGCGCCAGCGTCTGCTCGCCGACCTGGTCGCGCAGATCGAGGAGCTGACACTGCTGATGAACGACCTGATCGACCTGGCCCGCGGCGAGGAGCCTCGCAGCCAAACCGAAGACGTCCGCCTGGACATAGTGGTCGGCGAGGCGCTCACAAGGGCCCGGCGTCGCGCTCCGGATACCGACTTTCTCCTCGATCTGCAGCCGACGCTGATAGCCGGAGTGCCCGCCAGGCTGGATCGTGCGGTCAACAACTTGCTCGACAACGCGGTCAAGTACAGCCATCCGGGCTCACCGGTGCGGGTGACACTCGTTGACGGAGAACTGTGCGTGCGAGATCACGGATGCGGCATCTCCGCCGATGATCTGCCGTACATCTTCGATCGCTTCTACCGCGGCGCGGAGGCTCGGGGCAGGCCCGGCTCGGGGCTCGGCCTTGCGATCGTCCGCCAGGTCGCCATGCAGCACGGCGGCACCATCACCGCCGAGCCGGCGCCGGACGGCGGCACGCTCATGCGCCTGCGGCTGCCCTCGGCCGGAGGCGTTGAGTCATTGCCGGCGCTTGACCCGGCGCTGCATCTGACACCCTAGAGTCGGCTCACAACGCGATCGCCCTGGGCTCATCCGGGGACCCGTTCGCGGGAGCTTGGGCGGCGGCCTGTTCGCTTCGCTGGCGTTGCTTTGCCTGGCGCAGCTCGGCGCGAAACCTGGCGGGGGACACACCGTAGCGGCGGCGGAACGCCTGGGCAAAGTGCGGGGGCTGACGGTAGCCCACCAGGCGTGCCACGTCGCGCACGGGGATCGCCGGCTGGGACAGCAGCTCTGAGGCGGCGGCCATCCGTCGGGCGACGAGGTCCTCGTGGAACGTGCTTTCTCCGAACTGTGCGTATGCGCGTTGCAGCTGGCGGGGGGAGGTGGCAAGCGCCTTGGCCACCACGTCGAGGGTCAACGGTCGCCGGTAGTGGCGGTCGATTATCAACCGTGCCATCAGATACAGACGACGACGCTCCTTGAGGGTGTGGGGACGCACAGTCCTCGCTCCGACAAGGCCGTCGTGACGGGACGACTCCCACCCACCATCAAGCCCAGCTCACCGCCCGCCGTTTCACGGCTCCTGGGGTGGACCGTCCCGCTTCCTCGCTCAAGCGAGCAAGTTCCTCTTCGCTGAACGCTCCCTCATTTGCTTGAAGGAGCACGCGTGCACGGTCCAGGTCGGCCTCCTCGACGAGCACGTTGCGGGCGCCGGACCCGCCCCATTCAGCGCTGCCTATGGCGCGCTGAGAGGTGGCTGGTATCCCCTGGTAGGACAGCCGCCCGAGGACCAGCTCCGCCTCGGCTTCGTTGGCTACGCTGGTGAGGATCTTGAGCGCCCCGGACATCTGAAACGGAGATTAGCGACGCCCAGGGCGCGATCGACATGGGCCATCGCTCAGAGGTAACGCAGGGCGTTCCGCTCGGCCGACGAGCCATAAGAGCCGCCGAACAGCGCGGCGTGCACGAGCAGCGGCGCGAGCTGCCACAGCTCCACCCGTTCGGCCCAGCCCTGAGCGAGCGGCGTGATCTCCTTGTAGGACTCGAACACCCTCCCGGAGGTGCCGCCGAACAGCCTCAGCATCGCCAGGTCGATCTCGCGGTGACCGCCGTAGACGGACGGATCGATCAGCCACGGATGCCCGTCGGCGTCGGCTAGCACGTTGCCGCCCCACAGATCTCCGTGCAGCCGAGCGGGCGGCTCGGCGGGACCGGACAGCTCCGCGATCCGCTCGCACACCCGTTCCACGGCGCTGGCGCAGCGGCTCGAGATCGACCCGCGTTCGAGCGCGATCGCCGCCAGCGGCCGCAGGCGCCGCTGCGCGTAGAAGCTCGGCCAGTCGGAGCTCGGCTCGTTGGAGAGTTGTAGAGAGCCGAGGGCCGCCGAGCCCTCGAGGCCGGGATCACCGAAGCACGGGGCGCCCGCCTGGTGGAGCTTGGCCAGTCCGCGGCCGAGCTCGACTTCCCCGTCCGGGCTCAATGTGCCGGGGTTTATCCATTGCAGCAGCAGGTGGTGGTCGCTGACCCCGAGCACTCGCGGCACCTTCAGGGCATCGGTCTGCGCCAGCCATCGCAGACCGGCGGCCTCGCGAACGTACTCGCCGGCTGGCGCGTCCGCTCGCATCTTCAAGAACGCCTTACCGCCGTCATCCAGGCAAACACGCCAGGCCTCGTTGATGCTGCCGCCACTCAGCGGGCGCGGGTCGCTGACCCCTTCGGGGAGCCTCACGGAATCTGGCCGCTCTTGATCTGCGCGAGCAGCCCCTCGCATGCGGCTCCCACCAGGTCGAGCACTTCCTCGAATCCGCCGGCGGCGCCGTAGTAGGGGTCCGGCACCTCGGGTTCCTCGTCGGCGTTCGGGTCGAACTCGCGCAGCAGCCTCACCTTCGCGCGCTGCCGCTCATCGCCGGCCAGGCGTCTGATGTCAGCGAGGTTCGAGCGGTCCATCGCCAGGATCAGGTCGAAGTCGCTGAGGTCAGCAGCCGTGATCTGTCGCGCCGCTCCCTGCAGACGAATGCCCCTGGCGGCCGCAGTACTGGTGGCCCGCGAGTCCGGCGGCGAGCCGACATGCCAGCCGCCGGTGCCGGCCGAGTCCACCTCTACCTGGTCCTGCATCCCTTCCCGGCGGATCAGATCGGCCATCACTCCCTCGGCGGTCGGCGAGCGGCAGATGTTGCCCAGGCACACGAACAGCAGCCGGATGCTCACTCCTCCCCCAGCTCCAGCACGGCCAGGAACGCCTCCTGCGGGACCTCCACCCGTCCGACCTGCTTCATCCGCTTCTTGCCCTCCTTCTGCTTCTCCAAGAGCTTTTTCTTGCGTGAGATGTCGCCGCCGTAGCACTTGGCGATCACGTCCTTGCGGAATGCCTTGACGGTCTCCCTGGCGATGATGTGCGACCCGATCGCGGCCTGGATCGGCACGTCGTACTGCTGGCGGGGGATGCGCTTACGGAGCTTCTCGGCCAGCGTCCGTCCGATCTCATACGCCTTCTCGCGGTGCACGACCATCGACAGCGCGTTGACCGGGTCGCCGGCCAGCAGCACGTCGAGCTTGACCATATCGGAGGGCTTCATCCCCCCAACCTCGTAGTCCAGCGACGCGTAGCCGCGGGTGCGGCTCTTCAGCTGGTCGAAGAAGTCCAGCACGATTTCAGCGAGCGGCAGCTCGTAGGTCATCTGCACGCGCTCCGGTGAGAGGTAGTGCATGGCGGTATGCTCGCCTCGTCGCTCCTGGCAGAGCTCCATCACCGCACCGACGTACTCGCGCGGGGCTATCACCTGTGCGGTGATCATCGGCTCTGAGATCTCCGCGATCGTGCTCGGGTCGGGCATGTCGGAGGGGTTGTGCACCTGCAGTTCCTGGTCGTTTGAGAGCTTTACGTCGAACTGCACCGATGGCATCGTGGCGAGCAGCTCGAGGTCATACTCGCGCTCCAGACGCTCGCGCACTATGTCCATGTGCAGGAGGCCGAGAAAGCCGCAGCGGAAACCGAAACCGAGGGCGTCGGAGGTCTCCGGCTCCCAGGAGAGCGCGGCATCGTTGAGCACCAGCTTCTCCAGGGCGTCGCGCAGGTCGGGGTAGGCGTCGGAGTCGATCGGGAACAGGCCGCAAAACACCATCGGCTTGACCTCTCGATAGCCGGGGAGCGCCTGGAGGTCACTGCCGGCGGCGCTCATCGCGGCGATCGTGGTGAGCGTGTCACCGACCCGCAGTTGGGTGACGTCCTTGATGCCAGTGATGAGATATCCGACCTCTCCCGCGGCGAGCTGATCTGTGCTGACCATCTGGGGACTGAAGAAGCCGATGTCGTCGATGTCGGCACGGGTGGAGGTCGCCATCGCGCGGATCGCCTCGCCCTTGCGAAAGACGCCGTCCACGACACGGATGTAGGCGATCACACCGCGGTACTGGTCGAACTCCGAGTCGAAGATGAGCGCGCGTGAGGGTGCCCCCAGGTCACCCGACGGCGGCGGCACACGTCTGATCAGCTCCTCGAGCACCTCGCCGACGCCCTCGCCGGTCTTGCCGCTGATCTGAAGGATCGACTCGGCCGGCTCACCGATGAGATCCGCGACTTCACCGGCCACCCGATCGGGCTCGGCGCCGGGCAGGTCGATCTTGTTCAGGCACGGGATCAGCTCCAGGCCGGACTCGATCGCCAGGTAGGTGTTGGCGACCGTCTGCGCCTCCACGCCCTGGGATGCGTCGACCACCAGCAGCGCCCCCTCGCACGCGGCCAGCGAGCGCGACACCTCGTAGGTGAAGTCCACGTGCCCGGGAGTGTCGATCAGATGCAGCTGGTAGGTCTCCCCGTCGGCGGCCGTGAAGAAGACTCGCACCGCCTGCGCCTTGATCGTGATGCCCCGCTCGCGCTCGAGGTCCATCGAATCGAGCAGCTGCGCACGCATGTCACGGGCTTCGACCGTATGGGTGAGCTCGAGGATCCGGTCGGCGAGCGTGGACTTGCCGTGGTCGATGTGGGCGATGATGCAGAAGTTGCGGATGCGCGCTTGGTCCATGGGCGATCAAACTGTAGAAGGCTCAAAGCTTGTGGCACCTCGCGCCCTTGCGCACGGCCGTCGTTGCGCTAGCCTCTAACGCCCCGGCGGATCGCCAACTCGACTACGGATCTTCGAGATCCAACCGTGGCTACGCGCCTGCTTTCGAGCCGGCGGCCTGTCCAGGTGTCGGGAGTGTTAAGCCGCCCAGGCGAAACACACAGTCCTGGGACGTATGTAGTAAGCGGCGATCTTTGTGCGGGCGCATGCCGGGTGGGGTTCGGCCCATCCGGCCTCTGCTCGTGCCCGCGGCCGGTCCTCGCCGCACCTCTAGGCGCGTCCGAGCTGGGCTCTGATCATGCGACTCACCTGGTGGGCCTCGGGGACGCGCATGACGAGCACAGCGCGCATGTAGACGAGCCCGCTGGTGGCCGCCGCACCGCCGACGCTCAAGATCTGGGCGAGCAGCGAGACACCGAGCAGGTCGTCGAGCAGCCGCCAGACGACCCATGCCACGCCGGCGAGCAGTGCGGAGGCGACGGCGATCCGGGCGGTGATCATGGTGGTCTGTGCACCTTCCAGGCGGCCGTTGAAGCCGATCCGCAGGCGGCGCAGCTGCAGGCCGGTCATCACGGCGTTGGCGGCTACCGTGCCGATGATCAGCCCGGCAATCCCCAGGGGCTTGTAGAGAGCAATGCTGAGGATGATGTCCACGACGATGTTCATGGCCGCCAGGCCGGTCGGGATCCAGGGTCGCTGCAGCGCGAAGAAGGTTCTCGTCAGCAGCAGGTTCAGCCCGCCAAAGGGCAGGCTGAATGCGAACCAGAAGAGCGCAATGGAGACCAGGTGGGTCGAGCGAGTATCGAAAGCCCCGCGCTGAAAGACCAGCCGCACGATCGGCGTGGCGAGCACGATCATGAAGACCGAGGCGGGGATCAGCATCAGGTTGATCTGGCGCATCCCGATCCCCAGCGCCCTGCGCATCCCAGCGGCGTCGCGCCCGGCGGCCATGCGGCTGAGGGTCGGAAACAAGACTGTGGCGACGGCGACGCTGAACAGTCCCTGGGGCAACATGTAGATGCGGAAGGCTTTTTCGATGGCGCCGGGAGCTTCCTTGTTGACAAGAGTGCCAAAGATGGAGTTGATCAGCTGGTCGAGGTTGACGATCCCCAGGCCGATCGTCACGGGTAGCATCAGCATGAAGACTTGGCGCACACGCGGGTCGTGCCAGTCGATCGAGAACTGCAGGCGGAAGTCGATCCGCCCCAGGGCGGCGACCGCCATCAGCAGCTGGACGAAGGTGGCGACGAGGATTGCGATCGCGTAGGCGTGCAGCTGATTGCCGTCTTCGACGCCGCCGCGGAAGTGGGGGCGTAGAACGATCAGCAGGACGATGATCACGATGTTCCAGACAGCGGGTGAGACGGCGGGTATTGAGAAGTGGTTGTAGGACTGAAGGACGCCCACCAGTAGGCCGTTGAGGCCGAGGATCAGGACCACAGGGAAGAGGAACTGGGAGAGGCTCACCGTGAGCTGGTTCAGCCCCGAGCTGAACTTGGCGCCGGTGAACAGTGGCATGATGACGCCCGCGCCGAGGATGAAGAAGGTGATGATCAGCCCGAGGACGATGAGCATGATCCAGAACAGCGTCGAGGCGAGCCGCAGCGCCTCCTTGCGGCGGTTCTGATGGAGCAGTTCGGTGAATACGGGGACGAACGCAGCCGAGAGGGCGGCGTTGGCGAACAAGGCACTGACCAGGTTGGGGACCTGGAAAGCGATGGTGAAGGCCGAGAACGGCCCCCCGGTGCCGAAATAGCGAGCGGCGACGACCTCGCGCACGAGTCCGGCCACGCGCGAGAAACCGGTGAACACGGAGAAGATCGCCGTGTTGCGGGCGACGCGTCCGCCACCCGGCGGCGCCGGGCCGGCGGGGTCCTCCACGGCTGGCTCTGGCGTGGCGGTCAAGGCCGCTATAGTACGATCCTGCCCGGCGCGAGCTGGTAGTTCCGGCCTGCGCCGTTCACATTCACGATGGCCAACATTCACTCACAGAAGAAGAGGATCCTGCGCACCGAGCGTGAGCGCTTGGAGAACCTCCGCTACACCTCGACGATCAAGACCTATTTTCGGCGTCTGGAATCGGCTGTGCAGGGTGGCGAGGACGCAACCGCGGATTCTGAGCATCGCCGCCTCGTCAGCACGATCGACAAGGCCGTCAAGCGCGGGGCGCTGCACCGCAACACCGGGGCACGCAAGAAGAGCCGTGCGGCTCGCGTGCGCGCCGGCTCCTCCTCCTAGAGCGCCTCATCAGTGGTCGCCGCCGGTGCCGGCCCTCGGGCTAGGCCACGATCGATGGGAGCGTGCGCAGCGCCGCCGTGTCTTCGGACAGCGCCGTCCCCCCAGACCGCGAGGCGGAGACGATCGCCCCGCCACGCGAGTGCAGTTCCAGGTCGGCGAGCGTCGCAAGCGCCCTGCGGAGACGCTCGGGGCTCGATCGTCTGACGTTGGCGATGAACCGTTCCGCGTTGCGCGGGGACATCCGCAGGGTGCGCTTGATCTCAGCCTGTGACTCCCCCGCTCCAAGTCGAACCGCGACGCCCAACGCGTCACGAAGCGACTGGCTGATCAGATACAGGCATCCGGTCAGGCGCTCCCCCTGCTCGCGCAGGCACAGGTATTGACGGGTTGCCGCCTTCACGTCACCAGCGATCAGGGCGTCTGTCAGAGCCCACACGCGTGACTGGCTTGAGTGAGCGGCGAGACGTTCGACATCCTCCACGCCGACCCGTGGCTGGCCCTCCTGCCCTCTTCCAGGGCGAGCTTCTCGAGCTCGCGCAGCAGCCGTTGCTGGCGCTCACCGACCTGCGCGACGAGCGCCTTGGCCGCCTCAGTGTCGAGCGCCAATCCGATACCGGTTGCCTGTGCGCGCACCCACTTCGGCAGCTCCCAGGGCTTGACGTTCATCTGCGCGACTATCTGCCCGCCCGCCCGCTTGACGGCCTGGTGAACGGCGGTGGGCGCCTTTGACCTGCCCTCCTCGCGAGCGAACAGCGCGAGTGTCTGTGTCGGGGGGCATCTCGGCCATCGCGTGCACCAGATGCTCGGCGACCTCCTTGTCCTTCCAGCGCTCGACCCCGTTGACGATGATCACACGCTGCCCAATCGCGAAGGTCATCACGAGCAGCGCCTGCGCGACCGCCTGCGGAGTGCCCGTCTCCCCCTCCAGGCATTCGACGCTGGCCGCATCCCCTTCGCTGTCAGCCAGCGCGTGCAGACCGGCGCGCCGCTCGGCCACTGCACCATGGTCGTCGCCGTGAATCAGATACGCCGGCCGCAGTATTGTCATCCAGCTGGAGTGTAGGCGGGGCACACGACACCCCGGTGGCCGGGGCGAGCTTTCCCTCTGAACCGTCGGCGACGGACTCTCGACGAGGCCGATCATCGAACGCCGGCCAGCGAGAGAGCGCGATCGACCGCCCGCTGTGGATCCGGGAAAACCTCGATGGTGTGGCCGTGAGCGGCGGACAGCCCGTGGTCCTCGAGCGCAACCAGAGGCCTGCCGGTGCGCATCGCAAACGCGATCTCTGAGAGGGTGCCCCACCCTCCGCCGATCGCGATCAGCGCGTCCGCGGCTCGCACGATCAGTCCGTTGCGCAGCTCCCCCATGCCGGTTGCGATAGCCACATCCACGTATGGGTTGGCACTCGAGCGGTCGCCGCCGGGCAGGATCGCGACAGTGGTCCCGCCGCCGGTGCGAGCCCCTTCGCAGGCTCCGAGCATCACGCCGCCCAGCCCGCCGCAGATGAGCACGGCTCCCGCCTTTGCCAGGGCGAGTCCCACCGCGCGTGCCTGCTCGAGCTGCGCCTCGCTTGCTTCGCTTGAGCCGATGACCGCTATGTGGGGACGTGCGGCGCGGTGCGCCATCGGACCTGACTAGCGCACCACGAGATTTACCAGCTTGCCGGGCACCACGATCTCCTTGACGACCTGCTTGCCATCGAGGTGGGCCTTGACGTTCGGTGCCGCCAGGCACAGTTCCTTGAGTTCCTCTGAGCCGGCGTCGCTTGGCGCCTGCACGCGGTCGCGCAGCTTGCCGTTGATCTGGCAGACGAGCTCGTAGACCTCCCGTTCCAGCAGCGCGGGGTCGGCCTGCGGCCATGGCTCTTCCCAGACTCGCTCGGAGTGCAGCAGCTCATACACCTCGGCCGATACGTGCGGCGCGAACGGAAACAGCAGCGAGGCCGACTGCCCCAGCGCCAGACGCAGCGTCGCGGTTCCGGCCTGCTCGCGTAGACGCGAGCACTCGCCGAGCAGCTCCATCACCGCCGCGATCGCCGTGTTGAACGCGAAGCGGCGCAGATCGGCCGAGACCTTCTCGATCGCCCAGTGGGTCTTGCGCTGCAATTGCAGATCGGCCTGGGGGTCACCGGTTTGGTCCTGCTCGGTCGCGGAGCGTTCGCTAACGCTCACCGCCAGCCGCCACAACCGCGCCAGGAAGCGGTGCACGCCCTCCACCCCTCATCCGACCAGTCCGCATCCTGGTCTGGTGGACCGACGAACAGGACGTAGCAGCGGGCGGTGTCCGCACCGTAGCGCTCGACGATCGAGGAGGGCGGGACGACGTTGCCCTTGGACTTGCTCATCTTGGCGCCGTCCTTGGTGACCATCCCTTGGGTGAACAGGCCTTGAATGGCTCCTGGAAATCCAGGTGGTCGGTGTCCGCCAGCGCCTTGCAGAAGAACCGCGCATACATCAGGTGCAGGATCGCGTGCTCGACCCCGCCGATGTATTGATCGACGGGCATCCACTCCTCGAGCGCTTCGTGGTCCCAGGCGGCCTCTTCGTTTGAGGAGTCGCAGTAGCGCAGGAAATACCAGGAGGAGTCCACGAACGTGTCCATCGTGTCGGTCTCTCGGCGGGCGGGGCCGCCGCATTCGGGACAGGTGGTGTTGACCCAGTCCTCGGCGCCGGCGAGCGGGGAGTGCCCTCGTGGCGCGTAGTCCTCGATGTCCGGCAGGGGCACGGGCAGCTGCTGGGAGGCACGGGCACCATGCCGCAGCGCTCGCAGTAGACGATCGGGATCGGGCAGCCCCAGTAGCGCTGGCGGGAGATCAGCCAGTCACGTAGCCGGTAGTTGACCGAGGCGTGGCCCTTGCCTTCGCGGTCGAGCCACTGCACGATCGCGGCGAGCGCCTGGCGGTTGTTCATGCCATCGAAGTCCGGATGGGAGTTCACCAGCTCACCGTCGCCGCTGTATGGCAGACCGTGGTCGTCCCCACCGTCCTCGGGCCTGCCTTCGATGACCCGCTTGATCGGCAGGTCGTGGGCCTTCGCGAAAGCGTAGTCGCGCTCGTCGTGTCCGGGGACCGCCATGATCGCGCCGGTGCCGTACTCCATCAGCACGTAGTCGGCCACGTACATCGGGATCTCCGCCCCGTTGACAGGGTTGGTGACGGTCCGTCCGAGCGGCACCCCGGTCTTGGGCTTATCGGCCGAGGAGCGCTCCTCGTTTGACTCGGTCAGCGCGTGGTTTATGTAGTCGCGTACCGCCTGCTCCTGGGATGTGCCCTGTGCTAGACGCAGCACGTCGGGATGCTCTGGGGCCATCACGAAGAATGTCGCTCCGAACAGGGTGTCGGGGCGGGTGGTGAACACCGGATAGTCGATCTGGAACTCCTCGCAGCGGAAGATCACCTCGGCGCCCTCTGAGCGCCCGATCCAGTTGCGCTGCATGGTCTTCACATGCTCGGCCAGTCGATCTCCTCTAGGTCGCTCAGCAGCCGCTCCGCGTAGTCGGTGATACGAAGGAACCACTGCTCGAGCTGGCGCACTTCGACTTCGGCGCCGCAGCGCTCGCAATGGCCGTCCACCACCTGCTCGTTGGCGAGCACCGTCTGGTCGTGTGGGCACCACTTGACGGCGGCCTCCTTGCGGTAAGCCAGGCCCGCCTGCAGCAGCACGAGGAAGATCCACTGTGTCCAGCGGTAGTAGCGCGGTTCGTGGGTAGCGAACTCGCGTGACCAGTCGATCGAGATGCCCCAGGAGCGAAACTGCCGCTGGAAGGAGGCGATCGAGGCGGCGGTCAGTCGCGCGGGTGAACACCGGTCTTGATCGCGTGGTTCTCGGCCGGCAGCCCGAAGGAGTCATAGCCCATCGGGTGCAGCACACGACGTCCCAGGCGGCGGTGGAAGTGAGCGATCGCATCCCCCACCGCATAGCACTTCAGATGGCCGATGTGCGGCTCGCCGCTGGGATAGGGCAGCATCTCCAGGACGTAGTAGGCGCCAGGCGCCTCCTCGTGCTCGTCTCCCGGTTGCTGGGAGTGGTTGGACACCTCCCAGGTGTGCTCCTGTGCCCACATTTGCTGCCAGCGGGATCGATCTCCTGGGGTTGGAAGCGTAGCTCTGTCATTGGTCTCTCCGCAGGCAGGTTAGCGAGGACCGTGCGTGTGGAACGCTCAGATGCTCAGCGCCTTCGCAAGGGCAGCGTTTGCCGTGCGAGCGTGCGGTGGTGCCACCCACCGGAAGACGAGATCCGACCTTTGTCGACTCAGTCTTTGGCCGGCTGGTCTCCGGCTTGGTCCGGTGCCTGAGTGTCCTTGGCGTCCGGTTCGCCGGGAGATCCCGAGGCGATCGACGACCGCATCGGCCTTCGCGGCCGCCTTCTGGATCTTCTCGATGTATCGGTCACCGTGCGCTGATCGGCGACGTCATGCGCTTGTGCACGGCTTCCCGGATCTGGTCCTTGTGTTCCGCCGCGGCGTCTCCGCCTTCTTCGCCGCGTCCTTCAGTCCATCGGTGAGTCCCATGGTCTTCTGAGGTTAGCGGGGACGCTCGCGCAGGCGACTGCTCAAGCGGAGCTCGCCGGCGCGCGGCCTGCCGCTCGTCGCGGCGTGAGCGGCGCGCCCTCAGCGCTCGACGATCTCGGCTGGCGCCTTCGCCGGGGAGCCGGCGTCGAACGCGGTTGGGGGTCGTACTCGATGCCGAGCTGGATCACCTGAGCGCACCTCCTCGCCGGCGATCCTCGCGGCGAGCGACAGCGCCATGTCGATCCCCGCCGAGACATCGGCCGCGGTGACGAGCTTGCCGTCGAGCACGACCGCTCGGAGACCGCCTCGGCCCCAGGCGGCGTAGCTCTTCCATCGCCAGGAAGTGCGAAGTCGCGCGTCTGCCACTCGCAGCCCGGCGGCGGCAAGGATCAGCGAGCCGCGGCGAATGAGGTCGTCCAGGTGCTTGTTTGGTGTGCCGTGCGCAGCGCATTCGAGCATCGGTTCCCCGGCACGCGCGGCGACCTGGCCGGGCGCGCCGGGGACGACCAGTACATCGGTTCGCTGCATATCCTCGATCGAGTGTTCAGCCAGCAGCGTGAGGATCCCATCGTCCGTGCGCACGGGACCCGGTTCGCTGCCAGAAATTTCAGCTCGGCGCCGGCAGACGGCTGAGCACCTGATAGGGTCCGATCGCGTCGAGCGCGGTGAACCGATCGTAGATGAGTATCGCGATGTCCATGGTGCCTCTCAGGGTGGGGTTGGGATCGGGAGTCGTTCTGTCGGTGGGCGCGTCTGTCGGTCAGGCCGCCGCCGGCTCGCCCGCGGCCGATCCGGCGGGATGAAAGCGGCGGCGGTACTCCGCCGGGCCGACACCGAGCGCGCGTAGAAAGGAGCGGCGCAGCGTCTCGGGGTGCCGAATCCGCAGGCGCGGGCTACCTCCGCCACAGGCTGGGCGG
>CAVQZJ010000031.1:0-82570 GCA_963718425.1 uncultured Solirubrobacterales bacterium
GTCAGGGGAGCGTGATCATCTCCGGCGGGATCGGAGAGCTCGAGCACCTGCGGGCGCTCGTGCGGCTGCGTGAGGAGCAGCGGCTGCACAGCCTGCAGGGGGTGATCGTCGGCAAGGCGCTGTACGAGCGGCGATTCACTGTGGCGGAGGGCAATGCCGTCCTGGGAGACACCGCCGACGGCGGGCGGGGAGAACCCACGGCGTGAGGTGAACCCTGACCGGGGTTCGCGGGCAAGACAGGCTACCGTGGGCGCGTGCATCTAAAGCGTGTGATCCCATGCCTGGACGTGGACGGTGGCCGAGTCGTCAAGGGCGTCGAATTCCTCGACATCCGCGACGCCGGGGACCCGGTGGAGCTGGCCGCCCACTACGACCGCGAGGGCGCCGACGAGCTCGTGTTCCTGGACATAACCGCCACGCACGAGCGGCGCGAGACGATCGTCGAGTTGGCGCGCAGAACCGCCGATGAGGTGTTCATACCGTTCACGATCGGCGGCGGCATCCGCTCGGTCAAGGACGCTCAGGCGGTGCTCGACGCCGGCGCCGACAAGGTGTCGGTCAACTCCGCGGCGCTGAAGCGCCCCGAGCTGATAGACGAAATGGCGCGGGTGTTCGGCTCCCAGTGCGTGGTGCTGGCGGTCGACGCGAAGGCCACCGCCGATGGCTGGGAGGCGTATCTGGCGGGGGGACGCACACCCACGGGAAAGCAGGTACTCGACTGGGTGGGCGAGGCGACCGAGCGCGGGGCGGGGGAGATCCTGCTGACGAGCATGGACCGTGACGGCACCAGCGACGGCTATGACCTGCCGCTCACCAAAGCGGTCAGCGAAAAGGTCGGGGTGCCGGTGATCGCCTCCGGCGGCGCCGGTGAGCTCGAGCATCTGGCCGCGGCGCTGCGGGCCGGGGCCGACGCCGCCCTGTGCGCCTCGATATTTCACTACGGCAAGCACACCGTCAGGCAGGCCAAGGGCTATCTGGCCGACGCGGGCATCCCCGTGCGCGAGGTCTGAACGCCAGCGAGGGTGAGCTGTGGAGCGAGAACGCGACCCAACCGACTGCGGCACGGGTGGACGTTTGGATCCCCCGAGCGGTGCGCAGCTGATCGCACGCCTGCAGGAGATGCCGGGGGCCGTCGAGCTGCTGGAGCTCACCGGCGGATCTCGAGGAGTCCATCTCGTCGGCGGTGCCGTGCGTGATCTGCTGCTGCAGCGCACACCACGGGAGCTCGATGTCCTCGTCGAGGAGCAGGACGGGGAGTTTGGCCAGCGCGCCGCGCTGCTGGCCAGCGACCTAGCCTCCCGCCTGCACGTCCTCGCCGAGCCAAACGAGCACGAGCGGTTCGGCACCGCGATCGTGCAATGGGAGGGAGGACGAATCGACATCGCGACCGCCCGGCGCGAGCGCTACCCGCGGGCCGGTGAGCTGCCCGAGGTTCAGGCCGCGAAAATCGAGGAGGACCTACAGCGGCGCGACTTCACAGTCAACGCGATCGCGCTGGAGCTCGGCGCGGAGCGCGGCAGGCTGCGCGCGGTCCCGGACGCGCCCGCGGACCTCGCCGCGCGAGCGCTGCGGGTGCTGCACGAGCAAAGCTTCATCGATGACCCGACACGTCTGCTGCGACTGGCCCGCTACAGCGCCCGCCTTGACTTTCAAGTCGAGGATCACACCGCCAAGCTCGCGTGCGAGGCGCTGGCCGCCGGGGCGCTGCAGGGGACCTCAGGTGCCCGTGTGGGATCGGAGCTTCGCCTCGCGCTGGGGGAAGCGGACCTGCCGGCGACGCTCAGAACACTGCACGACCTGGGTGTCCTGCGGGCGATCCATCCCCGCCTGCGTGTGCAGCAGCGGCTGCTCACCGACGCCCTGGATCTGCTCGGCGACGACGGAGATCCCGGGCTGCTCGCGCTCTGCAGCATCCTCGTGCCGCTGACGATCGATACCGGTCCTGATCGCGCGGGGGAGGCCCGGCTGCTGCTCGACCGGCTGCAGTTCACCGCCGGCGAACGCGACCGTGTGCTCGCCGGCGCGTCGGCATGCATCGATCTCCCGGATCGCCTGGCGGAGATCGATCGCCCCTCCGCCCTGCGCCAGGCGCTCGGCTGGACCCCTCCGGAGGGCGTGGCGCTGGCGGGCGCGCTCGCCCCCGCACCCGGAGCACGCAACGCCGCGCGTTGGCTTAGAGAGCTGCGACACGTCCGTCTTGCGATCACCGGAGATGACCTGCTGGGCGCCGGGATAGCAGCGGGCCCTGAGATCGGCCGCCGGCTCGAGGCGACGCTCGAGCGGCTGCTCGACGGAGAGCTCCCAGACGACCCCCGGGCGCAGCTGAAGGCGGCGCTCGCTCTCTGAGGACTAGCATCAAACGGCGAATGGGACCGCGGCCGAACACGCTGCGCTGGGACGGAAAGCCCGGCCACTATGAGGTGTACTACCTGTCGGCGACCGACCCCGACAGCGGCGTGGGGCTGTGGATCCGCTACACGATGCTCGCCCCGCTGGATCGGAAGGATCCACCCACCTGCGCGGTGTGGCTGATGGCGATGGACCCCGAGCGCGAGAACGGCGGGACGTTCGCCCGCAAGGAGACCCACCCGATCGCGGCGATGAGAGCAACCGCCGAGCCCTTCGAGCTCGTGATCGCCCAGAGCACACTGGACGATCACGGCATGCGCGGAGCGCTGGGGGACGCGAGCTTCGATCTGAGCTGGCGGCCATGTCAACGTGCCTACCGGCACGTGCATCCGCTGCTCGAGCGCGCGCGGGTCGCCAAGACGATGCTCTGCCTGCCGCACGCGGACCTGCAGGTCAGCGGCACCGTCACCCTCGCCGGCCGGGAGCTCACCCTGCAGCGCGCCAGGGGAGGGCAGGCGCATCTGTGGGGATCAAAGCACGCGGCGCGCTGGGCGTGGCTTCACTGCAACGACCTGCGCGACCCGCACGGCGAGCGCCTGGCCGACAGCTTCATCGACGCCGTCAGCGTGTATGTCCCGCGGCTGGGACGGGACCTCGGCCCGAGCACCCCGGTGCTGGCGCGTGTGGACGGCAGGGACTTCACCTCGATCTCCCCGCGGCGGGTGCTCGCCAACCGCAGCAGCTTCGGGCTCAGCCGCTGGGAACTGCAGGCCGCTGACGGGCGCGCCCGCCTGGACGTGAGCGTCTACGCGCCACACGACAGGCTGGTGGGGGTTACCTACCGCGACCCCGACGGGCAGGCCGCCTACTGCTACAACACCGAGGTCGCCTCGCTGCGCCTGGGGCTGTGGGAACGGGAGCGCGGCGGCGGCTTCTCGCTGCAGCGGGAGCTGACCGCGCCGGGGGTGGCGCACTTCGAGTACGCCCAGCGCCAGCCGGTGGCGGCCGTGGAGCTCTCCCTCACTTGACGGCGAGCACGCCAAACCTGCCCGACCCGTTCAGGGCATCCGGCGATCACGTGAGGATCGAGCTGCCCGGCGGGCACGTGCTGTTCAGCACCCGCCGCGCAGGATGCTCGAGCGGCCCGTACGCGTCGCTGAACCTCGGTGCGATCGCACCCGTCGCCGGCGAGCAGGGACACGGCGATGACGCACACAGCGTGCTCGGGAACCGCCGGCTGCTGGCCGAGCAGATCGGCCTGCCCGCGGAGCGCTTCGCGCATGCCCGCCAAGTCCACGGCCGGGAGGTGCTGCGCGTCACCGAGCCTCCACCGGGCGCGCGGGCGGCACCGAGGGGAACACGCGGCCTTCAAGGGCTGCCCGACGGCGACGGCCAGGCAACGGCGCTTGAGGGTGTGGCGATGGTCGTGCTCGTCGCCGACTGCCTGCCGGTCGCGCTGGCAGGGGAGGGAGGGGTCGCGATGCTCCACGCCGGCTGGCGGGGCCTTGCGGCGGGGGTGCTCGAGGAGGGGGTCCGCGCGCTGCGAGAGCTGGGGGTGTCCGGGCCGCTGTCGGGCGCCATCGGACCCGGCGCCCGCGGCTGCTGCTATCAGGTCTCAGATGACCTGCGGGACACGTTCGCCGCCTACGGGCCGGACGTGTTCCAGGAAGATCGCCTGGATCTCGCGGCGGTCGCGACGCTCGCCCTCAGCGAGCTGGGGGTCGGTGAGATCCACGACAGCGGGCTGTGCACGATCTGCTCAGACCCGTCGCTGTTCTACTCCTACAGGCGCGATGGGCACCTCACCGGCCGCCAGGCGGGGATCGCGTGGCGGGACTGATCGAAAACCTCCACGTCGAGGCGATCGCCGAGAACCTCAAGCGTCTGCGACGGGAGATCGAGGAGGCCGCCACACAGGCGGGCAGGCGGCCGGGGGAGGTGCAGATCCTCGCCGCCACCAAGTACCTCGCCACGCAGGACATGCCGCTGCTGGCGCGGGCGGGCATCGAGCTGGTCGGGGAGAACCGCGCCCAGGACCTCGCCGCGAAGGTCGCCGCCCACGGCGAGCTGTTTCGATGGGACTTCATCGGCCAGCTGCAGAGCCGCAAGGTGCGCCAGATAATCCCGCACGTCCGCCTGATCCATTCCCTGGCCTCGGAGTCCGCGCTGGCCGAGCTGATCCGCCACCAGCGGCTGGCAAAGCCGGGCCTGGAGGTCCTGCTGGAGGTGAACGTCGCCTCGGAGCCCGGCAAGGCGGGCATCGCCCCCGCCGAGATCGACTCCTACATGGAGCGCTCGCCGGTGCCCGTGACGGGGCTGATGGGGATGCCTCCCCGCGCCGATGACCCCAAGGACAGCCGCCGCTGGTTCGCGGCGCTGCGAGAGCTCGCGGTGAAGCACAACCTGACGCACCTGTCGATGGGCACCTCCCAGGACTATCTGGTCGCGGTGGCCGAGGGCGCCACAATAGTGCGAATCGGCACTAGTCTGTATGCTTAGAGGCCGCCGCGCCCGGTCTGGGCGGCTAGGATCCCTAGCAGGGAAACCGCTTCTTTCAGCGAAAACGCCTACAAGATGGCCTTCCGCGATTCCTGGCACCGCGCGCTCGTGTACTTCGGCTTGGCCGAGGAGTATCACGACGACCTGTATGAGGAGGACACTCCCCCCGAGGCGGAGATCGAGGACCGTTACCGCGAGCGCCCGAACGTCCGGCGTCTGCGCCGCCGCCGCGACGAATACGACGACATCTTCCCCGAGGACGAACCGCGCGGACGCGGAGGTGGGCATTCCACGGCGATGCTGCGGTCGGTCAACCGCACAAACGGCGACGTGCGCGTGCACCTGGTGGTGCCCAAGTCGTTCAACGACGCGCAGCAGATCGCCGACAAGTTCAAGGACTCCACACCGGTGATCCTCAACCTGCAGGGCGCGGAAACCGACCTCTCAAAGCGCCTGATCGACTTCGCCTCGGGTCTCACCTACGCGCTGGACGGCGGCATGCAGCGGATCGCCGACAAGGTGTTCATGCTCACCCCGCGCAACGTGGAGATATCCGCCGAGGAGCGCGCGCGGCTGATCGAGAAGGGCTTCTTCAACCAGAGCTGAGCGCGGCCCCCCGGCGCGCTAGCCTAAACCGCCTATGAACATCGGGATCATCGGCGCCGGCAACATGGCGCGTGCCCTGGCGCGCGGGTGGGAGCAGCCGCTGCTCGTCTCCGATCCGCTGCCGGAGCGCGCCGCGGAACTGGCGCAGCTGAGCGGCGGGCAGGCGCTGGCATCGAACGCCGAAGTCGCCCAGCGGGCCGATCTCGTCGTGCTCTGCCACAAGCCCGCGCAGCTCGCCGAGGTGGCCGAGGAAATCTCCTCGCAGGCCAAGGCGGTCGTCTCGATCCTCGCCGCGACCGCGCTGGGTGCCCTCAAGGACTTCTACCCGGGACGGCCGGTGTACCGGGTGCTGCCGTCGCTGCCGGTGGAGGTTCGCCAGGGCGCGGTCGTGCTCGCCCGCGACGATCAGCCACAGGCCCTCGATCGGGACGTGCGCGAGCTGTTCGGGCAACTGGGGACGCTCATCGAGCTCGACGACACGCTCGTGGACGTGGCGATGGGACTCATGTCCTGCGCCCCCGCCTACATGGCGCTCGTCGCCGAGGCGCAGATCGACGCCGGCGTGCGCAAGGGCATCCCCCCCGCACAGGGCGCGCAGCTGGTCACCCAGACGATGGCGGGAACAGCCGAGCTGCTCCGCAGACGCGGCCACGACACCCTGGCGGTGCGCCGCGAGGTGACCTCCCCCGGTGGCACCACGGCCCGTGGCCTGCAGGCGCTGGAGAAGGGCGGCATCCGCGCCGCCTTCAGCGACGCGCTGGACGCGGTGCTCGGAGACGGCAAGTGATCCTCGCGAGCGCCCGCACCCAGATCGCCGACTTCCTCTCGACGCTGATCTACGTCTACATCCTCCTGATCCTGGTGCACATCGTCGTGCAGTGGCTGTTCGCGTTCGGCTTCAAACCCCCCTACTCGCGTGCCTTCGACGCCGTGCTGCAGTTCCTGCGGGACACCGTCGAACCGTTCCTGCGGGTCTTTCGCCGCGTGCTCCCCAGCTTCGGCGGGATCGACTTCAGCCCGATCGTCGCGCTGCTGGCGCTCGAGATCATCAACAAGGTGATCGTGCTGGAAATCATCCACGGCTGAGCCGCAAGGTGACCGCTCGCGCAGCCTGGATCCGTGCCGCTGCAGTGCTGCTCGTGGTGCTGGGCGCCGACCAGCTCTCAAAGCACCTGGTGATGCACTCGATCGTCCCCGGGGAAGAACACAAGGTGCTGCCGGGCCTCGAGCTGGTGAACACCCGCAACCACGGTGTGGCGTTCGGCTTCTTGCCGGGCCAGCAGGATCTCGTGACGGTGCTGATCGTGATCGCTCTGCTCGTGCTGCTCGTCTACTTTCTGCGCAACCACGCAAAGCGCCTGATCTGGCTGCCGACCGGGATGCTGATCGGCGGCGCGCTGGGGAACATCCTCGATCGGTTGAGGGAGGGGTCTGTCACCGACTTCATCAAGCTGCCGCTGGGGTGGCCGCCGTTCAACCTGGCGGACGCGTCGATCACGGTCGGCGTGCTGATCCTCATCCTGCTGGTCGATATGCAGCGGGGGCACGACAAGCACGAGCCTCAGAGCGCCGCGGACCCGGCGCCGTGAGCGAGGGCCACGGTCTGCGGGTGCCCTATGAGGACGAGCATCTGCTCGTCGTCGATAAGCCCGCGGGCCTGGTCGTGCACCCCGCGCGCGGACACAGGGAGGGCACGCTCGCCCAGCTGCTGGCTGACAGCGCCGCCGGAGGGGACCCCGAACGCCCCGGGATCGTTCACCGCCTCGACCGGGACACCTCGGGGCTGATGGTCGTGGCGCGCTCAGAGCAGGCCCACCGGCTGCTGCAGAGGGCGCTGGCGGAGCGGCGGCTGAGCAGGGAGTACCTCGCGCTGGTGGAGGGCCGCCCGCCCGCCCGCACCGGCACGATCGAAGCCCCGATCGGGCGCCATCCCCGCGTGCGAACACGCATGGCCGTGGGCGGCAACTATCCCCGCCAGGCCCGCACCCACTACACCCTGCTGCGAGTCCTCGCCGGCTATTCGCTGCTGGAGCTGGCACTGGACACCGGCCGCACCCACCAGATCCGCGTGCACCTGCAGGCGATCGGACACCCCGTTGCAGGAGACCCCGAGTACGGGACCCCCGGGCTGTTGGGACTCGAGCGCCAGTTCCTGCACGCCGCGCGCCTTGCGTTCGAGCACCCGATCACCGGCGAGCCGATCGAGGTACGCTCGCAGTTGCCCGGGGACCTCGCCGCGGCTCTGGAGCGCGCCGAGAACGCCACGGCGCACGGCTAGCCAAAGCCAAAGGCGGCTAGAATGGCTGGCTGCAGCGTCCATCCACGACCACCGGACGCAAAAAGAGCGTGGCCCTGCCCGGCCGACAGCCGGGTCCACCCTCTTGGCCCGGTGACCAATAGAAAACTAGATCGTCAATAACAAGGGGAATATCAGTGGCTGACGTAGGTATCGCGGAACTACTGGAGGCCGGCGTTCACTTCGGCCACCAGACCCGCCGCTGGAATCCGAAGATGCGCCGCTTCATCTTCGGCGAGCGGGCGGGCAACTACATCATCGATCTGCTCAAGACCGACGAGCTGCTGAAGGCGGCCCAGGAGTTCGCGAGCACGGTCTCCCACCGGGGCGGAACCGTCCTGTTCGTGGGCACCAAGAAGCAGGCGCAGGACACGATCAAGGACGTCGCCGAGTCGGCGGAAATGCCGTATGTGAACCACCGTTGGCTGGGTGGTCTGTTGACGAACTTTCAGACGATCAGCCTGCGCATCCGCCGCCTGCACGATCTGGAACGCTACGAGGCCGACGGGCAGCTCGCGCTGCTGCCGACGCGTGAGCGGATGTCGGCGCTGGCCGATCTCGCGAAGCTGCGCGCGAACCTCGGGGGCGTGAAGAACATGCAGCGCGTGCCCGACGCGATGTTCGTGATCGACCTGAAGACCGAGGAGATCGCGGTGCGTGAGGCGCAGCGTCTGCGGATCCCGATCATCGGGCTGGTGGACACCAACTGCGACCCGGATGGCATCGATTTCGTGATTCCCGGCAACGACGACGCGATCCGCTCCTGTGCGCTGATAACCAAGGCGATCGGCGGTGTCGTCGCCGAGGGACGCACGGTGTTCCGCGCCGAGGAGGAGCGCGCCCGCCAGGAAGCCGCCGAGAAGGCCCGCGTGCAGGCCGAGGAGCGCGCCAAGCGCGAAGCCGAGGAAGAGGCAAAGCGCGTCGCGGAGCTGGCGGCCAAGGAGGCGGCCGAGAAGCAGGCGGCCGAAGCCAAGGCCGCCGAGGCCCAGCCGCCCCCCACCGAGGCGGCCCCCGAGCCGGCTCAGGCGACCGCCTCAGCAGCACAACAGGCCACCCCGGCCGAGCAGCCGCCAGCCCAGCAGGCTGCTCCCACGGCGGGGGATCCTCAACCCGAGCAGGAGCAGGCCCCGGCCCCCGAGCCGGCGGTGGCTGAGACGCCCGCGCCGGAGCCCGCCGCGGAGCAGACGGCACCGAGCGAGGACGCCCCGGAGGAGCAGCAGGCCGACGCCAAGGCCGCCGAGGAGCAGCAGACACCCGCACAGGAGGCAACCCCGTCATGAACGCCACAGAGATTTCCGCCAAGGACGTCAAGGCCCTGCGCGATCGCACGGGCGCTGGGATGATGGACTGCAAGAAGGCGCTCTCGGAGGCGCAGGGCGACCTCGAGCAGGCGATCGAGATCCTGCGCGTGAAGCAGGGCAAGAAGATCCAGGACCTGGGGGAGAGGACCGCCACCGAGGGCACCGTGCAGGCCTACATCCACGCCGGCGCCAAGGTCGGGGTGCTGATCGAGGTCAACTGCAACACCGACTTCGTCGCGACCAACGAGGACTTCGTGTCCTTCGCGCGCGATGTCGCGATGCAGATCGCCGCCACGCCGACCGTCGCCTATGTCTCACGCGAGGATGTGCCCGCGGAGGCCCGGGAGGCGGAGGCGCGCATCTACGAGCAGGAGGCGGCGGAGAAGCCCGAGAACGTGCGCGAGCGGATCGTCGAGGGCAAGCTCGACTCCTGGTATCAGACGGTTGTGCTGCTCGACCAGGAGATGCACAACCCGAAGTTCGAGGGCAAGACCGTGCAGCAGCTGCGCGACGAGCTGACCGCGAAGACCGGTGAGAACGTCGTGATTCGTCGCTTCATCCGCTTCGCCGTCGGCCAGTAGTCAGGCTGCCGGGAGGTCTGGCAGGACCTCAGCCGTCGCGCCGCCCTTCTGAAGGATCGCCCAATACGGGCTTTGAGTTAGCGTTCGTGGTCGGAGAACCGCTTGAGAATGTGGCCGTTGGCGGCGCGCCAGGTTATCGTCGCCTGGTGGATGGCGCCGCCTCCCGCGCTGCGCGGGACTCGGACGACGACCTCGTTGTTGACGGGCGCGGTCGTGATCGTGACGGCTGGCGAGATCTTGGGGCTGTAACCGCTGGCTTGGCCGGCCGGGAACCGCAAGATGACCCTGGCGACGCCGTCGGGCACGATCATCGTCAGCGTCGAGCTGGTGCTCGAGCCGGGCGGACCCGTAGTGAGCGCGTGGCCCTGCTCGATGGTGGCCGCGCTCGCGCCGCCGCCGCCGGTGGCCCCGATCGCGCCGCCGCCGAGGTCGATGTCGGCATCGAGATGCATCATGCCCTGGCGTGCGTGGCTCCCGCAGCCCGAGACGATCGCAGGGTAGATGAAGTACGGGCTGCCATTGACGACGCGCGTGCGGCGCACGTAGCGGACGAAGGTGTTGCCTTCGAGTGCCAGGCGTCGCGGAAGCACGTCAGCCGGCGTGGCGGGGCGGCGCAGGACACCGAGGATCGACAACAGCGATCGACTCGGTGCGCCCTGAAGAGCCTTGCCCCTGCCAGAGAGGCACGAGGTGGGCGCCTGGCGCGCGGCTTTCGAGAATGGGCGTCCCTTGGGCAGGGAGGCGCGACCCGGCTGCGATCCACCCCCGCCGCCGACGAATGCCAGCAGGATCGCCGCGATCGCGCCCGTCACGAGCGTCGCCGCCGCCACTCCTCGATGACGACGCTGGCGCGCGCGTGCTTCTTCGATCACGCCGGCGTCCGGCGTTTGGACAGGTGGTGGCTGGAGGGTGATCGTCATCGTGTGTCACGGGCCATTCTCAAGCCCACAATGAGCTACTATGAATAGCACAATGAATAGCATGGTGATAGATGTCAAGGTGGACCGCGAGGATCCGAGGTGTCTGCACGACCAGGTCGCCGCACAGATCCGCCGCGCGATCGCCGACGGCGAGGTGAAGCCCGGCGAACGCCTCCCACCGGCACGCCACCTCGCCGCCGTCATGCACGTCAATACCAACACGATTCTGCGCGCCCTGCGGCTCCTGCGCGACGAGGGACTGCTGGAGCTGCGCCAAGGCCGTGGGATCCGTGTCAGCGGCACCCCCCAGCGCGGTGCGCTGCTCGCCAAGGCGATCGAGCTCGTCAAGCTCAGCCACGAGAGCGGCTACGACAGGGCTGAACTGCTCGAGATCATCCAGCAGCTCCCATAGCCCGCCGGGCCGCTACCCTGCCCGCAATGAGCCTGCACCCTCTCGCGGAGAGCTTCGCCTCCGTCGCCGAACACTACGAGCGCGGGCGTCCCGAGTATGCACCGGCGGTGATCGGAGCGCTCGCGGACGAGCTCGGGCTCGCCGCTGGTGCCCCGGTGCTCGATCTGGCTGCCGGGACGGGGAAGCTGACGCGAGCGTTGCTCGCCGCGGGACTGGATGTCGTGGCCGTCGAGCCGCAGGGCGCGCTGCGCGAGAGGCTGGCCGCGAACGTCGGCGCCGAGCGCGTCCGCGAGGGTCGCGCCGAGGCGATCCCGCTGCCCGACGGCTCGGTCCACGCGGTCACCGTCGCGGACGCCTTCCACTGGTTCGACCACGCCGCCGCGCTCGGAGAGATCCGCCGCGTCCTGTGCCCCGGTGGCGGGCTGGCCGTGATCTCGACCGCGCCGGACTGGAGCGGAGCCTCGTGGGCGCACGAGCTGGGCACGCTGGTCGCGGGATCACGCCCGGAGCACCCGCAATTCGACGGGCCGCCCTGGCAGGACGCGGTTCTCAAGAGCGGCGGCTGGAGCGAGCCCCGGGATATCCGCCTAACCGCCTGCCAGCCCACCGACCCCGAGCGCGTCGTGAACCATCTGGCCTCGATGAGCTGGGTTGCGGGACTGTCCACCGAGCGGCGGGCCACGGCGATGGCGGAATTTCGCGCACTGATCCAGGCGGGCTCGACACCCGCCGAGATGCCGGTGCACTACGTGCTCGGACTGACCTCGCTGACCTAGCCGGTCTGCCCGCGAGGACGCCGGTGCGCCGTCCTTCGCAGCAACTTCCCGGGGAGCCTCCTCAGGAGGGCCTGTAGGGCCCGGGCTTCGGGCGCGGCTTGCCGCCCGGGAACGCCAGCCGCAGGATCGTGCGATGGACCGTGCCCAGCTGCCTGCGCAGAGGACCTGAGTTGTAGGGCAGGTCGTAGCGGCGGCAGATGTCGCGCACGCGCGGGGCTATCTCGGCGTAGCGGCTGGAGGGCATGTCGGGGTAGAGGTGATGCTCCACCTGGAAGCTCAGGTTGCCCGCCATCAGATGAAACAGCGGACCGCCGTCGATGTTCGCCGAGCCCAGCAGCTGGCGCACATACCAGCCGCCGCGGGTCTCATCGGCGACCTCCTCCTCGCTGAACGTGTAGGTCTGATCGGGGAAGTGACCGCAGAAGATGATCGAGTGGGCCCACACGTTGCGCACGATGTTGGCCGTGAAGTCGGCCTTGAACGTGGACTGAAACGCGCTGCGCGCTGCGTCGGCGCGGTTGTCCTTGCTGGGGCTCCCGCCGCGCGCGCCCGCAAGCGCGGCGTTGAGCGCGGCCGACAGCGCGGGGAAGGCGAGATAGTCCTTGACGACCTGCGAGCGGGCCTTGGCGCCGATCGCCCGCAGCTCTGAGAGCACCTGCTTCTTTGACTTCTCCCCGGAGTGGATCGCGTCGAAGTTCAGATCGTGCAGCGCGACCCCCCACTCGAAGAAGCCCATCAGGATCAGGTTGTACAGCGGCTGGGCGAGGTACACCGGATGCCATTTCTGATGCGGGTCGATGCGCATGATCTCATAGCCCAGATCGCGATCCTTGCCGCGGATGTTGGTGAAGGTGTGGTGCTCGTAGTTGTGTGAGTGCCGCCACGCCTGCGCCGGTGAGGCGGTGTCCCAGTCCCAGTTCTGGGAGTTGATGTCCGGGTCGTTCATCCAGTCCCACTGGCCGTGCATCACGTTGTGGCCGATCTCCATGTTCTCGAGGATCTTCGCCACCGACAGCGCGGCTGTGCCGGCCAGCCACAGCGGCCTGTAGCGAGCGCCGACGAGCATCGCGCGGGCGGCCAGAACGAGGCGGCGGTGAAGCTTGATAGTCGAGCGGATGTAGCGCGAGTCACGGTCTCCCAGGTCCGCCTTGATCTCATCGTGGATCGCGTCGAACTCGCGGCCGAGCTCTTCGATCTGCTCGGCGCTCAGACGGGCCAGGGGATTGTCGAGGTTCGCGCCCTCATCGCTTGTGTGCGCGGTCGCGGATCGCTCTGGCGTGGTGCGCTGCGGCGGACCCTGGATCTCGTTGAGTCTGGTCGCGAGCGGCGGGCTGTGCATCTGGTTGGTGGCCATTGGTCGGTCCTCGGTTTCTTGGTTGGCGGGAGAGGTTGGGGTGCTCGGGTTGGCGGGGAGGTCTTGGAAAGAAGGGGTCTCAGAGCTCGATCTCAACGGCGCCCTCGGGCGCGTTGATGCAGGTGCGGAGCATCTCTCCGGGCTGGCCGTGCACCTGGCCGGTGCGCAGGTCACGGACCTTGCCCGAGCGCAATCGCCCCACGCAGGTGTGGCAGATACCCATGCGACAGCCGAAGGGCAGCTCGGCACCCGCCTGCTCCCCGGCCTTCAGGATCGGCTGCTCCCCGTCGCTGGCGGCCTCGATGCCGCTGTTGGCAAAAAGGATCGTGCCGCCCTGGCCGCGCTCCCCGTCGCCGACGCGGACGTCGGGCTGGAAGTGCTCGATGTGCAGAGAGGTCACATCCCCGTCCTTTTCAAAGCGCGAGCCGATCGCCTGCAGCAGTCCCGCCGGCCCGCACAGAAACGCCTCGCGCTCGCGCCAGTCGGGGCACACCGTCTCGAGTTGATCGGCGCCGAAGCGTCCCTGGACGCTTGAGATGCGCTGGTGCAGTCGATAACCGGGGTGGCGCGATCCCAACGCGGCGAGCTCGTCGGCGAAGATGACGCTCTCGGCGGTGCGGGCGCTGTGCACGTGAACCACGTCCTTTATTGGCCCTCGCGCGGCGAGGCTGCGCAGCATGCCGATGATCGGCGTGATGCCACTGCCGGCGCTGATGAACAGCAGCTTCGCGGGCGCGGGGTCGGGCAGCACGAAGGTGCCTTCCACTCCACCGAGCCGCACGATTGTGCCCGGGCGCACTTCTCCGAAGAGGAAGGGAGAGACCTTGCCGTCGCGCACGAGCTTGGGCGTGATCGAGATGCAGCCGTCGGGGCGAGCGGGGTCGGAGGTCAGCGAGTAGGCGCGCCAGTGATGCACGCCGTCAACCTCGATGCCCAGGCGCACGTATTGACCGGGACGATGGCCCTCCCATTCCCAGCCCGGCTTGATCAGCACCGTGACCGCTTCGGGCGTCTCGCGCTCGATGCGTTCGATTCGTCCGCGCAGCTCGCGCGTGGACCACAGCGGGTTGACGAGCTCCAGATAGTCGTCCGGCAGCAGGGGAGAGGTGAACGATCTGATCAAACGCAGCGCTCTGCGCGTGGTCTGCGAGACGCGTGGAGGCGCGCCGCGCTCAGCCATCGGCGGGACCTGCTGGATGCTTGCGAGCAGACAGATACATATCGACCTGAGCTTATGTTACCTCAAATGAGGTTACGTCAAACATGGTATCCTTATTTGAGAGATGGCGGCGTCACGGACCGGCAGCATTGATGTACCCGCTGAGGGGCAGCATGGATCACACGGCTATGAGCTGACGATCGAGCAGCTGGCCGCGGAGGTCGGCATGTCGGTGCGCAACATCCGCAACCACCAGTCGCGTGGTCTGTTGCCGGCGCCGGAGGTCCGCGCGCGCGTGGGCTATTACGGCCCAGACCACCTGGCGAGGCTGCGGCTGATCCTCGATCTGCAGGCCGACGGCTTCAACCTCGCGGCGATCGAGCGGCTGCTGAGCGGCTCCGATGGGCTGGCCGAGCGCCTGCTCGGTCTGCGCCGGGCGGTCACGACCCCGTTTGAGGCGGAGTCCCCCGAACTGATAACCGCCGAGGAGCTCCTCAAGCGCTTTGGAGCGGTCAACCCCAAGGACGCCGAGAGGATCCGCAAGCTGAAACTGCTCGTGCCGCTCGGCGACGGGCGCTTTGAGGTGCCGAGCCCCGCGCTGCTCGTGGCCGCCGAGGAGGTGCTCGCTCTGGGGATATCGCTGCATGCCGCGTTGTCGCTGGTGGAGCGCGTCAGCCGCGACTGCGAGTCGATCTCGAGGTCTTTCACGAAGCTCTTCCTCAAAGAGGTGTGGGAGCCGTTCGAGCAGGCCGGTCAGCCAGACGAGCACTGGGACGAGATCATCGCCGCCGTCAATTCGCTGAGGCCGTTGGCGTCCGAGGCGCTGTTGGCGCTCTTCAAGCAGCGTATGACGACCCAGCTGGAGGACGCTTTCGGCAAAGTCCTCGAGCACCAGGCCAAGCGCACACGCTGACTCTCGCCACGCACGACTGGCCGGCGTGGCTACGTTGTGCGGTCACCGGCGACCTTGCGTCCGCGGCGCTTGGTGATTCGCTCGAGCTGGTCGCGGCAGGGGCCCCGTCGCCGGTGGTGCACTCACTGCCTCGCCCCTAGTGTCTGTGACCCTCGAGAGAAAGGGGGTGGCTGCGGCGAGAGCAGACGGGGGATGTCGCTCGATCGCCGCAGCCTTGCCGGTGATGGCAAAGAGATTCTAACGAATCGCCACGGCGGAAGGTTCGAATATGTGGGAATAAATCACCAGATGTCGCAAGTGCGCGGATTCCCTGAGTGCAGTTCGCTGGTCGTTGGACGGCGCGAGTGGGAAATGGGCATGTTCCCGCCTGATCCAACTCTTCGACTTTATCTACCACTTTGAGTTTTTGTGACAACCCCCAGGCGGTTTACTCACAGTGGCGAAATCCCCTGGATCGGCGCGCTGTTCGGGGAGATCGGCGCCCGTCGCCCGGCGGCGCGCCTCAGAGCCATCGGGCCGGCCGATAACAGGAGCCTAACAGCGGCCGTGGGCCTTGGGTTTAGCCTCGTGGCTGATCGCTACTCTGTTGCGCTTGCCTACACGACCACATGCCCAGATCGAGCCCCGCTATCCACACTCCCCAGACCTCCTGGAGAGTGGACGGTCCGTGCATTTCTATCCATGTGTCCAGATGAATTGGGACATAGCAATCCTTGACTGTTGGGGATTCACAGGCCACAATGGGTGCCTGGAAACGACGGGCATCTTCCAGCGGGGTCATGTAGTCGCAGACTCGTGCAGGGCACGATGAGGCTGCGGGGCACCATGGAAGCCAGTCATTTGGAGTATGCGGGGAGATCGCCAGGGGAGCAGCACGACGCCCCAGTAATGGATGACGTGGATGTATCGGCAAGGAGGCGGATGTCAATGAGCAGTCAGATAGGGAGCCCGGTGGAGCCACGAGCTTCGCTTGAAGCAACAGCACCGGCCAGCTCTCGGGGTCTGATCACGGGCTTGCGGTTGCGGCGTCGGACCGTCCCGTTGCAGATCACCGAGACCAGAGGACCGGCCGCGAGCATGCGTCGTGACGCGTTGTTCCGTCGCATGCTGCTGTTTTCGGATGTGGTCGCGATCGTTGGTGCGTTCGTGTTCACGGTGGGCGTGCTGCCGCGTTCCCTGCATCTGACGCTGCTGAGCGTCATCGGTCTTCCGATGCTGCTGTTGGGGGCGAAGCTGTATGGGCTGTACGACCGTGATGAGGTCCTGATCCGCAAGACCACGTTGGATGAGGCGCCGAAGCTGTTTCATCTGGCGACTCTCTGCGCGCTGGTGACCTGGCTTGCGGATGGGACGGTCGTCAGCGGCCATCTCAGGCACGACGGGACGCTCCTGCTGTGGGCGTCGCTGACCGTGTTCATCATCGCGGGCCGGGCGCTGGCGCGCACGATCGCGCTGCGGATGGCTCCGATCGAGCGGTGTCTGTTCGTCGGGGACGAGGCCGCCGCCAGGACGATCCGCTCAAAGCTCGCGTGTCATCGGGGGGTCAACGCGAAGATGGTCGCCCATTTGGATCTCCACAAGGCCTCCTCGTGGTCCACGGACGCTTCCTCGAGCCATCGGCTGTCTGAGATCCGTGATCTGGTGCTGGAGCTCGATGTGCATCGGGCGATAATCGCGCCGCGTAGCGCCGACGCGGGGGAGACGCTCGATCTGGTGCGCACGCTGAAGGCGGTGGGTGTCCGGGTGAGCGTGCTGCCGCGGCTGTTGGAGGTCGTGGGCTCCTCTGTGGAGTTCGACGATCTGCACGGCGTGACGGTGATGGGGGTCAGGCGCTTTGACCTGACGCGCTCTTCCTCGATGGTCAAGCGGATCTTCGATCTCGTGGGCGCCACGCTGGGGGTGCTCGCGATCTCCCCGCTTTTGATCGCCGTCGCGATCGCGATCAAGCTCGACAGCAAAGGGCCTGTCCTGTTCCGTCAGCTGCGGGTCGGTCGTCACGGCAAGCGCTTTTTTGTCTTCAAGTTCCGCACGATGGTCGAGAACGCCGAGGAGATGAAGGAGTCGCTGCGTCATCGCAACGAGGCGGCGGAGGGGCTGTTCAAGATCGCCGATGACCCGCGGGTCACGCGTGTGGGCAGGCTGCTGCGCAAGTCCTCGCTGGATGAGCTGCCGCAGCTGTTGAACATCCTGCGCGGCGAGATGAGCCTCGTCGGTCCGCGTCCGCTGGTAGTCGATGAGGATCAGCGTGTGGAGGGCTGGCATCGCCGTCGCCTGGAGCTGATGCCGGGCATGACCGGTCACTGGCAGATCCTCGGCCCCGCTCGCGTACCGCTGCGAGAGATGGTCGCGATCGACTATCTATATGTGGCCAACTGGTCGCTGTGGACGGACATCAAGATCTTGCTGCGCACCGTCCCGCACGTCATCGGGCGCCGTGGGCTGTAACCCAGCTGCGGCGCTTGCGCTGAGCTGAGCGGCTGCGGCGGTCTTCGACGGTCAGCTCCTCGGCGGGGTCCTCCCACAGCACGAGTCCCGCGTCGATTTCGCGGCCCGGCTTGACTGTCGTTGTCACCGATCCGACGGCGTCGCCGTGCGCGGCCATCCTGCAGACGGCGACGAACAGTGCGATCAGGGAGATCCACGCTACTGCGGCTACGGTGATTATGAGCATTGTCTCTATCTCTTCCCGTTGGTATGTCTACCGTGGTGATCGGACACAATCGGCCGGCCCTTTAGTCCGTCCAGAAGACGTTGGACCAAATGTCCAGAGCCCGTCTAGTCGATCACCCCGAAATCCTGGGTGTAAATGGCGCCCGGTTCGCCTTTGCCATACGAGGCGGGAACCGCTGGCTCCACGCCGATCCCGGAGTCCTGGTACTTGCTGTTCAGGATGTTTTCCAGGTGCTCGGGTGAGTTGATCCAGGCGGTGACCGTCGCCTGCGGGGTGGCGAATTCATCCGTTCCCCATGCGATGTTCTCGCCGATCGACCAGCCGACTTCCGCGTTGGGCATGTAGCCGGCGGCCTGGGCGCGTTCGGCGGGCCCTTCACCGGTGGGGGTGTAGTGGGAGAAGTAGTCACTGGCGATCATGTCCTGGTCGTGGCCTTCAGCGGACTGCTGCAGATGGCCATTGGTCCTCAGCGGCTGCTCGCCGTGGCGGGCACGCTCCTGGTTGATCAGGCACAGGGTTGCTTCGCTGATCACGGTCAGGTTCGACGGTGTCGGCGTCAGCCCGGTGTTCTGGCAGGGTGTTTCGAGCAACTGCTGGAGGTTCACATCGCCGCTGGTGTTGGGGGCAGAGACGGCGGGTGCGGGCGCGACGCTGCTCGAGGCGGCCGCCAGCACCGAGACGACGTGGGTGGGCGTGAAGCTTTTCGTAGTGTGCTTGGGCACGCTCTTGTGGGCTGCGCAACGTGCCCTGTGCTTGTGCTTGCGGTGGGACTTCTTGCAGACGTGCGCATGCTTGTGGTGGCTCGAGCTGGTCGCGCGGGCGGCGCTCGCCACCCCGGGGAATGCCGCTACGGCGGCAACGACAGAGGTAGCGATGAGACGGCGGGAGAGGGTCATGGGGGCTCTATCGGCACACCCAAATGCGACATGAACCTCTCGCGAATGATTGGACGAAGAGGGTGCTAAACCCGCTTTAGACCCCGTGATTTTTACCGCGCACGTTTCGTGAGCAGCCGGAGACACCCCTTTTCAGGGGGGGCGAGCGTCAGGCGGTCAGGCCCGAGTGACTCTCGCCTGAGAAGCGATCAGAGATCGCCGGAAAGCTGCCGCGGCGACCTGGCGTGGGATCACCACTGGGCGCTCCGTTCAGCCTGCCGTGACGGCTGCTGAGGATCGGGCGTCTTGGATGGTGAGAACGAGGACCAGGTTGCTCGACTCGTCGAATCTGTAGATGATGGGCATCCATCTCCAGGGCCCGAGGATGAAGCGCATCGGGTGCCAGCGTCCGTCGAGTTGCCGGCCGATGTTGGGGAATTGCTCGAGGACACGCAGGGAGTGCTTGACGCGATCCTTGGTATCCGATGGGAGGCTGTGGGTGACGATCATACGGTCGAGGTCCTCGACCGCGATTGCGCTCAGCCTGACTTCGGCCAATGGCCTACAGCTCGTTGAGTGGGATCGTCTCGCCGGATCGTGCTCGCTCGAGGCCAAGCTGAGCGCGTTCGTAAGCACCGGGGATATCGTCGAGCACGGCGACGAGGCTGCGCGCGTCTCGGTCTCGGCGTTCGTCCTGGCAGCAGCATCTCGCGAGGCCGATCGCGTGCTCGGCCGCTCTGACCAGACATTGATCCCGGCCGGTCAGTTCGATGCGCTGGTCGCTGCGCTTGACCAGGGCGATCCGGCTCCTCGTTTGGAACGAGCCGCTCGCAGCCCGCGCGTATACCGGCGCGCGTGAGCGATTGGACGTCCCAGCGACTCGGCGAGCATCACGACCTCGCGCAGCTGGACTGCGGGCACGATGAGCTTGACCAGTGGCTGCTACAGGAGGCATTGCGTGCGCAGGTGGCCGGTACCGCCCACACCACCGTTTGGACCAAGCCCGATGACCTCGTGGTCGTCGCGTTCCACGCGATTGCTCCGACCCAATTCAGGCGCACAGACTTGCCATCGCGCTCACTCAGCGCCGGCTACAGCACGATCCCTGGTTACCTCATCGCGCGGCTCGCGCTCGCCCAAGCCCTGTACGGGCAAGGCCTGGGCACGCAGTTGCTACTCGACGCACTTGAGCGGACCGTCGCCGCTGCGACGAATGCCGGTGGACGCCTGGTTGCCGTGGACGCCCTCGATGACGCTGCCCACAGCTTCTATCGCCACCACGACTTCCAACCGATTCAAGGCTCACGTCGGCTAGTGATGAAGGTCGCAACCGCTCGTGCAGCCGTCTAGCAAGCGCAATCACCGTGAAAGGTACGGCAACCCGATGCCACGGGTGTGCCTCGACGCATGCAAGCGACTGACACAGACAACTGTCTGAGTGGAGCCAACCAGACTCAATGCGAACTGTGTAAGTTCCACTTTGCGTCGCTCGCTGGCGGGCGAATGTCGCTTGACGAAGCGGATTAGAGCCGACAGCGTCTGAGCGCTTCGGGTTTTGGGTTGGCCTAGCTCTTGTCTAGCGTGGGCGCGAGCCGGTGGAGTGTCCAGAGCACGAGGTCGTCGCGTGCGGCGGTGTCTCGGTTGGGCTCGTGGAGGTGGATGCCCTCAACCAGAGCCATCATTGCCTTAGCGGCTTGTGCCGCTTCGTTTGCATCGAGTCCGGCGTCTCGGAACAGGCTCTGCAAAAGTCGGTCTGCTGCGGCGTGGAACGCTTCGTGCATCTCGGCGACTGCGGCGCTGTGCTGGGCGCGCTCGTGGACGGTGGCGGTGAGCTTGGCGACCTGATCGAGCTGCGCGAGCAGTGCGAGGGCTTGCTCGTCCGGGGTCATGGTCTCGCGGGCAGGCAGGTTTTCGAGTGTCCGCTCTTGGCGGCGTTGGAGCACGGCGGCGAGCAGGTCGTCCTTGCTCGGGAAGTACCAATAAACCGCGTTGTTTGCGACCCCGGCGCGTCGGGCTACCTCAGCCATCGCCGTCGCCTCGTAGCTGTTGCGCAGCAGCAGCTTTTCGGCGACGTCGAGGATTTGCTTGCGCTTCAGGTCGCGGTCTAGGTGTGGGCGGGTGGCAGGCATGGGTTCTTGACTCTCGATCAAGACAGATGATACTCTTGATCGCGGATCAAGACGTACACCGTGTGAGCGCGCTGCGCTCGGCCTTCACCAGCGAGGTCGAGGAGCACCAGCGCGCAAGCGCAGCATGAGCACTTTGCCGTCAAACACCGCGCCCCCGCGCGCCCGACGAAAGGACTGCCGATGACACCCGAGCAGCGACGACAGTTCGTGCTCGATCACCGCACGGCGATCTTCGGATACGGCCGCGCCGAGCATGGGCCGGCTATGTCGATCGTCTACTACTCCGCAGCGCCCGAGGAGATCGTCGTCTCCACGATGGCCGAGCGCGCGAAGGCGAAGGCCGTAGCACGCAACCCCAAGGTTTCTCTGTGCATCCTTGACGAGCAGTGGCCGCCAACCTACGTGCAGGTCTATTGCGAGGCGGAAATCGAGACCGACTTCGACTTCGTGGTGGACGTGATGATGCGTATTGCCGGTGTGATGGCCGGTGCGCCGATGTCAGAGGAAGTGCGGCCGATGGTCGAGGAGGGCGCGCGTGTGGAGAAACGTGTTGCGGTTCGCCTACGCCCCTACGCGACCTTCTACACCCCGCCCAGGCACGTCCACCAAGAGTCAGACATCAATCCGGGCCTGCTGCACGAAACAAGCGCATCGGTCCCGTGGTGAGAACTTCCATGTCCACGCACCCGATCATCAAGCCGGCGCTCCATCACTTCAACCTGAAGACCACACAGCTACAGGCGCTGATCGACTGGTATGCGGTCGTGGTAGGCGCCGAGGTCGCCTTTCAGGACGCGACCGGGGCGTGGCTGACCAACGACGCCGCGAACCACCGGATCGCGCTGCTCTGCTTCCCCGGCTTCGCCGATGACCCCGACAAGGAGACGAGAACCGGGATGCACCACAGCGCCTTCGAGTATGAGCACTTCGAGGACTTGAACGCGACCTATCTGCGCTTGCGCGAGGAGGGGATCACGCCGGATATCTGCATCGACCACGGGATGACGCTTTCCTACTACTACAAGGACCCGGACGGCAACCGCGTCGAGTTGCAAGTCGATACTTTCGGCGACTGGACCGCCTCAAGCGAGTGGATGCGTACGAGCCCCGCGTTCAAGGCCAACCCGATCGGCGTGTTCGTAGACCCGGAGAGGATCGCCGACGCCGCCGCTGCCGGCGAATCATTCGAGGCGATCCATGATCGTGCGACGGCCGGCGAGCTGAGCCCGCCCGTCGTCCCGCCGATGGAGGGCGCCGAATGAGGCTGTGCAGATTCGAGATCGACGGCCGCATCCGACACGGCATCGCCCAGGACGGTTTCGTGGTGGAGCACGACGCTCCCGAGGTGCGCCACGCGCTCGGGAGCGTCCGCCTGCTCGCGCCCGCGACGCCGCGCAAGTACCTAGCGATCGGGCTCAACTACAAGGACCACATCGCAGAGAGCGGGCTACAAGCGCCAGAGGTTCCCTTCTTCTTCAACAAGCAGGTGACGTGCATAGTCGGCCCGAACGCGGACATACACATGCCGCGCGTGTCGAGCCTGCTCGACTACGAGGCCGAGCTTGCAATCGTCATCGGCACGCGCTGTCGTCATGTGTCCGTCGAGAAAGCCCATGAAGCGATCGCCGGGTACACGATCGCCAACGACGTGTCGGTACGCGACTGGCAACTGCGCACGCCGACAATGACGATCGGCAAGTCCTTCGACACGCATGGACCGCTCGGGCCGTGGATCGTGACCGCCGAGGAGCTTGGCGATCCGCACGACCTCGCCATCAGGGCCTACGTAAACGATGAGCTTCGCCAGGACTGCAACACGGGCGAGATGATCTTCAACTGCTTCGAGCAGGTTGCGCACCTCTCCGAAGCCTTCACGCTGGAGCCAGGCGACGTGATCGCTACGGGCACCCCCGCAGGCATAGGAGCGGTGCGCCAGCCATTCCCCGAAGGGCTGCTCAAGGTCGGCGATGTCGTCAGGATCGAGATAGACGGGATCGGCGAGCTGCGGAACACCGTCATCGAGGAGCCTGACGGCTATCTCGCACCGCAGGTCGAGTGAGCTGCCGGGCGCTGTCATTGACCCATCTGGTACCTGCGGTTCGCATTGAGTCGGGTTACATGGAGCCAGCCGGTCTCGAACCGCCTGTACTTCAGCGCAGCCCGTGGAGCGTGAGATGCCTGTGCCTCGGCGCCCGGCCCGCGGTGGCACGGCGCTCGGCCGGGACGGTCCGCTGGGGTGGGTCCTCCCACAGCACGAGCCCGGCTCGCGGTTCGCGCCTGGTCTTGAGCTCAGAGCGAGCTCGCTCCCGTGGCGTGGCGTCTCCGATCGCCGCCATCCTGCAGACGGCTAGGAAAACAACCAGCAGGGCTATCCAGATTGTGGGGATCAGAACGATCAGCATGTGCGGTTAGTCATTTGATGGGTGTACATATAGTCCTCCCCGGAATCGTGATCTTTTATGCTTGGCACTACGTTGTGCAAGGTCCAACAAACGTCCATTCCTCTATTTGCGGGGAATTGCTCCGAAGTCTTGGGTGTAGGTGGCGCCTGGTTGGTTGTGGGTGAGGTAGGGGGGTGTTTGGGGGGTTATGCCGATGCCGGTGTTTTGGTAGTGGGTTTCGAGGATGTTTTCGAGGTGCTCGGGTGAGTTGATCCAGGCGGTGACGGTGGCTTGGGGTGTGGCCTTGTTGCCTAGGCCCCAGGCGATGTTCTCGCCGATGTCGTAGCCGTCTTGGGGGTTTGGGAGGTAGCCGGCTGTGATTGCTCGTTCGGCTGGGCCTTGGCCGTTTGGTGAGGTGTGGGCGAAGTAGTTGTCGGTGATCATTTCTTCGCTGTGGGTTTGGGCGGTTGTTTCGAGTTGGGGGTTGGGTTGGAGTGGTGGCTCGTTGTTTTGGGCTCGCTCGTGGTTGATCAGGCAGAGCGTGGCTTCGCGGATCAGTTGCAGGTTCCCCGGATTTGGCAACAAACCCGTATTCGAACACGGCGTTTCAAGAACCCCGCGTATCTCGCCTTCGAGGGTGAGCGCCGCTTCCAGCATCGAGAAGACGTGAAATCTGCCGCAGCGCGCGTGGCCTCTTGGATGGAGCGTCTCGCAGGGCGCCGCCAGCACGCTCAAGCGGGCGGCGGCGGAGGGAGAACCTGCTTTGGCGAGAGCGCTTCCTCCGGCGGTCAGGAAGCCGGCGAGAAATAGGAGGGTGGCTGCGAGTCTGCTTGCTCTGAGCACGGACTGCGCATCGCCACGGGAGCTATTGGAGTTTTACGGCCTGACGTGAGAAGGCCTCTTGATGATTATGGAGCAGCCCGCCCGCGATGTCCAGTTTGGATGCTCGAATCGGTCCATCCACGGTTAGCGGCCTGGCTCGTAGAGCTTTTGGCGGCGCTTTTTAGTGCTTTTTGCGTTTCGCTACGCAGGTGTGATACGTCCGCGTCCCTGTCACCGTCCGCCCGTTCGTGGCCTTGGCGGTGATCGAGAGGACGAACGTGCCCTTCGGAAGCCCTCCGAGGTTCACGAGCGCCGTGATGTGGGCGCCCGCCAAGCTCCTGATGCGTTTGTGGTTGATCTTGATAACCGCGCTGACCCATGTGATCCCGGGCAAATTGCGCACGTGGATCGTGAACTTGCGTTTGCTCACGCATTGCTTCGCGGGCGGCAGGCTGAAGGCGGCGGAGGGCAGAATCGTATTCGGAGTGGTTCTCGGCACGGTGGTAGAAGGGATCTGCGTCTCGGGGGCAGTGGCGCCCGTCGTCGTACCGGTGGTGGTGCCGGTGGTGGCGCCAGTCGTTGCTTGCGTCGTTGTGCCGGTCGTCGGGGTCGTGATTCCCGAGAAGACCTCCTCGAGGTCATCGTTCGTGGCGTCGGCGATGTAGACGTTCCCGTTGGCGTCGGCTGCGACGCCCAGTGGGCTGTCGAGGGCGCTGGCGCTCGCCGGTCCGGGGGTGGGTGGCCCTATGTTGCCGCTGCCGGCGAGGATCGACAGAGTCTCACTCGGGCTCACCGACAGGACGTCGTTGCTCCCCGTGTTCGCGATGAAGAGATCGCCCGAGCCATCGACGGCGATCCCCGCGGGATTGTTCAGCGGACTGCTCGTGGCGGGCCCCGGCAGCGGTGCGCCCATCTGTCCGTTACCGGCCACGATCGACAGCGTCCCCGACGGTGTCACCTTCGCGACGACGTTGGCGTACACGTCGGAGATGTAGAGGTTCCCCGCGCCATCGACCGCCAGGCCCTCGGGGAAGCTGAACTCGCTGCTCGTCGCGGGACCCGCGGTCGGCGAGCCGATCAAGCCGCTGCCGGCGACGATCGACAGCGTCCCCGATGGGGTCACCTCCAGGACGTACGCGGCGGTCGCCGTCAACGTCTCGATGTCGTCGGCGATGTAGACGTCCCCGGAGCCATCGACCGCAAGGCCGAATGGCTGCATGTCGCTGCTCGTCGCCGGTCCCGGCGTCGGCGGCCCTGTCTGCCCGACCTGGCCGGCGATGATCGACAGCGTTCCGCCCGGTGTCACCTTCTCGACGACGTCGTCAAGGGGGTCGGCTATGTAGAGGTTGCCCTGGTTGTCAACGGCGACGGCGGTGGGATCCGAAAGACCGCTGCTCGTCGCGGGTCCCGGTGTCGGCGGCCCAGCTTGTCCGTCGCCGGCGAGGATCGAGAGCGTCCCCGACGGCGTGATCTTCTCGACGACGTTGTTGCCCGCGTCGGCGATGTAGAGGTCGCCGGCAGCGTCGGTGGCGACGTCAACGGGCGAGCCGAGCGCGGAGCTGGCCGCGGGACCGGGGGTCGGTGCGCCGCCGAGCGGTCCGTTGCCGGCGATCACCGACAGCGTCCCGCCGGCCGTGACCTTCTCGATGAGGTCGTTGGTGTTGTCGGCGATGTAGAGCGCGCCGGTGCCGTCGAGCGCGAGCGCCATCGGGTTGCCGAGCTCGCTGCTGGTCGCGGCGCCGGGCGTGGGGAGCCCGGCATGGCTGGACTCCCCGGCGAGGATCGACAGCGTCCCGCCGGCCACCTTCTCGACGACGCTGTTCTGGTAGTCGGCGATGTAGAGATCGCCGGAGGCGTCGATGGCGACACCGGACGGCCCCCAGAGGTCGCTGCTGCTCGCCGGTCCGGGTGTCGGCGCCCCGGGCTGACCCACTTTGCCGGCGAGGATCGAGAGCGTGCCGCTCGTGACCTCCTCGACGAGGCTGTTGTCGGTGTCGGCGATGTAGAGGTCTCCGGAGCTGTCGATCGCGACGCCCCCCGGCAGGTTGAGCTTGCTGGCGCTGGCCGGTCCGGGCGTAGGGGCGCCGAACTGGCCCGCCTTGCCGGCGATGATCGAGAGCGTGCCGCCGGAGGTGACCTTCTCCACCAGATTGTTCTGCGTGTCCGCGATGAAGAGGTCGCCGGAGCTGTCGAGCGCAATGCCCTGTGGCTGGTAGAGCTTGCTGGCGCTCGCCGGTCCGGCGGTCGGCGCGCCGGCTTGGCCTGCGATCCCGGCGACGATCGAGAGCGTCCCCGACGGCGTGACCCTCTCGATCACGTCGTTGCCCGTGTCTGCGATATATAGGTTTCCGGAATCATCGACAGCGACTCCGTTGGGCTGGTCGAGGTCGCTGCTAGCCGCCGGACCCGCGGTGGGCGAGCCTGGCACGCCGGGCCGCCCGGCGATCACCGACAGCTGACCCGAGGGCGTGACCTCCTCCACGACGCTGTTGATCGGATCGGCGATGTAGACCGTCCCCGAACTCGTGACCGCGACCCCACCGACCCCGATGGGAGTGGCTGTGGCCGAGCCCGGCAGAACCGTCCGGACGTGACCCGCGAGGACCGCCAGCGTCCCCGCGGAACCTCCGCCCGCCTCACCCACGGCGCCACCGAGCGCGATGCCCGCACACACTCCGGCCAGGCACGCCACAAACAGCGCGCAGAGAAGCCTGAACCGCCGTGCGTTTCTGGGCATCGCGTTTGCTCCTGGTCGGAATCGGCGCGGGCCGTCCATGCCGAGCCTAGGTGATATCACGTCACCGCTGCCAGGAGGAGCACAACCCGAACCCGGGCTTGGGGAGGGGACATCTCGGGACCTTCGTCAGGCTTCTTCGACTACTCCGAAGTCTTGGGTGTAGGTGGCGCCTGGTTGGTTGTGGGTGAGGTAGGGGGGTGTTTGGGGGGTTATGCCGATGCCGGTGTTTTGGTAGTGGGTTTCGAGGATGTTTTCGAGGTGCTCGGGTGAGTTGATCCAGGCGGTGACGGTGGCTTGGGGTGTGGCCTTGTTGCCTAGGCCCCAGGCGATGTTCTCGCCGATGTCGTAGCCGTCTTGGGGGTTTGGGAGGTAGCCGGCTGTGATTGCTCGTTCGGCTGGGCCTTGGCCGTTTGGTGAGGTGTGGGCGAAGTAGTTGTCGGTGATCATTTCTTCGCTGTGGGTTTGGGCGGTTGTTTCGAGTTGGGGGTTGGGTTGGAGTGGTGGCTCGTTGTTTTGGGCTCGCTCGTGGTTGATCAGGCAGAGCGTGGCTTCGCGGATCAGTTGCAGGTTCCCCGGATTTGGCAACAAACCCGTATTCGAACACGGCGTTTCAAGAACCTTTTCGATCGCGACCTCCGAGGTGGTCTTGGTTTCCCCGGTGGTGGCGGCCTGCAGCACCGAGAAGGTCCTCGGCGTCGCACCTCCAGATCCCTGCCCCCGATGGCGCTCTTTGCGGTGCGCGTTCTTCCTGGAGTGGGAGCCCGGACACGGTCTCTGCCCATGCTGTGCGCGACGTCTGCAGCCCCGCTCGCGGTCGCTTGCCACCACTTCGGTGCCGGGCAGGATCCCGGAGTTCCAGACAGCGCTGAGCAGCGCGCGGTCGGGCCGTGTTCTGCCGAAGAAGCCCACGTCCAGCCAGTGGCCGATCGAGGCGAAGGACACGCTGACGGGCGACATGGCCAGCGTGAACGAGGCGATCACGAGTATCGCTCTGATATGCGCGCGTAGGCGAGTCACGTCCCTGCTCGTCTGACGGCCGGTGGCCCCTCCGTCGTCGTCTTGACCCTGGACCTCTATCTTCGAGCCGAGCCTATATCAGAGCACCCGCCTCGTGGGTTGTTTTCCTTGTAGTGATGTGATCGAGCGATCTGGGTGGCAGTCACACGTCTTGCTGGCCTCTTTACCATAGGATCCCTTTTCTTATGCCGGGGATCACGTGATGGGACGCCGCGCGTGAGAAGACCTTCGCTGATCGTCGGTCTGATCCTGATCGTGGGGATCGCGGGGACTGTGCTTGCGGTCAGGGCTCACGAAAGCGACTCCCAGTTCATCAGCAGCCAGGAACACCTGGCCTCGGTCGAAGCCCCCCAGCTGCAGGAGCTGATCTCCACCACCGACGACCCGCGCCCCGGCTCTCGATACAGAGGTCGCGCACGAAGCGCCCGCTGCGTCTCGCACGGCAAAGGGGCACTCGGAAACCCCTGGAGCTGCATAGTGAGCTATCCACGGCCGCCGGCGATCAGCTACCAGGTGACCGTTCACGCGGATCGCTCGATCGTGGGATCGGGTCAGCCGATCGGCAAACCGGTGCGCGGCAGGCTGATCGTCAGGGGCTGCTGCGTGGCCCAGGGGGCTCTCTAACCGCGGCATTCGATGGGCCGTGAGGAGCTCCGCTGCCCGGGGCGCCGTGCGCTTTCGCCGCTGCGGCCGTGTGAGGGCCGTGTGAACGCGCCGATCAACTATGGCCACTGAGTCGATTGGTTTGGTTTACTTATGAGGTGGACGATCGCTATCGACGGTCTTAGCGCCGCGGGTTTGATGGGGGGATTTTGAGGTATTTCGCGAGATTTCTGGGTCGCTCGCGCCGGTCGGCCAGGGCGGTCACAGGCGCGACGCTCGCCGTGCTGGCCCTCGGTGCGGGACTGGGCTCCTCGGCGCAGGCGGCGACCTACCAAGTCGGGACGACCGAAGACCTCACCGGGACGTGCGAATTCCCGGAATCCGGCGGTTGCTCGCTGCGGCAGCTCATCACCTATGAGAACGGCCTCGTCGAAACACCCAACCCGCCTGACACCATTGAAGTGCCCGCCTCGGCCGAAGGCCCTGCCTACTATTACCTCTCCAACGGCGCGCTCACGATCTTCAAAAGTGTCTCGATTGTCGGCGCTGGGGCACGCCTGGCGAACATCTTCCAGATCTCCTCGCCCACCAACCGAGTCTTCCTCGTTGAGCCGAACCCCCGCACCAAAGCCGTCCCGACCGTAACCATCTCGGGCCTATCGATCGCGCTTGGCCGCGCCAATTCCACCAACGGCTTCTTCGGCGGCGACATCCTCAACAAGGCGACGCTTACGCTCAGCGAAGACGCGATCACCAACGGTACGGCCGAAGAAGGCTCCGGCGGCGGCGTCGCCAACGAAGGCGGCACGCTGACGGTCACGCACTCGCTCATATCCAACAACGAAAGCACGAATCCCAATGGCGCCGGCGGCGACTCGGGTGGCATCCAGAACTTCGGCCCCAACCCGGTGACCGAAGAAGCGGGGAAGCTGACCGTCAACGACTCCACAATCACCGGCAACAGAGCCGCGCTCGGCGGTGGGATCTTCAGCTGGTGCGGTGGCACCGAAGGCGCCTGCTCCTCCAACGGCACAAGCAACACCACCAAAATCACCAACTCGACGATTGCAAACAACGATGGCGGCACCCGCAGCACGGAAGGCGGCGGCCTGCTCGCCAGTCAGGGCACGATCACGGTCGAGAACTCGATCGTCGCCGACAACACCGTCGAAGAATCGCTCTCTGCCGAACGCGTACCCGCAAACTGCGGCAGCAGCGGCATTTCCTCTCTCGGCCACAACCTCCAGAGCGCAGCCGACTGCGCTTTCACCGCCACCGGCGACCTCAAGAACATGGAACCCGGATTCCTTTCGAGCGGGCTGCAGGACAACGGCGGGAACACGGACACATTCGCCCTGAAGGCGACCAGTCCGGCGTTGGATGCGATTCCCTCTGGCGCCCCGAACTGCACAGCGACAGACCAGCGAAACGTCGCCAGGCCGCAGGGTGCCGGCTGTGACATCGGCGCCTATGAGCTGTTCCAACCGGTCGAGGGGAAGCAGTTCTCCGAGGTGGTTGGCGCCGCCTCACCGCGCGAAGGAACCACACCGACGATCAACTGGGGTGACGGCACCGCGCCGTCGTCGGGGAAAGTCGCCGCCAGCACGGGACAGCTTACAGGCACTCACACCTACACCAACGAGGGCGTTTATCACGCAAGCTTTACCTACACGAATAGCGACGGCTTCGCCGAAACCCGCGAATTCGATGTCAAGGTTCAGGACGCACCGCTGATCGCATCCGGGGTACCCGTGAGCGCGGCCGCAGGCACAGCATTCAGTGGCACGGTGGCGACGTTCACCCACGCCAATCCAGCAGGCGCGGCGTCGGATTACACCGCGAGCATCAGTTGGGGCGACGGCTCCAGTAGCAGCACGGGGACGATCAGCGCTGTGGCCGGCGGGGGCTTTGAAGTCAAGGGCTCGCACACGTACTCAAGCGGTGGCGTCGATGAAACTACCGTCACTGTCAACGATATTGGCGGCGCCAAAGCAACCGCGACTGGTAGCGCCAACGTGATCGGGCCGCCCGTCATCTCGAAAGTGGGTGTCATCTCGGTCACCGCAACGACGGGCACCGTCAAGTTCTCGATCGACCCCGATGGCGCCGACACCACCTACGTGATCCGATACGGCCACCCGGCTACCTACGGCCAAGAAACGAAATCGATCGACATCGGCGCCACGCGCGGGGCTCAGCAGCACGAAGCAACGCTCACCGAACTGGAACCCAACAGCCTCTATCACTTCGCCGTGGTTGCAACCAACTCGCAGGCCCCCAAAGGGGTAACCGGAGAAGACAAGACCTTCACGACGCTCGAGAAAGCCCCGACAGTCACCACGGGGACTGCATCCTCGATAGCCCAGACAACCGCCACCCTCAGCGCAAAAGTCAACCCCAACGGCGGGGAAGTGACTAGTTGTAAGTTGGAATACGGCAAGACCGAAACCTACGGGTCGAGTGTCCCCTGCACACCAAGCCCCGGGTCGGGGAGGAGTCCGGTTGCTGTATCGGGTGCGATCAAAAGCCTCGAAGTCAACACCACATATCACTTCCGGGTTACCGCCACGAACGGTGGAGGTACCAGCCACGGCAGCGACGCGACTCTGAAAACTTTGCCGAAAGCACCGACCGTGGTCACCGGGTCGGCTTCGTCGGTGACCCAGACCACGGCGACGCTTGGGGCTTCTGTGAACCCGAATGCTGGGAACGTGAGCAACTGCCTGCTGGAATACGGCAAGACGGAAACCTACGGGTCGAGCGTCGCGTGTTCTCCGAGTCCTGGGTCGGGGACAGGTCCGGTGTCGGTGTCGGGTGCGGTCAGTGGCCTTGAAGCGAACACGACCTACCACTTCAGGATTACTGCCACGAACGGTGGAGGTACCAGCCACGGCAGCGACGCGACTCTGAAAACTTTGCCGAAAGCACCGACCGTGGTCACCGGGTCGGCTTCGTCGGTGACCCAGACCACGGCGACGCTTGGGGCTTCTGTGAACCCGAATGCTGGGAACGTGAGCAACTGCCTGCTGGAATACGGCAAGACGGAAACCTACGGGTCGAGCGTCGCGTGTTCTCCGAGTCCTGGGTCGGGGACAGGTCCGGTGTCGGTGTCGGGTGCGGTCAGTGGCCTTGAAGCGAACACGACCTACCACTTCAGGATTACTGCCACGAACGGTGGAGGTACCAGCCACGGCAGCGACGCGACTCTGAAAACTTTGCCGAAAGCACCGACCGTTGTGACCGGAGCGGCTTCGTCGATCACCCAGACGTCAGCGACACTGAATGCGACCGTGAACCCGAATGCTGGGGAAGTGACTAGTTGTAAGTTGGAATATGGCAAGAGCGAAACGTATGGGTCGAGTGTCGCTTGCTCGACGAGCCCGGGGTCGGGGACCAAAGCGGTCGCGGTGTCGGGTGCCGCCGAAGGGCTTGAAGCGAACACGACTTATCACTTCCGTGTCACTGCTACAAACGCTGGCGGCACCAGCCACGGCAGCGACCAGACGTTCACCACACCCCCGAGTCCCGTGGTCAGCCTCCTCCCGCCAACGACATCCGACCAGATCGGGGCATCCTTTTCGGAGGTGGCGACCGTGACCGAAGGCGGTACGCCGCTACCCGGTGTGCCGGTGACCTTCACTGTCACCGGGGCGAATCCACAGACAGGGACAGTCACGACCGACGAAGCTGGCCACGCGACCTTCGCATACATCGGCCAGCATCCCGGCATCGATCACATCGTGGCATCGTTCCTCGACAAGGCGGGAACGACAGAGATCTCAAGCGATGTGACAAAGACCTGGACCGAACCCGCACCCGGCGGAGGCGGTGGCCCGTCGGGGGGCGGCGGCGGAGGCGGACCGGCCGGCAACAACGGTGTCCTGGGCTTCAAAGAACTATCCCCGCCAGTACTGGGCAAGACGGTGAACGTCGTGCCCGTCAGCGGCGTGGTGTTCGTGAAACTCCCACCAGGCGCGCATCTCAGTCTCGCGGGAACACTGGACCTGGCGTTTAGGAGCTTGAAAAAGGGCATCGGGTTCATCCCGCTGACCGAAGCGCGCCAGATCCCCGTTGGCTCGGAGCTCGAAACGACCCATGGCGTTGTGCAGCTGACAACCGCGACAGCGGCGAGCGGCAAGTTCCAGTCAGGCGATTTCGGAGCTGGCATCTTCAAGCTCTTGCAGAACCGCAAGAACAAGGGGCTGACGGAACTGAACATCATCAACAACCTCAGCTCAAGACAAGTGTGCGCCACAATCGGCAAGCGTGCCCAGACCGCGAGCAAGCATCTGAGCAACAAGGTGCTTGGACAGCTGAACTCCACCGACCACGGCAAATTCACCGCGCGCGGGCAGTACAGCGCAGCGACGGTGCGCGGCACGGTCTACTCGGTCATCAACCGGTGCGCCGGGACGTTGACCAAGGTGACGCGCGGTATCGTCAGCGTCCGTGACTTCCGCCGGCGCAAGACGATCACGCTGCGCACCGGCCAGCACTACCTAGCCAAGGCGCCAGGCTAGAACCGAGCGCACCGTGTAGGTGCGTCCGGTGACACCACCGCCGCAACGACCGGTGAAGAACATCAAGGGCGGCATCCGAAGCGCGCAGGTGCGGCCACGCAGGCGATCAAACGCCGAGCTGATCGGGGCGTACTGGCAGATTGGCCAGGAGATCGAGCACCGCAGATCTACACTCGCTCAGAGCGCGAGGTGTAGATAGTCAGCGACGCGTTTGCGCCGAAGGTCGAGTTACGGTGTCCGGAGAGGGAGCAGGCACCAGCCTCCGACGGCGAGGGCCCGCATCGAGGAGTGAGCCAAGTGAGCTGTGGAAGCTCAAGAAGTCCTCTGTTTATGCCGAATCGAGTCGATAGCTTCTGCATGAGGCGTTATCCTGGTAGGAGCCATGGACGTGCCAGTGGAATATGTCGATCCGCAAGAGATCTGGGACGAGAAGGAGCGGGCTCGTCGCGCTGATGTAGAGGCGCTGCGATCTGGAAAGAAGACGGCCGAGCAGCTCAACCGCGAGAACGCGTTCTTCGCGTTCCCTCCCGAGCGCATGCGGATCAACCTGGACGCCTCGCGCTCCCTGTCCTGAGCGCCAGGCGTTGATCGCCGCATGGATGAGCTGCAAGAGGCGCTTGAGCCACCTCCTCCGCTCAGCCTAGCCGAGGCCGAACGGATCATCGCGCGTTTGGAGGAGGTCGTCCGAGAGCAACGGGTGGTACTCGTTGGAGGACAGGCAGTCGCCATTTGGACGGCATACCTCCAAAGCCGCCTGATGGACTCGGGTGTCGGACAGGTGGTCAGCCACGATCTCGACTTTCTCGGCAATGCGGAAGACACCCGTATGGCCGGCAAGTTGCTCGGCGGGAAAATCCAAGTTGCCAAGTGGGAGGACCGCACTACTCTCGCGGGTGTCGCGATCTTCCTCGACAGCGATGGTTACGAGCGCCGCCTCGATTTCCTTCGTAGCGCGTATGGAATGAGCTCGGAGGACGTTAGAGAAACAGCCGTCCAGGTAGAGCTGATCCTCGCTGACGGCCGGTGTGTCTATGTCTGGGTCATGCATCCAGAGCGTTGCATGGAGAGTCGGGTCCACAACAGCGTGTTGGCGAACAAGCAGACCGACCTCGCGTGGAGGCAACTGCGAGCATCGATTCTTTGCGCTCGAGCCTTCAGTCAGTTTCTGCTCGACGAGCGCGGAGAGGCAGCCATCAGGGATGTGCTGAAGCTCAATGAGCGCGTCTTTGAGTTCGCCCAAGCGGACCGGTCCTGTCGCTTGGCGCTTGAGCGGGATATCGAGGTGTTCGACGCGATCCTTGATGATGAGCGTCTGCCTGAGAAGTTCAGGACGATCCGTCTGCCGCAAATGCAGGACCGGATCCGGACATTGCGCCAAAAGCGCTAGCTTCGTTGACCGCAGCACCAAGATCAGATTTAGCTGCACGCGGCTTTCCCCGGGCCGCCGGGTTCTCGGCCCGCGAGCCTCGCGCGTAGTGGGAGGTCTCGCACACGGTGTGCAAGGGCCTTCCGTGGGAGAACATTCGTCTAGCGGGTGCGGAAGCTCGACGACCGTAACGTGCCAGCGCCTGGACCCGCGGTCCAGCTACAAGAGGACGACAACACGGGGAAGGAATGGGCGGTAGCGGTTGATGGCTGCGCTCGTATGGCGGAGCGTTGTTGATGTTTGCCCCCGAGGAAATGCCTCGTCTGCATCTGGCGCGTGTTTGTCAGACGAGGGCAGCTCTGTACTCTGGTTGAATATCGGACAGGTCGCCACGACGATAGACATCGCAGGTATTCGACAGGGGGTGGACTTGAGGCACTTGCCAGCACTTGGGATTCGCCTAGGAGGCATCGCCGCGGCGAGGTTCTCGATGGCGCTCGTCGCGCTGGCGGTCGGTGGTGCGCTGGCTAGCTCAGCGCAGGCGGCGACCTACACCGTGGGGACGACCGAAGACCTCCAGGGACGTGCGCGAACCCATCAGCCGGCACCTGCTCGCTGCGACAGCTGATCGAATACGAGAATGGGCTCACATCGACGCCGAACCCGATCGACATGATCATCGTTCCGAGCGGCAAATACGAACTGTCCAATGGCGACTCCTGATCAAGCAGCCGCTCTTGATCCTTGGCGCGGGGCCACGTACCACGACCGTTGACGTGTCGGGGAGCGCGTCTCCGCAGCGAGTGTTCGACATCCAGATCCCAAACCGAACCGGAGCGAAGAATCGGCATAGGTGGCTATCTCTGGGGCTCGAGATCGCGCGCGGGACCGACCAACGAAGCGAAACAACGGCGAACTCGGTGGCGACATTCGCAACTGGGCCCAGGACTTGGTGCTGATCGAGGACTGGATCACTGAAGGCAAGGCATCCCAGGGGTGGCGGCGATCTCCAACGACGCCGGGACGCTGGTCATCGACCGCTCGCTCGGTCCGGGTAACCACGCCAGCGCTGGCGAAGGGGAATGGGGTGGAATCTCGAACTACGGCTCGGAATGCCCGAGCGTCCTGCGGATGCATACCAGGCGAGAGCCGTCCGGCTGTCGAGAACTCCACGGTCGCCGACAACGACGCACGGCTCGGCGCTGGCATCTATAGCTAGAGCCAAGAAGGAGTCCCCCGACGAAGACGAGGTCACGCTCGATCGACTCAACGTCGCCTACAACAAGCGTGCAGGAAGAGCCCGGCGGAGGACCGGCATGTGTCCCGCGCGACCGGGGGCGGGGCCTTGCTTCCAACGAGGGGACCACGGCGCAGTCGCTGGCTCGATCATCGCGTGACAACACCGAGACGACGAGCCCGAACTGGTGTCGTCGCCACCAACTGCTCGGCCCAGGAACCGGACAAGCATCTGCGACCTGATCGGCTACAACCTCGAGAGCCGAAACCGATTGCGGCTTCAAATCCACCGGTGACCTGCAGAACACCACTCCCTGATTCACCTCCACCGTCCCCGCAGAACAACGGCGGCAGCACCGACACCTTCGCCTCCAAGCCACCAGCCCGGCGGTCAACGCGATCCACCCCACGAGCTACCCGTTCTGTACCGGCACGGACCAGCGCGGTGTCATACGGCCGCAGGGCCCCGGCTGCGACATCGGCGCTGTTCGAGTTCGGCGCGGCCATCACACCAGACGACACCGTCAACCTCGGCGCCGTCAGTCACGAGCACCTCGCCGCCGAGCGTTCTGAGCACGACCAGCGCCGCCTTCACGACGACGGTGAACCCAAACGGACTGGCAACTCAGGTGCACTTCGAATACGGGCCGGTCCTCCCTGGCGCTCAACGCGGCGGCGATAACCTACGGCTCGGCGACACCGGACCAGACGGTGGGCCCGGACTTCTCAAACCACACGGTCACCGCGACGGCCACCGGCCTGTTGCCCAACGTCGCCTACCACGTGCGCGCCGTGGCAACCAACGGCGCGGGCAGCACGCTGGGCGCCGACCAGGTCCTCACCACGCCCGCTGACCCGCCGCCGCCACCACCGGTGCTCGGCAAGGCGGCGAACGTGGTACCGGTGTCGGGGATCGTCTACATAGAGCTGCCGGCGGGCGCAAAACTGGCCTCGGTCTCGCCGTTTCAGCCGCTCTCGCTGGCCACCGCCGCATTGGCTGCGCCCAAGAAGGGGCTGCAGTTCATTCCGTTGACTGAGGCGCGTCAGATTCCGGTTGGGTCTACGCTTGATACGACTGGTGGTGTTGTGCAGGTTACGACGGCTACCACCGCGTCCAAGAAGGGCAAGGTGCAGTCGGGGGATTTTGGGGCTGGGTTGTTCAAGCTCTTGCAGAATCGTAGGCAGCGGGGGCTCACCGAATTGGACATTCTCAATGTGCATCCGCGGCAGGTGTGTGCGTCTACCGGAAAGGCGCACGCGGCGGCCAAGTCAAAGCACCTGAGCAACACAGTGCTGGGTCGCTTGAACTCCAACGATCACGGCAAATTCACCACGCGTGGGCAGTACAGCGCGGCGACTGTGCGCGGCACCGTCTACTCGGTTATCAACGAGTGCGCGGGCACTCTGACTGAGGTCAATAGGGGGTTGGTAAGTGTCCGTGACTTCGCGCGGCGCAAGACGATCACGCTGCACGCCGGCGGGCACTACCTAGCCAAGGCACCACACTAGTAGCCGGTGGCGGGATCCAACATTCGTCAACGCCGGAACTTGCGCCTCTGTTCGGCCGCGGCGACTGTACTGCTAGTGCTGATTGGAGCAGGCGCCCTAACCGCCTGCGCGCAGGCGGCAACCTACACGGTGGGCACGACCGAAGACCTCACCGGAACGTGCCAAGAACCGGCCTCCGGGACCTGCTCGCTGCGACAGCTCATTACCTACGAGGACGGCCTCGCCGAACCACCAAACCCGCCTGACACCATCAAAGTGCCCGCTCCCGCGGGCACCGCGTTCTACGATCTCGCAAACGGGGCGCTCACGATCTTCAAAAGCGTCTCGATCGTGGGCGCCGGCGCGCGCGTGGTGAGCATCGACCAGTTCTCATCAACGGCGGATCGTGTCTTCTTGGTCGAGCCCAATCTCCGCACCAAAGCCGTCCCGACAGTGAGCATCTCGGGCTTGTCGATAGGGTTCGGTACCGCCAATTCCGCCAATGGCCTCTTGGGTGGCGACATCCTGAACGAGGGTACGCTCACGCTGAACGAAGACGAAATCAGCAACGGCACGGCCACCGAAGGCTCGGGCGGCGGCATCTCCAACGACGGTGGCACGCTCACCGTGACGCACTCGCTGGTGTCGAACAACTTCAGTACCAACCTTCCCAATGGCGCTGGAGGCGACACCGGCGGGATTCAGAACACCGGTCCCAACCCGGTGACCGGAGAAGCCGGAAAGCTGATCGTCAACAACTCAACGATCTCCGGCAACGTCTCGGTCCTTGGCGGCGGCATCGTCAGCGAGGGCGACACCAGCAACACCGCCTCGATCATCAACTCGACGATCGTCAACAACAACGGCGGCTCCAGCAGCGCCAACGGCGGCGGACTGCTGGCCAAACAGGGCACAATCTCGGTTCGCAACTCGATCCTTGCGCTCAACGACGTCGACGAACCGCTCAGCGGTGAACCGACACCCTCCAACTGCGGAAAGGGCGGCATTTCCTCTCTCGGCTACAACCTCGAGAGCGCCACCGACTGCGGCTTCACCGCCACCGGTGACCTCCAAAACACCGAACCGCAGTTCATTAGCAACGGCCCGGTGGACAACGGCGGGAACACGGACACATTCGCCCTGAAGGCGAGTAGTCCGGCGCTTGATGCGATTCCCGCTAGCGCCCCGAACTGCACAGCCACAGACCAGCGAAACATCGCAAGGCCACAGGGCGCCGGCTGCGACATCGGCGCATACGAGATGTTCCAGCCGGTCGAGGGGATGCAGTTCTCTGAGGTGGTTGGCGCCGCCTCACCGCGCGAAGGCACCACGCCGACGATCAATTGGGGTGACGGTACGCAGCCGTCATCGGGAACCCTCGACGCCAACACTCGGCAACTGAGCGCCACCCACACCTACGCCGAGGAGGGCGTCTATCACGCGAGCTTCACCTACGTCAACAGTGACGGCTTCCCCGAAACCCACCCATTCGACGTCAAGGTCCAGGACGCGCCGCTGACGGCATCTGGAACATCGGTGGATGCGACAGCGGGCGTCCCGTTCACCGGGCAGCTCGCGACATTCACCGACGCCGATCCAAACGGCGAAGTGTCGGATTACACCGCCACCATCGAGTGGGGCGATGGCAGCGCCACCGCAGGGAGCATCAGCGCCGCACCAGGCGGGGGCTTTGCCGTGACGGGCTCGCACACCTACACGGTCATCGGCACCTACCAGACCAGCGTTGCGATCAGAGACAAGGGGGGAGCAACCGCAACCGCCACGAGCACCGCCACCGTGGTCAACCCGCCGCTCGGACCACCATCGCTGCTGACGCCCTCGCCGCCCAGCGTCCTATCCACCACCAGCGCGGCGTTTACGACGACGGTGAATCCGCACGGGCTGGCTACGACTGTCCACTTCGAATACGGGCCTGTGCTCGGGGCAGCCAAAGCGGCGGCGATCACCTACGGCTCAATGACGCCCGATCAGACGGTGGGCTCGGATTTCGCAGACCACACTGTCACGGCAACGGTTACCGGCCTGCTGCCGAACGTGACCTATCACGTGCGCGCGGTGGCGAGCAACAGCGCGGGCAGCACGCTGGGCGCCGACCAGACACTCGACACGCCGGCCGATCCCCCGCCGCCACCACCCGTGCTCGGCAAAACCGCGAACGTCTCGCCGGTGTCGGGGATCGTCTACATCGAGCTGCCGCCGGGCGCCAAACTCGCATCCGCATCGCCCGTCTCACAGGGCCCACTGGAAGCGCAGACGCTTGCGGCACCCAGTGGGGAGCATGCGTTCGCCGTGCTCGCCCAGGCGCGAGCATTGGCGCCGCTCACGAAGGGGCAGAGTTTTATTCCGTTGACTGAGGCGCGTCAGATTCCGGTTGGGTTGACGTTGGATACGACTGGTGGTGTTGTGCAGGTTACGACGGCTACTACGGCGTCTAGGAAGGGGAAGGTGCAGTCGGGGGATTTTGGGGCTGGGCTTTTCAAGCTTTTGCAGAATCGTAGGCAGCGGGGGCTCACCGAATTGGATATTTTGAATGTGCATCCGCGGCAGGTGTGTGCTTCGACGGGGAAGGCTCATGCGGCGGGGAAGTCGAAGCACTTGAGCAACGCGGTGTTGGGTCGTTTGAATTCGAATGATCACGGTAAATTCACTGCGCGTGGGCAGTACAGCGCGGCGACTGTGCGTGGCACGGTGTATTCGGTTATCAATGAGTGTGTGGGCACGTTGACGGAGGTCAATAGAGGCCTGGTAAGTGTCCGTGACTTCGCGCGGCGCAAGACGATCACGCTGCACGCCGGCGGGCACTACCTAGCCAAGGCACCACACTAGAGCGCCGCGCCATCCGGCGATCGGGTCTCGGCGATCAGGCCTTCGTGCCGACGGTCCGCGAGCGACGCGTGCCGAGGCTGGGCAGCGCGTGGGCGTCTGTCTCCAGGACGGTCACGGCCAGCTCGGCAAATAGCGCCGCCCGTTCGGCGTCGCCGGGACCGTACGCTCCACCGTCACGTCGATCCAGCAGGGAGAGCACCCCGATCGGCTGTCCCTCGCGCATCAAGGGGACCACCAGCATGGTGTAGGGGACATAGCCGGTGCCGGCCGCGATACGCGCCGCGAAGCGCGGGTCGGTGCGGCACTCGCTGACCGCCAGTTGCTCGCCGGTTGCGATGACACTGCCCGCCAGGCCCTGGAAGGGCGGCAGTCGCACACCCACGATCTCCTTGGCCCCCGCGCCCCAGGCCGACTGGTAGACCAGCTCCCCGGTGGTGGCATCGGTCAGAGCGATCGAGGAGGCGGCCGCTTCGAACACGCCGGCCGCGGCGTAGACGATCGCCTCCATGACGCTGCGCCGCGTCGAGGGCTGCTCGACCGAGCGAGCGAGCGAGCCCCCGAGGCTGGGCTGCAGGTGCCCGCCGAGTGCGCGGGCGAAGGCGTCCACCGAGGCGACGCGTCGCTCGGGGATCATCTGAAGCCCGGCATCGACGGACTCGGATATCTCGGGGGTGACCTCCGGAACCAGCTCATGCAGCTTGGTCGGGTTGGCATACACCGGCGGGCTGCCCGTGATCAGCGTCCACAGCGTGGCGGCCAACCCGAAGACGTCGCTGCGCGCCGACACCGAGCCTCCGGCGAACACCTCCGGCGCCATGTAGCGGGGGGTGCCGATCCCCGCCGTGCCTTCGTCCTCGTCTTCGTCCTCCAGCAGACGCGCGATCCCGAAATCCACGAGGATGATGCCGTTCTTGCTGAGGACCAGATTGTGGGGCTTTACGTCGCGGTGCACGATCTGCTGGGAGTGCACGTACTCGAGCGCTTCGCACGCCTGGCGGGTGTACTCGATCGCCAGATCGAGATCCAGCCCGGGTTTTCCCTCCTGCTTGAGCAGCAGGTGCAGGTCGGTGCCCTCGACCAGCGCCATCACCAGGTACTGGCCGCGCTCGTCCTTGAAATAGTCGAGCACCGCGACCACGCGTGGATGCTGCAGCAGCGAGAGCAGCCGGGCCTCGACCTCGAAACGCTCGGCGTGGCGAGTGTTCTCCACGTGCTTGACGGCGACCGTGTCCCCGGTCTGGGTGTCGTGGGCGCGATAGACGGCGCCCATCGCGCCGCTTGAGATCGGCGTCTGGATCGCGTAGCGGCCCGCCAGCAGGTGGGCCTCCGGTAGAACGAAGCGTGACTGATCCCCCATTGCCTGGCTCAGCGTAACGTACGTCACCTATGCCAGCCAGCCGCAGAGCTCCGCGCGCCCGCAGGTGGTCCGCGATGGTGGACATCCGATAGCGTTCGGTCGGGGACTTCAAGTGCGGCGCAGATGGAAAGGGGGCTCGGGTCGCGCACGGCGATTGCGCAGGTTGCTGCTGGCCCTCGTGGGGCTGAGCTTCACCGGCTTGGCGATCGTTGCCTACGAGACCGAACTGCTGCGCTCGCTGGAGCTGAGCACCGTCAACACGCGCTTCTCGATCCGCGGACACCGGCGGCCGCCGACGAACGTCGTGCTGGTCGAGATCGACGAACCGACCTTCGACGAACTGGCGCTGCAGTGGCCCTTCCCGCGCAAGGTGCACGCGCGGGTGATCGAAAACATCGCGCGCGAACACCCCAAGGTGATCGCCTACGACGTGCAGTTCAGCGAGCACAGCGCCTGCCCCCTTTCTGCAAAGGGCTCCCAACCTCCGCCCGGCCAGTGCGCCCAGGCGCGCGGCGACGAAATCGCGCTGTTGGAAGCGCTGAACAACGCCGGCGGGCGCACCGTGATGGCCATGACCGAAACCACGGCGAACGGGGGTGTCAGGTTCCTTGGCGTCAAGGGAAACGCGCTGCTGCACGAAGTCGGGTCGCGGCCCGCCAACGCGCTGCTGCCCCCCGATCCGGGCAATGTGCTGCGACGCGTTCGACTTCTCCGTGGACAAGCTGAAGACGCTCGCCGTCGTAAGCGCCGAAGTCGCCGACGGGCACCGCGTGAATGCGCACGAGTTCGCCGGGGGCTCCGCGTGGATCGACTATTACGGGCCGGAAGGGACGCTCCCGAAGGTGTCGTTCTCGAGCGTCTACCTCGGCCGCGTCCCGCGTGGCTTCTTCCACAACAAGGTGGTGGTCGTCGGTCCCTCGGCGCCGTCGCTGCAGGATCTGCACCGACGTTCGACCGCCTCCGTCATGCCGGGCGCCGAAGTGCAGGCCAGCGCGATCGAGACGGTGCTGCAGGGACTGCCGCTGCGTTCGGTGGCCTCCTGGGTGAACCTCCTGCTGATCGTCCTGCTGGGCTTCGCGATCCCGCTCGCCAGCCTGCGCCTCGGCCCGATCGCCACGATCTCCCTGGCGGTGGTGCTCGGGGCCGTGTTCACGGTGCTCGTGCAGATCTCATTCGACGCCGGGCGCGTGGTGTCGTTCGTGTATCCGCTTGGCACATTGATCCTCAGCGCCGCCGGGTCGCTGTCGGTGCAGCTGGTCACGGTCGCGTTCGAGCGCGAGCGGGTGCGCGACCTGTTCTCGCGCTTCGTGCCCGAGAACGTCGTCGGGGAGGTCCTCGCGACCGCCGATGATGGGCTGCGTCTCGGCGGCGTGCAGCGCGAGGCGACGGTGATGTTCACCGATCTGCGCGGCTTCACCACGTTCGCGGAAACGCTGACACCGGACCACGTGATCGACCTGCTCGACCACTATCTCAGCGAGATGAGCGACGCGATCCTCGACCACGGCGGCACTCTCGTCGCATACATGGGCGATGGCATCATGGCCGTATTCGGCGCGCCGATCGCCCAGCAGGACCACGCCGACCGCGCGCTCGCGACCGCGCGCGAGATGCTCAACGTGCGCCTGCCGCGCTTCAACGCGTGGATCCGCGAACAGGAGCTCGGCGACGGCTTCCGCATGGGCATCGGCCTGAACTCGGGGCGTGTGATGTCCGGCAACGTCGGCTCCGAGCGCCGCGTCGAGTACACCGCGGTGGGCGACACGACCAACTCGGCCGCGCGCATCGAGGCGCTGACGAAGGGCACACCCCACCAGCTGATGCTCGCGGGTGCGACCAAGGACGCGCTCGACCAACCCGCCGATGAGGATCTCGTCTTCGTCGAAGACGTCGAGTTGCGCGGCCGCCGCGCGAGCACCGCCATCTGGTCGCTGACACCCGAGGCGGCGGGAGAAACCCCGGCCGAGCTCCAGAGCCCGCCGGGGGATCAGCCGCCGATCGAGTAGCCGGCCTTGCGCAGCTGCGCCAGGGCGCCCGTGATCTTCGCGTAGGACCCGCCCAGCGACCGCGTGGCTTTGCTGTAGGCGCCCTGGTCTTCGGCGCTGGCGGCGCTCGAGAGCGCGTCGTAGTCGCCGCCGGCCGCCTGCAGTCCGCTGGCGAGATTCGCGTTTATGCCGCGCACCGCCGGGCTCACGCGCAATCGCGAGACAGACGAGCCGGCGCTGTGAAAGGCGTGCGCCAGCGCGGAGGACGCGGCCGCCTGCGCGGCGGCGCTGGAGGCGCCGTGCAGACGCCCTGAGGCCTTTACCAACGAGCTCTGCAGCGAGGCGAGCGTCGCCGACAGCGCGCTGGCGTACTGGGGGCTCGGGGTCAGAGCGAACGCGCTTACCGAGTTCAACCGCAGCGTGGCGGCGATCTGCGCGCATTCGCTGGCGGCGGCGCCCGTGGCGGTGCTCTGCGCCACACACGCGATCGTGACAACCCCGCCGCTGCTCGGCACCGCATACAGCGTCAGCGCGCCGGCGAGTCCGTGCACGGAGAGGTTGCTGTAACGGTAGGCGTCCACGCCCCCCAGCCGCACGGCGCTTGGGGTCGGCGGCCCGGAGGGAAGCCCAGCGAGCAGCGCGCTGCTCAGCAGCGACGGGCCGCTGGCGTTGACCTCGCCGGCCGTCAGCAGCTCCCCCGGGCGTTCCAGGACGATCGACTGCGAGGCGTCAAACCCGGGGATCGCGGGGGGTGAGGAGACACGCTTCCAGGAGCTCGGGAAGGACAGTTCGATATCGGTGGCCGAGGCCGAGTCGCTGAACGGGCGCGAGGTGCCGCCACCGCCTCCACCGGCCAGCACCCCGATCGCCGCGGCGATCAGCGCCGCAACGACGACCGCCGGGATGAACCAGCCACCGGCCCGCTCGCCGCGAGCGCTTGTCGGCGGCGTGGACACCGTCGTGGGTCCTAGCGGTGGCACCGCGACAGCGCCGGCCATGCGAGTCGCTCCCGGGTCGGCGCCGCTGTCCTGCCCCGCCTGAGCCCTCGCCGCGAGCTGGGTCGGCGCGCCCGCCGCCGGGTCGCTGGCGAGCGTGCCGAATGCCCGTCTGACGTTCAGCATCAGCTCGCTGGCGGAGGCCGGCCGCTGCGCCGGATCCTTGGCCATACCCTGGGCGATCACGTCGTCGAGCGCCGCCGGCAGATCGGCGCGCACCTCCGAGGGACTGGGTGGATCCTCGGTCAGGTGAGCCATCAGCACACGCTCTTCGCTGGAGCGCACGTACGGGACCTGGCCTGTGAGGCACTCGAACAGCACGGCGGTGAGCGCATACACGTCGCTCTGGGCGGTGGCGTGTTCCCCACGGGCCTGCTCGGGGGATATGTAGTCGATCGTGCCGACGAACAGCCCCGTGTCTGTCATCGGCGTGTCGTCGTGCGCCCTGGTCAGCCCGAAATCCGCCAGGTATGCGTAGTCGCCGCTGCCGATCAGCACGTTCTGGGGCTTTACATCACGATGAATCAGGCCCTTGACGTGCGCGGCGTCCAGCGCCTCGGCGACCTGGGTCAGCAGCCTCAGACCGCGGCGGTCGCCGAGCGAGCGCCCGAGAATCAGCTGCTTGAGCGTCGGTCCCTCGACCATCCGCATCGCCAGGAACAGGCGATCCTCGGTTTCCCCGGCCTCGTATACGGTGACGATGTGGGGGTGGTCGAGTGCCGCCTGCAGCAGACCCTCGCGGCGGAAACGCTCACGGAACATCGGGTCGGAGCTGAGCTGGGTGGTTAGCACCTTCAGCGCCACGACCCGCTCGAGCGAAAGCTGGGTGGCGCGGTAGACGGTGCCCATTCCGCCTTCTCCGAGCCTGCCGTCGATGCGGTATCCGGCGACGACTGTGGAGTTATCTAGCGAGTCCATGCGATCACGAGCGCTCTAGCCCACGATCACTTTGCCGCCGCCTCCGCCGCTGGGTGGAGTGCTGCTATTCGGCGCGACCGTCGGCGGCGCCGCTTCGGTGGGCGCTACGGATGGAGTGGCGGGCGAGCTCTGGCTGGGCGGGGCGCTGTGGTGCACCTGATGGTGAAGCGCCGGCGGTGTCTGGGGGAGCGAGACGCCTTGAACCTTCACGCTGGCAGGCGAGAGCACGACCGGTGTGGGCGAGGGCGCGGCGGAGGAGCTGCCGGCGCTCGCCTTGCGCACCAGAAAGCTGGCCACGAAGACGATCGCCACGATCACCGCGGCTAGCAGAAGGCGCCTGGAGCTCAGCGTCATTCGCACTTGACGGGCTTTTTCCCGCCGGGCGCCAGACAGCGCTGGACCTTGGTGAAGCTGCCGCGGTGAATCTTGTATTCGATGTAGGCGCCGGTCGTGTTCTTGGCGGTGACGTAGATCTTCAGGGCGGCTCCGCTGCTCAGCGAGGATCCTTTGAGCTTGGGGAAGGTGACGGTCCGCGCCGTCTTTGTCTGGGTCGGGCACCCGCGTGTGCAGCGCACCACCACATGGGCCTTGGTGGGCGTGCTGACGGACAGGTTGACGATGCGCACACCGCCGGTCAGCGGTTCGGCGGTGAGCGTCGTTTCGGCCTGCAGACGCTTTGGCTGAACCAGGTAGTCGAACAGGAACTCGATCGATCCCCCGGCGTTTTCGGCGCCGCCGATCTGGACCGTGTAGGACTTCCCGGCCTTGACTTCGTCGAACAGTTCCTGGGCCTGTGAGGTCTGGTTGACCGCGCACTTGCGCTGTGCCGTTTCTGGCAGCAGCGATTTGGGGTCAAACGGCATGACGGCCATCACGGTTGAGAATTCGGCGGAGGTCCGGATCCGCACGAGCCCGTTGGCGTCCGGGTAGAAGTCATACCAGATGGTCTTGCCCTCGCTGACGCCGTTGCAGCCGGTGACCTCGGCCGGGCCGCCGCTCTGCGGGGGATTGAAGATGTCCGACTGGATGGTCGCCGTGCTGGTGTTGCGCACATCGACGAGGGTCTGCGCCCGGTTCAGCGCGGTGTGAGGCTGATTCAGATTCAGTGAATTGAGGTAGTTGTCGTTGACCGCCGGCCCGGCGGCAGGGGTGCTCGCAGCGACGGCGACAGCCGCGAGGGTCCCCGTCAGCGTGAGCGCCGCGACCGGAATCAACCGCCGCAGGCGTGTGGGTATTTGATCCATCAGAAAATCGAGCCTTGCCCGCTCACAACTCCTACACACATCATATATGCCGATCTGGACTGCAGGGAATACCTGGGCGCCAGGTTGCCCGGTTTGTTCTGGCGGGGTTGTCCAGAGCCCCGCTGCGCACTTAGACTGCGGGCGCGTTGTCATAGGACACAAGAGCAGGGGGGCTTGTAGGTGGACCAGCAGCAGCTGGGTTTTGTCGGAACCCGTCGCATAGCCGTTCACTACACGCTGCTGGCGCTGGCCACCGCCGCGGTTTTTGTTTTCGTGATCTCATCGGGATCCAGCAGGCACGCACAGCCGGCGATCGCGGGTGGCTATGACGTCACCGCCGGCGCAAGTTGCCTGGGGGCGAAGGCCGAACTCATGCAGTCCGGGCGCTTTGTGACGATCACAAACACAAAGTCAACGTTGAGCGGCGCGTTGACGTTCAAGGGGACGAGGCTGAGCGGACAGGTGCACTGCCTGAAGGGCCCCGCGCAGAAGCTGGACGCGCACGTCAGCGACGGACTGCTGAGCGGCCTGCTCGGCGGCGCGCCCGTCAGCGCCCAGTTCAAGCGTGAACCACCCGCGCCCGGCGCCCCCAAGCCACTGGCCCCGGGCTCCGTCGCCGGCGAATATCAGATCTCGCCGACCTCGGGCTGCATCGGCGGCTCCATGACGCTCGAGGAATCCGGGGGGAAGCTCACACCGATCCTCGCCAAAAAGCCCCACGGCAGCCTCACCTACCACGACGGCAACCTGACGGGGACGATCGAATGCAAGCGGACAGGCGCCACAGAGCGCGTCATGGCCACCGCAGCAGGCCGTCAGCTGGACATCATGCTCATGCCCACCCAAGCCGCCGCTGTCGCCGCCGCGCTGGCCGGCGCCTCTCCCGCTGTGAAAGGGCCCCCCACCGCCCCGGTGGCAGGGGAACATCTCTCGGCGACCAAGCAGCGAACCGCCGAAGCGACCGTCGTCGCGTTCTTTCTCGCCGTCATCGTCGTGATGCTGTTTGCCCGCCTGTGCGGGAGCCTCATGCCGAGGATCCACCAGCCCCGCGTGATGGGGGAGGTGATCGCCGGGATCCTGCTGGGACCGACCGCTTTCGGTGTGATCGACCCGTCTCTGCAGTCGCAGATATTCGCCTCGGACATCGTCCCCTACATAGGAGTCGCCGCGAACCTGGGGCTGATCTTCTACATGTTCCTGATCGGCCTGGAGGTCAACCTCGGCCAGCTGCGCGGGCGCGCGAGAATGACCCTCGCGATCTCGAACACGGCGCTGTTGATTCCCCTGATGCTGGGGATGCTGATCGCGATTCCGCTCTACACCCTGCTCTCTCCACCGACGCGGTTTCTCGCGTTCGCGCTGTTTGTCGGGGTCTCGATGTCCGTCACGGCGTTCCCGGTGCTCGCCCGCATCATCTCCGAGCGGCGCATGCTCAAGCGCCCGCTGGGCGCCCTGGCGCTGTCGGCCGCGGCTGTCGATGACGTCTCGGCATGGTTCTTGATCGCGCTGGCGACCGCGGTGGCGGGCGCCGGCAGCGGTGTGGACGTGCTGGAAACGATGGGTTGGGCGGCGATCTTCTGCCTGGGGATGGGTTTCCTGGTCCGTCCGGTGCTGGCGCGCGCGGCGGTCGCCTACGACGAGGTCGGTCGGGTGCCGGGCACCTGGATCACGGCGATCTTCGCCGGCGTGCTGCTGTCGGCGGTTCTGACCGAGACGATCGGGATCGCCGTGATCTTCGGCGCCTTCGCGATGGGTGTCGCGATGCCCCGCCACGCCGGTCTCAGCGACGACGTCACACGGCGGGTCGAGGATTTCGTGCTGACGCTGCTGCTGCCGTTGTTCTTCGCCTATACGGGCCTGCGCACCAACGTCGGGCTGCTCGGCAACGGCCAGCTGCTGCTGATCACACTCGCGCTCTGCGGGATCGCGATCGTCGGCAAGTACGGGGGGACTCTGATCGCCGCTCGCGTCATCCGCCTGCGCTGGCGTGAGGCGGGGGTGCTCGGCGCGCTCATGAACACCCGTGGCCTGACCGAGCTGATCGTGCTCAACCTGGCGCTCAGCATGGGCGTGATCTCCTCGGCGCTGTTCACGGCACTGGTGATCATGGCGCTGTTGACGACCTTCATGGCCGGGCCGATCATGCGCCTGCTCGATCCCCAGAACAGCTTCGGAGAGGCACCCGAGACGCAGCTCGCGCTCGCCGTCTCCGAGCGCCCGACGCCGGAGCTCCCGGCCGCGGTGGAGCACTCGATCCTCGTGGCCCCCCAGACCGAGGCCGCGCTCGCCCAGCTGCTTGAACTCGCCAAGCCCATGGCGCACTCCGAGCCTCCACGGGAGCTGATCCTCGCGCGCTTGATCCGGCCCCCGCGGGGGTCCGGTGTGCGCGGCGGTCTGCAGACCGAGGCACGGCTCGTGAGCGAGGCCTCAGATCAACTGCAGCGGGTTCGCGAGGAGTTGCAGCGCGAGGGGACGCCCTCGCGTGGCGTGGCGATCACCTCGGCGGACCCGGGTCACGACCTGACGCGTCTGTGTCGCGACGAACAGATCGATCTGGTGCTGCTCGACGGTCGTCGTCCGCTGCTCGGCGACGGCATCCCCCGCGAGGAGGTCGGCACCGTCCTGAGCGGCGCCCCCTGTGACGTGGCCGTGCTCGTCGCGCGCGAGGGTGTGAAGATCGCTCCCGGGCCGGGCTGTCCGGTGATGGTGCCCTTCGGCGGCGATGACTACGACTGGGCGGCGCTCGAGCTGGCGAGCACGATCGCGGCCTCGACCGGAGCGCCGCTACAGATCCTCGGCTCCGCCGCCAAACGCGAGGACGGCCGCGACTCCAGCGGCCTGCTGGCGAACGCGTCGCTGGTCGTGCAGCAGTTCGCGTCGATCACCGCCGAGCCGGTGCTGGCGGAGCCTGGACGCGAGGGGATCGTGAACGCCGTCTCCGGTGCGGGTCTGTTGATCATCGGGCTCTCAGAGCGCTGGCGCAAGGAGGGTCTGGGGGAGACCCGTCGCGCGATCGCCCGCAGCGCCCCGGCGCCGATCGTGTTTGTCAGGCGCGGCGAGCGGGCCGGAGCGCTCGTGCCCTCGACCGAGATGACCCGCTTCGGCTGGTCCTCGGCCTCGCTTGGCTCTGAATAGCTCCCAAGGGCCCTGGGCCTCCGCGATGCTCGTCAGCGACGCGACGGTGCTTAGGGGCCAGCGCTCGGAAATGGCGCGTGAGGTCGTTGAAGCCGCTCACCGCTAAACATGCCCCCAACTCGCGTTCAGGGGTATGTTTGGCGGAGTTAGGGACATGTTCCGGCGCCGGGGCCGCGTACAAATGTTTTGCGGACGTGAGACCGGCTCCAGACCTGGTTTTGCATGGATCGAGGGCGAGCGAGGCAGGTCACGGAAGCGTGAGCCACGACACTTTCTGTGACTGCCATCAGCGTGGCGGCGGGAGCACGCCCGCCTGGCGTTCAGGCGCTCGGTACGCGATGCACGCCGGAGGGGCTCGGCAGGTTGCGAAGCTCAGCCGGTATCTCACGAACCGAGGAGAACTCGCGGGCTAGCTCGGGGACCGCGCCGTCGGCGGCGGGCGGCTGAAACACGGTGATCGCCAGCGGCTGATACTCGGGGGCCACCGACCAGTCGGTCGAGCGAAACTCGCCGGCGTTCTCGATCCAGCTCAGCGACAGCAACGGCAGGATCACGACCTTCGTCCAGATCGCCAGCACCCACACGCCCCAGTAGAGCACGACGGCCTCGACGTTCGTGAGACCGACTTTCAGGACGTGCGCGAGGATGTAGACGAGCACGAACTCGCCGACCGCCAGCGTGAACGTCAACCACGGCGGCTGCCAGCGGATGACGAATGGGTAGAAGGCGGTGTCGAGCGCCACGCCGAGCACGAAATACACGCCGATCAAGACGATCCAGCCCTCGTTCTTCGTCGCGATCGAGATCACCGTGGTGATCAGCGCCGGAATGATCAAGATCGACCAGCGGGTCTGCACACGGCCTAGGACGGTGGGGCACATGTGGCCGCGTATCCTCTCAGGCGAGCTGCTGGGTGGGGGACACTTTGCGCAAAGCGTGAGCAACTTCGCGACCCATCGTGACCTGCATCGACATGCGCGAGGGGAACGGGCGCTTCTTCAGGCGCTCGGCACGGGCGCAGTCGGCGACGAAGCGCCGCGCGATGAACTTCAGCCCGGCGATCGTGTCGCCGTGGGGAATCACGTTGTTGGCGATCAGCCCCATGCAGCACAGACGCGAATCTGGCTGATCCAGCCCCGGCACGCCGCAGTTGGTCTGCAGCTTCAGGCGGCCTTCGACGACGGGCACTTGGTAGAACTCGATCAGCCGGCGCAGCAGCGGGATCGTCAGCACCGACTTGTTGAAGCCCGTGCCGGCGGTCACACCGGTCACGTCCAGCCAGCCGGGGTCCTCGCCGTGACGGTTTGAGATGTGGACCTTCAGGCCCGCTTCGCCCGGGGTGATCTCGTCGATCTCGCCCACGAGCGCGGCGAAGCGCCCCTGCGCTTGGCCTTTCTCGATCCGGCTGAGCCACTCTTTGCGGTCCGGTCGCGTGCCGCGCAGCACCTCGCCGAGGAACTTCACGCGCTCATCGAAGGGCAGCGACACGTAGGCGTCGATGCCGCGGGACTCAAACAGGCAGCGCGGGACGTTCAGGTCCTGGGTCTCCGGCTGGGCGTTGCGGGTGAGCGCGAGCGCCGAGGCGCCGGCGTCGAGGATGTTCGCCCACTCGTTGACCGAGGCGATCCCGGCTCCCAGCACGATGTAGCGACCCCCGGACGCGTACCGCTTTGCTTCATAGGCCTGCACGATCCGGTCGGCGACGGCGGGATCCTTGCGTGCCTTGGCAAGCACCGGCGGGAACGACAGCGGCCCGTGCCCGGGGGCGAGCATGACGTGCTTCGCGCGCCCGATGAAGTTCGCCTGCTCGTCGTAGAGCACGAAGTGGGGTGTGGGGTGCGGCTCGCGCTGGACCCAGCCGACGCGAACCGGGACCCGTGTCTGCTCCCACCCAAGTCGTTTGTGCACGATCGTGGCCTCGGTCAGGATCTCCGCCACACCCGGGTTGTACTTGCGCTTTATGGAGCGCCACAGCGGGGCGGGCGAGCGGTGTGACCAGGCGTCGAGTTGCGCGAAAGTCGGCCAGTCGGGGGCCAGGAAGTGCGACTCGGACTCCGAGCGCAGCACGGTCTGGCCGAGGTTGTGAGCGAACTGCTGGTAGCTGCCGACGGGATTGGTGCTCGGCCCGTAGATCGAGATCTCGCGATTGTCGAACCCCAGGTAGCGCGCCGTGGTGTGTACCAGCAGCGAGCCGAAGCCGTCGCCAACGACGGCAATCACAGAGTCACGCGGGGCGGTGGCCGACAACTTGGCCGCAGCCTAGCGCCTGGGTGTCGGGTGGGGCAAGGCCTACGGTGTGCTCGTGCGCGAGATTCGTTGGCGAGGTCTGGCGTGCGCGTCGCCCTGCGGGTATGCTGGCGCTCGCAGATGGCAGAGCTGACGCTCGAAATCGTCGAGGGTCCCGGGGCGGGTCGGCAAATAGATCTCGATCGTCCGATCGTGATTGGCCGCGCGTCCGAGGTCAACCTCGTCCTGGAGGACGGTCAGGTCTCCCGTCGCCACGCACGGGTGAGCCCGGCCTCTGATGGCTCGGCGGTGGTCGAGGATCTCGAGTCCGCCAACGGCACGTTCGTCAACCACAACGAGCTGCATGGTCCCGCCCGACTGGATCCCTCCGACGAGTTGCTGATCGGCGTGACCCTGATCGAGGTGCGCTCCAAGGAGCAGGTCGCCGCTCAGGCTTCGGTCCTGCGGGCGATACCGCCGGCGCTCGCGAGCGCTCCACGAACCCCCGACTACATAAGCCCGGCGGTGGCCAGCGCGGAGGCGGGTGGGGAGCAGGCCCCACGCTCGGCGGGAATGCGTGAGCTCGACAAGTTTCTGGATGTGCGGGTGCGCCGTCGTGCACAGCTCGCCCCGCTGGCGCTGCTGACGCTGATCGCGCTTGCTCTGATCATCTACTTCGCCACGCAGTAGCCGCTGCTGGCCGAGAGCCGGGTGCCTGACCGGCGAAGCACGAGTTGGCGGTAGAGGTCTCGACACATAGACTCATCGCAAGGGGTAGTAGACCCACGGGGCCGCCCGTCCAGTCAAGGTCCGAGCCCGGCCGCGGCAGCATGTTCGCGGAGGTAGTCGCGGAGATATGGCAGCGCGAAGTCAACCTCAGGCAACAGAAAGCCCGCGCTCGGTGATGGGCGAAACTCGTCGGCGCGCAAACCAAGCGCTGATGGCGGCGCCGCCGGTCGGGATTGGTTGAAGCGGCGATTGCTTGCGCTCAGGAGGGGCGCGCTTCGGCCGCCGCTGGAATAGCGGCAGGTACCGTTGGGTCCGTGTTTGCGTTGTCGGCGTCGCGCTTCATCTCGATCGCGCGACGGGCACCCTGGGAGAGCAGCATCGCGCTTTCGGCGACTTCGCGATTGACCTCCGGGGTGGTCTCGACGAGGCGGTCCCCACACACGGTATGAGCACGATCGAGTCCTTGGTATGGAGGACGAGCACCACTTTCCATGCCTTGAGAATACCGATACTGGGCTCGAAGTCGCCGCCGGACCTCGGCTCAGGTCCGTACCCCGCCTGCGTACCCAGAAAAGCGGCTGGGTGTGCTAGCGCTGGGCGAAGTAGATGACCAGCGCTATCGCCGTCAGGATCACGGTGCCGTAAGACAGCGCGACGGGAACCCACGAGCGTGAGGCGAGACCCCCGCCACGGCGTGCCGCGGGCGGCGAAAAGGCGCCGAACTCCTTTAGGCTCGCTCCGCTGAGCGCGGGGGAGCTCTGGTGTGCCGCGGGCGCAACCGGATCGACGGCGGGCGGCGCCGGCGGGGTGGCGCTGGCGGCGGCGATGGGCTCAGACGCCTCCACTGGAACGCTGCGCAAGCGGGTCGCGTCGGGGTCCCCCGGCACCGAACTGAGACGAGTCGCGCCGCCATCGACCACGATCTGCACCTCGATCACGGTGGCGCCGAACTTCACCTTGGAGCCGTGCCCGACGGAGGTGGGGGCGCTGATCGGATGCTCATCCACGAGCGTCCCGTTTGTGGAGGCGAGGTCCTCGACGATCAGTCCATCACCGTCCGGGCGGATCTCCAGGTGCCGGCGCGAGAGCTCCGGGTCGTCGATCACCACGTCGGTCTCATAGCGGCCGAACACGAGCTTACGATCAACCTCGATCGTCTCCCCCTCGAGCGGTCCCGCGATGATACGTAGGCTGGACAACGCGTGCAGCCTAGCGCCGGCGTGAGCGATCTGCAATGCCATCTCCTCGCTTGCGCCAGTGCGGCTCAGCCCACCGAGCTGCCTCTCGGCGGCGCCCTCCAGGGCACTGGCTGTGACATCGCTCGAAGGATCGCTGCGCAAGCGGCGCTTCAGGCCGCACTGGTTCTCAGGTGCCCGCGGGCGGAGTCCGCCAACGCCCGTGCTCGTGGACGAGGCGGATCGTCTCCCCGTCCTCGCCGAGTGCGATCCGCGCCTCGCGAGCCTCGAAGTTGACCTCGAGCTTGAGGGTCAGCGCCGGTGGCGGGACGCTCACCGGTTGGGGGGCCGGGGTGTCATCGGCGCTCGCCGGCTCGGGAGCCTGTTTGTCCTCGGCGAGCAGCGGTGGGAATGGGGCCTGGGGGGGCTGGGCTGCGCTCTGGGGTGCGCTGGCCGGGGCCACGGGAGCGCGCGCGAAAACCGTCGGTGCGTAACCGGGGGCCGGCGGGGCTTCGGAGGGCGGTGGGGGAGGGGCTTGGCTCGGAAGCGAGCGAACCACCAGGGTCGTGCCGCCGACCTCGATCGAGTCCTGCGCCCGCAGCAGGCGGGGACTGGGAATCTTCAGGCCATTCACGAACGTCCCGTTTGAGGAGCCGAGATCCTCGATCGCGTAGTCGCCGGATGCCTCACGTGAGATGCGAGCGTGCTGGCGTGAGATCTCGCTGTCCTCGGAGAGCCTGCCGGCGCCCTCGGCGTGGCGACCGATGACGAGCTCGTCCTCGACGAGGATCACCGTGCCCGCGGCGTTCCCGGCGATCACCTCCAGACGCAGCCCGGGGCGATCGACGCTTGAAGCGGCGTCCGCGCTTGTGCCGTGTGGGGGCGTTTGAGAGCCCTCTCGTGGTTCCCCGAAGCTCATCTGGGGAACCGTAGCGGTTGTGAAGTGTCGCTGTTGGGAAAGTCAACCCCGATACTCCGCCCGGCCCGCTCCCGAATTCAGCGATCAGGCGCCTGGAGCGCACCGGCGAGACGGAATGACAGCGCTTGGCGGCGGGCGCTCAGCCAAGGGCCGTGCGGGGCTCCAGCTCATCGGCTCTGATCAGGTGCATGACGGCGTTGATCAGCGCCAGATGGGTGAATGCCTGGGGAAAGTTGCCCAGGTGACGGCCGCTTTGCGGGTCGATCTCCTCGCCGTATAGGCCGAGCGGGCTGGCATACTGAGATCAGCTTCTCGCACAGCACACGAGCACGCTCGACCTCGCCGATCTCAACACAGCGCGGAGACCAGCCAGAAGGAGCAGATCGTGAAGGAGCCCTCCTCTCCCTGCAGACCGTCATCGGTGTGCTCGGTCCGGTAGCGCAGCACCAGGCCATCCTCGGTCAGCTCGTCGGCGATCGCGTTGACGGTCGTCACGATCCTCGGATCCTGGGCGGGCAGGAAGCGCACGAGACCCATCAGCAGCACCGAAGCGTCCAACTCCGAGGTCTCGTAGTGCTGGGTGAAGGCGCCGCGCTCATCGACGGCGTGCGCGCAGATGTCGGCGTGGATCTCCGCCGCCGCCTGACTCCAGCGCTCGGCCCACTCGTGGTCTTCGCGCAGGCTCGCCAGGCGCGCGCCACGGTCGGCGGCCACCCAGCACATGAGCTTTGAGGATGTGAAGTGCTTGGGCTCGCCGCGCACCTCCCAGATGCCGCAGTCGGGCTCGCGCCAGCTCTCGAGCGCGCTCTGCACCTGGCGCTTGATGATCGGCCACAGCCGCTCGGGCAGTTGATCGCGTGAGCGGGTGTGCAGATAGATGGAGTCGAGCACCGCGCCCCACACGTCGTGCTGGCGCTGATCGTAGGCGCCGTTACCGACCCGCACCGGGCGCGCCCCGTCGTAGCCGGAGAGGTGATCGAGCTCCTGCTCTGAGAGCTTGCTCTCGCCGCCGATCCCATACATGATCTGAAGCTCGCTCTCGGACTCGGCGAGATCGGCGACGAAGTAGAAAAAGTCGTTTGCCTCCCAGTCAAAGCCCAGCGTGTAAAGCGCCCACAGCATGAACGTCGAGTCGCGGATCCAGGTGTAGCGGTAGTCCCAGTTGCGTTCGCCGCCGGGGGTCTCCGGCAGCGATGTTGTGGCCGCCGCGATCATCGCTCCGGTCGGGGCGTAGGAGAGCCCCTTCAGCGTCAGCGCGCTGCGCTGCAGAAAGCTGCGCCAGGGATGATCGGGAAACGTTCCCCGCTTGAGCCACTCCTGCCAGTAGTGGGCGGTGCGCACGAGCCGCTCGTTGGCCTCCTGGTAGGTGCTCGGCAGCGGATGCTCTGACCAGCCGAGCGCCGCGAACGCCACGTCCCCTTCGCGCAGGATCGTGCGAGCCCGCGCGCGCGGGCCCTCGAAGCCGAGGTTCATGTCGGTCAGCAGCTTGAGCTTCAGCTCCATGCCCTCCGAGCCCGCGAGCGCTTCGTTGTAGCCCTCCCCGCTGTAGCGCCATTCGGCCGCCAGGCCGCCGTAGTCGAACACCGGCTCGCAGTCCAAATGGATTTCGGCTCCATCCCTGCACGCAGCGCACGGTGCGCAGCAGGACGTGGTCGGCGTCGTAGTCGGTGGGGGAGCGACGGTGCGTGCGCGAGCGCTCTGAGTTGTGGTACCACGGGCCGATGCAGAGAACGTCGCGTACGACCACCCAGCCCATGCGCGTCTCCCAGCTGGTCTCGAGCACCATCGTGCCCGGTATGTAGCGCTGCCCGGCGGGGACGGACACGTCGGCCGGGCCGAGGCGAAACCCGCCGGCGTCACGGTCGAGGATCGAGCCGAACACGCTCGGCGAGTCCATACGCGGCAGGCACATCCACTCGACGTTGCCGCTCGGGGCGATCAACGCGCAGGTCTCGCAGTCCGACAGGAACGCGTAATCGGCGATCGGCGGGAACGGGCTGACTGACCGGTTGGCCTGGGAAATGAGTGGGCTCATGGCAGGCGAGCGTGTTGCACGGGCTTAGGCTACTAGCGCGAGCAGTTGCCCTGATGCTTTGCCACTTAGATTGCCGAGCCTGCGGTCGGATAGGCTCGCCCAGGGCAATGACGTGGATCGAACTCTACACGGCGTTTTTCGTGTCCCATCTGGTGGGCGACTATCTGTTGCAGACAGACTGGCAGGCCCGTAACAAGCGCGCGGGCCTCGCCCGGCACGCGGGTCTGGCTCGCAGGGCGCTGCTCACCCACATCTTCACCTACACGCTCGCCTTCTTGCCGGCGCTGCTGATAGACGAAGCCGGTGTGAGCCTGCTGTGGGTGATCCCGCTGATCGCGGTTCCGCACGCCATCCAGGACGACGGGCGGCTGCTGCACGCCTACATGAGGAAGGTCAAGGGCCTTGACCCGGACGTGAACCTGCCGGTGTCGATCGCGGTCAACCAGACCTTTCACCTACTGACCCTGCTCGGTCTGGCGCTGCTCGCGAGTTAGCCCGCACCAGTCTCTGAAGGACGCCGGGGAGACCCGCACAGGCACGCCAAGCGGTACTTCCTGAGATGCTGGCGATGAGTCTGATCGCCACGCGGAGTCCTAATGGCGAGTCCCCCAAGAAGGAGAGAGGAGAGCGAGGAGATGCCTGAGCACAGGATCGGAACGCGCAACGAATGGCAGGCGGCCCGGGATGAGCTCGCGGAGCTCGAGGCCGAGCAGGCAACCCGAAACCAGGAGATCAAGGAGAAGCGCCTTGAGCTGCCGTGGGTTCCGGTGGAGAAGGAGTACGAGTTCGACACCGAAGACGGCAAGAAGACGCTCGCCGAGCTCTTCGACGGCCGCTCCCAGCTGCTGGCGTACAACATCATGTTCGGCCCCGACTACACCAAGGGCGCGTGTCCTGGGTGCACATCCCTCGCCGACGGTCTCGACGGGTCGCTCGTCCATCTCAACCACCACGACGTGACGCTGCTGTGCTTCTCGCGGGCGCCGATCGAGCGGCTCACTGCCTACAAGCAGCGGATGGGCTGGGAGTTTCCATATGTGTCCACCTACAACACCGAGTTCCCGTTCGACTTCGAGCTCGCCCTGAGCGAGGAGCAGGCGCAGCAGATCCCTGAGATAAAGAAGATGGTCGAGGATCCGCCCGATTGGCTCATCGAGTGGTCGCACCAGATCGGGGGCGAGCTGAAGGACGGACTACGGGAGGGTCCCACCTGGATCGCCTTCGCGCTCGAGAACGGGACCGTCTACCACACCTATACCGTGAGGGCGCCCGATCCGTTCGTCGCGCCGTACTTCAGCTTTCTGCTCGACAGAACGCCCAAGCCCCAGCCTTCGGAGCCTCGCACCTTCCGCAAGGACGAGTACCCGGACTGAAGGCCGCCCCGGCCACGTTTGCCCTCACAACGGCGGGCTTGCCCTGGCGGCCACGCTGCAAGGGGCCGCGCAGGCGGACCCGGGACAGTCGCGTCTGTGCGTCGGAGGATCCCGACGGGATTCGCTCTCCAGCGGCGAGCGTCAACGAGGCAGTAGTTCGATGGCGTCTGTGTGCTTGGGGCGGATCGTGGCGAAGTGGCGGTGGTCGAGCGTCGCGAGCTTGTGCTCGTCCAGGCGCTCCAAGATCGCCACGACAGCGGCATCGACGAATCCGAGCTTCGAGTCGGCGTAGCGAGTGAGCAACTCGCGTACCCGCACGTAATCAGCCCGAACGAGATCCACGATCGTCACATCGTCGGTCTGGACATCGGCCAGAAATGACGAGAAGGGTGCCAGCCCGAGTCTGCTGCTGGCCAGCCACTCCAGCTCGACCACGACGGGTGCTGGTACGAGCAGGCGCTCCGCTGATTCGGATAGGAACTGCTTGCAGGTCTCGTGGTCGGTGTCGGCACGGTCCATGGCGGCATAGAGCGGGCCGGTGTCGCATATCAACGCCACGATCGCGGCTCGTAGCCGACCTCGCCTGCCTGCCGCCCCATATCGGCTGGAGATTCCGTCGAGGCACCGGAACCGATGAAGCTGAGCCTGCTCGGCGTCTGTGGGGTTCCACTGCCCCGCCATCTTTCGAGAGCTTTCGCGACAGCTTCCCGATCCGGCATCCGGTAGTAGGCACGGCTGCCCCCTCGGGTCGAAGTGCCCGACTTCTCGATCAGTCCGAAGCTGACCAGTAGCCGTAGATTGGGAATGCGGCGGTCCTGTCCACGGCGCCCGAGCTCCGCCAGGACCCAAGAGCCCGCGAAGTCGCCGCTGTAAGCCTCGGCTTCCTCGGCCACCGCCACAGCCGCGTCGAGAACGGGTATCCAGTCTGGCCGCTCTGCGGCGAGACGAGCGACCATACGACCCGTATCCGTGAGCAAATCGATCTTATTCATCAAATTGAGCATACAACAATCCGCATTTGATCCCGCCAGATGATCGTCCTGACCGCCGGGCAGACCTATCCCGCCCGGTCCATCAGGTCAGATGTGGTGGGCCGTCCCACGCTGGCTGCTCAGCCCAGTTGAACGGGCACGACATCCAGCCCGGGAATGCGGTTGAAATGAGCGATGTTGGCGGTTGCGATCCGCCATCCCGCGGACAGGGCGCTGGCAGCCACGAGCCGATCGTGAGCACCGACTTCGCCGCCAGAAGAGACCAACCCAGCCCAGAGCCTCGCGTGGACCCGTGCGACAAGCAGGTCGAACGCGATCACGGGGAATGCGGCGAGGATGGACTCCACGAACGTCTCGCGCCGACCGCGATGCTCCTCGGTGGCGCGCTGCACACCGTGTAGTAGCTCGGAGGCTGTGATGGCGGCGATGCCCACGTCCTCGCCCTCGCTCTGGGGAATCGGTGCTCGCGCTCGGTCTGCAATCGCGGCTGCCCGCTCTACAGCCGCGCTTCTGGTTGGTCGATAGAGAGACATCCGACGCCGATCGGTGTTCCATCCATTGACCAAGGACGGCATTGACGATGTGTCCCGACCACCACGACGGAACCTGTAGCGGGACTCTCTCCTGCAGCCCCACGGACTCTGAGACGCTCGTGATGACGCTCGTGTGTGAGCGCTGCAAAGAGGTCGTGAAGACCCTCGGCAGCTTCCAGCACAAGTTCGACCCGCTGCTCACCGCCGCTCCGAAGGGGTAACGGCTTCCGTGTAACTAGAGGGGATCTCCACGGGTCTTCGACCCTACGACACGTGTCGAGCGAGCCGGCTCCCAGAGACGCTCCACCCCCACCGAAGACGAGATCAAGCCCATGGCCCTCCCTCACCGCGATCTCACACGACCCAAGCGGCATGGGAGATCGGCCAAGGAGGAGCATTCAAAGCACCGCAAGCGGCGCAGGCGCCACGCAAAGCACAAGCCCCACAAGAAGCCCGCCCACACACAGGCGCATCATCCGGGCGCACCCAGGAGCGCTCCCCATCCGGCCGCCAAACACCCAGCGCCACACGCCACAGCGGTCAAAACGGCCACGCCACAAGCGCCCAGCCCTCCCGTCCCCGTCTTTCAGATCGCCACCTCGGTGGCCCACATGCGCCGTCTGCTCTGGCGGGCGGGCTTCGGGCCGACCCCCGGCCAGGCCGAGCAGCTGGCCGGCTCCTCTCTGCAGGAAGCGGTTTACTCGCTCACCCGCCCCTCCGGCGAAGCGGTGCTCCAAGGGCCCGCGCCGACCGATGAAAAGGGCAATCCGCTGAGCCCCGAAACGGTGGGGGGCGAGGATCACTGCTGGTGGCTGGATCGCATGATCCGCTCCGATCAGCAGCTGATCGAGCGCATGACGCTCATCTGGCACGACTGGTTTGCCACCTCCAACGCCAACGTTGACGGCCAGCAGCTGATGCTCGAGCAGAACCAGCTGTTTCGCGAAAACGCGCTGGGCAACTTCCGCGAGCTGTTTCTGGGCGTGAGCAGCAACCCTGCGATGCTCGTGTTCCTCAACGGCGTTCAGAACGGCAAGCACGCGGTGAACGAGAACTACGCGCGCGAGATGATGGAGCTGTTCTCGCTCGGAGCCGACCGCGGCGCCTACACCCAACAAGACGTCCACGAAATGGCGCGGGCGCTCACGGGCTGGCGCTGCGAATGGTCTGAAGAACTCCACAACCACAACTTCCGCTATGAAGCCAGCCGCCACGACGAAGGCGAAAAGACAGTCTTCGGCCAGAAAGGCAACTGGGGCTGGGAAGAAGCCGTGCAGCTGTGCGTGACCCACCCGCTGCACGCCTCGTTCTTCATCACCAAGCTGTGGGGCTACTTCATCCCGACCGCGCCCGACACCCAGACGCTCGCCGCTCTGGAAAGCCTCTACACGAGCTCGGGGTTTGAGATCCGACCGGTTGTGGAGGCGATCCTCCAGCACCCCGACTTCTACGAAGGGCCGGAGCTCGTGACCCCGCCGGTCGTCTACAACGCCGGGCTGATGAGAGCAGCCGGACGGTTCCTGGACACGACCGCCTGGACGTGGCTGGGCGCCGCCGCGGGACAGCGGCTGTTCTACCCGCCGAACGTGTCGGGCTGGGACTACGAATCCTGGCTTGACACATCGACGGTCAAGGCCCGCTGGGAAATCGCCAACTACGTCACCGCCAAGAGCTTCATCAACCCGTGGCCGACCGGCGGCTGCACCTATGACCCAACCGAGCAGCCGGCCGCGGCGGTGCAGAGCGCGATGGCCTACTGGGGCAACCCGATCATCACCGAGGAATCCCAGAGGTGCATCGCCGCCTTTGCCGAAACCTGCCTCAATGGATACACGGGCAAAGGGCAGCAGAGCCCATACCGCGCCATCCGCCAAAACGCCCTGCGCATGCTGATCGCGGCCTCTCCCGACATGCAGGTGAGCTAGGGATGCCCGAGAGCTGCTCGTGCAACGACTTCACCCGCTCCCAGCTGCTGCGACGGGGGGCGGCGGTGGCGGGCAGCGGCCTGCCCCAGATAGAGCCCGGGATGCCCCAGCCGGCCGGGACGGGGCTCGACCGCCGCTCCTTTCTGCTGCGCTCAGCGGGCGCTGTGCTGTCGGTGTATGGGGCGTCGATGCTCAGCCCCCGTCACTTCGAAGAGGGGATAGCGCAAGCGGCCGCCGCCACATCCGGGCAGCCCGTGCTCGTCTCGATCTTCATGGAAGGCGGCTGGGATGCCCTGTCGGTGCTCGCTCCCGTCAGGGAAGCTCGCTACCACGAACTGCGCCCGCAGCTCGGCCTCGCCGAAGGAGCGGGACAGGTCTTCAGCGAGGATGAAAACCTCATGTGGCATCCCCAGGCGGCCGCGCTCGCCCAGCTTCACTGCGAGGGCAAGGTGACCGTGTTCCCGGCGATCGGCTATGACCCGCCCGACGAGAGTCACTTCACCAGCCGCCACTACTGGGAGGTCGGTGAGCTACAGGCCTCCCAGCGCACCGGCTGGATGGGTCGTTTCCTGGATGTGGCCGGCGAACCCGGCAACCCGCTGCAGGGACTGTCACTCGATCACACCCTGGCTCCGGCGCTGGCCAGCCAGCGGGTGCCCGTGGCCGCGATCTCCTCGCCCTCTGACTTTCGATTGTGGGCCCACGGTGTAGGCAACCCGCTCATGGAACCGGCGCTCGAGACCTTCGGCAAGCTGGGGAGCGCCTCCTCGTCCTCTCCCGCTTATGAACAGGCGCGGGGGGCGGTGCTCGACACCTCCCTGCTGCTGGGGGAGATGGCGCAGTTCACCGGGCCCGAAGGCAAGCCGACCTACACATCGCCGGTCACCTACCCGACCACCGGCGGTGAATTCCCCACGCGCCTGGCGGGCCTCGCCGCGATGCTCGCCGCCGGGTCGCCGATCAAGTGCGCCTCCCTGACGGCCGTGGGCTCCTATGACACCCACGCCAACGAGTCCCAGACGCTTGCCACGAACCTGTCGCAGACCCTCGAAGCGGTGCTCGCCTTCCAGCGTGACCTGGAGGCCAGGAACCTCGATGGCCGTGTGCTGATCCAGCTCTGGTCGGAGTTCGGCCGCCGCCCCAAGGAAAACGGGTCGGGCACCGATCACGGCGCCGGCGGGGTCGCGTTTTTGATCGGCAGTCGCGCCTCCGGTCAGAGGGTCGGCGAATTCCCCGGCCTGAAATCGCTGGACGTCAACGAAAACCTCAAGAGCACATCGGATTTCCGCTCGATGTACTGCTCGCTGCTCGAGCAGTGGTTTCAGACCGAAGCGGGACTCGTGATTCCAGGCGCCGGCGAATTCCAGCGCGTGAGCCTGCTGAAGGCCTGAGTTCCCGCCCGCGCGCTCGGCGATACCCAGGGACGGTTGGCGGACGGGCGGCAAGTTCCCTGGTCTGACGCGCTCGAGCCAGCGCGAGCTGCGCAGGCGCGCCGCCCTTGAAACCAGAGAGGCTAGGAAAGCTCGTCGCGCAGCTTGCGCAGGGCCCTGTAGATGCGTCCCTCCATGGCGCTCTCTCCCTCTCCGAGGATGCGCGCCACGTCACGCAGCTTCAGATCGGCGCCGAATCGCAGCGCCAGCGCCTCACGCTCGTCGTCGCGGAGGGTCGCCAGGGCTCGGGCCAGCTCGTCGCGATGCTCCACGGCCGAGAGACCCGCGTCCGAGGAGTCCGGGGCGCCGGCGCTGACGTGCTCGAGCACCCGCTCCTCGTGAACCTGGCGGCGTGCGTGGTCGCGCAGCAGATTCAGCGCGATCGTATACAGCCAGCGCCGCTCCGATCCCTTCCTCGGGTCGAAGCGATGGTGCGCGCGGAGCACCCGCTCGAAGGTCTCCGACAGCAGATCCTCCGCCAGCGGACGGCTGCCCGTGCGATAGGCCAAGAAGGCGAACAGGCCCTCCGAGTGTTCCTCGAACAGGCGCTCGAAGTTGTCGATCCGCATTCCTTGCGACATTTTGCCAGCTCCCGTGTCGCGCCGGGAGCGGATTGACTTACGTGTCATTTCTGCGGCCATCAAAAGCCTTCCCTAGTAGAAACACGAGGGGCCCCGGGAGTCGATCCCGGAGCCCCTCTGTGAGCCCTAGCCGATAGATCCCACGATCAGCTAGTGAGCGCCTCCTCTGTTACTGGCAGAGGTTGTAGTGCCTCGTTTCCGTGACCTTCTTACCGTTGGACAGGGTGCCCGTGATCTTCAGGCTCTGTTTGACGTTGGAGCACGGAACGTTGACGAAGTCGAGTGTCGTCGGGATGTTGTGGCCCGTCAGCACCTTGATGACCTTGCCATTGAGCGTGACGGTCAGCTTCTTGAGCTTCCTGCCGTGAGCGGCGAAGAAGTGGACTGAGAAGCTGCGCTTGCTAGCGGACGCCTTGGTCTGTTTCGAGGCCTGGACGCCGCTTGCGCCGCTGCCACCAGACAGCGTCACGGTCGATGAGTAGTAGTTGTTGGTGACGTTGTTCGTCGAGCTGTTGTTGTTCGTGGTGCTGCTGCTGTCGTTGTTGGTGGTGTCGTTGGTGGTGGTGTTGTTGCTGTTTTCGGTGATCGTGGTGTTGCCTTCGGTGATGGTGGTGTTGCCTTCGTTGGTGATGCTGCCGCTGCCGCAGTTGATGTTGATGTTGCCGCTGTTGTTGCTGTTGTCGTTTTCGTTGCCGCATTCGTTGCTCGAATACTGCGCGACAGCAGCGTTGCCAACTCCGCCACCGCTGCCACCAGCGGCGAGCACTCCACCTGTACCGGCGGCCATCAGACCGAGGGCCATGCCAGCGACGGCGAACCGACGGGCTCCAAAGCGGCTGCCCTTGCTGCCGGCCTTGGCACGCGACATCGCGGTCCGCTTGATCTGGTCGAGCTCCAGCGGGCTCGCCTGGGGACGCTCATCACGCAGTCGCTGAGCGACGCCCTCCAACTCGTCCTTATGTGCGTCGTTCTTGCGCCACATGTTGATTTCCAGGTCTCCTAGGTTGATGGATACGGGTCTGAAATCACTCTCTAGTCGTCTATACGAGCGACTCGGGGGTTTTCCGACAGCCCCGATATCAACTTTCTGACTCGCCCGAGAGACAATCCGGCCTCATTGGCTCGATGAGGAAACGACCGCCGCCATCAACTACCTGGCTTCGGGCTTTCTGCTGGCTCTATTGGCCTTGCGGGAAGAAGGAATCTTTCGGTCTTTCCATTCTTGTAGAGGTGGGTAGCCGTAGAGCATGGCGACCACGACGGTTGCGATCGCCGAGCGGCTCGGGCCCTCCGAGGCGACCGTCAAGTCCCCACGTCGGACGTATCCTCGCCAAGCTCGGATTGCGCGATCGCGTGCAGATCGTCGTCTTCGCCTTCAAGACGGGCCTGATTAGGCCGACGCGCGGAGGGCATCGGCTCTCTGAGTAGGCACGACTCCTCGACTCTGTGGGCCATGGCGCCTGTTCGCGGGCCATCCACGGTCGCAGGATTGGGTTTCAATCCCGCCCTCGCTATCTAGAAACCCCGGAAATCCGGGCGACCAGCGGTTTAGCTCCCGAGCAGCTCCTCCAAGAAGAACCGCGTCTTTGCTGGCGGCTCCTTCGCGGGATAGGCCCGCTTGAGTACACCCAGCGCCTCCTCGACGGTGTGGATGTCGCACTCGCGCAGCAGGATCTCGATGTCCTCGTCGTCCTCCCCGAAGCGCATCGCCATCAGCTTCATCGCGAGTAGGTATCGGGGCGATGCCGTGGTCACTTCGATGCCCTCGATTGCGGGGACGGGGCGAGGCGCCTGGTCTTGGCCGGGCATGAAGCCCTTGACCCCGTCATTGAGCCAGTCGTCGGGCAGTCCAAGATCCTCGGCCACTTTGGCGGCAGCGGTGTAGACGGTTTGCTTGGGCTCGAAGACAGCGTCGATATCCTTCGTGACACGCCTGGTCGAATAGGCGAGCGCCATCGCCGCGCCGCCGACGATAAAGACCTGTGCTCGCACCCCCTCGCGGGTCAGCTCCTCGCCGAGAGCCTGGAGCGCCTGCAGAATCCGTGCCTTTGTGAATTCACGCTCAGGCACGGTCGAACACCTCCCGGGCGATGAACACGCCATGGCGGGCGAATAGTGCCGATGTGTTGGCGAGTGTGTATGCGTCGAACGCCGGGCGGCTCGCGACGAACCACCAAGGCTCGAGGAAGCGGCCGGGGCCGTTGACCCACACCGGCGCAGCGATGCCCGCCTCGGCAGCGAAGAACTCCGCCGTGCCCGCGAGGGCGGCATCGAATCGTGCGTCGCCGGTCGGCGGCGGCTCCTCCTCGATCAACGCGATTCGACCGGGCCGCGAGGATCCCCGGAAATCGTCAGCGAACCCGAACAGCAACCGCAGTGCGTCGCTTTCCCGGTTTCCGGACAGATCCTCGGAGATCGTTGCGGAGAGCGCGGCAAGCGACGCAGCGCCCCGCCGCACCCGCGGGCGCGCGAGCACCTCGACGTCGTGTTCGCAGCCGTCGAGCAGCCGCGAGAGGGTCGAGAGGTTCGGCTTCTTGGCGCCCGACTCATACGAGGCGACGGCAGGCTGGGTCGTGCCGGCTCGCGCGGCCAGCTCTACCTGAGTGATGCCCGCGGCGTGTCGTGCGGTTCGGATCAGCGTCATCGGCTCCATTGAGTCATTATATATGTTTAGGTATATCGAATACAACGGCGACCGAGGGCGCTCGCGCACCCATTTGAAGTGGGCGAGCGGCTACCCGACCGAGCTTTTGCTCGTCTCATAGCCCGAAGGTTGCGGGTTCAATCCCGCCCTCGCTATGGCCTTATCGGTATCGGTGGCCGCAAGCTCGCCCCAAGTCGAGGGTTACGGTTTTTCGCGGCGCCAGGCTCCTGTTCCGTACCAATCCTTGACCCCAAATGGAGGGGTTTTTTTGTGGACTGATGGTGACTTGCTGAGCTGGGCGCGTACCAATTGCGTACCAATTTTGAAGGCGGCGTGCGTTCCCTGGACCGCAAAAGCTCGAACGAATCGCGTTAGCCCCAATGCCGTTTACTTAAGGCCGGAGCCGGCTTTCGCTCCTGGTACAAAGGAGCGGCCAACCGAGGCCCGACCCAGGCTTTTGCGGTTCGTCCCGGAGCGAGTGTGAGCGTGGCCGTTGCTCAGACGCTTGCTCGCCTAAAAAGCGGCAGCGGACTAACGGACGACACGCCGGAGCGTGGGCCGTGCGTCGAGGCAGCGCCGGCCGGGGAGCCTGGGGCGATACTCTTCATCCACGGGCATCGGCTGTCATGCCCAAATTGGACTTCGAGCACCTTATTTCATCGCTGAAAACTAGTGGTCATCAGACATTCCAGCGGTAGATCTAGTCGCCGCCGAGATGACCGAGAGCGGCGCTATCGTTAGAAAGAGCTAATTTCGGCTTTGCATATTGCCGACAAGATCAACGGTGGCTTCTACTCTCGATACACATACAAGCCAGCAGGACAAGCTCGAGGCGGCGACTGTCGTTGCGGTCGTGGATGCTGCGGAGCTAAAGGCGGCTGAAACCGATCCACGTGTCAGCTCGTTCCTCAAGCAGGCCGACACGTATCTCGCTGAGCTCGAGCGACAGGGACGCAACCGCTAGTCGCCAGTCTGGAGCGGCAGCCACAGGCGCTTGGGGTCCGTCGGTTCAGCTGACGGACGAAAACCAAAGCGTTCACGCCACATCACAGAGGTATCGTTGTCGAAGGGGTCAACTACGAGCAGTGATGTTGCCTGCAGCGCGGCCGCACGTCGGGCAATTGCCGCCGCGTGCAGGAGCAGCAATTCGCCGTCGATATCTGCCGTCCTGTCCTTGGCTATCCAGGTCACGAGCGCTGCGGGCACACGCACCGGCTCAACCCCGAGCCGGCGGCGGTCGCGCTGGTTCAGTGCAACCTGGGCAGAGGCAAGAGAGTAGAAACCCAAGATGCGATGGTCAGCTACCAGTAGCCGAGTTCGGGAGGTCTGATACGAGGCAACCGACTGTGTCTTCAGCCACGATGATGCTGCCGCTGCGGCCGGTCTGGGCCCGGCGTCGAACATGTCTACCGCCGTAGACAGGTCTGTCGGTAGCGCTGCATGCGCCGGCGGCAATGTAATCCAGGATGGCTGCGGGTCTTCGAGGGCCGCGACTATGACTCTGCGGCAGTTCCGTAGTCGGTGTCCTGACCGGTCATGACGCAGTCACCGTCGTGTTCGTGACCTCGATCGGCGCGCGAACGAATAGGCCCTGGAGTGCATAGTGGTTTTCCATGGTGTACCCGAACCGGGTGCGTGGAGCCTTCTTCGCACGCGACCAGACCTTGAGCAGCCCAAGGTTGCGGAGTTCGTCGAGCCCCCGCTGCAGCGTGTCCGCTGAGACCCCGTACCAGCCGGCGGCATGCTCGGTAGGGAGCGTGAAGGTTGGGGTGAGCCGGACCGGTTTTGACGGAGAGCGTGGTTAGTAGGTTTTCTTTCTCATGATGTGGTGGTCAGGGCTGTGCTTTTCACAGCGTAGAGTTCTTCGATCTCGCGGGGTGGACGGTCGTCGAGGTTTTCGTGTAGGCGGGTGTTGTTGAACCAGGCGATGTACTCGACGATCGCGAGCTCCAGCTGGCTTCGGGTGCGCCACACGCGGTCGGCGATGAGCTCCGTCTTGAAGCTGTCGAGGAAGCTCTCAGCCATCGAATTGTCGTAGGCGTCGCCGGTACTCCCGACCGACGCGAGGACGTCGTGGTCGGTGAGCGTCTGCGTGTAGTCCCCGGACAGATATTGCGACCCGCGGTCCGAATGGTGAACGAGGCGTACCTCCTCGACACGCTCCCGCGTTGAGAGCGCCATCCGGAGCGCGTCGAGCACCAGCGTGGTGCGCATATGGCTCGCGAACTGCCAGCCGACGACCATGCGGCTGTAGACGTCGATCACGAAGACGGGAGAACACAACGCCCTCCCAGCAGCGCAGATACGAGAAGTCCGCCACCCACAACTCGTTCGGGCTCGAGGCCGTGAAGTCCCGTTTGACCAAGTCGGGCCGCCGGCGGGCATCGAGATCTGGCGTGGTCGTCCGCCACGGCTTGCCGCGGCGCTTGGCGCCCTGGATGCCGTTCGCGCGCATCAGCCGCTGCACCTGACACCGCGGCGCGTGCTCCCCGGCGCGCGTGAGCGCCTTCCACGTTCGTCGGTAACCGTAGGCGCAGTAGTTCGCCTCGTGCACCTCACGGATCCGCGCGAGCAGCCGCTCATCCTCGACCTCGCGGGCCGAGCGCTCGCCCGTCTTTCGCTGGTAGTAAGCGGACGCCGACACGCCCAAGGTGCTGCAGATCGGCTCGACCCCGAAGCGCTCGCGGTGCTCCTCGATATACGCGCTCACTTCGTTCGGTCTGGGTCGAGCTCCTTCGCGAAAAACACGCTCGCCGACTTCAGGATCTCGTTCGCGCGACGCAGCTCGAAGTTCTCGCGGCGCAGCTTGCGGATCTCCTCGCGCTCCCCATCACTCAGCGTGTCCTTGCGCCGGCCCTCGTTCGCTTCGACTCGACGCACGTAGACCCTGAGCGTCTCAGACGGGAGACCCAGATCACGCGCGACATGCGCGATCGGGCGCCCCGACTCGAACACCAGCCGCATCGCGCGCTCCAACAACTCCTCGGGGTACTTCCTCGAATGTGCCATACCAGAAGGCTCTCCTCTCCCGCGGACGAAACCACGGAATCAAGCCTCCGTCAAAACCGGCCTGGCTCAGGGCCTGTCCGAGACAGATCAATAGCGTTGCTTTGCCGGCGAGCTTGAGCTCTCTGTGCCAACGTTGGGTGAAGTAGGCATACGGGAGCTTGAAGAACCCTCGGCCTTGACCGGTAGCACGCTTGAACTCCTGGCCCGACCCGTCCTCCATCAGGAGGAATATCTTCCGGATTCGATGATCGCGTTCGCTGCGAATGAGTTTCTGTTGCTCAAGCCAACTCCAGTTACGCGATACGGTCGTCTCGGCACTCGCCGTCTGTGGCATATTGAGCATGCGGACCCAACTCATTGCAGGCTGACGGACATCCCATGGAGAAGATGCGGCGCCGGCGTGAAGCAGTAGCCACAAATCAAGCGCGATGGGACGTTAACCTTCGACGAACGCGGCAAGGCATCCGGGTTGCTTCGGCGGTCCTGGACGCTGCAGAAACGAGCGACGGATCGGTACGTTGCGTCGCCCGGACCGTTCCAGCAGGTCCAATAGGGTCTCTTCTGGGGTTGCGATATCTGCCGAGTCCCTCCGTGTAGCATGACACACGATGCGCCCGATACCTTGTCCAGCTAGCCGTTCCCATCAGATGTCTCAGCGGTAGCTCTAGTAGAACCGTGCACACCCTTGGTACACCCGAGAGGAGGACCAAGAGCAAACCCTAGAGACGATTCGACACCTGCCCGCGCGACCATTCGACGCGCCAGCCTGCGTCGCGTGAGGTATTTCGAGCACTTGTTCTCAAGATGCACGGCCGCACGGGAGACTGGGCGATTACTTCACCGCGCTTCGCGAGAGCGTTCCGGGCAGTACCACTTCGACAGCAATCGAGTTGTCACTGATGGGTCCATATCGGTCCTCGGAGATGCACCTGCGACGTGCGGCCGAGCGGGCGCGGCCCGTCCCCGGCGGCCGGCCCGGCTAGATGTTGCTGGCTCGGCGGTTGCTCGAAGCTCTCGGGCACGGCTGCACGTCAGCGCGCCAACTCGCCCCGGAGCCGCTCGGCCAGGCGCACGCTCGCCTCGATCTCCAATCTGCGGATCGATACGGACTCGACGTTGATGCCGAACGGGACACCCAGGCGGCGGCAGAAGGACATCAGTTCAAGCGCGGTTGCCTCGGCATGCTCGAGGGATGCGTCGAGGGCGTCCTCGGCGTGGCGCAGGTCGTTTACGACCCAGCGCGGGACGTTGACGCCGAGCCATCGGAGGAACTCCAAGGTCTGCATCGAGCCGCACACCGAAAAGGTGAACACGATCGGGACCGGATCGAGGCCGCGATCGCGGCACTCGTAGGCATAGTCGGATATCAGATTCTTGGCAGCGTTGACGTCGTAAATGACCTGGGTGACGAAGTAGGAGCAGCCGGCGTCTTGCTTGGCGGCTAGGCGAAGATGCTCGTCGCCTTTGCGAGTGTGCCGCTCGGGTATCGCGACGGCGCCTAGGAGCAGTCCGGGGTTGACCTCGCTGCGGAGCTGCTGAGCCCTGCGGAGCGTCGTGGCGACACGCGTCTCGCGCGTGGAAGCACCGACGAAGACAGCCATTCGCGTGGCGGTGTCCAGGGACGCCATCCAGTCGCGAAGGTCTTGCTCGCTGTACTTCGCCGTCGCGCGGTAGACCACGACCGGCGTGCGCCAGTTCTTGAGGTGCCGCTCCAGATAGTCGGCCGGGTCCATCGTCGGAAAGAACGGGAACGGTCGTTCGTCGGGGTTGCGGTCGGCCTCGTCGTCGATGTCGTAGAGGATCAGGCCGTCAACGTCGAGCGGTTCCAGGCGCTCGAAGGTGACATCAGCGATCTCCTGGGCCTTCTCCGGGGTGGTCGACAACCGTGGCGGGGTCAGCGCGAAGAGCAGGAACTCACCCCGGAGGGCCACGATGCGATGCTGGAGATCCACGCTCGCAAGGCTATCGGGGGTAGGGCACAGGAAGCTCGGGCTTGCGCCGTCGGAACTCCGTGGGCGACATGCGGCGGAATCGAGCACGCGGAGCCCCAGCCGTGTTGGGAAGCCCCACCCAGCCTGGACTCGCCGCGGGACACTCCGCCGTCGCTTCCGGCCAGGGACTAGCGACCGAGACGCGACGGGGCGCTGGGCCGCTGTTGGCGCAGACAAACGTCCCCGCTCGTCTTGAGGCCTTTGTTTGCTCTCCGGTCGGCATGTTTACTAACGCATCCTTGGGTTGACTCAGGGTGCATGCTCCAAAGCAGGCCGTTGGGTCCGCACGCCAGGCGGACAGTCAGGGCGCTTGGTAAGCGTAAAGCTCGTCAAGCTGAAGCACGGACGATCGTAAGACCCAGGTATCCAGCGGTTGGTGTCATGGAGGCCAAGCGTCTCCCCATGGGTGCAAAACGATGAGCCCCCGCCGTTTCAGCGATGTCATCCGCGCCAGCAAGGCTATGCGTCATTGCGCAATCACTGTCGCACTCACCGCGTCGGTCGCGGATTACCTGGCCCATTTGCTGTCCTGACTCGGGCACCGGCGATGGTGAGGAGTCGGGATGCTGCCCGGGGACTCTGAACTCGTAGCGTGCGAAACGTATCGTTTCAGTACGTTTCGCACCCAGATATCATTGCACCTTACGTATCATTATGATACGCTTAGTACATCATGCCGGGAAGAACCTTCACGGTGCTGCTTGACTATGCTCAGCGGCAGTACGGCTATCTGACGCCGGACGACGCGCGAGCGCTGAACATCGACCCTACCCAACTGCGTTTGATGGCGGCACGCCACACGCTGGAGCATCTCGGCCACGGCCTATACCGGATGCCGATGGTGCCAGCCACGTCGCTGGATGCCTATATGGAGGCGGTCTTGTGGACTGGCCGGCGGGGCGTGCTCAGCCACGAGACCGCCCTGGACCTGTACGAGCTGTGTGACGTGAACCCGAACGCCATCCACCTCACGGTCCCGCGCGGCTTTCGCACCCGCAAAGCGGTACCGGAGATCTACCGGCTGCACCGCTTCAATCTGGACCATGCCGAGATCGGCTGGCACGAGGGCATCCCGATTGTGACTCCGGAACGAGCCATTCTTGGCGGTATCGAGCAGGCGCTTGGCTGGCAGCTCATCGACCAGGCCATCGCGACTGCGCGTGCTCGTGGGCTCATCACCAAGCCGGCCGCGAAGCGGCTGGCCGCAATGCGCCAGCTGTCGCAGGCGGTTCCCAGTGGCTGACAATGTCAAGAAGCTGCCGGGTGACGTCAGTCATCTGCAGCGGCTCATCGGCAACCATGCTGCCGACCGACGCATGCCGCCGGCACGGCTGCAGCGGTTAGCTAAACGCCATGGTCGTCGCAGCAGTCCTTGACCAGGGTTCGCGATGAGGACGGCGAGCCCATCTTGCTCAAGGGCGGTCTGGCGCTGGAGCTGCGTCTGCAGCTGCGAGCCCGAGCCACCGGCGATTACGACGCAGCATTTCGCGCGCGGGCTGAGGAGGCCATCGACCACCTCGACGAGGCGTTGGCGGCACCCTGGAACCACCTCAACCTGACCCGCGACGTGCTCGAGACGATCCCCAACACGAAAGCGATGCGGGTTCGGCTACGACTGAGCTACAAGGGCCGCACGTGGGGGAGCGTACAACTGGAGATGGCGCCGGTGGAGGGTCGGATGGGCCTAGAGCTCGACCGCGTAAAGGCCATGTCGCTGGACCAGCGCGACCGGCGCTTTCTAGGTCATCTACACCCTCGGTGGATTAGTGGCGCAGGACGCGAGCCGCCAACGATGGGCCAGCGCTTGTAGGCGACCTTGAGTCCCATGGCAACACGAGTTCTACGGCGATTTGGCTGTCGCTAATGGGTCTATATCGCTCCATCAATATGAAGACCGGACCAAGGAGTCATTGCGGGTAGGGGCGAGGTAGGGCAGACAGCTCATGGTCCGAGCAGGGATGCCGGTACTACTGCGATTCCGTCGGGTCGCCGGTATGCGGCCTGGCCGGTGGTGATAACGATCGCGTCTGTCAGATCGTTGCCGAGCTCGTTGCGGAGCCAGAGGAGATGTCGCACGTCCCGTTCGTCGGGTGTCTGGCCGAGCTTGACCTCGATCGCCACGATTTGTCGGCCGTTCTCAATGATGAGATCGACCTCGCGGTCGCCGCTCCAGGTGCGTAGGTGAGCGGTACGCGCCTCTGCTGCCTGAGCGTAGACGCGGACGCTGAGCGTGACCAGCGACTCGAAGAGGGCTCCTAGCAGCGTCCCTTGGCGAGTGATCGGAGGGCCAGTCGGCCGGGCATGCAACAGAGTCGCGCCATCAACGCCGAGCAGGCGGGCTGCAAGCGCTGGATCCGCGAGGTGGTGCTTGGGAGGCGCCGAGAGGCGTGCCAACCGGCTGCGTGTGGGCGACCATGCGGGAACTGGATCGAGGATCCACAGTCGCTCGAGGACATCGCGGTAGGGCTGTGTCGTGGCTCTGGTCGGCTTCTCGCCTTGGCCGCTCGTCGCTGCATCGCGGATCTTCTCGTAGGAGGCGCTCGTTGCGGTGGCCGCCGCGTACGCCTGCATCCACCTTCGCAATGTGCCCGGTCGCCGTACCTGGCGGCCGAGCTCGTCGAAGTCGCGGTCGATGATTCGGTCGATGTAGCCGTCGAGTTGTGCGCGCGCCAAGCGGTCGGAAAGTCCGCGGAGCCCCGGAAACCCGGATGCGAGGATCTCGTGCACATAGCGCTCCAGGTTGACCTCGGTGCGCCCTGTGATCGGAGCAAGACCCTTCCCACCGCCTTGAAGAAGTGCTCTGAGGCTCACGGTCGGAGCGTCAATGTCGCGCCTATCTGGCACCGGCGGTCGGACTCGGGCGAGGTTACATGCCACATCAGGCGGCGGGCAGGCGGCGGAGAACTCATGACACCATCACCATAGGCGGCAGCGACGGCGGGACCGGGGATGAAAAAGCCGCTGGCCGGCGACACGCCGACAGCGTGGTACCACGTTGCCGCGAATCAGCTGCTCAACCGTTGTCCAGTTTGTGCACTTCTGTCTCAAGCCGCAAGCAGCGCTGTGACGGCACGGTCTGGTTACTGCTTCGTAGCGGGTAGTTCACTCGGCGCTGATGCGCTTCGCCAGAGCTTCCCGCTCCACAGGCGTTTAGGGTCTCCGCGCAACTCGCGGCGACCAATTCGTTGTGTGTTCTGACCCATAAAGGCGTTATCGTCCCTGTCAAGGACGAGTTCGCAACCTCCGGAGCCCGACTCTGGCTTTGACCCCGACTTCCGATTCCGACCCCGGTCTGTTGGGAACCCTATGCGCGTGTGCCCCTCGAACGGGGTGCCTGCGGTGACCGAAGTCTTGCGCCGGCACGAGCAGCACAGCGACCGTCCCCTCGTGGTCAGTACCAGTCATGGCCGCAGAACCGACAGCGGAAGCCAGCGGGCCAGCGGAGACGCGCGCGGTAAAGCGGGCAGTCCCGCTCTGAAGCGAAGAACGTCCGGAACTCATGCCAGTTGCGCGGGTAGTAAACCCACCCACACGGATGGCTGGCCATGGCGAGCTCGCCTCAGCGACGATGATTGATGGGTAGGCCGCCTTTCATCCCTTCTTTTGAAAGTGTGATTCTGCAACCAAAAGTTCAGGCGCGCTGATAGCAGCCCCGGTACGGTCAGCGCATGCTTCGTTTGACCTCACCACGCAACTTGAACCTCGGTGATTTACTTACGACGCCATGGTCGCAGGAACGCTACCTAAGCGCCAGCAGAGCGTGGAAGGTCGGTGAGCTGTCACTGGGTTCGGTCACGGACGCTCGCCTGGCGCTTCTATATATGCCCATCAAGCTCCCCGACGGTGAGCTTTACCTGCCACAGCTACCAGCCTGGCTTACAGAACTCGTCGTCGCACTCGGCGAATTCGAAAAGGAGCTACATTCCGGCGGCGAAATGATGTACGCGTACCTGACCGTCAACCAAGGTGTCGTCAAGGCAGGCAGCTCGCAGCGTAATAGCGGAGCGCATTTCGACGGCATGCAAGGGGCGCGCTACCCGGACAAGCTCCCGCCCTGCCATCAGTACCTGTACGCGACCGCCGCCCCAACCGTTATCTACGAGCAGCCCTTCAACTTGTGCGACCTTGATGTAAAGCGGGACAATTTCTTTCGGGCCTGCGAGCATCAGAAACATTCGGGGTGGCAGCCCGCGCCGGGCGACATTGTGCTCAGCACCGCATACACCGTCCATGAAAGTCCGCGGCTACTGGCGGATACATGGCGAACGTTCGTCAGAGTCGAGTTCTCTCACAAGCGTGCTGACCGGGACGGCAACACGCTCAACCCGGCACTTCGACACGAGCGGCTGGGATTACGGGCCACGCCCAATTCCCGCACATCTGCGCTGAGCTCATGCCGTCCGGGGATTGACGCCGCCCATCGCGAATCCGGCGGCGCCGCACACGGCGGCGCCTCGGGCCCGCAATGACGGTTAGGACATGGGTGTTCAGACCGAACACGCCGACGGCCGTGAACGGTCCCGCGGGCCTCGCCAGTTCGAGGCGCCTGAGAACGGGCTTGGCCGGCCGTACGCACTGAGTGTTGCGGTCCGAGATGACCGCTGCCGGAGCGCCGGGTTCGGCCGCCGACCGGGCCGGCGCTAATCGAGCTTCGAGTCCCGACCGAGGAGTGCCAGCTTTTGCCAGCAGGTAGCCGGTTGCTTCAGTGAGGCTCAACGGACGTGAGCCGTCGGCGAAGGGATGCAGTTTGCCCTCCGCGTCCCAGGACAGGCTCGGGTAGGAGCCCGGCGGCTCGGGGAGTTGTCCATGTACGGCGCCGGGGTCGAGGCCGCCGGCGACCGCCAGCCCGCAACCAGCCAGGCCATCCTGCGTGGCCGCGGCTTCGAGGAATTCGGCGAGCACAGCCGGGTTCATGCCGAGGCCGCGGCCGTGACTGGCGTCGAACAGCACATGGTCAATGCCGTCCGCGGAGGCTGAAGCCGCCTCGCGCACCCTTGACCCGAGTTCGCTCATCGCCGGAGAGTGGCATTGCACCAGCACGGTCAGGCCACTTGAGCGAAGGTCTCGCAGGTATCTGCCGGCCCAGTCCGCGGTGTGCCACGGCAGCATGTCGAACTGCACGCCGTTGAGCCATCGGGCGCCGCGGGCGAGCAGCCGTTCTGTGAACGCGTCCCGGTATCCCGAATCAGACACGAACGCTTCCTCCAGGTAGACCTGTGCGACACGCAGGGTGCCGGCGCCGGTGTCGTTAAGCGCGCGAGAGAATGCACGCTCGCCGACGGGGAACCAGGCGGCGCCGTACTTGTTCGGAACATCCAGCCATTGCGTCTTGTGCGTGGCTTTGGCGCCGAGCAGCAGCAGTCGGTGCGCCGCCAGCCCTGAGAGGACGTGCTCCCGCTCAAGGGCCAGTTGCTGGCCGACGCCGACCACTCCGCTCACACCGACGTAAGGAGCGTTGTTGCCGGTCACGCGAGTAATCTAGGCGCGCCGCCGGCGCCGACCGCGCATCAGGGCTGCTCGGACGCGGTGAGCTTCGGCGCCGGGGTGGGCCGCCAAGGCGCGGTCACCGAGCAGCCCAATCAACGGCCGTGCGGGCAGTAGCGACCAGCGTTTCAGATTGCCACCAGGGCGAGGTGCCGTAGCCCAGCCCGTCCAAGCCGGCGCTAAGAGTCAGGCATATCGCGGCGCACTGGAATTCGGGTTCGCGTAAGCGCCAGCTAACGGCTGAGCCGGTATCCAGCGTTCGTCATCGAGCGCCCGCCACCAGCCGCGCATCAGCGCGTGATGGAGTTCCTCGGCGAGCAGCGGTTCCAGACAGGCGGCCAGCAGTGCGTCCGCGAGCAGTGTTCTCGCGTCGTACAGCCGCGACCCGGTGAACGTCGGTGCCAGCGTTTCGAAGGCCAGCGCGCCGAGCCGGTCGGAGAGAGCGGCGTCGAATCCTGCGGCGTCGGCAGCGCGTTTAGCTGCACGGAGGTGTGTCTCGTCGGCGCCGTAGCCGAAGAGCGGGCCCGGTAGCGAGCTCAGCTGTGTTGCGTCTTCGAGCAGCTTGCGAGCCCGGGGGGTGTAGGTTAGGGCCGAGTAGTCGGCGGTCGGCGGCAATTTCGATTGCGCGGGTGCCGCGTTGTCCGCCGAGGACGTTCGAGAAGGCGTCGGCGGCGACCGGTGGGGACGGGCGCGGGAAAGGTAAGCGACGGCATGATGTTCTGAAGGTAGGGGTTGTTCCGCGTTCGGGCCGCCGCGGTTGCTCGGGGTCGAGGTGTTCGCGGGCGGTGGCGGCGAACACCCGGACGTGTTCGAGCTGCCTCTCTTTAGCAGGCTGGTTCATCGTCGGGGCGTGCGTGATGCTGTCCTCGGCCAGCCAGCGGGGCGACGGTCAGCGTGTCTGGGGCGAGCTCGCCGGCTTCCTCGGTCAGCAGCTCGACCGCCTGAAGGACGTCGCAGTTCGAGTGAGTCTCCGGTGGCGGGAGACAGCAGAAAGCCAGGAGATTTCATCGACGATGCCGTCTGCGTGAGCGCTTCGCACCCGGCGAAGATGCTCCGGCCCGACCTCCGCCCTTCCCGGTTTTCGCTCCGCTGCCAGGCCGAACGGGCTCAACGGAGGGCTTCAGGTGCGGCAGCCGGATGCCAGGGACCGGTTTGGTGCCTGGCTGTCATCGATATCTACGTCCCAGCTCGATATTCGCTGAAGGAATCGCACCGGAAAATCCCGCAGCTCTGCACGGTGGCGCGCCCCCGCCGCCGGTCACCGAGCTGTAGGGCGCTATTGTGAGAGGATGGTTGCAGACAAGCGCAGCGACAGTTTTGCTCGGCTGTTCGGCGAAAGCCGCGGCAACCCGGACGCGGAGCCTGCCCTTGAGCTGGAGAGGCCTAGGGATGCCGCACCCGCGGGCGCGGCCGACCTCTATGACGACCCAGAGACCGAGCGGCAGCTCTGCGAACATCTCTCCAGAGCGCTGGATGCTCTCGGCGTGGATGAGGAGCGCGGTGACTGGTGGGAAATCAGCTATGACAACGGCGACGCGTGGGGCTGCAAAGGGGTCATCAACGGTCGGTCCGTCGGCTTCGACGTCACCACCACTGGTTTCAGTGTCGTTCAGCCAAGCTGAAACGCGTCGGAAGGCATCCTGCAAACACTGCGCGTCCCGCGGGCGCCCTCTAGCAGTTAATGGTCCGATGAGCGGCCGCACGCCAACGTTCGAGAACTTCCGGAACGGGCGCGGAACGGTTCTGAACGGTGCTGGAACTGGATGACGTTCTGCAGCAACGAGAAAATCGTCGTGAAAGCGCTGCGCGTCCCATCGTCGGCGGGTCATGCGTACACCTCGACTGCCGGGGCCGGGATGGGCACTTGCGTTGACAATCAGCGTCTGCATGACGCTTGGCTTTTGCGGCACTGGCCCAGCTAGTGCGGACGTGCCCGGAGGGCCGTCCGGGTACACGTATTTCTCGTCCAATACGAGCACCTGCTGGCAGCAGGCCGCCTACCCGGCCTCATCGCTTAATGTGTGCAGTCGGACGGTCCGGGATATCTGACCAACGATTCTTCAGGCAACGGAGCCGGCCAATATATTTCAGGTCAACGACCCGGTCGCTCCGTACTGCTCATATTTCGACGGGCAGGCGAATTGGCTGGCTAACCCGAACATCGACGGTTCACCGCTGACCGGTTTCGCGACGCCCTCGCCGCAGGGTCCTTACACGCTGGCACCGTCGGCGGATGTTCCTGTCGGCGGCGAGCCGTTTTGTCAGAACGGACCCGACTCCACGGGATACGGTGAATGGTGGACTCCGTCGAAGCCCGTCGCCTTGTCCCGTGGAGTCGGGTCCGTTCTGACAAAACGGCTCGCCGCCGACAGGAACATCCGCCGACGGTGCCGCGTGTAAGGACCCTGCCGGCGAGGGCGTCGCGAAACCGGTCAGCGGTGAACCGTCAATGCTCGGGTTAGCCAGCGCGCCTGACCGTCGAAATATGAGCAGTACGGAGCGACCGGGTCGTTGACCTGAAACATACTCTGGCCGGCTCCAGTTGCCTGAAGAATGGTTGGTGGGGTCTGCCGGACCATCCCGACTGCACACGGTTAACAATGAGGCCGGGTAGGCGGCCTGCTGCCAGCAGGTGCTCGTATTGGACGAGAAATACGTGTACCCGGAGAGCCCTGCGGGCACGTCCGCACTAGCTGGGCCAGTGCCGCAAAAGCCAAGCGTCATGCAGACGCTGATTGTCAACGCAAGTGCCCATCCCGGCCCCGGCAGTCGAGGTGTACGCATGACCCGCCGACGATGGGACGCGCAGCGCTTTCACGACGATTTTCTCGTTGCTGCAGAACGTCATCCAGTTCCAGCACCGTTCAGAACCGTTCCGCGCCCGTTTCGGAAGTTCTCGAACGTTGGCGTGCGGCAGCTCATCGGACCATTAATCTGCTAGAGGGCGCCCGCGGGACGCGCAGTGTTTGCAGTTTACCTTCCGGAGCACGTTGCGGCTTGGCTGAACGACACTGAAACCAGTGGTGGTGACGTCGAAGCCGACGGACCGACCGTCAATGACCCTTTTGCAGCCCCACGCGTCGCGGTAGTCATAGCTGATTTCCCGCCGGTCACCGCGCTCCTCATCCACGCCGAGAGCATCCAGCGCTCTGGAGAGGGTTACGCAGAGCTGCCGCTCGTCTCTAGTGGTCAACATAGAGGTCGGCCGCGCCCGCGGGTACGGAATACTAGGCCTCTGCAGCTCAAGGGCAGGCTCGCGTCCGGCTTGCGCGGCTTTCGCCGAACAGCCGAGCAAAACTGTCGCTGCGCTTGTCTGCAACCATCCTCTCGCGATCACGCCCCTACAGCTCGGTGACCGGCGGCGGGGGCGCGCCACCCAGCTGCGGGACTACGTCCGGTGCGATTCCTTCAGCGAATATCGAGCTGGGACGTCGATATTTCATGACAGCCAGGCGCCCAACCGGTCCCTGGGGGGGGGGGCGCACCTGAAGCCCTACGAGTTGAGCCCGTTCGGCCTGGCAGCGGAGCGAAAACCGGGAAGAGGCGGAGGTCGGGCCGGAGCATCTTCGCCGGGTGCGAAGCGCTCACGCAGACGGCATCGTCGATGAAATCTCCTGGGGTTCGGCCGTCTCCCGCCACCGGAGCTTTACTCGAACTGCGACGTCCCTCAGGCGGTCGAGCTGCTGACCGAGGAAGCCGGCGAGCTCGAGGCGGACGCCGCTGACCCGTGCCGCCGCTGGCTGGCCGAGGACAGCATCACGCACGCCCCGACGATGAACCAGCCTGCTAGTGAGGCAGAACGAACACGTCCGGGCGTTCGCCGCCACCGCCCGCCAACACCTCGACCCCTGAGCACCCGCGGCGGCCCGAACGCGGAACAACCCCTACCTTCAGAACATCATGCCGTCGCTTACCTTTCCCGCGCCCGTCCCCACCGGTCGCCGCCGACGCCTTCTCGAACGTCCTCGGCGGACAACGCGGCACCCGCGCAATCAAAAACATAGCCGACCGCCGACTACTCAGCCCTGACCCACACAGCCCGGGCTCGCAGAGCTAGACGAAGACGCAACGCAGCTGAGCTCGCTACCGGGGCCCCTCTTCGGCTACGGCGCCGACGAGACACACCTCCGTGCAGCTAAACGCGCTGCCGACGCCGCAGGATTCGACGCCGCTCTCTCCGACCGGCTCGGCGCGCTGGCCTTCGAAACGCTGGCACCGACGTTCACCGGGTCGCGGCTGTACGAGGCGAGAACACTCTCGCGGACGCACTGCTGGCCGCCTGTCTGGAACCGCTGCTCGCCGAGGAACCATCACGCGCTGATGCGCCGCTGGTGGCGGGCGCTCGATGACGAACGCTGGATACCGGCTCAGCCGTTAGCTGCGCGCTTACGCGAACCCGAATTCCAGTGCGCCGCGATATGCCTGACTCTTAGCGCCGGCTTGGACGGGCTGGGCTACGGCACCTCGCCCTGGTGGCAATCTGAAACGCTGGTCGCGACCGCCCGCACGGCCGTTGATTGGGCTGCTCGGTGACCGCGCCTTGGCGGCCCACCCCGGCGCCGAAGCTCACCGCGTCCGAGCAGCCCTGATGCGCGGTCGGCGCCGGCGGCGCGGCGAGATATCGCGTGACCGGAACAACGCTCCTTACGTCGGTGTGAGGGGAGTGGTCGGCGTCGGCCAGCAACTGGCCCTGAGCGGGAGCACGTCCTCCTCAGGGCTGGCGGCGCACCGACTGCTGCTGCTGGGCGTCAAAGCCACGCACAAGACGCAATGGCTGGATGTTCCGAACAAGTACGGGGCCTGGTTCCCGTCGGCGAGCGTGCGTCTCTCGCGCGCTTAACGACACCGGCGCCGGCACCCTGCGTGTCGCACAGGTCTACCTGGAGGAAGCGTTCGTGTCTGATTCGGGATACCGGGACGCGTTCACAGAACGGCTGCTCGCCCGCGGCGCCCGATGGCTCAACGGCGTGCAGTTCGACATGCTGCATGGCACACCGCGGACTGGGCCGGCAGATACCTGCGAGACCTTCGCTCAAGTGGCCTGACTGTGCTGGTGCAATGCCACTCTCCGGCGATGAGCGAACTCGGGCCGCAAGGTGCGCGAGGCGGCTTTAGAGCCCGCGGACGGCATCGACCATGTGCTGTTCGACGCCAGTCACGGCCGCGGCCTCGGCATGAACCCGGCTGTGCTCGCCGAATTCCTCGAAGCCGCGGCCACGCAGGATGGCCTGGCTGGTTGCGGCTGGCGGCCGCCGGCGGCCTCGACCCCGGCGCCGTACATGGACAACTCCCCGAGTGCCGGGCTCCTACCCGAGCCTGTCCTGGGACACGGAGGGCAAACTGCGTCCCTTCGCCGACGGCTCACGTCCGTTGAGCCTCACTGAAGGACCCGGCTACCTGCTGGCAAGCTCGGCACTCCTCGGTGGGACTCGAATTAATTAGCGCCGGCCCGGTCGGCGGCCGAACCCGGCGCTCCGGCAGCGGTCATCTCGGACCGCGACACTCAGTGCGTACGGCCGGCCAAGCCCGTTCTCAGGCGCCTCGAATGGTCGAGGCCCGCGGGACCGTTCACGGCCGTCGGCGTCGGTCGAACACCCATGTCCTAAGCATTGTGGGCCCGAGGCGCCGCCATGTGCGGCGCCGCCGGATTCGCGATGGGCGGCGTCAATCCCCGGACGGCATGAGCTCAGCGCAGATGTGCGGGAATTGGCAGGCCGGTAATCCCAGCCGCTCGTGTCAAGTGCCGGGTTCAGCGGTTGCCGTCCCGGTCAGCACGCTGTGAGAGAACTCGACTCTGACGAACGTTCGCCATGTATCCGCCAGTAGCCGCGGACTTTCATGGACGGTGTATGCGGTGCTGAGCACCGAATGTGCCCGGCGCGGCTGCCACCCGAATGTTTCTGATGCTCGCAGGCCCGAAAGAAAGAGATTGTTGTTTTACATCAAGGTCGCACAAGTTGAAGGGCTGCTCGTAGATAACGGTTGGGGCGGCGGTCGCGTACAGGTACTGATGAGCAGGGCGGACTTGTCCC
>CAVQZJ010000032.1:0-61529 GCA_963718425.1 uncultured Solirubrobacterales bacterium
TACCGCCTGGCTTGCGATCCAGACGCGAGCGCGGCGGCTATTTCCAGGAGCGGTCGCCACTGGAACCGTCACTGTCTATTGCCCGGAGGCATGAGGTTCTCAGGCTGATCACGATCGGGAAGGTGTTTTTCGGTTCGTCCCAAAGGTCGGTGCGGCCTTCGTCGTTGCCGGTGGTGACGTGCTCGATCGGCTGGGGCTGTTCGGTGCCTGGGGAGATGGGATTAGGGAGGATCGTTTCGAAGCTCGGACCTGGGCGTAGGAGGGTATGAAGACGTGATTTCGATCGTGCCTGTGCCGCCCGGGCTTTCCGGCACTCGATTCAAATGGAGTCGATGACTTGGTGCCGGGACCGCTGACCTTTACCGCGTGTGTCACATCGTCTTGGCGCCATTGCCGTCCGAGGATCATCCAGTCCGCGCTTGCTCTTATCTCTTGTATGCCTGCCGTGGTCGTGTCTGTACGCTGCCCCATCTCGGCGTATCGAGTTACCGATTATGCGTTACCTAGAAATCGATGTCGCGACTTTGACGCGACCTTCTGGCAGCGAGCCGGACAGCACCCATCTGTCCTAAAGCTTTGCTTGCATCATGTCAACAAGAATAACAAAGTCTACAAGATCTACATAGTGTACTCCGTGGCTAAAGTCGCTATAGTCCTGGAGAACGAAAGGAGGACCCATGTGAGACGACAGAATTCGTCAATGTGAGGGAGGCGGCAAGGAAGCTTGGGATCCACGAGAACACCGTGCGAAACCTCGAGAAGCGAGGCCAGCTAAAGGCGGTTCGACTGCCAGGATCAGGATCCGGCGCTTTCGCAAGGACGACATCGAGCGGATGCGCGAGGAGATGTGGAGCCAGTTCGCTCCAGACACGACGCTGCCCGCCGAGCGCCGACGGCCAACCAAGCGACACACGCTGGGCGACGACGACTACGCCGCTTAGCTACGTCTCCCCACAGGTCTAGATTGACCGCGTGGGACTATCCGACTGGGAGCTTCGACCTGCAGACGACTCGTACTATGCCGAGCGCACCACCTACCTTCGGCAAGGCGACCTCTTCCAGGACGTGCCTCTCGGTTACCCTTGGCCACCCGACGCCGTCAGCCACTCAGCCGGCCACCGCAAGTTCCTATCAGGGCCGTTCGAGCCAGGCTTTGCGATGCTGCTCACCCCCACTTGCAGCATGATTGCCCAAGGTGTCCAAGACAGCTACGCGCATCCCGTTCGCATGCTTGCCCCCGTCATCGCACTCCAAGAGCTCTTGGACAAGACCGTCATAAAGCCAGGCTCAGTCGCAGATCTGCGCAAGTACGACCACTTGGTCAACTACTTCTATCTGCCCGAGATCCCAGATTCTGGCTTCCCCGAGAGCCTTGCACTGCTCTACTCGACGATCACCGTGCACCACGACTATCTGGATGAACGGCGCGTCACACAGCTGACCGAGCCAGCGGCGATCCATCTCAAGTACAAGCTGGCCGCCCTCTACAGCGGCAGCCTGTTCTCACACGAGGACTTCGAAGATACCGTCGGCTAGACCGGCTCTTCTTCAGCGACGACAACATAGGGGGCTGCCTTCCTCATCCCACCAGACATCTCCCTCCGCGCAGTAGCCACCGCGTCCAACGCCACACAGAAGACGAAACCGCATCGGCTCAAGGCGCTCGTCAGGTAGAACGGAAGACCAAGTACCTCATGCCAGCGTATGAGTTCGTAGTTGCCACGATTGAGCAGAATCGCCTTCGGCGGCCGCTCACACTCGCGGGCATGCTCCTCCAACGCCACAAGTATGCCCTCCAGAATGCCTATCTCGACCTCCACACGACACCATTCTGATGGCTGCACCGGAGGACACATGTTGCGTGGCCTCAAGCCAAATGAGTGACCGTCAACTTGGCCTCGGGGCCTTGAACATGGCGTTCAGTTCGGTGAATGGCGCCGCGTCGTCGAGTCCAGCGAAGTCGCCGTCTTCCTCGATGCCCCTGGCCGCGCGCAGAAACGCTCCCCAGGCGGCCCGTGCGAGAGCCGAGCCGACGCTGACGCGACGCACGCCAAGCTCAGCAAGGTCGATCACACGCAGTCCGGTGTTGGCGCTCATCAAGACGTTCACGGGCCTCGGATGGACCGACTGCACGATGGCGCGAATGTCCTGGCGCTCACGCACCCCGGGAGCAAACAGCACATCGGCGCCCGCCTGCGCATAGGCCTGCAAGCGGCGGATGGACTCGCGCAACGGATCGGAGTGGGCGACCAGGAAGCACTCCGCGCGAGCGGTGAGGAGCACGTCCGCGCCGGATGAGTCGATCGCCGCACGGGCGGCCCTGATCCGCTCGACGGCCTCATCGAGCTCGAACAGCGGCCTGTCGGACTGGCCGGTGGTGTCCTCGATCGACAGGCCGGCAGCACCAACCTCCACGCAGCGTCGCACGTTCTCCCCGACGCCCTCGGCGTCCGGCGCGTACCCTGACTGGAAGTCTGCGTTCACTGGCACCTCGGCCACCGCGACGATCTCGGCGATGTGCTCGAGCACCACATCGGCCGTCAGCGCATCGGGTGAGTCGGGCAGCCCGCGGGAGAAACCGAGACCTGCGCTCGTGGTCGCCAACGCCGGAAATCCCATGTCCTGCAGAGCACGAACCGTGCCGATATCCCAAGGGTTGGGGATCACAAAACAGCCACCCTCGTGCAGGGCCCGGAACGCAGCCCGTTGAGACGAAACGTTTCGCATCTACACCGCCTCCCAGGCCGACCTGCCGACTCGTCTAGCGCCGCGCTCATCACACGCGACTGCAAATCATCGATCTCCAGAGAGGATCGTACTGGCCGGTCTCCCTACAAGTACTGACAGCAACACAGCCGCCGATCGGTCAGTCTTCGGCGCGGAAGCTGCGCGCGAGCTCCGGGCCAGTGGTGAAGTAGTGCCGGAAGACGTAGAGCAGAGGACTCCAGTGTTGCGGGTCGATGTGGTTGGTTCCGGGCTTGACGATGCTCGACTGCGCGTGCACTCGTTGGATATGAGTCTCGACTATCCGGAAGTGTTCGCCGTCGGGGCGGGTCGCCGGCTCATGGATCGCCGTGACCTTCGCCTCGAGTTGCAGCGGGCACTGCGCGATGCGCGGCGGCTTCACGGTCTCCGCGGCCGTAGGGGTCAAGCCCGCGGCCTGGAACTTATGCGGCTCGAAGCGGAACGTGTCGGCCTTGTGAGGCGCCGGGGGGTTGCGGCCAGTCAGTGGCGCGAGCGTCTCGACCTGCTCGACGAGGTCAGGGCCGGGTAGGTTGATCACGCACTCGCGCTCGCGGTCGAGGTTGGCGAGGGTGTGCGCCGTGCTCTCCCAGCCCATCACCACGGTGTAGCCGAGTGCCCATGCTGAGGACATAGGTCCGATGTTCGGTGTCTCATCAGCGTTCATCGTGGTGATGAGAGCTACCGGAGTGCCGAAGTAGAGGATGCTCGGCCAGATGCTCTGATGCTCCCCGCCGGGAGCGGTGCTGGGTATCTGGGTGTCGTCTTTGCTGAGTTGCATACCGACAAGTCTGGGCCGTGTCGTTTCGCTGTGCGCCGAAATGTGTGCCGCTACGATCGAACTCCTGTGGTGGATAGCGCAACCGACATCACCGATATCGCCGGGCTGCTGGCAGATGCCTCGCGTGTCGCGATGCTCGAGGCACTCATGGATCGGCGTGCGCGCACAGCGGGCGAGCTCGCTCGCTTGGCCGCCATCGCCCCCTCGACCGCCAGCCAGCATCTTCGCCATCTAACCGACCACGAGTTCCTCACCGTCGAGGCGCAGGGACGACACCGCTACTACCGGCTTGCCGATCCCAGAGTCGCCGCCCTGCTGGAGAGCGTGATGGCGTTCACACCCGCATCTTTGCCGGCACCGCCACCGCATGTCGGGTTTGACCTGCGCTTTGCCCGCACCTGCTACGACCACCTCGCTGGAACCGTCGCGACCGCGCTGTATGACCGTCTACAAGCCGATGACACACTGAGAGTCACACCTGAGGGGGTCACACTCACACCCGCTGGCGCTCGGCGCCTGCAGACACTGGGCATCGATGTCGAGACCCTCCGGGCGGGACGCAGGCCACTCACGCGAGCCTGCCTTGACTGGACAGAGCGACGCGACCACCTCGCTGGCGCTCTCGGCGGCGCCCTCCTGACCACCTTCCGAGCCCGCAAGTGGCTCATCCCCCGCAACGTACCCCGCGCGCTGCGCGTCACTACGGCTGGACGCCAAGCACTGGCCAGTCACTTCGACATCGACGTGGGCGCTCTCTCCGAACGGTGAGATCCCTCTAGCTTCTCGCGATCCCGTTCGCGTTTGGGCGGGTCCGGGCTCCCGGCGGTCAGGTCGGTTGGACGACGATCGCGAGTTGGCGAGACTGAGCGAGCACGCTGCCGTCGGCGGCCCAGATGACGCCGTCCTCCTCGAAGAACCCTTCGTGTACGAGGGTGGAGCGGAAGTGGCCGAAGCACATCTCCCGCGGGTCGGGGTTCTCGACGCGGGGCAGATGTTGGCGGAAGTAGATCGTGAGTTGGATCGTGGGGGTGGCGGCCATCTGCTCGAAGCGAATGAATGGCGGCGAGAAGAGGGCGTCGCTGAAGAAGGCGAGCGCGAGCGTGTCCAGGGGGCGAGGCTCTGTCAGACCAAGCCAGGCGCCGACCTCCATAGGCTCGTCAGAGCCGCTGAATGGAACGGCGCCCAGGCGAGGCTGAACGAGGAGCCGCTCGACGAACGGCGGCGGCGGGATGTCCAGGAGCCGCTCCCGCATGCGTGTTGGATCGGACGGTGGGACCTCCGCCATCGGTGACTCGGTGATCTCCGGTCCCTGCCATGGGCCTGAGAACGCGGCAAGTGCCAGGGCGATCAGAGAACCGTTCTGTTCCATGCGTGCCGAGATGCTGCTCAGTGAGCGCCCGGTGCGCTCGAGGACGGTATCGATGCTCACCGGTCCCGTGGTGCCGGGGCGGATGTAATGGATCGTGAGCGTACGCGGCGAACGGGCGGGGTTCCCGACAGCCTCAGTGATGGCATGGAGCAACAGCGCGGCCAGATAGCCGCCGTGAGGTCCGTTCATCGCGAGCCAGTCTGCGGAGACATCAGCGTCAAAGGTCGCCTCGGTGGGAGACGGACTGCTGTCTGCGGCTGGCTTACGTCGGCGTACTGAGGTATCGCGATCGAATGCCGTATCCGTGCGCTCGCGCTGTGAAGCAGACATGGGCTTCTCCTGTTCCGGCCGGTTGACGCCCAAACGCATGGGTCACCACCGGCCGATAGACCAGGCCATTAGACCACGAAGCGCGATACAGCGGACAGCGGACACCTACGGGTGTCCTCGCTCGGACTGAGCGCAAGGACAGTTGGCTGCCGCGGCGAACGGCGACACGCTATCCATCCACTTTCGTAGCCAGGCGACAATCGCCGGAGAGAAACTCGTGTGGGAGGGTGTCGATCGCTACGACCTGAAGGGAGACCAAGGGGTCTACGGCATCGGCTTCTTCGACACCACCGCCATCCGCAAAGCCCTGACGGTCGAGAACCCCTGACCTCGACCGCAGCCCGGTCGGCGTTTGGCCTTTCGGCTTCTCCGTTGCTACACTTAGGTCAACCTAATATTAGGGTGTCCTAACGTGCTTTTCTCGTTGTCGTTGCGTCGTCTGACCCACCCGGCCAAACAGGCCCAGAGAGTCCCTGGCGAGAGCCCGTCACCGCCCGCCACCAAGGCGAGTCCCATCGGGTGCGGATACCGCTTGGAGGCCGCCGCACGCCGCGCTGGACTCTCCCAGTACACAGGCCCGCGTCCGCGGCCTCGGCCGGACGCGAAGCGTTAGCTCGTCAACCTGATTTGGGCTGCGCGAAGGCGCACTGAATGCCCGCGGGTGTTCAGACCACTTCAGGAATTGCCCACGACGATCGTGCTCGTTTCGCCACCGATGCTGCCGAGGCCACCCGGCGGCGGACCGGATCCTTCCGATTCCCCTTCGCAGGTTTCGCGCCCTTCTCTCGCCAAGCGGCTGAGATCTTCGCTCGTGACGACCGCGCCGCTTGACGCACGCACGACGACCGTTTCGGGGCGACCTTCTGAGGCCAGATAGACGAGCACACCACCGGCGTGCAGGCTTGCCGGGATGCTGACGCGGGACAGCGGCACGAGCTTGCCGGCGAGCTTCGCGAGCACCGTGTCGCGCGGATTCTTCAGCAGCCCATAGAAGATCGAGTATTCGTGCGGATGACAGCCGGCGGAGACTTTCGAGTCCAGCGGCTTCGGGTGGTTGAAGGGCATAGTGAACGAGCCTGGGAATACGCCTGGGCCTTCGTTCGGGCCTTCTTCTTCGCCTTCGTCGGAGTTCGTCGGCCCTTCTCCCGTCTTTAGCTTTAGCTGCGTGTGGATACGGCCGAACAGCCGATAGCGTTCGCCGACGATCGAGAAGGCAGGGCCCTGTGGGGTCTGTCCGTGAACGAGCATGCGCTTCCCGCCTGGCAGATATTTCAACGGGTGCTTGGAGCAGCCGACGATCCGCTCCAGCTTCGCCATCCGGAGCACGTGTCCCTGTGCGTCGTGCTCAATCAAAGACACCGGGATCGGCGAGGGGCCGCGCACCGCCTGGTAGTAGAAGGCGTCGGGCCCACCCAGACGGCGCGGCACGAGCACCGGGCGGGAGGCGACCTGCGTTCCGTTGCTCATGCGCAGGTCAACCGTGCGCGTGGCGGTCGGCACGTCAGCCTCGATCTTCAGGAGCCCTTCGCTGCACTTGATGCTGGGGGCTTCAGAGCGATCTCTGCGAGGCGAGAAGCAGACTCCCGATTCGCTGTTGAGCAGTTCAAGAAGCCCCGGCTTGGCACCGCTGGCTCCCCTCACTTCCACACTCAGCTTGCACGTGCCCGCAGAGCCGCCCTTTGTGCGCTGCAGCCAGACCGTGAGCCTGGTCCCGGCCGCCGTACGTATCGCGCCGATCTTGGTAGAGGTCTTCGATTCGTGCGGCATCGATTTGAGTCTCTTTTCAAGATTCGCGTGGGCTGTCAGACCAAGCGCGGCTTCGACACGCTTGCGTGCGCTGTCGATGGACTTGACAAGAAGCTTTGCCGTCTGCAGCTCCAACCGGTCGGTCTTGCGCGTGAGCGCCTTGTCAGCGGGAGTTGTGGCGGGCAGGGGTTCGCTTGTGGACTGTGCGGCGAAATCCTTCAAGAATTCGACAAGTTCTGTCTCGCTTTTCAGCGCGATCGCCCGACTAGCCGGGGAGAGCGTGCGGTAGCCGCTGCCAGCCCACGCCTTCATATCGGCGCACACATCCGTGCTTTCCACTTGCAAGTCCTTTTCCAATCCGATCACCTCTATACGAGCAATGTGGGTCAACGCCGGATCGCCTTGCGGCAGGGCCTTGAGATTGGCCGCGAAGGCCGTCTCCGCCGACCGGCGGGGTTCCCGCTCGGCGGAGAGAAGCTCCGAGGAGAGCTCCTCTTCGAGGTCGCTCAGCTGTGTGCTCCGCCGCTCCTCTTCACCACGCTGGCGCGCCGTACGCGATGGTATGCGCGGCCCGAATTCGATCCCGGTTTCCTGAGGCGCGCCGGCCAGCACCCCGGGACATTCGCCCGCGATCCTGCTCGCGGCGCCTTCGTATGCGGCAACCGTGGCCGGCGCAGCTTTGGCGATCGCCTGTATGTACTCGTAGGTGCCAAGAAGATAGGCGTGCAGGGCCACGCGGTCTGCCGGGCTGCTCGCCCCGCGTCGCGATCCTGCCGACGCAGCACCGGGAGCGACCACGCAGGTCATCGCAAACGCAAGCCCAACCGCCAAGACCCCCATGTGTCGCTTCCGCGCTAGCAAAACCGCGGGAAGCCTATACCAGACCTAGCTTTGCGCGCCCGGTGATCGGAACTCATCCATCATGAAAAATCAGAGGAGATCTCCCTAGGGTTTGCCGCAGCAGCGGTCCGGATACCGCGCCCTCAGCGCGTCATCTGCCCGTCGAGCAAGCCGGCCTTCAGCCATGGATCGATGCGCTAAGGCGCAGCGACGCCGACGCGGTGCCCCAGCACACGGCCGCTGGGCAGCTCAACATAGGTCTCGGAGACATCGTCGCGATGGGTTGACTCCCTCAGATGATTATCTGGATCGACGATCTGCACGTAGGCAAACCGGCCATGCAATCCGGTCACATCGATCCACTGTTCGGGATACTCATACGGGTACACGTCTGACCAACCAACGGAGGTCCCGAGAATGTCCCGTCGGATGCCGCGATCCTGGCTGCATCCAGGATAGACGGGTGCGCTTGGCGAGCGCCGAGATGGATGGCTCCGTATTAGGTCTCGCACACAGTAGTCAACCTTTGGTCCCGTCCTCACGAGCCGCACCGCCCGCAGCTTGGCGTCGACCGACCACAGCTCGAAGGCGGCTGCATGCGAGAGCTTCCAGTAACTAGCGCCACCAACATTTGAATATTGGTAACGATCACCAGGGATGTACTTAAAGGTGAGATGGGCGGCCGTTCGGAACAGATGGGCTCGTCCGTGGCGGTCATAGATCGCTTGGTAGACCACCAGGTGATGGGACCTTGTGCGGTGAGCTCGAAGCTCGAGCGGGCCTCTCCCGCGGTTGTTGATCGAGCTGGTCGCACGCAGCAGGACGCGTCCTGGGATGGTGGTGTGATCCAGGTGCAGCTCAGATGGTGCAGACATGATGAGGTTGGGACAGCGCAGCCGCACGTTCCTCAACACACACCGGCTGGGAGCGTTGGAGCCGGCCAGACCGCCTGACCGAGTGCTCCTAGAGCCAGTCCTGCCGGCCTGTGCGGAGACTATCTCTGACGGAGCAAATGCCGCGCGGATCGGCCCGCCGATAGCCACTCCGATTGTGGCGAGAGCCCCAGCCCTTGGTAGGAAACCGCGCACCCAGGCTGCCATGGGCCTCAACTCTGTCACAACCAGACCAGCTACTACCGCGAGTGTCTTTCTGGGCGCGTCTTTATCACTTCACTGCGTGTCCCTTTGCGTTGATCGCATACCACTTGCCGCCGAATTGGCTGACCCCTACGTAGGAGGTGAGCGTGGGCGCCGCCTCGTAGATATAGAGCGGATGACCCGCATAGGTGACCTGGTCCACGCCCCCTGGCAGGGCGATGCTGGACAGCAGGGAGGCCTTGACTCCGGGGCCGGCCGAAGGCTTACCCTGAACCGGCAGGGCCACCCATATGCCCGAGCATCCGCTGATCTTTACACACGTGTCCTTCTTCTTACCGTCCTTGGTGAACTCATACAGGATCGAGCCCGCCGAATTCACAAGGATCTTGCCGAGTTTGGTCTTGCGCAGTTCCACGGTGTGAAACAAGGCGGATTGTGCCGACGGGGCTGAACTGTCGGCGCTGGCGAGGACTGGGGTAGCCAAGACAGCGAGCGGGACGCTAAGCAGGAGAATGCAGATGCGTTTCACGGGATTGCCTCCAGATCGTTTAGGTCTACGCCACGTGATGTGGTGAGTGCAACGCTCAGGCGCTACTAGAGTTTAGGACGATGCCTTTGAGAGGCTCCGATGCCATATCCAGGCCTTTGAGGATCTTCCTAGTTCTCCTCCTCAGTTCTTCATACCGTTTCCTTTTTCACCTCTCGCGCGAAGACCATGCGCGTCTGCCCACGGCGTAGTCAACCATCCTGTGCCCCGTCATTCCAAGTGAGCGGTGACAGACATCGATGCCTCATTGCTCGGCGTGGTGACCTCCTTGAGCCTCACGGCACCGCGCAGCACCGTGGGTCAGATAATCCGCTTTTCACGACGCCCTGCACGAACCTGGCTAGGAGCTGGCGGCGCGCCAGCGTCAGCCCACAGCCGCTCGACATAAGCTGCCGCGCTAACACGCGGATGATCCGTGATCCCCTCCTCCTGCGCAACTTGAGCACACGCATCACGAAGCCTCACGCCTTGCGCTATAAGCTCGTCAACCCGTCCCACCACATCCCTGCGCCCCTCCATAAGGCGAGACCTTACCATCCAAGCGACGTCCCTTCATGAAATACATGCCGGCCTGAAGGCTCCGTCGCGTCGCCATTGTCACCGTAGCGGGCGAAACTTTCTTACAGTGGAGAGCGAGCAAGAGGGAGTCGATCTCTGGACTTTCAGCTCGCAGACCGAGATGCCGCTATAGCTATGCGAGGAGAATCGTGATGAAGATGCGCTCGAGGTCACATTCTGCGGAGACGCGTGTTTCCCGCACTCTTGGCGGCGCCTGGCTGCTGATGAGTCTCGTGTGCATGCTTGTGGCTGCGACAGCGGCCGCGGTGTTGGCGGCGCCGGTGCAGCGATCGCTGCTGCCCAGCGAGCCGGGCTCGCTACAGGTCCAATCGCTCGAAGCGCTTACGCGCCCGACGAGCATTTCGAGCTACGGCGGCTGGGCCGCATGGAGTCGTTATGACCCGACGCATCGCGGCTACCAGCTGATGGCGCGAAACGCGAATGGCGAGGTCTCGGCGACGGGCATCGCCGAGAGTCCCAGCCGTTCGAAGTGAGTCTCGGACCGCTTGTCTCAGGCGGGGTCGCAGCTGTATACCCTCGCTGCGCCAACGCGGTGACGCACAAGGGCTGCAAGCTGGAGCAGCTCGCGATCGAAACGACTAGCCCGCGCGAAAAGCGGCTGGCGGTACCTGGCGGCGGATCGCTCTTTCGGCCGGCGCTGTGGAAGGGCACGGTCGCGTTCCTGCGCGCGGTGCCAAAGGGCGGCGAACGCCACCCGGTGGAAATGTTCGAGTGGACCGCCGGCTCAAAGCACCTGAAGGCACTCGTCCTACCCCACAACAGCCTCTCGGCTGCGGACATCGGCGAGTCGCCGGAACTGACCCGCACGAAGGGCTACGTCGGGGAAATAACCGCACTGACACTCGACGGCACGCAGGTCGCCTACACCCGCGTGGCCCCGTGGGGGAATGGGTCATTTCGAATCTATGGGTCCAGCGACCTGGGAAGCAGCCAGAGCTGATCGACAGCATCCAGACCGGCGGCGCTGCGGCGTTCGGCACCCGCACCTATCTCACCCCGACGATCGTTGGCCCATGGCTGTACGCCTATCGCCAGTACCACGAACACGGGCTCGGGGACGGCGACCCCGCATGGGTTCGCTACAGCCTGACCACGAACACAGCACAACAAGCGCAGGTCAACTTCGGCAATCGAGAAGGCTCTGAAACCGAAGGCCCTTTGGACGCAGCGGTGCCACTCGGCACGGGCGTGATCTGGACGCTTCAGAACTCCCAAGACCCAGCGCAAGGCGCACGTGTGCTGTCACTGGCCGGCGTCAAATGGAAGCCGATCAAACGGCCACGCCATCCCTAGAGCCAAGCTCGACGAAAGATCGGAGAGCTGCACGACGGGCACCTCTTCATCACAGACGCAAACCGGCCCACGGCGGCTCACTCCAACCCAACGCCACACGGAGGCACACCCCGCAGATAACCGGCGTTGATACTTCTCCTCGCCCGTCCACGCGAGTGGGCACCGACCAGCGGCTACGGTCTCGGGCTCATTGTTGATGCCGTGGCAGCCAGTCCGATGGCAAGACCGACGGCAGGTGCAGTTCTGTTTGCGGCCAGATGGACCTTGCGTAGGCACAGAGACGATCGTCGAGTACTCCTCGCAGGTCCTCGAGGGCTGCCATGGCTCGAAGCGTAGTTCCGATCTGGAAATCCGCGGCGTTCGGTTGCGCGCCGCCGAGAACCCCGTTGTCCAGGAGCTCCCGTACGTGCTCGAGCATTCCCGGTAGCGCGCGCATGTCACCCCGGACGCGCTCATCGTTGACTGCAGTTGCGCGCATGAAGAGAGCGAGCGGTATGGCCTGCAGCTTGGCCACGAGCTTGGCGGGGCGCAGGCGCTGAAAATCCGTGACGAAGGACTCGAGAACCGCGGGCTTTGAGATCAGCGCCCAGCGGAAGAGGTGGCGCGGCACGGGCTGTAGCTCACGCTCGCCCCACATCTCCGCCTCCTGCACGGCCGTGCGCAGTCGCGGGTCTGAGGGATACAGCGGAGGGTCGGGCTTGTGCTGCTCGAGCGCCTGCGCGATCGCGCGGGATCCCTGGACGCATTGACCATCGAGCTCGAGTGCCGGAACCGTGATCTTCGAGAACCCGTGAAGGCGCGTGATGAACGGCTGGAAGCCGGGCCTGACGTCCACACGGCGGTAGGCGAGGCCCTTGTGGTCGAGCATCAACCGCGCGGCATTGGACGGATGGGAGATCCTCATGTAGTAGAGCGTCAGCGCCATGGATCCTCGCCGGGTCGTGTACCTAGAGGGACCTCGGACGCCATGCGGACATCGCGCAAAGAAATCACGGAGCGTCGCTGGCCGCGGAGGGAATGGTGCTCAGCGTTTCTTCTTGGGGGGTTTGGCCTGCTCGGCCCAGAAGTTGACGGTCTCGCGCTCGTGGCGGATGCCGAGCTCGAGGGAGAGGCGAGGACCGGCTGGACCCTCGCCGGCCATCACGGTGTGCAGGGCTTCGTATTCGGTGAGCCGTTTGCGGTGGGTCTCGAGCTGGACTTCGGCCAGTTGTTGTATGTCGGCGCCGAAGAACAGCTTCAGCAGCGCGAGGTCGCGCAGCATGTATAGCTCGGGTGTGAGCCTGCCGAGCCACTCGTTGAAGGCCTGGCGGCCAGGCTCGGTGAGCGTGTAGAGCTTGCGGCGTCTGCCGCTCTCCTCTTGGTTCTCGGTGACGTAGCCGGCGCGTGCGAGTCGTGTTGGCTCCGCGTATAGCTGGGAGTGGGGCAGCGACCAGAAGTGCCCGACGGTGGCGGTGACCATCTGCTTGAGGTCATAGGGGGTCGCCGGGCCGGAGAACGACAGGAGTCCGAGGACGATGTAGGAGGTGGGTGTGAGCTCGATCTCGTCTGTCATGTGAAGCTACTTGCTTAATCCGGTTCGGATGGTATGGTTCGGATGATAAGTGTAAAGCGTTTGCCGACGGAGAGGTGAGCTTAGATGACCAAAGCGAGGCACACGAGCGTAGCCTTACTCGTCCTGGGTTTCCTCACGTTTGCGCTCGCCGCCTCGGCGGCGCCGGCGCTCGCCTCCCCCGCACCCGCGCCGGCGTGGCGTCTCACCTCAGAAGCGCTGCCCAGCAACGTTCCCGCCGGAGGGAAAGGCCTCCTCCTGCTGCACCTGCAGAACATCGGGGACGCCCCGAGTGCCGCCGCTTCGCCGATCACTGTCGTGGATCAGTTGCCCGCTGGACTGACCGCTACCAAGGCGGCGGCTGTGATGACCGGCGGTACTGGGCTTGAACCGTCCGGGCTGTGGGGAGAATGCGCCATCGCGCCATCGGGACAGACGGTGACCTGCACCTATCAGTCGGGAGCCACCATCGCCCCGGTCGCGAGCGCTCGCAGGTTGCCGCCCGGCTCTGAAGGCGTCTCGGGTACCGATGCGCTGGCGCCCGCGATCGGGGTCGAACTCACCACAGGGCCGCTGTCCTCTGGGCCGCTCCTCGACAGCGCGGTCGTCTCCGGTGGTGGGGCGCCTGTCGGTGCTCGCGCTACGACGAGTCTGGGTGTGAGCTCGCTGCCCGCGCCGTTTGAGCTGACGAGCTTTCAGCAATGGGCGACGAATTCGGACGGTAGCCCGGCTAGCCAGGCCGGCTCCGCGCCATATGAAACCGCGATGAGCTTCACGGTCAGTAACAGGTCCTCGGGGTCCGCGTTTCGCGCCTCCGCTGTTCTCGGTGGGTTTCATGTGGATCTGCCGCCGGGGCTGGTGGGGAACCCGGATGCCGTGCCGAAGTGCGCCCGTGCGGAATTCGAACTTCGCCTGAGCGGGGAAGGCAATCCCGTTTGCCCCTCTGACACACAGGTGGGTGTCGCGCTCGTGACACCGCAGGGCGGGTCCACGGTGCAGCTTCCCGTGTTCAATCTCGTGCCGCCGGAAGGAGTGCCCGCACAGTTCGGCATCTCCTCCAGCAAGTTCGTCGCGTTCCTCGACGCTGGAGTTCACCCGAATTCCGATGGTGAATACGTCGTGTACCTCGACGCGCAGCATGTTGAAAGCCAAGGGTTCGTCGGTCTGGACGTCTCGTTCTGGGGTGCTCCCGCTGACCCATCGCACAATGCGTTGCGGGTCTACCCGGGGCAGGACGAAGCGGGAATCGGGCCCCACGGCGAAGAAGGGATCGCACCGATCCCCAGCGACGTCTCCCCCAGTGCGTTTCTGCGGATGCCGACGTCCTGTGGTTTACCGCAGACGCTCGCGGTCAGCGCGGACTCCTCCGAAGAACCGCTGACGGCCGTCTCTCTCCCGAACGTGGCCTTCACCGATCAGGAAAACAATCCGGTGGTGATGGGAGGCTGCTCGATGCTGGACTTCAGCCCGTCGATCGAGGTGACGCCGGAAGCCTCGGCGACGGATACCCCGACAGGACTCGAAATCAACCTGCGCGTCCCCCAAGACGAAGACCCGAACGGGTTGGCGCAGGCGCACCTGAAGGATGCCGTGGTGACGCTCCCACCGGGGATGACGCTGACGCCTTCGGCCACGAACGGCGAGGAAGCCTGCTCGCCCGCGCAGATCGGGATCGGCTCGGTCGGAGAATCCGAACGCCAGCCGGCATGCCCGGCCGCGTCGCAGATCGGAACCCTGGAAGTGAGCACGCCACTGTTTGAACATCCGTTGCAGGGGGAGATCTACCTAGCGCAGCAGGAAACTGTGCAAGGAGCCCTGATCGGCGTGTACCTCGTGATCGACGACCCACACACTGGGATCCTCGTCAAGCTCGCGGGTCGTCTGGAACTCGGTGGCCAACAGGGTGTCAGCGGCCTGGAACCGGGGCAGGTGCGGGCTGTGTTCGACAACAACCCCCAGCTCCCGTTCTCAGATCTCAAGCTCGAGCTCACAGGTGGTCCGAAAGCCTCGCTCGTGACACCCCAGACGTGCGGGAGCGCCAGCGCTTCCAGTCAACTCACCGGCTGGAACGGAGCGGTCGCGACACCCTCCTCGAACGTGCTGAGCACGAGCAGCGGATGCACTGAGGGATTCTCCCCAGCGTTCTCCGCGGGGACGACAGTCAAACAGGCCGGCGCCTACAGCCCCTTCGCCCTGACCATCAGCCGCGAAGATGGGTCACAGAGGCTGGGACTGATCAACGTGACCACGCCGCCAGGGTTCTCCGGCAACATCGCTGGCGTCACGATCTGCCCAAACTCCGATCTGCAAGCGGCAGAACGCCTCGATGAGCCCGGGGACGGAGCGATCGAGCGGGCCAATCCGAGTTGCCCCGCGGGCTCGGACGTAGGCACCGTGACCGCGACTCTGGGAGAGGGCCCGGACTCGGTTTCTGCCATCGGCCACGAGTATCTCGCCGGCCCGTACAAGGGTGCGCCGTTTGATCTCGTCGCGATCACGCCAGCGATCTCCGGCCCGTTCGATCTCGGGGTCGTCGTGCTGCGGCAGGGGCTCTACATCGACCCGCATACAGCCCAGGCCACTGTCAAAAGCGACCCGCTGCCAACAGCCCTCGACGGCGTGCCGGTAGACGTCCGTTCCGTCGCGGTGAACATCAGCCATTCGAACTTCATCTTCAATCCCACGAGCTGTGAACCATTGACAGTGACGGGCACGCTGGTCTCCACCAGTGGCACAGACGCGGCTATCTCGAGCCCCTTTCAGGCTGTCAACTGCACGGCGCTCGGCTTCAAACCGGTCTTCGCGGTCTCCACGGCGGGGAAAGCCAGCAAAGCCGCCGGCGCGAGCCTGCACGTGGACCTGTCCTACCCCAACGCCCCGCAGGGGACTTACGCGAACATCAAGTCGGTCAGGGTGGAATTGCCAAAGGTCCTCCCCGCCCGCCTGACGACGCTGCAGAAAGCGTGCACCGAACAGCAATTCGCGGAAAACCCCGCGAGCTGCCCCACGCCCTCGGTTGTCGGCACGGCCGTGGCTCACACGCCCATCCTGAACAACCCCTTGGCCGGGCCCGTGTTCCTCGTCTCCCACGGCAACGCGGCGTTCCCGGATGTGGTGATGCTCCTACAGGGTGAAGGGATCACGTTGATCCTCGTCGGGAACACAGACATCAAAAACGGCATCACCTCCAACACATTCAAAACGCTCCCCGACGCGCCGCTGTCGAGCTTCGAACTGACGCTGCCGCAGGGTCCTTACTCTGTGCTCGCGGCCGGGGGATCGGGCAACTCGAGATACGACTTCTGCCGACAGACCCTGGTGATGCCCACCGTGCTCACCGCCCAAAACGGTGCTGTGCTCAAACAGAACACCAAGATAACCGCCACTGGCTGCCCCAAGGTGAAGGCTCTGAGTGGGCGGGCACTCAATCGCTTGAAGCTCGCGAAAGCGCTCAAAGCTTGCCGCACGAAGTACAAGGCCAAGAGCAAGAAGAAGAAGCGCCTCGCCTGCGAAAAGGCCGCGCGCAAGAAGTACGGGCCTAAGAAGAGGCCCAAGAAGAAGGCGAGAAAACGGTCCAAGAAGAAGTAGGCGCGCCGTAGTCGCCTGCCGGCTACAGGACATCTGAAATCCTGGGATTTGACGCGATGCTCCGCTGGCCCCGGCCCGAACCGTAGGCGTTGCGATGAGCGGCTATCTGGAGGTAGGGTCTGCGGAATGCGGATACGCGCGATTCATGTGGGTCGATGGCGCAATCTCGAAGGGGTCAACCTCTCGCTCGGGATCGGTAACGATCCGGTGTGTCTGGTCGGGGAGAGCGACACAGCCAAGAGTCATCTACTCGAGCTCATCGATTTCAGCGCGCGCGCACTCGGATTGGCGACCCAGTCAGAGCCCGAGCGGCCCCCGCCCTGTGCCCAGAGCAAGCCGTTTGATTTCGAGATCACGTTCGCTATCAAAGACGTCCTCCCCAACGCTCACAGCATCCTCCCAGCGCGCCTTCGGTCCATCGCCAGCCAGTGGAATGGCGGGCTCACATTTCGTGCTTGGGGGAATCGCCGAGATCCTGTTGATCGTCCTCCGGACGCAAGCGAGCTATTTGTGCAGAGAGGCGCGAGCAGCGAGTATTGGCACTGGGAGCGCGTACACGCCTCGGGTATCGAGAACCCGCATCGGTCTTGCGAGGTTGCGGGACTGCTCATTGACCGCCTTCGTGAAGCATCGGAGATGCTCTATCTCCAGATTGACGCGGAGCGCGCGTTTACCGAGATCGATCTGCACAGCGAGAAGCTCCAGAAGTGCCTGTTCGTTCTCGATGACTCACAGGGTCATATGAACACAGAACTGCTCAACAACTCGCTCGAGTATCTGCAGGCCACCATCGATACCGGACAGGCCTGGATCGCAGCTCAAGCTCTGGAGGCAGTCGGCGTTACCAGCGCGGGAGTCATGCTCGCTCTGGACCTGGACGAGGACCAAGTAGTTCGCCGGATCGCGCCTCGTCATAAGTTTGTGGCGACATCCACGCTTCCCCGCAGGTTTCGATCCTCGGCGTTGTCGCTGGCAGGGACGGGGCTGTTTCTGATCGAGGGTGGGCTATCAACCGGAAATGAAGCTGAGCGGTTCGCCGATCTGCTCGATGTGGTGCCCAGCTATGAGTTCGTGGGGATTGGCGGCTGGAGCAATGTGATCGGGACCCTTCAAAAGATTCGTGCGCTCTCCCCAGCGGATCTAGCATCTGCCACCGGGAGGCTTCCAATCGGGGGCTTCATCGATCGTGATTTTCGGACGGACATGCAGATCGAAGAGTTGGTAAACGACACCGGCGTATGTGTCCTGCCTGTCCACGAGATCGAGAACTTCTTCCTGGAGCCCACGGCACTCGCCGCCATCGGCGATTGCGTTGGCAAAAACGAGGAGCAGATCTTCGAGCTGATCCAGCTGATCACCGACAGGTACGCCGGACACTGGATCTGGAGGCGCACCTGTGAGCACTGTGGATGGCGGGGGATCTCTGGTCACGCGCGCGAGTCGGGATACGCGATGACATGGACGCAGCTCGCACCAGACCCCGAGCAGGCCATTCAGGCATCCATTGATGAAATCGCCGCCCTCGACGATCAGGCACGTACTGCTCTTCTGGCAGACCTGCTTCGCTGCGCGGAGGACTACCGTAGTTTGCGGGCACAGCCAGAGGAGCTTTGGAAGCAATGCCTCGGCAAGGAGACACTGCATCACGCCGGTCCACTGCTCGGCTTCCAAACAGGCGAAGACCTGGAGGACCGAGTCGCCGAACTTTGGCGAACATCCGCTATCGAGAGGCCGCTAGAGACAGAAGTCCTACGCCAGTACGCCGACAGGCTCTTGGTGCCCGCTTGACCAAAGCCTTTCTCTGCACGACACCTCAGTCAACGACGTAGCTGAGCGACCAGCGCCACCGAGAATCGTCGGCGACAGCTCTGTCCGATCAGCCCGCGAGGAGTCGATCAGCCGTAACGGCCTTCACCTCATCCAGGGACTCGCCGATGAAATGCGCGAGGTCGTGCTGGCTGGCCGGGTCCACCCAGCGTTCGAACGCGACTCTGAAAACAGCCATCGCGAGCTCGCCGGTGAGGCTCGCCGCGGGCTCTGAGACGCCGCGTGCGCGCAACGTCTCCGCGAGCGCGCCAGCCCAGGAGGTGAGCTTCACGACCTCGCGTTCGCGCAGCTCGGTATTCGCGGCGATGACGGCCTGACGCTGACGGGCGAACGCCTGGCGGCCTTGGAGAACCTCGGCCATCGCCTCCAGGCCTGCCGCGGCAGCCTCTATCGGTCCGGCGGAATCGGGTGCGCCCGCGACCGTGCTGACGAGGAGCTTCTTCATCACCCCGGCGCCGCCGAAGAGGACCTCACGCTTGTCGGCGTAGTGGCGAAAGAACGTCCGCTCGGTGACGCCTGCGTGGGCAGCGATCTCGGCCACTGTGGTGTTGTCGTATCCACGCTCGCCGAAGAGGGCGAGGGCGGCCTGCTCGAGTCTCCCTGGGCTGTCTGGCTTCCAACGCGCCATCCACATATCGTAGTCGTAGCGGCAGCCACTGACATCACTGATGACAGAGACTGACATCCTTGCTACAGTGATGTCAGCAACTGACATCGATTCCGATTCGGAGGTTCTCTCATGCGCGTTTTCCTCACGGGCGCATCTGGATTCATCGGCTCCGCCGTCGTAGCTGAGCTCCTCACTGCCGGCCACGAGGTTCTCGGCCTCGCCCGCTCAGACGCCTCGGCAGACAAACTTGCCGCGGCCGGCGCCGCCGTCCACACAGGCAACCTGGAAGACCTCGACAGCCTGCGCTCCGGCGCTGCCGCTGTCAACGGTGTCATCCACCTCGCCTACATCCACGACTTCTCGAAATTCGAGGACAACGCTCGCGTCAACCTGGCGGCGATCGAAGCCCTCGGCGCCGAGCTCGAGGGATCCGAGAAGCCGCTCGTCATAGCCTCGGGAACGCTGGGACTCGCGGTCGGACGTCCTGCCACCGAGGGCGATCCCGGAGCTCCCGACGGGCCGGCCGGGGGGCGCCGGCGCAACGAGCATGCGCTGCTCGCTCTCGCAGAGCGCGGCGTGCGCTCGGTCTCCGTCCGGCTGACGCCGACGGTTCACGGAGAGGGCGATCACGGCTTCATTGCGATCCTGATCAACATCGCACGCGAGAAGGGCGTCTCCGGCTACATCGGCGACGGGTCAAGCCGCTGGCCGGCGGTCCACCGGCTCGACGCCGCGAACCTGTTCCGCCTCACGCTGGAGCAGGCACCGGCCGCCACTGTGCTGCACGCGGTCGCCGAGGAGGGCATCTGCACGCGTGAGATCGCCGAGGTGATCGGCCGGCATCTCGAGGTGCCAGCCGTATCGATCGCCCCCGATGACGCTTACGAGCACTTCGGCTTTCTCGGTGGCTTCTTCGGGACGGACTCCCCCGCGTCGAGCACCCTCACGCAAGAGCGGACGGGATGGCGACCCACACATCCTGGACTCATCGAGGACCTCGCAGAGGGCCATTACTTCAACGGCTAGGAGATCGAGGTTGAAAGCTCCGATGCTCAAACCGAGCCCCGGATGAAGACCCCTGCGCGCCAGGTTCTCCGCAGCTACTTGCCGGTGGCCGTGATCGACCTACCGTGTTTGCGGCTCCGTCAACTCGGCGTTAGCGGCGAGGAGCTCCTCGATGACTTCCGAGGGCCGGCTGGCCAAGCGGCGACCGGCTGAGCGCGAGACCGCGTCAGGTCCCCAGCGCGGCGAGCAGGTCGACGGCGCCCGGCTTCAGCGAGGCTCCGGCGAGCGGGGCCAGCGTGCTCGCGGGGATGCCGAGCTTGGACAGGGCGCTATGAACCGCAGCGATTGTGCGCGTCGAGCGGGCGCGGCTGAGACGGAAGCGCAGATGCGCCCCGCGCAGGATCGCGGCGACTTTCAGGCCGGCTGCGTCCTTGGCCGCGATCGCGCTGCGCTCCTGGCCTTCGAGCGCACGGCCGTTACTCGACTGCAGCGCCACCGCGGCGCTGTCTCCTGCGGCGATCGCAGCGCTCACCCGGTTCGTCGTGGTCGAGAGGGCTTCGTCGATCGACGCGACTTCCTGCGCTCCTCGCACCCATGCCAGCTCGGCCGGGCGCAGCCGCTTGCAGAATCGTGCGCTCGCTCCGTGCCAGCGCGAGCAGCTCGGCAGCGACGGTGGCGATGTGCTCGCCGCTCGCGCGAGCGCATCGAAGTCGGCGTCGGGGGGGTCTTTGTAGCGGCCCACGTCCTTGGCGACGCGTTTGAGCGTGGCCACGCAGAAGGGCTCCGTGGCGGTCGCCGTCAGCGAGCCCGCGACGACGAGCACGCCGCCGATGGCGCCCGAGCCGAGCAGCAGCGCTCCCGTGCCGAATCCGTCGAAACCGAGCCCGAACGGGGTGCAGTAGTTCTTGGCGTTCTGCAGCGCGGGATCGAGATCGTTGCGCGCGGCTTCCTTGGACGGCCGCAGCCATTCGAGGTAGTTGGGCGGCCCGAAGGGGTGTTCGGGGAGTTTGCCTGTCGTCGGCCCGGTGCTCGAAGGCGAGGGCAGGCCGGGCGAGGAGAACGTCAGCGACGAGCTGACTTTGGCCTTGAACGTCGTCCCCTTGTTGCACAGCGGCGCGCAGTCGTAGGGGAAGGTGAATGGCAGCGTGCTGTTGCCCGCCGGGAAGTAGACGGTCGGATCCAGGGCTTCCAGTGCTGTTGGTTCGGTGATGCCGGCGCCGACCCAGGCTTCGGGCGAGTTCCAGCGCTTCGTTTCGCATTCCGGTTCCGGGCCCGCGTAGCTGCTCTTGAGCAGTGTCAGCAGCGCGCCGTCGGGCGGGTGCACCTCGTAGTCGGAGTTGGTCGCGGGGTTTCCGCCGCCGGCGGGGAAGCCCGGCTCGCTGAGCGGGATGTTGACGCCGCCGATGCCCGCGTCGGTGCCGGTCGGGCTGAAGCTCGCCGTACAGCCCAGTTTGGTTTTGCCTTTGGTCGCGTTCCAGGTGACGGTCCCGGACAGTTCGTTGACGTGCCAGTGGATCGAGGGGTTGTAGATCGCGACGTACTCGATTTCATCGACGGGGCCCCGCACAGATGCCGACCACGACACTTTCGCTTCTGTCTTTTCGGTGTCGGCTTCGTCGGTCGCGGTCGATTCCTGCGTGATCGTGCCCTTGAATTCCGCGCTTACTTCGGGGTTTTCATCGACGATCGGCGCGGACGGGCTATACAGAGGGCTCGATTCGGGCAGCGGCGCGGCCAGAGCGCTCCCGCCGAACAGCGCGGCGAGAGCTGCCGCGAACATTGTGCAGCCGATCAGTCGCATCACGTTGCCGGCGATCGTCGCTCTCAGCATCAAAGCCCCCGTAGAGGTCTTGCAGAGCGCCGTCGCGGCGCTCGCGCCAAGATCATAGCCTCAGTGAGGTCTATGTCACCGACGAGCTTGCCTTGATGGGCGTAGTCCGCGGCCAGTACCTGTTAGACGCTGGACGCGCGCGCATCTGCTGCCCGCTGAGCGGGCTCGAAGTCACCATGCAGGACATCCGGGTCTAGATCAAAGCCGTTTGGCCACACAACGGTACCCAACTCCGGATCAACTTTGACTTGGCGGAAATACTCTGGGTCCTGTAGTGGTTCAGCCATAGGCCCCCAGAGATCGCTGGAAAGATCGACCTCACGGATGAGATCATCCGTAAAGCTAAGGCGCAGCCGATAGCCGTCGAGAGCTTCGACGGCGGTGACACGGGGAAGGCTCGAAGGATTGGTCATGGCAACGGATCGATCTTAGCGAGTTCCTTACGCGCTTGGGCAAGCTCCCAGTCCGCCAAAAGCTCATTCCGGTGCAGCTCGGCCCACTCACGGATGAGCCGCAACGCCCGCACCGGGAGATCACCCGCCTGGGGTTCGCCGGTAGCGATGTCAATCTTCGCCTCATGCTCGCCATAGCGAGCATGGAAGTGCGGTGGCGGATGGTCGCTGCCGTACATGCTGACGACTATCCCATAGAAGTAGCTGATCCGAGGCATTTTCATATTTTTTCACCCATGCCGGATGTCACTTTTGTTCTAACACCTTTCACGCCTACACATCCCACGATCAGCACTGTGTCAGAGCACAGATGACACAGTGTTGACACAGAGATGCAACAAAGTACAAAGAGGGACTAGGTCGATCACTTCCGCGTCTGCACTCTGCGACCAGGCGGCACATTCTTCCCTTTTAGCACTGCGCAGACATTTTGCTGTCGGTCCTTTTGAGCCCGCGCTGCCCGCGTTCGGTCCGCGGTCGCCCTCGAAGACAGACATCATGGTAGGTCAGCCCGCAAGGTTGTTTGGTATTTGGCGGCCTGGGTAACAAATCGTCAATCGGTTTAGGGCTTGCCGTCTACCGAATAGGCAGGACAGATCAGACCAAGAGCCGGCGAGTGGCGCCTGTGCGCGCTTTCCGGTCCATTTCTCGCGTGCTCATGCGGGCATCGCGAACTTACCCCAGACCCCTCATCAGCGAAGGAGGCCCGAGTGTCCCCAATATCCCGATCTTTGCGATTTCACGCCATGGCGCTTTGTACCAGCTGTGCGATAGCACTGCTTGGCATGCTCGCAACCGCCGGCGCCAGTGTCGCAACGTCAATGTCGGTAACGGTAAAGGGTTCGGGCCCCAGCACCACCGGCAGCTCACCGTACGCACAGGAGCTCAAGCGACTGAAGGCAGCGTTCGCAAAGGACCAGACGCGCCTGAAGGGCGAACTGAGCAAGGGCCAGAAGACGCTCCAATCAGAACTCGCCGCCGGGCAGAAGAAGTTCGAAAGCGAGCTAGCTAAAGGCGAAGGCCATCTCACCCAGGGCGAAGCCCAGCTCAAGGAACTCTCCGAAGAAGGCAGCAAGCGCCTTGAAGGTGAGCTCGAAAAGGGACAGGCGCGCCTCGAAAGCGAATTGGCCAAGGGCCAGAAGAAGCTCGAAGGCGAGCTCGCCAAGAACCGCAAGCGCCTTGAAACAGAAAGCGCCAACGGCGAAAAACGCGTCGAAGAAGAACTCGCCAAGGGTCAGAAGAGCCTCGAAGGCCAGCTCGCCAGCGGCGAAAAGCAGCTCGAAAGTGAACTCTCCAAAGGCCAGAAGAGCGCGGAAGGTGAACTGAGCAAAGGGCAGCAGACCATCGAAGGCGAACTCAACAAGGGCAAGGAATCCCTCGAAAAAGCCGCAGGATCGCTGCTGGGCACGCTCTAGCCGCCAAAGCTCGAGATCGAGGTGCTAGGCGTCCGTCCGGGTGTCCAGCACCTCGATCTTCGGCTGGAAGGACATTTGGTACGCCGACTGGACAACGCGGCCGACTAGCCGCAGCGATGAGGCTAACTCGCACACAATGAGCTAGGAGAGCAGGCTGCCATGCCGCCCGCTCTCTTGCACAATTCTCCCTTGACCGAGCTAGCTCGAGATTGTGCCAGTGGTGAGAACGTGTGTATCGAGCCGGCCTCAGCGCGTGCGTCCCCTCGCGCGTTGTCAGCCGATCAGCTCGAGCAGAATCTCGCGCAGGTGGTCGAAGAAGACTCCGAAGTGCCCGCAGTTCTCGAACACGTGAACTGTCGCGTGCGGAATGCGGCCGGCCAGCGCGCGGCCATGCGCCAGCGGGGTGGCGAGGTCGTTGTCGCCGCACCAGAAGCTGAGCGGCAGGCTCGGCGGGATGCTCTCCAGCGGGATCTCCCACGGGCGATTCAGCAGGGCGGCGTCGTAGGCGAGTCCGCGCACACCGCGCTTGCTGCCCTCTAGGGTGGTGCCGACAATGAAACGCCCCGTGTCGGGGCGCTCCATGACGCCTTGATCGGCCGGCCCGAGTTGGCGCGCCAGCGCCTGGACGGCGCGATCTGGGTCACGAGCCATCCCGAATACGAGCAGACGGTGCAGCAGCACGGACGCTCCCATCGACCGCTGCAACACGTAACGCGCTGGGGCGGGGAGCGCGCTGTGCAGGGGTCCGGCGTAGTCATCGGGCGTGATGCCGGCCATGATCGCTGCGCGCTCGATGCGTTGTGGGAACTCGGCGCAGCACGCCAGGACATAGGTGCACCCCGAGGACGCACCGAGCACGCGGAAGCGATCGAGCTCGAGCGCGTCGGCGAGCAGGCCGACATCGTGCGTGGCGTCGCGGATGGTGCGGCCCGGCTGGAAGTCCGACAGGCCGAAGCCCGGACGCTCCGGCACGATCACGCGCAGGCCGAGCTCGTGGGCCATCGTCACGGCGTGCTCGGGCATCAGTCGCGAGCCGGGGATGCTGTGGCAGAAGATGACAGGCACGCCCCCAGGTGGCCCGATCGTGGCGAAGCTGAGCAGCCGTCCGTCGGGCAAGCCCATGACGTGAGAGGTCGACTGCCCCTCCGGCAAGCGCCGCCCCGGATGGTCCTCTGACACCTTCATCTTTGTGAGCTGCACAGGGTGGTGGACGAAGTTCGGTCCGGCTCGAAGAACACAGCCACAAATCCCTCTCTTCCCCTACTTTCGCAAGTCCTTGTTCCCATCCGCAAACCAACCAACAGCTAATTCAATCGCGTTCGCATCACGCAAAACGACTCAACAACACTCATCCGGGAGACACGCCCGACCGGCGCTAACGCGCGACCCCCGAAACAATAACCACTACACCAACAATGGCAGCACAAGCCCACCCAACAAGCCGGGCTCTCTCAAACCTTTCCGTGACAGCAAGACTGCCGCTGACGCCGCTGGAAGAGAGCAGGGCGCTTCATCCAGAGCATCCTTGGTAACGATCAATGGCCAAAATTGGCATCTCCAGCTGCAGACGCTCGGCAGGTTCGGCTCGCGCTTTAGCGTCGTACGAAACGGCTGCCTCGTCGTGTCACCGCCGAGGTAAGAGATGTGAGCGTTCGCGCTTCCACGTCCAATTCAATCGCGCACGTTGGCACGAGGCCGCACATTCGTCTGGAGCTCGTGAACGGAGAGATACAGGTACCGCTGTTCTGACCTCCACAGATCGGCCCGATCGTTGCGGCTAATGGCGCTTTTGCGCGCGGTGGGGAGGCGTTTGGTCGGCAGGTCCCCGAACAGCGGCCGGCAGAACGAGGGGCTCGCGCCGCGGGGCGCGGCGCGATCGAGAAGGCGCTCGGTCGCCTGAAGCTCGCGCAGGGCCTTGGCGGTGGAGAACTTCGTGGCACCTCCGGCCACATCCTCGATGCAAGGCTGCGAGGCCGTCTTGGTCGTGCAGCCCTGCCTGGCGGGCGCGCGCGAGCGCAGCGGGATGGCCACCGGGATGGCGCAGCCTTGAACGCAGCGGGCGCCGAGCACCGCACACGACTGCGCCGCCGCCGGCTTTACGCTCGGGTTCGGGTTCTGCAGCGGTGGGAGCACCCCGCTGTGAGACAGCACGCCGACCCGCGACGTGCTCGGGCAGCCGATGTGCCCACGGTTGCACACGACCTGGAGGAAGGAGCCCGGCCCGGTGTGGTCGCTCTCGACAGAAGCACCATGGTGATCGCGGCAAGAACGAGCATGCCCGCGCAGCCCGTGCCGGCGATCACGAGCAGCCGTGGCCGGCGATCGCGGGGGTCGCTTGCGCCACGAGTGACGTGTTGCTGTATGCGCTCCCAGTTGACGGCGGGGACCGCGGCAACGGGGTTGGCGGCGTGCAGCCGCTCGAGCGGGTCGGCAGTGCGGGTCATGCTGATACCTCCGAGACGGAGTGGGATGGGCCGGCCGGGTCGGGAGTGGGGTCCGCCTCACCCGAGCTCTCTCTCGACGGCAGCCTGTTTTGCCAGGAGGTCCTTCAGGCGGCCGCGAGTTGCTGCTCCTCTCACCGCTAGCGAGAGGAAGGTTTCGGTATTGCTCGTGCCGTCGATCGCGCGATCTTCGTAGCACTCAACGACGCACCGAGTCCACGTGCTGGTGTGCTTACCCGCGTCACGAGCATGAGCCGCCGAGCCCCTGTTAAGGGATTGGTTGCAGCGAGTTGCCTGGCGGGATCTGCTCGCAGTTCTGCGGCGCCGGCAGGCCGGCGAAGCGTTCGGCCAGCCAGGGCGCCGTTTCGGCCAGCCACGGCCCAGCGCCCTCGATGTGGCCGAGGTGCTGGTATTCGGTGTAGTGCACGGCGACACCGTCGCCGCAGTACTGGCGGGCGAGGCTGCGCACGTCGCCGGCGATCATCACTCCGTCGCCCGGTCCGATGCCTGGCTTGTTGCCCGGCGTGCCTTCGAATTCTTCGCCGCCGTTGCCCTGGCCGATCAGCAGCGGCACGGTGGGAGCGCCTTCGTGGCCCATGATGAGCTTGTTGGCGGTGTTCACGAAGACCTTGATGCTTTCCGGCGTCGGGTACTGCGGCTTGACCATCTGAGACCAGGTGAGGCCGGGTACCGACGTCTCGTTGGTGATCGAGTCGTGTTCGTCCTCTTTCATGAGTTCCTGGCCGTATTCGGAGAGGTACGGCGTCAAGTCGAGGTGGAATGCTCGCGACAGGCCGTCCAGGGACATCGGGATGATCGACGCCCAGCTCGAGCTGCCTTCGACGTATTTCAGGTTGTGCGCCGGGTCGACGAGCACGCCGCCCATCGATGCACCGACGATGTCGGCGTTGATTTCAGGGGCGTACGTTGGTGACTCCTGCGCGGCCCACCCTGTCGCGATCGCGCCGCCCGAGTAGCCGGCGAGCCCGATCTTGGTGGTACTTGTCAGGCCGGTGGCGGGAGAGCTGAGCGCGGCACGCAGCGAATCGAGGGTGTTGTAGCCGTAGACGGGGCCGGCGGAGAAGTCGGCTTCCTCGCCCTCGGTGTCGGGGATCACAACCGTCTCGCCCGCGAGCAGCGCCGGGGTGATCAGCACCGACTCTGCCTGCGCGATTTCGCCGCCCGAGTGGATGCCACCGGAGATCGCGTAGGAGGGATCGTCTTCGGTGTTGAGGCTGTCGTAAAAAGATTGATAGGAGAGAACCGTGTTGCTGAGTTTCAGCGGTGCCAGCAGCACCGAGGTCACGTTCACTGTCGGCTGGCCGAGCTCCGAGGTCAACCTGTAGAGGAGCTGAACGGCCGTTACGGGCAGTTGGATCCCGGCGATGTGGAAGGGGACCGTCCTGGTCTTCAGGACCGTGCCTGGCGCCATTTGCTTCAGCGAGGACTTGGAGCCTTCGTAGCTGTAGAAGGGGTCCTGTTCGGGCGGCGTGGCTGCTCGCGCGGACGGGACGAGCAAGGCCAACCACGCTGGTACGAGCGCCGCCAGAACCCACAGGCTCTTGCGCTTCGATGGCGTAGCGGAACCCATATCGAGTCCTCACCTACCCCCTCACCGCGAAAAACATGCAGCGGTGTGCCTCTATACGCAGAGGCGTTACCAGAACCGTGTGTCGGATTACGCCAGTCAACAGGACTGCGCGACTATTTTTGCCTGTCTTATTTTTCTTTGTGGCCTTCTTCTTGGGCTTGGCACCGAATGCCACCGGACTCCGTCTCGGCCCCCGGGGCCCTCCTCCACGGGTGCAGTTCGAGACCAAGGCGGATAGATTGGCGCCGTCATGCGCGTATTCATCACTGGCGCTTCGGGATTCATCGGGCGAGCACTGCGGGAGCGTTACACCGCGGATGGACATCAAGTCCTCGGCTGCGATCTGGTGGTCGATCCGGAGCGTCAGGTGGTGGCCGGCGATGTCGCCGAGGCCGGAGCGTGGCAGGATCACGCGGCCGGGTGCGAGCTCGTGATCCACACGGCCGCGGATGTCTCGTTTCGTATGGAGCACCGTGAGCGGATCTGGAAAGCAAACGTCCTAGGCACCGCAAACGCCCTGGCAGCCGCCGACCGTGGCGGTGCGCAGCGCTTCGTTCACCTCTCCTCGGTGACCGTGTTCGGAGTTGACTTCCCGGACGATGTTAACGAGCGCTACCGGGTCCATTACACATTCGTTCCATACGCAGACAGCAAGATCGCCTCCGAGCAGGTGGTGCTCCAAGCACAGCTCGAAGGACGGATGCGCTGCACAGTGGTACGCCCCGGAGACGTGTACGGGCCCCGCTCGCGCCCATGGGCGGTGATCCCCACGGAACTGATCAAAGCACGGCGATTCATGCTCCCCGCCGGGGGCCGCGGCATCCACTCACCGATCTACATAGACAACCTCGTCAACGGGGTTGTGCTGGCTGCTGCCTCTGAGGACGCCGTCGGCCAGGTCTTCACGCTCTCCGACGGCATCGGAACCCCGTGCCGCGAGTTCTTTGCCCCTTACGCCGAGCTGGTCGGCCGACGGCTGATCACCCTGCCAAGCCCAATCGTGATTGGCGCCGCCGCCATGGTCCAGCGCGCCGCACGACTGGCACCGGGGAACAACGAGATCAACCCGGGCTCGGTGCGATACATGCTGCGTAAAGGCACGTACTCCAACGCGAAGGCACGGCACATACTCGGATGGGAACCCAAGGTTGGCCTCGCGGAGGGTCAGAGGCGTACGATCGCCTGGCTTCGCGAACAGGGCTACGGCACCTGAGAAGTCCACTCGCAGCGCGGTAGGTAACGGAGGAGCAGAGACGCTGAGCGCAGAGGACGCTCAGGGGCACCCTTTGCGTACAACTAGTTCAGCGTGAAGGGCTCGATGCGTATCCGGGACGCCTCATCCAGAGCCTCCCTTTGTAACGGTCAACGGCCATGGGATCCTCCCGGTGAGCGTTCGCGGAGTCCGGCTTGCGCCTAGTGGACCGTCCAGGATTGTTCGACCGGGCTTGAGCTCCCGAATCCCAGCGCTGAAGCGGGATCTTGCCCCGGTTTCGGGTGCAACGTTTGTGGACGACCCACTAGGGCGCTTTGTCACAGTCAACATACGAAACACAGCGAGCTGCTCAGTCCTCTCGGACACCCGATAAACAATGTCACTACGAGCTGAGCCAAGCCCAAGCCGCCGGAATCGAGGGTACGATTGAGGAAATGTCGCCACACTCGAAGGCGGTTCTTGCCCGCGAGCACCTCACGAGAGCCAGCACAGCGTTTGGGGCCGAGGATCCTGTAGTCGGCGTGACGTTCCTGCACCTCGCCGCCGAGGCAGCGGTCGTCGCTCTTTCCGACCGCAACGGCATCGTGACCGAGCGCCAGCACTGGCGTAAGGCAGAAGCGGCCACCGAACTGCACACGCGTGGTGTTCTGGCTACGGATCTGAGTCCGAAACTGGAGCTGCTGAACCAGGTGCGCAAGGACGCTGCTACGAGGGTGAGGATCCGGACTTCGGTGACTGGACCTCAGAGGGTCTCCTGAGCGCCGTCGAGGACGTGGTGCAGATCGCCGAGGAGGCAACATCCACTGTTCAGGATGAGGATGAAGAGGGAGCGACGGCGCCAGACACCTCAGAGGATTCGACCCCATGACTCCAGTAGGTCAAGTGACCCAGATTTCCGTCGATGTTGGATGGAGTGCACGACTACAAGAGGATCGCCACCGAGCAGCCGAGCTCCAAATACCATCGCAGCGGCAAGCTACCGAGACGCTCCTCCAGCGCGCGCTTGCCCTCGGCGCCGAAGCTGTCGCCCTCACTGGCTCGACCGTGCGCGGCCGACGAACGGTGATGAGCGACCTCGATCTCATGGTCGTCGGTCAGCGCCCGCACCTCGGCGGTATCCAGGAAGACGTTGACGTATACGCGGCCAGCACAAAAGCGTTCTGGGAGCGACTGCTCGACGGCGATGACTACATCCAGTGGACGCTGCGCTTCGGCTGCATACTGCACGACGACGGAATCCTGCAGGCCGCGAGCCGCTACATCCAAGAAAACGGCCTCGTGCCGTCCGCTGAGCGCAAGCTCATCCAGGCCCATCGCGGGCTCAGCCTGGCCTGGAGCGTTCTCGAGAGCAACGATCTCGAGGCAGCTCGCGAGCAGTGTCGGGCGACACTGACCACGATCGCGCGTTGGTTGCTGCTCGCAAATGGAGAATTTCCGCTCTCCCGCGATGAGCTCTCTGACCAGGTGCTCGCGCTCGGATGCTTCGATCTCGCTGCAGCACTCCACCGGCTGATCCACTGCGAGCCCTGTAGCGACGAGCTACACACTGGGCTCGAGCTCGGCAAACTGCTCATCAGCCTGCCACCGAAGCGCGCACGTCGCGCCAGACTGCCTCGCTAATGCAGCGGGGCCTCAGCACCGGGAGTGGGATCGCTATCTGCGTTTGTTCTTGTAGTCACTGACGGCCTCCTACGTCTCTCATCACAACATAACGGCGGCTGGCAACGCCGGAAATCCCGTCATAGGTAGATGACCTCGACGCCGAGCCGGTCATAGGTGGTTGCCGCGCGACGATCGCAGCTGATGAGGCGGTAACCGTGTTGGGTCGCCGTGGCGGCGACGATGCCGTCGTAGATCGCACCGCCCGCAATTGCCATGTCCGCAAGGCGTGCAACCAGCGAGCGGCGCTCGGATTCGGGCAGCACCATTCGCTTGCCCGGATAGTCCTCGCGCAGGAACCGCGCCACCAACTTCGGCTCCATTTGCATAGGCTCGGGCAGCCGCGTCAGGACCGAATAGGTCTCCAACTCCGCATGAGCAACGAGATCCCTGACATCGCCGAGCATCTCGATCGCTGCCTCGTGGTATTCGTTCCAGCTAGAAAATGCAGCGATCACGACGCTGCTGTCGGGAGTCGCCAGGCCAGTACCGGCGCTCACCGGCGAGTCTGTTCCAGCGTCTCGCGCACCATCCTCTGCGTAAGCACGGGCATTGGATGATCGGCGACAGCCACCAGCCGTCCACCCTTCTTCTCGAGGCGGACAGGCGTCGTGGGATGCTCGATCTCGAGCCGGCCGTCCACGGCGCTCAGCTCCAGCTTCTGCCCAGGCTTGAACCTAAGCTCTTCACGCAGCCGCTTGGGAACCACGATTCGCCCGGCCTTATCAATGGTTGCGATCATGGTAGAAACATACCACGATCCGTGGGCATGTCTTGCGAGCAGGACGCAGGTAACACCACCCGCTCTCTGACCCATCGGCCTGACGGCCCTAGCTTGCGCCCCCGGCGCTACGCACGGCGCCTCGAGTCGGCGCCGTCACCCGAGAACGTCAGGATAGAGGCCTACGTCAAGCACTCTCAGGCGCAAGAACGGGATCGTATGGTGATGATCGCCTTGCGCAATACAAGTCACGGAGTCTCTCTGTGAACTTTGCGCCTAGAGCTTGACCGTCTTAGACTCAGACACCGTCTTGCCGGCCGCCTTCAGCTGCACCGTGAGCTTGACCTTCTTGTGATGCTCATGGTCGCGCTTGCCGGTCTTGGTGAGTGGGACTTTGATATGCGAGATGCCGCCGGCGGCAACGCTCTTCGTGGTCGTCTTGAGTCCTTGCCCAGAGATAGTGACTGTGCCGGCTTTAGAGGCCTCGAGCGTGATCACGACGCTGGTGGAGCTGGCCTTGACCTGTACGATTCTGACCGTGGCTTTACTGGCTGAAACCTGTTCTTCTTGCCTCTTCTTGGCAGCGGCCGCTTCTTCTTCCTGGTGCTCCTTTGCTGCTAGCGCAAATCTGGCTTCCGCTTCGGCTTTGGCCTTGGCTTCTTCTTGGACTCTTTGTTTGGAGAACTGTTCGTCTTCTTCGCCCCGTATTTCTTCCCAGCTCCTGGGTGTGGTGAATTCTTGCGCTTCGCCGTGCACTCCTGCTGGAGCCGCGGAGTTCGTCGCCACCACCCAGTAGTGATAGGTCGTCCTCGGCTTCAGATTGCTGAGCTCGAGGCTGCCTTCTTCCTGGGTATCGCCGAGGAGGAAGCCTTCTCCTGAGGTCTTTGTCCCGCAAGCGTTGGGCCCACAGGGACTCGTTCCGTATTCGGCGTAGTAGCTGGCCTCTCCACCCGGATCGATCCGAGCTTCGAGCGTCGCATACCCTTCGGTTATGTGTGAGACAGACTCACTGATCACGCTGGGCGGCACCGGTTCGGTCCTGAATTGCTCTTCCGGACCGGATTCGGTTCCGTTTTTGTTCGTGACGGAGAGACGGTAGTAATAAGTAGTGGCGGGCGTAAGGTCCTCGAGCTTCGCGGTAACTTCCACCGGTTCTTCCTTGTCGGAGAGCGACACGGATTCGCAGGGAAACATGTTTGTATACATGTGCGCCTCGGTCCCCACTTCGAACTGGCAAGCTTCGACGGCCGTGCCGTGCGGATTCACAACTCCGCAGAGTTCATAGCCACCGCCACCCAGCGGGTGCACCCCTCCGCCACCGCCGCAGGCTTCGACGCTCACCCGAGCGGAGGCAAATGCGATGACTTCGCCCATCGTGTCAGCGGCGAGACAGAGTGCGTTCGAGGAGCACGAGACGCTGGTGAGGTCCGTGCCGGTCGCGAACTGTTTGGTCCAGTTGCTTCCGCCGTCAGCCGACAGGAAGATGTTGCCCTGACTGTCCACGGTGGCGCAGGCGAGGCCCGTACAGGCGATCGCGGTCAGTTTGCTGGTGCCGTCAACGTCGTGCTTGGCGACCGTCGCTTCGTCGCTGCCGTTGATCGTGAGGTCAAGTACGTTGCCTTCACCGTCAACGGCGACGCAGGATGTCGTCGAGGTGCATGCGATGCCCGTGAGCGCGGTCGCGCTGTCAATGTCGGTCGACTTCCAGCCTGTTTCTTCTTTGATTTTTGCTTGGGTGTTGGCGACGTGGATGTAACCTGTGCTGTCCACGGCCACACAGAACGACGTGGTGAGGCAGTCCACAGCAGTGATCTCTCCAAGTGCCTCGGTCGATTCGGACCCGCAGAATTGCTTCCCATTCTTCCGAGTCCGGCTTGGTCGAATAGCGGCGCTCCCCTTCCTCCTGCCCGGTAACGCAAAGGGAGGTCGACGCGCAGGAAATCGCATCCACACCGAAGACGGGGCTGAACGCTTCTTTCCAGGCACCGCCCAGCGAGGTGGCGTAGTACACGTTGCCACCACCGCCTTCTGCGGCTACGCCGTCGGCCAGCACGCACAGCGAGCTCGACGGGCAGGCGACAGCCTGACTAGGTGCGACCGGTCCGCTCCACGATCTCCACGTGGCGGACGCGATGGCGCTCACGTCCGTCGAGTAGAACGCGTTGCCTTTGCTGTCGCTGACAACGCAATCGGTGCTCTCCGGGACACATGAGACAGCATTCAGGCTGTTACCGGTATCGATCTTCTGCGTGTGCGATTCAGCCTCCGCGCTCCCCGGAGCTGACAGCGCAGCGACGCCAAGTGCCAGCGAAGCCACAAGGGCTGCCCAGCGCACAGTGCCACACCGACCAGCCTTGGGCTAAATCTCCCTGGTGTGTCTGCACGGCATGCGCACCTGTGATCACCAGTCTACTTCTACCCATGCAAGAAGCGCCAGGCTCCCACGCATCCACCCCTAAGCACTCACGCGCAGATAAATAGCAACCGCTTCAGCCGCCTGCTCACGCGAGCTCCCTCTGCCAGTGACAACTCTCAAGGCTTTGACGAACTGGGCCGATGAATCCGACATGGCCAGGCACTTCCGCACGATCAGCGCGGTCGGACTCGCGGCCGTCTCCACGACAGCAATCTTCATTGCCACCGGATGTGGTAGCGGCTCAGCAAGCTTTGCCTCGCAGGCGAGCACCATCTGCACCAACGCTCAAGCAAGCCTGAAGGCTCTCCCATCTCACCCAACCAGCGTGACCGAAGGACTAGAAGTCGAGCACCGTTTGCTAGGCGTATTCACACAGGAGGTCGCCCAGCTTCAGAAGCTTCAGCCTCCGCAGAACATCGCCACCCAGTTCCACGCAGGCCTGACGGACGATCAGACCCTCGTCGGACTCCTCAGCTGGATTCTCAAACGTCCCGACTTCGTACATCTCTCCCTGACCCTGCCTGGACATCCGGGACTCGCTCCGGCATGGCTGAAGGCTTGGCTTACAAAGTCTCAGGCTCTTCAGGCAAATGCGAAAGCGAGCTTTGCACAAATCAGCATACCCGCTTGCGAGAAATCACTCAGCTAACCTCAAGGTTCGCTGGGCTCGCTATGTGCTTCGGCAGGCCGTGTGAATCCGGGCCTGTTGGACCTCGTCGTCTGTCAGCCTTTCTGCGAGAACGCGGCCTGGAGGATGGGTTCGCACGTTTTTTCGGCCGCCTTGTACTGGGTGCTCTTCGTGTCCAAGTGGAGATGGCTCATGTTGAAGCTCGCGCCTTCCGGCTCGGGAAAGCTTGTGATCCCGTGTTCGCGCATGCAGGCGGTGAAGTGTTCTAGGTCGTGCGCGATCACGGCTGGAACTTTTACTTTTAGCTTTGGCGCGGGAGACGCTTTGGTGTGCCCCGTTGAGCCGCTGGTAGCTTCCGCAGTTCCTACCTTACTCCTGCCCGGATGAACGTGAAAGGCACGCAGGAGCGCGCTACGGCACTTGAGCTCTGCCGCTTTGAACTTAACGCTTGTTGTATTGACACCCTTGGTGCTCAAGAGCGGACCTTTGCCCGAGGTGTTCGGTGGCGGGAGATCGACGCCGTTTTCGCGCATACAGGCGGCGAATTGGGAGAGCGCCCCACTGACAGCACGGCTGGACTGACGAGGCGTCGGGTTGCGCGGACTGCTGGAGTGCGGCGTACCACTAGAACTACTGGTCGTGGTAGTCGACGTAGAGCTCGACACAGTCGCACTTGCCGCCGCTTTCGTCGTCAACGTGGAGCTGGACCCTGAGCCGCAGCCCGCGAGCAACAACATCCCACCAACGACTCCAACAACAGCCAAGCTCGGCCCCAGACGGTTCACTGCATTCCTCCCTTGACCCTGGGATCCACTAACGGGATCCACCCGAAGCCGAAACTAATCGTGATGTTTAAAGCACCGCTAACACCTGGATAACGATTGGATCAGTCCAACTCGAGGCTTCTGCGGCGCGGCAGCTATTCGTCGCTTACCGTCGTAGCCAGCTTTGCCGACTGGCACCTAGCTGAACGAAAACGGTCAAGAAGCGGATTAGAGCAATTTTTCTTTCTGGACACGCAGATGGAGTATCGATTTTAGTGGCGCCCCCTTTGAGGGTCTTTCTGGCGAAAGAAGAAAGGGATCTAGAGAAACCTTCTTGCTTTATCAATCCTCGGTATGAGCGGTGTCCCGACTGAATCGATAAGCGTTTTGCCGATATGCGGTCGGATCAGCAGATGGTGAACGCCAACTGCGCATAGTCGTCATTTGCCGCTTTTGGCCGAGGACACAGCGAGAAGCTGGCTCGCTCGGGGTGGTTAGGCTCGGTGCCCTGCAGTTGCCGAAACGGCGTGGATCTATGCTTCGAGAGGCCCGGGGAAGGCGCGGCAGGCCGTCGTCGGGAATTGGCTCCCAAACAGCGGCGCTGGCAACATGCAGGCGACCCATCGGTCGTACCCCAGGGTCGCCGTCAAAGGATCCCATGCGAACGTTGATGGTCTCCGGGTTCTCCGGATGCTGTCCGAACAGCGCCGAGCCGCAGGTGCCGCAGAATGCCTTGGTGGCTCCGTCACCTGCGTTCCAGCGCCGGATGTGGTCCTCGCCACTGACGATTCGAAAAGTCCCGGCGTCGGCGATCGCCGATGGCGAGGCGGCGGTGCCCGTTCGTCGTTGACAGCGGGTGCAGTGGCAGTATCCGGCGCGGAGCGGCGTCTCGGTGAGCTCAAAGCGCACCGCGCCACAGTTACAGCCGCCCGTCAAAGGAATAGAAGGATCGGACACCGGGACCGAGCCTAACAATATTCAACAGTGCGAACAAGTGCCCCACCGACCGAGAAGGCAGAATTGGCTTTGGCTCAGAAATTTAGGCCCGCCCGCTGACTAACCATCCAAACCCTGATCCTCTTCTGCGCATCCAGCAATGATTGGACTTGTTCACAGGGCAAAGGGGCCCGCATCCAGGCGAAGAGGCCAACGTGGCGTGCCGTGTGGGACCACGCCAAGAGCGGCTGACGCCGGGGAAAAGCACAAGGACGCTTCATCCAGTACGTCCTTCATTGATGGTCAACGGCCAATCGGCGACAACGGACAGTGCTTCAGAGCAATCTTCGTCCAGCACGAGGGCAAGTCAGACCGGTCCTCCTATCCCTCTGGAGATCGCTCATTTGCCTGCAATCGTGAACGGAGTTTCGCTCATGGACGGCAACCAGTGGTCGCTCGTGAGATGAAATGCTTCAGCAGGACCTTCTGTGATGGTTCCGGCATAACTCACGGTAGCGATCACTTCCAAGCCTTCTTTTGGTTCGTACAAGGCAGTATAGCCTTCGAGCAGTTCTCCACCTGTGAGTTCTCCCCCGCGCAGTTCTCCACCCCTGTGAGCCCTTTCGAATGACAGCCCTTTGGTCAAAGACAATTTGAGTTCCGGTTTGACGCCAGGACCACTCGTTTCTGGGATGATTGACAAATGAGCGTGCCATACTTCGGGCAGCGATAGCTGCTTAACGGGAGGTTGTTCACATTGAAGCCCTAGGCATAGTTCGTGATCAACGACGATCTCCTCTTCTTCTTGACGTTCGCCGTTTTCCCCAAGCGCCATTATTTCGGTGATCAGCCCGCTCGTGGCCCCGCCGTCTCCTGGAGGTGCAATCCCTATCGATCTGCCGACAGTCAGATACTTGAGCGCTTCCTGCGGTTCCCCATTCGGTTCAGGCGGGTTGCGAATGCGGATGATGGTTTGGCCCTTTTCGGCATTCATGGCGTAGAGGGAGATCAACGATTCGGTGCCGAACTCCTTGCACGTAACGACGCCTTGGTCTTCTTCCGCTTGGACGCACTGGACTTGGCCGCCGGCTTTGGTGGTTGTCGGCTTTTCAACGATGGCCGTGGGAAACGGTTCGATGTGCTCGACATAAGTTTCCGTACCGTTACTCGTCCCCGACGTATACGTGACGATCACGCCATGTTCACCAAGCTTGGTGTAGGTAACCGTGCATTCGCCACCCATGACCTGGCCACCAACATTGATCGAGCACGCAAGCAGACCATCGCTAAAGAGGTTGAGCACCCCTTCGGGCAAATTCGCAACGGGGGTGCCCGATGAACCTTCGGTTGCGCTTGCGCTGTACTGGTAGGTGACCTTGTAGGGGTCGGTTGGGCTCTGCACGAACGATGGATCGATGTGCGCGTGGAGAACCGCTTCAACGTGTCCGGGTGCTGGGGCGGGTACAGACGAAGCAGGAGGGGTCACCACGGGCCCCGGAGGCGTTATCGGAGAAACGACCTTGGGTAGAACCGTCTTGGACGCAAGACGGACGCAGAACGTCTCATTGACGACCCGAGCATGTCCATGCTTTTTGACCTTTACGTGCTCGACCTTCTTGACGTAATGAGCCTTGCAGTGACGGTGCGTCTTCAAGACATACTGTTCGAGTGCCTTGGCCTGAGCCAATGCCCCATATGAGAAGAAGATGAGAACGGCGAGGCCAAGAACGATGTGGGCGACCCGCTGCGAAGTCACGCAGTCCCATGATCGGCCCTCTAACCCCAATGTGGTCGCCGGCGATGGCTCCATCTGGGCGCATCTTACCACCTCGTACTTGCGCACTAGAAAAATGAGGCAAAGGCCCCTTTAGCTTGGGTGTTTCGCGTACCTGATGTCGCCAGCAAGCTCATGGAAATTGTTTGCCGCTTGCGATTCGACAGTGCTGGGTCCAAAAAGAGGAGTGGAGCTACCTTCTTGCTTATGCGTAGATATCTGGCGATGAGTTGATTGGAACTCACTTTCGAAGGTCTGTCTGCTTCATACCAATATGGACTCTCTCTCAGGCTGTCGCATCTCCATGCCAGTTTATCCCGGCGACTCCAAAGGGATTAGGGCAATCGCCTTTCTTTATCTACAGATGTCTCGAGACTTTTGGGGTGGCAACCGGGGCAAGGTAACGCTTACTCGTCGTTTGAACTGCTGAGCGAAGCGGGTATGAGGTGGTGGGTAAGGATCCTCTCGCGGTCTTCCTGACTCAGGTGAGCCGCCGACTAAGGTTCGGTAAGCGCTTTACCGACGGGAAGGCTCAGACCGTAAGCGACCGTGGTGTCTTCATACGCCGCTATGCCGGCGATGTCACTGAGCCCCTTCACCGCCACTGGCGTAGAGCTTTCTTCCTGTTCTGCTTCGGTCTTGCCGTCACCGAGCTGGCCAAAGGAATTTTCTCCCCAACAGTCAACGCCACCGCTGGAGAGCACTACGCAAGTGTGAAAGTAGCCGGCGGCTATCTGCGTCGCGGTACTGATCCCGCTCACCGCTACTGGCGTTGGGCTCGGTTCGAACGAGCGCCCATTCCCGAGATCCCCGAATTCGTCGTCGCCCCAGCACTCCACTTTGCCGCTTTTGAGCACTGCGCAGACGTGTCTCCAAGCAGCAGTAAGCGTAGTGGCAGTGGTTATTCCGCTTACTTTCACCGGCACGTCGCTGGATTCCTGTTCCGCCTGGGTCTTACCGTCACCGAGATCACCGCTGAGATTCCAACCCCAGCATCTGACTTCTCCGCTTTCGAGCGCAGCGCAGCCGTCGGTGTCGCCCGCGGTCACTGCCACAGCGCTTGTGATCCCACTCACTTCTACGGGCACATCGCTGGATTTCTGTTCCGCCTGGGTCTTACCGTCACCAAGAGCACCACCTTGGTTGCTACCCCAGCACTTGACGGTTTGATTTGAAAGCAGCGCGCACGCCTCCGCTTCACCCGCGGCGATGGCGGTAGCGTTCGTGATGCCGCTCACGGTCACTGGGGTGAGGCTCTCTTCGGAATGTCCGTTGCCGAGTTCTCCATCCAAACCAAAACCCCAACAGTCGATGCTATGAGTCGCAAGCAGGGCACAAGCAAACCCGACCCCGGCGACGACAGCCGTGGCATTGGTGATGCCACTCACACGCACCGGAACTCGGCTGCAATTGTCTTCACGCACGAAAGAAGGCCCGGGACAATGTTCAGGTCCCGTCGCGGTGCCGTCCCCCAGGTCGCCCGCATCATTCCTGCCCCAGCATTCGACTTCGCCCCCCGATATCACAGCGCACGCGAACTCTTCGCCCGCTCCAAGCGCGACTGGATTGCTGAGCCCGGCCACGCCGACCGGACTTCTGGCGCAATAGGAGGTCCTGAAGCACGATTCCGGCCCAACCGCTGAGCCATCCCCAAGGCTAGCCAAGGTATTTGCGCCCCATGCGACTGCGCCGTATGCCGGTGGGGGTTCGCCGGCCGCGGCTGTCAGGAACACCATGCCACCCTGGTAGGAGCCAGCGGGTTGATTGGCGGGCAGATCGAGCTGGTATTGCCAGTTGAGTTCGGTCGTACCGGCAGGTACTTCGCCCACGAGTGTCCTAGTGGTAACACCGTCGGCAGGCAAACCACACGAGTCCGATGTGGCCTGGCCGGCTGTGATTGCACAACCAGCGGCTGCCTGCCCACCAGGTCGATTTGTGATCCCAATTGCGACATCCGCACTCGGGAGCACCTGACCATCGCCATCGTGCAGATCAGCGGTTCCCTGAGCAACTACCGAAGTCAGTCGCGTGTTGGATGTCACACAGCCGACCCACACATGGTTTCCCGAAGCATCCGTTAACGCACTAGCCGTGGGCAAGGCCGCGAACACTCCCAGCGTCGGTTCGCTGGCAGCGGGTGTCCGCGAACCGAAGTCATTGGTCTGGATGTTCTGCTGACAGCCGCCGGCTGAACCCCACGAGACCTCGGAGGAAACCTCGGCGCTCAGCGCCTGCTGTTCAGTCGAGGCGCTGCTCGCCTGGGTTGACCCTGGCGCAGCAATGGCCACGAGCACGCCGGACGTGGCGAGAGCCAAGACGGTGGCTGCACTGAACGCCGCTCCCCTGCGGAATCTCCGTCTGTATATGTGGTCGCCGGGCATGTGGTAAGCACCACGCACCGACTACGGGAGCTACTAGGCTTCATGCAGCAGGAATAATCGCTCCCACCGCCATCGCCCGCAACCGTAGCACGCCACACCCGCCAAAAACAAGCGGAGCGGGGCTTGACGAAGATCTCTCGTTCGCGCCCAACGGACGGACACCCCGAGGGACCCCGATCCTCGACGCTCATCACACCCGATGGTGCAATCTACCTACTCGTCGCCCCAGGACGGCTCATCGGTCTATTCAGCCCTGCGACGGCACGCAAGCCAGATCGACATCGACGGCATGGTGGTACGCGTAGCTCAATCGACTGGCCTTGATAGCTATGTAGTGCAAAGTGTGGGTGTTGACTTGAGTGGTGCCTTTTTGAGGGTCTAGAGCAATGAAGAGTAACGCTTTGCTACAGCACTTTCACTACAGCATCTTTATCATGAAGACGCTGTTTTGATCAACTATGTAGTCGGCAAATGGACCACACAGCTCAAAGTCGTGCTTGCGATACAGCCCTCGCGCGCGCTCGAAGAACTCGGAGGCTCCCGTCTCAAGCGACAATCGCACCAAGCCCATGCGCTGCGCCTCCGCAATCAAGTACATCAGCAGCATTCCCCCAACACCAATACGTCAACACGCTGGCGCAACCCGCATCGACTTGATCTCCCCATGCTCATCATCAAGCCGCTTGATCGCACCACAGCCAACGATCCGCCCATTACCCACAACCGTCCAGAAACGCACCGATGCACTACGCAGCCCGTCGAGGTCCAAGGCGTGCTTGCTACCAGGCGGCGTCACCGCCTTCATCTCATCAATGTGCTCCTGGAGAAAACCAGCAATCTCCGGTCCGCTGAGATCGTCGAGGAGGATCTTCGTCTCACCTAGATTGACAAGATCTGAAATGTCAGCGGCCACCGTTACCCCGTCTTCCCGTGCGTAGACAAGTTGCAGGCAAAGAATCCAGGCGCAGAGGCAAGTGCGAGAACCGCCTCGCTCTTAAACGCAGTCACAAGCGTCTCACACAACATCGGCAGAGAAAGGGTGCTGATCTGGGTTCCCCCAGCCTACCGAACCTGCCTCCGTCCAGGACACCCACCGCGTCGGCTGCGTTTATACAGCAACTCCCATAGCCGTTCATCTATGAGCAGCAAGCATATCTACCCGAGAGGTCGAACTCGCGTACGAGCCCGTCGGTGAAGGTAAGCCGCAGCACAAACCCCTCCAACGGTTCAACCTCAGTGACACGGGGGAAACATGAGACGGTCGTGGCAACGGATCAATCTTAGGTGTGGTTAGCGCCGCTGCGGGAGCTACAATGACAACATGAGCGCAGCACGACCCGAGGTCGAGCAAACCAATTGAAATCAAGCGAACAGCTTCAAATCAACTGGTATTAGAACAACCTTCCCCTCTAATCTCATTTTCTTGATCTCGCTAGTGCGTAGGCCATCCAAGAGCGTCGAAGACGGCTACAGGGTCGAGGTAGTCACGCCAGCGAGTGACCTTGCGATCCTCGATCGTGAGCACCGAGATGTACCGGTTGGCGTAGGGAGCTCCGGTCGCAACGACCCGGCCTTCTGAGGCGTACTCGAGCACGACGACGCCGGTGTTGGGGTCGTGATGGACGGCGAGATCGTGGCACCGGCCCAAGACGATCGTCTCGCCGTAGGGGCGGTATAGCTCCGCGACTGCGGCGCGACCGACCACGTGTCGCGGGTAGTTGGGAACGGTGATGATGTAGTCAAAGACGACGTCTTCGGCCAGCAGGTCGAAGAAGTGCCCGCCATCGACGAGGCCGTCGAGCCCCTGCTCGATAATCCGAAAGAACGGCTCCAGTGCCTTGAAGTCGTCCAGTTGGCCGATCGAGTTCATTCCGCTACCCACTGGCCGAGACCAGCTTGGCGGACAGGACGATCTCGGGGATCCCGGCCAACGCGCGCGAGACCGGACAGTTCGCCTTGGCTTCCTCGGCATAGCGTTGGAATTGCTCCTCGTCGATGCCGGTGACGCGTCCCTCGGTATCCAGGTCGAACGCGTGCCAGCGTCGGTTGTCCGTCGATGTTTCGCAGGTGAACCCGCGCGTTCGTGTGCACCGAGTCAGGCGCGTGCCCCGCGGCGCTGAGGATGTTTGACAAGGCCATGGTGAAGCAGCCGGCGTGGGCGGCTGCGATCAGCTGCTCTGGATTCGTGCCCTCTCCCTCCGCGAACCGTGACTCATAGGAGTATGGGCCCTCGAACACGCCCTCCCCGACGGTGATCGTTCCCGAGCCGCTCTCGAGGTTCCCGTGCCACTCGGCGCTGCCGTTTCGCGCAGTCATCTTTCGCCTCCGTTTCCTACCTCGGTAGTCGTCTGATTGATCAGTTGCTCCTACGATACGAAGAGCGTGACCCAACACCCGAAGGCTTCATATGGCCGGGGTCCCTGCACCGAATGAGGGGATCGTGCTCACGCATTTCATCGTGTCCGAAGACGTCGAGCGCTCGCGCCGCTTTTACACCGACGTGCTCGGCGACGTGACGGTTTTGCGCGTTGGTTTCCCGCTGGGCAGACTCCGTCGTGGTCACGACGATCGCCGGCCGATGGCCCAAGGGTGTCCGCTTTCTGTGTGAGCGCTTGACCGACACTCGCTCCCAACTCGTTCCGGAGCGTGCCGCGACAACACGCACGTGCCCCTCCGGGCGAAAGGGGAAGCGCCGCCGCTGGCGCGCCATGACGTCCCCTTGTTAGCTGCTGCGTTGAGGCGCTCGTTGCGGGCCGTCAAGGGCCCGAGCTGACGGAGGTCGAGCGGCCCGCGCCGACTATATCCGGACCGAGGTCCCGATAGTGCTAGCGTGTTGGCTTAAGCGGACTGTAGTCCGGAACGAGTCAGGAGGTACACCATGTCCACGCAGCAAGTCGACCGATCCGCCGTACCAACACTCCAGGGGCCGTGGCACGTCAACCCTTCTGCTGGAAAGCTCCAGTTCAGGGTAAAGACGTTCTGGGGGCTTCTCACGGTCAAGGGGACCTTCGACACCTACGAAGGCAACCTGAACATCGATGGGCAGGGAAACGCCAGCGGCGAGCTCGTCGTATCCGTCGATAGCCTCGACACGAAGAACGCCAAGCGGGACGAGCACCTGCGCTCGCCAGACTTCTTCCACAAGGAGCTTCACCCAACAGTGCGATTCGTCGTGGACGCGCTCAGCACAGCACCCGGCGCACAGATCATCGGCGACCTGTACGTCGGCGGGAAGATCGCGCGACTGCGACTGCCGCTTGAGCTCTCCCCAGCCGGCGAAGGGAATCTGCGGCTAAAGGCCAGGGGCGTCGTATCCCGCGAGGACGCTGGGATGCTGTGGAACAGGGTGGGAATGATTCGCGGCGACGTGGTCCTGAGCGGCGAGCTCGACCTCATCCCGGGCAGCTAAGAAGAGCTCTCCATCGCGGTTGAGGGAGCGACGCTTTGCTACAGCATCATCTTGAAGGGCAGGAGCGACGCTCTTCTTTCTGTAGTGCAAAGTGTAGGTGTTGACTTGAGTGGTGCTCTTTTAAGGTCTTTGACGGAAGAAGGAAGGGGTTTACAGCAATCTTCTTCAGACGCCTGTTGTGGCTTTGATTGGAGTGGTGCCTTTTTGAGGGTTTAGAGCAATGGTTCTGAGGTTATTGGTCCCTCTTAGAGGCTCTTCCTTCCTTTACGGACATCGGTTTGGAAGCACCCCCATCAGTGGTGTTTGCGCTTGACTGGTTTCTTTGCCTTGAAAGTGATTGTCAGGGTGCGCACGGTGTGCCCGCCCTGCCTGATTTCGACCTTGACCTTTAGTTTGTGGTACTTGGCCAACAGGCGCCGACCCGTGCTGTTGAGCTTCACCCGCACCTTCTTGGTATGGCCGGCCGGAATGCTCACCTTCGCTCTGCCCACGTCGATCACCTTTGCGTGGTGCAAGGCCGAGTAGTCACCGGCACTGGCGATATGACCGCCCGAGAACAGAACAAGGAGCGTGATTTCAAACGAACAGGCGAACTTGTCCCCACAGCTTACGGACAAAGTCGCCGTGGTTCCATCAGCCCTAGGGACGCTGATCCGTATCTCGTTCCCTTCTACCTGTTCAGTCGGGAGCGAGGTCGCCGACGTTGATCCATACCCGTTGGTGGCTGTGACTATGACACGGATCTTGCATCGTTATCACTGCTCGTGAGCAAGACCCTCATCAACATCAACCCCCCAGTCGTAGGCGCTGCCAGACAGGCGCAGCGATTTGAGCCTCATCCTAAGCGATCCGCGCGTCTACTTTCTATTCACAGCAGAAGCGCGACGCATCCGCGCGGCGGACAGATAGAGATAGTGATGGTCTTGATATGAGGTGGAGACCGTTCGCGTCTGTCCACTTCAGGTACATAGTTTCCACCGCTGTGGACGTATACGGTCCTGGCATACGAGATCAACGCACCCCCAAGCAAATGCTGCACAGGTCTGATCGCAGTCGCGACCTGCAGGCGTGTAGTCCACCCGCTTCCGCGTCGTAGATCCCAAACGATCGGTGATCAGACTGCTGACACGGCTGCGCAAATCTGGGCAAAAAGAAACCCGGCCCACGACGGGGCCGGGTGAGTGAATCTAAGTATAGCGCTCGATGTGGGGGATGCAAGCGTGCCGTCATCTACCAGCCATACGGCTTGCCGAGCCCACCCACGGGGTCCGGGAGCTGATGAGCCATATAGTCGGCGGCCGTCAGTTTCTGCCACCAGTGGCCACCTACGCCATCCGATTCGTTGCCCCTCAGCTTGCCGGCGAGCCGCTTGGCGCCCGGGTTGACCAGCCCCGCCGGCACCCGCTCTCGCACGCGCCTCAGCGGCAACTCGAGATCGCTGTCATTAGACACCACCACAGCAGCATCCACGGCGCCGCCCAACACATCCAGCAGCAGATGGGTCGCGACGTTGACGTCCGAACCCTTCTCCTCCCGATGCAGAACCGACACCACGAAGCGAGCGTCGCTCACCTCGCCGCCCGCTTCATCCTGGACCATCACCGGCCACCGCGAGCGCACCACCTCGGGCTTGCCCTTCGCCGTCCACGTCGCAAGCGGCTTCGTCTTCACCCGCCGCACAAAGTTGCCGAACTCGACATGGTCAACGCTTGCACTCGCGCGCAGCGCCCGCAGATACACGGTCTGGTCGCGCGGAGTACTGGGATCATCGATCCGCTCACTCGCGCCGTGCAATATACAACCCGCTCAATCGTCGCCCCACTCCAAGCAGCAGGCAGCGCATCTGCCACCAGACTCCGAATGTCCAACCAGCGCCATCCAGCAGTGCCCGGCCCACACTGATCCCGCGCACCGAAATACAGATTGAAGCCATCGACATACACGCCCACTCTCATTGGGCCGCGCGCCCTAACAGAGGACGACAACAGCGACACACTCCAGATGAATAGCTCATCCATGACACCTACACATTGTCTCACCCACACCAGACATCGAGACATTGTGTGCCTACGCAAACATCAGATAGCTACGACTAAACACAGAAACGACACAGTTTCGACACAGAGATGACACAGAGCGAAAAGCGTATTAGGACAATCGTTCTTCCTAAGATCTTCCTTCTTGATATGCAGATGGGTTGTTTGTCGATGTTGGGAGACCGGGACACATACGTCTCCCTCCAGGCACTCCACACTCCAGCGCCCCTCGTAACCCGACTCGCTTACCGAAGCCGCTACACACTGCGCATCCCCGTTTCGGCCAGCCATTGCCCTCGGCGAGGGCTCCATAGACGCCTCCGCCTGTCGTGCAGATACATAGGGTGGTTGGTTGGGGTTTTGGTGAACGTTCGCGTCCGCTCGCTTCAGGCCTTCCACGGCTCGCGAACTTTGTAACTGTACTGCTTCGCTCACTCGATTCTCCGAGGATCCCGGCATGCCCCCGACGTCGTGTCCTCCAGTTAGAGGGGCCGTTGGTTATGAGCTTGGCCTGAAGCTCGGTGATGTCGGTGTGCTCGCCCCGCCCCGGCGGGCAGATAGATGGATGGTTAACCTTTTGGAGGGTTAGGAGACTGGTTGGCAGCTGTGTGGGAAACTTGTTGGCTGTTTTGGCGGTTCTGGTGACCAGCCCCTTCGGGGCTTCCAGGCCTTTCACGGCTCGGTGGGCCTCATAACCGACTCGCTTCGCTCGCTCAATTCTTCGAGGATTGGTCAACAGCACCGACGTTGAGTGCCAGGGCTCTCACAATATTAGAAGAATCGTCCTGTCTTATTATGTAGGCATGGGGTTGGGAGAACGCGTTGCATGCTCGTTCAAGCCTCGGTTGACGGCTTGTGGGCGATGTCAAGGCTTTTTCGCCAGCAACGCCGGCACTTCACATTGACCGTCCAGCCACTTCGCCGCGGCAGGATCGATCCAGCCAGCGATCCGCATCATTTGCTCATACCGCTTCTCAACAGGTTGAGCGAGTAGACAGTCGTGATGACCGATACGGTTGCGGAACGCCTGAAGCTCGCGCATCGGCTGGGTGAGGTCCTTGCGAGTGATCGCTCCGGCCGGAAACGCGTGGCGCAGGCGATGACGCCAGAGCTCCTCATAGCCCTTGCTGAACAGACCGGCCCAGAAGCCGAACGAGACTCCCGCGATGACTCGGCTGCGGGTGATGTCCTTGCCTTTCTCAAGCCGCTCGACGGCGACAATGACCTGCTTGACTCCGTTGGGCTCAAGGATGCTGAAGTCCATCAGCCACGTATCGCGGATCGGTGATTGTGGCTGACCCCAGCCCAGTTCGTGATCGATCGCATTGCGCACCAGCACCTCGAAGTTGTGGATCGTCGCAAAACAAGCAGAAGCGAGACGCACATGCCACTCATACAGTCGCGCGGCGTGTTCGTGATCACCACCTGCAGCATCCAGGAAGGGCTGGAACCGAGCAGGTGAGATCCAGGCGATTGCTTGCGCACCATCCATTTCATTCGCTAAGCTACATGAGACGCCCCGGTACCGCCTAGGACTCCTTCGGGAGTTATGCGGCCGGGGCTTTGCTTTGCTAGCAGCGGACTCGTTTTCGCTTCCGCACTGCCATTCGCACCTAGCTCGATCGGTGCCCGTGACTCCTGGTTGGCGTCCGGCATCGGGGCAACTTATCGCGGCGGTATCATCGGCGTATGTTGGACAACGACGTCATCCTTCAGCCGGGCGACGAGCTGCGCGTCGATCGCGGCGCCTACCACCACCACGCCCTATACGTCGGGGACAACATCGTCGTGCAGTTCGGCGGCCGGATCAAGGACAAGCGACCGGAGCCTGTCAAGCCCGGTGAGACGCTTGGTCGTTGAAATTAGTGAGCGACCTCCTTGTGTTCGGCTTGTTGATCCAGCGGCGGTCGGTAGCTCGGGTGGTGCGGGCGGCTTGCGGACGAACCGCTCGGGGTTGCGCGCGTAGGCGGCCTCGAGCACGCGCGGCGCGGGCGGCGTGGACGCTGTCGGCGTGGCCGTGATGGACGGCGGCGGGGGTCATCAGCCCGATCCCGGAGTGGCGGTGCTCGTGGTTGTACCAGTGGAAGAACGTCCCGGCAGTGACGCGCGGGCGTGCTCGATGTCCTCGAACCGCTCGGGGAACTCGGGCCGGTACTTCAGCGTCTTGAAGTTCGACTCCGAGTAGGGGTTGTCAGTGGAGGTGTACGGCCGGCTGTGCGTCTGGTGACGCCGAGGTCGGCGAGCAGGAACGCGACCGGCTTGGAGCGCATCGGCCCGCCGCGGTCGGCGTGCAGCGTCAGGACTTGGGCGTGATCTGCTGCTGCTCGGTGGCCTGCTCGATCAGCGCCTTGGCGAGCTGTGCGGTCTCGCGGTGCTGGACGGTCCAGCCGACGACGTAGCGGCTGAACACGTCGAGGATCACGTACAGGTAGAAGTACGTCCACTTCGCCGGGCCCTTCAGCTTCGAGTAGGGGTCGGGTCGAGGCGCGGTGTCCGGGGTTTCACCCGGCTCGTTTCCTCGACCCGCCCTCCGAACCGGACGTGCCCGTCTCCGAGCATCCGGCTCTCCACAGGTTCATGCCGCGTTGCTTGCCCATGGTGTGGGGATTCGGGTGCCCCGGTAGCGGTAGCGGGTGACCGCCACCGTTTGTGGCCGGAACATCTCAGTCTGCCCGTCGCGGATCTTCCATCCTGGAAGGTGGCGACGATGCAGGGTTCCCCAGTTCAGCCCGTCATGCCGCTTGCGCAACCAACCAACCACTCGCCACCACGTGTAGTGGTCAAGATAGCTGAAGGTCTGCGCGGACACGCCGTATCTGAAGTAGTTGCACCATCCCCGCAGCACCCGGTTGAGCAGGCGCAGCAGGTCGGCAAGCGTTCGATGCTTGCGTCGGCGGGTAATCGAGTGCACCTTGGCCATCACCGAGGCCAGGGCCTTCTTCGATGGGTAGGTGTAAACGGCCTGCTTGCCGGTTCTCCCCTTCCAGGATCGCCGCTGGATGCGGAACCCCAGAAAGTCGAACCCCTCGTCGATGTGACAGACCCTCGTCTTCTCCGCCGACAGGCGCAAGCCGACCGGTGCGAGCACCGAGCTGACCTCGCCCCAAAGCGCTTCGGCATCCCCGCGTGCGCCCCAGACCATAACCACGAAGTCATCCGCGTAGCGGATGAGGCGGCAGGCCGGGACACCTTGACGGCGTAGCTTGGCGCGTGTCCATACCGGCCCGAGCTCTTCCCACTTGCGTGAGAAGTGCTCGTCCAGCACCGACAGGGCGATGTTAGCCAGCAACGGTGAGAGAATCTGCCCTTGCGGAGTGCCGGTGATCGTGTCTCTGCTGACGCCGTCCTCACAGAGAACGCCGACAGTCAGGAACGCCTTCACCAGTCCCAGGATGCGCTTGTCCTTGACTCGATATCGCACCCGCTCCAGAAGAGCGGAATGCGAGATCTCATCGAAGCACGCCTTGATGTCTGCCTCGAAAATCCACTCGTAGTTACGAGTGGGCGATCCGAGGTAGTGGATCTCAGCGATAGCGTCCTGAGCACGGCGCTTCGGGCGAAAGCCATAACTGCACGGCTTGAAATCCGCCTCGAAAATCGGCTCGAGCACCAGCTTCAACACGGCTTGCACGACCCGATCAGCGGCAGTCGCGATCCCCAGACGACGGACCTTCCCATTCGCCTTGGGGATCATCTTCTCCCGCACACGGGTCGGGGTGAACCGGCGGGCCTTCAGATCATCCCGAATGCCCTCCAAGAACTCCCCTCCGCCGGGTGGGGATGGACCGCGGAACGATCCCATCGGCCCCGGCTGCATGTGCACCCTTGTTGCTCCTGACCCTATCCCACGCCACAACGAGGAATGCCGGGTCATAGAGGAGGTTGTACACATCATCAAACCGGCGGTCAGCGTCACTGGCCGCCCATTGGTGCAGCTTGGTCTGCATCGCCAGTACCCGCGACTCGGCCTCATCGAGACCCGGCCACGGCGCGCCAGTGTTCACCAGCGACCTCCCCGCGACACATGCATGCTGCGAACCTGCTGGACCCCTTCGCCCTGTGGACGGCTTTCCCGTCCTCGATCCACGACTACTACGGGTCCTACGCCCCATCCCGGCGGCATCAGCCGACGACGAGCCTTCCCGCCAGCCAGCATCATGCTGACCGGTGAGGGGACCGCCAGGAAGGTTCCCACGTTCACCATGAACCGCTCGTCGGGTTAGGTGACCAGCTTTGCCCCTGCAGCTTCGCCCCGGTTACGCCGCAGACATTCACCGTGGCCTCCGGGCCAGCGACATTGACCAGCCAGGGAGTTCTCCGCGCCGAGGCGCGGATGCGCACTGCTGCCCAGCCCAGATCTGTCAGGTTTGAGCTGGTGGTTCGCTCTTGAGAGGCGTTCAGACGCTGGTTTCTCTCGTACACCTTCCCGTCTCGCTTGCCGGACCCGGACCATCTGACAGTGCTGGCCCGTCCCGTCGTTGTCAGGGCTGCTTGCCACCCATACCCGTCCGTCTCGACGGGGTAGGCTGCCCCCAGCTTGCACCAGCCCGCTGCGACGGGCCGGCCGCGGTGTCCTTTCATCACCACACGGTTCACAGCGCCTCGTGGCGCTCTATATCCCAAGACCACAGCTCGTTCGGGCGCTCCGCGAGCAGTTCGGGCTTCGCGTAGCCGGGGTGGGTGAGCTGGTTGCGGCGCTCACGCACGCCGCCATGCTGGGCTGCGAGCCGCCGGTAGAACGTGCGCTCCGAGGCTAGATACCGCCCCTCGTCTAGCAAGGTCGCCCACACCTGAGCAGGTGAGCAGTCCACGAACCGCTCGGAGTGAAGCTCCGAGAGGACGGCCTCGCGCTCGGGCTCTGAGAGCGCCCTGCCCGGGACGGCCCGCGGCCGCCTCGGCCTGGGCTCAGGTGGACGCCGGCGGCGGTAGATAGTCGCGGGCGCCACACCCAGCGCACGGCACGCCGGGCGGGTACCGATCACCGGGGTGAGGTCTTCCACGGTCTGCTCGATCATCGCTCGGTACTCGGTGTGTCGGTCGCGCCCCTGGGCTCGAGCAACTCGCCCAGAAGCGCGGAGACGTTTCCCTGCACCTCGATCACCCGCCGCGCCTTCTCCAGGTCGGCCTCAGCACGCTCGGCACGCTTACGCAGCTTCGCGTTCTCGGCCTCCAACGGGTTCGACGGCTTGCGCCCCCGTGGCCGTGAGAGCGCCCCCAGCGCCCCCTCATCCCGCTGACGGCGCCACGTCGCCAGATGCGACCTATACAACCCCTCGCGGCGCAACAACTCGCCGATCTCACCCGATCCCGAGCACCCGTCAGCCTCACGCAGAACCGCCAGCTTGTACTCAGCCGTGAACCGCCTGCGCTTCGCGCTCTGGACCAACTCGGGGTCCGGGACCACCCCTGGCGCGGAGCGCCCGGAGGCCACTCCGTTGCGCTCGCCTACGGCTTGCTCCACTCCGTGGCCTCCGACACCGTCGTGCTCCACATCCAACATCATGTCGTGCTCCGTTCTCACCCTCAACACTCAGTAATAACGAGGTCATGAGCGTCTCACACGACATTGGCAGAGAGGGCTCTCCGAACTTCGAGTTCAGTTGCATGTAGCAGCTTGCAACGGAGGGCGCAGAACGATGGTTTGTGCAAATGCCTTCTTGAGTTATTGGTAGCCACTTTCGAGGGTCTTTGATGGCGTGGCCATTTTTCAGTCCCTTCTCTGAACTCGGTCGCATGAAGCGGCTTGCGCACTTGGCGCTGCGCACGGCGCCTCGAGACGGCACCGTAGGTGGGCGGCGACGACGCGCCGAAGCCTGCCAACGTATTCGCGGATAGCTTGTGTCTCGCCCGGCCTATCGATTGCCGATGTTCGCCAAAGCTCGCCTCCGGGGGGAGATCGTGCAGTCCCTGCAGCAGGTCTTTGGCTCATACACCAAGACGCCGGTGTTGTAGGGCTCTCCGCGAGTCAGACAACTTCCAATCGGACACAAAACTGGCTGGCTAGCCAGTATCATCGGATGACCCGGCCGACGAAAGTGGAGGTCTGACATGGCGACTGTTGGGCGCGATCTGAAGAGCGTGGAACTCACCGATGACGAGCTGTGGGTCAACGGCCCGCCGCACGAGGTCTTCAAAGAGCTGCGCAGTGGCTGCCCGATCCACTGGACCGATAAATTCGAGCTCTTCCCAGAGGAGCCCGGCTTCTGGTCGGTGACGAGGGCCGATGACGTCCACACGGTCAGCCGTGACTTTCGCACCTACTCCTCAGAACGCGGTGGCATCACCGCCGCCAGCGTGTTGCCGATCGAGCTCACTCGCGCCATGTTTATCGGCATGGACCCGCCCAAGCACGACCGCGTCAAGGCCCTCTTCCAGGCAGGCTTTACACCCAAGCGCATCGCCGACCACGAGCAGCGCATCCGAGAGATCGTCACCACAGTGCTCGACCAGTTGCACGACCGTGAGACGTGCGACCTCGTTAGCGACGTTGCCCAGCCGGTCGTGGCACGCGTGATCGGCTCCTTCATGGGCATCTCTGAGGAGGAAGACGCGATCTGGGCCGAGCTGATGAACTCGACGCTCGGTGGCGGCGATGAAGACCTCAACCCGGACGGGATCGAGGCGGTCATGGACAAGCTCGTGCCCGAGATCTTCGCCCGCTGCGGCAAGCTGATCGCCGATCGCCGTGAGCATCCCACCGACGATCTGACGAGCGTGCTGGTGCACGCCGAGGTCGATGGTCAGCGCCTGGAGGAACACGAGATCGTGATGGGCTTTTTCTTGCTGATGGCCGCCGGTAACGACTCCACCAAGGCGACCTACTGCAGTGGCATGCGGGCGTTGATGGAAGACCCCGAGCAGATGCGGTTGCTGGCGGACGACCCGTCGCTGATCCCTGACGCCGTCGAGGAGTCACTGCGGATGTTCCCCGCCTTCGCGCATTTCCGCCGCACCGCGACCTGCGACACCGAACTGAACGGGCAGAAGATCAAGGAGGGCGAGAAGGTGGTGATGTGGTACGTCTCCTCCAATCGCGACGAGAGCCGCTATGAGGATCCCGACCGCTTCGATCTGCGCCGCAAAGCTGAGCATCAGGCCTTCGGTGCCGGTGGCCGGCACTTCTGTCTGGGTACCGCGCTGGCCCGTCTGGAGTTGCGCATCCTCTTGCAGGAGACGCTGAAGCGCTACCCGGGCATCGCGCTTGACGGCGGGGCGGGCGGGCCTCAATACGTCGAATCGCCTTTCATCAATCAGCTCAAGACGCTGCCGGTCAGACTGGGCGCTTAGCGCCCTCCCCGCCAAACGCCAACCTTGCCCGCCATGTGCAAGGCCCGGTGCTGCAGGACCTTGGCGTTGCTCACACTTATATTCATTGACATCGCAGCCTCCTTAATCGAGCACGCCTCGAGGAAACGGGTTTCGAGTACGCGCCGATAGCGTTCGGGCAGCACGGCCAGGAATTCCGGGCCGTCCGGTACGGGGCGTCGCTTGGTCCGTCGGCGCGGGAAGGTTCCGCCAGGAAGGCGAGGTCCGCCGCGGGGTCAATGGAGGTGACGGGCCGGCCCAACTGGCGCCGCCAATGTAGACGAGGACCGTCCTGGCCGTCACCAGCAGGTACGATCGCACCTCGCCCTTGGAAGAGCCGAGACGTAACGGTCCGAGGGCGGTCCGGAAGAACCTCCGCCGTCGAATCCTCGGCGTCAGGGCGGTTCCCGACCCACAGGCGTACATCAACCGGTACAAGGGTTCAACATTGTCCCGGTAGACAGACTCCCAGTCCGTGTAGACATCCGCGCCGACTAATCGCAGGTGAGCGGCATCGCCACCGCTAGGAGACTGCCTGCTGGCGGTCCGGTGGGCGAGCCTGCTGACGGGCGCGGAACATGTCACCTGGACGATGAGGCCCCAGGTTACAGTCGGACGCTGGCCGGGCTGGGAACGGGGAGGGAGCCATCTAGGAGCACGCTCAGGCTCGGCCAACCTCCGGGCACGGGCCCCACGCAGGAGGGGTGAGCTGCCGACCGGCCAGAGGATGCATTCGTCTTGTGTAACCCATCGTCCTATTAGTTGGCACCCAACAAAAAGCCGACAGGTTGGAATCAACCAAGACAAAAGAGTGGTAAAGCTAATGAGGTCCCATCGCGCCGCCATTATAGCCGTGAGCGGAATGGTCGCTCTCTGTCCACAATAGGAGTGGGAGTGTCGCCGCCGCCACTTATGCAGTCCCGACGAAAATCCCCATACCGCAGGCCGCCGCCCTCCGGCCATCGGTCCGGGCCGCCGTGCCCGCAACTGTGCATACCGGCAAAGCGACCGTCGATGGAAAAAAGGAGACCATCCTGTTCAACTCCCGCGGCCTTCCTCTTTACTACTATCAGCTTGATACAGGCAAGAAGTCCTTTGTCAGCGGCGGCCTCGCCGAGCTGTGGCCGCCGCTACTGTCGGCATCGCCGACCGAAGTAGGGCCGAAGGAAAACTCCACGTCCTGGCCGATGCTAGTGGTCGCCAAGTGGCCTATAATGCCCATTTCCTTTACACCTTCGCCGAGGACAGCCCTGGGCACGTCACCGGTCAAGGAGTCCAGGGGTTCTTCATCGCAACACCAAACCTCACCGTGATCTCCGCTTCATCGAAGCCTGAGGTCACGACGCCGACAACGTCGGGAGGGTATTGGTAATAGCGGCCCCCGCAACCTTGACCGCGCTTTTACGACGGTCGCGTGCCATTACGTGCGGATTGGTCGAGGATCGAAGAGTGAGTCCCAGACCGGCGTTTGAGGACGGTCGCCGCGGGCACGAGGGCGGCGACCCGCCGCCCGCCGGTACTTACCGCCAGTTCTGAGTGGGAGTGAGGGACTCTAGCGATAGCTTGAGATGGCCCCATTCAGTCGCGCTTAGTGACGGTGCCTGAGGCTTTGGCCGAGTCGGCGTCAGCGACGCCAGAGCCGTCTAATTGGCGCTATGGCGGTGAGCCCCAAATCCTGAGCAGAAGTGGCCCAAATAGGGCAATCTGTGCCTGTGCCGGATGTCGTCTCGCCAATGCTTGCCAGGCGGCGACAACGCTGACATGGACGGATGACCCACGATGATCGACCACGCCTACATCTCTGTCGCCGACGTCGAGAAGTCCTGGGCCTTCTACACTCGAAGACTATTTCGCACCCGGCCAACCAGAAGTATTGCCCGATCGGGCAGGCGTGCCGTGTTAGCGTAGCCTCCTCGAACAGAGGTCGTTTCCATTGTTTCACCAGCTTCCCGCACTCCGTGTACCACGCCGGGCAGGTGCCGATGGCCCGGGGGCGCGCACGAGTCGTCGGCTGCACGCCCGACCTGCAAAACCTGATCTTGCTGCAGCGCTCGGTGGGCAACCGCTCGGTCGCTGAGACGCTGGCAAGGGCGCGGGCAGCACGTGTGGGCGCACCAATGGCGAGCTGCCTGCGGACGTAAATCCGGGCTTCAATCCGTATGACGCCGCGCACCGGCTGGTGGAGGCCATCGACCAGTCGGACATCAAGACATCGAGAACGCCGCTCGAGCGGCATGTCGACCTCCCGGCCGTGGTGGCCGTGCTCAATGGGCGAACCGCCCGGCGAATCCGCGAGATCGACGCCGCGTATCAGAGCTTTGAGCACCGTTCGCTTCGTACCGATGTGCTCGGCTACGGCGAGTCCGGCTTCCCGACGGACCTCACCCTGGATGGGATCGCACGGGTGCGGGTGCTGCTGGACCGCGACCGCTGGCCCAACGAAGGGGATCTGGCGGCCGGCCTGGCCGAAATGAACCGCCTCGATGCCGACGCCGCCGAGCTGCACAGCCTGCTGATGAACGATCTGGATGACCTCGCGATCGAGCGGGTGATGACGTTGCTCCGCCACGACGCGCCCGGCAATGAGGCCCTAGCCAGGCACTACTCGGTAGTTGCCGGCTCACAGCCAACCGGCCGCGACCAGGTCGCCCCTAAGCTCTCCACCGATCTCGGTCGGCTGGGCATCCGCAATATGCCACACGCCATGTTCCTCTACTTCGGTCAGACCCTGTCGGCGGACCAGCTCAAGGTCGCGGACCTCCGCGGCCGTATCGAGAGCGTGGACACGTCTATCACCAAGCTGCAGCAGCCGCAGGCCGGTCCGGCCTCCATCTTCGAGGCGCAGGTCGTTCCGGCCTTCGTCATTGATGCGGAGGTCGGGGAGCTGAAGAAGAAGCGGAGCGGGTTGGTGGCCGAGATGGAGGCCTTCGTCGCCCAGACCGGGGCCGAGGGTCGAAAGGAGTCGCTCGACCAGGCCGATGCCGCCGATCCGGAAGCGGCGATGGCCGCGGCCGACAAAGGTGCAAAGGAGCGGATGGGAGCGGTGATGGGCAGCGACGCCGAGTTGACGAGCGCCGGCATCGTGGGCGCTGACGCCCAGGCGCTGCGCTCGTTGGTCGCGGACGACCCGGTGGGCTCGGCCTCCGCCCACCTGCTCCAGCTTCGCGAGATCGGCGACCTGAACGCGACGGCGATCACGGACGTGTTCCGCGAGTTCGAGCAAGCCGAGGTGCAGGCGCGCCGGGCGCTGCCGATGGAGAGCCCGGATGTCGTCGAGAAGACCGCCCAGAGCCTGGCGTCGGATTACACCCGTCGGCTGCCCGGCGTCTACGACGCCGCCCGCCCGCCGGGCACCCCGACCTTCGACGTCCTTGCCACGACCGGGAGCGATGGGGACATCAGCTACAACGCCACGCTGCTGGTTCACGGCGGGCGCCTCGACCCTGTCCAGGAGCTGCGCTTCGCCCTGGCCGGCAGCCGTCACGATCTCGAGACGGTCAAACGGGTCCTGCGCGACAAGTCTGCCGCCGAGATCGCCGACATAAAGAGAGAGTTCCCGGAGCTCGAGACCGAGCTGTTTGGCCGGGCGCCGACGACGGCCGGCGACGACAACGATGTCATCGCGGCACTGGCCGCAATGACCAACACCGGCGGCAAAGCGTCCAGGTCCGACCGGCTCATCCTCGAGGACTACCTGCAGCGCCCGTCGGCCGAGGGCGGCCCAGCCGGGGAGGGCCGTTACATCCAGGACCGGGCCGAACGGGAATACCAGTACGCCATCAACCGCGGCTTCACCGGCTGGTCGCACGACCGCTGGGGCAGTCGAGCGGGCCTTGATGGACGAGTCAATCACGAACATCCGGCGGCTCTACTTACAGTTCGTGACCGGCGGCGGCACCGACACCACGCTGCTGCAGGAGATGCGGCTGTGGCGGGCCACGATCCACGGCGACCGTGCCGCCTACGAGAAGGCCAATGCCGAGCTCCGTGCCACTTTCGAGGCGGTAGCCGCGTTCGCGCTGCAAGTGGCCCTGACCGCATTGCTCACCCCGGCGGCTGCCGCTCTGTGTTCCGCGTGGCCGAGGGGGCCGAGGCCGCCACGATGGCCGCCCGGGCGGTAAAAGTGATCCGCGGGGTGCTCGTCAACACGGTCGCGACGGTAGGTGCGAATGCGACCGTGCATGACAACTACGGGACCGCCGCACTCAAACACGACCTGTTGGGAGGGCTCGGCTCGCTCCTCGGGGCGGGGGCGGTCGGGAAACTGTCGGGCGTACTGGGCAAACCGTTCGTCACCAGCCTGGCTGGTAAGGAGATCGTCTCCGCGGCCTCGACTGTCGCCGGCGTCGAGGCCACCGCGTTGCTGGAGGGGAGCTCGCTCACCGGCGACCTGTCGGTGCGCAACTTTCTGATCATGCACGGGCAGGGCAAAGTCATGCACGCTGTCGGGCAAGCGTTCGCCCCCTGAGAGGGCGCGGGGCGCGGCGGTGCGGGGACCGAACGCGGGGCCGCGGGCGAGCCGGGCACGACCGAACCAGGCGCCGAACCGGCCCGGTTGGACCCCGGAGGCACTGGAACCAGAGGCCTCGGAGACAACGACGCCGATGGCGCTGCCCGAGCCCGTGCCGGGTCCGGCCGTGCCGAGTGGTCGCGGGCCGTTGCAGATGACCGGCGCCGAGCTGACCGAGTTCGCCGCCGAGGTGCTGCGCCCGGTCAGGGCGATGGAGGGCAAGGCGTTCTTTTATGACGACGTCGCCAGCTACGAGGCAGAGTTCAGGAGGCGGTTCCCGGGCCGGCGTCCGCCGACCAGCAGGTCTCGACCCGAACGTCGGCGATCTGCACGTCTCGCCGCACGGCAACCTGCTCACCGTCCTACACGAGGCGATCCACAAGGTAGCCGGCGAGACGTCGCCGTTGGCTAAGGAACTGATCGGTCAGTACCTCAACGAGGGGATCACCGAGGAGATCACCCGCTCGCGGCTCGGTCCCAGCGGGCGGGAACACACGGGTATGACGGCAACGTCGCCGTGGTCGAGATCCTGCAGGACCGGCTCGGCGTGTCGGTCGTCGAGAACGCAATCCTGCACGGCGAATACCGCGGCTTCCGCCGAAGCGGTGCAGGGCCCGGCTGGGTGGCAGCGAGGCGGAGACGCTGGAATTCATGCGACTGATCCAAAGTGTAGGCCCGACCAGTCACGACAGCCCTGCCCTGAAGACCACGCTAGACATGCTGGACGGCCGGGCCGAGCCCCTACCCCGTCCGCCCGCCAGCCGAACCTACCCCCGAGCAGGGCGGTCGCAGGCTCCGGAGGCCAGCCCGGAGACCGATGACAGGCCTCGGATGTCGGAGGTTTACGAGCGGACAGGGAAGCGGTTGATGGCGGTCGATGAGGCGCTGCGCATACGGCCGGGGCTGCGAACCCGGTTCCTGGGCGAGGCTCGGGCGTTGCACGTCGAGTTCGCAGAACTCCGCGCCATCTTCCTGGATATCACACCGGATACCTCGAGGCGCAGCGGTGGTCTTGACGCGCTCCGGGCGGTGGAGAACATGCAGTCTATTGACCGACTAGCCGCAGAGACGCTCGACCGGATCGGCACTGCAAGTGCATCCGTGGAGAAAGCTCCGTTCGACAACGCTGTGTTCGCCGAGCAGGTTCGGACGCTTCCCGCAGGGGGAGCGCGTAGCGCTGGTCGAGCAAACGGCGGGCCGAATCGCCGAAGAGAAGGGCTGGGAGTTTGACGCCCGGGTGAGCTCGATGAACAATCGAAGTATCTATAGGGACGGCACCGGCAACTACTGGTCGGTGGATACCCAGCACGGCACGTTCGAACGCTGCAACAGTCTCGGCAAACATCAAGGCCAGTACAACTACGTCTTCGAAAGGCTAGAGGAGGCCGACGAGAAGGGTCGCCACGACATCAAGGTCTGACTCGAAAATCCTCGTCGGGCAGGCACGCCGGATTTTAACCACGCGGCCGTCGGTTTGGCCCTGGTGCCGGGCCGTGACCGAGCTACACACCTGGAGTTCGATGGTGATGAGCCGTTTCAGCGCAGCGAGTGGTGCCAGCGACGCGTGCCTCTTCGGACGGGTTGGCTCGACCGACCTCACGTTCCGCCTCGGTGAGGGTCTTTCACAGCGGTGGGAACAGGGATCGTCTCCTGGGGTTCAGTTCAGTGTGCGAGCCTATTTTCGAGTTGGTGGATAAACGACCCGGCGGGTAGGGCCATGGCACAACAACTGTTGCTCCAAGCTGACATCGGGCGTTGTCAGCGGACCCAGCTCGAGGCCGCCTCGGCCATCGTCTGCTCCACCGAGCCAAAGCTCCGACTGCAGGCAGTCTCGTAGTCGGAGATAAAATCGCCTACCTCTGTGGGGGAGGGAGCTGTCGGGCGGCTTCGGGGAGCCCTGGGTGAAGGCGCCGGCGACCCACCCCACGATGCAGCTCTCGGGGCCGAAGATCAAACTGTCCCAGTCATAGCCAGCAACGAACTGGCCGTCCCGGACGCACACGTTCTGCCAGAACCGGTCGCTGTCACCGGTCACCGAAGGGAGGCTGGTGGCACGGCGCAGTGCTCGGGCCGCGTTATTGGCGGTCTGGTCCAGCCACTCGAAACCGCTAACGGGATCGGAGAAATCAAAGATCGGGTCGTGCGGGCGGGAGCCGACCACGACAGCATCGCTCAAGTCATAGTTGTCCTCGCTCAGAGGCCGGGCAGTGGCCCAGTCCGTCGGCATCCCGCCGCTTTGGAGGTTCTTCAGGTACCCAGACGTTCCAATCATCAAAGGAGATGGCCATGGTTTTGCTCGAGCGAAGCTGGCCCGAGAGGTCCACAGGGAACACTGTTGCCTTTCTACCGTCTTCGCTCATCATTGCGACTGCGTCGATCACTGAAACGTCCCCGTACGCCACGGTAGACACATCAGGACTTTCGACCAGCCGATGTAAGACCTTGGCTCCCTTGGCCAAACAGAACATAGCCGCCAATGGCCGGAAAATACCGAAAACACGGTTGCCTCCAAGCCCGTCCGCCGCGCACCTCCTGATCGGCGCGGCAACGTTGACCAGCAACGACTGACAAGCCACTTTCGCCGCGGCCGGCGTGGCGCAACAGGGCCGATCAGTAGGCTCCCAACTACTCCGGCATCGCGGCACGTATAGTCCTGCGCCAGCGGCGAGTGTCTCCTCTCAACTGGCTCGTCCCCAACATCGCCACCGAGCAGTCCGGCGCCAAGCTAGGTCGGGTGCAGTCCACGTTGTTTCCCCTGCCGCCGATCTCGTGGGTACGCTGGCGCGACGCACGTGGCGCCCGACCTTGTTGCCGCACACGCTGGCCTCCAGCTGCCACCCCCGCCCCCTCCGCCGGCGGCGGCTCCCGCAGCATCAAGGGACCCCAACGCCCTGCTACTCATGATCTCCCATCTCGAAACTGCCCCAATCTCACCTGCACGTCACCCGTGGCTCGTGTAAAAGCGGTAAAGCCTCGCTCTCAGATCGGAGATCTTCGGCGCCGCAACGGCGCCACGCTGCTCGAAGCCCGAGCCACCAGCTCTGGAGCGAATCGGATGTGCCGGGCGCGCCCCCGGCGGTGCTCAACGAGTAACCTCGCTGCGGCCTGTCCCATCTCATAAGACGGCTGACGGATGGAGGTCAGCGGCGGAGAAAGCGCCGCGGCGAACTCGACATCGTCGTATCCAACCAACGCGAAATCCTCTGGGACCCTAAGATGCCTCTCTTGCAGCTCCAGCAGGACCCCAAGAGCAAGCAGATCGTTTCCACAGATGATGGCAGTGGGCCTGCCACGTCCGCAATCGTCTTGGCCGCAGCACGCCCCGCTACGATCGTCTCCAGCTCCTGAATCGTAACTTCGCGAAGACAATCGTCCGGCTTGAACTTCCCGGCTAGAAGAGCGCCTATTACTCCGGCCCTGCGGTCTTCGGACCACGACATGGTACTGTTCACTAGCGCAAAGCGTCGATGCCCCCCCTAATAAGATGCAGAGCCGCTAATTCACCGCCTTTGACGTCGTCGAGACTAACCGACGAGTACGAGCCGCCTGACATCTCATAATCCAGCGTCACAACGCCGAAGCGCCTGTCTTGAAACGGCTCCATCATCTTCCCGCTGGCGGCCACCGGAGCAACGAGAAGGCCATCCACTTGTTGGCTCTCTAGCACTCTCATAATCGAGCGCTCTCGCCCCAGCGTCAAGGCGACTGGACATTACGAGGAGGGCCAATGAGTGCTCGTCCAGAACGTCCTCTATGCCACGCAGGACGTTCGCCCAAAAGGGGTTCCCAACGTCAGGCACAACAACTCCAACGAGCAGGCTACGGCCGGCGAGCCGAGACCCGACATACTGAAGTTTCTCTATCGCTTTCTCGGCACACGCGCACGTGAGTCTGGACGCACACTCTCCGGTATGTAATAACGTTGGAAACAGTCCCGACAGAGCAACCCGCGAGCGCCGCCACTTCGCGAACCCCAATCGCTCGGACTTGCAGGTTTCGGTTGGCTCTTCATCGTCCTCGTGTGCGCCGGCTCACCACCATTATAGCCGTCGAGGCGAGCCGCTGAATTGGAGACCATCGTCTCAAAACCAACAGCAACGCTCGAGACCCCACTGCCCGTTCGACCAGAGAAGCATGACGCTTC
>CAVQZJ010000033.1:0-220351 GCA_963718425.1 uncultured Solirubrobacterales bacterium
CTATGTCCTCTTCTTCGAACTCGTTACGTATTGCTGACGGTCGGTACATCAGCGCGCGCGCGGTGGTGATCAGCACCGGCGGCGCGGCGGCTCTGTGGGCCCGCACGACCAACCCGCCGGGCTCAGAAGGGGTGGGACTGCTGCTGGCTCACCGGGTCGGCGCGCAGCTGGCTGACCTGGAGTTCATGCAGTTTCACCCGACGGCCGTGATCGGCATCCCCGGACGTGAGGGCTTTCTGATCACGGAGGCGATTCGTGGCGAGGGAGCGCTCCTGCGAACTCGAGCGGCGAACGCTTCGTCGAGGAGCTGGCCCCTCGCGACGAGGTCTCGCGTGCGATTCAGGCGCGCCTGGCCCGAACCGGCGAGCGCTCGATCGGTTGGACATGCGAGCGATCGACCCGGCGCTGTTCCCCAACGTCTTTGGCACGCTGCGCGAATCGGGTCTGGATCCCTCGCGCGAGCTGGTGCCGGTCGCGCCGGCCGCCCACTACATGATGGGTGGCATCGTCACCGATCTGCAGGCACGCTCCACCCTCCCCGGGCTGTATGCGGTGGGGGAGGCGGCGTGCACCGGGCTGCATGGCGCGAATCGACTGGCTTCCAACTCGCTCAGCGAATGCTTCGTCTTCGGGGCCCGGGCCGCCGCCGCCGCTCTTACCGAGCCGCCGCCACCGTCCTCGATAGCCGTTGCCGAGCCTCGCCCCGTGACGGCCGACCGGGTGACAGCGCAGACACGCGCGGCGCTGTGGCAAAACGCCGGCATCGAACGCTCCGAAGAGGGCCTGTCGCGCCTGGTCGATGATCCTCATCCGCTGGCCAGGCTGATCGTGGGCTGCGCCCTTCAGCGACGTGAGAGCCGCGGAGCACACAGACGCGAGGACTACCCCGACCGCGATCCCGCGCTGGACGGATGCCACGTGGTGATCGCGGCGGGGGACGATCGCTCGTGGGAGAGGTGGAGCTGAGCGCGTCCCGGCGAACCGTCGAACGTGGGAGTCAGTCCCGACTCCAACAATCGGTTCGTTCTTAGCTTCACAAAGTCCATAGATACTCGGTCGTGTAGGTCGAGCACCGGGCTGGATTTGGAGATCTCGATCCTTTCCCGGTGGAGAGGTGTTATCCCGTTCGGGAAGGACGCACGAGCGATCGGCGTCTTTGGGAGGCGGCGGGGCGTTCTAAACCTTGTCGAGTTCAAGGGGTCCTCATGTACCAATTCAGTCGCGCTATCTACCGGGAGCTGACCCCCCACATTGACGCTCCCAAACCGGGGCTGGGCGCGAGCGCAAATCACGAACACGTGCTGCGCGCCTGTGAGGCGGCCATCGAGCGCCTGGCGACCGACCGCCACTATTTCGCCCACCCGGCTCGTACACTGTTCTGCGACATCCGCTCCTACTTCCCGATGAGCGCACAGAAGCGCGTGTATCAGGTCGTGTCTCTGTATCTCGGTCTCGCCCAACGCTTCATGGTCGAGAATCCGCTCGCCTACGCGGCGCTCAGCGGCAAGCCGCTCGAGTGCCGGGCCACGACCCGCAAAGGTGACGCCTGTCAGCGCACGCCGCTGCCGCACAACGGCTACTGCCCCTCCCATCAGCACCTGGCCGACACTGAGGACCGCGAGCGGTCACTCGCCGCCTGAACGCCACGTTCAGCCTCCCGCCCGTAGGCTGCAACAGATGCTTCTCGGGGTCGATGTGGGCGGCACCTTCACCGACGCGGTCTTGCTGGACGGCCCGCGCGTTCACACGGCCAAGGTGCCGAGCACACCCTCAGAACAGTCCACCGGCGTGCTCCAAGCGGTCGAGGCGGTGCTGCGAGCCGCCGCCGCGAAGCCGGGACAGATCGAGCGCTTCGCTCACGGCATGACCGTCGCCACCAACGCCCTGCTCGAGGGCAAGGTCGCCCGCACCGCGCTCGTCGCCACCGATGGGTTCACCGACATCGTCGAGCTCGCCCGCCAGGCTCGACCCAGCCTGTACCGACTGTGTGAGGCGGCTCCCGCGCCGCTGGTGGCACCGCAGATGCGTTTCGGCGCACCCGAGCGGATGGGCCCGGACGGCCCAATCCAGGCGCTCGATCCGCGGCGGGCACGGGAGCTCGTGGCAGAACTGGCCGAGATGACTCCCGAGGCCGTCGCCGTCGTGCTCCTGCACTCCTACGCCCACCCCGAGCACGAGCTTCTCATCGGCGAACTCATACGGGAGCGTCTGCCGCAGACGCACGTCTCCCTCTCACACGATCTGGTGGGCACCTTCCGGGAGTTCGAACGATCCGCGACGACCGAGGTGGACGCCGCTCTCTCGCCTCTGCTGGCCGGCTATCTAGGTCGCCTGGTGAGGGCGGCGGACGCCGCCGGCCTGCCAGAGCCCCAGGTGATGCAGTCCTCCGGCGGCCTGAGCGACCCGAGGCACGCCGCCGCGCACGCGGCGATAACCGTGCTCTCCGGACCGGCGGGTGGAGTCGCTGGAGCGCTGATGCTGTCCAAGCTGCACGGCAGGCCCGACGTGCTCTGCTTCGACATGGGAGGGACCTCCTGCGATGTCTGCGTGATCGAGCGCTTCCAGGTCGCCGAGACCGCCGAGAGGACGGTCGCGGGCCGCCCGTTGGCCCTCGCGGCGCTCGACATCCACACGATCGGAGCGGAGGAGGCTCGATCGCCTGGCGCGACCCCGGTGGCGCGCTGCGCGTGGGACCCGCCTCGGCGGGGGCCGACCCCGGTCCGGCCTGTTACGGGCTCGGGGGAGAGAATCCGACGGTCACCGATGCGAACGTGCTGCTCGGGCGTCTGCCCGCCGGGGAGTCTCTGGCTGGCAATCTGCGCCTCGATCGTGACGCAGCCGAGCGTGCGATCGTCGCGCTTGCCCGCGAACTCGGCCTGACACCCATTCGCTGCGCCGAAGGAATCGTGCGGGTCGCCGAGGCGCAGATGCTCAGGGCGCTGCGCATGGTGAGCGTCGAGCGCGGTCTCGATCCTCGCGGCTTTGCGCTGATGGCGTTCGGTGGAGCCGGGCCGCTGCACGCCGCCGCGATGGCCCGCGAGCTCGGCGTCCAGAGCATCCTGTGTCCGAGCGTCGGCGGTGTTCTGTGCGCGCTCGGGCTCGCCGGCGCGGCCGCCAGGCGCGATGCCGCGCGCACCGTGATGCTCTCGGGAGACGCCCTGGCTGGCGGGCGGATAGCCGCCGAGCGCGACTCGCTGGTCGAGCGTGCGCGAGCGGATCTCGAGGAGGAGCCCGTGCGCACCCGCGTCCGCTATGAGATGCGCTATGTGGGCCAGTCCTTCGAGCTGGCCGTCGAGCCCGAGGCAGCCGATGAAGATCACCCGCCCGACCCTGTGCGGTTGCGCGAGCTGTTTGAGCGGGCGCACGAGGGGCGCTACGGCTACAGCGAGGCCGATACCGAGGTGCAGTTGGTCACCATCCGCGTCTCTGTCTGGGGCCGCGCGGCGGAGCCGCGCCTCGCCGCCCATGCGGGTGCCCCACCCACGCGCGAACGGCGCCCGGTGATATTCGATGGCTCAGAGCTACAGGCTGACTATCTGACGGGGGAGCCACAGCACGGGATGAGAATCGACGGACCGGCGATCTGGGCGTTGGGGGGAAGCACACTGCTGGTCCCCCCTGGCTGGTCCGGTGAGGTGGCCGAGCACGGCACGATCCGTCTGCGAGATGAGCGGTGAGCGATCCAATCGAGCTCGAGGTGCTGCGTGGCGCCCTGCGCGCCGCGTGCGAGGAGATGGGGGCCGTGCTGGTTCGCTCCGCTCACTCGGCGAACATCAAGGAGCGCCGGGATTGCTCCACGGCGATGTTCGATCCCCTCGGGGAGATGATCATGCAAGCCGAGCACATTCCGGTGCATCTCGGGGCGATGCCGGCCGCCGTGCGGGCGATCCTAGGAGAGGACCACTCGGATGGCCGCTCGTGGATCCTCAACGATCCCTTCGACGGCGGCACCCACCTGCCGGATATAACGATCATCACGCCGGTGCTGCACGACGGCTCGTCGCTGGGCTTCGTGGCCAACCGTGCACACCACGCCGATGTCGGCGGACGGATCGCCGGTTCGATGCCCGCCGACAGCCGCACCCTGGCCGAGGAGGGAGTGGTGATCCCCCCGCAGCCCGTGGACGATCAGACCGTTCGACGGCTCGCCGCGCAGATGCGCCAACCGGCTGAGCGAACTGCCGATCTGCGAGCGCAGCTGGCGGCCAACCTCCTCGGCGCTAGGCGGTTGGTCGAGCTCGCCCAGCGCGTTGGGACGCGGCGGATGCGCGAGATGACCGACTCCGTGCTCGACTACGCAGAGCAGCGCACCCGCGCGTGCTTGCGGGACCTTCCCGACGGCGTGAGGCACGCTCGGGACGTACTGGAGGCACCTGAGCAGGACATACAGCTGTGCCTGCGCGCCACCGTGCGGGGGAGCGAGGTGATTCTGGACTTCACGGGCTCGGCCGCTCAGCACGAGGGCAACCTCAACTGCCCAGAGGCGGTCACCCACTCCGCCTGCTATTTCGCGGTGCGGGTGCTGACTGACCCGGATATCCCTCCGTGTGCCGGCGCCTATCGCCCGGTGCGTGTGATCGCCCCTTCCGGTTCGCTGTTGAACGCGAACCCCGGTGCCGCGGTCGCGGCCGGCAACGTGGAGACCTCATCGCGCGTCGCGGATCTCGTTCTGGCGGCGTTCGGGCGGGCGCTTGGCCAGGGCACGATGAACAACCTCACGCTCGGCAACGAGCGGTTCAGCTATTACGAGACGCTCGGCGGCGGGCAGGGCGCGTGCGAGGACTCAGATGGCCCAAGCGCTGTGCACGTCGCGATGAGCAACACGCTGAACACACCGATCGAGGCTCTGGAGAGCGAATTCCCCTTGCGCGTTTGCAGATATGCGGTGCGTCGCGGATCTGGTGGCGCCGGAGCCCACCGCGGCGGGGACGGTGTCGTCAGAGAACTGCAGGCGTTGAGCGATATGACGTTCTCGCTCATCTCAGAGCGCCGCCGCCATCCGCCGCCGGGAGCGTCCGGCGGTGAGCCGGGAGCACCGGGACGCAATCTGTTGGACGGCAAGGAGCTCCCCGCCAAGGCGACAGGTAACCTGCCCGCTGGCGGGCGGTTGTGTATTGAAACCCCAGGGGGCGGAGGATTTGGGCATGTCTGAGCGGATCGGTTTTCTGGGCTTGGGGATCATGGGCTCGCGGATGGCGGCCAACCTCCTCGGCGCCGGCTACTCCCTGACGGTGTGGACACACACGCCCGGGAAGGCGCAGGGATGGGCCTCGGAGCACGGCGCCAGGGCCGTGGAGACCCCGGCGCAGGCGGCGTCGGAGAGCGACATCGTGATCAGCATGGTCGTCGATGGCGAGCAGGTTGCCTCCATCCTGCTGGGCGAGGAGGGGGTGTGCGAGGGCGCCCACCCCGGGATGCTGTGCGTGGATTGCTCGACGATCGCCCCCGCCGACACACGACGCATCGCCGGAGCGCTGGCCGAGCACGGCATCCGCATGATCGACGCGCCCGTGACTGGGTCCGCTCCGCGAGCGCAGGCGGGAACGCTCACGATCATGGCCGGCGGCGATACCGCGGACTTCGAGCGTGCGCGGCCGCTGCTCGAGGCGATGGGCAGCCTGGTGGTGCACGTCGGCGAGCTCGGACAGGGCGAGATGCTCAAGCTGATCAACAACTCTCTCGGTGCCGCCAACGCGGCGGCCGTGGCCGAGGCGCTGCTGGTCGCTTCGGCGACAGGGGTTGATCTCGATGCGCTCGTACAGGTCACCCAGACCGGCTCGGGCGCCTCAGCGCAGATGGAGATGAAGTCTCAGCCGATGCGCGAGCACGACTACGCGACGCTTTTCAAGACCGAGCATCTGCTGAAGGACGTGCGTCTGTGTCTGGAGGAAGCTCAGGCGCGCGGCGTGCCGTTCCCATCCGCCGCGCATGCCCGGGATCTGCTCACCGCCACGGTCGGACGAGGTCATGCGGCCGACGACTATGCCGCGTTGATCGAGTCGGCCGAGGGGTTGGCGGGACGGGTCCTGTAGGGGGCATCGACTGGCTGACGCGCCAGTCAACAAAGCTCCATGCACCCCGAAACCACTAAATAAATAGCCTATTTGCAGGCTATTTGGGATTTTCGCTCGGATTTCGTATCTTTAAGGACCACGCGTCATCGTGCAGCTGGATGGCGCCGGGTCTTGTTGTTCCTGCAGATCTCGCTTCTGTTCTTTCATGCCAATTGCTTTCAGAGAATGGGCGGTCACCGTCCGCGCCCTAGCCGAGGGCGAGCAACTGATCACTCTACGTAAGGGTGACGTTCGCGACCCCGAAAACGACTTCCAGGTCGAATACGACAGGTTCTTCCTCTATCCGACCTTCGACCACCAGAGCTATGACCTGGTGCGGGAGTCACATCAGCCGGAGCTGCGCCGCGCCCTGGAGGAGGGTGTGTGGCCCGACGGCGAGCCCTCTCTGCAGAGATTGAGCACGGACGGGCTGATTCAGCAGCCGGACCGTGTGCGGATCCGTGCCTGGGCGGAGGTGGCTGCCCACTTCACCGTGACCGACCCTCGCGCCGTCAACGCGCTCTCCCCCTTCTATGTGTGGACGACCGACTACGCCGAGAAGCGCCTAGCCTGGAAGCGCCGTCATCCGCTGCACGTGCTGCTGCTGCGCACCTACAGGATCCCGCGGCCCGTGACGGTCAAGGTCAAGGACGAGTACGGTGGTCAGCGGTCGTGGTTTGAGCTGCAGCGCGAACTGCCGTTCGAGGGCACTCCGGTGCTCTCCGATGACGAGTTCGAGCGCGCCGCCGAGGCGATCGAGTCGATCACGCGCGAGGCCGGCCAGCCCGTCCTCGTCTGAGGGCCCAGGGCTCTAGCCCTGTGTGAGCGCTTCGCGCGCCGCCTGCGCACCGGACTCGGGCACCAGCACGTCGCGCGGTCCGGCCGCCAAGAAGTCCGGCACGTCAGCGCCCCTGGAGCGGCGGGTCATGCTGGGAATACCCTCGTTCAGCAGCAGTCCCGCGATGAATTCGGCTTCGGGCTGGTTGTTGGCGCGGGCCACCTTCACGAGCGCCCCTTCGGCGTACTGCGGCTTGACCTTACGCGCGCGCAGCGCCAGCTGCCCAGCCGGCCTTCGTCTCTGGGTTGAGGCCGTGTGTATCAGCGGCACCGCACAGCTTGCACAGAAGCGCTCCGACGGCGAATGCCGGCGATCGCACAGAGGGCAGATGAGGGGCTCTTCGGCCGTCACGATGTCTGGAGTGAGACCTCTTTCACCTGATCCCCGCCGATCAGGTAGGAGCGCGCCTCGGGCTCTCGCCCGGCTGACAGGCCGATGATGATCCACTCCACGCCGGGCCACTTGGCGGCAAAGTTGATGTCGGTCTGCGACGGGTAGGGAGCGCTGCGCACGTGCGAGTGATAGATGCCGCCGAGCTCGTAGCCATCGCCATCTATCTCGTTGTAGAGCTTGACCAGTTCGGTCCCGTCGATCTCGAACTTCAGAGCACTGTTGTGCTTGTTCAGCGCGCGGTGCACCCGCATCGCCTGGGCCGGTGAGCCGGGCGCGACGGCCACCACACCGCAACACTCGACCGTGGGATCCTCCTGGGCGTGCGCGACGATCTCGCCGAGCAGCTCGCTGGAGATTCTCATCTCGCGCTTACCACCACACGGTGGACTCGAGGTTCTCGATCTCCTCGAGGGGCCTGGTGTAGATGCCGCTGGACAGGTACTTCCAGCCATCGTCGGCCACGATGAACACGACGTTGCCCTCGTCCAGCTCGCTCGCGATGCGCACGGCGACGCGGGCTATCGCGCCGCTTGAGACTCCCGCGAAGACGCCCTCCTCGTCGAGCAGCTTGCGGGTCCAGGTGATCGCGTCGGAGTTGGTGACGAAAATCTTGCGGTCCAGCAGCGAGATGTCGATGATCGGGGGGATGAAGCCGTCATCCAGCGAGCGCAGCCCCTGCACCGGCTCGCCCTGCATCGGCTCGGCGGCCACGATCTTGCAGGCGTCGCCGAAGGTCTCCTTCAGCCGGCGGCCGTTGCCCATCAGCGTGCCGCCTGTGCCGAGTCCCGCCACGAATGCTGAGACCTCGTCCAGCTCCTCAAGGATCTCGAGCGCCGTGCCGTTGTAGTGGGCGAGCGGGTTCGCCTGGTTGCCGTACTGGTAGGGCATGTAGTAGGAGGAGTCCGCGGCCGCCATCGACAGGGCCTTCTCGACAGCCCCGTTGGAGCCCAGCGAGCCCTCCGAATAGACGATCTGAGCCCCATACATCTCCAGCAGCTGGGTGCGCTCGCGGGTCACGTTCTCGGGCATCACCACCTTCAGCGGATAGCCCTTGCGAGAGCAGATCATCGCCAGGGAGATGCCGGTGTTCCCGGAGGTCGGCTCGAGGATCGTCTGGCCGGGTGAGATCGCGCCTTTCTCCTCGGCGTCCTCGATCAACGCTCGCGCGACGCGGTCCTTGACCGACCCGGTGGGGTTGGCCGACTCGAGCTTCGCCCAGATGCGCACGCCGGGCTTGGGTGAGAGCCTTGGCAGCTCGATCAGCGGCGTGTTGCCGATCGATTGCACGATGTCGCCGTAGCGACCCCCACATGGCTTGTTCTGGAGACGCTCAGCCGCCATTACTTCACGAAATATAGCGCTCCTGCCCGTACTCTCCGGCGCCCGGCCGGCCCGCGACCGATCTGTCCGTCTCGCGGACTGGGCGTTGGATCACGGCAAGCGCAGGCTGGGCACGTCCAGGACGTACAGCCAACCGCCGTCGGGCTGACGGCGAGCGACCTCGGTGCTGTGGCCCCGAGCCGTTGTGGGGCTCCCTTCCACATCGAGGGTGATACTCCAGTTGTTGAACATCAGCGCTATGTCCGAGGCGAGGATGGTCTTTGAGTCAAGCGGTTCGATCACGGGCCTCAGCGCGAGCAGCGGGCCCAGACTGTCGGCGATCGCGATCTTGCCCTCGGCGTGGCTGCCGTCTGGGGAGATCAGCGTGGCGGAGTCCTCGTAGAGCTCGAGTGTCCCGTCGAGGTTCCCCTCTCCGACACGCTCGGCGAACAGGCGATGCAGTTCGCTTGGGTCGTTCGTGGTCTGCGATTCACTCGATGGCATAACGCCGCTATCCAACGTTATAACACCGCTATGCTAAGAGGTCAAGCACACGCCACGCATCCGCGCTGGAATAGAGCCGCGGCACTCGACACAGGCACCTCACAGACGCTCTGCGCCGCCTGCCTGCTGAAGCCCCGAGACCGCCGGCGTCAGATCGGTGGACCCGATCTGATTATTTGTGGCGGTGATGATGGACGGGCGGGGGGCACGGCACGACGCTTTTTGCCGTGACCGCGGTTCCGTCCAGGAACTGGAAGTTCGCCGCGAATGGAAAGCCGCCGGACGGGCAGGTGTCGGGAAGCGTGACCCCCTCCGGTTTGTAGCCGACCTTTTTGCCGTGGACGGTCTTGTAGTAGGTCAGGCCGTCGGGACCGATCGTCGATTTGACGGAAATGATCGACACCGGCGGTCCGTTGGTGACGCTCGGGATCAGTGGAATCGAGGCGTCCAGACTTTCGCCGAAGGAACCCAGTTCGGAGACCAGTTCGCCTTGAAAGACGATCTGGGCGTAGACGGGAGCAAGCCCATTGGCATAGAACAACACAACCACATTCCCGTTGCGAGGCGGCCCCATGAGCGCCTGTATGTTGGGAATCTCATGCCCTGAGTTCACGCCGAACGGAACTTCCACCAACGCGTCGCCGTGGCCCAGGCGGGAGTTCGGCGGACATCCGCTCAAGCCGATTTTTTCGAGCGCCGAAGGCTGACAGGTGGCCAGTCCCAGAGAACTGGTTATGTAGTTCATGTCCTTGGGCATCTGCAGATCGACGTGCGTCAACGGCGCGGGCAGACCCCCGACCGTACTACCGATCGTGAAGCCGAACTCGATCGTCGTAGAGGCACCCAGCCTGTCCGGCACAAAGGCCGTGTGCAATGCCACCGTCTCGGATGCCTGGGCCGATCCCGCCAGGCACCCACAGATCACCAGCGCAAGCGTGAACGACCTTCGCACTCTGGGCAAGGTCTCTACCAGCCGCTAGTAGGACATGTTGCCGTTTACGCGCACCGAGACAGAGTCACCCGGGCGATGGACGGTGCCGGTGAAGCTCAGGCCGGAGCCTTTCGCTTTGGAGTAGCTGCCGCTACCACCGGTTATGTTCAGCGTGCCGGAGAACCCGGCTGTCGAAGAAGTCTCCACGCGATAGCTGCCGCTCGCCGTGGCCTTCAACGAGCCGCCGTTTGGATACACCTGAATCTGAGCTTTGATCGAGCGCTGCGATTCGACCTTCAACTGGATGTAGATCGTCCCACCCAGCGAGCCTTTCGCGGTGCCGACCTCTTTGAGTTCGAAACCTTTCTTGTTGCTCAGTTTCAGATTGGCGCTGTCATTCAGCCTCAACGTCCGCGCCGCATGCGCAGAGAAACCCCAAGCACAGGCCACCCAGGTGAGCACCCCAACGACGACGACACCCACAATCCCAAAACGCCTAGACATACCCAACATTCCTCTCCTTGACATGTCTGCCATCAGCTGACGCTAGCAGACCCAATGGCATCGCCCTCTACTCCTGCCTCGCGTAACCCCAACGTCAATCATACAGCGCCAGCGCCCGTTAGCCCACACTTCAGAGCAGTCCTTCTGCCCTGTGCCCGAGCGGGCTACGGCCCGAAAGGCACGGTGAAGTGTGTGGATCGTTGACTGGCCATACAGCCAGTCCATAGGCCGGAAAAGAAACAACTACGTACCTTATTATCATTACATGGCCCGCGTCGGGGAAGGCATCGCTCAGACGCAGCCAACCACGGCGGCCTGGCCGGCGAGCCAGACACCCACTAAGATGACGCCCTGCTTTTTAGCCATGGGTTTCCAAGGAACATACGACTACGACTGGCTGGTGATCGGCTCCGGCTTTGGCGGCAGTGTCTCCGCGTTGCGCCTGTCGGAGAAGGGGTATCGCGTCGGGGTGCTCGAGTGCGGCCGGCGCTTCGCCGATCACGAGATGCCGAGCTCCACCGCCGACTACCGGCGCTACTCGTGGAACCCGCTGCTGGGGATGAAGGGCATCTTCCGCCTGACGATCTTCAAAGACGTCTCGGTCGTCTCCGGTTGCGGCGTCGGCGGCGGGAGCCTCGGCTACGCCAACACGCTGTACGTGCCGCCCAAGCAGTTCTTCGAGGATCCCCAATGGGCTGGGATGGAGGATTGGGAGGGCACGCTGGCACCCCACTACGCCGAAGCTCAGAGAATGTTGGGCGTCGTGCAGAACCCGCACGACGATCCCGCAGACCAACTGTTGCGCGAGCTCGGCGAGGAGCTCGGCGTCGGCGACACCTACAAAAAGACGCCTGTCGGAATCTATTTTGGCGAGCCGGGTAAGACGGTTCCAGACCCGTTCTTCGGCGGCGAGGGGCCCGACCGGACGGGCTGTCAGCTGTGCGGGCGCTGCATGGTCGGCTGCCCACACGGAGCCAAGAACACACTGGTGAAGAACTACCTCTACCTCGCCGAGCGCCGCGGAGCGCACGTAATGCCAGAGCGCACCGTCCTGGACATCCGGCCGATCGGCGACGGCTCCGGCGCCGAAGGCTACGAGGTGCACAGCGTGCGTTCGGGGGCCTGGCTGAACAAGGACCGGCGTGTGCTGCGTGCGCGCGGCGTGGTCGTCGCCGCCGGGCCGTTGGGCACGAACAAGCTGCTGCAGCGCTGTCGTCTGGGCGGTTCGCTGCCGCGCATCTCCTCACGCCTGGGGGAGCTGGTGCGCACCAACAGCGAGTCGATCCTCACGGTCACGGTGCCCGAGGACTATCCGGAGGACCTGATCAAGCGCGTGGCGATCACCTCTTCGATCTACCCGGACCCGCACACCCACATCGAGACCGTCACCTACGGCGACCACGGCGACTCGATGCACCGCTTCTACACCCTGCTGGTCGGCGACGGGACACGCGTGACGCGGCCGCTGAAGCTGCTGAGACAGATCCTGTTGCATCCCAAGCGCCTGGCGCAGGTGCTCTTCCCCGAGCATTGGTCGCGGCGCACGATCATTCTGCTGGTGATGCAGACGCTCGACAACGCGATCGCGCTGCGGCCGCGCAAGGGCCCGTTCGGATCGTTGCGACTGACGACCGAGCAGGATCCCGAGCGTCCCAACCCAACTTTCATCCCGATCGCCAACCAGGCCGCCGAATGGTTCGCCAAGCGCACCGGGGGGATCGCGCAGAGTTCGGTGACCGAGGCTCTCTTCAACATTCCCACTACCGCCCACATCCTCGGTGGTGCCGTGATCGCACCCGACGCCTCTCACGGGGTCGTGGACGGCCGTCAGCGAGTGTTCGGCTATGAGAATCTGATGGTCTGCGACGGCTCTGCGGTGCCGGCCAACGTGGGCGTCAACCCGAGCCTCACGATCACCGCCCTGGCCGAGCACGCGATGAGCTACGTGCCGACGTCGGGAACCTCGGCAGAATCCGCGACAGAGACCGCTGCGGCAGCTTAGCTTAGGCTTCGGGTCGGGCCCGGCTCAGCGTGCCCCGCCCGCCATGGCGGGCAGGATCACCAGGGTGTCGGTTGCCTGGACCACCGTTTCCAAGCCGCCGAGCACACGCACGTCCTCGTCGTTGACGTAGACGTTGACGTAGCGGTTGAGCTCTCCCTCGGCGGAGAACAGCTGACTCTCGGTGGCCGGGTGGCTGGAGACGAGATCGTGCAGGACCTCTCCGACGTTGGCGCCACTGGCGCTTACCTCCCTCTCGCCGCCCACCGAGGCACGCAATACGGGGGGAATCTTGATGGTGGGCATCGCTCCTTCTTCCTCTAGGTGTAGCCGACCCGCGGCAGCCTACCCGGCCGCCGCGCAGAAAGCCTCGTAGTCCGGGAACACGCCCATCTCCTCGTCTGATATCTCACCGGGGTCACGCGAGCAGATCGGGCAGTCCGGATCGCGGTGGACCTTGACCTCGGTCAGTGTCGCGCCGAGCGCGTCATACAACAACAGGCGCCCGATCGCTGGATCGCCGATGTCGAGGATCAGCTTGACGACCTCGGTGGCCTGCAACAGGCCCATCGTGCCCGGCAGCACGCCGAGCACACCGTTGGCTCCGCAGGAGGGCGCGAGCTCCGCCGGCGGCGGCTCGCGGAACAGGCAGCGGTAGCACGGTCCCTCATAGGGCTTGAATACCGACAGCTGTCCGTCGAACCCGAGGATCGAAGCGGAGACGACCGGGATCTTCAGGCGCACGGTGGCGTCGTTGAGCAGGTAGCGCGTGGGGAAGTTGTTGACGCCATCGACGATCACGTCATAGCCCTCGATGATCTCCACGATGTTCGAGGCGTCGATCCGCGTCCTGTACTTGACGACGTTCACGTCGGGGTTGAGCGCGTGGATCGACTCCTCGGCCGAATCGACCTTCGGTGTGCCTATCCGCTCAGAGGTGTGGATGACCTGACGCTGCAGGTTTGAGAGATCGACGACGTCGTCGTCGACGATCCCCAGGGTACCGACCCCGGCGGCCGCCAGATAGAGGGCGGTAGGCGAGCCCAGGCCACCGGCGCCGAGCAGCAGCACCTTGGCGTCGAGCAGCTTCTGCTGGCCCTCGACACCGATCTCTCCGATCAGCAGATGGCGCGAGTAGCGATCGCGCTGCTCGGGAGTGAGCGCCCGCGGAACTTGCACCTCATAGCCGCGGTCCTTCCACAGGGTGATGCCCCCGGTCATCGAGGACACCTGCTCGTAGCCGAGGTCCTCCTTCAGCGTGCGGGCCGCGTAGGCCGAGCGGTTGCCGGAGGCGCAGTAGAGGATCACCGGCGTGGAGCGGTCGGGCACGACGCCCTCGATGCGCGTCTCCAGGTAGCTGCGCGGGACGTGCTTGGCGGCCGGCAAGTGGCCGCTTACGAACTCCTCGGTCTCGCGCACATCCACCACCACCACACCCTCGTCGATCAGCTCCTTGACCTCGGAGGGGTCGATCTCGTCGATCTGGCTCTTGATCTGGCGAAGCAGCTCCACACTTGACGGGCTCATCGCGAAACTCCTAAATCACTGTCGGAATTCATGGGACTTCACAAAGTATAGCTCCGTTCCACACCCGTCCCGGCAGCCCTCCAGCTCACGCTACGCGAACGGCAAGCGGCCTCAAAACCGCCGTCAAGCGACCGTCAGGTAGGTGAAGCCGACCGCGCTCGGACTGGCGGCGCGCGAGCCTTCATAGTTAGCTCGCGCCCTGAATCGGCCGACCGCCGGCGGCACGAAGGAGACCTGCGCCGATCCGGCGCTGACGTGTGTGTCCACGCGCTTATAGAACTGCCAGCCGAACACGGGGTCGAAACGCTCGATTTCGACCTTGGCCGGACCCGAGGCCGCCGGTGAGACACCGACGTCGATGCTGATTTCCTGGCCGGGGCTTGCTTTAGCGGACGAAAAGGAGATCTTGGTGGCGGTAATCGTGCGCGACTCGCGCAGCAGGGTGAAGTTGCCCGCCGTGGCGTCACGGACCGATACCACCGCGTAGTAGGTGCCGGGCTCGAGCTGACGCTGGAGTGTCTGTGAGCCGCTGCCGCCGCACTGGCATTCGATGACCCTGCCGTTCTGGTCGCGAAGCTGCAAGTTGAAATCAGCCGTTTGGGGAGCGCCGAGCCGCAGCGTTAGGTTGGAGTGGCTGCCGACGTTCACCCGGTACAGATGAAGGACCGCGATCCCGCGTCCGTCCAGGCGCCCCCGGGCACGCGCGTAGTTGTGCAACAGCAGTCCCGGCGCGGTCTCGGCGGACCCCGCCACGGCGACCTGCAGATGGAAGCGCTGAATGCCCTGATGGGATGAGCTAGGAGTGACCTGGAAGCTGTAGCGTCCTCCCTGACCGGCCGCCGGGGTGTAGAGCCGATAGCCGCCGCAGCCGATGTGCAGCAGCGACGAGCCGCCTTCGAAGGATTCTGTGCCGGGCGCAAACAGACCTCCGCTGACACACGCGTCTTCGGTCTCGTTGGCGAGGTTGATCAGGTAGCTGACCCCTGAGTGCATGGTGAACGAGTAGGCCGCGTTGATGTTCTGAACCCGGTCAACCTTGCCGGCCACACCCCCCGCCGGAAGTGGCGGGCCGGGAGGCCTCACCGCTGGAGTCGGCAGGAAGACTTCCAGCGTGAAGCCGGCGAGCTGGGAGCTCGTCAACGCCGCCACCCGTATCTCATACACGCCGTTCTTGGTCGCCTTGAAGGAGACGGACGCCATGCCGTGAGCTTCTGTCTGCTGGCAGTCGATCGACTCCAGCCGGGATCGCTGCACGTGATAGATGTCAACTGCCGCTTCGAGCTTGCCGGCGGCCGCGAGATTGACGGCGATCCGCTGCGCGGTGGAGGACTTCAGGCTGTACCAGACGGAGTTGATGGTCGGCTGGCTCGCACACTGAGAGCTGACTTCGTTGGGTTCGGTGCTCGCACCCACGACGGTGCCGCTGAAGGTCGAAGGCAGCCCGTGGACGACCTGCGCGTTCGCCATCGCGTCGTTCGCCGGCACCGGGGGCGTCGTCGCCGCGAGCCTGCCTGTCGGTGACGCGAGCGCGACCCCCACCAGCAGCAGTGCCGGGATGAGACCGCCCGCGAAGGCCCACGCTCGAGCCCTGAGCGAGGGTCGAGTGTCATTCCCACGTTCCGGTTGCGAATTGCCCATCGCTTGCCTCCTAGAGCCAGTGGTCGGTCCGGAGGTCAGATCCCCCGTGGCCCCGGCAACTGTAGCTTTCCTGGAGCCAAGCGCAAGATAGTGCCTTCCCACGTTTGCCGAATGCGATCTGGACACATGAAGCTAGCCGCGCTTCTCGCCACCGCGGCGGCCGTGATCGCCGCAGCGGCGATCACTCTGAGTGCGGGCCCGTCGCGAACTCGCTCGGGCGGTGAACCGTCCCCGGATTCATCAATCGCAGAAGGACTGCGACTACCCAGTGGGATTCGCGCGGCGGGGTTCACCCTCTCAGACCAGTACGCCCGGCCTCTCTCACTGGAGCGCGACCGGGGCCAGGTGGTGGTGCTCACCTTTCTCTCCCCCTCCTGTGGAGCGACGTGCGTGTTGATCTCCCAGCAGATTCGTGACGCGCTGGATGAACTAGACAAGGCACATGCCCGCCCGCCCGCGGTGCTCGCCCTCAGCACCGACCCCGACCGCGACACCAGGAGAGGGATCTCCCGTTTCCTGAGCGAAGCGTCACTGGCCGGACGCATGCTGTACCTGACAGGATCCCTGGCACAGCTGAAGCCGATTTGGCACGCATACGGACTGCAGCCGTTGCGATCTGGTCGCGTGGCCATCACCGATCGCTCGGGCGTGGTGCTGCTGCTCGACAAGCGCGGATTCGAGCGGTTCAGCTTTCCAGTCGAAGACCTGACACCCGAAGGGCTCGCCCAGGACATCGGCAAGCTGCAGGCCGAATGAACCGGCGGGTGGCACCGCACCGCCTGATATCCTAGCTACGAGGTAGGTATTCAGGGATGATGTTCTCCACAAAGGCTGAGTACGGCGTGCGCGTGATGGTGGAGTTGGCCCGGCGCGCCGACGAGGCGGGCGGAAATCCGATCTCCTTGGCTGAGATAGCCGAGCACGACGGAATGCCGCTCGCTTACCTTGAGCATCTCGTCGCGCGTCTGCGCAAGGCGGGGCTACTCGACAGCCGCAGAGGTTCGCGCGGCGGCTATATGCTTGCCCGCGAGCCCGAGCTGATCACTATGGCGGAGGTGGTCGAAGCCCTGGAGGGCTCGATCGCCCCGATCGAGTGCATCTCCCAGGGACCGGACGGCAGGGTCGTGTGCTCCCGAGAGTCCGGACCGGGCCACGTCTGTCCCACCAAGCTGCTGTGGACCCGCGTGCGCTTCTCGATCGTGCGCACACTCGAAGACACCACACTCGCCGACCTCATTTCCATTCCAGTCCACGCTTAGAGCAAAGGAACCATGGCCGACCTAGAGATAAGCAATCTGCACGTCCGCACCGAGGATCGCGAGATCCTCAGAGGCGTCAACCTGAACATCGACCGAGGCGAGATCCACGCCCTGATGGGGCCCAACGGGTCCGGCAAGTCGAACGCTCGCAAACACCCTTCTGGGCCACCCCTCCTACGAGGTCACCGAGGGCAAGATCGTGTTCAAGGGGCAGGACATCACCGAGGCCGAGCCCCACGAGCGCTCACAAGCCGGGCTGTTTCTCGCCTTCCAGTACCCTGTGTCGATCCCCGGCGTGTCTGTGGCCAACTTCCTGCGGATGGCGATCAACGCCAAGCAAGACGAGCCGATCAAAGTGAAGGAGTTCGGCGTGAAGCTCCAGCACGCGATTGACCTGCTCGACGTCAACCGCGCCTTCACATCGCGTCACCTCAACGACGGGTTCTCCGGCGGCGAGAAGAAGCGAGCTGAGATTTTGCAGATGGCGATGCTCTCGCCCGACGTGGCGATCCTCGACGAGACCGACTCGGGCCTCGATATCGACGCGTTGCGCACGGTCGCCGAGGGAGTGCAGAGGCTGCACGACGAGCAGGGCCTGGGAGCGCTGATCATCACCCACTACCAGCGCATTCTTCACTACGTCAAGCCCCAGTTCGTGCACATTCTGATGGATGGGCAGATAGTGCTGGAGGGCGGCGTCGAGCTCGTCGAACGCCTCGAGCGCGAGGGCTACGACGAGATCCGCCGGGAATACGGCAGCGAAAATGGGAACCACCCCGGCGGCGGTGAGAACGGTGTCTGACGCAAACGGCGAGGCGCCCGCGGTTCAGGTCAAGCCAGGACGTCACCGTGAGGCGTCTCTCTATCACGCGTTGCACGGTGCCGGCGCCGGTGATGGGCGCACCCTCCCCGAGCTCAGAGAGGCGGCGCGGCAGGTCTTCAAGGAAAGCGATCTGCCGGTGTGGCGCCGCTCTGGCTTCTGGACGACAAGCTCCTCGGAGCTTGACCTCGCGGCGCTCACGACACACGAGCACCCACTCGACACGGGCGTACCGGAGTTCGTATTGCAGGCGATCCCTGGGCGCCCTCGCGCGGGGCGAATCGTGCAGCTCGACGACTCGATCGTGCATCTGGAGCTGGACGCCGGGCTCGCCGAGCAGGGTGTGATCCTGTGCTCGCTGCAGGAGGCCTTCGAGCGCCACCCTCAACTCGTCGGCGAGTGGTTCTCAAAGCGCCTGACGATCGATCGCCACAAGCTCGAGGCCGCTAACGCCGCCTTCTGGAGTGCGGGCGCGTTCTTGTATGTGCCCGACGGCCTGCTCGTGGCGGATCCGTTTGAGATCGTGTACGCGATCGACGGGCCGGGCGTGGCGCAGTACGGGCGCACACTCGTGATCGGCGGCAGCCAGAGCGACTTCCGCGTGCACGAGCACGATCTGGCCGAGGACTTCCAGGGCCAATCGCTGCATGCGGGCGCGTTCGAGATGTATCTACAGGACGGTGCGCGCTGCCGCCTCGCGCAGGTCCAAGATTGGGGCTCTGGCGAGGTGTTCGACGCCTCCACGCGCTTTGTCGGGGTGGGACGTGACGCCTACTGCCACTGGCTACCGGCGCTGCTGGGCGGCCACCTGGTGCGCCATCATCTCGAGCTTGCCGTGAGCGGGGCGGGCGGAGACATGGCATTTCGCGGGCTGTTCTTCACCGAGGCCCGCGAGCACCTGGACACCTTCGCCGTGGACTTGCACGAGACCGGCCCGTCCGGCGGTGATGTGCACTGGCGTGGAGCGGCGACCGGTGAGAGCCGCGCTAGCTTCGAGGGCTTGATCCAGATCGACCCGGGAGCGCAGAAGACACACACCTATCTGCAGATTCACACGATGATGCTTTCCCCCAAGGCGCGCCTGGACGCGATCCCCTCGGTGTTGGTGTCGGCCGATGATGTCTCGGCGTCGCACGGGGGCACCGTGGGCGAGCTGGATGAGGATTCGATCTTCTACATGGCGAGTCGCGGCCTCGATCGCGCCTCGGCGGTACGCGTGCTGGTGGAGGGCTTCTTCGAGCCGGTCATCGGCCAGCTCGAGGACGAGCCGCTGGAAGAACTGGTGCGCGACAAGATCGCCGCGAAGCTGGCGGCGGCGCGTGAGGACATCGAGGCTTACGCGACGGCCCGATGAGCACCGCTGGGAGCGAGACGACGGCGCCGATGACCACGCTTGACGTGCGCGGCGACTTCCCGATCCTCTCGCGCCGCTTCGACGGCGTCCCGCTCGTCTATCTCGACTCCGGCGCGACCTCGCAGAAGCCCCGCGCGGTGATCGACGCCATGTCCGCGTACCTGAGCGAGCACAACGCAAACGTGCACCGCGGCGTGTACGCGCTGGCGCAGGAGTCAGACGCCGCGTATGACGGCGCGCGCAGGCGTGTCGCGCAGTTCCTCGGATGGGAGCCGCGCACGACGATCTTCACGAAGAACGTCACCGAGGCGATCAACCTCGTCGCGTACGCGTGGGGTCGCGCCAACGTGGGGCCCGGCGACGCGGTGCTGACCACGCAAATGGAGCACCACGCGAACATCGTCCCGTGGCAGGTCCTGTGCCGTGAGCGCGGCGCGCAACTGCGCTACCTGGAGGTGGACGAGCGCGGCGAGCTCTCACTGGAGCAACTCGATGCGGAACTCGCCCGCGGTGACGTGAAGCTTGTCGCCTTCGCGCACGTCTCCAACGTGCTCGGCACGATCAACCCGGTCGCGGAGATGACCGCCCGCATCCGCGCCGCGGGCGCGCTGTCGGTTGTGGACGGCGCCCAAGCCGTGCCGCACATGCCGGTGGACGTCGCGGCGCTGGGCGCCGACTTCTACGCATGGACGGGCCACAAGGCGCTCGGGCCCACGGGGATCGGCGTCCTGCACGGACGCGCGGAGGTCCTGGAGTCAATGGAGCCGTTCCTGACGGGCGGCGACATGATCTCCTCGGTGGACTTCGACGGCGCGACGTGGAACGAGCTGCCGTTCAAGTTCGAGGCGGGCACGCCGCCGATCGCCGAGGCTGTCGGCCTGGGCGCCGCCGTGGAGTACCTGTCGGCGCTCGGGATGCGGCGCGTGCGCAAGCACGAGCAAGAGCTCACCGGCTACCTGCTCGAGCGCCTGGGAGAGGTTCCCAGCCTGCGCTTCGTCGGCCCGCCAGAGCCCGAGAATCGCGGTGGTCTGGTGTCGTTCACGATCGAGGGGATGCATGCGCACGACATCGCCGAGCTTGCCAACCGCGGCGGGGTGTGTATCCGCGCTGGACACCATTGCGCCCAGCCGTTGATGCGCTGCCTCGGGGTGGCCGCCACCGCGCGGGCGAGCGTTGGCGTCTACAACGAGCCCGGGGACATCGACGCGCTGATCGATGCCCTGATCGAGGGCCGGCGCATATTCGAGCTATAGAAAGACCGACCGAACGAACCGCATGTTCTCAAAGACACCCAGACGTTAGGCACAACCGATGGACGATCTCTACCGCGACTACATCCTCGATCACTACAAGCGCCCACGCAACTTCGGCGAGCTCGATCCGCACGATATGGAGGGCCTCGAGCACAACCCGCTGTGCGGCGACGAGCTCGGCGTGCACATCCGCGTGAAGGACGGCCGCATCGAGGATCTGCGATTCCACGGCCATGGCTGCGCGATCTCCCAGGCCTCGGCCTCGATCGCCTCCGAGGAGTTGATGGGCATGCCCCTGGAGGAGGTTGGAAAGCTCGACGCCGATTGGGCGATCGAGCTGCTCGGCATCCCCGTCTCGGCAACGCGGCGCAAGTGTGCACTGCTCGGCCTGAAGGTCGTAAAGGGCGCAGTCACGGGCGACAACAGTTGGCCCGTCGGGTCGGTATGACCGTCTCGATACAATTCCTAGTCCACAGTACAGGATTCACAAGAGGAGCTCTATGGCGACGCTAGACCGCACCAAGATCGCAAAGCCCAGCCCGATCATCGAGGACGAGCAGGGCCAGTTGCTCGCGCGTCATGGCATCTCCCGCGAGGTGGTTCGCGAGCTCTCCAAGGTCAAGGGTGAGCCCGACTGGATGGCCGAGAAGCGCGTGAAGTCACTCGAAATCTACGAACGCAAGCCGGTGCCGACGTGGGGTCCAGACCTCAGTGGGCTGAACCTGGACGAGCTCGTGCTGTACTCCCCCCCACCGCCGGGCGCTTCAACAGCTGGGACGACGTGCCGGAGGACATGAAGAAGACCTATGAGGATCTCGGCATCCCCCAGGCCGAGCGCGAGCATCTCGCCGGTGTCGTGGGCGTCTGGCGCCAGGAGCCCGTGTATGAGGGCCTGAAGGAAGAGTACGCCAAGCTCGGGATCCTGTTCTGCTCGATGGACACCGCCATCACCAAGTATCCAGACCTGGTGCAGAAGTATTTCATGAACAAGTGTGTGCCCCCGCAGGACAACAAGTTCAGCGCGCTGCACGGCGCGGTGTGGTCGGGCGGCTCGTTCCTGTATGTGCCCAAGGGCGTCAAGGTGGATCTGCCCTTGCAGGCTTACTTCCGCATGGAGGGCGCCGGCGAGGGCACCTTCGAGCACACGCTGATCATCGCCGACGAGGGCTCGGACGTGAACTACATCGAGGGCTGCACCGCGCAGACCTACAGCGTCAACTCGATGCACTCGGCGGTCGTTGAGATCTTCGTGCACGAGGGCGCCAAGGCGCGCTACACGACCGTGCAGAACTGGTCCAAGGATGTGTACAACCTCAACACCAAGCGTGCCGTCGTCGACGCCGAGGGCACCGTCGAGTGGGTGGGCGGCTCGATGGGCGCCAAGTACGTGATGCTCTACCCCGGCTCGTTTTTGATGGGTGAGGGTGCCCGTGCCGATCACCTGAATGTGGGCGTCGCCGGCAAGGGCGTGCACAAGGACACGGGCGCCAAGGTCGTGCACCTGGCCCCGAACACGACCTCGAACATCCTCGCCAAGTCGATCTCCAAGGACGGCGGGATCATGGGCTACCGGGGCCTCGTCAAGATGGGTCACAACTCCGCCGGTTCCAAGGCCCGCGTGCAGTGCGACGGGCTGATGATGGACGGCGAATCTCGCTCGGACACCTGGCCGGACATCCAGATCCAGAACCCCAATGTGGCGGTCGCCCACGAGGCGACGGTCGGGCGTATCTCCGACGATCAGCTCTTCTACATGGGCTCGCGCGGATTCACCGAGGACGAGGCGGCCGCGATGATCGTCAATGGTTTCATCGAGCCGGTCACCAAGGAGCTGCCGATGGAGTACGCGGTCGAGCTCAACCGCCTGATCCAGCTGGAGATGGTCGGCTCGATCGGCTGACCTGGCTCCCGTGTTGGAGCCAGGTCGAAGGTTAGGCTAGGCGGCCTGGTTGGCCTGCTCCACACCGTCGAGCAGGATCCAGTTTGCGCGCAGCACACGCTCGGCCTGATCGAGTAGAAGGCCGTGGTCTGCGTCGCCGAGCCTCTCTTCGATCAGCGTGCGGGCGGTCTGGGCGTGCTCTATATCCAGGCGCTCGTGCAGCTCGAAGTAGGCTGTGGCGGGGCCGGCTGGCACACCGTAGTGGCAGCTCAGACCGGCGCGCTTGGTCGCCGATATCGCTGGCTGACCTGACTCGATCGCATACAGCGCCACCAGCGAGTCAACGAGTGGCCTGGTGCTATCACCCGCCCACTCCCGTGCGCAGGCCACCGTCTGCGGGTTGGGTCTATGGGCAACTGTGCCACCGACCGCGCTGGTGAAGTCTTCCCACAGCGCGACGTGGTCTGTCTCCTCGCGTGCGTGCTCGGACAGGGTGCGGTGCAGCTCAAGGTCGGCCTGCGGGTTGACCTGCCGCGCGGCGTGCTCGGAGGCGTCGGCCAGAGCCACCACCGCGTGGTGGTACTCACCGGCATAGTGGGCTAGCTCCGACGCGTCTAGTTCGCCCGCCGACCAGCGCTGATAGAAGGGGTGCTCAAGTACGTTGCACTCGCTGCGCAGGCGCTCGAGATTCCTCCAGAAGTCCATGTCTTTCCCCTTTGGTCGATGGCTTGATCTCGCGCGGACGCGATGTCGGCTCGATGCTAGCGTGACGGGCAGATGCGAGCTCCCGTGGACACGATCTGCGCTCCACTGTTCCCCACTCATCTGAAGTGGGTCAATGGTCCGGCGGGGTCGATCCTGCAGCGTGGGAGGCCGATGCTGGTCGAGTTCTGGGATTTCTGCCGGCCCAACTCGCTGCGCACGCTGCCCTACATGAAGGTGTGGCACGAGCGCTACGGGCCCGACGGGCTGAGGGTCGTCGGGGTGCACTCCCCGGGCTTTGAGATCTCCCGCGGCGAGCGGACGGTCACGGAGGCGGTCAGGCGCCTGGGGATCCTCCATCCGGTGCTGATCGACGATGAGCTCGAGGTCTGGATGGAGTACGAGAATCAGGGCTGGCCGTCGCGGTACCTGTTCGATGGGCGCGCCCGGCTGTTCGAGTATCACTACGGCGAGGGTGATTATGTGGCGACGGAGCTCGCGATTCAGGAGCTCCTGGGGGTCAGCGGCCCGCCGCTCGATCCGCTGCGCGCCGAGGATGAGCCTCATGCCAGGCTCGTGCCGCAGACCGAGGATCAGGAGGGTGCCTACTGCGGGCCTTATGAGGCGGGCGGCGTGTGGGCGGTCCTGGAGGGTGAGGGCGTCGTGTGTGTGAACGGGGAGACGATCGCGGTCGATCACCCGGGCGCGTATCCCCTGATCGAGCACGAGCGGCACACGGTCGCCACGCTCGACCTGGACATAGGTGCCGGCGTCAGATGCCTGGCGACGTGTTTCACGCCGGGCGTGGCGCTGTGTGAGGATGCGCACGCGCAAGAACAGCCCGTGCGTTGAGCTAGAGGGATGCCCGCTGTCGCGTGGCGCTCGGAGCATCGCCACCCGCCCGCCAGTTGCCTGGATGTTCGATTACGGTCTGCTTGTGGCTGACACCGTGTGGCGTTTGCAACCGAGGCTAGAGGCGTGGTGAGCAATGATCAGCTGAGCGTCTTCGTGCGACGCGTCGGTCTGCTGTGTGCGCTCGTCGCCGGCCTGTTGGCATTCGGCACGATTGGGCTGGTCCTCAGCGAAGGAGTGAGTGGGTGGTATGCGTTTCGCTGGGCGCTCGACACCCTCGCCACCGTTGGCGGCTTTCGGCAACCTCATACGACGGCGGGGCAAATCGTCAACGTCGCTCTGATCATGGTCGGCGTCGGTACGCTCTTCTACGCGCTTGCGACCGTCACCGAGTTCTTCGTCGCCGGACATCTCGGTGAGCTGCTCGCCAACAGGCGCAGGCAGAAGATGATCGATTCGCTCTCAGACCACCACATCATCTGCGGCTTTGGCCGGGTCGGACGACAGGTCGCCCGTGACCTGCAGGCGGCTGGCGCCAAGTATGTGGTGATCGACGCGAGCCCTGACAATCGCGAACTCGCTCAGGGAGTCGGCGTGCGCTTCATCGAGGGAGACGCCGCCGAGGACGCGGTGCTCGCGCTAGCCGGTATCGCGCGTGCCCGCTCGATCGTCGCCTGTGCTGACTCCGACGCCGAGAACATCTTTATCACGCTCACGGCGCGTGAGCTGCGCGGGGATATCGCGATCGTGGCCAGAGCCGCCGCCGAGGATTCCGAGAAGAAGCTCAAGCGGGCGGGCGCCGATCGTGTCATCTCCCCTTATAAGGCCAGCGGCACCGAGATGGCACGGTTGGCGTTGCATCCGCAGCTCAGCGGGGTTGTCGATGTCGCCGGCGAGTATCGCATGGAGGAGATCGTGGTCAGCGAGGGTTGTGAGGGGGCGCATAAGACGATCGGCGATATCCGCGGCGGCGCGATGATCGTCGGTTTGCGCCGTGAGGACTCCTTTCAGCCACAACCGCCGGCGGAGATCGTCCTGCACCCGGGTGACATCCTGACCGCGATGGGCACGCCAACCACGCTGGAGCGCTTGGAGGGCCTGTTCGAGACCGCGGCCGAGTCCTCCGGTATCCGCCGCTAGGGGTGGCGCCCACTGTGGCAGGATGACGCCATCGATACGGGCGAAGAACTCACCGAGGAGGCGGCATGGCAGGACGGTTCGAAGCGACGGTGGTAATCGATCGGCCCATAGAGGAGGTGTTCGCGTTCCTCGCCGACGGCGAGAACGATCGGAAGTTCAGCGCCAGGGTGCTCGAGATCGCAAAGACGACTGACGGTCCTCCGGGCGTGGGGACGATCTACGCCAGCACTGTCAAGGACGCGGGCGTCAAGACCAAGCGTGAATTCGAGCTGACCGAGTTTGAGCAGCCCAATCGGATTCGCTGGACTGAGCTCTCCAAGAACGCCGTCGTGGTTCCCGAAGGCGGCTATGACCTGGTGGCGATGGATCAAGGCACGCAGCTGCGGGTCTTTAACGTGCTCCAAGGGCGCGGCGTGGGGGTCCTGTTCGTCGGTTTGGCGCTGCGTTCGGCCCGCCGAGGGGCGGACGTCTTCGCCCAGGCGATCAAGGCGGCTGTCGAGTCCTCCTAGCGAGCGGGCGCCCGGTGGTCGCCCTCAGGACGCAGTTCGGCGTGACTGTGCTCGCAGAGCAGGCGCCGCAGCTGCGGCGGCCCGCTGTCGCTCACCAGCACACATCCACCTGGCCAGTAGGGGCTCTCCCCGGGGACGGCGGTCAGAAAGTAGGCGTCGTAGGTCCAGCAGCCGGCGTTCATCAGCCTGGCGCCGCTCGCGGACAGCCACAGCGGCTCGGATCGTCCGGGCAGCGGGCCGGTGTGGTGGGTGTGCCCGAAGATCACGTGCGCCGAGCCCAAATCGAGTCGGGAGGCGACCTCGCCCATCGCCTCCAGGCCGGCGCTGCGTAGCTGGGAGCCCGAGATGTCGGCGTGGAAGCGGCCGATGCCCGCGCGGTTGAGCGCCGCGATCGCGACCGGGAAGGCTCCTCGCAGAAGTCGCCCGCGAACTTGCGCTGAGAGTTTTTGCCCGCCGTACTCGCCTCGCAGCGAACGCCAAGCGCGGACCGTGCCCTGTCCGTTCAGCGCGTCTCCCGTCGCGGCCCGTGCAGCGACCGCGTCGATCCACGCGTAGATGGGCCCGGTGAGATCCTCGTAATCCTGCACGCGTTTCAGCGAGCGCTCCGGAAGGTGCAGCACGCGGCTCATCGCGCCGATCCCGAGGCGCTCCATGGTGGGGACAGTGATGTGGCAGTCCAGATAGTGGCCGTGAGTGGCGTATACGTCCTCGCGCAGCCAGATCCCCGGGTAGGCGACGGTCATCTTCGCCGGGGCGAGAAGACGCTCAATCGCGGCCGCCATCGTGGAGGCTTCGCCGGCGCTGAAACGCTGCTCTGGACCGAGCGGCAGAGGCTTGTCGAACTCGCCTCTGCCCTGCAGCCAGCCATCGATCAGGGCATGGTCGTGGTTTCCGGCCAGCAGGATGACCTCGCGCGAGCCGAGCACCTCCCCGAGCTCCTGGAAGAAGGGGCGGGCCGCGGCCAGCGCGTCACGCCGTGGCCCATGACGCAGCTCGAGCACGTCGCCGAGCAGCACCAGGCGCTCGACGTCCTCGAGTGCCTGCCACAGCGGGACGCGCAGCCGTGGGTTGCGCAACACGTCCGCCCCGTTGGCGGCACCGAGGTGCAGATCTGAGATGACCAGTGTGCGCATGATCACCTCCCGCTTGCCGACACACTCCAGCGGCGAATGCCGGTGTGGGCTCTAAGCGAGCGCTCCCTGCGCCTCGCGGATCTGCTTCGGAAGCATGAAGCGGACATCCTCGCGGACGACGTGGAACTCCGAGATCTGCTCGTCGCTGAGGCCGCGGCCGCGGAAGAGATCCACGAGCTCCGCCACGAGGTTCTCGGGTGCGCTCGCACCCGAGGAGATGCCAACGACACGGCGACCGGCCAGCCACTGCTCCTGTACTTCGCTGACGTTGTCGATCAGGTACGCCTCGGTGCCGCAATCGCGCGCCACCTCGACAAGCCTGACCGAGTTGGAGGAGTTGCGCGAGCCGATCACGAGCATCAGGTCGCACTCGCCGGCCATCTGCTTGACGGCGGCCTGGCGGTTGGTGGTTGCATAGCAGATGTCGTCGGTTTTCGGCCCCACGATGTTCGGGAAGCGCTCGCGCAGCCTTGCGACGATGGCGGTCGTTTCGTCGACTGAGAGCGTGGTCTGGGTGATGTAGGCGACGCGATCGGGGTCCTCCACCTGGAGCGCGTCGACGTCCCGCTCGTCCTGGACCAGGATGATCTGGTCGGGGGCCTCCCCCATCGTGCCTTCCACCTCCTCGTGGCCGTCGTGTCCGACGAGCACGATCGTGTAGCCCCGTTCGGCGAATTTGCGCGCCTCCACATGGACCTTGGTGACCAGCGGACAGGTCGCGTCGATCGTGCGCAGGGAACGCTCCTTCGCCCCGTCGCGCACGCTGGGCGACACGCCGTGCGCGGAGAAGACGGTCACCGCGCCGACCGGTATTTCGTTCTCGTGTTCGACGAAGATCGCCCCGCGGTCGCGCAGTTCCCCGACCACGTGCTTGTTGTGGACGATCTCCTTGCGCACATACACCGGCGGCCCATGCATCTCAAGCGCGCGTTGCACGGTCTGCACGGCGCGATCGACACCCGCGCAGTAGCCCCGCGGCGCGGCGAGCAGCAGCTTTTCTATTGTGTTTGGAAGGGCACCCGAAGAGCTCACAGAATTCATTGTAGAGATGGCCCGTCTAGCCGAGCGTGGTACGGGTACCCTAAACACTCATGGCGCAACGACACCTTGATCGTCTGACTCCCATAGACGCCTCCTTTCTGCATCAGGAGGGCCCTGTATCGCACATGCACGTGGGCGGTATGACGATCCTCGAGGGTCCGCCCCCGTCGATCGAGGATTTTCTCGAGCAGATCCGCCAGCGTCTGCATCTGGTGCCTCGCTACCGTCACAAGCTCGCCCACACGGCCATCGACAGCGGGCGGCCGGTGTGGGTGGACGACCCGAGTTTCAGCCTCGAGTACCACGTACGGCACACGGCGCTGCCGCCGCCCGGTGGCTGGGAGCAGCTGTGCGACCTAACGGCGAGGATCTTCTCCCAATCACTGGATCGCTCCAAGCCATTGTGGGAGATGTGGCTGATCGAGGGGCTGCAGGACGACCGTTGCGCGCTCATCTCAAAGACCCACCATGCGCTGATCGACGGGATCTCCGGTGTGGATCTCGCCACGGTGCTCTTCGATGTCTCCCCTGAGCCCGCGCCGGTGAGGCACTCCGGGCGTGCGTGGCAGCCGCATCGCGAACCGGGAACGGTGGAGCTGCTGTTGACTGGCCTGAAGGCCGCGATGCGCGCGGGGGCGGAGCTAGCGGGCGGCACGATCGACGCGATCGCCCACCCAGAGCACGCTCTGGCGCGCGCGCGAGAAGCGGCCGAGGGGATCGGCGAGATCATCTGGGCGGGGCTGAATCCGGCTCCGGCTACCCCCCTGAACGTGGATATCGGCCCGCATCGGCGCTACATCGGCGTGGCCAGCCGTCTGGAGGACTTCAAGCTGATCAAGAACGCGTTCGGCGGGACGGTGAACGACGTGGTGCTCGCCGTCGTGACTGGGGCGCTGCGTTCCTTTCTGATCTCGCACGGGGTGCGCACCGAGGGGATGGAGATGCGCGCGCTGGTGCCGGTGTCGGTGAGGGCCCAGAATGAGCATCATCAGCTGGGCAACCGGATCGTGGTGATGCGTGGGCCGCTGCCGGTGTACATTGCCGACCCGCTTGCGCGTCTGCGGTTCGTCAAGCACGCGATGGATGGGCTGAAGGAGTCAAAGCAGGCGCTCGGTGCCGAGGTGATCGCCGGCGTGCAGAACTTCGCGCCGCCGACGATCCTGGCGCAGGCGTCCCGGCTGAACTTCTCCACGCGCCTGTTCAACCTGATCGTCACGAACGTCCCGGGCCCACAGTTCCCGCTGTATGTGCTGGGACGTGAGATGCTGGCCGCCTATCCGGTCGCGTTCCTGCCGCAGCGTCACGCGTTGGCGATCGCGATCATGTCCTACAACGGCCAGATGAACTTCGGTCTGCTGGGGGATTTCGACGCGCTGCCCGACATCGACTCGATCGGGCAGAGCATCTCAGAGGAACTCTCGCTGCTGGTGTCGCTCGCCCGCGAGCAGAACTCCAAGCGGGCGGACACCGACGGTGCCGGTCCGGGCGGGGCCCTGCGGCTCGCCTAGCCGTAAGCCTCTAGTAGCCCAACGCGAACTTCGCGTCCTCGGACATCTTCTCCGGGGACCACGGCGGGACAAAAACCATCTCCGAGGTCACGTCCTTGACCTCTTCGAGCTCGCCGACGAACTCTTCGATCTGTTCTGTGACCTGCGGTCCGATCGGGCACCCCGGGGTTGTGAGGGTGAACGTCACATGCACGTTGCCCGAGTCGACCTCCACCCCGTAGATCAAGCCGAGCTCGACGAAGTCGAGTCCCAGCTCGGGATCGATGACGTTGGAGAGAGCGTCCATCACGTCGTCAACAGTGAGGGTCCCGGCGCTCTGCTGGACGTCAACGGCGTCCTGATCGGCGGCTGGCTCTGACATGCCCCGAGTCTAGCTTACGGCGATCGCCGTCCCGGCATCGTAGGCTGTGGGGTACGTGTTCTTTGTGATCGTGTTCATCGCGCTGATCGGCGTGCCGCTATTGGAGATCTATGTGGTGGTGGAGGTCAGTCGCGCGATAGGGCTGCTGGCCACGCTCGCGCTGCTGATCTTCGACGCGCTGGCCGGCACGGTGCTCGTGCGCTCCCAGAGCAGAGCGGTTTGGCGGCGTGCACGCCTGACGCTGCTGGCGGGCGAAGTTCCGGCGCGAGAGGTGCTGGATGGGGCGCTGGTGATAACCGGCGGGGCGCTGCTGATCGCGCCCGGCTTCATAACCGATCTGTTCGGCGCGCTGCTTCTGATGCCCCCCACCCGCGGGCCGATCCGACGGCTGGTGGTTGCGCGCTTCAGGCGGGCGAGCGGACGCCCCACACACACCTCGGGCGGCGACTTCGACGTGCAGTCAACCGCGGTCGAGGTGGATTCACAGCAGCTGGGTGGCGGGCAGGTCTAGTTGTCGCAGCCCAGGCGATCCCACAGATAGAGCTGGATGCACTCGTTGGCCAGCTCGGTCGCCCGCTCGCGCGAGAGACACGGCAGCACGGTATCCAGAGCCTGCTCCTCGGCGACACCGGCCTGAAAGGCCTCCTCGCCGCGGAAGCCGGCCGCGATCTTCAGCGCCTCGCGACGATTCTCGCCGAGGCTGGGAAACACTCCGACGAGAAAGTCGGTGTTGGGGATCGGCTGGCCGACCTCCAGCGAGGCGTGCCACGCGGCAAGCAGATGCAGATCGTCCTGGTCGAGGTCGGCGATCGCCTTGGCGTAGTGCAGCGACAGCTCCTGCTCTGGGATGTCATCGACCCAGGCGCGAACGACCTCACCGACGAGCTGCCTGCGGGCCTCTCGACCCACTGACTCGGCTATGACTCTAATCGCATCTTGAGGTTCGATGAAGCAGAGCGGCATCGCGGCTCCCTGGCACTTGAAGATCTACTTGGTGAGCAGACTTTAGGTGCCAGTGTGGACAGTACTTTTGACGTACCGTCCAGGCCGCCGCTCTCACAGGCCAAGCGCGGCCCCCGCGCGGTCGCGAACCTCTTGGTCTGAGATATCCGACTCAAACCCGAGGGTGACACGCTCCCCCTCCCCCCAATTGGAGAGCGCCAGATCGAGGGTGTGCACAGACACCCCGATCTCCTCGGCGAACCTCACGGCGCGACGCTCGAGATTCATCGCATCACCGATCCCGAAGATCCGCTTGGCCGCCAGCGCCGTCGGGTCGGTGGAGGTGCGACCCATCGCGGCAATCAGATGCAAGGTGCCGGGGCGCACCTCATACAGCCCCAGCTCTCCCAGGACGACCAACATCTCATAGCGCCCGGAGCGCCCGAATCCGGGTAGCGCCAAGCGCTCGAATACCCGTTCGAAGCGCCGCTCAGGAGCCCACTCGGGCTGCCCGGTGAAGGCCAGCTCCTGAGAGCCGGCGTGCTCGGCGAAGCGGCGATAGGCCTCTAGTGTGCTCACTCCGCGGGCGGCTTCGTGGGAGCTGCGCGGGCCGGTCGGGATCTCCTCGAGGGCGGGGAGGCCCCCGGATCGCCAGTCCGCCTGTTCCAGCGCAGCGCGGATGCCTCTGAACGGGTCCTCTCCTTGAAGCGGTGAGAGATAGGCGATCAGAAAGCACATCCAGGTGGCCTGCTCGAGGTCACCGGCCTCCTTGGCGGCGGCGTAGAGGCCGGGGGGATGCTCGGCCAGCACCCGCAGGCGGGCGGCGGCGAAAGCGATCTCGTCCACCAGCGCGCCCGCGTCTCCGGAGGAGCGCAGGCCCGGCACGAGCTCGCAGCGGTAGCCGTCGTCGGAGAGGCGCGCCTCGCGATGGACCCGCATGCGTTTGCCTTCGGTCTGCCGGCGGGTTCCGGTGGCCGCCCGCGAGGAGCCGGTCCGCGGGCTTCTCGCGTCTGGCGGTGACGATGTCGCCCCGGGCAGCGCCTTGCTGCAGATGGGACAGCGCTCTATGAAGCGGTTGTGGCGGCAGAAGGTGGGCACTACCGCCAGTTTATGACCGCGCGAGCGCGCTGGTCGCACGCCCGGCGTGGGCCGGCACTTCTGGCGTGAAGCCCATGGCCCGAGCGCGCTCCGCCCCCGCCTGACGCTCTGTCTGCAGCCCGCGCATGTAGTCCTCGTAGTCGACCTGGATGGTGTGGCGCTTGGAGGTGACATAGCGCTTCTTCATCGCGGCCCGTTCTGCGGCGATATGGGCGCGCAGCTGCGGGGGCGAGGGCAGCGCGTACTCGCCGCGCAGGTGATCGGCGACCCACGTGCTCTGCGCCTCGGCGATTGGCATGATCGCCCCCAGAGGCTGTATGAGGCCGATGAAGTATAGCCCGGGGATGTCCGGATGAATCACACGCCGGAACAGCTCGATGTGGTTGTCCGGGGCGGACAGGAGATCCTCTTCGAAGAACGGGAAGGTGATCTTGTAGCCGGTGCAGTAGATGACCACGTCGGCGTGGACCTCCGAGCCGTCGGTGAAGCGCACCATCTCGCCGTGCAGAGAGGCGATGTTCGGCTTCGGTGTGATCGTGCCGTGGGCGATCCGGTCGAGGATGCGTCCGGAGACGGTGGGGTGGGCCTCTCCGAAGGCGTGGTCGGGCTTGGGCAGCCCGTGGCGCTCGGGAGCGCCATGGATGGTCTTGATGATCCCCTGCAGTATCCGCCGGCGGATCGCAAACGGCACGCGCGGATCGTTGGGGAACTGATCGAGGGGCCTGCCGAACAGGTACTTGGGGATGATCCATGCGCCGCGGCGGGCGGCCAGGTAGGTGTTGGCGGCGACATAGGAGGACTCCACCGCGATGTCCATCGCCGAGTTGCCCATCCCGAGGACGACGACGTCCTTACCGGCGAGCATCGAGCTTTCGAGGTAGGAGTGGGCGTGCATCTGCGTTCCTTGGAACGTGTCCGCCCCGGGGAATGGCGGCTCTGGCCAACGCGCGTCCCAGTGATGGCCGTTGGCGACGAGCAGCGCGTCGTACTCGCGTGTCTCGCGCTCGCCGCCAGCACGCTCGATCGTCACCTCCCAGACGCCGTCCTCGCGCCGCGTGGCGTGCTCGACCGACGTCTGGAAGCTGATGTGCTCGCGCAGGCCGAAGTGGTCAACGTAGCTGTTGAAGTACTCCTTGATGTGGGTGTGGTGAGGGAAGTCCGGGTAGGTGCTCGGCATCGGGTAGTCCGAGTAGGCCATCCGCTCGCGCGAGACGTTGATGAACAGGTCGCGGTAGGCGGCGGACATGCCGTTGCGATTGCCGAACACCCAGTTGCCGCCGATCTCGTTTGAGGTCTCAAAGCAGTCCAATGGGATCCCGCGCTCGGCGAGCGCCTTTGTCGCTGTTATCCCTGATGAGCCCGCACCGATGATGCAGGCCCGCTCGCTCACTGTCCGACTCCGACACCTGGGCCCACGTGCCAGGGTGGTCCCTCGGGGCCCTCGTCGGCGTCGGCGTGCCCGGCGATGGCGCCATCCTCGGGGCCCCCGCCGTCCGCCTGGCCCTCGCGGCGGCGCTGCAGGTAACGATCTACCATCCGCGCGCACTGACGACCCTCGTTGATCGCCCATACGATCAGCGACTGGCCGCGGCGGGCGTCGCCGGCGGCGAACACGCCCTCCACCGAGGTGGTGTAGGGGGCCACCGCCTTGACGTTGCTTCGCTGGTCGCGCTGTACCTGTAGCTGCTCGAGCAGATGCTGTTCGGGTCCCAGGAAGCCCATCGCCAGCAGCACCAGCTGAGCGGGCAGCTCGCGTTCGCTGCCGGAGATAGCCTGGAAGGGCGGTGCCGATTCGGCCGCTGCGATGTGCAGGGCCGCCACCGAGCCGCTGCCGTCGTCTGAGAAGTGCGTTGTGGTGACCGAGTAGTCCTGCTCGCCGAGGCCGGCCTCACGAGCCTCCTCCATCGCGTATGAGAGCCGATACTTCAGCGGCCACTCCGGCCACGGGGTGCGCTCGTCGGGGCGGTGCTCCGGGGGCTCGGGCAGGAGCTCTAGCTGCACGATCGAGGCGGCTCCCTCACGCAGTGCGTTGCCTACGCAGTCCGCTCCCGTATCACCGCCGCCGATCACCACGACGTGCTTGCCGGCGGCCGTGATTTCGCTAGCGGCGGTCGGGGCGCCCACCGTCGGAGCCGGGCCGAACTCCCGTGCCGCCCAGCGATTGCGTCCATACAGGTAGTCCATCGCGAAATGAACCCCATCCAGTTGACGGCCGGGGACGGGCAGATCCCTCGGGACGCGCGAGCCGGTGGCCAGTACGACCGCGTCGAATTGCGAACGAAGCTCCTGCGCGGTGATGTCACGGCCGACCTCCACGCCGCAGCGCAGATCGACTCCCTCGGCCAGGAGCTGCTGCACCCTGCGCTCCACGACCGTCTTTTCGATCTTGAAGTCGGGCACTCCGAAGCGCACGAGCCCCCCGGCGGCCTCGTCGCGCTCGAACAGGGTCACCTGGTGGCCGGCGCGGCGCAGCTGCTGGGCGGCGGCCATGCCCGCCGGGCCGGAGCCGACCACGGCCACCGCCTGGCCGGTTTCACGGTCCGGTCTGGGAGGCTGGGGGGCGACCCATCCCTCCTCGAACGCGCGGTCGATGATGGCGTGCTCGATCTGCTTGATCGTGACGGCGTCGCCCTCGCGGATCTCCAGCACACAGGCGGCCTCGCACGGCGCGGGGCACAAACGGCCGGTGAAGTCGGGGAAGTTGTTGGTCGCGTGCAGTTGGGTGATCGCCTCACGCCAGCGGTCGTGGTAGACGAGGTCGTTCCAGTCGGGGATCAGGTTGCCCAGCGGACAGCCGTTGTGGCAGAACGGCACACCGCAGTCCATGCAGCGTCCGCCCTGCTCGCGCAGCTCGCCGACGGGGCGGTTGAGCATGAACTCGCGGTAGTCGTGCGCGCGCTCGACCGGGTCGCGCTGAACAATGCCATGACGCTCTATCTCCAGAAAGCCGCCGAGCTTGCCCATCAGGCCGCGACCCCCTCGGCGCGCTCTGCGGCTTCTGCCTGTTCGCCCAGGACACGCTTGTAGTCGTGGGGCATCACCTTCGCGAACGCGCCCGCGGCGATCAGCGCCTCGAAGCGGGCGAGCACGTCGCGTGCGACTGTCGATCCGGTCCGCTGCGCGTGCTCTGAGATCATCGCGCGCAGCTCGATCACGTCGGCCTCGGAGAGCTCTTCGAATCCGACCATGCCCATGTTGCAGCGGCTGGGGAACTGGCCGGCCTCGTCGAGCACGTACGCGACGCCACCGCTCATACCGGCGGCGAAGTTGCGTCCGGTGGGGCCAAGCACGACGACCCGACCGCCGGTCATGTACTCGCAGCCGTGGTCGCCGATGCCCTCGACGACCGCCACCGCACCGGAGTTGCGCACCGCGAAGCGCTCGCCCGCCAGGCCATGGAAGAACGCGCGTCCCGATGTCGCACCGTAGAGGACCGTGTTGCCGATGATCACGTTCTCTTGCGCCACGAAATCGTCGGCCATGCCGTCGCGGGGGCGGACTGCGAGCACACCGCCGGAGAGACCCTTGCCGACGTAGTCGTTCGCGTCGCCGAACAGTGTGAACGTCACTCCCGGCGCGAGCCAGCCGCCGAAGCCTGACCGGCGGAGCCCTCGAAGTCAACGACGATCGAGTGGTCGGAGAGACCCTGGGCGCCGTGGCTGGCGGCGATGTGGCTCGAGAGGATGCCGCCGACGCAGCGGTTGCGGTTACGGATCGGCATGTCCATGCGAACCGCTTGGCCGCTGTCAAGCGCCGGGCGGGAGCGCTGGAGTATCTCCCAGTCCAGGGCGTCGTCCAGCACCGCGGGCGGAGGCTGTACCCGCCTGCGGGGCGTGTCTTCGGGGAGGTCGATGTGCGCGAGGATGTGGGTGAGGTCCACGCCGCGCGCCTTCCAGTGGTCGATCGCCTCGCTTGCGGCCAGCAGATCGACACGACCGGTCGCCTCATCCAGGGAGCGCAGACCGAGCGAGGCGAGGATCTCACGGACTTCCTCGGCGACGAAGAAGAAGAAGTTGACGACGTGCTCGGGGGTGCCCTTGAAGCGCTTGCGCAGCTCCGGGTCCTGTGTGGCGATCCCGACAGGGCAAGTGTTCAGGTGGCAGGCGCGCATCATGATGCAGCCGGTGGCGATCAGCGGCGCGGTGGAGAATCCCATCTCGTCGGCGCCGAGCAGCGCGGCGATCACGACGTCGCGGCCGGTCTTCAGCTGGCCGTCGGTCTGCACGACGATCCGCGAGCGCAGGTCGTTGAGCAGCAGCGTCTGCTGGGTCTCGGCCAGGCCGATCTCCCAGGGCACGCCGGCGGCTTGGATCGAGGACAGCGGCGAGGCCCCGGTGCCGCCGTCGTGGCCAGAGATCAGAACCCGGTCGGCGTTTGCCTTGGACACGCCCGCGGCGACCGTGCCGACGCCCATCTCCGAGACGAGCTTGACCGACACCTGCGCTTTCGGGTTCGCGCAGCGCAAGTCGTAGATCAGCTGCTTGAGGTCCTCGATCGAGTAGATGTCGTGGTGCGGCGGCGGGGAGATCAGCCCGACACCGGGAGTCGTGTGGCGGATCGAGCCGATGTACTTGTCCACCTTGTGTCCGGGCAGCTGGCCGCCCTCGCCGGGCTTGGCTCCCTGCGCCATCTTGATCTGCAGCTCATCCGCGTTGACCAGATAGTGGATCGTCACGCCGAACCGCCCGGAGGCGACCTGCTTGATCGCCGAGCGGCGGCGGTCGCCGCTGGCGTCCGGTTGGAAGCGTGCCGGGTCCTCCCCGCCCTCGCCGGTGTTCGAGCGTCCGCCGAGGCGGTTCATGGCGATCGCCAACGTCTCGTGCGCCTCACGTGAGATCGACCCGAGGCTCATCGCGCCGGTGCAGAAGCGGCGCACGATCTCGCTGGCCGGCTCGACCTCTTCGAGCGCCACCGGCGTGCGGTCCTGGACACGGAAGCGCAGCAGGCCACGAAGCGTCGCGCGTGCGGCGGCGTCGTTGTTGACCGCGGCGGCGTACTCGCGGTACTTCGTGAAGGCGGCGCTCGAGCGGACCGACTCGCGTGCGTGGCTGTCGCCCGCCAGAGCACCCGCGACATCGCCGTTGGCGGCTCTCACGGCGTGCTGGACGAGGGCGATCGTCTCGGGGTTCCACATGTGATGCTCGCCGTCGCGCCGCCACGCGTAGACGCCGCCCACCGGCAGCAGCTCCTCGCGCCTTGCCGGCCAGGCGCGCGCGTGGCGCTCGAGCGCCTCGGTGGCGAGCACCTGCAAACCGACGCCGCCGATGCGTGAGGCCGTGCCGGTGAAGTGGCGTTCGACGACCTGTGGGTCCAAGCCCACCGCCTCGAAGATCTGTGCGCCACGGTATGACTGGATCGTGGAGATCCCCATCTTTGAGATCGTCTTCAGGAGCCCTTTGCCGATTGCTTTCAGGGTGTTCTGCGCGGCCTGCTCGTCGGTGCAGGAGATGGTCCCCTGGAACACGAGGTCATCCAGCGTCTCGAGCATCACATAGGGGTTTATCGCGCTGGCCCCGTAGCCGATAAGAGTGGCGAAGTGGTGCACCTCGCGCGGCTCACCTGACTCCAGCACGATCCCGGCGCGCAGGCGCGTGCCCTCGCGCACCAGGTGGTGGTGCACGGCCGCGACCGCCAGCAAAGAGGGGATCGGCACTCGCCGCGGGCCGATCAGGCGGTCGGAGAGGATGATGATGTTGACCCCTTCAGAGATCGCCTCGTGCGCCTTTTCGCAGGCGCGGGCGAGAGCCCGGTCCATCCCGGAGGGACCCTCGGCTAGCGGCCAGGTGATGTCGATCGTGTGCGAGGAGAACACGTCGTGGTCGATGTGGCGCAGCGTCTCGAGCTCCCGGTTGAGCAGAATCGGACGCTCGAGCACCAGCTTGTGGGCGTGTTCGGGAGTCTCGTCGAACAGGTTGCGCTCTGTGCCAAGCGTGGTCGCGAGGCTCATCACGACTTCCTCGCGGATCGGGTCGATCGGAGGGTTGGTGACCTGCGCGAACAACTGCTTGAAGTAGGAGAACAGCGGCGGAGCCTGATCTGAGAGCACCGCCAGCGACAGGTCGTTGCCCATCGATCCGACCGGCTCCTGTGCCTCGCTCGGCCATCGGGCACAACAGCACCCGCAGATCCTCCTGGCTGTAGCCGAACGCGAGCTGGCGGATGCGCAGCGCGTGGTCTGAGAGCGTGACTTCGCTGGAGGGCGGCAGATCCCCGAAGTGAACGGAGTTGCGGGTGTACCACTCCCCGTAGGGCTTGCGTGTGGAGACCTCGCGCTTGATCTGCGAGTCCTCGATGATCGCGCCCCGCTGCAGATCGACCAGGAACAGCTTGCCGGGCTGCAGGCGCCCCAACCGCTTGATTTCGCTGGCGGGAATGTCCAGCAGACCCGACTCCGAGCCGAGCACCACGTGCCCGTCGGTGGTCTCCACCCAGCGTCCCGGTCGCAGCCCGTTGCGGTCCAGCGTCGCGCCCACGACGCGCCCGTCGGTGAACGCGACCGACGCCGGTCCGTCCCACGGCTCCATCAGGCACGAGTGGAAGGCGTAGAAGCCGCGCAGGTCCTGCGGCAGGTCCTCCCGGTCGCGGTAGGCCTCGGGGATCATCATCATCACCGCGTGCGGCAGGGAGCGCCCGGCCAGCATCAGCAGCTCGAGCACGTTGTCGAACGTGGCGGAGTCGGAGTTGCCGGGCTTGACGACCGGCAGGATCTTCTGCAGGTCATCGCCGAACAGCTCACTCTGCAGCTCGGACTCGCGGGCGCGCATCCAGTTGATGTTGCCCATCACCGTGTTGATCTCGCCGTTGTGGCAGATCACCCGGTAGGGGTGGGCCAGCTCCCAGCTCGGGAACGTATTGGTGGAGAAGCGGGAGTGCACGAGCGCCAGCGCGCTCTTGGCACGCTCGTCGCGCAGGTCGGGGTAGAAGGCCGCCAGCTGGTAGGAGATCAGCATCCCCTTGTAGTTGATGGTGCGTGAGGAGCTCGACGCCACATACAGCCCCTGGCCGGCCGCCTTCAGCTCGCAGATCCGTCTGATCACATAAAGCTTGCGCTCGAAGGCATCCTGGTCGTGCTCGAGGCTCGCGTCGGCGCCAACGAACAGCTGACGGATCACGGGACGGCAGGCGGCGGCCGTCTCACCGGTGTGCTCGACGCCTACGGGCACCTCCCGCCAACCGAGCAGCCGCTGGCCCTCCTCTCCAACGGTCCGCTCCAGCAGCTCTGTCAGGCTTGCCCGTCGTTCGTCCTCGGCGGGCAAAAAGCACATCAGCACGCCGTATTGCCCGGGCGGCGGCAGCTGGAAGTCCACAACGCCCCTCAGCAACTCGTCGGGCATCTGCATGAGGATCCCCGCCCCGTCGCCCGTGTTCTGATCGGCACCAGAGGCACCGCGGTGCTCGAGGTTCTCGAGCGCCGTGATCGCGCGCGAGAGGACCTCGTGAGTCGGCTGGTTGTCTAGGCGGGCGACCATGCCCACACCGCACGCGTCGTGCTCGAAGCGAGGGTCGTAGAGGCCAACGGCCCGTGATGGCGTGGTTTGCGAAGTCATGTGAGTGCTTTGTTGGTAGCGCGGCACCGATTTGGGCGAGGACGGACCAGACGGGGCAGCCGGGCACCTGAGGCGGAGCCAGAAAGCGTATCAGCGCTTGAAGCCCGTAAAGGTGGGGATGACCGAGAATTCGTCTAAGAACTCGCGTATGCTCTGAGCCTCAGATCGCCCGCATTCTCGATCCCGACGATCGGATAGACACGGTCGCCGCAGAGCAGCAGATGTGTAAAAACTGTCCCAGCAGGGCACCATCATCGAAGACGAGAGCCCGTCAAGATCGCCGGGAGAGGCAATGATGCCCGATATGAAGCTCGCGCTTCCAGCACGCGCCGAGAACATCGCGATAGTGCGCCATGCGCTGGGCGCTTTCGGCGAGGTTCTGGAGTTCGACGCGCAAACCCTGTCAGACATTCGCCTGGCAGTCACCGAGGCTTGCACGAATGTGGTGGTGCACGCCTATCCGGACGAGCAGGAGGGGGCGCTCGAGGTGCTCGCGAGCCTGGCCAAGCAGCGACTGACCGTGATAGTGCGCGACGAAGGCAAGGGGATCGCCCCGCGCCCAGACAGCCCGGGTCTCGGGTTGGGGCTGCCGCTGATCGCCTCGTTGGCCGAGTCGGTGCAGCTAAGACGCGAGGAGTCCGAACACACCGAGGTGCAGATGACGTTCCTCGTGGGCGAGGGCAGCCTCTACTCCCAGCTGACCGGGCAGACCGACGCGCACGGCCAGGCACCGCCCGAGGGACAATCCGTGACGACCCCGCTCTCCTCTAACAATGGTGGCTCCCGTGAGGACGCCTCCATCCCACCAACCAGCTCGTGAGCGATCCCGCTGGACCCGAAGAGAAGCCACGGGAGAACTCGGCGTCGCTGCGCCTGAGGACCGGTCCGCTGGCGGCGGGGGTGTTGTGTCGTGTGGTCTCGATGATGCTGGCGCGCGCCGAGTGCCCGGTCGATCGCCTGGATGACGCGATGCTGCTCTGCGACGCTCTCTGCGCACATGCGCCCGCCCACATGGGGGACGGTCATCTGAGCTGCCGCATAACGGTGGGCGACGGTGAGCTGCGCCTGTATGTGCAGGAGCTGTCCCTGTCGGAGGCCCGTGGCCTAGTCGAGGACGCCGTCCTGCCGGGCGTTGGCAATGTGATCGAACGGATGACCGACGAGCTGCGGGTCGAGCAGGACGAGGAGCGTCAGGTGCACCAGCTGATGATGCGCATGGACTTCTCCGCGACGCAGATCCCGGGCGGCTAGTCCAAGCCCTCGGCCAGGTCGCGATGCTCCGCGGTCTGGTCCAGTCCCAGCCGTAGACGCGCGAGAGCGTGGCGGATCATCCTGGAGACCTGCATCTGGGAGACCCCGATTCGCTCCCCGATCTCCGCCTGTGTGAGATCCTCGCCGAAGCGCAGCCGCAGCACCAGGCGTTCACGAGGGGAGAGACGATCCAACAGCGGCTCGAGCGTGGCGCGTTCCTCGGCCTGTTCGAAACCGTGCTCGTCGGAGCCCAGCGTATCGCCGAGGTTGTCCTCGGAGGCCTCGCCCTGTACGGACCTGGGGGCGTCCAGAGAACCCGCCCGATAGGCCCCGGCCGCCTCCATCGCCTCCAGAACCTGCTCCTCGGAGACTTCCAGGGTGCGGGCGAGCTCGCCGACCGAGGGGGAGTGCCGGCGTCCAACCGACAGCGTTGTCAGTGCCCGATCGACCCGCAACGCCAGCTCCTGGAGGTCGCGTGGCACCCGCACCGACCAGGTTCTGTCGCGGAAGTGGCGCTTGAGCTCGCCCAGGATCGTGGGCACGGCGTAACTGGAGAAGACGACCTCGCGGTCGGTGTCGAAGCGGTTGACAGCCTTGATCAGACCGAGCGAAGCTACCTGCACGAGATCGTCGAGGGGCTCCTCCACACGCTGGTAGCGGCGCGCCAGGCGCCTGGCCAGCGGTAGGTAGCGCGACACCAGCAGCTCGCGGGCACGCTCGTCGCCCTGGTTTCTCAGGCGGGCGAACAGCTCGGCGTCGCTGGGCTCAGCGGCGATGTTGCCCTGCGAGTCATGTGGTGAAGGTGGTCCGGCACTCACCGTCTCTGCTCCTCGTCTCCCGTCTATCTTCTCTCTCCCGCGCTCCGCCGCGAAACGAAGCGAGGATCTCTCCCAAGTCGCTCACGGGCGCGACGGCGCGCTACCACCCCCGGGCTTCCGAGCATTCACGAATGCAGCCTGGATTCATTTTCTCACGCTCGGGCCCTCCAGTACACCATCCTTTGTCAGGTCACTCCTCGGGGCGGTCACGCATTGTCTCTGTCTCCTCCCACGAGCACAGCCCGCGACGCCCGGCGCAGCCGGCGCACAGCTCACGGTGCGGGGTGCGGCTGACGTTGAAGCCTTCGCTGCGCAGACCCCGTGTGCGGTCCAGCAGCTCTCCCTCGAGCCGGTCGCGCTCTGACGCCCGGTAGTGGACGCTGACCCAGTCCCGTGGCCGCTCCAGAAACCAGTGGACGACCTCGACCGTGGGGGCCCCGCCGTGAAGGGCCGCGAGCCCGTAGAGCAGACGCTGGGTCGCATACTTGCGGCGCACGAGGCCCTCCAGGTCCTCGCCCTGTCCGACACGGTCGCTCTTGTAGTCCACCACGAGCCATCCACCGTCACGATCGCGGGCACTGAGGTCGAGCGTCCCGGTTGCGAGCTCCTCGATGCCCCTCGGCGCAAAAGCGAATGGCTGCTCGCGTGAGATCCACAACGCCGTGGCGAGCCGCTTGGCCAGCTCGCTGGCCATCATCTCCGCCAGCAGCGCGGCGAGCTCCCGGCCTTCGCCCTGCCCAACGGTGAGCGCGAGCTCCGCCGCCGTGGCGAGAACGTCGCTGGGCTCGAGCAGCTGGGGGTCACGGTAGTCGATTCGCTCTAGCAGCCGATGGACGATCTGTCCGCGCGAGCGTCCCCGCATGCCTCCGTGCCCGTCGGTCTTCTCCTGACGCTCGGGTAGACCGAGCACATCCTCCAGGTAGTAGCGGTAGCCGCAGCGCTCGAACTTCGCGAGCGAGCTGTATGTCAACGTTCGTGGGCGGTTGGGGAAGCGCGCGACGGCATCTGCGGTATGCATGCCGGGCAGCGACAGCTGGCCGTGGGTCCTCGTGGCGCCGGTCTGCCCGCTCCCTTCGAGGGTGGGGCGATCGTCCGTGCCCTGAGAGAGCCGAGCGCTTGAGTGCGCGGTAAACGGGAGGCTCTCGTCCCCCCTGCGCACCCAGCAGCGCACGCGCGCCCCGTCCCCGTCGGGCACCTGCTGCACGGTGGTCTGCTGATCGCCGTCCAGCAGGGCTGACAGATCGGGGAGCAGCGCCGGGGCGAGCCAGCCGATCGATGGGGCGCTGAAGGTATCGGCCGGCCAGTTCTCGAAATCGACGGCGGCGCTCAGCAGCAGGCGCTCGCGTGCCCTGGTCATGGCGACATAGATGATCCTCTGCTCCTCCAGGGCTTCGGCTGCTCTGCGCCGCTGCAACAGTCGCTGATAGTCGAGCGCGGGCATGGACTCCGAGCCGTCGAGCGAGACCAGCCGCAGTCCCATTCCTCCGCCGTCGCGGGATGGATCGACCAGCAGATCCTGAGCCCTGAGATTGGGGGCTCTGCCGAGGTCTGGCAGGCACACCACCGGAAACTCCAGTCCCTTGGCGGCGTGAATGCTCATCAGCCGCACCGCGGAGGGCTCCTCGTCGGCGACCGGGGCGTCCGGCTCGCCGCCCTGCAACCCGTCTTGGAGCTCTGCGACATGGTCGAGGAACCCGCGCAGATCGCGTCCTTCCTCGGCTTCGAAGAGGTGCGCCAGGCGTGTCAGCTTGTGGACGTTGGCCAGACGCCGCTGTCCCCAGTCCTGTTCCAGTATGTGCCGCTCGTAGTCGCTGAAGGCGACGGCGCGCTCGATTAGCTGTGCGATCGGCCGCCGGGGCGCGTTTGCCCGTTCGCGGGAGAAATGGTCGCTGAAGCGCGCGAGCGAGGCTCGCTCCCGGGGTGTCAGAGAGGCATCGGGGTGTTCGTCGATGGCGGCCACCGTCTCCCACAATCCGCAGCCGGCGCTGCGTGCCGCCCGGGTCAGTGATGCCAGGCCGTCGCTCGATACGCCGACCAGTGGGCAGGCGAGCGTGGATATCAAGGAGAGCTCATCCAGCGGGTTGGCCAGCGCCCTCAGGTAGCACAGCAGGTCACCGACCTGTTGGTGGCTCCAGAACCCGCCGACCGCGGCGATCGTCGCGACTCCCTGGCTGGCCAGTGCCCGCTCATACACGCCGACGTCGCCCAGTGCTCTGAGCAGCACGACCACCTCGCCCGGCTTGACCGCCGAGGTCTCGATCAGATCGGCGACTCGCCCGGCCAGCATCTGCGCCTCCGCCCAGCGCCAGGCCGCCACCGCCGGCGGGGTCTGCGGATCGTCCGCCGTGGCCGGCTGGCACCCGAACCGATCGCGATCCGGCTGCTCGTGGGCGCGCTTGTCGCTCAGCAGCAGCTCCAGCAGCGGCTCGTCGTTGTCGTCTTGGGGCTCCTCCCGTCCCGGGATCAGGGCTGTGTACTGATCGCCGAAGCGCCGTGAGAACACGGCGTTGATGGCATGAAGCAGCGACGCTCGTCCGCGGAAGTTGTGCGCAAGCGTGACGGTTCCGTCGCGTTCGGCCAGTATTCCCCGGCGTTCACGGAAGAGGCTGACGTCCGCGTGGCGAAAGCCGTAGATCGCCTGCAGCTCATCGCCGACGACGCACAGGTTCTCTCGCTCGAGCGCGGTGAGAATCTCAAGCTGACGCTGGTTTGAGTCCTGGAACTCGTTGACCATCAGCATCTGGAAGCGTTCAGACCAGCTCTCGCGGATGTGCTTCTCACGTCGCAGCAGGGCGCCCGCCTGGAGCTCGAGGTCGTCGAAATCGAGCACGCCGCGGACGCGCTTGAGCTCGGCGTATGAGCGGCTGAAGCGCTCGAGCAGACCGTCGAGCAGCTCGCAGGCCGACGCGGCTCGCGTATCCACACAGACACGTGTGTATCGCTCGAGCGCCGTGCGGTAGGCCTCGCATCCGGGGCCGGCGAGCGCACTGGCTGCGCCGCCGGGGAGCTTCAGTTCGCTCAGCTCACCTGGCGCCGGCGGGTCGTTGTCCTGTGTGCCGGCGGAGCGCTGCAGTAGGTCGAGCGCGCGTTCCAGCTTCCCTATGCTGAGCTCCAGTCGCGCACCGGGTTTTTCCGACAGCGCCCGGTGCACCTCCACCGCCGCCTGGGTGCTCGCGCTGGAGAGTGCCTCCGCGGCGCTCTGGATCGAGTCCTCCACCGTCGCCGACGGCAGCCGCGGCTCGCGCTCTCCGCGGCTTCGCAGCTCCTCGTGAATGTCGAGGATCATCGACCGCACCCGATCGGCGCCGTAGGCCGCGAGCAGATCCACGACCGGCTCCCCGTGCTCCACGAGATGCGCATCCAGGGAGCTCGAGAACGCCTGGCGGCGCAGACGGCCGGCCAGGCCCTCCTCCAGGACCCTGAAGTTCGGGTCAACGCCGGCGGCGAGGGGATGGGCGCGGAGCACCCGGAGACAGAACCCGTGAAACGTGCTGAGGAAGGCGTTCTCGACGTCGCGCGCGGCCTCCCGCTCCCCCAGCTCCTGAAAGCGCGCCCGCACACGCTCACGCAGCTCTGCAGCGGCGCGATCGGTGAACGTGATCGCCAGTATCCGCCCCGGCGGGAGCCCGTCCTCGAGGACCGCGCACACGAACCGCTCGACCAGCACCGAGGTCTTCCCCGCTCCGGCGCCGGCGGTGATCAGCAGCGAGCCGTCTCTTCTCGTGACCGCCTCGCGCTGCTTGGTGGTCAGCCTTTCGCTCGCCTCGCCGACGGGTGACTCTAGGACGGTCACGGTTCGCAGCGGCAGATCGTGGGATAGCGGCAGCCGCCCTGATAGTCACAGCTGCCTGGCCGGGGCTCCAGGGCGCCCGTGCCGATTTCGGTGGCGGCCTGGCGGGCAACGGACACCGCGTCTGAGATCAGGGCCGTGAAATCCGTGTGCTCGAGTCGATCGCCGCGCACGTACTCGAGTCCCTGCGGGGCCTCGCTGCTGAGCGCTCCACGCGGCTTCAGATCACGTCCGGCGAGCGGCTGGTAGAAGCCGCCGAGCACCCTCAGCCCGAGCAGCTCCTCGGCCGCCCGCATGTACAGAGCGACCTGGAAGCTGCCGGTGTCGATCCACTTGGCGGCTGCGGGAGCGTTGCGGCCCTTGTAGTCGTAGACGACAGCCCCGTCCTCGCCGACATCGATGCGGTCGATGCGTCCCCGCAGGCGCAGTCCCTCTCCGAGGTCGAGCACGGGCGACTCTCCCTCCTCGGGGAATCCGAACGCCAACTCGAGGTGGCTCGGCTCGAGCGGGCTTTCGGCTTCGGCGGCGCGCTTGAGGTAACGCTCCAGGTCGGCTTGCAGCCGCCGTCTGGCGCCAGGCAGGCGCTCGCTGGCCACCGATAGCACGAACCGCTGGGCGTGGTGCTCCAGTGCCGCCCTCAGGAGCCTCAGCGCGAGCGGCAGGCTGTCGGGTGTCAGTCGCGCGCTTCCGAGCTGCACTCGCAGCTGCTCGAGCGTATCCTTGAGCGCGGCGTGCGCGAGTCCGCCGCGAGCCAACGGCTCCGGGTCCGGTTCGATGTCCTTCCCACGCAGCAGACGCTCGACGAACCATCGCACCGGACAGCTGTGCCACGTTTCCAGAGCCGATGCGGAGAAGATCGTCTGCTCGCGCAGCTCCTCGAGCAGACGGGGATCGCTGAGACCTTGGATTCGTGCGGGCTCACCCGCGGGCTGGGCGTCCTGGGCGCTACCCAGGGCCCGCCGGGTGCGTCCCTGGCGCAGCGACTCGTCAAACAGGTCGCAGACATCCTCGATGAAGAGCGAGGGTGTGCTCCCGGCGCCGTCGTCGCTTGTCGTGTGCCAGCTCAGCATCAGCAGCTCCAGCGGTCGCGACACGCATGCGTAGAACAGGTAGCGCTCGCTGGCGAGCACGTCCCGCTGGATGGGCAGGCGCAGACCCGAGGATTCCGCCAGGGAGCGGCGCTGCTCGCCGGTCAGGAGCGGCTCGGCCTGCCCGCTCGCGGGGAAGACGCCCTCCTGCAGCCCGCACACAAACAGTGCTCGTACGCGGCGCGCGCGAAGCCCCAGGGGGCTGCAGATGACCACACGGCCGCGGGTGGCCGTCTCACCGCCAACGTATTGGAGGGTCTGCAGGGTGTGCAGCAGCGCCTCGGGCGTGCTCGCCAGCCGCGGCGCCTGGCGGGCCAGTTCGCGCAGCTCTCCCAGCAGCTTTCGTGCGCGTGCAAGCGCGCGCGCCTCGTCCAGCTCGTCTTCCTCCAGCACACTTGCCCTGTGACGTCGCGGGCCGCTGAAGAGCCGCTCGAGCTCACTCTCCACGCGAGCGATCAGCGCCAGGGGGCCGTGCTCTGCCGCCTCGCGCAGGCGATCGATGCTGTCGAGTGGCCAGTGCTCTGACTCCCACAGCTCACGTGCTCTCTGCGCCCCGCTCTCACCGGTGTGTCGCAGTTGCAGCTCCAGACGATCTACCAGCTCGATCCGTTCCATGAGCCCCGGTGTGCGCAGCCACCTCAGCAGATCCGAAGCCTCGCCCCGCTCGAGTGCGCAGCGCAGCAGCCCCAGGAGGCCTGCGCCGATGGCCGTGTCGGCGAATGGCTGTGAGCGTTCCAGTGCGTAGGGGATCCCAAAGGATCGGAAGACCTCGCCGAGCAGCGGCGCGACCTGTGCGTGTGAGCGGTGCATCACCGCCACTTCCGCCGGGGGGACTCCTTCATCCAGCAGGCCGGCGATCTCCTGCGCCACCAGCTCGAGCTCCGCCCGCTCCCCTGCACCTTCCAGCAATCTGACTCCCTCGGCGGGATCGACGCGTGTCCGTGGACCCTCGAACAGGGAGCGCTCGAGATGGTGCAGGGCCTTCCGAGACCGGTGGTGGTAATGCTCGTCGCCTGCCTGCAGCTGTGTGTGCTCGGCGACCAGCGGCAGCAGTGTTTGAAAGGCGCCGGCGCGGCCCGCGAAAGCCACCCTCCCCGGCTCGTAGGCGAGCGACACGCTCACCGGTGTATCGACGATCACCCCGAGCGTCTCGATCGCGTCGAGCTGCAGGGCGGTCAGGTCATCGAAGCCGTAGAACATGACGGGGGTGCCCCTCCAGCGGGCCGGCTGCTCGCGCAGCCCGTCGAGCGCTAGTGCCGCGTAGCGCTGCGGGTCGGCCCAGTCGAGGCGCTCGAGCAGCGCCAGGTAGTCGCCATACACGCCGCCGAGCAGGTCGAGATGCTCGCGGTCGATTGCCTGCGCGGAGTCGGCCCAGGTGTTCAGGGCGACGCGCAGACGGGTCGCGGTAACGTGCTCGCTCTCGAGTTCGGTCACGAACCGGTCAAGCGCGTGCAGGTATCCGGGTGTCGCGCCGGGAGCCTCGCGCCGTTCGAGCGCGAGCCCTTCGAGAATCAGCCGGCGGGCGTGCTCTGTGATCATGCGGGGAGCGCAGCGGCAGCGCTTTGCGATCTCTTCGATCAGGCCGTCAAAGCGCCGCACCCGTGCGCCGACGGTCACACCTCGCTCGGCGAGCTCGCGGCCGTAGTGCTCGACGTCAGCCTGGTTTGGGAGGACGAGGATCGGCTCGCTGCCGCGCTCTGAGTGCAAGCAGAACTCGTCGAGTATCAGTTGCGCCTTGCCGGCGTTGGCGGGCCCGCTGATCAGCGTGATCGCCATCGGCTCCGCTGCCCGGCTCGACCTTCATTCCCGCGGACCGTCTGTGTGCCCACCATGCTTTTCATAGTGGCGCACGCCCAAGACGCCCGGACGGGAAGGCTCTGTGAATGACCCGGGATCGCCAGGCGGGGAGGTCAGGCGACGCTGCGCGCGCCGAGCAGTTCGGCGTTCTCGCCCTCGGGCGGCTTGACGCCTTCCTTGGCCCACGGCTCGTTGAACTCCACGCGCCATTTGCCGTCCTCGGTCTGCGCCAGCGCCAGGCGCGCACGGAAACTGCGACCGGAGCGACCGCGGAACCCACCAACCGGCTGGGCGGTGTAGCCGGTCCTGATCAGTTCGCGCGCCACGCCGACCGTCAGCTGCTTGCCGGTCTTTGACTTCCAGATCACAAACCCGCATCCGGGGTCTTCCCGCGACCAGCACGAGTAGCCCTTGCGGTTCTCGATTATCTCGTGGCCGCACACCGGGCAGGGCCCGAGGCTCGCGCGGGGTATGCGCACGTCTTTGAGCTTGTCGTCCAGTTCCTGCACGGTCTCCGTCGCGAACAGCGCGATGTCTTTCATGAACCCGTCGCGAGACTCCTCGCCGCGCTCGATCTTGCCGAGGCGGTGCTCCCAGTTGCCGGTGAGTTCCGGCGAGGTCAGTGCGTGCGCGTCGAGCAGGCGAATCACGTTCAGGCCCTTCTCGGTGGCCACCAGCGAGCGGCCGTCGCGCTCCAGATAGCCGACGGTGATCAGCCGCTCGATGATCGCCGCCCGTGTCGCCGGCGTGCCGATGCCCGAGTCCTTCATCGCCTCCCGCAGCTCGTCGTCGTTGACGAGCTTGCCAGCGGTCTCCATCGCGCCCAGCAGCGACGCGTCGCTGTAGCGGCGGGGGGGCTTGGTTTCCTTGCGCGCGCTGGAGACCTCGCGTGCGAGGACCTGCTCCCCGTCCTGCAGGCGCGGCAGCTGCTGGTCCGACCCCTCGTCGTCGTCGGAGGAGCGGGTCTCGCCTTCGGCTAGCTCTCCGTAGACGCCCCGCCAGCCGGGGACGATCAGCAGCTTGCCGCGGGTGCGAAAGACGTGCCCGCAGACGGTGCTCTCAACGCGCGTGTTCTCGAATACAGCCTCTGGATGAAAGACCGCCAGAAAGCGTCTGACGACCATGTCGTAGATGCGTTTGTCGTCGTCGCCCATGCGCTCGACGTTGTGTTCTGAGCGAGTCGGGATGATCGCGTGGTGGTCGGTGACCTTCTCGTCGTTGACGACCCGTCCCAGCGGCAGGCGATCGAGCCCGGCGACATAGGCGGCGGCCGCGGCGTACTCGGGGCGCACGCCGACGAGCTCGGCCGTTGGCCTGATCTCGCCGATCATGTCTTTGGTCAAGAAGCGCGAGTTCGTGCGCGGGTAGGTCAGCGCCTTGTGCTCCTCATACAGGCGCTGCGCGGCGGCCAGTGTGCGCTTGGCGGAGAAGCCGTGGCGAATGTTGGCGTCCCGCTGCAGACTCGTGAGGTCATACAGCATCGGCGGCCTGTCGTGCTGCTCTTTCTTCTCCAGCTTGGTGATCGTTCCCTGCTGTCCGTGGCACGCGGCGACGATCGCCTCGGCCTCGGCCTCGCTCGCCAGCCGCGGCTTGGCACCGGCGTGGTAGCGCCCTCCGTACGCCCGCGGCGTCTGCTCACCGGGCAGCGGGTCCGCCACGAAGGTCGCGTCTACCAGCCAGTACGGTTCGGGTTTGAAGACGCGGATTTCCTGCTCGCGGCGGGCGACGATCGCCAGTGTCGGGGTCTGCACCCGCCCCAGCGAGACGGCGCCGTCGAAGGAGGTGCGCAGGCGGATCGTGGCGGCGCGAGTGGCGTTCATGCCGACGATCCAGTCCGCCTCAGAGCGCGAGCGTGCCGCCTGCTCCAGCGACATGAGTTCCTCGGCTGGGCGCAGCGCGCCGAACGCCTGCTTCATCGCGGAGTTGGTCATAGAGTTCAGCCACAGCCGCCTGACTGGCTTTGACGCTTTGGCCTTCTCGTACAGGTAGGCGAAGATCAGCTCCCCCTCGCGCCCGGCGTCGCAGGCGTTGACGACCTCCACCACATCGTCGCGGCCCAGCTGGTGGCTGACCACCGACATCTGCTTGCGCGAACGCTCGTCACGCACGACGAGCTTGAAGTGGGCCGGGACGATCGGCAGGTCGGCCATCCTCCAGCGCTTGTACTTCGGGTCGTACTCGTCGGGCTCGGCGAGTTGAACGAGATGCCCGACCGCCCAGGTGATGGTGTGCTGGGGTCCCTCCAGGAAGCCCTCCTGCTTGGCGAACGGACCGGGCAACACGCGCGCCAGATCACGGCCCACAGATGGCTTCTCGGCTATCACAAGAGTCTTCGACATGAGCGATCAGCGTAGCGGTTAGCGGTGAAGCCGGCTGGCAAAGCACGTGCCGCAGAGACGTTCGACGGCGGCTGGGCAGATCCTCACGTCGGTTGTCCTATTCCACACAATGACCGGTGCCGACGGGCGTCGAGGCGCTCTTCAGTACATTCTCCACGGTGGAGTTTGCCACTCCGTAGCCACCGTGGGGGCCGCCGCCGGTGGTGCCGGCGAACACCGTCGTCAGCACCCTTCCCGAGGTGTCCACGATCGGTCCTCCCGAGTTACCGGGACGGACCAGTCCCCTCAATGGTGTGAGCAGGCGCGAAATCGGGCCTTCGTCGTAGGCGTTCTGGGTTATCACGCTCTGGGTCTGGCCGATGCGAGCCGACTGCGCATCGAACGGCCCGTTTTCCGGATAGCCGAGGATCGCCCCGGCCGTCCCGGGCCGTGGTTCGGGCACCTCGCTCAGAGCGGGCAGCGACAGATCGGGGACTCGCAGCACCGCGAGATCCACGTTGGGGTCGAATGCGATCGCCTGCGCCGGCAGGGTCGGTTGGTTGCCTCCCACCTCCACTGTCGTATCGGTCTCGCCGGCGACCACGTGCGCGTTGGTGATCACCTCGTCGGGCGCGGCGACCCAGCCCGAACCCTCGATCGCCAAACCGCACGCGGTGCCCAGAACGCGCACCACGCTGTGTGCGGCGCTGCGCACACCCGGGGTGTTAACGGTGTGTGGAAGGGGCGCTGGGACATCTGGCGAGGGCCCGGCTATCTGTGGCAGCGGATCCAGGCGCGCCAGCGCGCCCAGTATGGGCCCCGATGGCGGGAGCAGCTGGTTGAGTTCGCGCAGGATCACCGATCGCTGGATGTCGGCGCGTAGACTCGACTGTCCGGGGACCTGCGCGATCACGGCCGCGAGGATCCAGACGATTCCAAGCCCGATCGCGGCGCTGAGACCGGCGCCGAGCACCCCGTCGAGCAGGCTCGCGCCGGGGACGATTAGTGTGCGGCGCATCCGCAGACCGAGGCCCTCGAAGCCGCTGGCGAGCACCGCGCCGGCGACCAGGGCCCCGATCAGCCCGAATGCCGGCGCGTACGGAGAGGACGATCCGCGCCCCAGAAGCAGCGGACCCAGGCGGGTGCCGAGGAACGCTCCGGCGGCGAAGCCGCCGAACGACAGCACGCCGACGATGAAGCCCTGGCGAAAGCCGAACAGTCCCAGAAGCGTGACGAACAGCACGATGATCCAATCGAGACCGGTCATTGCGGCGACCTTATACCCGAGCCATCCTCTACGTTTCCGTTTAAGTGTTTTCCTGTGTGAGAAATTCGGGAGATCCGGATGGCGGCTAGGGCGACCGGGTTCTCACCCGGTTCGAGCCAGGTTCGCAGGCGGCCGAATCGGCGTCTGGGCCCGGTGATCGCGATGGCCCTGGTGGCATTTCTGATAGGAGTGATCGTGGGCGCCGGTCACCGTTCGTCCACCGATCAGGATCTCGCTTCACGCTTTGTGAAGGCGTGGGCTGCTCGCAATTACACGACCGTCTATTCACTGATCGACCGGTCCGCTCAGCGTTCCATCTCACCGATTGGCCTGGCGGAACTGTACGAGCATGCGGATATGACTGCGACGATCACGCGCATCCGGGTATCCGGCAAGCCAAAGCTGCGCTCCGCCGGCGTGGTCTCGGTCCCGGTGGTCGTGCAGACCCGTCTGTTTGGAAAGCTGCGCTCGAGCTTTCGGCTGCCGATCGTCGGCAGCGGCTCGGAAGCCCGCGTGGCCTGGTCTGACTCGCTGGAATTCCCTGGTCTGCGTCCGGGCGAGCGGCTGAGCCGTCAGACCACTCTGCCTCCCAGGGCCTCGCTGCTGGCCCGTGACGGGTCGGTGCTCGCCAGCGGCCCGGCTAGCTCTGCCGGGGAGCGCGACTCGCCGCTCGGATCGGCCGGCGGCTCTGTCGTCGGGAGCATCGGGTCGATCCCCGCGGAACGTCTATCCGAACTGGAGGCGCAGGGGGTACCACCGGACGCCGAGGTGGGCGTCAGCGGCTTGGAGCTCGCGCTGGACGCCCGTCTGCGCGGGACGCCCGGCGGTGAACTGCTCGCGGGCAGCCGGGTGATCGCCAGATCCAGTCCGCGCCCGGCGTCGGCAGTCCGCACCACCGTCTCGCCGGGCCTGCAGCAGGCCGCGGTCGCCGCGCTGGGAGGCCAATACGGCGGCCTGGTCGCGATGCAACCGTCCACCGGTGAGATCCTGGCCGTCGCGGGGATCGGCTTGGACGGTCTGCAGCCTCCAGGTTCGACGTTCAAGATGGTCACCGTTACCGGTGTGTTGCAGGCCGGGGTCGCACGGAGCAGCACCGTCTTTCCTTATGCCACCCACGCAACGCTCGATGGTGTGAAGCTCTCAAACGCCAACGGCGAGGAATGCGGCGGAAGCCTGACGCTCGCGTTCGCCGTGTCGTGCAATTCGGTGTTCGCGCCGCTCGGGGTGAAGCTGGGCGCCGAGCGCCTGGTCGCGACGGCCGAACGCTTCGGCTTCAACCACAGCCCGGGCATACCCGGCGCCTCGGAGAGCACCATCCCACCGGCAGCCCAGATCCAGGGCGAACTGGATGTCGGCTCGACCGCCATCGGCCAGGGCGAGGTGCAGGCGAGCCCACTCGGGATGGCGACCGTGGCGGCCACGATCGCCGACGGCGGTAGGCGGCCCACACCGACCTTCCTGCCGGCGTCGGAGTCCTCCGGTGGCGCTCCCGTCAGGGCCTTCAGCGCCTCGGTCGCGCATACCGTCCGCCGTCTGATGATCGAAGTGGTGCGCGAGGGAACCGGCACCTCGGCGGCGATCCCGGGAGTGGTGGTCGCCGGCAAGACGGGTACGGCCGAACTGGGATCCCCGAAGTGCTCCTCAGAAGCCCAGGAAACCGGTTCGAGTACTCAGTCGAGCAGCGAAAGCTGCTCCTCCAGCAGTCCAAACCCGGAAAACACCGACGCCTGGTTCGCCGCGTTCGCCCCCGCGCTGCACCCGAAGATCGTGGTCGGCGTGCTGCTCGTCAAAGACGGTGCGGGCGGGGCAACCGCCGCCCCGGTCGCCCGTCAGGTGATCGAGTCGGCTCTGCAGTCTCACATCTGAGGGCCAGCGGCCCCCGCTGGAGATCTAGACGTCGAGCTCCGCTGAGACCGTGACGAACTGGTCTTGGGGATCGATGATCCGCAACTTCAGAGGACGGTTGTCCAGCGAGACGACCTTGATCTTGTAGAGCACCAGCGCGCCCTGGGTGGGGCCGTCGGCGGCCGCCGTTTCGGGCTGAGGAATCTGTTCTTTGGCGGGCACCATCCCGCCGCGGTAGGCGAAGGAGTTGGTTTCGTTGGGAACGATCGGCAGATACTCGTTGCCCTGGGTGTCGGAGATCGTCAGGTTGCTGGCCGCCTGATGGGACTGCCCCGTTTCGTTGTAGACCTGCAGGAACACCGCAAACCACTCTTCGCCGGGTTTCAATTCGCGTTGCTTGGGCGTCAGGCCCGTCAGATAGGAGGAATCTTCGGCGTCGGCGGGATTCAGCTCGCGCGAGAGCTGCACCTGATAGACGAGCGGGCCCACGTTCAGGTACGGAGCGGCGGCCCCGGACTCCCCCGCGTAGGTGCCGCTCCTCACGCGCGTGTGGGCGTTTCCGCACGCGCTCAGCGTGAGCGTCACGGCGACGGCGAGCACGGCGAAGATCAGTCTGCGATGTGGGCTTCCCATTCGAGCGCGGAGTCTATCCAGCGGCGAGGGTTACGCGCGCTCCCCGCTGCTCGCCTCGCTCGAGAATCGAGCGCAGGCGGCGCATGGCCTTTTCGTTCTTGCGCTTGACCCAGGTTCGTCCGCCGAGCGCCTCGAGTATCCGATCGGACAACGTCGCGGGCTCGGTCTCGATCGTGAACTGCACACGGGTCGCGCCGCCGGGCGCCGGCGCAAGCTCATAGATCCCGAGGGTGCGGATGCGGTTGGTCTTGCCGGCGCGTCCCACCTCGACGATGCGGTGTGGTCTCGAGACCTCGGTGAATGTCGAGTCACCCCAGCTGAAGCGGTTGGCGGGGGCCTTCACGCGATAGCGAGCGCCCGCCCCGCGACCGACCGAATCCTCTCTGGTGAGGTGCCAGTCCACGAGGTAGTGGTCGGTGAACTCCGAGTGATTGGCTATGTCCTGCAGGTAGTCGAATACCTGCTCGCGCGAAGCGCTGATCACGATCCCTACGGTCACCGGATCCACAGTGCCGCCAGTTTATAGACGCGTCTAGGCGGCGTGCGCTGTCAAGCGCACGGTGTGCCCGAGCTCTGAGTGACGCACCAACTCGCTGGAGGTCGGCTGCTCCCGACGAGAGACGCGGCACAGCTCACACACCACCGCCCGCCTGGGCTCATACAGATGCACGTGCTCGCCGACCAGCGGGGTCCGCCCGCAGTCCGCGCAGCGGTGCCTGTCGGCGGCGAGAACCCGCATGCCGCGGCGCAGCAGGATCCGCTCCAGGACGCTGACGTGACCTGATGTCGTGGGCATGCCCGATGATTTCGCCATCGGGCCTCGGGCTCCTGCCAGCCCGCCGGCGCGACACCGTTTCGCCGGGTGCGGGCGGGGAGGCGAGCCATGTCATACCATTCCCGGAGGGGTATCATAAGTCGATTATCTGAAACTCTGAGGGCTTGACAAGATTGTTATGATCGGCACTAGGCTTCGGGAAGCTCGCCCCCGTTTTTGGGCTCGAGTAAATCAGCGGCAAGTGAGGAGTCTGCGATGGAGTCACTGACGACCGGCACCATGGCGGGAGCAGGCTCGTTTCGCTGCCAGCGATGCGGATACGTGCTGAGGCTGGCAGCCTCCGACGTGCTGTTGGAATGCCCGGAGTGCTCGGGCCGGGATTTCGCGCGTGCATCGCTGTTCACCGCCACCCACACGCGTGACAGCCACGTTCACCACGCCGAGGCAGAGTCGTGGATCGCCGCCGCGCGCACCCAGATCGATCAGCCGGGGAACTACCTGGCCTACGAGGACGACGGCGAGCTCAGGGTGGTGTCCCTGATCCGTGAGTGGACACGCATCGGTCGCAGCCTCGCGGCAGACATCCACTTTGACGACCCGACCGTCTCACGTCGCCACGCCCTGATCGTACGCCAGCACGACGGCGTACGCGTGCTCGACGATCGCAGCCTCAACGGTGTGTTCGTCAACGGTGAGCGCATCGAGTGGCGAGTGCTGGAGGACGGCGACCAGATCCTCGTCGGGCGCTATCGCCTCTGCTTCTTGAGCGTGGCGTCAGTCGAGACCACGGCCGAGGAGAATCTGCAGGCGGTGTAGGCCCCGACGGGCCGCACCGAAGGCCAAGACGCCCCCCTCGCGCCGGCCGCGTAGCATCAAGGCCATGGCCAGCACGATCGCGGTCCTCTCCCAGAAGGGAGGCACGGGCAAGACGACCACCGTTCGCACCCTCACCGACGTTCTGCGCCGCGTCGGCGTGTCCACGCTGGCCGTCGACCTGGACCCGCAGGGAAATCTGTCGGACTACTTCGACATACCGCCCGACGCCGAGCCGACGATCTCCGATGTCCTGTCCGGCCGCTGCAAGGCGAAGGGGGCGATTCACCAGGACATGATTCCCGCGAACCTCAACCTGGCGGAGACCGAGCTGATGCTGGGCGGCAAGATCGGCCGCGAGCTGACACTGCGACGCGCCCTGGCGAAGGCCCCTGAGCACTACCAGGTCATTCTGATCGACTGCCCGCCGTCGCTGGGCCTCTTGACGGTGAACGCGCTGGTCGCCTCCGACCACGCCCTGATCACCGCCGAGGCCCAGTACTTTGCGTTGCAGGGCGTCGAGCAGGCGATGGAGGTGATCGAGCTCGCTCGAGAGAGCCTCAATCCCGACCTGAGCGTGATCGGCATCCTGCTCGGGCTGGCCGATATGCGCACCGTGCACTCACGCGAGGCGCTCGCCTCGCTGCGCGAGAGCTTCGGCGAGAAGGTCTTTGCCTCCGTGGTGCGCTCCTCGATCGCCTACGCCGAGTCGGCTGAGCGCGCGAGTTCGATCCTCGATCACCGACCGGACCTCGGCACCGACTTCCTGGCGCTGACCGATGAGCTGCTGGGGCGGCTGGGAGGGCACAAGGACGCGCGCCGTCAGCTGGCGCAGATGCTGTAGGTCTCTATAGCTCCTTGACGAACGCGCCCTGTGACTCGAAGGGCACACGAATCACCTGTGCCCAGCCCTCGATCTCGCGCCGCAGCGCCTCGACGACCGCCCCGGTCTGCTCGTAGAAGCACCACACCAGCACCGTCGGTCCAGCGCCGGAGATGCTCGCGCCCAGCGCCCCAAAGTCGCGGGCGCGGCACGCCAGCTCATACGAGCGGGGATACAGGTGCGAGCGACGCTCTTGGTGCAGACGGTCGGCCAACCCTCTGCCCACCAGATCCCAGTCGCCTCTGGCAAGGCCGAGCATCAGCAGCGCGGCGTGGGCGACGTTGAAAACCGCCTCGCTCACCGGCACCTGCTCCGGCAGCGCTGCACGCGCGGCACGGGTATTGACCGCACGGGCCGGCACCACCGCCAGAGCCTCTAGGCCGGTCGGCGGCTCAAATCGCGTCACCTGACCGTCGGCGCACACAACAAATCCACCGTGCAGAGCGGCCGCGACGTTGTCGGGATGCCCCTCCATCCCGCTCGCCTGCCCGAACAGATCCGCGTCCAGCTCGAACAGGTGATCGGCGGCCATCATGCCGGCGACGATCGCCGCGGCGCTGGAGCCCAGACCGCCGCTCAGCGGTATCTCCGATGCGATGCGGAACCGCATCCCGTCCGCTGAGGCCAGCCGCTCGAAGGCCCGCACACACAGGTTGTCTCTTCCCCTGGCGACAGGGAGGTCGGTCTGCACCTCAAACGCGCCGGCCTCGGTGACCTCGAGCTCGAGATGCACGGAGAGCGCGGCGGCCAAGCAATCGAATCCAGGGCCCAGGTTGGCCGAGGACGCGGGCACGCGCACGACGCGCCGCCGCATCACCCCAGCACCGCCTCCTCGAGCGCGCCCATCTCCACCGGGCAGGGAATGATCTTGCCATCGTTGTGCGCGATCGCCGTCTCAGGATCCTTCAGGCCGCGTCCCGTCAGCACGCAAACGACCTCCTGCGCACCGTCGGCCCCGTACTTCAAGAGGCCGGCCACGGACGCCGCGGACGCCGGCTCGCAGAACATGCCTTCCCTGGACGCCAGCAGACGGAACGCGGCGAGTATCTCCGTGTCGCTGACGGCCCTGATCGAGCCGCGTGAATCGCGGGACGCGGCCATTGCGTCCTCCCAGCGCACCGGATTGCCGATCCTGATCGCACTGGCCACTGTTTCCGGCTGCTCGAATCGTCTGCCGTAAACCAGCGGCGCCGCCCCCTCGGCCTGAAACCCGAACAGTTTTGGGGAGGAGCCCATCTCCTGAAAGCCGCGCCAGTAGGAGGTGATGTTGCCGGCGTTGCCGACCGGTATGCAGAGGGCTTCGAGTCCGCCCTCGAGGTCCTCGTGTATCTCAAAGGCGGCCGTCTTCTGCCCTTCTATGCGGAACTCGTTGACGGAGTTGACGAGCACGATCGGGTGGGTGCTCGTCAGCTCGCGCACGAGGGTGAGTGCCTGGTCGAAGTTGCCCGCCAGGGAGATCACCCGCGCCCCGTGGATCAGCGTCTGGGCCATCTTGCCCTGGGCGATCTTGCCGTCGGGGACGATCACCGCGCAGGTGATCCCGGCCCGCGCGGCGTATGCCGCGGCACTGGCAGCGGTGTTGCCGGTGGACGCGCAGATGACTGCCTTGGCGCCTTCCCGCACCGCCGCCGAAACGGCGCATGTCATGCCCCGGTCCTTGAAGGAGCCCGTGGGATTGGCGCCCTCGAGCTTCAATCTCACCGATGCCCCCACGAGCTCTGAGAGCACCGGTGCGCGCAAAAGCGGGGTGGAGCCCTCCTGCAGACTGACCAGCTTGTCGCCGGGCGCGAACGGCAGCCGCTGGTGGTAGCGCTCGATCAGCGGCACGTGCGTGCCCGAGAAGGCCGCGCCTTCGATACGGGGAAGCGGCACGGGCTTGTAGTCGTGGCTCATCCGAACTCCTCTTCGATGACGCGAATAGTGCGGGGCGTGGCGCGCACGAAGTCAAACTCGGCGAAACGTTTGATCGCGCCGTCCATTTTTGACTCGAGTACGGGGTGGGTGACCATCACCAGACGTGCGCGCTCGCCCATCCCGCGTTGGACGACGGACTTGATCGAAACGTCGTGCTCGCCGAGCACCTGTGTCACCGCCGCCAGCACCCCGGACTGATCGGCGACGTCCAGGTGCAGGTAGAAGGCGCTGTGGATGTCGGTGAGCAGCGGCAGCGGCAGCGGCGCCGCCGGTGGGCGCGCACCGCCGGTCATGACGCTGACGACGTCGCCGAGCACGGCGCTCGCGGTCTGCCGGCCGCCGGCACCGGGCCCGGACAGCGTGATCTCGGTGATCGTCTCGGACTCGAGCGTAACCGCGTTGAACGATCCACTGACACCAGCCAGCGGATGACCGGAATACAGGAAGGTGGGATGGACCCGCACCGACAAGCCGCCGTCGCGCAGCTCGGCGGTGCCGATCAGCTTCAGCCCGAGCCCCAGCTCACTGGCGTAGGCCAGGTCGTCGCCCTGGAGGTGCTCGATGCCTTCGTAGCGAACGTCGTTGAGGTGCACCGGTGTCCCGAACGCCAGGCGAGCGATGATCGCCATCTTCGCGGCGGCGTCGCGGCCTGAGACGTCGTCTGAGGGATCGGCCTCGGCGTAACCGAGCCGCTGTGCCTCGGCCAGCGCCTGCTGGTAGCTGGAGCCCCTGGTCATCTCTGAGAGGATGAAGTTGGTGGTGCCGTTGACGATCCCGTGCACGCGCTCGATCGGGGTGGCCGACAGCGACTCCTCGAGCACCCGCACGACCGGCACCGCGCCCGCGACGGCGGCCTCGAAGCGCAGGCGCACGTTGTTCGCGCGGGCCGCCTCGAAGAGCTCCTCGCCGTGCTGTGAGAGCAGCTGCTTGTTGGCGCTGACCACATCCCGGCCTTCGTGAATGGCCTTCAGCAGATACTCGCGGGCCGGTTCCAGGCCACCCATCACCTCGACAATCAGATCAGCATCGCGGAGGATCGCATCGAAGTCTCCGGTGCTACGCGTAAGCACCCCACTGATCACTGGTCGCCGGCCGTTGAAGCGGGCGATCTCCCCGGCTCTCTCGCCGAGCAACTGCGCGAACGCGCCGCCGACGGTGCCGTGCCCGAGCAGGCCGACTCGGAAGCTGGCGGATTCAGTGGACATCGCGGGCCGTCAGATCATCGAAGCTCTCGCGGCGCACCACGACGCGGGCGTCCCCGTCTTTGCAGAAGATCACCGGTGGGCGCGTGATTCCGTTGTAGTTGTTGGCCATCGCATAGCCGTACGCCCCTGTGGCGGGTGTGACGATCACATCGCCCGGCTTGGGATCCTCCAATAGAGCCTCACGTACGATCACATCGCCTGACTCGCAGTGCTTGCCAGCCAGCACGCAAGGAGTGCAGCCGCCCAGACGGTCGGCCACGTGCGCCTCATAAACAGCGCCGTAGAGCATCGGGCGCAGGTTGTCCGACATGCCGCCATCTACAGCCACCCAGGTTGACACGTTGCGCTTGACGCTCTGCACCGTGTACAGCGTCACTCCCGCGTTTGCGGTGAGCGCCCGGCCGGGCTCCACGAGCAGTCGGGCGTGCGGGCCGATGCCGGCGTCGTGGGCTGCCTGGAGTATCGCGCCGACCCACGCGTCGATCTCGGGTGGCTGCTGAGCTTCGGTGTAGGCCACACCAAGGCCACCCCCCAGATCCCACACGGGGAAGTCGCCGATCTGCGCGAGGGCGGCCACCTCCCGGCGAAAGGGCTCGAGCTCCAGCAGCTGAGAGCCGATGTGGGCATGCACTCCTTCCAGCGCCAGTCCGCCGGCTTGCGCGATCCTTCCGATCGCGATCGGAAGATCAGCCACCGAGAAACCGAACTTCGAGTCGGCCTGGCCGGTCGAGATCTTCTCGTGGGTATCTCCGCGCACATCGGGGGTGGCGCGTATCAGCACCCCCTGTGGGGCACCGTCGAGCGTTCCCTGCGCCACGAGCCCAGCGAGCCTGTCGATCTCGTCCAGGTTGTCGATCACGATCAGCGCGATATGCGCGTCCAGCGCCATCTGGAGCTCGGCGACTGACTTGGCGTTGCCGTGCATGAGAATCCGCTGCGGGGGGAAACCCGCGTTCAGGGCGAGATGGAGCTCACCATCCGAGGCCACATCGCACCACAGGCCCTCCTGCGCGAACAGCGACAGCACAGCACTGCAGGGAAACGCCTTGGAGGCGAACACGACCTGAAAGTCCTGGTGGCCGTCGCGCCCGGCGCCCAGGAAAGCGCGTGCCCGAGCGCGCAGATCATCCTCGGCGAGGATGTAAGCCGGGGTGCCGAACTCGCGTGCCAGCTCGATCGTGTCGCAGCCCCCGATCTCGATGCGGCCGCGCTCGTTGATGCGACTGCCGAGAGGGAATACCCGCGAAAGACTCGTGCCTGTGAGCATGTCGGGATTATCGCGTGCCGCTCAGGCGATCGTCGGGCGGAGCCCGGCGACTCCGTCCCGGCCGACCATCAGCCCGAGCCACACCAGACCGATAACACACAGGACGATGCTCTCGAGCTGCGGCGCGGTCAGCCCAGCCAGAACCTCCTGGTTGCGGCGGATGAACTCCACCAGGAGGCGCTCCAGGCCGCTCAGCACCAGATACAGCGCGAACACCACCCCGGGGCGCACACGATCGCGCAGCTTCCACAGCAGGTACGCGACCAGGCACATCGCCACGGTCTCGTAGATCGGCGTGGGCTGCACTCGCACGCCGGGAGGTGTCGGCACGGTGCCGTGCGGATAGCCCATCGCCCACGGCAGTTTCGAGCGGATGCCATAGTCGCCGTCACCCGATACCTGGCAGCCGATCCGCCCGATCGCGTAGCCGAGGGCGAGTGCCGTGGAACACATGTCGAGCGTGACGAGGTTGAGCATCTTCCGCCAGCGCATCCACGCGACTACGCCGATCGCACCGCCGATCGCACCGCCATACCAGACCAGCCCGGAGCCCGAGAAGATGCTGCCAATCAGGTCGTGCTTGACCTGGCTGTAGTTCTGGATCAGGAAGTAGCCGCGGGCTCCGATCACACCGCCCAGCAGGGCGGCGAACACGATCTCGTACGCCCAGTCAGTCGGCTTTGAAAGCTCCCTCAGCCGGCGTGCCACCAGGCCGCCGCAGGCGAGGAAGCCGAGCGCGAAGGCTACCCCGAATGTCTTGATCGAGATGCCCAGTAGATGAATTTCTGGCTTCACCAGCGAAGAATCTAGCGCTCTGGCGCCGCCGGGGAGACGCCGCTCCTTATTCGCCGCTTAGCGCCGGTCTGCCACAATGCGTCTATGGCAACCAGACGCTCATCGTTCGGCAAAGACACGGGTCTACAGGCACGGATGCTATTCACGATGTTCCTGCTCGGGCTGGTGTATGTGGTGTTCGTCGGTGTGCTGTTCGCCGCGGGCGCCGCCGCGAGCTTGATCGTGGTCGTCGCCGTCGCGCTGCTGCTCTTTCAGCTGTTCGGCTCGGACAAGATCGCGATGGCCTCGATGGGGGTCAGAGAGGTCTCTCCCGCCCAGGAGCCAGAGCTGCACGGGATCGTGGAGCGGCTGTGTGTGCAGGCGGATCTGCCCAAGCCGCGGGTTTGTGTGATGGAGACCTCGATGCCCAACGCGTTCGCGATGGGTCGCAGCAAGAAGTCCACCACCGTGTGCGCGACGCGAGGCATCATCCAGCTGCTCTCACCGGCTGAGCTGGAAGGCGTGATGGCACACGAGCTCACGCACGTGATCAACCGTGACGTGATGGTGATGACGCTCGCCAGCTTCTTCGCCACGCTCGCCTCGATGATCATCCAGTTCTCGTTCTTCTTCGGCGGCGGTTTCGGCGGCGGCTACGGCCGTGACCGGGAAGAGGAGGAGGCGATATTGGTGATCATGCTCGTGTCAGCGATCGTGTACGCGATCTCGTTCATGCTGCTGCGCGCGCTCTCTCGCTATCGCGAGTTCGCCGCGGATCGGGGTGGCGCGGTACTGACCGGCCGGCCGAGCGCGCTCGCCTCGGCACTGATCAAGATAAGTGGCACGATCGAGCGAGTGCCGAGCCAGGATCTGCGCAAGGCCGAAGGGATGAGCGCGTTCTTCATCATCCCCGCCCGCACCAAGAAGTCCCTGATGAACATCTTCGCGGACCATCCGCCATTGGAGCAGCGCCTGGCCGCGCTGGAGCGGCTTGAGTCCCAGCTGCAGGGCACCGTCTAGTGGGCCTGCGCGACATCCTCACGGGTCGCCACGAGGTAAAAGGCCCGGCGCCCGATCGTCTGTTCGCGATCTCCACCGCCTACATCACGCTGCAGTCAGAGCATCAGATCGATCCGGCGGGCGCGGCGGCGATCGTGTTCCAGCCGCTCGCGAGCAGTGAGTTCGAAGCGACGATCAAGGAAATGGAAGAAGTGGTGAAGGCAACCGGCGGGGAGAGCGACACGCAGGTGCACACCCAGGACGACAGTTTCGGGTACCGCTGGATGGTGTTGCGAGACGGATCGGTGGAAGACCTGGCGGTGGGCATCAACGCGGTGTCGAGTTCGATCGAGACAGCTGGCCACGGCGAGCGGCTTTTGTGCGCGGTATTCGCCTTCAAGGATTCACAAGAGCGGGCCGTGTACTTCATCTACAACTACAAGCGCGGGTTCTGGTACCCATTCGTGCCAGCCCCGGGCGACGCCCAGGAGCGCTCGACCGAGCGTGAGCTGCAGATCAAGGCGCAGATCGCCTCAGAACTGCCCGTCGAGCCGGAGCTCGAGCGCTGGTTTCCGCTGTGGGGAATACCGATCTGAGTACCACGGCCTCGCGCGTAGGGCACTCTCTTTTCAACGACCGACCCGAGCCACGAGGGTCGAGGTCAATCAGGGATCAAGCCCTCACCGCTGAACTCGATGCCGGCCTCCTCGAAGCTCAGATCGGGCGGCGGCAGGATCAGATCGGAGGTCTCTATCTCATCGTCGCCGACGCGCTGGCCGTTGGAGCGCACGTAGTCCAGCAGCGCTGCGAACGAGTTGTGAAAGGCGGTCTCGTCGCCTCCCTCACAGGCGGTGACGATGGCGTTGTCGAGTTCGTTGAGCCTTGCCGTCTGATCGTCGGCGAGCCGGTACTGGTCCTCCCCGGAGATTCGCACGATCATGCCGATGGCTCCGTCTGCTGATCGACGCCGGCTCCGATCTGCCCCGGTGCGGGGGCGGGCGGTGATCCGCTTCCCAATTCGGCCTTCATCTTCGCGAGATCGTCATCGACCTCTGACTTGGTGGAGAGCTGCTTGAGCTGGCGGTCGATGTCGTCTTCCCCGGAGCCGAGCGCTGTGATGTCGTCGAAGGTGCCGGCAGCTTCGAGCTCCTGCACTGCGTCGGCGCGCGCCTTCATGTTTTCGGTCTTGTCGACCGCCCGCTGCATCGCGAGGCCCACATCGGCCATCTGCTCGCCGACGCCTGTGGCAGCCTCCGATATCCGCACCTGCGCCTCCGCGGCTGAGTACTGGGCCTTGATGACCTCCTTCTTGGTGCGGAACGCTTCGATCTTCGCGCGCAGTTTCTGCTCTGAGTCGGTCAGCTTCTGCTGCTGGGTTTCCAGTTCCGCGACCTGCGTGTCGAGCGACTGAAGCTCGGTCTGGGCGACGTTCTTGCGCTCGAGCGCCGTGCGCGCGAGCTCTTCTTGGCCGGAAGCCACCGCCTGCCTGGCCTGTGTGTCGAGCTTGACGACCTGCTGCTGCAGCGTTGACTCCTGCAATTGCAGGCGCTTCTTGGCGGTCACCACGTCGGCGATGCCCTTCTTTACGTTCTGCAGCTGTTCGACCTGCTTCTGGTAGCTGTAGTCGAGCGTCTCGGCGGGGTCTTCGGCCCGATCCAAGAGCTTTGAGACCTTGGCCTTTACGACGGTTGACATGCGCCCGGTCAAGCCGGCCATCTAATCCTCCTTGCAGCGGTGAATAGCCCTACCAGGGTAGCGGGTAGTCGCGGCTACCAGACCCACGACACCTTCGCCGCCGTCTACAGGTTGTTCGGGTGACGAACCGTGTAGCCGCTGTTGGCGTGACGCAGCGGACGCCAGCGCGGGCCCTGCTGGTTGGATGGGTCGTCCGCGGCGCTCGTGTCCAGACGAATGCCGGCAACGGTCATGTACGCGTGGCCGGGGTTGGCGAAGATCGTCACCCAGGTCCCCACACCACTGGCACCCCAGCGTTCAAATTCCGAGGAGTCCATCGGGGTTTCGAGCAGATCCGCGCCGTGCAGCGCGAATGAGACAGTTCCCGAGCAGTCATAGCCGGGGGAGGTGAACGACGCGTGACCGCCGCCGAAGATGTAGGGCAGGCCGATGATCTGGTTGCCCGCCCAGATCATTTCCTGGACGGCCGCTGGCGCGGACATCGGCGCCGCCGCCTGACCGTTGATCACGCGTGCGGTAGAGCCGGGGACGAGCAGGTCTGGCTTGGGGCCGGCGCTCCCGCTCACCACGCTGCCGCCGGTCGCGGCCCCCAACTCGCTGAGAGAGACGGGAGTGGCATAGGGAATGATCTGCCCGCTGATCGTCTTTTCGTAGATCGGGCCCCTGTAGGCGAGGCTCGAAGAGCGAGCGGTTATCGGCGCGGTATGGGCGGCCCGAGGACGAGAGACCGTTGTGGGTGCACTCGTTTCAGCTGCTGTGCCACCGGGGCTGGCACTAGCCAGCGCCGAACTCGTGGGGTAGGCCATGGAGAACATGGCGAAAGACATCCCGACAATGGTTCTCAACCGCAAAACAACCTCTTTCGTCGGCCTGCGGGGTTAGCTGACGGGCTAGCGCTGAAAGAGACTGCGCTTCCCACGGTCTAACGTGGGATTCGCCCCAAACAACTTGGGTCCCCCGTTCCTTGGCTTCTTGTCAAGGATTCGGCGTTCGGTCGAGGACCCTAGCAAACTGCAACGACGGTTGCACACGTTGCATGACGGGTGCCGGCAGACAAACGGCCGTCTCGAGCCACGATCGATCGCTGAGAGCGCACAGACCGGCGCTCCCGCGCAAAGACGCTGTTTGGATCGCGCTCCGACTCGGCCGCTAGTGTCTGCGCGATGCGCAGAGCCTCGTCGAGATCCCCCCTCGCCGTACTCGTATTGCTCTCGATATTTCTCCTCGGATGCGGCAAGTCGCTGCCCAATCGCGTCAGCAACGGCACCCCCACGAGCACGATCACAGCCGTCACGCCGCAAGGAGCCATCGGGCTAACGACGAAGAACACGACTCGGCTGGGTGGTTCTAACCCGGTCATCGACGCGGCGGCTGTGGCGAGGATCGTCCACCCGGGGCTGACCGCCAGCTCCAGGGCGCAGACCGTCGTGTTGGTGAACGAGCGCGATTGGCCGGCAGCACTCGCCGCCTCCGCGCTTGCCAGCTCCCCGCTGCGAGCCCCGCTGCTCTTCACCGAAGGTGGCGTTCTGCCGGAAGTAAGCAGTCAGACGCTCGCCGCCGTTGCTCCCTCGGGAAGTTCCCTGCTCGGCGGCGCGCAGGTGGTCCAGATCGCGACCGCGGCAGCACCCAGGACCTACCGTACAACGACGCTCACAGGCGGCGAACCGGCTGTCGTTGCCGCGCAGATAGAGCCGCTTGTTGAAGCCATCCACGGCAGCCCGCCGCGACATGTGCTGGTGGTCTCAGCGCAGGAGTCCCGGGCCCTGGCGATGCCAGCCGCGAGCCTCGCCGCCCAGACGGGAGCCCCAATCCTGTTCGTGCAGGGCAACGCGGTGCCGGCGGCGACCAGCACACTGCTGGGCAAACTCAAACGACCGTCGATCTATGTGATCGGCCCCACCTCGGCCATCGACGAAACAGTGGTGCGCGAACTCGAACGCTTCGGCACGGTCAAGCGAATCAACGGCGCGGGGCCCGCGTCAAACGCGATAGCAGTCGCCCAATTCTCCGAAGGCTCTTTTGGGTGGGGGGTACAGGAACCCGGACACGGGCTGGTTTTCGCCGACGCGGCACGGCCATTGGACGCCCCCGCCGCCGCGCCACTGTCCGCCAGCGGCGACTACGGGCCATTGCTGTTGTTGGAATACCCAAACCAGATTCCCGGCGAACTGACCGTTTACCTGAGCGACATACAGCCCGGCTACACCGACGAACCGCAGTGCCTGCCCGTGCGTGGCGTCTACAATCACGGCTGGATGATCGGAGACGAACGGGCGATATCGACCGTGGTGCAGGTGGAAATCGACGCGATGCTCGAGATCTCTTCCCGTAAGGCGTGCACCGCGCCGCCGGTGACTCCCTAGTACACGCAAGCCGATGAGCCAAGCAGAGAACCCAAACCGGTTGCAGAGAGAGAGCTCTGGCGAGGTGAGTGTCGAGGATGTGCGCCAGCTGATGGGAGCGTCCACCCCCCATTTCGCGCTGCAGCTTCGCAACCGCATCGTGCGCCTGATCGCGGGTCTACCCGAGGGTCACCCGGCACGGCTGGAAGGCGAACGGGAGATAGCGCGCCTTGAGCGTCTCGGCCTGGACGGCGAGACCCGTGGAGAGGGCGCGCACGAGGGGGAGCGACCGCTGCCCTCCCTCAGCGTCGGCTAGCAGTTCTAAAGCGGGCGTCCACGAAGCGGGCGCGCAACGCCCTGAAGAGAAATATGAAGAGCGGCAGGTCGATGGCGACGAGCACGCCCACGTTCAACAGCCGCGTCACCTTGGCGATGAGTATGGCGACCAGGACGATGGCCGAGTGGACCACTATCACTGGGATCACGGCGAGCAGGATCGTGTGGGAACGGAATCCCGAGCGATGCTCGCGCCACGTGAACTCCATCGTGGCGAGTCCGACGATCACGAGACCGGACAACAGCGTCGGCGCTCCGGCCGCGAAACCGTGACTCGAGCGGATCATGCCGATTACGCATGCGATCGCGCCGACGAAGATCAGGATCTCCGACAGCGGCAGCGGATGCCACGGCGAGAGCGGTTAACCGTCCCGGTCCAGCTCGACGGTGGCCGCTCGTCGGTGTTTGCCGCGAACCTGCCGTTGCGCGCCCGTGGCGGCGGCCGCGCCTCGCTCCTTGCGCTTGCGGGGCACCTGCGGCTTTGGTTGTGTGCCCGTGGCGGCCTGTTGATCCTGCTGCTCGGCGGTCGCGCCGCTGGCGCTAGGACCTCCTGCATTGCGCTGGCGTGGGCGTGTTCGGCGACCCTTCTTGCGGTTGGCCAACGCGAATCCTAGAAAGCGTGCGATCGAAGAATGGGGCCCTGTGGCATCGTCTTCGATCGTACCGGCTCGAGAACCCTCGAGGTGAGGGCATAGTGCTTGGCGTCGGTCCGGAGCCGTTGGTCAGCTGTGCCTCTAGCTCTCTGCCACGTGCCCCAGACCGGCCGAGATTTCTTCAGCGGCTCTCAGCAGTCGCGGGCCAAGCACCTGGATGAGCTCATCGAGGTCGATCTGGCCAGCGCGTGCCAGGAGGTTGACGGCCGCCACCACCTCGCCGTCGCCGTCACGGACCGCAGTTGCGATCCCCACCAGACCGTCCGCCAGTTGCTGATCATCGACGGCGAAGTGACACTTCCTGACGAACTCGAGATCCTGGCGCAGCGTCCGTGAATCCTCGGTCTCATCGAGATGCGCCTCGCGCTCGCCCGTGGAGAGATGTGCCAGCAGCACCCTGCCCGCGGCGGTGGACCAGACCGGGGTTTGCGATCCCACGATCAGCGCCCGGTCGACGGCGTGACGGCCGACGCGGTCTCCGGGCATCCGCTCCACATACAGCACACGATCCCCGTTGAGCACACCCAGCCCGGCGGTCAGCCCGGTGGCGAGCGCGAGCTGACGCAGAGACGCCTTCGCGCTGTCTCGCAAACCCGTTGTGCCCAGTGCCGCTATCCCGAGATCCGTGACCCGCAATCCGAGCCGGTAGCGGCGGTCCTTGGTCTGCTCGAGGTATCCGAGCTCAGCCAGAGTGACCGTGTATCGGTGGGTCGTCGAGCGACTCAGATCGAGTATGTCCGAGAGCTCGTTGATGCCCAGCACCGGGCGTGCGGCCGTGAAGCACCCCAGCACCGATAGCCCGCGCTCCAGCGACTGCGAGTATCTGTGGTCGATCAGACGGGGTCTGTGTGCGTGGTCAGTCACGAACGCGCCCGGCGTCGTCTCGGCATGCGCTCGGTGGAGCACCGCCGCCGCTCGGCTGCGGGATGGGTGCCCGGCCGGGCACCCATCCCCCGCTGGGACACGACGCGCGAACCGGCCCCCATGCGAGGTGTCCGCGCGTCCACGCCCAGCCCAGCCAGACCGACCTCTCCGGCGGCTCGAACACCATTGATGTCCCGGCAAGCTCGCGACCGACGCGTGATCGGTGACCGCCAGAACACAAGGAAAACCGATCGGCTAAACAATGAGCGCGGCGTGAACCTGAGCGCTGTGCGCCGACGGCACCTATGGCGTTCACGCCACAGGTAGGGACCCCTTGGGCCAGAAAACTCGACCAATGCCGCCCGAGCATCTACGTCAGCTCGCGATCAATCTGCGCAACGCACGGGAGGCCAGCGGGCTCTCGCAAGTGCGCCTGTCACAACGCAGCGGCGTTGATCTTGGGCACATAAACAAGCTCGAGAACGCCCACCGGGACACAACGACGCAGACGCTGCTGCGGCTAGCTCGTGCGCTTGGCACGACACCGGCTGAGCTGCTCCGTGACATCAACTAGCTACCGGCCGAGGAGCATGGCGATCGTGGGAGACACTCACTCGCTCAACCGAGCAGCATGACCCCATCCCACCGACAGCAACCGACGAACAGCCGTATACGCCGCCTCTCATCATTACGGAAATAGCAGCATACTACGACTACATCAAGCTATCAAGGGGTGTCCCAACCGGTCGTGAAGCTAAACAAGGATGACCAGCTCCCCTCGACCGAGCCAGACCGAGCGAGCTCAGGCCCTGGGCGCGCGTCTGCGACAGCTACGCCGCTCGGCAAAGCTCGGGCTCAAGCAGGTGGCTCAGCAGGTGCCGATGAGCGACGGGAACCTCTCGCGTATCGAGAACGGCCTGCAGGGTCCGCCGAACGATCAGACGATCGAACAGCTGGCCAAGATCCTCCAGGCCGACCCGATCGAACTGCTCGAGCTCGCCGGGCGCACTTTCACCACATCCACCTTCGACACGCTCCGAGAAGAACTGAGCGAACTGCGCGAGATAGTCGAGCAGGGCCTGGCCCAGCTGGCAAATCAGGCCAGCTCGAACAGCCTCGTGCTGCAACGTATCGAGCGTGCACTGGACCAACCCGGCAGTTAGACATCTCTCCCTGCGCTCAGCGGCCGGGACAACTGCCGTCGTTGGCCAAGGGTTCGGCGCTTGGATAGATTGCAACCAATGAACAGGGACGCCCACCTGGCATCTCTCGAGGCCAGACCGACGGCCGCGGGGTGCGAGAACATGACACCGCTCAGTGTTCTGAGGGTCGCCTCCTCGTCTGGGCAGAGGCGTCGATGAGCACCTGGGATCTCATCAGCGGGCTTGCGGTGGAGATCGATGGGTATGGACTCGAGCCGTTGCGGCGGGAGTTTTCCTCGGAGTTCGTGCGCCAAACGACCGTCATCCATCTGCATGGAGCGGGCGAGGAGGGGATCGGCGAGGACGTCACCTACGCGGGCGAGTCCCATGACGCGCTGGTGGGTGCGGGCGCGACGCTGCCGCTGAGAGGCAGCTACACGCTCGCGACGTTCGCCGAGCATCTGCGCACGCTGGATCTGTTCCCGGAGCCGACGACACGTCCCGAGTTCCGGCTCTATCGGAACTGGGCGTTTGACTCGGCTGCGCTCGACCTGGCGCTGTGCCAGGCTGGCATCTCGCTGCACGACGTACTGGGACGCACACCCGAACCCGTCCAGTTCGTCGCCTCCCTGCGCCTGGGAGAGCCGCCGTCGTTGGATCCGGTGCGCCGGCGCCTGCAGATCGCGCCCGGCCTGCAGTTCAAGCTCGACCCGACCCCCTCATGGGATGACGCGTTGATAGCGCAGCTGGTCGAGCTGGGCGCGGTCGAGTCAGTCGATCTCAAGGGCCAATACGAGGGGACGATCGTTGACAACCCGGCCGACCCGGCGCTGTACTCGAGGGTGCTCCAGGCGTTCCCCGACGCCTGGATCGAGGATCCGAAGCTGACAGCGGAGACCGAACCGATCCTGCTCCCCCGCCGTGAGCGGATCACCTGGGACGCGCCGATCCACGGCGTGCAGGACATCCTGGATCTGCCGTTCCCGCCGCGCGCGCTCAACATCAAGCCCTCGCGCCTGGGTGGGTTGCGCTCGCTGCTGGACACCTACGACTACTGCGCGGCCAACGACATCGCCATGTACGGCGGCGGCCAATCCGAGCTGGGCTGCGGACGCGGACAGATCCAGTATCTGGCCTCGCTGTTTCACCCCCACTCCCCCAACGATGTCGCCCCCGCCGGCTACAACCTGCCCGAACCGCCGGCCGATCTTCCCTCCAGTCCGCTCGCGCCGATGCCCGCGCCGGTCGGCTTTCGCTGGGCAGCGGACGATTCCGCCTGAGCGGGACGCCGAGCGCACCCGCAACTTCTTTCCCGATGATCGGTTTTCAACGGTGCGGTCGCTAGGGTCGAGATCCGCCGGTCCAGATACTCGTCGGCCGCGTAGCGCTCAACAGGGCGTGAGCGAACTGGACTCCGTGAGTCGCGCGACGGTGATGGTGCAGCGCTGCAGCGCGCCGCCACGGGGATAACCGAAAGGTTTTCGTGACAGGCACCCCGATCAGACAAGCAGCCGGTTTTCTAGCGATGGCCCTGGTGTTCGTCGCGAGTGCTCAGACCGCGCAAGCCACATCCGGCGGAACGTCGGTGTCACCGGGCGCCACTCCAGCACCGGCGAATCACAACGCCGGCAAAGCGAAGTCGCAGAGCCCCGGGGTGAGCATCTCGAGCGCCCACTGCGTGCCCTTCAACAACTGCGGCACAAACGCCCACGAAGTCTCGACCCACGGCAGGCTGCAGTTGTCGGGCCACGGTTTGCAGAACGGGATGACGGTCTCCTTCCCCCGCACCCCCGGTGCCCGCATCGCACGCAACTCGCCGATCGCGCATCTGCACAAATCAAGCCTCGGACTGGTCGTCGCGGTTCCCAGCAGCGCACACTCCGGAAGTATCGAGGTGATGCTGTCGGGGGGACGTCACTCCAACTCCTACGGACCCATTCACGTCACGCGTCATCAGCTGCACCCGCCGGTGAAACCGCAGGCCCCGCCAACCACCACTACCGCGAGCGCCGCGACCGGCACGGCGCTCGCGGGCCAAGGCATGTGGATCTGGTACGTGAATCAATCAAACGGCGGCAGCGTCTCCTCGATCCTCGCGCAGGCCAAGGCGGCGAACCTCACAACCCTGTTCATCAAGAGCTCTGACGGCTCCTCGAATTACTGGAGCCAGTTCTCGACCCAGCTGGTCGCTGAACTGCACGCCGGCGGGATGAAGGTGTGCGCCTGGCAATACGTCTACGGCACCAATCCGGTGGGCGAGGCGGAACTGGGAGCCAGGGCCGTTGCCGCCGGCGCGGATTGCCTGGTGATCGACGCCGAGGCCGAGTATGAAGGCAAGTACGGTGCGGCCCAGACCTACATACAGACGCTGCGCTCGAAGATCGGCGAAAGCTACCCGGTGGCACTCGCCTCCTTCCCGTACGTTGACTATCACGAGTCCTTCCCCTACTCGGTCTTCCTCGGCCCCGGCGGCGCCCAGTTCAACGCGCCGCAGATGTACTGGAAAGACATCGGGACCAGCGTGGAAAACGTGTTTGTCCACACCTACGAGGAGAACCTCATCTATGGCCGGACGATTGAGCCGCTCGGCCAAACCTATGCACATCCCTCCGTCTCGGAAATCGTCGCTTTTCGCTCGCTGGCAGGCGCCTACGGCGCTGCCGGCCTGTCCTTCTGGGACTGGCAGGAAACCCCCTCGAGCGGCTGGAAGGCTCTGGTCGAACCGTTGAACACGAGCCTCACGGTTCCCCAGCCGGAGCTGACCTCACCGCTGCTGAAACAGGGCGCCAAGGGAGACCAGGTGCTGTGGCTGCAGGAGCATCTCGCCAGCGCCATTTCGACCCAGCAGACGACCGGCACCTTCAACTCGACCACCAAGACCGACCTGGAACAGTTCCAGAGCGCCCATGGGATCGCCCCCAGCGGAGAAACCGACCCAACGACGTGGGCGGCGCTGCTGGCGCTCCCGCCGGTCGCGGTGGACTGGACCGGCGGGGGACCGCAGGGTTAGCTTCAGACGCGCTGGATCAGTGTCGCTGTGCCCAGCCCGCCGCCGCAGCACATCGTCACGAAACCGATCTCCTTGTCCGAGCGCTCGAGCTCGTGCAGCAGCGTGGTGATCAGTCGCGCGCCGGTGGAACCGAGCGGATGACCGAGCGCCATCGCGCCACCGTTGACGTTGACACGGTCCATGTCGGGATTGTGCTCCCGCCTCCAGGCCGCGACGACCGGGGCGAACGCCTCGTTGATCTCGATCAGGTCGATGTCGTCGATCTTCATGTCGTTGCGCTGCAGGATCTTGGCGGTCGCGGGGATCGGCCCCTCGAGCATCTTCACCGGGTCGCAACCAACCGTCGTCTGGTCGACGATCCGCGCCCGCGCCTTCAAACCCAGCTCTTTGGCCTTCTCGACGCTCATCAGCAGCACCGCGGCGGCGCCGTCTGAGATCTGCGACGCGTTGCCTGCGGTGATCTTCCCGTCCGGCTTGAACGCCGGCTTCAGCTGCGAGAGCGTCTCGAGGTTCGTCTCTGGACGAATGCCCTGGTCGGTGACGTAGGTGTCGCCGTTGACCTGGAAGGGCACGATCTCACGCTCGAAGCGGCCCTCCTCCGTGGCCTGGTGAGCCAGCTTGTGCGAGCGTACCGCCAGCTCGTCCAGCTCCGAGCGGGGTATCTCCCACTCATCGGCGATCATCTCGGCGCCGAGGCCCTGGCCGACGATGTTGTGCTTTGCCATCAGCTCCGGGGTGAAGGCGTAGCCGAAGTCCTCCTGGGTCTTCATGCCGGCCGCGAACGGGAAGTGGCCCATGTGCTCGACGCCGCCGCCGATCATCGGCGTCGTGCACCCCGGCGGCGATCAGCGCAGCCGAGAAGTTGACGGCCTGCTGTGCGGAGCCGCACTGGCGATCGACCGTCGTGCCGGGTGTCTCGATCGGCAGGCCCGCCTGCAGCCACGCGTTGCGGGCGATGTTGAAGCCCTGCTCGCCGAACTGCTGCACGCAGCCGGCGATCACGTCCTCGACCTCGGAAGCCTCGATCCCGGCGCGGTCGATCACCTCTGTGTAAACCTTGGCGAGCAGCGCGTTGGGGTGGGTGTCCCTGTAGTAGCCCTTCTCCTTGTGGCCGCGACCGATCGGGGTACGCACAGCCTCGACGATCACGACCTCGCGTCCCTCTTGTTGCCTCATGAGAAAGTTCTCCTTCAGTTGCCCGGCGTTTGGTGGGAATGCCCTGCACGGCTCTGGGAGGTGCCTTACGCCTCTAATCCCTACTGTACCGCGTTACATAAGTAGATTGACTAGTCAGTCAACCAATCCAATCCCGGATCTCGACGACCCGGGATCCACTCCCATCACAACCCAACCATCATCGCGGAGGAATCAATATGAACGAGCGCCTGGCGATCGTCGGCTCGGGAGCCATCGCCTGCGGCCTGGCGGCCACGGCGGCCCATCACGGACCGGTGCTGCTGCTCGCGCGCTCGGAGACCTCCGCCGACCGGGCGCGGACGAGCGTTGACATCACGCTGGCCCGGTTGGCCGCCGAAGTCGATCCGGAGCACGTCAGCATCGCGATCGACCCACAGGAGCTCGCACAGGCGACGTTCGTCGTCGAGGCGGTAGTCGAGGATCACGACGTCAAGGCGCGATTGCTGAGCGAGCTGGACGCGATCCTCGCGCCCGAGGCGCTCCTTGCGAGCACCACCTCCTCGCTGTCGGTGCAGAGCCTGGCAGAAGAGAGCGGGCGCCCCGACCGGTTCGTCGGTCTGCACGTGTTCAACCCGGTCGCGAAGATGAAGCTGGTCGAGCTGGTGTTCCCAAGCGGCGCCTCTCAGGACACCCGCGCACGGTCCCTAGCCCTGTGCGAGACGTTCGAGAAGACGCCCGTCGAGGTACCGGACGTCCCCGGCTTCGTGGTGAACCGTCTGCTGTTTCCGTACCTCTTTGGTGCCGTGCGGTTGCTGGAAGAGACCGGCATGAACCCGCTGGACCTGGACACCTGCATGAAGCTCGGCGCTGGGCATCCGATGGGGCCACTCGCGTTGCTCGACCTCGTGGGCCTCGATGTGTCCCTGGCGATTGGGGAGACGATCGGTGAGCCGATACCCGCGCGTCTGCGCGAGCTCGTCGCACAGGGTGCTCTCGGGCGCAAGAGTGGCGCCGGATTTCATACGTATTAAAGACTCCCTAACCAATCCTTCATCGGAATTTAGTCAGGCGCGGGCCCAGCTTTTAGGTTGCCTTCATCAACGAGGTCATACTTGGCAGTGCGATAAAGATCGCAAACGCACACCCGCCTCCTCCCAGTGCGCACGCTCCGGCCCGCTCCCCCCGCGGGCCGGACGTGTTTATGGGCCCAAACCCGCCGGCTAAGGGATGTCCGGCTCGCGTCCCTCGCTCTGCCGCGGCGCCAGGGCGTGACGTTCACGGATGCGTACCGCCTCGATGCGGTTCTCGCGCACCGACTCCACCCGGATCGAGAAGCCATTGGATGTGACGGTGTCTCCGCGCCTTGGCAGTCGTCCGAGCTCCGCGAACACGAACCCCCCGATCGAGTTGTAGGCGTCGCTGTTGACCGGCAGCTCAAGGCCGTAGTCGGTCAAGTCGTTGACCGCGACGTGACCTCGCACGAGCCAGTCGCCATTGGCCAGCCGGCGAACCTCGCCGCCAGCCGGATCGGTCTCGTCGGCGATCTCTCCCACGACCTCCTCGACGATGTCCTCGACCGTCACGATCCCCACCACCCGGCCGTACTCGTTGACGACCACAGCCATCGAGGTGCGCGCTCTCTGCAGATCCGCGAGCAGGTCGTCCAGGGGCTTAGTCTCCGGGACGATGGGGGCGTCGTGCACGATCGACGCTATCGACGAGTGGGGTCCGTCGCTCATCAGCTGTCGGGCCAGCGAGTTGGCGTGCACGATGCCCTTGACCCGGTCGCGATTCTCGTCCTCGGTGACCACCAGACGCGTGTGGCCGCTGGATATGCACAGCTCTAGCGCCGTCTGAACGTCCTGGGAGAGGTCCACCGTCACCACGGCTGGGATCGGGGTCATCACCTGACGCGCCTCCTGCTCGTGCAGGTGAAAGACGCCCGTGAGCATCCCTGCCTCACCCGGGTCGATGTGCCCGCCAGCGTAGGACTCGGCGATCAGCCGCTTGAGCTCGTCGGGCGATCCGCCCCTTTGCTCACGGCCCATGTTCACACCCAACAGACGCAAGATGCGATCGGCGACCGCCGTCAGCCAAAGGATCATCGGCCTGAACAGGAGGGCTGAAGACCTGCAGCGGCCGTGCGACACGCCGAGCCAACGCTCTCGGCGCGATCGATCGCGTAGAACTTGGGGACCATCTCACCGGCTATCAGCTGCGCCGTGGTGATGATCGCGAAGGCGAGGACAACCGCGACCACAACCGCGACGCCGTGGCTGATGGTGTTGCCGAACGCACCCTTGAGCAGATCGGCGAGCGCGGGCTCTCCCAGCGCCCCGATACCGATCGAGGTCATGGTCACGCCGATCTGCACGGCGGAGATGTACTCGTTGATGCGATCCAACTGACGGAGTGCGAGCGCGGCTCCGCGCATACCCTCCTCCCGCATCAGCTCCAGGCGAGCTCTGCGCGAGCGCACCAAGGGTATACTCGGCGATCACGAAGAACGCGTTGACGGCGACCAGCAGCGCCGTGAAAACGAGCTTCAAGGCCATTCACGTCAGCTCAACAGGGGAGGTCACCGAGCAGCCCTCCCGCATCCAATGATGGAGGTCAAATGGCAGGGCGGCCAGCCGGACCACACTACTTCGGGGTGGTTCTTCGTCGTCGCTCATCAATTGCCGACGTGCAAACCGTAGCAGGGGCACTGGTCGGCCAGTGGCCAGCTAGCCGATCCCGTCGATGTCGCCCACGAGACGCAGGTCGGCGTCGGTGATGCCTCCAGCGGAATGCGTGGAGAGCTCCAGACGCACCTTGTTCCAGCCGTGCACATGGATGTCGGGGTGATGGTTCGCTGCCTCGGCGACCTCGGCCACGCGATTGACAAAAGAGATCGCGGCGAGGAAGTCGGAGAACGTCAGCTCCCTGACGATCACCGTGCCGTCCAGTCGCCAGGGACCCGGCCAGTCTCTGCCGCACCGCCTCGTCTGGGAGTGTGCTCATCGTCTCTCCTTCGGTTTCGTCCGCATCGATCTCATCTGGGTTTGCAGTCGTGTGACCTTTACAGTCAGGGCATGCGCATCGTCAGCCTAGTGCCACACGCCACCGAGCTGCTGTTCGCGCTCGGGCTCGGCGATCAGGTTGTCGGGGTGACTCATGAGTGCGACTATCCGGCGCGGGCCCTGAAGCTCAGGCAAATCACACGAGATGTGCTGCCCGACGGGCTGAGCGCCGGCGATATAGACGCGGCCGTGCGTGAGCGTACGCTCGCCGGCGAGGCGATATATGAGCTGGACGAGGGCGCCCTGCGGGACCTCGAGCCTGACCTGATCGTCACCCAGGCGCTGTGCCCAGTCTGCGCGGTCTCCTACGAGGACGTCTCCAAGCTCGCCGGGCGGCTGCAGTCGAAGCCTCGAGTTATCTCGCTGGACCCGAAAACCTTTGGCGAGACGCTCGGCGACGTGCGCACGCTCGCCCAGGCCACGGGACAGCGCGATCAGGGCGTGGAGCTGGTGGCACGCATAGCCGGCCGTGTCGATCGTGTGAGGCTGGCCGTAAGGGGGCGGCCCCGCCCGCGTGTGGCTGCGCTGGAGTGGTTGGATCCCGTTTACATCGCTGGCCACTGGACACCGCAGCTGATCGAGCTGGCCGGCGGCGAGGACGTGCTCGGCCTGCCCGGTGAACATTCCCGGACGGTCAGCTGGAAGGAGCTGGCGATCACGCAGCCCGAGGTCGTGATCGCGATGCCCTGCGGCTACGACGAGCAGCGTGCGCACGCCGAGGCGATGGCGTTCGCGAACGAGCTGACGCGGTTGGGGGCGCAGCGAATCGTCGCCGTCAACGCCTCCGCGTACTTCTCACGCCCCGGTCCGCGGCTGATCGATGGCCTGGAGCTGCTGGCGCACGTGCTGCACCCCGACAGCGGCATCGAGGCGCCCGCCGACGCGGCGGCGCTGGAGCTCGAAGGTGTCGGCGCCTAGGAGCGGGACTGGTTGCTCACGCGAAGCCGCCGCCGGTGGCACCGGAGACGGCGATCGCCGCGAACACAGCCGCAGCCGACAGCAGCCCGCATGCGATCAGCCCGAGCGCGGGGACCTTCTGGTCATCCGCGGCGCGGATCGCGAGGCCCGCGAGGAAGCCGCCGATGAGCCCGCCGACGTGAGCGCCCACGGAGACATTGGCGAGCGTGAAGCTTAGGATCAGGTTGATCACGATCAGCCCGCCGATACCCGATTGCTGCACGCTGATTCCTCGCGCGCGCAGCTCGACTACGGCGGCGCCCATCAGACCGAAGACCGCACCTGAGGCTCCCAGGCTTGGGGTGCTGGTGGAGAACACGACCCCAAACGAGCCGGCCAGCAGCGCGGTGAAGTAGATCGCCGCGAAGCGCACCGAGCCGATCGCCGGCTCGAGCATCAACCCGAGCAGGTACAGCAGATACATGTTGAAGCCGATGTGGATGAAGTTCTCGTGCAGGAAGCCACTGGTGATCAGCCGCCAGTACTGGTCGTTGCCGTGGCCGATCGCTTCCCTGAAGAGCACACCTTCGTTGATCACCTTGCCGTGGATTTCCGAGCCGAACAGCGAGAACTGGCCCTGCTCGGTCAGAAACGCGAGCACGTTGATCACGATCAGCGCATAGGTCACGCGCGGGATCGACGGAGTGTCACGAAGGCGCTTGACCTTCGTGCGCTGTTTGGAGCACTCCGGACAGCGCATGCCGACCGGTGTCGGGGTCATGCAGTCCGGACAGATCGGCCGACCGCAGTTCGAGCAGGAGACCCCCGTTTCACGGGAGGGATGGCGGTAGCAGGTGGCCATGTCGGGCAGACGCTACAGCAGTCGCCGTCGCTCACACCGAGCCGCAGAGGGCGGCACAGTCGATCTTCACTGACGTGTAGTCAGCTTGCGTGCCCACGTCCCGAAATCGCGCAGCGCGTGCTCGGTCGCGTCGAGCACACCCGCCGGATCGGTCAACGAGCGCTTCCGATGGCGAGCGCGCAGCAGCACCAGCGCAGCGCCAGCGCCTCCCCCGACCACAACGGCCGCCGCCGGTCGAACCCAGTTGCGCGGATCGCGCATCGCCGAGAGCTCCCATGCCTCCAGCTCCTCGGCCGCTATCTCGGTGAGGCTCTGAAGCGTTCCCTCCAGGCGCATGGCGAGATCCTCTGGCGGCTCTACCGGCACGAGCGCCTGACGCAGCAGGCCCTCGAAGTTGGGGAGGGCTTCACTCATTGACGATCTCCTCCAGCTGCTTGATCGCCCTGTGGATCAGAACCTTGGTGGCGCCGTCGGAGCGCCCCAGCGCGCGCGCGATCTCGCGGTTGTCCATCCCGAGAGCAAACCGCATGATCAAAGCCTCGCGTCGGTCGTCGGGTAGCTGGCCGACGCCGTCCAGGACCCTCCCCAGCTCGTCGCGCCCCTCCACCAGCTCCTCGGTGGAATGTGGCGCCGTCAGCGTGGTGGTGTCGTCGATCGGGGAAGACGGCTTTCGCGAACGGTCGCGATAGAGGTTCGCGGCGAGGTTGTGGGCGATGCGGATCAGCCATGGGCGCAGCGGACGTCCGTCGGACTCGCGCTGGGCGCGCTCGAAGTGACGGTAGGCCTGCAAGAAGGTCTGCTCGGTGAGGTCCTCGGCGTCGTGATGGTCGCCGACACGGTAGTAGGCGTAGCTGTACACGTCGCGCAGATGCGTCCGATACAACTCGGAGAACTCGGCATCGAGCTGCGCCTTGGACTTCTGGATGGTCTGCTCGGCCACTCATCGCACCCTACCCCTCCTGTGGCTCGACGGCGGCTTAGGCCGCACGGGCCTCCTCGCGCGGGCGCGTTCTGAGCTCCGGCCGGGGGGCCACCGCGCCGCCCAGCCACTGCCACTGCAGGCTCACGCACGCCCAGACGCGTGCGGTCACGGCGGTCGCCGAGGTGTGATCGGGCTCCTCGAGGACGGGGAAGCACAGCGGCCGTCCACAGCGGATGCGCACCTTGCGCGGACGTATGCGCCAACCTCGGCGAACGTCCTCGGTGCCGATCACGGCCACCGGCACGACACGCGCACCGGTTTCCAGGGACAGGCGTCCCACACCGCTGCGCGGCTTGCCCAACGGCCCCGGGCGCACGCGGGTGCCCTCCGGGAAGATCACGACACAGTCGCCGCGCTGCAGGATGGCACGGGCCGTGGCGATCGCCTCGTTGTCGCTGGCGCCGCGATCGACCGGGAAGGCGCCGAGCGCGTTCAGGAGCCATGCCTGCCAGCGGGGCTGGAACAGCTCACGCTTGGCCATGTAGTAGACGGGACGGCGCACGATCGCGCCGATCACGAACGGGTCCAGGAAGCTGCGGTGGTTGGAGGCGAGCAGCAGCGGTCCCGTGCGAGGCAGATGCTCACGGCCGATGCCCTCTAGACGAAAATAGACCCGAAAGAAGGGGACCAGCACCAGGCGGGCCACCCGGTAGAGAATTCGGTTGACGCCCCGCTCCGTGGCCCGTCTGCGAAAGCTACGCAGCTCCGGACTCTGGTGGGTTCGGAGCTGCTCGATTGGCGGCTTATGCATACCTTCAATACACCATTCTCGCTCAGCTCGTTACAGTTGTGGCAGACGTGTCGATCGATCAGCGCAAAACAATTCGCGGAGCCCTTGCGGGCGCTGTGGCGGCCGGGGTCTGGGCGGCGCAGATGCCGCTCGACAAGCGCCTGTTCGCAAGCGACTTCGACGACATCGAGCTGCTCGGCAAGACTCTGACTCGCAACGACAGCTGGCCTGTGGCGGGGTGGGCCCTACATCTGCAGAACGGCGCTCTGTTTGGGGCCGTGTATGCCAATCTCGCGCCTCGCATGCCGTTGCCCTCCTGGGCACGAGCACCGCTGCTGGCCCTGGCTGAGAATTTCGCGACCTGGCCGCTGGTGGCGCTGTCGGACCGTCTGCACCCGGCCCGCGAGGAGATGGGCAGGTCGTTCTCCAACCCGCGTGCGCTGGCGCAATCCACCTGGCGCCATCTGCTGTTCGGTGTCGTGCTGGGTGAGCTCGAGCGCTCGCTGAACGCCCCGAGCACGGTTGAGCTCCCCGCCTATGAGCATGTGATCTCCTCAAACGGGCACGGCAAACTGGAGCACGCCGCCGCGGCTGGCTGAGACTGGCCCTGGCGGCAGGCGCGCCACCGTTCTCACCGAACCGAAACGTCGAAGTCGCGGCGAGCTTGGCCGGAGAGCCGACGGCCGGGATCGAACCGGCGACCCCCGGTTTACAAAACCGGTGCTCTGCCAGCTGAGCTACGTCGGCCTGGCCTTCGCATCCTAGCCCCTCTTCAATAAATCGTTGCGAGACCAGGTTCGCGGTTGGCCTTTTGGCGTACTGGCCTTCGGCGGCGCTGGCCGCGTAGCACTCGCCTGATTTGTTGACTGGACAGCGACTTTCTACAACGTGACAGCGAAGCGCCCGATGATGCGGGTGCCCTTGGCGAGGGGCGCAGGTAGTCCGTCGGGGTAGCGGTAGAGCTTTGGCCTGGCGACGACACCGCATGCTCTGCGACCGGGTGCGATTTCAAAGCAGGGACTGGGTTCGTAGGGTTCGCTGCGGCAGGGGTAGGCGCGGTTGCAGGGTGGCGCGTGGGGGACGGCGTAGACCGCGCCGAGATAGTTGCCGCCACGACACCAGTGCCCAGCGACCGACTTTGCCGGGGTGAGGGTGAGCCTCACGGAGCGACCTGGCTGCGGGTAGCCGTAGTCGGTCTTTTCCATGTTGCTCGAGGTCGAGCACGGTGGTGGCGTATTCCTCGTGTATCGCTTGTATGGCTTCAGGACCAGGACCGCGTAGTAGTAGCCGCCTCCGGCAGCCGACCGCCGGACTGGAAGCTGATGTGCACGTTCTCGCGAACGTTGAGCTTGCGCCGCACGTGAACGGAGATGGTTTCGGGCTGCATGGTCGACGCCTCCACGGAGCCGGCCATGCTCAGCGCAAGGACACCGGGGAGGAAGACCTGAAACCGCATTGGATCAAAGTATCGCGAGACACCGGGCGCAGGCAGGCGGTCAGTTTGATTGGACGCTCCTGTCTGACCTTGGCTTCTTCAGCCCTGTATACGGGTCAACCTCCGCGTACCCCGAGGATGGCATGTGCGCGGAGTCGTCTTTTCGGGGACTAGACTCGCGGCCCCATGAGCCGCCGAGCGCGTCACGCCGCCGAGCGAACCACCGGTTATTGGCGCCCCTTGCTCGGTGGCGTGGCATTGCTCAGCGTTCTGGCCGCACTCGCCATCCTGCGCCTTGCGACCGAGACACCGCCCAAGCTCACAATCCGCAGGACGCTGGCCAGCACCGTCCGCTTTCCCGGACCCGCGCCGCATCTGGATTGGCCAGTGGGCGGGCAGGCGGCGGTCGAGGTCGAGGGGATCGGCAGCCTCGGGAGTTCTGGCGACTCAAGACCGCTTGCGATCGCCAGCGTGGCGAAGATCATGACCGCCTACCTGACGCTGCTGGAATATCCACTCTCGCCGGGCAACAGCGGTTTTGCGATTACCGTCACACCCGCCGATGTCCGGGAAGAGCGTCAGCGTGCCGCCCAGGGCCAGTCCGTTCTGCCTGTGCGAGCCGGTGAGGAATTGACCGAGCGCGAGGCTCTGGAGGCTCTGCTTCTGCCGTCCGCCAACAACGTTGCCCAGTTGCTCGCCTACCACGCGCGCGGTGGTGTGGAAGGCTTCCTCGCCCGCATGAACCGCACCGCCAGGCTTCTTGGCATGAGCGCCACTACCTATACGAGCCCCAGCGGATACGACGCCGCCACGGTATCGACCGCCTCCGATCAACTCAAGCTGGCGGCGGTGGCGATGCGCATTTCCGCGTTTCGAAGAATCGTCTCGTTGCAGTCCGTCAGACTTCCCCTCGCCGGCGAAGTGGCCAACTACGACGGTCTGGTGGACCACGACGGTTATGTCGGCATCAAGACCGGCTCCGACAGGGCGGCCGGTGGATGCTTGGTGTTCGCCAAGCGCGTGGAGATCGGCTCGCGCAAGCTGACGGTTCTAGGGGCGGTGCTGGATCAGCGAGAAGGCTCCCTCATCCAGGCGGCGTTGCAGAGCGCCGAGTCCCTCGGCGACTCGGCGGCCAAGGCGGTGCACGTCGGCAATCTGCTGAGAGGAGCGACATCGGTCCTGACCGCCACCAGCGTGGAGGGCCGACACATCGCGGTCATACCCAACGGCCCCCTGCGCGAGTTGGGATGGGGCGGGCTGAGAATTCCCGTCCGTGTGAGTTTGAGCCCGGTACCCCGAGAACTTCAGCGCGGCCAGAGGGTGGCGACAATCAGCTCCTCCGGCGTGATCAGAGCCACAACGACAGCCGTCGCGAGTAGGACTCTGAGCACCCCATCCATCGGGTGGCGGGTACTGCACATGCTGTGATCAAAAAACCCTCGACCTACTCTTTCGCCCCGCGGTCCGGTGGAATGTTCTGCAATGACTCGAGGCCGGGGGGATAATCCCAGCGCCGCCACATCGCACGGTTTCGCTCGGACCGTCAATAAAAATTTGGGCGTTTGGATGTAGCGCCGCATGCGATCTCCTACGTGGCGGGTTGAACCATTTGCACCGTGGCACACCAGTGCAGGTGGACATCGTTCATGGTCAACTGGAGATCGAGCAGGGCACCCAGCACCGCTCGCCCTCGATGACAGCGCCCGGCTGGGTAACAGCCGGGCCCCATCATCAATTACTCCTAGGAGGATCCTGCTGACACTCGTGGGAGTGTCTCAGCTGCCCGGATGCCAGCCTCTGCCCTGCTTGGTGATCTTACCTTCCTGCTGTAGCCCTGGGAGGACTCGGTACAGGTAGTTTTGCTTGATGCCCATCTTTGCGGCCAGCTGGGGAATCGTGATACCCGGCTCTCCCTTCACGAGCGCAACGGTCTGTGCCGCACGCGTTCCACTGCCCTTGCGTCGTCCGGGCCGGCCCTTCGCGGCACTTGCCACGGCAGCCTTCGGGCGTGTGGTGGATCCACGCGGCCGCCCACGGCGCTTTGGAGCCGTGGTTGACCCACCGCTGTTTGCCGATCCGGCGACACCCGCGAGGGCTGACGCTGCCGCCTCCAAGCGGCGGTACTCGTCTACCAACGGCTCAAGCTCTGAAAGGCGGTTGGTTATCTCCTTGCGCTTCTGGTCCAGAAAATCAGTCACAGGTTACCCCTAGAATTTGGTGCAATTACAGTAATCGAGCCATATTACATGACATGTCCGTCCTACCCTGCAGAACTAATTTCGCCACAGGCCCTCGCAACACAGTTCCCGCGATTGGGCAGATCCACTCCCTCATCAACGATTCTCGTATCAGGCTCCCGCGCACGCTGAGTGAAACGGTTATGCCGTCCGTTTGCGCGACAGCCCGAGATCGTCTCCCGCAGCGTCCCCAACGGCCGCTTGGGCGGACACCTCTACGTCCATTTTCGCGGGTGGAGTTCGCTCTCAGTAGGTGTCTGAGCACGCACGATTTACCTGTTCTGTGACACCACCACGTTCAGATGCTGGTTTGCTCTGTTGTCTATCAGTTAAGAAGAGCTCACCGCACACACACATGCGGGAGCGCCCTCATCCGCCGTGGCCGCCGGCTGGTCCTGTGCCGTGCACCACCAGCCGCCGAGCCTCCCAGTCAGTCCACCGGGTGACCGTTTGCGGTGAGGGCAACCTCGATATTCCCGCGCGTGGCGTTTGAGTATGGGCAGATCTGATGGGCCGCCCGAACCAGCTCGTTGGCCTTGGCGGGATCCTCGACACTACCGAGCCGCACATCCAGGGTGACGGCTAGCGCAAAGCCACGCTCGGGCGTTGGCAGCAGTGAAACGCTCGCGTCGATCGCGACATCCGTCAGCTCATCCTTCGAGCGCCGTGCGGCCGCTCCCAGCGCACCCTCGAAGCACGCCGCATAGCCGATCGCAAACAGCTGCTCGGGATTGGTCCCTCCGCCCTGGCCTCCCATCTCGGTCGGCAGGCGCAGATCCACCTCCAGCGCTCCGTCCGAGGTCCGTCCGTGACCCTCGGCACGACCACCTGTGACATGGGCATGTGCGGCGTATATGGCGTTGGTCATGTCATAGCTCCTGTTTGGCGTTGTGTAGATCAAGCGCCGAGGCACCCTGACCTAGATTCGTCCCCACGGGATATCACTCCAGGGTTGTGAGGCCGGGCTTCTACCCCACTTCAGCCGCTTACGCATTCCCGATCGAGCCGTCCCGGGCCTAGCCAAGGAGTCGGTATCAGAAGAAAGGCAGCGGTTCTGGAAAGGAAAATGGGGATGTATGACGATCTCGAGCAATCCGACCTAGTAGCAAGGATTCAACACGAAATCGCCTCGCGCATGCGCGAGCTCGACCGGACGATCGACGTCTACGCCAAACTGATGGTCGATCTGGAGCTACTGGAACTACAGGCTCGTGCCGCCGGTGAAGCTCGTGACGGAGCGATCCACAACCGCCCCGATCACGAAGCGCAGTGAGTGGGTTCTCAGACCTCGGACACAGCGATTGAAGCCGTCCCGTCGCTAGGGACGGCGACAATCGTCGCTTGACTCGTTCTCACCGAAGGCGTGCGCGACCGATCACACCGCAACGGCACGCGACTGCAAGTGGGCCCCGACCTTGCGCTTGACTCGCTGCAGCGCGTTGTCCACCGTCTTGGTGTCGCACCCCAGTCGCTCCCCAACTTGCTCATAGGAGTAGCCGTCCAGGTACAGAGCGAGAACCCGGCTCTCGAGCTCCGAGAGCGCACTGGAGAGGCATCCCACCAGCGAGCGCAGCTCTTCTGAGGAGATGACCTGGTTGACGGGATCGTGGACAGTTAACCCGGGGATCACCTGGTCGAGCGTCGGCACATCGTCCCCGGCGGCCGCCGGCGTGGAGGAGAAGGACACATACTGGTTCAGCGGGGTGTGCTTGTTGCGGGTGGCGGTCTTGACCGCGGTGATGATCTGGCGGGTTATGCACAGCTCGGCGAAGTTGCGGAAGCTCGACTCGCGGTCTGAGCGAAAGTCACGGATCGCCTTGTAGAGACCGACCAGACCCTCCTGGATCAAGTCATCGGAGTCACCCCCAGCCAGAAAATAGGAGGAGGCCTTCAGGCGCACAAAGCCGTAGTGACGGCGCATCAAACGGTCATAAGCATTGCGATCGCCCTGCTTTGCAAGCGCAATCAGGTACCCATCCTCGACCTTAACATCAGACTGATGCTTGTTGGAGATTCGTGCCACGAGCAGATCCTTTCCTTGAAAGCCGCCTCCCTGGCGGCCTCAAACTTGCTCAGTGGCGCACTCCTCCCCTGGCGCCAAAGCTATTAAGTCAACCTTAGGTTGAGCGTTATGGCGCGAGCTTCGCACAGTTATGTAGCCTTGTCAAGATCCCCTATGCGGCTCTGCAAGATCCCGTACAGCAGCGCGGCAGCCGCGGCGCTGACGTTCAGCGACTGCATCCGTCCACGCATTGGCAGTGCCACCAGCTGATCGCAGGCCCCGGCCACACGAGGACGCAGCCCGCTGCCCTCGCTGCCGAGCACGAGCACCACACCGCCGCTGTAGTCGGGGGTGTCGTAGGCGACGGCCGTCTCGCTGACGCTCGCGCCGTAGCACCAGCAGCCACCGTCACGGGCGGAGCCGAGGAAGTCTGCGATGTTGCGCACACGCGCGATGCGGATGTGCTCGACGGCTCCTGCCGAAGCCTTGCAGACGGCTGGTGTGACCTCGGCTGAGCGGCGCTCGGGTATCACGAGACCGGTGACACCGGCACACTCCGCGGTGCGGCAGATCGACCCCAGGTTCTGCGGGTCCTGGATCTGGTCGAGCGCCACGATGAGGGGGTCCTCGCCGACGAGCAGTTCATCGGCTGACACGTAGGGGTAGCCGCCGGCCCGCGCGCAGACTCCCTGGTGAGCCGATGACCCGCAACGTCGCTCGACCTCCTCAGCCGAGACCGTCCTCGGCTTCAGTCCCTCGAGCCATGGCTCACGGGCCGCTCCCGTGCTCGCCCAGATCTCCCCCACCTCGTGTGCGCGACGCCCACGCAGCGCCTCCCGAACCGGGTTGCGACCGTAGAGGATCACAGGGGCAGGAGCTCGAAGCCCGCCGGGCCGTCGCGGACCTCCCAGCCGAGCGTCGCGATCTCATCGCGCAGACGGTCCGCTTCAGCGAAGTCGCGCTCGACGCGCGCGCGCTCGCGTTGCTCTGCGAGCTCGTGGACCGCCTGCGGTGCCTCATCGTCTGGTGTGAGCAGGGTCTGGAGACCAAGCACGTCCAGCATCTCGGAGAGGTCTTGGTCCCCCTCGACACCTAGGTGCCCCGCACCGCGGATCCACTCGTACAGACTTGCGAGAGCCAGGGGCGTGTTGAAGTCATCGGCGAGGGCTCTGAAGAAACTGTCGCGAAACGTCTCGAGCTGCTGCTGCTCGCCGGGTTCGCGGTAGCGGCTCGGTCCCCGACAGAGCCTTCGGCCGAACTCGCGGATCCGCTTGACGTTCGCCTGGGCCTGCTCGAGAGCGGCCCCCGAGAACGCGAGCGGCTGGCGATAGTGACCGGAGACCAGATACATCACCACCGCCTCGGGGCCGTAGTCCCCGACCACCTCGTGCAGAGTCGCGATGTTGCCCACCGACTTAGCCATCTTCTCGCCCGTGAACTGGATCATGCCGTTGTGCATCCATAGCTTCGCCAGCTCCTCGCCACGGGCGCTGCGCGTCTGTGCGGCCTCGTTCTCGTGGTGGGGGAACACGAGATCGGATCCGCCGCCGTGGATATCGAAGCCGAGGCCGAGTAGCTCCTCGGCCATCGCCGAGCACTCGATGTGCCAGCCGGGACGGCCGGGTCCCCAGGGGGACTCCCACACCGTGTCCTCGCCGGGCTTGTGCGCCTTCCACAGCGCGAAGTCCAGCGGGTCCTCCTTGCGATCCACACCCTCCACTCCCTCACCCTGGTCCATGTTCTCCAGTTGACGGTGCGAGAGGCTGCCGTAGGAGAGGTCGGAGCGCACGCGGAAGTACACATCCCCGCCAGCCGCATAGGCGTGTCCCCGCTCGACGAGCGTCTGGATATAGGCGATGATCGGCCCCATCGTCTCCGAGGCAAGGGGCTCGTGGTCGGGTCTGCCCAGGCCGAGAGCGTCGGTGTCGGCGCGATAGTGCTCGGCCATCTCCGCCGCCAGCTCCGAGCTCGGGCGACCCTGCGCGCTCGCAGCGTCGTAGATCTTGTCGTTGACGTCGGTGATGTTGATCGCGAGGCTCACCTCGTATCCCTCGCGCTCGAGGAACCGCTTTAGCAGGGTGAAGACCACGAACGGTCGCGCGTTGCCGATGTGAATCCGGCTGTACACCGTCGGTCCGCAAGCGTAGATGCCAACCCGGCCGGGCTCACGTGGCCTCAGCTGGAGCAGTTCGCCGCTACGGGTGTCGTGCAGATAGATCTGGCGCATGCGTAGATATTCGCAGTGAATTCGCCATGGCCGGCGTCTCACCTCGATGCTATGATGCAGTGGTGATGCGCACCACGATTACTTTGTCGGATGAACTAGCCAGGGATGTCAAGCGAGAGGCCGAGCGCCGTCGTACCTCGATATCGAAGATCGCATGCGAAGCTCTGCGGGAGCACATAGATTCGACCGCCGCGACTCCTCCCTCGTTCATCGGCGTAGGGAAAAGCGGCCAGCGCGACACCGCACGACGCGCGGAGGAAATTCTTGCCCGCGAGTGGAGCGATGCTCGCCGTCTTTGACACCGGCCCGCTATATGCGGCGCTCGATGCCGATGACGACGATCACCAAGCGTGCGCTGAGCTGTTGACGCGCCGCGAGGTACGTCCGGTCATCCCGATGCTCGTCGTGACGGAGGTGAGCTATCTGGCGGCCACGCGCCTTGGCACCGAGGCGGAGGCGAAGTTCGTAGCAGGACTCTCCACACTAGACGTGGACTCCCCACCTCCGCAAGAGTGGGAGCGCATAGCGGAGTTGATCAGACGCTACGAGAACTTTCCGCTCGGCGCCACTGACGCTTCGGTGGTGGCACTCACCGAGAGACTACAAACCCCATACGTGGCAACGCTTGATCACCGCCACTTCCATGCGGTGAGGCCGACCCACTGCGAGGCGTTGCAGTTGCTTCCGTGACCCCCCGATCGGTGGGCGAAACGCTAGCGGCTGCACAGACTCGCCACCGCTAGGGCAGCAACCCCCTCGCCGCGTCCCACAAAGCCGATTCCCTCTCCGGTCGTGGCCTTGACATTTACCCGTGAGGTGGACAGACCGAGCACTCCCGCCAGCGACGTTCGTATCTGCTGCTTGTGTGGCCCGAGCTTGGGTCTCTCCATCACGACGGTCGTATCGACATTCACCAATTCAAAACCGGCGGCGATCACGCTTGTCACGACGCTCGCCAACATGTGGATCGAGTTGGCGTCGCGCCAACGCTCGTCGCTGTCTGGAAAGTGCTCCCCGATGTCCCCCAGACCGGCTGCTCCTAGCAGCGCGTCGATCACCGCGTGTGTGAGCACGTCCGCGTCGGAATGTCCCTCGAGGCCATGCTCATGCGGTATCTCCACTCCTCCGAGGATGAGCTTGCGTCCCGCCGCCAGCCGATGGCTGTCATAGCCGATTCCGACGGGGCTCATCTCACGGCCGCCCCGATCGGCTCCAGCCGCCGCGCACGACGCTCGAATACACACAGCTCCTCCACATTCATGCTCCTCAGCAACTCCAGGGCCTGCTCGTAGTCGGCGCCGATGTCCTCGGGACAATGCGCGTCGCTGGAGAGCGCGATCGGAGCCCCGGCTTCCAGACACATCTCCAGGAACGCCGGCGCCGGATAGAGCTCTCGTGCGTGCTTTCGCAGCCCGGCCGTAGAGACCTCCACGGCGATGCCCGACTCCGCGATGCCCTCTATCGCGGGCTCGTAGTAGCGGCGCAGATCGCCTTCTGGCAACGGGCGCTCTTTGCCCCAGACCTTCACCAGGTCCGGATGGGCGAGAACGTCGAACAGGCCGCTGCGAGCCGCCTCGCCGACTGTCTGAAAGTAGCGGGCCCAAATTTCCTCGACGCTACGCCCAGAGTTCCACACACTGTAGTCCTCCATATCCACCGAATGTTCTCGTATGAAGTGCACGGAGCCGAGTACATAGTCGAAGTCGTGAGACTCGAGCAGGTTTGCCATGCGATCCTCGCCACCGGGTACGAAGTCCGCCTCGATACCCAGGCGCAGGTCGGTCTCCTCTCGTACGAAACCGCAGTAGCTCTCGAGATCGTCATGGGCGTACTGCACCCAGAACGGGTGGTTCCAGACGGACAGGGCCTGCTGGAAACGGTAGATGTGCTCGGAGACACCCAGCTCTGAGATGCCGCGCGCCCCGGCGGCTTCGCGGTAGCGCTCGGCGTTTGCCGGGGTGAAGTGACTGGCCGCACTCGCCCCGAGGCCATCCGGGCGCAGGTGGACGTGATAGTCGGTGAGTGTTCCACTATTGGGCACTGCTGTCCTCTCGTGCGCCGATCAGCAGGCTCGCCAGCTGCAGGTCGAGCTCGGTGGTCACCTTCAGGTTCGGGGTAGAGGATCCCACCACGAGGACTCTGCCGCCCGCACGCTCGATCAGCCAGGCATCATCGGTGGCCTGGGCCAGCACCTCCTCTGGAACATCCAGCGCACGTTCCAGCGCCGCCCTGCGGAACACCTGCGGAGTCTGCACGGCCCACAGCGATGAGCGCTCGAGAGTTTCGCCGACCACGCCCTCCTCATCGACCCGCTTGACCGTGTCCGCCATCGGTGCGGCAGCGATCGCCGCGTCGATGGTCTCGTCGCCGGCGAGGGCCTTGAGTGTGCGATGTACGAGCTCTTCGCTCAATAGCGGCCGGGCTGCGTCGTGGACGAGAACGATCTCCCCATCGCCCGCCGCCGCGAGGGCTCGCCGCACGGACTCCGAGCGCACCTTGCCGCCTGCAACGCCGATCGTTCCGGCTGGGGAAGCGACCCCCTGCGGTAGTGCGACCACGATCTGTTGGATGTCGTCCACTGCGGCCAGCACGTCGATGCTCCATTGGAGCAGCGGCTTGCCGGCGAGCTCCACGAGCGCCTTTGGTTGATCGGCTCCGAGTCGCTCTCCGCGCCCGGCTGCCACTACCAGAGCTATGGCCACCGCTTATTACTAGACGAGACGGAGCTGCCGCGCACGCAGCAGGGCGATCCAGCGGACCTTGCTGCGTGCGCGAAAGCTCGCTTCTACTCGGCGACTACCGCGAGCTTGCTCGAGGCCGAGTTGGCCAGCAGCTCGTCGAGGTAGTCCTCGGCCTCTTCCTCGTCCTTGTCGAGCGCATACATCAGCTCGGAGGCGAGGATCTTCTTGGCTCTCGTGAACATCTGCTTCTCGCCGGTGGACAGGCCCTTCTCGCTCTCGCGCAACGCCAGGTTGCGCACCACCTCGGCCAGCTCGTAGATGTCACCGGTCTTGATCTTGTCGCGGTTGTGCTTGAAGCGCCGGTTCCAGTTCTTGGGCATCTCCGATACTTCATCCTGGAGCACGTCGAGAACCTTCTTGACGGTCTCCTCGTCGATCACTCGACGCAGGCCGGCGAGCGCCGCGTTCTCGGTCGGCACCTTCACCGTCATGTCGTTGTGCAGGATCTTGATTGTCAGGTACTCACGCGTCTCTCCGAGCACCTCCATGTTCTCCTTGCACAGAACCTTGCCGGCGCCGTGATGGGGATAGACGACATGGTCGCCGAGCTCAAACTCGATGCATTCGACCTCACGGACGGTCTCGAGCTCCTCGATCAACTCCTCTTCGATTGCTTGCGGAATGGTGTCCTCCTTCGGTACGGGCCGGGGGCGGCCTTTACTTAGGTCTGCATGAAGCGGTCCACGAGGTTGATCTCCTGTAGCCGACGAAGACCCTCGCGGATGTCCTTTGCCCTTATCTCTCCCACTCCCTCCACCGTCTCTAGTTCCGAGTCGGTTGCTGCCAACAGCTCATCCAGTCCGCCGAACTCCTTGACGATCTGCGTGACGACTAGCTTCGGCAGGCGGGGAATACGCCCCAAGATTCTGTAGCCACGCGATGAGACCGGATAGTCCAGTGTGTTCAGCTTGCGGTCATACCCGAGCATCTCAGCCAGGCGACCGAAGTCCAGCAGGTCTTGGTGAATGAGTCGCCCAAGTTGGTCCAGGGCCGAGCTGAACGCCTCGTCGGAGTAGTCGGCCAGGTAGTCGTGCACCAGCGCGGCCTTCTCGGCGGCGGTGCCGACCGTCGTCTCCTCGAGCTGCATCTCGATCAACCGGCCCTCGGTGCCGAGCTCGACGATGTAGCGCTCGATCTCCACGGCCATGCGGGTGACGAGCTCCGAGCGCTGCAGCACGGTGAGCACGTCGTGCAGGGTGGCTCCTCCCTCGAACTCCAGGGCGGTCAGACGGGTTGACACCTGGTCCAGGCGGCTGCGGTACTTGTCCAGTGTCGCCAAGGCTTGGTTTGCCTTGGCGAGCACCACGGTGATGTCCTCGAGGATGTACTTGGCGCCATCGACATACAGCGAGACGACCTCGCGGCGTTGGGAGACGGCGATCACCAGCGCGTCGGTCTGCTTGGAGACACGCTCCGCGGTGCGGTGGCGGGTGCCGGTCTCGTGCGAGAGGATCGTCGGGTCGGGCATCAGCTGGACGTTTGCCATCGTGATCTTCGTCGCGTTGGCGTTGAGGATGATCGCACCGTCCATCTTCGCGACCTGGTAGAGGAACGCCGGGGTGTAGTCGATGTCGAGCTTGATCCCGCCCGAGTTCAGGAAGCTGAGGTCGTCCGGCTCGCCGATCAGGATCAGGCCGCCGGTGCGAGAATCGAGAATGCTCTCGATCCCCTCCCGCAGCGCGGTGCCAGGCGCCACCATCTCCAGCGCCTTCACCAGCCGGGGTTCCTGTTTCACATCCGTGTCGAAATCTTCCCCGGGTCGCGCAGGCACGACCAGTCATTCTAGGGCATTTAGCCTCGATTTATCAGCTGGGGAGGCGCGTTTTGCCCAGCGACGTAGACATTTGAGCGCCTATGCGGCGTCTTTTATCGTCGCGGCATCGTCACTTGGGTGGCAGCGAGACTCTCAGGGCTTCACCTAGCGTTGACACCTCGCATGCGTGGTCGCCGCTGCCCGGTGGGGCGATGACGTGTTCGAGCCCGTGCTTTTGAGCCTCGGCGAGCCGACGCTCGGGATGGCCCACCCAGCGCAGCTCACCGGTCAGGCCGAGCTCTCCGAAGCACGCCCGCGGAGCTCCCTTCAGTGGTACGCCACGGGCCGCGCTCGCGATCGCCAGCGCCAGCGCCAGGTCCGCCCCTGGCTCTTCGACGCGGACCCCGCCGACGACGTTGACGAATACGTCGGCGCCGCCGATCCCCATTTTTCCGTGGCGGGCGAGGATCGCCAGCACCAGCGCCAGCCGGTTGCGGTCCAGGCCGAGCACTATCCGTCGAGGGTGATCGAGCTCCGAACGCGCGACGAGCGCCTGCACCTCGACGAGCAGCGGACGGGCGCCTTCCATCGATGCCAGCACAACGCTGCCGGGGGCGCGTGTCGCCTCCGCGACAAAGCGCGCAGAGGCGTCGAGTACTTCCACCAGGCCACCCTGGCGCATCTCGAACAGTCCCGCTTCGTTGGTGGAGCCGAAGCGATTCTTCAGTGCCCGCAGTTCACGGTAGGGCCGCTCGCGTTGCCCCTCGAACTGCAGCACGCAATCGACGAGGTGCTCCAGCACACGCGGTCCGGCGAGCGCACCGTCCTTGGTCGAGTGCCCCACCAGGACGACCGCGGTGTCTTGTGACTTTGCGACCCGCATCACGGCGCTCGTGACTTCTCGGACCTGACTGACCGATCCGGCTGCGCTGGTCAGTTCGGCGAAGTGGATCGTCTGCACCGAGTCGATGACACAGACCCGGGGGGTCGTGTTCTGCATCGTCGAGAGCACCGCCTGGAGGTCGGTCTCGGCCAGCACCGGCACGTCGAGCGCACCGGGCGCCAGGCGCTGGGCGCGCATCCTGATCTGCTGCACCGACTCCTCGCCTGAGACATACAGCACGGGATGCCCGGCGGTGGCGAGGTTGCCGAGCATCATGTTCGTCAGCGTGGACTTGCCGATTCCCGGTGCCCCGCCCAGCAGCACCAGCGACCCTGGTACGAGCCCGCCACCGAGGACTCTGTCCAGCTCGCCTATGCCTGTCGACAGGCGGGATCCAGGGGCGAGATGTACGTCCGAAAGCGTTCGCGGGGAGGAGATCGGCAGCTTGCGGATAGCCGCCACGGTGACCGCGCCGCCTGGAACCGCGCGGGGTACCGCGGTGGCCTCCTGCTCGAGCGTGTTCCACTCCTCACATCCAGGGCACTGGCCATGCCACTGTGTGGACTCATGGCCGCACTGTGAGCATATGTGCACTAGACGCGGGCGAGCCATCGATGCAGATTACGCTCCGCTACCGACGGCCTTACGCCGTTGTCGATGCGGCTCTACTGCTCCTCGACGGGGGGCTGTGGCTCGGTGTCGTGCGCCTCGCCCTCGGTGTCCTCAGGGAGCTCCTTGGCGCTTTCGGCGCCGACGCCCACGGGGGTCTTCTGCTTCTTGGGCTTGACGATCGTCAGGTGCACCTCGTCGTCGCCGTTGTCGGCCGGGTTGACGACGACGGTGGCGCCCGGCACGAGCTGCTCGCGCAGCACGAAGTCCGCCAGCGGATCCTCGATGTAACGCTGGATCGCGCGCCGCAGCGGACGGGCGCCCATCGCCGGGTCCCAGCCCTTCTCGACCAGCAAGTCCTTGGCCGGGTCGGTGAGCTCGAGCTGCAGCTCGCGCTCGGCCATCGACTCACGAATCCGCAGCAGCAACAGCTCGACGATCTGCTTGATCTCCTCCTTCTGCAGCTTGTGGAAGACGATCACGTCATCGATGCGGTTCAGGAACTCGGGGCGGAAGACCTTCTTGAGCTCGCCCATGATGCGGTTCTTCATGTCCTCGTAGGTGATGCCGGTCTCGTCGTCTGAGACCGCGAAGCCGAGCGGCGTGTTGCGCGCGATCTCCGCCGCCCCGATGTTGGAGGTCATGATCACGATCGCGTGGCGGAAGTCCACGGTGCGCCCCTGTGCGTCGGTGAGGCGGCCATCCTCGAGGATCTGCAGCAGGATGTTGAACACGTCCGGATGGGCCTTCTCGATCTCGTCCAGCAGCAGCACGCTGTAGGGCTTGCGCCGCACGGCCTCGGTCAGCTGGCCGCCCTCGTCGTAGCCGATGTAGCCGGGCGGGGAGCCCACAAGACGCGAGACGGCGTGCTTCTCCATGTACTCAGACATGTCGATGCGGATCATCGCGTCCTCGTCACCGAACAGGAACTCGGCGAGCGTGCGCGCCAGCTCGGTCTTGCCGACGCCTGAGGGGCCGAGGAAGATGAACGAGCCGGTGGGGCGCTTGGGGTCCTTCAGGCCGGCACGGGAGCGGCGGATCGCCTTAGAGATCACCTCGATCGCGGGGTGCTGTCCGATCACGCGCTTGTGCAGCTCCTCCTCCATGCGCATCAGCTTCTGGGTCTCTGCCTCGGTCAGCTTGAAGACGGGGATGCCGGTCCACATCGAGACGATGTCGGCGATCTCCTCCTCGCCGATCGCGGGACGCTCTCCGGACTCACCGGATTCCCACTCCTCCTCCAGCTCACGCTTGCGGATGGTCAGCTTGCGCTCCTTGTCGCGCAGCGCGGCGGCCTTCTCGAACTCCTGCGCCTCGATCGCCGCCTCCTTCTGGCGGCGTGTGGTCTCGATCTCCTCCTCCAGCTCGCGGTTGGATGGCGGCGAGCTCATCGACTTGATGCGCATGCGCGAGGCGGCCTCGTCTATGAGGTCGATCGCCTTGTCGGGCAGGAAGCGGTCTGAGATGTAGCGGTCTGCCAGTTCGCCGGCGGCCCGCAGGGCCTCGTCTGTGATCTGCACCTTGTGATGCTGCTCGTAGCGGTCGCGCAATCCCTTGAGGATCTCCACTGTCTGGTCGATCGTGGGCTCCTCCACGCGGATCTGCTGGAAGCGGCGCTCCAGGGCCGAGTCGCGCTCCAGGTACTTGCGGTACTCGTCCAGTGTGGTCGCGCCGATCGTCTGCAACTCGCCACGGGCCAGCGCCGGCTTGAGGATCGACGCGGCGTCGATCGCGCCCTCGGCGGCACCCGCGCCGACGAGGTTGTGCAGCTCGTCGATGAACAGGATGATGTCTCCACGCTGGGTGATCTCCTTCATCACCTTCTTCAGGCGCTCCTCGAACTCGCCGCGATACTTCGAACCGGCGACGAGCGCGGCCAAGTCGAGCGTGTAGATCTGCTTGTTCTTCAAGAGCTCGGGCACCTCGGCGTTGGTGATGCGCTGCGCCAGCCCCTCGACGACAGCGGTCTTGCCGACGCCCGGCTCGCCGATCAGAACGGGGTTGTTCTTGGTGCGCCGCGAGAGGATCTGCATGATCCGCTCGATCTCGGTCTCGCGTCCCACGACAGGGTCGAGCTTGCCGTCGGAGGCGAGCTTGGTCAGGTTGCGCCCGAACTGGTCCAGCAGCTTGGAGCTCTTCTTGCCCTCGCCCGAGCTCGTTCCGGCGGCGGAGCCCGCCGAACCCTGTCCCTGGCGGCGGCCGCCGGGACCGGAGAGCATGCGGATCACCTCGTTGCGGATCTTCTCGGAGTCCGCGTCGAAGTCGAGCAGGATCCTGGCGGCAACACCCTCGTTCTCGCGCACCAGTCCGAGCAGGATGTGCTCTGTGCCGATGTAGTTGTGGCCGAGGCTCAGCGCCTCGCGCAAAGCCAGCTCGAGCACCTTCTTGGCGCGCGGCGTGAACGGGATCTGCCCGGAGGTGACCTCCTCACCGGAGCCGACGATCCGCACGACCTGCGCGCGGACACGCTCGACGGTGATGTCAAGGCTCTCCAGAACTCGGGCCGCCAGACCCTCCTCCTCACGCAGCAGTCCGAGCAGGATGTGCTCGGTGCCGATGTAGTTGTGCTTGAGCGTACGCGCCTCTTCCTGCGCAAGAACGACCACCTGCCGGGCCCGCTCTGTGAATCGCTCGAACATGGTGCTGCTTCCTTCCCGCGAGGGCCGCGCCCTGAGGTGCGCTGCCTAAAGCGCTACGTATGCTCTGATGGTCTGGAGATGCTCTGAATTGGGTTTGTCTGTTTGGTCGGTTGCGTGTCGAATCGAGAATACGCGTTCCTGGGATCAACTAGCTACCCAGTACGCCTATCTTCGTCGGATTCCCCGAAAAAGATGAGTCTCAAATGATGAGTCCCAGGCCCTACCTGTGCCGATTGAGAGTTTACCAAGCGCCTGCGTGGTCCCTGTGCAGCTTCGTTGTCATGGGCTGGAACCCCGGACGGGCGTGAAGGTCGCGCACTCCAGCGCAGCATTCCGCTAGTCCCGCATGGCGGGGAATAGCACGACCTCGCGAATCGACTCGCGCCCGGTCAGCAGCATCACCAGCCGGTCGATCCCCAGGCCGACGCCGCCGGTGGGGGGCATGCCGTGCTCCAGCGCCTGCACGAACGCCTCGTCGTAGGGCATCGTCTCGGCGTTCTCCTCGATTGCGTCCAGGCGCCGCTGCGCCTCGAAGCGCTTGCGCTGCACATCGGGGTCGATCAGCTCGGAGAAGGCGTTGGCGATCTCCATGCCGCCGGCGAAGGCCTCCCAGCGCTCGACCAGCCCCTCTTGTGAGCGGTGCTCGCGGGCCAGCGGGGAGATCTCGACTGGGTAGTCGATCACGAAGGTGGGCTGGATGAGCTTGGGCTCGACGTACTTGGAGAGCAGGTCGTCGGCCATCTCAAACCAGAGCCCGCTGGTCTTTACCTCGAGGTTCCTGCTGTGTATCTCCGCTGCCAGTGCCTCAGCGGTGTGGTGGACCATCAGGTCGATGCCCGTCTGCTCGACGATGGCTCCCACGAAGCTGATGCGGGCCCAGGGCGAGGAGAAGTCGAGCTCGCCCTTGTAGCCGACGGCCTCGGCGGCGGCCCTCACGATCTCTTCGAGGCGTAGCGCGGCCCCCTGGTAGTCGGCGTACGCCTCGTAGAACTCGACCACCGTGAACTCGGGGTTGTGCTTGTGCGAGACACCCTCGTTGCGGAAGTCCTTGCCGAGCTCGTACACGCGCTCCAGCCCACCGACGATCAGGCGCTTGAGGTATAGCTCGGTGGCGATGCGCAGATAGAAGTCGCGGTCCAGCGTGTTGTGGTGGGTGGTGAATGGGCGCGCCATGGCGCCCCCGTAGAGGGGTTGCAGAACAGGCGTCTCGACCTCGACGAAGCCCTGGGCGTCGAGATAGCCGCGCACCGCGGAGATGATCTTCGCGCGGTCGATGAACACCCTGCGTGCGTCCTCGCTTGCGATCAGGTCGAGCTCGCGGTGGCGGTAGCGGGTCTCGACGTCCACCAGGCCATGGTGCTTGTCCGGCGGTGGTCTGAGCGCCTTGGAGAGGATCTGAAAGCCCTCTACGCGCAGCGAGACCTCGCCGTGACGGGAGCGCATCGCGGCGCCGTCGGCGCCGATCAGATCGCCGAGGTCAAGCGTTGTGAGGCGCTCGAAGTCCTCGGGGCCGAGGATGTCAACACGGGCGTGCAGTTGGATCTTGCCGGTGCGATCGACGAGGTCCAGGAAGGCGGCCTTGCCGGCGCCGCGGCGCGCCGCGATACGACCGGCGACACGGTGTTTCTCCTCGGTTTCCTGGCCGGCAGCCAGGTGCTCGTAGGCGGCCAGGATGTCAGCTATTGGCTGCGCGCCGGTGAACGCGTACGGAAACGCCTCGGGGTCCTCGGCGCGTAGACGCTGTGCCTTCGCTCGGCGCTCGGCGATCAGCTCCGCCAGGCCGTGCCTGCCCGGCTCGTCCTGTTGCTGGTTCTCGCCCGCGCTCACGAAGAGAGCCTATTTGAGCGAATGCCTATTTGAGGCCGACGTCGATCTTTGTGATCTTCAGCTTGCGGGCCGGTCCGCGCGGCACCTTGACGGCGACGGTCTCGCCTCGCTTGTGTCCGAGTAGGGCACGACCGACGGGCGACTCGTTGGACAGCTTGTTCTCGAGTGGCTTTGCCTCGGCGGAGCCGACGATCGTGTATTTGACCGACTTGCCGGTCTTTTCGTCCTTGACGTGCACGACCGAGCCGACCTGAACGACGTCGGTCGAGAGGTCCTTGGCTTCGATCACGGTCGCCATGCGCAAGCGCTCCTCCAGTTGGGCGATCCGGCTCTCGAGCATCGCCTGTTCGTTCTTGGCGTCGTCGTACTCGGAGTTCTCGGATATGTCACCGAACTCGCGCGCCTCCTTGATGCGCTCAGCGACCTCGCGTCGGCGGTCGGTGGAGAGCAGCTCAAGCTCGTCCTTCAGCTTCTCCAAGCCTTCTGGGGTGAGGATGACGTCCTTGGGCATGGATCCTCGATAACGGGTAGTTGATCAACCGCCAACAAAACCCGTCAGAGCAAATGTTCACGGTCCGTGCGGCTACAGCGAGCGCAGCAGTATAGCGAGGCCCTGATACGAGTCGAGGGCCCTCACGCGCCTAGGTATGACACCGGCCGGGCGGCGTCCACCAAGGCCCTTGCCTGCTCCAATGTTTCGGCGGCTTGCAGGGATCCTTGCAGTTCTCTCATCGCCTCTGGATCAAGCCCGAAACGCGGCAGATACCAGGGGTAGAACTTGCGCAGATAACGGGCCGCGCGCTCGGATCCGAGATGCTCGACCACCGCGTCGATCATCCAGTGAAGCTCGCGACGCGCCTCCTCCGCTGTGGGGGCTCTGTCGGTGTGAGTGAGCAGACGCTCGAACAGCCACGGGTCGCCGAGGCATCCGCGGGCGAGCATCACAGCGGCTACACCCGTGGAGTGGAACGCCTCCTCGATGCTCTTCGCGTCGTTCATGCCGCCGGTGAGAATCACGGGCGCGCGCAGCGAGGAGGCCAGGCGAGCGGCCAACTCATAGTCGGGGACGCCTTTGTGATGGACGGCGGCCGATCGGGGGTGAAAGGCGATCGCCGCCACACCGGCCTCCTCCACGAGCCTGTGCGCGAGCTCAAAGCCGCTGTCGTCGCCAGTGCGCCGCCCGCAGCGGAGCTTGACGGTGACGGGCAGCCCACTGCCGTCCCTGGCCGCCAGCGCGACCGCTACCGCCCGATCCGGGTCGTCCAGGAGAGCGGCGCCAGCACCGGTCTTGCACACCTTCGGCACCGGGCAGCCCATGTTGATGTCGATCGCGTCCATGCCAGCCTGTGCGGCCGTCCTGGCGGCTGAGCGCATGATGTCGGGGTCTTGGCCGAATAGCTGGATCGAAACCGGTCCTCCCAGTCTCTCCTGCGGATGAATCCGCAGCATCTCCGTGCACGTCTTCTCGTTGCCGTAGTGGATCGCGTGGCTGGAGACCATCTCCGAGACGGCCATACCGGCCCCGTAGCGCTTGGCCTGCAGCCGCACACACCAGTTGCCGATGCCCGCCAGTGGAGCGAGCATCACCCTGTTTGGAACACGCAGGGGGCCGAGCCTCCAGGAGTCGGTCAGGGATCTGCAGTGGCTTTCAACCGTTGCGCTCATAGATCAGCCGCAGACCGGTCAGCGTCAACAGATCGTCGATCTCCTCGATCTCCTCGGTGAACGGCACGACCAGACGGGCCAGGCCGCCGGTCGCGACCACGGCGACGCGGTCACCCAGCTCCTTATAGAGGCGGCGCAGAATCGCGTCTACGGCTCCGGCGTAGCCGAACACGACGCCGGAGCGGATAGCGTCGATCGTGTTCTTGCCGATCACTGTGGTCGGCGGCGCCAGTTCGACCTTCGGCAGGCGTGCGCCACGCTCGGTGAGCGCATCCAATGAGATCTCGATGCCGGTCATCAGGGAGCCGCCCACGTACTCCCCGGCGGCGGAGACCACGTCAAACGTTGTGGCGGTGCCAAAGTCCACACACACCGCGGGACCGCCGAAGCGCGCCCGCAGAGCGACCGCGTTGACGAGTCTGTCGGCGCCTATCTCGCGTGGGTTGTCGTAGCGGATCGGCATGCCGGTCTTCAGACCTGGGCCTACGACGAGCATCTCGTGGCCCAGGTAGCGCTTGGCCATCGCCGTCCATTCGGGCTCCAGATGAGGGACGGTGGAGGAGACGATCGAGGCGGACAGGTCCTTGAAGGAGAGGCCGCGAAGCTCCAGCAGGTTTCCGAGCGCGGCGCCCAGCTCATCGGCGGTGGACTCCCGCACGGTCGCAAAGCGCCAATGCTCGAGCAGCTCCTCTCCGCGAAAGGCCCCGAAGTGTGTTTGCGTATTCCCTACGTTGACGACAAGCAGCATGGCTGGAGAATTATGGGCCTATCCCGTTCGAATCGCACATTTGAGCCGGGATGACCGTATGCTCCACGCTGTGAACGTGACGCTCTACACGCTGCCTGGGTCCCATCCGTGCGCCGCCGTGGAGGTGGCGTTGAAGTCGAAGGGCATCGACTATCGCCGAGTCGATCTGCTGCCGATGAGCCAGATGCTCGTGGGACCGTTGCGCTATGGCGGCTACACGGTGCCGGGAATGCGCGTTGGCTCAGAGAAGCTCCTTGGCTCCCGCACAATCATGCGCCGCCTGGATGAGCTGGTTTCAGAGCCCTCTCTGTTGCCCTCCGAGGAGGACGCCCGTCAGCGTGTCCTGGAGGCGGAGCGTTGGGGCGATGAGGACTTTCAGGACACTCCCAGGAAGATCATCGACGTTGCGTTCCTGCGCGATCCAGGCGCGATGTTGAGTTACGTAGGGGATGCCAAGCTGCCATTGCCGCGCAGCATGATGCGACCGGCGCTGCCGCTCACCGCAAGGCTGATGGCGGTCAGGAACAAGGCTCGCGAGGAGACCGTGCGCACCGCTCTCGCGTCGCTGCCGGGGAAGCTCGAGAAGATCGACGGCTGGATTTCAGATGGCGTGTTGGGCGGGGAGCAGCCGAACGCCGCGGACCTGCAGATCGGTTCGACTGTGCGTCTGCTTTTGAGTATCGGAGATGTCGCATCGCTTCTCAGGGATCGGCCAGCCGCCGCGCTGGAGCGCTACTTTCCGCCGATGGTCGGCGAGGTGCCCGTCGGGACACTCCCGGCGCAGTGGCTGCCGGCTAGCGCGGCGGCCTGAGGACTGCTGCAGCTGCGGCGTTGGCGGCCGTGGCGTGCTCAGGATCACATCAGAACTGAGCGACTCGTGGCGCAGCAGGTCGCGAGGCCGGGTAGACGTTCCTCGTCGATGGCGCCTTACTTTTTGTGGCTCTTGTGTTTGGTGGCGTAGAGCTTCTTCGCTTTGGCTTCGGTGAGTGGCCCGGGGCATCTCAGCCCCAGGCTCTCGCAGAACCGTACGTGAGCCTCTCGACTCATACGGCTCCCACCGTCCGGCCGGAGGCGAGTGTCAGCTGCCAGTGAGCAAAGAGCTCTGGTTCGCGTGTTGCCACGTCCTTCACGAGCTGCCATGCCTTCCTGGGGCTGCGCTTCAATCGCTTGTACTTTCGCCTCGCCCAGCGCACCAGATATCTGTCGATGCTGCTGAGTGATGCGTCCAACGCCGACGGGTAGAAATGCCCGTAGTAGTTGATCCATCCGCGCACGACTAGGTTGCATGTGCGCGCGATCTCTGCGAGGTTGCTCCCCGTCCATAAGTGAATCCTCCATCTCCGGATCGTTCGACGTATCGCCTTCGCGGCATCGTTACTGACGGCGGGGGTGAAGCTGGTGAACAGTTCACCTCGCCCATTACAGGCGCCGGGGCCGAAACGTATAGCCCAAGAAATCGAAGCGCTCGTGCTCATATGAGCCTTTGCGGTTTGAGTCCTTACAGTAGACAATTCGCGTCTTGTCGTCATTCAACTTCAGGTGACAAACCGCCATCCGCGTCTTGATCTTGCCGAGCACGAACCGTGCCTGGCGCTCACTGATGCAGTGCACGACAGCATCATCTGCATACCGCTCAAACGGCATGGTCGGGAACTCCCGCGCCATCCACGCATCGAACGCATAGTGCAAGAAGACATTTGCCAGCACTGGGGAAATCGCAGACCCTTGCGGGGTTCCACGATCACGCGCTACCAACATGCCATTGCCTTCATCCAGCGGCGCTTGCAGCCACCGCTCGACATACAGCATCACCCACCTGTCATTGGTGTGGGCAGCTACCGCCTTCAACATGAACTCGTGATCAATCGAGTCGAAAAAGGCTGCGTAATCTAGATCGATAACCCAGTTCATTTTCCAACACCGCTTTCGGCAAACCTCCACCGCGTCAAGCGCCGAGCGCCCCGGCCGATAACCATAGGAATCCTCGTGGAACACACGCTCCACATCGGGCTCCAGATATAGCGCTACGACCTTCTGAGCCACGCGATCAGCGACAGTAGGTACGCCTAGAGTTCTGACCCCTCGTCCATCTTTCTTCAGTATCTGCACCGCCTTCACAGGGGGCGACATATACGTTCCAGAAGACATGCGATTCCACAGCTTGTATAGGTTCCCCGAAAGGTCCCTCTCGAACTGCGCAACCGATTCCTCATCGACGCCGGCAGCGCCCTGGTTCGCCCGGACTTGCTTCCAGGCTTCCCAGAACAGCCTCTTGGAAATCACAAACGATTTCACCTTCGACTTTGACTCAACCATCAGCTCATCCCACACGCTTCGTGGTTGACCAACAATCTTGTCTGGACGGCCCGTCCGCTTCGCTCCAGCCCCATTACAGGACCTTCATCACTACTACCAGACGGCCCGCCCCTGTGCCTCGCATCGGTACGCTTATCCTCACGGTTTCTGCCGCTCGGAATTCTCCCGTGTCCAGTCAGCCGCAGGTCACAGACCACTGGCCGACCATCCCGCGAGACGACAGGTTCCCACGTTCCATACAGGAGCCTGACCCACGCTCGCGCCGCATGCATGCCGGACACCACCTGGCCAATAAGCAGGCACTCTCCAGGTTCATCACAGGCCCAAATGCATGACCCGTTTCTGATGTCATCTAACGTCTTTCGACACTTCATCTGCGGTTCACTCTCGTTCGCCTTCATTGGGTCATACCCGACGCGCTCACAGGCGCGCCTTTTCCCCCAACGCTCAGCACCAACGGCTCTTGACCGCAGCACCTTGGGGTGGTTTGTGATCTCCCCCTGCAGGGCGACCACGGAGGGCCACCGGACAAACAGCCGCCCGGCTCCTCCATCTCCTGCACGACACCGCATCGAGGACACACCCGTCATTTCTTCTTCTTCTTTGACGGGCTGAACTCTTTGCGCGCGTGGCGCACGCACTTCCCCCGCTTCTTCTTTGGTTGCTTCTTGCACTGCTTCAGGGCCATCGCAAGCTTTTGGGCGCGAGTCAGAGGCTTGATCACTTTTCCCGTGCTCTGAGCGGTCGTCGAGGTGGCGGTGGCGCTCTGCGCCGGCGCTGAGGACTGCATCGAGGCTGTCACAGTGGGATTGCCGCCGTTAGGCGTCGGTGAAGGTTCTTTCATCGGCTCTTTCGCCGGCGGGGTCGAGGCGGCCATGAACGTGAGGTCTGCGCCTTGGACTGATCCCAATTCGTTTTTCGCGACAAGACGGAAGTGGTATTCGCCGCCTGGCGTCAGGCCGGTCACAGTCGTGACAGCCTGATGTTCTGCACCGTCGGATGGCAGACTCACCGCGTTGGTGGTGTGTTCGTAGGGCCCGCCGGAGCCGGTGCCCCATTCGAAGAAGTATTCGGCTTCGGCCCCGCCCTCTGGGTTGACTTTGCCATTGAGCGTGGCTTCGGTTTCCCTCACGCTCGCCGCAGCCGTCGTCGCCGTCGGAGCCGTGACCGCCTTCGTGGTGAATTCCTGTACGCCACCGGGCACCGCCGTTTTGCCGGCACCGTAGACCGCAATAAGCTCGAACTTGTAGGTCGTGTTCGGCAACAGATCGGTCACCGGAGCCGACACCGAGTGGGGCGCGAAGTCAGTCGCGCCAAGGCTGGTGGGGGTCGCACTTTTGTGTTCGGATACGTCCGGCGAAACGCCCCACTCGAATTCATATTCGACGGGGCTGCCTTCGGGTTCGATGGTCCCCGTGAGCGTCGCTTCGGTCTGGTGTTCTGTGTTGGTTGGCGTCGTTTTGGCCTTGGGGGCCCCTCCGACTACGACTTCATACTTCGTGTAGTCATTTGTTCCGTACAGGCCAGATTCCTTGAACAAGGTGGAGCTTTCGAAGTGGTAGGTGCCCGGTGTCGCGAACCTGCACGTGCCTTCCCAGCCAGTACTCACCGTGGTTGTGGTTGGGACCCCGGGACACGAGGGCGTGGTGGGACCGCCAGTCCAGACCACGCTGGCTGTCCTGCTCGGGTCGTGGTCAACGAATTCGACTTCGCCGCCTTCGGTGATCGTGACCTCAAGGGCCGGTTGGTTCGAGTTCGGTGTCGCCCAGCACGGCCAGTCGGGATCCACACAATTTTGGTTGACTTCGAGCTTGACTTCCGGCGCGGCGAGGGCCCGCGGCGCCGCATAGGCACCGAGCACGGCCGCGACCGCTCCAAGCATGGCAACAAAGGCAAAAATGCGCGGTGGTCTCACGGTCTCAGCCGCCTTTCTTCTCGTCGTCCCGTAGTCCCGGTGCCCGAGCACCTGCCTCCTACAGACCCCCGACCGGTGCTCTTCCTTCCCTGGTGTTCATGACCCCGGCCGTCTTGCCGCTTAGGCGTGCACGGTCACCGATCTGGTGACGCTGACCGCTTCCCCGTAGCCCGGGGTGAGCGTGATCTTCACCTTCAGCGCCAGGCGATGATGGCGTTTGAGTGCCTTCCTTGCCTTGGCGTTGAGCTTTATCGAGAAGGACTGCTGCCCGGCGCTCACCGAAGCGCTCACGAATCGCCCGACCACCTGCGTTTTGTGTCCGGTCTTTGCCAGCGACGCGGTGGTGGCGATGAGGTCTACCTCGAGGCGATCCCCGGCGCCGGCCTTTGCGACCTGGAGCGACCCCTTGACGGTCGTGCCGCGCTGGCTCGAGTGGACCGTGGGAGCACCAGAGAACAGGGATCCGGTCGGGCTTTCGCCCGCTGGGGTCGGGCTCGAAGGTGTGGTGCCTGGAGGGGAGCTGCCTTTTGAGCCGCCTTCGCCGGTGGGCGGCGTGATGGTGGAGCCTTCGACCACCACTTCGTATTTTGTGTAGTCCAAGGACCCTCCCTCGTTGAAGAGAGTCGAGCTTTCGAACTTGTAGGTCCCTGGCGTTGCGAACGTGCACTTTCCTTCCCAGTCTGTCTTTGGCGAGGCCGGAGCGACAGGTACTGCCGGTTCACAAGTGGGCGCAGCGCCGGTCCAGGCGATGTTCGCTTCCCTACCGTGATCTACGAATGTGATCGAGCCTCCGCTTGCGATTGTGACTTTGAAAGCCGGCTGGCTCGAACCCGGAGTCGCCCAGCACGGCCAATTGGGCTCGACGCAGTTTTCGTTGACTTCGAGCTTCACTTCCGAGGGCGCGGCGAAGGCCTGCGGCACGACTACACAGGCGCCGAGTGCAGCCACGAATGGTAGGTAGCGCTTGCGCAGTCTCACGATCAGCCGCCTTTCTCCGTTGGTACTTGTCTTTGAAGACGTGCGCGCCCTATAGAGAGCGCGCCTTGCCCACTACAGACCCCGCCCCGGATCAATCCTTCCCGGTTTCGACGCAGTACGGGCGGCGCGATCGATTTTCTGCAGCTACCGTGTAGGGCGGACATCGATGCGCGTCCTCGATCCGCAGTCACTCTCGCAGCACATCGACCGCCTCTACCGCGCGGGGTGGGCTCTGTGCGGCTCGCGCGAGGACGCGGAGGATCTCGTCCAGGAGACCTTTGCGCGTGTGCTCGCCAAGCGCAGGGTATTGCGCTCGGAAGACGATCTCTCCTATCTGATGCGGGTTTTGCGCAACACATTTCTGAGTGGCCGACGCACAGCCTCGCGCCGTCCGATGACCGGTGCTGCGCTCGAGGATCTGGCGCTCGCGGACCCGAGCTCGGCGAGCCGGCCGGAGCAGGCGATCGAGGCGAGCGTGCTGTATGCCGCGATCGCCACGCTGTCTGAGGACTTTCGCCTGACGCTCGTGGCGATCGACATCCTTGGTCTTTCATACCGGGAGGCGGCACGGGTGCTGCGCACGCGCGAGGCGACTGTCACCACGCGTCTGTACCGTGCACGCAAGCAGGTGGTTGAGCAGTTGACCGACCAGAAACTTCCCTCACGCTCCGCCGGGACTGTTCGCTCACGGTCGATCGAGGAACAGCACTCTCAAGTCAAACAGGCTAATCGGGAAGACCCGCAGGCACATGGGAGTCTTGCTTAGCGTGAGCTCAATGACTGACGATCATCCAAACATGGAGTCCGCTCTGGCGGCGCTCGCCGACGACTCGTTGCCCACAGAGGATCGTGATCGCCTGCTGGCCGAGGTTCACGCCTCGCCCGAACTCTCGGTAGCTCTGGCCGTACAGCAGCGAGCTGTGCAGTTGATCGGCTCCGTGCGGGTTGATGCGCCAGCGTCGTTGCACAGGCAAGTCAATTCGATGATCGCATCGCGGGGAGCCGTCACCGCCGCCCGCGTTCGTGTCGCCGCGGTCGGAGCTCTTGGCATGGCTGCGGCGGCCGTGATAGCCATCTTGGCTGTAAACCTCGGATCGAGCGCGGGGCCGACCTATCGGCAAATCTCGTCGCTCACGCTGGCGCGGGCGACGATGCCGGCGGTGGCCGAGAGCCGGGTTCACCGCAGCGAGCTGGTGGCCTCCGTGCAGGGAGTCGCGTTCCCCTATTGGGGTGAGCGGTTCGGCTGGCGGTCAAGCGGCATGCGCATCGACCGGGTGGCGGGGCGTCCAGTCACTACCGTCTTCTATGAAAACCCGCACGGTCAACGGATCGGCTATGCGATCCTCGCCGGAGGCGCACCCAAGACGCGTGGCGGGGTCGTTCTCTGGCGTCGTGGTGTCGAGTATCGGTTGCTGAGCAACGGCGGCGTTGCGTCTGTCACCTGGCAGAGATCCGGTCACCTGTGTGTCGTGTCGGGGCGCGATGTCAACAAAGCGACCCTACTGAGGTTGGCAAGCTGGGATGACCCCCGGTCCGTGAGCTCCTGAGCCCTCGGCGGCCCGGAGTGTCTACGGAGGAGCTGTCGCGGCGGCGTTTGTGGGTGACCTGGGTGTTCCGTCGGTACGGTGATCTCGACGGTGAGGGTTGCTGTGGTGGTCGTGTTCGGTCAGTCGTGAATGCGGAGTGGAAACGTGGCGATCACGACGTTGCTGGTGCGCGTCTTGAGCGCCGCCTCGAGCAGCCGGCCGCGCTGGTTGTGCAGAATCTCGTGGTGTCGCTTGCTCGGGATTATCTCGGGGATCAAGACGGTGACCGTCGCGTCGTCGGCCTGGATCGAGGTGACGTATTTGAGCACCGTGCGTATCAGCGAGCGGTGTGGGTCGAGCAGCACCTCGAGCGGGACGCTGCAACTCCACTGATGCCATTCGTGCTTGATCTGCTCACTTTCCTCCTCATCTCCCGCGACGGCCACAGCGACGACGGTTTCGCCGAGTGACAGCGCGGCGCTGAGGGCCCGTTCTGTGAGCAGGTTGACCGTGGAGGTCGGGACGACCACGATGCTCTCGCGGCGGTGGGGGATTCCCGGCGTCTTGCCCAGGCGCAGCTCGGAGGCAACTTCGGCGTAGTAGCTCTCGGTGCGCCAGAACAGGACCATCAGCAGCGGGATCGCCAGCGTCACAACCCACGCGCCCTCGAGGAACTTGGTCGAGAGGAACACAACGACCGCCACCGCCGTCATCGCGGCCCCCGCGCCGTTGAGCACGGCTCGCGTTCGCCAGCGCGGTGGACGCGACCCCAGCCAATGACGCACCAGCCCCACCTGGCTGATCGTGAACCCGACGAACACTCCGATCGTAAACAGCGGGATCAACCTGCTGGTCTCCGCGTTCACAGCGATCAGCAACAACATCGCCATCAGCGCAAGTGCGGCGATCCCCTGCCTGTATACGGGCCGCTCGGCGCGCAGGTAGAACAGGTGAGGCAGACGGTGATCCTTGGCGAGCAGACTCATGAGCACCGGCAAACCGCCGAAGCTCGTGTTCGCCGCCAGACCGAGCACTAGGGTGACGGCTAGATTCGAGACGTAGAACGGCACACCGGTCCCGAACGCGCCGGCGGTGAGTTGCGCGAGGATCGTAACTCCACCCCTGGGCATGACGTGATGGGCGCGGATGAGGATCGCCAGCCCAACCAGCATCACCCCGAGCATCACCCCGAGGGAGACCTCCGTGCGTTGGGCTCTGCGTACGCGAGGCTTGCGAAACGCCGGCACGCCGTTGGCGATCGCCTCCACCCCGGTGACCGCTGAGCAGCCGGCCGCGAACGCCTTCAGGATCAGCACGATGCCAAGCGCAGTGGTTGGTTGGATCGGCATGGCAGATCCGATCCGCGCGACGGGGTGTGGGTGGAAGGACCCGACGACGATGACAGCCAGGATGCTCAGGATGAATATGGCGGTCGGGAGCATCAGCAGCCTGGCTGACTCCGCGATCCCGAACATGTTCACGGCGGTCAAGAGCGCCAGCCCGATCAGGCAAACGAGCAGCAGGTGGTGCGAGAGCGCCGGGAACACACTGCCGAGGCTCGCCGCACCCGCGGCCAGGCTGACCGCCACGGTGAGCACGTAGTTGACGACCAGCGACGCCGCCGCCAGCAGAGCAGGTATCCGGCCGAGATTGAGCTTCGCCACCGCGTAGGCGCCACCGCCCTCCGGATGCGCCGCGATCACCTGCGAGTATGAGACCACCAGCAGGACGAGCATCCCGGTGATCACCAGCGTCAACGCCACGGTGTAGTGCAGCGCGCCCGTGCCGGCGGCGATCAGTACAAGCATCATCGCTTCTGGGCCGTAGGCGACGCTCGAGAGCGCGTCGAGGCTGAGGGCCGCGAGCCCGCCGGTCACACTCAGTTCGTGTCCCTCATCGGCGTGCTTGCCGGCTCGGCGGTGCCTGGCCGGCGGGATTCCACGCTTTGTGGCGCGTCCTGCGGGAGCGGCGGGCGTGGATCCTCCGGGGTGTTCGCTCACGGTTACATCTCTGGTTGAAATCGCCCTGCGCAGAACGGGACGGCTCCTGGCGTGAACCTTGGCAGGCTTGGTGGACCCGTGTCGCCGGTGCGCGAAGGCGCGGCGTTCATCTGACGCGCAGCGGCCCTTGGGCCCAGCGGACGCCTTCGCTGAGCGGCAGCGCCGCCAGGGCGTCTGAGAGCCGGCGGCCGTCGGGGAGCGCTGACTCGACGTCGAGCTCCAGTGCGGGGATCAAGACGAAGCGACGGTTCAGTACCTGTTCGTGGGGAAGCGTCATGCGCTCGTGGCGCAGTTCTATCTCTCCAAGCAGGAGTATGTCGATGTCGATCGTGCGCGGCGAGTGGCGGACGGTGTTCTGCGCGCGTCCCAGCTCGCGCTCCAGGCGCTTGACGGCGTCGAGCAACTCCAGTGGTTGCAGTGCGGTCTTGATCTGCACGCACGTGTTTAGGAAGCTGGGCTGGTCGAGCACCTCCCCGACGGGGTCGGTGTCATACACCGAGGAGCTGGCGAGCACCTGCACGCCCAACGACGGGAGGGCGCTCACCGCGGCTTGCAGGTTGCCGACGCGGTCGCCGATGTTAGATCCGAGGCCGAGCAGTCCGATGCGCTCAGGCTGAGGCTCGTTACTCGCTGGCCTCACGCCAGATCTCGACCGATACTTCATCGACCGCCAGAGGGATCGGCGGCTCGGGCTTGGTTGCCTTCACCCATACTCCTTCGAGCTCGTAGTCGGCGAGCAGGCGGTCGGCTACCGTTGAGCACAGACGCTCGAGTGTCCGGTGTGAGCGCTGTTGAGCTATGAGCGCCACGAGCTGGCAGACCTCGGCGTAGTTGACGGTGTCCTCGACGCGATCGGTCACGGTTGCGTCTGACTCGCCCATATCCAGACGGATGTCGAACATCAGTCGTTGACCGACCTCCCGCTCGGAGTCGCTTACCCCGTGATGGGTGTACAGCGATAGGCCGCTGATCTCGATCGTCACCGCCTCACGGGAGTCCTCGTGCTCCTCGCCGTTGACTTCTTCCTCGAGGTCACGATCTTCGGTGTCGTCGGGCTCCTCGCTCTCGCTGTGGGGGGCGGGGTTCTCGCCCAGCCCTGGGGTCTCGAAGTCGAAATCCTCGCCCTCTAGCTGCTCGTCGGGCTCGTCCTGTTCTTCGCTGTCCATGTCCCGGTCAACGTAGCAGCCGCAGTCGCTAGAGCGTCACGAACGGGTGCGACGTCGTGCACTCTGAAGATGTTCGCGCCGCGCTCGAGCGCCATCACGCTGGTGGCGATCGTACCCGGCAAACGTTCGTCGGCGGGGAGCGCTGTGACGCCTCGTGCCTCGGCGGCGATATGTCCGAGGAAGCTCTTGCGTGATGTTCCGATCACGATTGGCCTTCCGATGGCTACGAGCTCATCCAGCCGGCGCAGCAGGGTGAGGTTGTGCTCGACGGTCTTGCCGAAGCCGATTCCGGGGTCGAGCATGATCCTCTGCTCGCGCACGCCTTCGTGCACGGCGAACGCCAGGCGCTCTTCAAGGAATGCCTTGATGTCGTTGACGACGTCCTCGTAGCGTGGGTTTTGTTGCATCGTGCGAGGCTCGCCGAGCATGTGCATGAGACAGCACTCAGCTTCGCTGGCCGCCACCACCTCGACCATGTCCGGGTCGGCGCGCAGTGCGCTTACGTCGTTGACGAGATCCGCGCCCGCGTCCAGCGCGGCCTTTGCGACTCTGGCCTTGGATGTGTCAATCGAGATGCGCCTGTCACTCAGTGCGTGGGCGAGGCCTTCCACGACGGGGATCACACGACGCAGCTCCTCCGATTCGGTAACGGGCTCGGCGCCTGGCCGTGTTGACTCGCCGCCGATGTCGAGGATGTGGGCGCCCTCGGCGGCGAGGCTCGCTCCATGTGAAACCGCCGAGTCGTGGTCGAGGAACAGTCCGCCGTCGGAGAACGAGTCGGGCGTGACGTTGACGATGCCCATCAAACGGAAGCCGCGGTCCATCGGCTGAGCTTATGTCTTCAGCGACCTGCCCACCGGCTGCCGAGCCGCAGGATTGTCAGACAGTTACTGCAGACGTCCCTCGCGGATACGCTCGATCAGGTCCTTGGACTGTTCGCGTATGACGGTGCCATCCTCCATCTGGATTGCGGGGAACAGCTTCTGGCCCGTTAGAGCGATGTAATCCTTGCGTCGGCTGCGGGGGAGCGCAGGGTGCTTGACCACCTCGTACTGCACACCGGCGTCATCCAACGCCTTCTGTACTTGCCAACAGGGATGTGGTCCCTTGATCCACATCGTTGAGCAGCGGTGGAGCTTGATCGCCATCTGTCCTCCCGTCGCCTGGACTGTATTGGCGAGAGGATAGTCCGATGCTGGCCCGTTAGGTGTGTGTGGGTTTGTTGTTTGGGTTGTTGGCGCGGGTTTCGGTTGTTCCGCCGGCTAGCCCTGGCCGTGGTAGGGGGCGTGGTGCTTCCCGACCGGGTAGCTCAGCAGCAGACGCGGGAGGCGCCGGTAGTTCTGGTGCCGGGGGCTCCTGCACACCAAACACATCAACCTCGCTCTTCCCATCCAACAAAGCCTGAAACTCCTCCTTCTCGATCGTCTCCCGCCGAACAAGAATCTCACTGATCTTCGACAAATCCTGCTGATGCTCAGTCAGGATCGTCCTCGCACGCTTATGAGCAGCCTCAACAATCCGCCGCACCTCATCATCAATCTCACGCGCAATCTCATTCGAATAATCAGGCTCAGTGCTGAACTCCCGACCCAAAAACGGCTGACCATGCTCATGACCAAACACCCTAGGCCCAAGCTTCTCCGACATCCCAAACCGCATCACCATCTGCTTAGCAGTAGCCGTCACCTTCTCCAAATCATTCGAAGCACCAGTCGTGATCTCATCAAACACAAGCTCCTCAGCAGCACGACCACCCAAAGTCATCGCCATCGTGTCATTCAACTCAGCCCTAGTCGTCAAAAACCTATCCTCCTGAGGCATGCTGATCGTATAACCCAAAGCCTGACCCCGAGAAATCACACTGATCTTATGAACAGGATCAGAATGCTCCAAAAAATGACCCACAATCGCATGACCCATCTCATGAAAAGCCGTCACCAACCGCTCTTTCTCCGACATCACCCTCGTCTTCTTCTCAGGACCAGCAATCACCCGCATGATCCCCTCCTCCAACTCCACCTGACCAATCTCCCGCTTACCAGTCCTCGCTGACAACAAAGCAGCCTCATTGATCAAATTAGAAAGATCAGCCCCCGTAAAACCAGGCGTCTGACCAGCCAAAGCATCAATATCAATCACCTTCGCCAACGGCTTACCCCGCGTATGCACCTCCAAAATCCTCGCACGACCCTTCCGATCAGGCCTATCCACAGCAATCTGACGATCAAACCTGCCAGGACGCAAAAGAGCAGGATCCAAAATATCCGGCCGATTCGTCGCCGCGATCATGATGATGTTGTCCTTCGCCTCAAACCCATCCATCTCAACCAACAACTGATTGAGCGTCTGCTCACGCTCATCATGACCCCCACCCAAACCAGCACCCCTATGCCGACCAACAGCATCAATCTCATCCATAAAAATAATGCACGGCGAATTCTGCTTCGCCTGCTCAAAGAGATCCCTCACACGCGAAGCACCAACCCCCACAAACATCTCAACAAAATCCGACCCCGAAATCGAAAAAAACGGCACCCCAGCCTCACCAGCAACAGCCCGAGCCAACAACGTCTTCCCCGTACCAGGAGGCCCATACAACAACACCCCCGTCGGAATCCGAGCCCCCAACGCCTGAAACTTCTTCGGATTCTCCAAAAACTCCTTAATCTCATGCAACTCCTCAACAGCCTCATCCACCCCAGCCACATCCCGAAACGTAATCTTCGGAGAATCAGCAGACAAACGCTTAGCACGAGACTTCCCAAACGACATCACACGAGAACCACCACCCTGAACCTGGTTGATCAGGAAGAACCAGAAGCCGAGGATCAGGACAAGTGGCAGCAGGTAGGTCAGCAGGGACGGCCAGATACTCGTCTTGTTCGATTCGATGTTGAACTTTGTGCCCGACTTTTCTAGGGCGGAGATGAGCTGAGGAGACGCCTGATCGACGTAGCCAACTTCGTACTTTTCGTTGTTGGTCAAGGTGACCGCGACGGAGTTGTCCTTGACTTTCAGCTCAGCGGACTTGACCAGATGCTTGGGTATGTCGTTGCCGACCAGTGAGCCGTAGCTGTGCGGCTGCTTGTTGCTGGAGCCCGGGCTGACGAGTTTTACGGCCAGGAAAGCCAGCACCAGCACAATCAGGATCGGGAATGCGGCGCTCTTGAAGGAACGGCTCATGGCGATATCACGGGTTTCTGGCGCCGGTTTCTCGTCATGGCCGCCAGTCCACCAGCGTACCACGGAAGGCGCTATTTCCGGCCGGTGTCGTTAGTCGTTCCTCTGCAGTGTCGCGACGAACGGCAGGTTGCGGTGGCGCTCGGCGTAGTCCAGTCCGTAGCCGATCACGAAGCGGTCGGGGATCTCGAAGCCCACGTAACGGGTGGGCAGATCCACCTTGCGGCGGTCGGGCTTGGTCAGCAGCGCGCAGACCTCGAGTGTCGCGGGATTGCGGGAGCCGAGGTTACGCAGCAGGTATTGCAGCGTCAGGCCGGAGTCAACGATGTCCTCGACGATCAACACGTCGCGGCCTTCGATGGCCACGTCCAGATCCTTGAGGATGCGCACCACACCCGAGGAGTCGGTCGCCGAGCCGTAGGAGGCGACAGCCATGAAGTCGACCTCGACCGGGATGTCGATGTAGCGCATCAGGTCACTCAGGAAGAAGACCGCTCCCTTGAGCACCCCCACCAGCAACAGCGGGCGACCCGCGTAGTCCCGCGAGATCTGCTCGCCGAGCTCGGCTACGCGGCGCTGCAGGTCCTCGGCCGCCACCAGCACCTCACCAACTCCGGAAGACTCCCCGGCGACGCGCTCATGTGCAGGCACGCCGGAGAGTCTATTGACCGCCGAGCGCACCTTGCCTATCGGCCATCGTGCTGCTCGCGGGACTGGATCCTCACCATGCGCAGTTCTCCGTCTTGGATCACGGCACTCGTGAGCCCACCAATGTGTAGCTCGGCGCTGCCACCGCGTTCGCCGAGCGCGAGAATCTCACCCACACGCGAACCGGCCTGCGGCACATAGGAGCCAGTGGCGTCCTCAGCCAAACGCACGACCACCATTCGCGCGAGCGCGGCGGGCAGCTCACGCAGACGCGCGATCTCGATGCTGCCGCGACCGGCGAGCTCGTTTGTGACGAGGCTCTCGAGCAACTGGGTCTCATCGCGCAACAGCTCGGCTGTGCGCAGGACGTTTGCCTCGGCTGCCGGGTGCACCGCACGCAGAGACTCGAGCAGCCCGTGACGTACACGCGTGCGGGCGTAACGCTCGTCCTGGTTGCTCGAGTCCTCGCGCCAGGCTAGCCCGCGCGCTTGGCAGTAGGCGGCGGTCTGCTCGCGGGTGAGCCCCAGCAGCGGCCGGATCAATCGGCCCTCGGTCTCGTTCATGCCGAGCAGTGGGCGCCTCCCAGGCGAGGCCGCCAGGCGGTAGAGGATCGTCTCGACCTGATCGCTGGCGGTATGCCCGACCGCCACCAGCGCGTCGTGCCGATCGGCTATCCGCATCGCCTCTTGGTAGCGGGCCTCGCGCGCCCATGCCTGCAGATTGCCAACGTCTGTTGGAGTCCGTTGCACGCGCAACACGTCGAGTTCGACGCCGAGTTGCGCGCAGAGCCCGCGGCAGTGCTCCTCATCGCCATCGGCCTCGGGACGCAGCCCGTAGTTGACATGCAGAACGTGCACCCGCTCGGCACCGCACAGAGCGACAGCCACATCGAGCAGGCAGGTCGAGTCGCGGCCACCGGAGAGCATGACGAGGATCGCTTGGGCGGGCAGCCGATCGTCGACCGGCAACAGGCCGCCGGCGCGAACCGTGTCGCGAATCTGCTCGTACAGCGGCTCAACCATCGGTCGCCGAGGCGACGAACAGCTCTGTCGGCTCGGAGAAACCCTTCAGGAGAATCTCACCGATCAGCTCGAAGCGCAGCCTCGATGCGCCGGCCGCCATGGTGAAAGCGTCAACGACGGGGCGGGTGACCAGCACCTCTCCCCCGGCGGCGCGGGCGACCACCCGGGCGGCACGGTTCACCTCACGGCCGTAATAGTCGCCGTCTCGGTAGAGAGCGGCGCCACTGTGGATGCCGATGCGCGGCGGCGGGGAGTCGGGGGGCAGGGTCGCGGGCAGGCTGACCGCCCATTCGCAGAGCGTCACGGGGTCGGCGCCGACAATCATGACCTCGTCGCCCAGGGTCTTGATGACGCGTGCGTCGATTGGAAGGGTCTGCTCGACTCTCTCCACGAAACGCTCCACCGCGGCGAACGCCTCCGCCTCGCCCTGTTCCTCGGTCAGCTTCGTGTACCCCGCCAGGTCCGCGAACACGATCGTCACCCGCATCCGGCCCTCCTCGACGATCTCCTCGTCGTCGAGATCTGACTCGATGTGACCGATCACGTCCTGCTCGACGAAATGGCCGAGCATCCGCCCGTGTAGGTAGTTGATGACTGGCACCGCGAACGGCAGCATCTCGCGTGTCATCCCCTCCATTGCCTGCGCGACCTCGACACCGGGTACCCCTTCTCGCATCAGCGGCTCGTGCAGGTAAAGGTGAAACAGCCGCACCTCCGCGTCGGCGACTTGTGCCATCGCCTGTCCGTATACGCGCACGATCTGCAACAGGGCCGGTAGAGGAAAGCCCGCAGCGAGTGTCTCCGCACCGTAGCGCAGCACCTGAAGATCCTCCTCGGAGATCTCATCGGTCGATAGTGTGCTCAGGCCCATCGCGGCTACCAATCGCTCGATCACCGCCGGGTCCAGGCCGATCTCGCGTGCCGCCTGCTTCAGGGTGTAGCGAGCCTCGGAGCTGGGCAGCAGTTCGTCGATATAGCCGAACGCGAGCTTCCCGCTTTGGCTAGCCTCCCGGATTCGACTGACGCTGTGTCCGCGCTCGCGCAGCCGTGCGACGATCCGCACATGTGAGGCGGCGGCTGGTGTCCAGACGCCTTCGTACTGCGGTACCAGCCCGTCTTTTACCCAGCGCCTCACCGTGGAGGGGGTCACACCGGCGCGTGCGGCGACCTGCGCCAGAGTGATGGTGGACGTGGGCGGTGTGGCCATGCGCGGCAGTCTAGAGTCGTGGCCATGGCGCATAGCGGCCCGATCCACCTGCACCCCACCGCCGAGCTCGCCGAGCGTGTGCTGCTGCCCGGCGACCCGGGTCGTGCCCTGATGCTCGCGCAGCTGCTGCTGGACAAGCCCCTGATGTTCAACCACCATCGGGGACTGTGGGGCTACACCGGTGTGGCGGGCGACGGCGAGCTACTCACGGTGCAGAGCACCGGCATGGGCGGTCCCAGTGCCGCGATCGTGCTGGAGGAGCTGATCGTGCTGGGGGCGAGGCGAGCGATCCGTGTGGGAACGTGTGGGGCGCTGGACGGATCGCTTGCGCTGGGAGAGCTCGTGGTGGCGGTCGACGCGATCGCAGGGGATGGCGCCAGTCGCGCGCTGGGTGCCGGCGAGACCGTCGCCGCCGACGTCAGGTTGACCGCGGCGCTTGTACAGGCGGCGGGGCGACCGGCTGTGAGGATCGCGAGCACCGATCTCTTTTACGACCCGGATGAGCTTCGCGGCGAGCGGTGGCGCGAGGCGGGTGCCGCCGCGGTCGAGATGGAGGCCGCGACGTTGTTCGCGGTGGGCGCGCGCGCCGACGTGCCAGTGGGGTGCGCGCTGATCGTCTCCGACCTGCTGGCGAATGGGCACCGTCAGCGCATCGAGGAGGAGCAGCTCGTCCTTGCCGCGGAGAGCATGGGTAGGGCGGCGACCACGGCGCTCGCGCTCTAAACCCAATACCGTAAAGATAGGCCGGCCCCCCGGGCTTGGGGGCGCGCTCGCTCCGTTCTGCCGTTTCGTTTCCAAAGTAAAGGTATTGGCTCTAAACCGGCGGGGCCGGGCTATCTCTTGGCGGCTGCGCGCTTGGGTGGGCTGCGCTTGGCGGGCGCCTTGCGTGGCTTGGCCGCGGGCTGCTTCGGCGCGGCCGAGACGTCCTCGACGCGCAGCCGCTCCTGGTCACGCGAGACGCTGGCCGCCGGACCCGATAGGCCGTCCCGCACATCCCCCACCATCCTATGCAGCGTCCTCAGCTGCTCCTCTATCGCCTCCAGGCGCACCTCGACCGACGGCTTTGCGAGCACACGATCGAGTCGATGCACACCGTCCTCGATGCCCTCCAGGCGCTGAGAGACCGAGCGCACTCGTCGTGTGAGGCGCTCGATATCCGCGGCGGAGGGAATGTTCAGGGCGCCCATCGCCACCTCTTGAGCCGCGGCCGCCTTCTCGCGCGCGTCGAAAGCCCGGCCGATCACACCCGACAGCAGCGGGTTTTCGATTAGCTCCGAGAGCGCCCGGCCGAGCCTGTCCTCCGCGCTGTCGGTTAGCCGCCCGCGTAGACCTTTGGTTGTACTTCCGCCTGTCATCTCGTACTCCTCGTATTCGTCGAACGCCGCTGAAGGATACGGTGCACTTGTGGCAGAGCAGCTGTTCCTCTTCGTGCAGATGGAGTTCCCGCTTGAACTCGGGCCATCCGACGGCCGTTACCTGGTGCGCGCCAAAGGCGACGCGAAGCCCGAGCACGTGGTCGTGTTCAGCACTCTCTCAGCCCCACCGCGTGGACCGTCGCGTCTGCACCGAGCTCAGCGGCCGACATCCCCAGACCCCGCTCCGGTTCCAACGACCCGTGTCACGATCATCGATCCCGTTCCGCTACAGACCGAGTCACAAGCTCGTCGCTGGCTCTCCGAACTCGACGGGGAGCGTGAGAGCTCGAAAGCGGCGGCGGTCCTGAACAAGGTGCTGTTCGCTCATCGGATCGCCAGCGCGGATCCGTATGTACGCGAGCTTTCGGCGACTGGGGCGCTGATCGTGAGAGCCGGCTGGGGTGAGGGCGAGGAGGTGGCCGATGGGCGCTTCAGTCACGCGCGCGAGCTCGTGATCAAAGAGCGGCGCACGCACCGGCGCACGCATGCCCTGCGTCCCCAGGAGCGTCTGGCTGTGCTGCTGAGCACCCGCGGGAAGGCTCTCATGTGCGAGGAGCTGACCCTGCGGGCACGTCAGGATCTAGATCAGGGTCGCCTTTCGCTCGCCGCGCTCGAGCTGGAGCGCGCGTACGCCACAGCGCTACCTGAGCTGCGTGGCGAGCAGCGCGCGGATCTGCAGCCGCGAATTTCTGAGCTCGAGCAACTGCGAGCGGGAGTTCAGCGGGAGGCCGACGTGGCGCTTTTGGATGGCGATCCCGGCGAGCAGACGCTGCGCCACGCGCTGGAGCGCGTCGAGGCGGCGCTGCGGGCGCGCACGGCGACGGGCTTTAATCTGCAGTGATGAGATCCACGAGAACCGCTGTCGGCACCTGGAGCGGCGGGCACTTCATGCACTTCGGCGAGCGCATCGAGGACGAGCGTCTGCTCGCCCTACTCAGGTCCGGCGATGGGATAGACACGGTCATCACCGCCGACGCCTATGGAGGGGGAGAGGCAGATCGTGTACTCGGCCGTGCCCTGGAGGGGGTTCAGCGCGACACCTACTGTCTGGTCGGCGCGATCGGACACGATTTCTATGAGGGCGAGCGTGAAGGAGCCAAGGGTTACCCGCGGTTCACCGACCCGCGGCTGCGCTCAGAGCGAGCCTTCGCCGACTATGTGCGCATGGCGGCGGAGCGCAGCCTGGAACGGATCGGCGTCGGGCACTTCGATCTGCTGATGCTGCACAACCCCGATCACACTGGCTACACCAGCGAGGCTGTGTGGAGCGGGATGGATGCGCTGCGCGAGGACGGTCTCACCGAGTCGATCGGCGTCGCTCCCGGGCCGGCGAACGGTTTCACGCTGGACCTGATCGATTGCATGGAGCGCTTCGGGGGACTGATCGACTGGGCGATGATCATCCTCAGCCCGATGGAGCCGTGGCCGGGCGAGCTTGTGCTCGGCGCGGCGCAGGCAAACGAAGTGGATCTGATCACCCGGGTGGTGGACTACGGCGGCCTGTTCCACGACGACGTGTTGGCCGGCCATGCCTTCGCGGAATACGACCACCGCAAGTTCCGCCCGGATGGTTGGGTGCAGGCCGGCCGCGAGAGACTCGACCTGATGCGCCCGTATGCGCAGCGGCACGGGCTGAGCATGTTGCAGCTGGCCTGCCAGTGGAACCTGGCGCAGCCCGCCGTGCGTTGTGTCGCGCCCACCCTGATCCAGGAGAGCGGGCCAGATGCCCGCCCAGTCGAGGACAAGCGCGCCGAGCTGGCGCGGCTGCCGAGCGAGATTCTGCTCAGCGACAGCGAGGTCGAACGGCTGCGCACGATCGGCGATAACACCGGCTGCATGGCCCTGAAGGGCGCCAGCCCAGATTACGAGGGGCCACCGGTAGCCGATCGCTGGAAGCTCGGCGAGGAGCTCTCACAGCTCGCCGCGCGCTGGGAGATCGAACCCCAGCGCGACCTGGCCAAGCGGGAGCACACGACAGCCAACTAACCGGGAGGCAGCGATGAGTATCGATGTGAGCGGGTTCAAGGAAGGCCAGAAGGCGATGTGGACGGCCGGGGATTACCCGGAGGTCTCGCGCCGGATCGCTTCCGTGGCCGAGGGCTTGGTCGAGCGCCTCGACGCACAGGCAGACCATGACTGGCTCGACGTCGCAACGGGAAGCGGCAACGTGGCTATCGCAGCGGCGCGAGCCGGAGCGAACGTGACGGGCCTCGACCTGACGCCGAAGCTACTCGACGTCGCGCGCGGCCGGGCAGCGAGTGCCGGCCTTGAGATCGAATTCGTCGAGGGTGACGCCGAGGAACTGCCATTCGAGCCTGGCTCTTTCGATCGCGTCACCTCGTGCTTCGGTGTGATGTTCGCTCCACGCCAGCAACTCGCCGCCGCCGAGCTCGTCAGGATCGCGCGTCCCGGCGCGATGATCGGCGTCACAGCTTGGACGCCGGAGGGCTTCGTCGGCTCGAAGCTTCAGGGCATCAGCAAGCTACATGCCGCCGATGCCACCGGAGTTGAAGCCTGCGGTGATGTGGGGGAACGAGGAGTATGTGCGCTCGCTGTTCGCCGACAGCGGCGTGGACGTGACGTGCGAGCGCCGGACCGTCACCTTCTCTGGACCGACCGTCGAGGGTTGGATGGCCGACGACGAGCGCATGCTCGGCCCGGCCGTGATGATCAAGGCGGCGCTCGAGGGCCAGGGCCGCTACGAGCAGATGCGCGGGGAGATGCTGGAGCTGTACAGCAGCTTCAACGAAGCCGACGACGGATCCTTTCGCGTACAGGCCGAGTATCTGCTGAGCGTCGCCGAGCTACCCGGCTGACTCGATGTGCTCGCCGTGCTGGGGCAGTCCCAGCTCGACGAGCAGCGCGCCCAGCTCTCCCACCACGTCGCCTTTCAGGACGACGTTCGCGACCGCATCCAGCGGGGTGGGTCCCTGGGTGATGATCGCGACCGCGCCTGCGTGATCGCGGGTGAGCCATGGCAGGGCGGCCACCGGATGGACCTCGAGCGAGGAGCCGATGCAGAGCAGCAGATCCGCCTTGAGGCACAGCTGCTGGGCACGCTGCATAGTCGGCTCGTGCAGATACTCGCCGAAGAGCACTACGTCGGGCTTCAGCGGCGCTCGGCAGTCCTCGCAGCGGGGAACACCGTCGGGTGCTCTCGCCAGGGCTCGACAAACGTCCTCGAGGCCCCGGCCCATCCCGCAGGCGGGGCACAGGCAGCGCTCGATCGAGCCGTGCACCTCCACCAGCTCGCGTGTGCCCGCCTTGCGGTGGAGCATGTCGATGTTCTGGGTGATGACGGCGTCCAGGAGTCCGTGCTCTTCCAGCGTCACGAGTACCCGGTGAGCGTCGTTTGGCTCCTTGGAGTCGAGGGTCGCAAACCGCTCGCCGTAGAAGGCCCAGAAGCGCTCGGGGTCGCTACGGAAGACATCGATGTGCGCGACAGCCATCGGGTCAACGTTCTCCCACAGCCCCGTCCCGGGGGAGCGGAAGTCGGGGATCCCAGACGGCACGGAGATCCCCGCGCCGGTCAGCGCGACAGTCGAGCCCGCCTGGCGAATGAGGTCCGCCAGCCGCTTGACCGACGGCGATATCGCCGCGGTGCCCAATCGCCTACTTGCCAGTCCAGGACGGCGCGCGTTTGCCGAGGAACGCGGAGATTCCCTCCTTGGCGTCTGCGCTCTGGAATACGTTGGCGAACGCCCGCTTCTCCGCCTCGATCCCGTCGTCCAGGTCGCCCGCGGCTGACACCTTCTTGATCTGCTCGAGGGCCAGCGGCGCCTGGGCCGCGAGCTTGCGGGCCCAGGCCAGAGCCGTGTCGAGCAGTTCGTGGTCTTCCACGATCCTGTTGACCAGCCCATACTCGAACGCCTCCTCGGCGAGGATCGGATCGCCGATGAGGTTCATCTCCAGGGCCTTGTTTTCCCCGACCAGGCGGGGAAGGCGCTGGGTGCCGCCGAAGCCGGGGATGATCCCGAGCTTGATCTCCGGCTGGCCGAAGATCGCCGAGCGCGCCGCGATCCGCACATCGCAGGACATCGCCAGCTCGCAGCCCCCGCCGAACGCCAGGCCGTTGACCGCGGCGATCGTCGGGACCCCCTCTGTGCCGAGTTCTCGAAAGAGCGCGTGAGCTGAGTGGATCAGCTGCTCTCCGGCCGACTCGTCCATCGAGGTGAACGCCTTGATGTCGGCCCCGGCGCTGTAGAGAAAGGGGTTCGAGGAGGCGATCACGAGCGCCCGGACGCCTGAGCCCTTGATGTGCTCCCAGATCTTGCCGAGGTCCTCGATCACCTGCGGTGCGATCGAGTTCATCTGACCGTTGGCAAGCCACGCGATCGCGACCTCGCCTCGTGTCTCGAGCTTGACGACCTGGGTGGGTGGGGCCGAATCATCCGGGTCGGGCTGCGGGTAGGAGTAGAAGCCCTGTCCGGTCTTCTGCCCGAAGCGGCCCTGGGCGACGAGGCGACGCAGGATCGTTGGTGGCTCAAAGCGCTCACCGTGACGCTCGGCGGCGTTCTCCAGGCGCTCGAGGATCGTGTCCAGCCCCTCGACGTCGGCCTTCATGAACGGCGGCAACAGGCCCCGGCGCGGGTCCAGTCCCGCGCCCGCCATCAGTCCGAAGTCGATGTCGCGGTGGGTGGCGACGCCCTCCTGCAGTACCAGACAGGCCTCGACGAATGTCTTCAGCGTCAGCAGTTCCACCAGCTCATCGATGTCCGGGTCGCCGTCAGCTGAGATGTTCGGCTCGCCCTGGGGGTCATAGAAACCGTCGCCGCCGGTCTTGGCTCCGAGCTTGCCTTCGGAGACGAGCTTCTTCATTTCCTTGGGGACGTAGAAGCGCTCGGTTCCGTATGACTCTGCGAGGTGCTCGGCGACGTGCAGTACGGTGTCCAGCCCGAGCAGGTTGACCAGAAAGTAGGGGCCTACCGGGATCACGCCGGCGGCGCCGACGCCCTCGTCGATCTTTTTGATCGACAGGCCCTTCTGCTCCTGCTCGCGCCAGATCTCAGAGGTCCCCGCGTTCAGTATCCGGTTGACCACGAAGCCGGGGACCTCCCCGCACGTGATCGGCTGCTTGCGGATCGTCTGGGCGAATGTCACGGCCGTGCTCAACGTCTCGGGGGCCGTCTCCTCGCCTTCGATGATCTCGATCAGCGGCATGATCGAGGCGGGGTAGAAGTAGTGAAAGCCGACGACCTTCTCTGGGCGCAGCGTCGCTTCGGCGATCTCGGTGATCGACAGCGAGGAGGTGTTGGAGGCGAGGATCGCGTGGCCGGGGGTGGCGGCGTCGAGCTCGGCGAACACCGTCTGCTTGATCTGCATCTTCTCCGGGACGGCCTCGATCACGAAGTCCACGTCGCCGAAGCCCTCATAGGAGGTACTGCCGTGGATGCGGGCGAGGATCTGCTCGATCTGCTGCTCTGCCTGCTCGGCGGTGATCTTGCCCTTCTCGGCCAGCTTGCCCACCTGTCCGCTCGTGACGTTGCGGGCCTCGTCCAGGCCGGCCTGCACGAGATCCTCGCTGATGTCCTTGAGCACGACGGGGATCCCGGCCGCGGCGATCGTCTGGGCGATCTGGCCTCCCATCGTTCCTGCGCCTACGACGGCGGCCTTGAAAACAAACATGCTTGTCGCTCTCCTCTGGTTCGCGGTGACGATTTGTGCTCGGCGCCAGCCCGGCGGCGCATGTGCCCCAAGGAGGGGTCACACGCGCGGGGCCCTTCTTCCATGCCCATGCGGCATGGAAGAAGGAAGTCAGGTTCGCATCAAGCGGGGACTGCCGTCGGCTCCTCGATACGGCGCGGCAGCAGCGTCTCGCGGGCGATCACCAGACGCTGGATCTGCGAGGTGCCCTCGTACAGCTGCATGATCTTCGCGTCACGGAAGAGCTTCTCCACCGGGTACTCCTTGATGAAACCGTAGCCGCCGTAGACCTGCACCGCGTCGGTGGCGACCTTCATCGCGGTATCGGCCGCGAAGCGCTTGGCGTGCGAGGAGACCAGCGTGTTGCGTTCGCCGTTGTCCAGCTGCGAGGCTGACTTCCACGTCAACAGGCGCGCCGCTTCGATCTCGGTCGCCATGTCGGCGATCATGAACTGGATTGCCTGGTGCATCGCGATCGGCACGCCGAACTGGACGCGTTCCTTTGAGTACTCGGTCGCGAACTCAAACGCGGCGCGTGCGATCCCGGTCGCCATCGCCGCGACGCCCGGGCGGGTGCGGTCGAGTGTCATCATCGCGAGCTTGAAGCCCTTGTTTTCCTCGCCCAGCAGGTTCTCGGCGGGAACCTCGACATCGTTGAAGGAGATCGTCGCTGTGTTCGAGGCGCGCTGCCCGAGCTTGTCCTCCTTCTTGTCAACCTGACACGCCCCACTCACGCTCGACTACGAACGCGGAGATGCCGCGGTGGCCGGCCTCCTTGTCGGTCTTCGCGTAGACGGTGAAGTAGTCGGCGTACCCGCCGTTTGTGATGAAACACTTCGAGCCGTTGAGGACGTACTTGTCGCCCTTCTTGACGGCGCTTGTGCGCATGCCGGAAACGTCGGAGCCCGCGTCAGGCTCGGTCAGGCAAAACGAGGCGAGCTTCAGCTCCTCGGTCAGGGGGTCAGATACTTGCGCTTGGTCTCCTCCGAGCCGCCGAGCACGATCGGCGCTGTCGCCAGGCCGTTGCATCCCAGCGAGGTCTGGATGCCCGAGCAGCCCCACGAGAGCTCCTCCTCTATCAGACAGCCGTCGAGGTAGCCCAGGCCCGGTCCCCCGTACTCCTCGGGGATGTGGGTGTTCATCAGGCCAACCTCCCACGCCTTCTGGAGGATCTCCTGCGGCCAGGTGCCGTCCTTGTCGTACTCCCAGGCAACCGGACGGATCTCCTTCTCAGCGAAGTCGTGGGCCAGTTCGCGCAGATTCTTCTGCTCGTCGGTGAGCGTGAAATCGACCATGTCTGTTCGTGATCTCCTAAAGACTGGCGCGGGAAGCAGTGGGCCGTCTAGGACGGCGTGACAGCTCGCCGCGCTGGATAGATTGACTAGTCAGTCAACGTGGGGTAATGAAGGGTAGCGAAGGGCGAGATCGTCAACAAGCACGCAAATCGGCCCGTGGTGGCGATCGCCGGTCGGGTGAGCGACAATGCGACGATGGCAGGCACCCCGACACTGGTGATTTTCGCGGTGATCGCGCTGTTCATACTCGTCGGGGCGCTGCTGACGCTCGGCCGGGGAAGCCCCTATGACCAGATCGGCGGCGGTGGCCTCTCGCTGGGTGGCGATTCCGGTGGTAAGGCGAAAGCGCCGCCGGGCGACGCGGCGCCAGCGAGCTCAGAGCGGGAGCAGGAAATCCGCCAGTTGCTTCAGGCGCGCAGCGAACGTCGCGTGCGCCAGGGATCGGAGCCTTTGGATATAGATGCTGAGCTCGCCGCGTTGATCGACCCCGCGGCCGCCGGCACCCAGGCTTCCGCTGCGGAGAACTCGGGACTCGCGGAGGAAGTGCGCCAGCTCGTGATTGCCCGCAACTCGAGGCGCGAGCGCCAGGGGCAGCCCCCGCTGGATGTGGAGACCGAGGTGACTCGCACGCTCGAGGAGCTGGGCGGCTGACCCAATCGGAATTCGATCGGGTATAAGTGCAACATGGTCGATCATCGCCGCTTCGAGTTGGAGGAGCTGACCAACCGTCCGGGCACCTATTTCAATCCCCAGACCGAGGTGCTGATCGTCGTCGATGACTCGCCCGAGCTCGACCACGAGATCTTCAACATGGAGGAGTTCGAGGGCGCCGAGTGGGTGTTGATCGCAGACGACTCGCCCCTGGACGAGCATCGCCGCGACGAGTTGATCGAGCGCTTTCAGGTCACATACCACCCCGGCGGAGAGCACTCTGTCGATGGTGATCACGACGAGCTCGAGGACGACGAGCTCGAAGCTGACGACCAGGAGGTCGGGCGGGAGTAGCCGCGCTTTGGCTAGTCGGCCAAGCCGAGCTGCTGAAGCTGAGAGACCAGTTCGGAGAGCGGACGGGGATTGCTGGGCGCAAGGATCTCCTGAGGCTGATTGAGATCGGCCAGCCCCAGTTGCAGATCCAGGGTGGCGTGGCGAAGGCCCTGCAGCTCTTCGCGGGTCCCCGGTTTGGTGGTGAACGACGCCTGTACCGAAAGGCGCCGCAGCAGGTGGTCTGCGACTCCCGTGTACAGGTCCACGCGGCCGGAGGTAAGCGACTGGGTCAACGCGGTGCTCTGCTGCGCGTTGAGCAGCCCCGTGGCCGGTGCGGCCCGGTTGAGGCCCAGCGCTCCGCCGGCCCCTGAGAGCTTGGCGGTGTCGGCCAGGAAGCGCGGCAGGTTCAGGCCCGCGACGAGGTGAACCGTCTTTACCCCCGCGAGCGTTTCGGTGCCCTCGACCACCGGGTGCTCGAGCCATTCCCCTGGGTTCACTCCGATCGCGGTGAAGGTCGATCGGCTGTTGGGGGCTGCCCGCTTGCCGGACAGAGCGTAGCTTTGCTCGAGAGCCGCCATCGTGCTCGGCGGCGCCTGAAAAGGGGTTCCTTCCAGGGAGATGAAGAACTTGCCGTCGGTGGAGACCACGCCGGCGTGGACCGTCCGCCCGCCCAGCGCGAGATCGACTTCCAGGCCAAAGCGTGGAAGCCCGGGACCACCGTCTTGGAACGGTCCTCTGACCCCCAGCGAGAGGGGCGCTTTGAGGCTGCGCACCCCGCTGGCCGCCAGCTCGAGCGACAGGCTCAGCCGTCCGCTGTCGATCTGCCGGTGGGAGTGGAAGGTGTCGTTGACGATCGACTGGGCGCTGTTCTGTGAGCCTCCACAACCGAGCAGCACCCATGCGATCGCCGCGCACCCAGCCAGCGCAACTAGTGGGCGCAGGACGGTGTTTCGGTCGTGTGCGTTCATCTGCGGAGCATTGTCTGCAAGCGGGCTTGCGGAGACCGCGGCGATCGAGCGTAGCATCAGCCTGATGCGCGCCAAGCTGCTCGCCGCGCTCCTGTTGGGTCTGTCGCTGGGTGGGCTGCACGCCAACCGGGTGAACGCCGCGACACCAGGACGGCTGGCCACCACAGACTCACACCAGTTGCTCGTGCTGGCAGCCGATGGGCACACATATCTGCGTGCCGACCCCTACCTGCCGTCGGCGGCGCTCGCTCCGCCGGCCACGGCATCGCATCCCGTTGAAGGCCCTCGATCGACGGCGCTCGCCGGGATCGCGGCCGCTCACCGCCCGAGCGTCGGCGAAGCCCTTCAGAGCCTCGCGCACAGCGGCGCGATCCCTGCGAGCAGCCTCTCCAAATACAGCTCCGCCTACAGCTCCGCGCAGCATCTGCTGAAGAAGCTGTCGGGCACCCGCCGCACCGAACTGGCCGCGGTGGTCGCGAACGTGCAGGCGATCGCGGCAGCCAGAGAGTTCACACCCTCGCGTCTAGGCGCCCTGTTCCTGACGTTGGAACGCAACCGCCAGTGGTGGAACAGCGGGCCGCTGCTCTCCTACGGCCAGCGTGTCAGCTTTCCAGGCAGTCGCATAGTGTGGGAGTCCTACCCCGGTCAGGGCATCGAGATCCAGTGGCTGGCGACGTTTGGGGAGGCCAACGGGTACTACCTGTCCGGCAATCACAACAGCGAGTTCAAGCAGTTGCTCGGCGAAGTCATGCCGCTGGCCACACAGCGCGCCGGAGGGATCGCCTGGGAGTATCTGTTCCAGTTCGACGGAGGCGCCCCACCGTGGACGAGCGGGCTCTCTCAGGGCACCGCGCTGCAGGCGTTCTCCCGAGGGTGGTCGCGCTTCAAAGAACAGGCCTATCTGACGACTGCCCAGCAAGCGCTTGGAATCTTCAAGACACCGCCGCCCGCCGGTGTCCGTGTCCAGACAGCAGCCGGGGCGCACTACCTGGAGTACACCTATGCGCCTAGCGAGCGCATCATCAACGGCTTCATACAGGCCGTCATCGGACTGTATGACTACACCAAGCTTACGGGCGACCCGGTCGGCGAGCGTCTGTTCGAAGAAGGCGACGCGGAGGCTCGCGCGGAGGTGCCCCACTACGACACCGGAGCGTGGTCGCTGTATGACCAGCACTCCGAATCACCCCTGAACTATCACGAACTCCTCACGGAATTCTTGAAAAACCTGTGCCAGCGCACCAAGCAGGGGCCTCCGCTGGCAGCGCCCCCCGCAGGCGGTCAGCCCACCACGACGGTCGGCACCAACGGGGGCAGCGAACCGAAGGCGAGCTCCGCCAGCGTCACCAGTAGCGCCCCGGCGCTGACGCCGATCCCCGGGGATGAAATCTATTGCGTGACAGCCGAAAACTTCACCGCCGACCTGCACACCCCGCCGGAAATCGAACTGCTCACCCACAGACTGGGCGGCGGGACCCGCGGCGGCGTCGAGCTCTCGCTGTCGAAGATGTCAACCGTCAGCATGACCGTCAGCAAGGGCGGCCACGAAGTGTGGAGCAATCACGCGACTGTCGAATCGGGCAAGCCGAAGCTGCTGTGGGTCACCCCCAACAGGGGTGGCGAATACTCGGTTTCGCTGCACGCCACCGACCTCGCCGGCAACAGCGCCTCCGCCAGCGGGACGATAACCGTCACCACTCGACGCTGACGGCACCAAACCGCCGCCCGGACAGCGGGTGCCGCGATCGCGCCAACTGTTCCTAGACTCTCTCAGCGATGGCGCCCAGAACGATCCTCTACACGGGCAAGGGCGGAGTGGGCAAGACATCGGTCGCGGCGGCCAGCGCGCTGCGCTGCGCCGCGGCGGGGCTGCGCACGATCGTGATGTCCACCGATCCGGCGCACTCCCTCGCCGACTCGCTTGAAGTTCCCCTTACCGACGCACCGATCGCGGTCGCCGAGTCGCTGTGGGCCCAGCAGATATCGGCTCAGGCTGAGCTCGAACGCAACTGGTCGAGTGTGCAGAGCTGGCTGGGGGACATGCTCGTGGCGCGGGGTGTGAATCGCATCTCCGCGGAGGAGCTGACCGTGCCCCCGGGCCTCGATGAGCTCTTCAGCCTGATGGCGCTCAAGCATCATCACGAGCGCGATGAGTTTCAGGTGATCATCGTCAACTGCGCCCCGACCGGCGAGACGCTGAGGATGCTCGCGTTCCCCGACGTGGCGCGCTGGTGGTTGGAGCGGGTGCTGCCAGCGCAGGGACAGATCATGGCCGCCGCGCGCCCGTTCGCCCGGGCCGTGCTCGACCTGAACCTGCCCGGCGAGGATGTCCTGGACGACATGCAGCGCCTCGGCCGCAACCTGATCGCCTTGCACGAGATCCTCTCAGACCACGAGCGGGTCAGCATACGCCTGGTCATGAACCCCGACCGGATGGTGATCGACGAGGCGCGCCGCACGTTCACCTACCTGAACCTGTACGGCTATCTCACGGACGCGGTGATCGTCAACAGGGTGTTCCCCGAACAGGTCGGCGAGTACTTTCAGAGCTGGCGCTCGCTCCAGCAGGAGCATCTCGGTGATGTACGGGACGCGTTCTCGCCCGTCCCGGTGCTGTGCGCCCCCTACTTCGAGCAGGAGGTCGTGGGAACCGAGATGCTCACGCGCCTCGGCGAGGAGCTCTTCGACGGCATGCATGTCGCCGCGGTGCTGCACGATCGCCTCGCGCACGAGCTGTCGGTCAACGAGCGGGGTGCCACCCTTCGCCTGGATCTTCCGTTCGCCAATAGGGAGGGGATATCGTTGAAGAAGCTGGGGCTCGAGCTGATCGTCAGCGTCAACGGGCACCGGCGCACGATCATGCTGCCGCCGGCTCTCGCCAACCACCAAGCGGGCCTGGCGCGCTTTGAGAAGGACTCCCTGTACGTGAGTTTTCTAAGCCCGGAGGATACTTTGACCGTATCTGATGCCTGAATCCCAGCCAGATCCGCTGGAGCTGCTGCGCGCGCATCTCCGTGACGCCCAGGCAGCCGCTCAACGATTGGTTCGCGAGGCCACCGAGACTCCCGCCAGCGGCTGGGAGCCGCTGGACGCCGCACAGGCGGTGCAGGCCGCCGAGGAGGCGCACTCGTTGGGGGAGCTGCTGCGTTCGCTGCGTGAGCTGCTGCCCGAGGATGTGCTGGCCGAGCTGCTCAGGCTGGTCCGCCAGTTGCTGGCGGTGCTGCGAGCGCTGCTCGACGTGCTGATCTCGCGCCTGAATCGTCCGAGGCCCGTCGCGGGCGGCGAGATTCAGGACATCCCGATTCTGTGAGCGCCCCTGCCGTGAGTTTCCCGGGTGCGGGCGCCTACAATCGTGGAGTGTCGAGTGAGACTCCACGCACCTGGATCCTGACCGGGTCGCCGGAAAACTACGAGGCGACACGTGAGCATGGCTTTTCGGTGATCGGCATCAAGGAGCGCAACCGACCCCGGGCGCTGCAGATCGAGCCGGGCGATCGCATCGTCCTGTATCTGACAAAGATGATGGTCTTCGCCGCGCAGATCGTCGTGACGGGAGAGCTATACGAGGACCGTACGAAGATCTGGCCCGGAAAGCCGGACAATCCGGACGCTTACCCGTGGCGTTTTCAGACAGAGCCCGAGATCGTGCTCGAGCAGGACGCTTGGGTGCCAGCCCATGCGCTCGCGAGCAAGCTCGAGCACGTCCGCAAGTGGCCGGCCGAGCACTGGAAGCTCGCCTTCCAGGGCCAGTTGCGTACGATCTCGGCGGCCGACTCGAAGCTGTTGACGAAGCGAATGCGCGCACGGGCCGGCGTGAGCGGCTGAGTACGGCCGTGTCCAGCCGCGATGCCTCACGGCTCAACAGGTGGGAGATCTGATGTCCGCACGCCACGAGCGTCATCAAACCGCCGGCGGTGGTGGCGCACGCTCGATACCGGGGCGTGTGATCGCCGCGTGGGGTGTGCTCGAGTCAGAGCGCCGGCTGGCGGCGGCCGCTGCCGTCGCCTTGTTCATCACGATGCTGCTGCCCTGGTACAGCAAGTCCTACACGGTGATCGTCAAGGGGTCGGCAAAGATCGCGTCGACGAGCCTGAGCGCGTTTCAGGATTTCTCTTTCGTGGAGGCCGCGGTGCTTCTGGTCAGCGCCGGTGTGCTGACCCTCCTCTTTGCTCGCGCCGAGCGGCGGCCCTTCCAACTGCCCGGCGGCGACGGCTTGGTCATCATGCTCGCCGGTGCGTGGTGTGCGCTGCTGATCTTCTACCGCCTGCTCAGCAAGCCGAGCACGGCCGCGACACAGAAGATCTCGACCACGATCGGCATCCAATGGGGGATCTTCTTCGCGCTCGCCGCCGCCGGCCTGCTCGCCTACGCCGGCTCGCGGATCCGCGGCGGGCAGCGACCCGAGCCGCCGCTGATGCGCCGCAGGGACACCCCGCCCGATCCCGGTCCACCCGACGAGCGGGTCACGGCCATTACCGAACGGCCGGTGTCGGAGCCCCCCGTCGCCCGGCAACGACCCCGCTACCCGCCGCGGCCCGCCTCCTCCCCACCCCCCAGGCCTGAGCGCCAGTCCAGCGGCGGCGAGGAGCCCGAGCAGCTGTCGTTCGATGACCCTCCCTCCAGATAGCCGCAAGCCCCGGCGCTAGGAGAGAGACGGATCGGCGGCTATCACAAATACCGCGCTCGTCAGGCCGACGAGCGCGATGCCGAACACGATCAAAAGCGGCGCTTTGATCAGGTGTCCGAGACAGCCGGCTAGAAAGCCCAGAATGAGCCCGACCAGGTACGGCGCGAGCCGCGGGGCGGAGCTTGCCAGGAGCGGGATGAGGTTCGACACTGCCTGTAGTCCTATCATTCGCCGGGAATGAGCACCGTAACGCAGCCGAGCGACAGCACCGAGGTGGCCGCTGGTCTGCGCGCCGTGAGCTATCTGCCGAACGAGTCAACCGCCCTGGTCGCCTACCTCGCCACGAAGCTCGGCAAGCCGGTGCTCGTCGAGGGACCGGCCGGGGTCGGCAAGACCGAGCTAGCCAAGGCGCTGGCCCGCTACCTGGGCCGTGAGCTCGTGCGCCTGCAGTGCTACGAGGGCCTGGACGAGGCAAAGGCGCTGTATGAGTGGAATTACCGCAAGCAGCTGCTGCGGATCCAGGCGCAGGACGGCGGCAGCGGCTGGAACGAGGTGCAGGACGACATCTTCGGGGAGGAGTTCCTGCTCGCCAGGCCGCTGATGCGGGCGATCGCCTCCGAGCAGCCGGTGGTGCTCTTGATCGACGAGATCGACAAGACAGACCAGGAGTTTGAGGCGATGCTGCTCGAGCTGCTGTCTGACTTTCAGATCTCGATCCCTGAGCTCGGCCTGGTCTCCTCGCGCACACACCCGGTGGTGCTGCTGACCTCCAACAACTCACGCGAGTTGACAGAGGCGCTCAAGCGCCGCTGTCTGTATCTGTGGTTGGACTACCCGTCGCTCGAGCACGAGCTCGAGATCGTGCGCCTGCACACCCCCGAGCTCAGCCAGACGGTTGCGCGCAAGTTGGTCGAGATCGTGGGCATGGTCCGTGAGCTGGATCTGAAGAAGCCGCCATCGATCGCCGAGTCGATCGACTGGGCCCGGGCGCTTTTGCTACTCGGCGTCTCCGATATCGATTCGCAGACATTCAACGAAACGATGTCGGTGATCGTCAAGCACCGCACCGACATGGACGTGGTGACCGAGCGTGTCGGCGTGAAGCTGTCTGGACCGCAGCCGCTGGATGCCCAGCGACTCTGAGCGTCCCGCCGTGAGCTCGCGAACGAGCCGCGAGCACGGGGGCATGGTCTCGCGGGTGCTGGAGCTCGGCGAGCAGCTGCGCGGCGAGGGCCTTGCAATAGGCACCTCGGAGCTGCTGGACGCGCTGCAGGTGCTCGGCGAGATCGACTGGCGTCGTGAGCCGGACTTTCGCGAGGCGCTGGCGGCCACCCTCGCCAAGAGCCAACAGGACAGGCGCATCTTCGATCTGGTCTTCGACCGGTTCTTCTTTCGCGCGGTGGAGCTGGCGGAACTGAGCGAGCGGGAAAGCGACGGCGCGGGGCGAGCTGACGGCTCGCTGCAGGAGCTCTCCGAGGAGGAACTGGAGAGCCTGCGCAGTCAGATCGCCGCGGCAGTGCGCGACGGCGCCGAGGGTGCGATGCGCGACCTGGCACGCGTGGCGGTCGCGGCCCTTGGACAGCAGGAGCGAGGCTCGGGAGTCATCGGGGTGGATGTCCAGCGGATCAGGCGCGCCCTCGGTCTGCGCGCGGAGCCGCAACCCGATCTCCCGCCCGAGGACCCGCGCCGCGACGGTCTGCCGCGCGAGTCGCTGCGGCGCTTTGAGGCACTGCTGCGACGTGAGCTCGAAAGCTCTCAGATCCAGCGGACCGGCAACCTGCCGCCGTCCCGTCCTTTGGGGGAGCTCGACCGGGCGCTGCCCTCCGGGCCGCTCGCAGATCTCGCGGCGGTGCACCGTGTCGTGGCGCAGCTGCGCCGCCGCCTCGCGACCCAGGGCATGCAACACCGCGGCCATCGCCGCCACGCGCACGTGGACGTCAGGCGCACGATGCGCGCGTCGCTGCAGACCGGCGGCGTGCCGGTAGAGCTCAAGTTCCGCCCGCGCCGCCCCAAACGCCCGGAGATCTTCGTGCTGTGCGACATCTCCACGAGCGTCACCTCCGCATCGGTGTTCTTCCTGTCCGTACTGCACGCGCTGCACGACACTTTCCGCAAGATGCGCTCGTTCGTGTTCATCGAGCGCATCTCGGAGGTAACCGACATCTTCGAACGCGAGCGCGACTTCAAAGCCGTCAACGAACGCATCGCAAGCGACGCCGGCGTGGCCGACATCTCCGGCTACACCGATTATGGGCGCGTGTGGTCGGAGTTCCTGGAACAGATCCAGGACGAATTGCACCCCCGCGCGACGGTCATCGTGCTCGGCGACGCCCGCACCAACGGGCGTGACCCGCGCGCTGACATCTTCGCGCAGATCGCGGCACGCGCCGGACGCACTTTCTGGCTGAACCCGGAGCCGCGGCTGTACTGGAACTACGGCGACTCGGTGATCGCCGCCTACGAGCGCCACTGCGTTGCGTTTGAGTGCTGGACTACCTCCCAGCTCGAGGACTTCGTGCGCGCACTGACACAGCCCGCTTTGCAACTGACCCGCTGAACGGTCCGTGCGGCCTGCGACCGGCGCGTGCCGTTGTCACGAGCGCGCTAACGTACTTCGCTGTGTCGTCTAGATCCCTAATCGACGATCCGCCTGAGGCTCCCACACCAAAAGCCTCCGCCTACATCGGCCAGGCGCCCCCGTCGGCGGCCGGGCCGGCGCAGGAGGGTGAGCCGCTGCGCCCACCGCCGGCGGTCAAGCTGCCTCGTGCGCTGCAGACCCTGCGCTTCTCCCAGCGCCAGATTCAGTTCGTCTCGCGCGCTCGACGCGAACTCGGGGAGGTCTTTGAGTTGCATTCGGTGATCGGGGACACCGTGATCACGTCACATCCCGATCACGCCCGTTCGCTGTTCACGGCAAAGCCCGAACTGGTGCCCTCCCTCACCGCCGAGTCGCCGTTGCGGCCGATCGTGGGGCCCAACTCGGTGCTGACCGCCAACGGTCCGGTGCATCTGCGCCAGCGCAGGCTGCTGCTGCCCCCGTTTCACGGCGAGGCGATCGAGCGCTACGCCGAGATGATCCGCGATGTCACCGAACGCGCGATCGACAGCTGGCCGATCGGGCATCCGTTTGCCCTGGCCGGCCGCATGCAGGCAATCACCCTCGATGTGATCATGTCGGGGATCTTCGGGATAGAGGGCCGTCCGGAGCGCGGCACGGCAGAGCATCGGCTGCGGGACACCGTCAAGCGTCTCGCGACCGTCTCCACCTCGCCGGTCGCGCTGATCGGTGAACTTACCAACCTGGGACGCGATGAGCCGGTGGGCATCACCCGCACCGCGATCGGGTTCCTCGACCGTGCCACATACCCCGTGATCGAAGCCCGTCGTCGCGCCCAGGATCTCGGCGAGCGCGGTGACATCCTCTCGCTGCTGTTGAGGGCCACCACCGAGGAAGGCGAGCAGCTGACCGACCACGAGCTGCGCGACGAGTTGCTCACGCTGGTCCTGGCGGGCTTTGAGACGACCGCCAACTCGCTCGCCTGGACCTGGGAGCGTTTGGTGCGCAACCCGGACGCCCACGACCGTTTGCGCGAGGCCGTGCGCTCCGGTGTGGAGGCCGAGGCGCACGTGGAGGCCACGATCATCGAGGGGATGCGCTCGCGGCCGGTGATTCCGATCGTCGGCCGGCGGGTGACCGTGCCGTGGCGCCTCGGCGACTATGTGGTGCCGGCGCAGACCGCCATCAGCGTCAGCATCCTGCTCGTCCACCATCGTGAGGATCTGTACCCCGACCCCTACGCTTTTCGTCCCGAGCGCTGGCTCGAGCACGAGGGTGGGCGGGCACCTGGAACCTATGAGTGGCTGCCTTTCGGGGGCGGCACCCGCCGCTGCCTGGGCGCCGCGCTGGCGATGGCCGAGCAGCGTGTGGTGCTCGAGGCGATGGTGCGCCGACTGGATCTCGAGGCCGACCGGCCCGATCCCGAGCGCGCCCACCATCGCAACGTCACGATGATCCCCGACCGCGGGGCACGGGTGCTGCTGCGGAGCCGCCGCGCCTGAGCGGCGCCAGCCCGACCCTCCAGTCCGTGGAGCACACCCGCTCGCGCCGGCCAGGTTGTGGCCCTCGCGCTAGGATCAGGGGCGGCTGATCAAAGAACGGCAGGGGAGCTGGCGGGCAGGCTGGCTGAGATGGCGCCACGACGATCACCCGGCGCCGACCCTCAGAACCTGTGGGGTAATGCCCGCGAAGGGAGCGACGTGCCATCTGGATTGCGGGCCCGAGCAGCACCATCCTCGCTGGAGGATGTTCGCGGCGACGCGTACCTGAGCTCTATCACCCACTCCTACACGGATACACGCGGAAGGCGACTGCAGGTCCTCCAGGAAGTCTCACTGCACCTCCCCGCTCGGAGTGTGCTCGCCGTCGTCGGCCCGAGCGGCTGTGGCAAGACAACGCTCTTGGAGCTGATCTGCGGTCTGCAGCAGCCGCAGGAGGGATCGCTGCGCTGCCCGCCGGCGGTGCTCATGCCCCAACGCGATTTGCTGTTGCCGTGGTTCTCGGCGCTCGACAACGCGGCGCTGGCACCGCGCATCGGCGGCCTCTCGCGCGCCCAGGCCAGGGAGCGGGCCGAGTCGCTGTTCTGCGAGCTCGGCCTCGACGGGTTCCAGGACGTCCGACCACACGAGCTCTCTGGCGGCATGCGCCAGCGTGTCGCCTTTCTGCGCACGCTGCTGTCCGGCAAGCCGTTGCTGTGCCTGGACGAGCCGTTCGGGGCGCTGGATGCGATCACGCGCCTGCAGATGCAGCGTTGGCTGATCCAGGCACTCCAGCGCGAACCGCGTACGGTCGTGCTCGTCACCCACGACGTCGAGGAGGCGATCCTCCTCGCTGACCGTGTGCTGGTGCTCTCGCCCCGCCCGGGACGGGTGATCGACGAGTTCGAGGTGCACGCCGGCTGGCCACGGGCGCACACCGACCCGGATGTGCTGGAGCTCCGCGAGCGAGCCCTGCGGGCGCTGGGCATCGCGGCCGTGAGGGGACCAGAGTGATCCGGCGCCTGCGTCTGATGCTCCCTCCCCTGCTGGTGGTCACGACCCTGATCGCGTCCTGGGAGCTGTATGTGGACGTCGGTGGCGTGAATCAGTTCTTTCTGCCGGCGCCGCATTCGATAGCCAGGTCGCTGTGGGAAAACTTCGGGTTCGTCGCCTCCAACCTCGCGACCACCGCGCTGGTGGTGGGGACCGGTGTTCTGCTGGCGCTGGTCGTCGGGTTCGCGCTGGCGGTCTCGATCCACTTCTCGCGGCGATGGCGAAGGGCCATCTACCCGTTGACGATCGGCTCCCAGGCCATACCGATACCGGTGATCGCTCCGCTGCTCGTCTTCTGGTGGGGGTTCGGGGTGCTGCCCAAGCTGTTCGTGATCACCCTTATCTGTTTCTTTCCGGTGGTCGTCACAACCGTCAACGGTCTGCGGCGAGTGGAGCCCGACCAGCTGAAGCTGCTGCGCACCCTCGACGCGTCCAGGTGGCAGGCGTTTCGCCTAGCCGAGCTGCCGACCGCGCTGCCGGCGGCGCTCAGCGGCGCACGGATCGCGGTGACCGTCGGTGTGATTGCCGCGTATATCGCCGAAACCTCGACCGCCGGCACCTCCTCCGGTCTGGGACACGAGATCATCACCGACCAGAATTCCTTCCAAAATACCCGTGCATGGGCAGCGGCCGTCGTGCTGTTCGCCTTTGCGATCGCCTGCTTTCACATCCTTGCGCTGGCTGAACGCCGGCTCGCGCATCCACATCAATCGAGAGGAGATCATCCTTGAAACCCTGGCGCGCCTACACCCGAGCCCTGTGCCTACTCTCCCTGGCCGCGGCCTGCTCGCTGTCGCTGTCAGCCTGCGGTGGCAAGAGCGACGTGATCTCGCCGCGCGCCTCCAGGCCGTTCACGGTGATGCTCGACTGGCTGCCGAACGCCGACCATGCCGCGATCTATGCGGCGATAGCCCACGGCGATTTCCGCGCCGACGGTCTGCAGGTGAATCCGATCACCCCCTCTGAAACGGCTGAACCGCTGAAGCTGCTGGCGGCCGGCAAGGTCAACATGGCGATCTCCTATGAGCCCGAGCTGCTGTTGGCGCGCGATCAGGGACTCAAGCTGGTTTCGATCGGCGCGCTGGTGCAGCGTCCGCTGACCTCGATCATCGCGCTGCGGGGCCAGCACGTCGCGAAGATCTCAGATCTAGCGGGCAAGACGGTGGGCACGGCCGGCATCAACTACCAGGAAGCGGAGCTGAGGACGGTGCTCGCCCATGCGGGTGTGGCCCGCAACTCGGTCAAGCAGGTCAACGTCGGGTTTGACCTGGTGGCGGCGATGCTCTCAGGCAAGGTTGCCGCCACACTCGGCGGCTTTTGGAACTATGAGGCGCTTCAGCTGCAGTTGATGGGCAAGCATCCGCTGGTGATACCCGTTGACCAGGCCGGGGTGCCGAGCTATGACGAGCTGGTGCTGGTCGTCCGCCAAAACGAGGCGCAGCACGACGGCCAGGATCTGCGCGCGTTTCTGTCTGCCCTGACGCGCGGCGAGGCGCAGGTCAAGGCCAACCCGGCGGCCGCCGCCGCAGTCTTGGTCAAGGCGAACCCGGGCCTGCAGGAAAAGCTGCAGCTGGAGTCGATCCAGCAAACGCTGCCCGCCGCCTACCCCTCCGGCGGCGGGGATCCATACGGCTGGCAGGATCCACGGGCGTGGGTGTCGTTTGCGCACTGGATGTTCAAAGAAGGCCTCCTACACACCGATCCCGCCTCACTGGCCCAGCCCTTCACCAACGAGTTCCTTCCCGGCCAGGGTCTCGGCAAGAAGGGCGAAGAAGAAGGCCCGTAGCGCGAGCCTGACCCGGGAGTGGGCGTGAATCGGTGTCAGCCGATGATGTGAGCCATCGCTAGACCCGCCCACTCCCCGTAGGGGGCGAAGAACTCGCGCACCTCGTGCTCGCTGGCGTAGGCCCTGGGGTCCCCTCCGCTGAGCTTGCGCCCGACGAGCTTCAGCAGCCCGACATCCGCGGCGGGGATCTGATCGTGGCGGCCCTGCCCATGTAGAGCCAGCATCTCAACGGTCCAGGAGCCGATCCCCGGTATCGCGCGCAGCCTGCGCCACCCCAGCTCGTGATCGGCGCTCTGCAGATCGACCCTTCCGCGAGCGACCTCCCGGGCGGTGCGCACCAGCGTGCGGGCACGCCCGCCGCCGAGATCCATGGACTGCAGGCGAGCGGGTGAGACCCCCGCCAGCACCCCTGGCGTGGGCAGGTCGCGCAGTTGCACACCGCCGCTGCTGAAGCGCCGTCCCAGCGACGCGACGACACGACGCTCGATGGCGGCGGCCCGCTCGTACTCGATCAGCTGCTCGCAGATCGCCCAGGCCAGCGCCTCGAACGGCTCGGGCCGGCGCATCAAGCGCAGCCAGGGCCGTGCGCGCAGCGAACGCCCGACCAGCGGATCCGAGCGAAAGCGGCGATAGAAGGGCCGGATGTCCTCGTCAACACCCAGAGCGAAGCGCATGCGCTCGATCCCATAGCTCGCGCCGTCGCGGCTGGTCGAGGACGCGGCGAACAGCACGAGGTCGGCGGCGGTCTGGGTGACGCGCACGACGACGGGCTGGTCGCGGTGATGCAGCAGCCGCTCGAGGATCCTTCCACGGCGCCGCAGCACGCCGTCCATCCCCGCCCTCAGCGACAGGCGGAAGGGCGCCGCTGGGCGCACCTCGACGCGCAGCTGATTGTCTGGTTCGCTCAGCGGTCCCTTCCGGGGCCCAGCAGATGCACGTCCAACAGCAGCGAGCGGCTGGCGACGATCTGAACGAGTTCGCCGGCTCTCGCCGGGCGACCGCTGACCAATCTGCGGCTGGGTCGGGGCAGGCTGCGCTGGCGACGGCGGTGCGCGAGACCCACGACCGCGGCGCCCGCCAGAAATCCGGTCGCGGCGACGGTCAGCGCCCCCACCGCCTGGGCGCCGGCGTCGAGTGCCTCCAGACGAGCCCCGATCCGTGCTCTGCGCGACAGCGCGCTCTGATCGCCGACGAGGACAGCGTCCACCGGCTCCTCGGCGTCGATCGAGACCTCCCGGCGCTCAAGCTGCTCGCTCACGCACAACAGTGTAGGGAGCGGGTCAGACCGCTACTGGAAGTTGCGCTCATAGACACGGTAGCGCTTGACGATCTTGCCGCCCATCGCCTCCATGCCGCGGTTCATGGCGGTGTTCGTCTCCAGGATCCAGCCCATCTCGCCGCCCTTCTGGCGCCGCGTTTCGGCCGCGTCGAAGTGGACCTGGTACAGGCGGGCGGCGATACCCGTGTGTTGATACTCGGGCTTGACGCCGAGGAAACCGACACGCACACGGTCCATGATGCGGCCCTTGTTCAGGAAGTGCCACCAGCCCAGCGGCAGCAGTTTGCCTTTCATCTTTTCCAGAACCTGGTTGATGTCGGGGATCGTCATCGCCATGCCCACGACCTCGCCGGTGTCTTCCCGCTCGGCGATCATGAACCAGTGCTTGTCGAACACGAGGTGCAGCTCCTGTGCGTAGGCGTCGAGGTCCTTCTTTGAGTACGGGACGAAGTCCCAGTTTTTGGCCCAGGCGGAGTTGTAGACGTCGGCGAACTCGTCGAGGTCTTTGCGCAGCTGGCGGCGGCGCATCGGGCGCACGCGAATACCGTGCTCGGTCTGGGACTTCTCGGCCAGCTCCCAGATGACCGGCATCACCTTGTCGCGCTCTGTCACCTCGAGGTTCCACATGTAGAGATCCATCGCCTTCGTCATCCCGGCGTCCTCCATCAAACGCTGGTAGTAGGGCGGGTGCCAGGGCTGGCGGATCATTGGCCGCAGATCGAAGCCCTCGATCAGCACGCCGCTCTCGTCGTTCATGGAGAAGTCCGCGGGTCCGAGCATGCATTCGCATTCGCGCTCTCTCAACCAGGCCTCCGCGGCCGCGAGCAGCTGATCGAGTACCTCGCGGTCGTCCTCGAGCTCCAGGAAGCCGAACCATCCCCATCGGCGTTTGTGGAAGTCGTTGTAGGCATGGTTTATCTGGGCGCTGATCCGGCCGACCACGCGGCCGTCGCGGCGGGCAAGGAAGTATTCGGCTTCGCCGTGGCTGAAGAAGGCGTTCAGCCGGCGGTTGAGGAACAGGCGCCGCTCGATCTTCAGTGGTGGAACCCACAGGGGGTGATCGGCGTGCACGCGAAACGCCAGGTTGATGAACTCTCTGAGCTCACGCCCACCCGATACCGGTCTGACCTCAACGCTCATTGTGGCGCCAGCCTAACGTCCCGCGGCAATCGACGTCTCAGAACGTCCGTTCATACACCCGGTAGCGGCGCTTGATTTCACCACCGAGACCTTCGTAGGCGCGGTTCATGGCGTCGTTGTTCTCGAGAGTCCACCCTCCCTCGCCGGTCTTCTGCGGTGTGCGTTCGGCGGCGTCGAAGTGCATCTGATACAGGCGCGCGGCGACGCCGGTGTGTCTGTACTCGGCCTTGACGCCGAGTACGATCACGCGCACCGCGTCGATCTTGCGACGCTCGCGCAGCAGTGTCAGCCACCCGAATGGCAAGAGCCGTCCGTTCATTTTCGCGAGCACCTGGTTGTAGTCGGGCAGTGTCAGCGCGGCGCCCACGACCTCGCCGGTGTCCTTGCGTTCGGCCACCATCGACCAGTTCTCATCGAGCACGGGCTTCAGATCCTTCGCGTAGTGGCGCACCTCCTGCTCGGTGAGCGGCACGAAGCCCCAGTTGCGCTCGAGCGAGGAGTTGTAGATCTCGAGGAAACGTGTCACCTCCTGCTGGAGTTCTTTCTTACGAAAGTGCCGGCAGACGATTCCGTGCTCGGACTCGAGGTTCTCGGCTGCCCGCCAGATCGCGGGGTGAACCTTCTCGCGGCCGGTGACGTGCAGGCTCCACATGTATGCGTCCATTGCCTTGACCATGCCGAGCTCCTGCTCAAACAGCCGCTGGTAGTAGGGGTGGTGCCACGGGCAGAGGATGATCGGCGGATACTCGTGGCCGTCGATCAGCAGACCGATTTCGTCGTTGGTGGTGAAATCCATCGGACCCACCATGCGGTCGCGACCGCGCTCGCGCAGCCACTCCGCGGCGGCGTCGATGAGCGCTCGGGCTGCCTGGACATCGTCCTCGCACTCGAAGAACCCGAACAGTCCCCACTCGTTTTCCTGGAAGCTGTTGAAGTTCTCATCGACGTGGGCGCTGACGCGTCCGACCGCCCGACCGTCTCGATAGGCCAGGAAGTACTGCGCCACGGCGTGCTTGAAGAACGGGTTCTTGCGCTGATCCAGCCGCTTCTTGACATCCATCAGAAGCGGCGGCACCCAGTGGGGCTCGTTACGATAGAGCCGCCACGGCAACTTGATGAAGGTGTCGAGCTCGCGCCTGCCGGACACCGCTCTGACCTCTACGCCCACTGGGGGCCACCCTACATGCCAACCTCGATCGACGTCTTCGCAAAGGTTCGCGGCCACGAGCGCGCCGAGGTGCTCGCGGCGGCCCGCAAGGCCGAGGTGCTGCCCTACTTTCACGTGCTCACCTCACCGGCGATGCCGGTCGTTGAGATGGAGGGCGCCCAGCGGATCATGCTCGGCTCCAACAACTACCTCGGCCTGACCGGCGACGAGCGTGTGCTGAAGGGCGCCCAGGACGCTCTGCACCGCTACGGCACGGGTCTCACCGGCTCGCGTCCGCTCAACGGCACCACGCCCCTGCACCTGGATCTGGAGCGGGAGATCGCCGAGTGGATGGGCAGCGAGGACGCGCTGGTGTTCACCACCGGCCACCAGGCGAATCTCGGCACGCTCGGGACGATCCTCGGGGTCGGCGACACCGTGATCGCCGACTCCGGCGACCACGCGTCGATCCTCGACGGTTGCCTGCTCTCGCGCGCCAAGCTGCGGCCCTTCCGCCACAACCGCCTGGAGAAGCTCGAGAAGATGCTGCAGCGCGCCGAAGGCGACGGGGGCGGTGTCCTGGTGGTGGTCGATGGTGTCTTCTCGATGGAGGGCGACATCGCGCCGCTGGGAGACATCTGCGATCTGTGCGAGCGGCACGGGGCGCGGCTGATGGTCGACGAGGCCCACGGCGCCGGGGTGCTAGGCATGCGTGGAGCGGGGACCGCGGAGCTCTTGGGAGTCGAGGACCGGGTGGACCTGAGGGTCGGCACATTCTCCAAGTCGCTGGCCTCCTGTGGAGGTTTCGTCGCCGGTCCCGCGGAGGTGATCGAGTACCTGCGCTACTACTCCCGCGCGTTCATCTTCACGGCTTCGGCTGTGCCGGCGGCGCTCGGCGCCGCGCTGGCGGCCCTGCGTGTGCTGCGCTCCTCAGAGGGCACGGCGATGCTCTCGCGGGTGCTGGACAACGCCTGGCATCTACGCGATGGTCTGCAGACGCTGGGGTTCGCGGTGGTCTCCCCCCAGACGCTGCCGATCGATCGCGGATGGGATGGCGTTCCCGGTGTGCGTGTGGACCCCGATGGCGCACCAGCAATCGTGACTCCGATCGTGCCCGTGCTGGTCGGCGACGACTGGAAGGCGGCGCTCTTGTGGCGGGCGCTGTACGACGCCGGGGTGTTCGTCAACACCGCGCTGCATCCCGCGGTGCCTCCGGGCGGCGCGCTTTTGCGCACCAGCGTGATGGCCACCCACGATCGTGCGACGCTCGATCGGGCGCTGGAGGTGTTCGCGCGGGTGAAGGGCGAATTCGAAGCCGAGCACGGGCCGCTGCCCGGCGCGGACGGACCCTGAACCCGTGCTTGGGACTTGTCCATTTCTTCACAAGTCATTTGGGGAAGAAAAAAGGTCGCTTCTAGCGTACGAACGAGGGCGATCACTGTTGACCTAAAGGCCCTTGCTGGCGTAGCTTCAGGACGCGCTCTGCAAGACGGTTTGAAGCACCACCCGCCATCATTGGTAGAGGGGTGTGTAGCGGGTTTCCGCGTCCCAAAGCGGATTAGCTTCGCTCCATCGGCTGGCGCGTCACGGTCAACCAAGTAAGCATGTCGTCCGCGGGGGCACCGCGAGGCGACGGGGAGTGAGTACAAACATGAACGCGTCAGCGACGATCGCCCCTGCCGGCCCTCAGTACATGCGCGCGCTCGAACGCGCGAACAAGGTTCGCCTAGCCCGCGCGGAGCTCAAGCGCGCGGTGGCAACTGGGGAGGTCGACGTCGCGGATGTGATCCTCGACTGCCCCTGGGAGGCGGACAGCATGGCTGTCGCGGACCTCTTGATGAGTCAGCGCCGCTGGGGGCAGACGCGTTGCCGCAAGTTTCTGTCCCAGATCCCGATGTCCGAGAAGAAGACGGTCGGGTCTATGACCGAACGTCAGCGCAACACGCTGGCGATGATGCTCTCGAGCGCCCAGCGTCACGAGCCCGCGACCGTGCACGTCACCGCCTGCGAGGTCGCCGCCAGGCCAAGCGGCGCGCTGCTCACCGTGTGAGGCGGCTCCAGCGCACAGCCCGTATTTGAAAGGTTGGCCTTGTTAGGCGGGCTGCGCCACCCGGCGCAGCCCTAGGGTAACGGACAGCCGGAGGCGAGCTTGACCTCCCACCAGCCCGCGAACATCCCGATCAGGCCCAAGCGGGGGCGGACCTTCCAAACCCCGCAGGTGCCCTGTCCGAGATCTCGCACGGGCAGGCGAGCAAACTTGTAGCGCGCCGGTTCGAGCTTCATGGCGCGCAGGAGTTCCTGAGACTGATGCTCGAAGCGCCTTCTCCGGGTGAGCGCGGCGCGAGCCTCTGTCACGCGTTGGGCGAGATGGTCACGCAGCACCTCTAGTTCCGCCAGATCAAGCAGGCGTGGACCTCGCCCGCGTTTGGGTCCATAGATGTCGATCGACAGGTGAGGGAACGCCTGCACGAGGATCACCGACAGCTCACGCTCTAGGCGAGCTATCTGGGTTCGCAAGCTGATCCTGGCGCCGCGCTCGTCGGGAGCGACGGACTCCTGGCGCTGCTCAACGGCGGCCCAGTCAGAGCCGTGATAGGTGAGCTGCCCAGATTCGGATCGTCTCCACCTCCTCAACGCCCAGCCAAAGAAGCTTTATCTTAGCTGTTGGAGCGGGCGATTTGAAATCGCTTTCCGAAGGCGGAGCGGATCAGCCCGGTAGCAGCGCCGAGGTGGCGACCCACAGGGCCTCCTCCACGTGCATCGTGGATACACCGGCGACCTGGATCGTGAACAGGATCAGCCGTTGTGTGCCGGCGTGAGCCCGGTGGCCGGGGGCTACCTCGTCGAACAGGATCGCCAGTGCTGCGTGCGCGTCGGCGATCACCAGCTTGCCGGCGGTGAGCGCCGGCACGTCGGGTGTGACACCCAGCGGCTCTGAGCGGCTGAGGCGAATGCCGAGCGGGCCATCGACCGTGTCGGCGTCCAGCGCCCACACGGGTACCGCGGTTTCGATCAGGGCGAGCAGCAGGATGTCGGCGAGATGCCCGGTGGGCAGAAAGCCTCCGTCCATCAGGCGCTCGAAGATCGCCGCCTCTATCGGCGTCCTCGTCACGTCGGGGTCAAGGCCTATGTGGCGAAAGAAGATGCGGTAGGCGGCCGGGACCGCCTCGCGTCGCAGATTCATGGCGCGCGGTCCGCTCCAGCGGTTGGACAGTTCGGCCAGACGCTCGTGCACCGATGGGCTGCTGCGCCCCTCCAGCTGCGCGGAGACTTCAACGGCGAGGACGTGCAGCTCGGGGAACTCCTCGGCGATCTCTTGTGCGCGCCATCCCAGTTCCGGCTGGGTCACTGGTTGAGGATGCTCGGCGCTCATCATCGTTCACGCCGGGCCATGCGAGCCATGCGCTCCGGAGGCGGCCTGAAGCTCGCTGACTCTCGCTTTGAGCGTCGCTAGCGACGGTGTGCTGAGCAGCGCCGGACTCTGCACCACCCCTCCCTTGGAGATGAAGTTCACCTGCGGGCAGCTGGCGAGCCTGTAGAGGCTTGCGAGGATGCCGTCGCTGTCGAAGCCGACGGGGATGCTCAGGTTGTGTGCGCGGATCAGCGAGAGCAGTTCGCCACGTTCGCCCTTGATCGCCACGGCGGCAAACCGCACCCCGGGGTATTGGCCTGTGAGCTGCTGCATCTCGTAGAGCACGTTCGCGCAACCGCCTTCGTCCACGAACAGCGCCAGCACCAGCGGCCCCCGTTCATAGAGTTCGCAGACGTTGAGGATGCCGGCGCCGCGAACGCTGCAGGCCGGCCGTTTACCCGCCTGTCCCTGGTTGGGTTTTGTCGCCACGTTGGCGTCGCCGTTGACGTTGCCGATCGCGGTTGGCACGGCGAACGGGGGAAGCGGCTGACCGGGGGTGATGCCCTTCACTCCGCTGGACTTGCTCAGCAGCGTATTGACCGTGATCAGTGCCAGCAGCAGGAGCCCGACCAGGGCGATGGTGCGCACATTGCGTGTGGAGATCGGGGTTGGGGAGCGCTCAGAGGAGGTCATGCGCCGGCGTCTGAGTGTGGTAGTCGGGCGTGGGTTGACCGGATGCCTCCCGCAGCTTGCGCTGAGGGTGTTCGGCGAGGGTCAGCACCGACGGAAGCACGACCAGCACCCCGATCAACGAGACGCTCAGGTTGACCAGGGTGACCAGGCCGAAGTCGCGCAGCATGCTGATGTCCGAGAGGACGAGCACTCCGAAGCCGGCGATCGCTGTCACACCCGAGGCGGCGATCGCCGCGCCCGTGCGCTGGTAGCTGCGACGCAGCGCCTCGGCGACGCTGTGGCCCGCCAGACGCTCCTGGCGGTGGCGCTCGGAGAGCAGCACGCTGAACTCGGTCGAGATCGCGATCACGAGCGCTCCGAGTGTGACCGACAGCGGGTTGAGCGGGACACGCAGTGCGAACAGAATCAGGGCGGACCAGCCGCTGGCGAGCAGGACGGGCAGCACGGCCACCAGCACACGGCGGCCATCGCCGCGAAAGGCAGCCAGTAGCACCAGCGCGACCGCGATCAGGGCGGCCACCAGGTCGAGCAGCCGGCGCGATACCGAGGCGACCTCTGATCCCGATTCGGCGGCCAACACGGGCAGGCCTACGAGCTGGGCGCTAACCCCCTTGGGGGGATGCAGCAGCGAGCGCATCTGCTCGATCACGTGCTCCTGCTCTGAGAGAGGCATGAGGCGGATCCCGAACGAAAGCGTCGCGACACGACGGTCGGCGGTGATCACGTCCTGGGAGAAGTAGGGGGGAATGGCGCCCAGCAGTTCGTGGATTTCGGCCTGGGTCGGCCCGTGCCGAGCGGCGCCTGAGCTTTTGCCGCGTGAGGTGCCCGCGGATCCGCTCGCGGAGTGAGCGGTGGGCTGGACGGATGGAGTCGCCGTGTTTTCGAAGAGATCCGGCAGCGAGAAGGCGGGACAGATCGGGTCCTTGCCGCAGCCGCGCGTGCTGCTGTAGTGCAGGCGGGAGAGCACCCGCTGCTGGTAGGAGTCCATCCAGTCGATCACAGAGGGCTTGGCAAGGTCGGTGGCGCTGACCATCAGGGCTATTTCGCCGCCGACACCCGAGTCGCGCTCGAGTTGGTTCAGCGCCCGCAGCGAGGAGAGGTTCTGCGGGACTAGCTTGGTGAGATCGGTTTGCACGGATGTCTGGGTGTCCAGGCCCCAGCCGATCAGGGCGAGCGCCCCCGCCACGAACAGCACCCGGCGCGGGTTGTGCGCGGCCTGGGTCAACGCGGAATGTGAGACGAATCGGCTGAGGGGGTTCTCGGCAAGCAGCTCCCGTGCGCCCTGCCAGGCGCCGGCTAGCCCACGACCTGCCAGCCCGGCCGTTGCGGGTGGGCTGGCTCCGGATGCCCCGCCTCGACGGGCGCCGGCCAGCACCAGCGCGGCCGAGCCGGCTGTCAGGGCCGCCAGGAAAGCGACCACGATGCCGAGCACCAGCAGCAGGCCGAAGCCGCGTACGGTCGGCACCGGCGAGAGCGTCAGCACGCACATCGCAGCCGCACTGGCGAGCGCTGCCGTGGCGATCGCCGGCGCGCCTGTGGCCACGGCGCCGAGCACGGCGCGGTGCGGGGCGTTGCCCTGGTCGAGCTCCTCCGTGAAGCGGGACTGGAACTGGATGCAATAGTCGACGGACAGCCCGATCAGCACGGGCAGCACCGCCACGTCTCCCACGGTCAGCGACGCCCCGGTGAGAGCCAGGACAGCGAATGTCACGGCGGTGGCGAGCAGGGCGATCGCAAGCGGCAGCAGACGTGGGCGAGAGCGGAGAATCAGCGACAGCGAGATCGCCATCACCGCCAGCACTGCCACCAGCAGCAGCTTCAGCGAGCGCGATATGGAGCCCGCCAGGTCGCCGACGATCACCGGCTCGCCGGTCACCATGTAGGACTCGCCGTGCGTCAGGTGCCATTGCGGCATCCTCACCGCGGCCCGAATCAATTTGATCGTGCGCTCGCGCCCGGCTTCGCTTATTCCCGCCTTCATGCGCACCGAGATGAGCGCCGCGTCGCGGCTGGGGAACAGGTAGGCGAAGCGCCCCTTGGGTGTGCCGGCGCGCTTGGTGGGGTCGAATACGACGGTGGAGACGAAGCTGGGGTTGTAGAGGCCGGGCGGAGAGGTCAGGCCGTATTGCAGTGCCAGGCTGGCGACTTCCTCGGCGAATCGCGAAAGGGTGATCTTGCTTGCTTCCTTGCCGAGCTTCTGCGCTTCGGTCTGGCTGAGGTGCTGTGCCAGCGCGGCTTTGCGCACCACCCGTTCGGCTTCTTTGGCGGCTTTCTCGGCCTGAGCTTGGCGGCTCGCCAGCTGGCTGGAGACCTCTTCGGCCGCCTCGTTGAGGAATGTGCCCGGTCCGAGTACCACCTTCACGGTGTGCAGCCTTGCGAGCTGGCCGCACGGGCCATTTGCGCCTCCCTCCTTGACCAGTCCCTTGGCGGGCACGTTGCCGGAGAGGCAGCCCTCCAGGCCCACCAGACGCCCGATGTCCGAGCTGAGCAGCAGCTGCTGCAATTCGCCCTTGACGAGCACCTCGACGGGCTCTTCGCCGAAGTTCTTGTAGAAGCGCTGGGTGGCTTTGTAGGTGGAGCTCGAGCTCGAGACGAAGGTGCTGGTCGCGGCGCTGGTATGCAGTCGCAGGGCGAGGACCGTGCTGGCCAGCCCGAGCGCGCACGCCAAGGCGACCGTCAGCGTTGGACGGCGTGCCGCGCCGCCTGCGAGGGCGCGAAGAACGCGCGCCGGGTTCACTCCATTCCCAGCGGACCCTGAGATTCGCCGGAGAGGAATTGACGCACGAACGGATTGTCTGACGCGAACAGCTCGGCGGAGGGGCCCGATTCGACGATACGTCCGCGCCACAAGACGGAGATGTGCTCCGCGACGCGCCTGGCGCTCATGATGTCGTGGGTGATCACGACATAGGTGCCGCCGTTCTCGGCGTGGACTTCCTTGATCAGCTCGCACAACAGCGCGGTGCGCACCGGGTCGAGGCCCGAGTCGGGCTCGTCGAACAGCACGATCTCGGGTTCCAGGACCAGTGCCCTGGCGAAGCCGGCACGCTTGCGCATTCCGCCGGAGAGCTCGTTGGGCATCTTCATGCCGGCGTCAGCGAGGCCCACCTCGCGCAGGCGCCGGTGGACGATTTCGGCGATCTCGTCCTCCCCCTTCTCGGTGTGTTGACGCAGCGGGAAGGCGACGTTGTCGTACAGGTTTATCGAGCCGAACAGGGCACCGTCCTGGAACAGCACACCGAACTTCCTGCGCAGCGCGAACAGCTCCTCGTCGGGGAGGCTTGGGATCGACTGTCCCTGCACGATCACGTCTCCCTCGTCCGGGTAGAGCAAACCGACCATGTGCTTGATGCACACGGACTTGCCGGTGCCGGACGGGCCGATGATCATCGAGATCTGGCCCTCGGGTATGCCCATGTTCAGTCCGCGCAGCACTCGGTTGCGCCCAAATGCCTTGTGCACGTTGACGAACTCGATCGCGTCGGGAGCACCGGTGGGACGGCTCGCCCCGGTGTGGAACTGAAACTCGTCGTCCTCGGCTTGGCGTTCGTGTTCAGCGCGAGCGCTCGCCGCACGTTCGCGCCTGGTGGGTTCGGCGCTGACCTGCGCGAACTCGGCCTCCCCGCCCTCCTCCACCGGCGCCGTGTGATGCTCTATCTGCTCGTAAGACTCCTCGGGGGAATCGCCGTCGTCCTGGGAAGGCCGGTCTTCTGCCATCACCTCACCCCCCGATGGGAGCTCGCGGATTGGCCCCCCAGAAGATCTGCGTGCCGAGCATTCCGATCAGCGTCACAAGCACGAGATTGAGCACCATCGACTTGGCGGTCGCGGTACCCACGCCGACGGGGCCACCGCTGGCGTTGTAGCCGTAATAGCAGCCGACGAGCACGATCGCCGTGGCCATGAACATCCCCTTGATCACGCTGTAGAGGAGATCGGGGGCGTTCTGGAACTGCCAGAAGATCAGCAGGAAGCCGCCGGAGGAGACGTACCCGATCTGCTGCACGACGGCTATATAGGAGGCCAGGTAGGCCACTCCTATCGCCGCCAGGTACATGAACGGCAGCACGATCCATGCGGCCAGCAGGCGCGTGGCGCACAGGAACGTCATCGAGTCGATGCCCATCACCTCCAGGGCATCGATCTCCTCGCATATCCTCATCGCGCCGAGCTCGGCGACGATGCCGGTGCCGACCTTCGCCGACATCATGTAGCCGAACGCGTAGGGGATCGCCTCGCGCAAGTTGCACCAGGCGGCGAACACGCCGGCGTAGGCGGGCGTGCCGGTGGCCTCGTTGAAGTAGGCGGCCTCGATGCCGCAGGGGCCGAGGCCGGTGATGAACACCAGGCTCCAGATGACGACGGTGGAGCCGACGATCAGGATCCCCGCCTGGCGCAGCGCCTCACCGAAGAAGCGAAAGACCCGCAGGCCCCAAACGTCTACGAAGATAGTGCCCGTGAAGCGGCCGATTTCACCGAGCGAGGCCAGCCATTCGCGCGGTATCGCCATCAGTTCGTTCATCGCGGCCCGTCCGTTGGGAAGGGCGCTCCCGTGACAGGCTCCCGGCGCTGACTCACCTGATCACCAGGATCGATGGGTGGGTCGCCAACAGCGTCTGGGTGAAGACGTAGTTGAACGCGCCGATTCCCAGAAACGAGATCACGACCGCCTGGTTGACGGCGCGGCCGACTCCCTCGGCGCCGCCGGAGGCGGTCATGCCCTTGTAGCAGCAGACGATCGCGATGATCGCCCCGAACATCATGGTCTTCAGCACCGATCCCCACAGATCCGTGGTCGAGGCGTTCGCGAACAGCGTGTTCCAGAAGGGGCCCAGCGGCTGGCCGTTGACCAGGGCGGCGAGCACGCCGCCGAAGATTCCGAACAGCAGGGCGTAGAGGTCAAACAGCCCGGTGACGAGCATCAACGCGAGGAAGCGGGGCACGACGAGGTTCTTGACCGGGTCCACACCCAGCACCTGCAGGGCGTCGAGCTCCTCGCGAATCTTGCGCGCGCCGAGGTCGGCCGTGATCGCGGTGCCGGCGATGCCGGCGAGCACGATCGAGGTGATCAGCGGACCGATTTCTCGAATGGCGGCGAGCACGAAGAAGCCACCGAGGCGATCCAGGGCGCCGAAGAGACGCAAAAAGTCCGCGGCCTGCAACCCGGGTGCTCCGTAGTTGATCGCCACGGTGGTGACCATCAGCGGGAACCAGACCAGCTGCAGCGCGAATAGGAACTGCGAAACGAACTCCCCGCCATACGGGTAGGGGGGACGCAGGGCGGACAGAATCGTCCTCCCCGTAAGGATCATCATGTCCCCAATCTCCTCGAGCAGATTCTTCGTCGGAAGAAACGCTCGATCGGCAACGCTGCGAACCATTTGCTCCCCTCCTCGGAGTAGCTACAGCCGACCACGAAGGCTGCTTGCGTCAAACTCTACGCGATGCGCTGGCGGCATGCTACCCACACTGGTATGGTGGCCCCGCTGATGAGCGGGTGGAGATGGTCAGGGATTGCCGTGTTGGCGCTAGCCGGCTTTGTGGCGGGAGGCTGCGGCCAGGCCTCTCAGGATGCCCATGAACCGAATCGTGGATTCCAGATGCGGGTCGTCAAAGTCAGCTTTCCGACTCAGCAGGCGATAGCTCGACCTTCGAAGCTGGAGCTCGAGGTGCGCAACACGGGAACCAGCACCATCCCCAATCTGGCCATCACGATCCAGTCTTTCGCCTATCACAGCGACTATCCCCACCTGGCCGACAACAAACGGCCGGTGTGGATCGTCGATCAGGGTCCCGGGAAAATCCCCGTACGACCGGTGCAGAGCGTGCCGTTCAACGCCCCGGGCAACGACACGACAGCCACCTCGAGCACCTGGGCCGCCGGGGCTGTCGCGGCCGGGCAGTCACGGACTTTCGTGTGGCACGTGACACCGGTCAAGCCCGGTGAACACACGATCACCTACACGGTTGCCGCCGGCCTCGGGGGCAAGGCACACGCCGAAATCCAGGGCGGCCAGAGCTCCACCGGCCATTTCGATGTGAGCATCGCCCCGCAGCCCCCCATCACTCACGTGCTGCCAAACGGGAAGATCGCTCCCGGGCCTCCACCCATCGGTCCGTAGCTCCCGCGCCTTCACGCATCCGCTGATCACCACGTCAGGAGCGGCCGTCAATCGGCGCCGGGCGCCGTCGGCGATCGCTCTTTGGCCGGGTGTCGAAAGATCGGCGGCCCGATTTCGCCATTCGGTGATCCCGTTTGGTCGACTTGGCATTACGATTGCGTTCGGCTCTGCCCCTCGACAGAGCATGCGCATCCCACCCTTCTCAGGAGGAATCGACCCCGCCCATGCCCCCAAGGATCCGCCAGCACAACGTCACCGCCGCACAGTGGAGCGCCAACGGAGCCGCGCTCGGTTCACCGGACCTGACACTCCCAGGCAACCAGGTGTTCGCCTCGAACGTGTTCAGTCCCGCGGTCCAGCGCAGCCGTCTGCCCAAGCACGTCTACAAGGCGCTGCAGAAGACCCTCGGGCGCGGTGAGGCGCTCGACACCACCCTGGCCGACTCCGTCGCGCAGGCGATGAAGGAGTGGGCGATGGAGAAGGGCGCCACCCACTACACCCACTGGTTCCAGCCGTTGACGGGATCCACAGCGGAGAAGCACGACTCCTTCTACGGCCCGGTCGGCGACGGCACCGCGATCGCCGAGTTCTCCGGCAAGGAGCTGATCCAGGGCGAGCCTGACGCTTCCTCGTTCCCGACGGGCGGCATCCGTGCGACGTTCGAGGCGCGCGGCTACACCGCCTGGGACCCCACCTCGCCCGCGTTCGTGCTCGAGAACCCCAACGGAACGCTGCTGTGCATCCCGACGGCGTTCACCTCCTGGACCGGCGAGGCCCTGGACCACAAGATCCCGCTGCTGCGCTCGATGGACGCGCTCTCGAGCGCCGCCGTGCGCGCGCTGGAGCTGCTCGGAGTCGAGGATGCCAAGCGTGTCTTTACGACGACGGGTTGCGAGCAGGAGTATTTCCTGATCGACGAGCAGTACTTCTTCGAACGTCCTGATCTCGTCACGACCGGGCGCACGCTCTATGGCGCCAAACCGCCGAAGGGGCACGAGCTCGACGACCACTACTTCGGATCCATTCCCGAGCGGGTGCTCGCCTACATGCTCGAGGTCGAGCTCGAGCTGGCCAAGCTCGGCATCCCGATCAAGACGCGCCACAACGAGGTCGCGCCCAACCAGTACGAGGTCGCGCCGATCTTCGAGAACTCGAACGTCGGCTCCGACCATCAGATGGTGACGATGCAGATCATGCAGAACACCGCGCGCCGCTATGGCCTGGTGTGCCTGCTGCACGAGAAGCCGTTCGCCGGCGTCAACGGCTCGGGCAAGCACAACAACTGGTCGATGGGCACCGACACGGGACTGAACCTGCTCGATCCCGGCGACACCCCCGTGGAGAACCTGCAGTTCCTGTTCTTCTGCGCGGCCGTCATTCGAGCGGTCAACAAGCACCAGGCGCTGTTGCGCGCGTCGATCGCGAGCGCCGGACAGGACCATCGTCTCGGCGCCAACGAGGCCCCTCCGGCGATCATCTCGGTCTTCCTCGGCGCGGAGCTCGAGAAGGTGTTCACGGCGATCGAGTCGGGCAAAGCGCAGGCCTCGAAACCCGGCTCCTTCCTCGGGCTGGGCACCCCCGTGCTGCCGCCGCTGCCGCTGCACGGAGGCGACCGCAACCGCACGAGCCCGTTCGCGTTCACCGGGAACAAGTTCGAGTTCCGTGCGCTGGGCTCCAATTCCTCACCGGCGTGGCCGAACACCGTGCTGAACACGATCGTCGCGGAGACGGTCGACGAGCTGTCCGACAAGCTCACCGTGGCGCTCAAAAAGCAGGGCGCCACGCTCGAGAAGGCCGTCACCGCTGTCGTCAAGGACGTGTGGGCCGCCAACAAGCAGATTGTCTTCGACGGGGACGGCTACTCCGAGGCGTGGCACAAGGAGGCCGAGAAGCGCGGTCTCGCGAACCTGCGCACGACGCCCGACGCGCTGCCGTGGCTGACCGACAAGCAGACCGTCGCGGCGTTCAAGAAGTACAAGGTGCTCTCCAAGCGTGAGCTCGAGTCACGCTACGACGTGTTCACCGAGCAGTACGTGATGAACATCAACATCGAGGCGGAGACCGCTGCCTCGATCGCCCGCACAATGGTGCTGCCGGCGGCGATCCGCTACCTGAACGAGTTGAAAGCAACCGGTCTGGAAGAGCTGATCGGTGAGATCGAGCCGCTCATCAAAGAGCTGCACTTCGCGCTGCTGAAGCTCGAGGACGCAAACCTCGACGAGAACCATCCCGGCAGCTCGGCGCAGAAGGAGGCCGTCTACATGCGCGACACGGTCATCCCCGCGATGGAAGACGTGCGCGATGTCGCCGACCGCCTCGAGAAGCTCGTCGCGGATGATCTCTGGCCGCTGCCGAAGTACTCGGAGATGCTCTTCATCAAGTAGCCAGCGATGGACGGAGGGCCTGTGTGGGCTCTCCGTCCCCGCTCTACTCCTCGAAGTGCTTTTGGGCGATCAGATCGATCGTTGCCTTGGTTCGCTGGGTGGCGTCGCCGAGTGCCGCGGCGATCGCCTTCAGATCCAGCGCGGAGTCGGTCATGCGCCCGCTCGGCAGCCAGTAGCACTCGCGTCCGTGGATCGCGAGGTGATCCTCGCCGCTCGAGAGGGCCAGCACCCGCGAGCGCGAGGACTCAGTGGGAGGCTGTTCGAGCAGCATCACCTGCAGCTTGCCGGCACCGCAGCTCACGAGCTGACTGTCGAACGGCTGCAGTGCCGCGATCGCGCGGATCTCCTCGGCATCCCGCAGGAACGTCCGTACCTCGTATCCCAGCGTCCGCTGCAGGCCCGCTTCGATTTCACGTGAGAGCTCCTCGGGGTGCGAAGGTCGGCGGTCGGTGTCGAAGATCACGTTTCCGCTGGCGCGGAACGTGGCGGGCCGGTCGAGTCCGAGCTCCTCGAGGCAAGCGCGCAGCTGATCGTTCTTGACGCGGCGGTTGCCGAGGTTGATTCCGCGAAGGAACGCCACGTAGCGGGACATCGGCACATATCAGCACAAGGGTCCGCAGTCACGCGCGGCGACATGGATCGCGGCCGGCCCACGCGCGAGAGGCCCGCGCCGTATAGGTTGACAAGCCATGCAGGCAGGTTCCCCCCGCGAGGTATCCGAGGCGTTCGCCGCCGCGATCAACGCCGGCGAGATCTCAGCCGCTGTGGAGCTGTGGTCCGATGACGCCGCTCTGGTTGCGATCGACGGCACCAAGATCCAGGGCAGGGAGGCGATAAAGCAGGCCCTCGAACGTCTCGTCGCCAACTCGACGAGGGTGGAGATCGAGTTGAAGCGGATCTATCAGACGGATCTAGCGGCCCTTGGAACCGGGACATTGACGCTCAGGTCCACCGGGTCCGATGGTGAGGAGATCACCCACCACGCGGACTCGATCGTGGTCTACGCCCGTGATCAGCGAGGTGCTTGGCGGGTCGCCATCGACTTTCCCTGGGGTGTGCCGGTCGAGCACGCCCCTGGTGGCGAGGACAAATAAAGCCTACCTTGCCACACCTATGTCAAGGTTTGTCGGTTCGCTGCTAGCATCCCGCAGATGCTGGACTATCTGGACGCGATCGGCCGCCACGTCGTCATCTACGACGGCGGCATGGGCGCAACGCTCGAGCAGTTCGAGCTGACAGCCGAGGACTACGGCGGCCTGCAGGGCAAGTGCCACGAGGCGCTGGTGCTCAACCGTCCCGACGTGATCGAGGGCGTACATGCCTCGATGCTCGACGCGGGCGCGGAAGTGCTCGAGACCGACACGTTTCAGGGCTCGCGAATCAAGCTCGAGGAGTGGGGGCTGGCCGACTACACCGTTGAGATCAACACGAAGGCGGCGGAAATCGCGCGCAAGGCGGCGGGAGAGACGCGGTTCGTGGCGGGCTCGATCGGGCCGACGGGCTATCTGCCGGCCTCCGAAGATCCCTCGCTCGGTCAGATCCGCTTCGGCGAGTTGGTCGAGGTCTTCTCAGAGCAGGCGGCCGGCCTGATCGACGGCGGCGCCGACCTGATCATCATCGAGACCGCCCAGGACATCCTCGAGGTCAAGGCGGCGATCTTCGGCGCGCGCGAGGCGTTCAAGAGCACCGGTCGGGTGCTGCCGATCCACACGTCGGTCTCGCTGCTGCCCAATGGCGGCAAGATGCTGTTGGGCACGGATATCTCCTCGGTCCTGACGACGCTCGAGGCACTGAAGGTCGATGTGATCGGGCTGAACTGCTCGACCGGGCCGGAGGACATGCGCGACGCGATCCGCTTCCTCGGGGAGTTCTGCCCGGTGCCCGTGGCGTGCATCCCGAACGCCGGTCTGCCACTGCAGGGCCCGGACGGGGAGACGATCTTCCCCGAGCGCCCGGAACCGCTGGCGGAGGCGCTGAAGGAGTTTGTGGAGCGCTACGGCGTGGGCGTCGTGGGTGGCTGCTGCGGCACGACACCCGATCACATCCGTGCGATCGCAGAGCGCGTGGCCGGACACGCGGTCGGGCCACGTCCGGCGCCGCGCCCGCCCCATCTCTCCTCGATGATCGCCTCGACGCCGCTACAGCAGGAGCCGGCTCCGACGATGGTCGGCGAGCGCGTCAACTCGCAGGGGTCGCGCAAGGCCAAGGAGCTGCTGCTGGCAGACGACTACGACGGGCTCGTGCAGATCGCCGAGGACCAGGTCACCGGCGGCGCGCACGTCCTGGACCTGTGCGTGGCGCTGACCGAGCGCACCGACGAGGACGAACAGATGCGCCTGCTCGCCAAGAAGGTGTCGCTGACTCAGCCGGCGCCGATCCAGATCGACTCGACCGAGCCGGAGGTGATCGAACGCGCGCTCGAGCAGATCCCGGGCCGGGCGATCGTCAACTCAGTCAACCTCGAGGCGGGCCGCGCCAAGCTCGATCGTGTGGTCCCCGTCGCGCTCGCGCACGGGGCGGCGCTGATCGCCCTGACGATCGACGAGGTCGGGATGGCAAAGACCGCGCAGCGCAAGGTCGAGATCGCCCAGCGCATCCGCGACCTCTGCTGTGAGGAGCACGGCCTGGACCCGGAGCTCTTGATCTTCGACTGCCTCACGTTCACGCTGACTACCGGCGATGAGGAGTGGCGCCCGTCGGCGATCGAGACGATCGCCGGGATCAGAGCGATCAAGGAGCAGATCCCGTCGGTCAAGACCTCGCTAGGCGTCTCGAACGTCTCCTTCGGCGTCTCGCCCGGCGCGCGAGCGGTACTCAACTCGGTGTTCCTGCACCACTGCGTGGACGCGGGCCTGGATCTGGCGATGGTCAACCCCAACCACATCACGCCGTACTCGGAGATCCCCGACAACGAGCGCGAGCTCGCGGACGACCTCGTGTTCAACCGCCGCGAGGATGCACTGGAGCGCTTCATCGGCCACTTCGAGTCAAAGGGCGAGGAGGACACGAGCCAAGGCGCGGCCGACCCGACCGAGGGGATGGAGCCCGAGGAGGCGCTTCACTTCCACATCCTGCGCCGACGCAAGGACGGCGTGGAGGACTGGATCGACCGTAGCGTGCAGAAGATCGGCGCCGTGCCGACGCTGAACGAGGTGCTGTTGCCGGCGATGAAGGAGGTCGGCGACAAGTTCGGGGCCGGCGAATTGATCCTGCCGTTCGTGCTGCAGTCCGCCGAGGTGATGAAGAAGGCCGTCGCGCAACTGGAGAAATACCTCGACAAGATCGAGGGCTACACGAAGGGCACGGTGGTGCTCGCGACGGTGTTCGGCGACGTGCACGACATCGGCAAGTCGCTGGTCAACACGATCCTCACGAACAACGGCTACACGGTCATCGACCTCGGCAAGCAGGTGCCGATCCAGACGATCCTCGACGCCGCCCAGGAGCACGACGCGACCGCGATCGGCCTCTCGGCGCTGCTCGTGTCCACCTCCAAGCAGATGCCGGCTTGTATCCAGGAGCTGCACGCCAAGGGCCTCTCCTACCCCGTGCTGATCGGCGGCGCGGCGATCAACCGCGCGTTCAGCTTCCGTGCGCTGTACCCCGGCGGCAAGGAATCCGAGGAGGTCTATGAGCCGGGCGTGTTCTACTGCAAGGACGCCTTCGAGGGCTTGGCGGTGATGGATCAGCTGATCGACTCCGACGCGCGCGGCGCGCTCGTGGAGAAGCTGTTCTCCGGCGCCACAGAGTTCCGCGCCAAGGGCGAGGCGCCCCAGGAGGAGCTGAATTTCGCCGATGACTCGGTGCGCTCGGCGGCGCGCACCGACGCGCCGATCCCGACACCGCCGTTCTGGGGCGTCAAAGAGATCGACGTGGACATGGACGAGGTCTACCGCCACCTCGACACGCACGTGCTGTTCAAGCTGCACTGGGGCGGGCGCGGCGTCAAAGGCGAGGCCTGGCAGAAGCTGCTGCAGGAGGATTTCCGCCCGCGTCTTGAGCGGATGTGGGGAGAGCAGACCTACCTACACCCGCGCGCGCTGATCGGCTTCTTCCCCTGCTATTCGCACGGCAACGACATCGTCGTGCTCGATCCGCAGGACCGCGCCACCGAGCTCACGCGCTTTGTCTGCCCGCGCCAGCCCAAGGGCGATCGGATCTGCCTGGCGGACTTCTTTCGCCCCGCGATCGACGGCAAGGCTCCCGCTGAGCAGGATGTCATCGCGGTGCAGGCCGTGACCGTCGGCGCGGAGGTCACGCAACTGATGGCCAAGCTCGAGACTGAAGGCGAATTCGCCGAGCAGCTGTTTGTGCACGGCCTGGGCGTGCAGACAGCGGAGGGTCTGGCGGAATGGCTGCACTGGCGCGCGCGCCAGATGCTCGGCATCGACGAGGCGCAGGGCAGGCGCTATTCGTGGGGCTATCCGGCGGTGCCCGAGCAGTCAGAGCACCTGAAGGTGCAGAAGCTGCTCGACCTCTCCCAGATCGGCATGACGATCACCGACGGTTACGCCCCCGACCCCGAGCAGTCCACGCTCGCGCTGATCGCCCACCATCCGCAGGCGATCTACTTCGGCACACGCCAGGGACGGCTGCTGGAGAACGGCTCGCCCGACGATCTGATCCGCGGCTCCTCTCGCGATCCCTCGCTGTTCGGCGAGCTCGGCGACGACGACCCGCCCGATGGCGCCGTGGAAGGCGAGGACGAGCCCGCGATGGCGGGCTGAGCCGGCCTCTACTCCTCTTCGCGCGGCGGCGGCCGGAACAGGATGCGCTTGACCTCGTCCGCAGAGCCGCCGCCCAGGCGCAGCGCGGTCTGAAAGCCCTCGCCGCCGAGCTCGCCCGCGTCCAGCGCGCGCCGCAGCTCGTTCAGCGCGGCGGCGTCCTCGTCGCGCACCTGGTCGCGCGTGGTCTCGAGCAGGATCAAATGTCGCGGGCGCCGGTGCGCGGCGGCGGCCCGAACGAACGGCTCGCGAGTCGCGGGCAGCAGGTCATCGAGCGCCAGCACCACGGTCTGCCGGTTCTCCAGGCGCTTGGACGCCGCCGCTTGCAGCAGCTCGCCCGCGCGCTCGTCGAGATCCTCCTCGGCAATCCGCCCGGCGAGCAGCATGCGGACCTTCTGTGGCGAGAGCAGCGCCGCCCGGTCCTCGATCAGCCGCTGTAGAAACGCGTCGCGCTCGGCCGGCGAGGCGGACAGCACGATTAGCAGGCTGCCGGGCGAGTAGCGCACGCGGTCGATTGGCGTGAGCACCTGACAGTGCACGGTGAGGTCCGCTGGGCGCCGCGGAGCGCCGTCGCGGCGCGGGCGATCCGAGGACCAGCCGGTGCGCTCGTCGTCTGAGATCTTGACGCTGCGCGCCGAGGGTCGTGATGCCATGGCCCCCATCATGCCCGAATCGCGACACGGACCTCGCCTCCACCCCCGCCGCCCCGACGAGACGGACACTCCTCAACGCCGAGCGTCCGCGATCAGCTCGAGCTTCTCGGCGCGACCGAGCGACTTGATGCGCGCCTCCTCACGCATCGCCGAGCCCCTGTCGGGCATGACCCATGCCGCCGCCAGCTCAACCGGCAGGCGGCTGGCTGTGTAGCGGCTCGCCCGGCCCGCCCGATGCTGAGCCAGGCGACGATCCACATCGGTGCTCCATCCCGTGTACACCGAGCCGTCGCGGCAGTGCAGCATGTAGACCCAGGCGTCGGCCACCCAGTCGAGTTCTCGATCGGCGGCGATCGTCCTGCACGTCCACGCGAGCGGACTAGCCTGGCCGGTGCCTAGACCTGTCCCTCCGCGGTCGAGCGGCCACCGGCGACGGCGCCGATCTTCTCGGCCGGCAGCGGCCCGAGCTTGACCGGTGTCGCGTGCATGGTGCGCAGGCGTACGTCACGCCAAGAGAGACCCTCGTTGAGCAGAGCCGGGATGCCCATCAGGAGCGCCGTCGCGACCTCCACCGCCTGCAACACGATCCCATAGGCGATCGCTTCGGGGGTGGAGACGTGGTAGGCACCGGCGAGTACGGCCACGCAGGCGGCCTGGAAGACCCCCACGTTGGCGGGCGTGGCGGGCACGACAGCGGTCACGTTGACCGCGAACAGCACACCGGCCGCGGCGCCCGCCCCGGCGTGCGAGTCCAGGCCGAGCGCCATCAGCAAGAGCCAGCAGGACATCCACTGCAGCGCCCAGGCGCTTAGCTGTCCGACCGTCGCCAATCCGGCGAGGCGGGGCTGTCTGAAGACGAGCAGTCCGTCGCGCAGGCGCACCATGGCGCTGCGGAAGCCCGCCATCAGGGCCTGCAGACGCCGCGAGCGCGAGATCGCCGACTGCGGTATCAGCACCGGTGCCAGCAGAACCGCCACGATCACCGCCAGCGGCGCCAGGGCCACCAGGAGCAGCGATCGATCGCTGCCGTCGAGCACGTTGACGCTCGACAGCGTCACCCCCCCGAGGATCGCCAGCGCGAGCAGGTTGAGCAGGGTCTGGGAGACCATCGTGCCGAGCACGACCGGAAGCGTCTCTCGGGCGCGGCCCAGGCGGCGAGCGACGATCAGCGCACGTGATGGCTCCCCCAGGCGCGCCGGCAGCGTCGCGGACATCAACACGCCGATGAACGTCCCCTGCATCGCGTCACGGCGCTTGGCGCGACGCCAGGTCGGGGCGGCGATCAGGATGGTGTGCCAAGCCAGGGCCCGCACGAACATCGCCGCGCACATCACCGCGAGGCCGGCGATCAACAGGCCCGGCTTGGAGGCGACCAGCGACGCTGCCACCCTGGTCACCCCGACGCGCTGCAGCGCCAACGCGCAGAGGCCCGCCGCGCCGAGAGTGCTGGCCGCGAGACCGACGCGTCGCAGCGCGCGCATACCGCGAGCGCGGGCACCGCGCGCCTGGCTGGAGGTCAGGGGAGCGGACGGCAGCGACGGCAGACGCTGCGCGGGGACGCGCGGTAGACGGTCGGCGGGCATGAAGCCGTGGCGCATCGCGCGCCTGGTCAACCGCGCCGACGGTTCGCCGACGGCGAGCGCCCGCTCATAGCAGTCGGCCACTTCGGCGGCCACGTGCGGCCACGCAAAGCGCTGCGCGCGCTCCCGCGCCGCGGTGGCCATACGGGCGCGACGGTCCGGTTCGAGCGCGAGCCGGCGCAGCGTCTCGGCAAGCGCAAGCGGATCGCCCGCGGGCAGAAGCTGTCCATCGACCCCGTCGCGCAGCACATCTCGGTATCCAGGGATATCGGAGGCCAGCACCGGCGTGCCGGCGGCTAGCCCCTCGGTGATGACCATGCCGAAGCTCTCGCCCCCGAGCGAGGGCGAGCACAGCACGTCGGCTGCCGCGAGCTCACGCATCTTGCGCTCCTCGGAGACCTTGCCCAACGCCTGGATGCCCCGATCGTCGAGCGTCATGTGAGCGACCTCCTCGGGGCTGGCACCGACGAGCGTGAGCGTCGCCGGCAGATGCTCGCGCAGCGCCTCGAATGCCCGCAGCAGCACCGGCAGCCCCTTGCGCTCGACGGCCTGCCCGATGAACAGGATGCGCAGCGGCTCGCCCCGCTCGCGATCTCGGCTGACCTCCTCCTGGAGGTGAACTCCGTTGGGGATGATCCGGTAGCGCCCGCCGAAGAAGCGTCTGGCGGTCCAGGCCGCCGCCTCGGACACCGCGATACGCACACGCAGACGGTTCATCCGCCGGCGGGCACCCATCGGCACCGCCGCGAGCCCGTTGGTTATCTGATTCTCGGAATAAGTGTGATAGGTGCCAACGAGGGGAAGTGGGGAGGCGCTCAGCAGCGCATCCCAGCAGACCCAGGGAACGACCGGCTCATGCAGGTGCGCTATGTCATAGCCGCCCTCCCGCAGCTCTCTACGAAGAGTCAACACGGCATGCGGAGTGCAGGCGACGTTCGACACCGCGCCGTTGGCTGGCAGCCCGATGGTGCGCCCCAGTGAGACGAAGCGTTCGGGCTGCTCGCGTGGCTGCGGGCGAGCGCCGCTATGCAGACGTCGCGCGAGCCTATCGTCGGGATCAAACGGGGCGAGGACGCGAGCGTCGTGGCCGAGCGCGTCGAGCTCCTCGGCGAGCGCCTCGATGTGGCGGGTGACGCCACCCGGGTAGGTCCACGAGTAGGGCGATACCAGCGCGATTCGCACCACCTAACTGTACCCGCTGCCACCACGCCAATCCTGCGAATTCATCGATTGGCCACCGACCCCCGGCCCGTATACTCAAAAATCGGGACGGTCACGACCGGCCCGCAGCCCCCCATGAGCGAGCGCCACTTCGTCAAGTACACGTTTCTGAAGGTCGATCCCGCGTGGAGACGCCTCGACACCGCCGAGCGCGCCCAGCACAAGCGGGAGTTCATGGCCGCCTGCGAAGATTTCTCCGACGGTCACCTGCTGCAGTCCTTCTCGCTGGTCGGGACCCGCGGCGACGCGGAGCTACTGCTCATATCGGAGGCCGAGAACCTCGATCGCATCCACGACTTCCACGTGGTGCTCACGCAGAGCGGGTTGATGAAGTGGGCAGATACGCCCCACTCGTTCCTGGGGATGCGCAAGAGCTCGGAATACTCCGAAGACGAGCGCACGATGCCGCGCGCGTTCCGTGGCAAGTACGTGTTCGTGTACCCGTTCGTGAAGTCACGGGAGTGGTATGCGCTGCCGGCGCAGGAGCGCTGGCGGATCATGCAGGGCCACATCCAGGTGGGGCGCGAATATCCCGGGGTGGACAATCACACGACCTACTCGTTCGGCCTGGACGACCAGGAGTTCGTGGTGGCGTTCGACACCGACGACGTTGGCACGTTCCTGGATCTCGTACAGCGCCTGCGCACCACCGAGGCGTCTAGGTTCACCGTGCGCGACACACCGAGCTTCACCTGTGTGCGCATGTCGCTTGAGCGGGCCTTGAACGCGCTCGACGGCGAGCCGATCGGCGCCGAGGCGCTGCCGGCGGTCTAGACGAGCCTCGTGCCTCGTGGTCTAGCCCATCTTCGGCGAGCCGATCCGGTGCTCGCGGAGCTGATCACCCAGGTCGGCAAGCTGCCCAACGCGCGCTCGGGGCGCCCCGGACGTGACGAGCACTATGGAGCGCTGGTGCGCGCGATCGTGGGTCAGCAGCTGTCCACCAAGGCGGCCCGCAGCATCTATGGGCGTCTGATCGAGCGGTTCGGCGGCAGGCCCCCCACGCCGGCGGAGGTGCTCGCGGAGGACCCCGAAGAGCTCCGCGCCGCGGCGGGACTCTCACGAGCGAAGGTCAGCTATCTGCGGTCGTTGGCCGAACACGTCATCTCCGGCGAGCTCGAGCTCGAGCGTCTGGAGGAGCTGGACGACGAGCAGGTGATCTCCGAGCTGACCGCCGTCAAGGGAATCGGCACCTGGAGCGCCCACATGTTCCTGATGTTCCATCTGGAGCGGCCCGACGTGCTGCCGGTGGGCGACCTCGGTGTGCGCCGGGCGATCGAGCGTGCCTACGTGTTGGAGGAGATACCCGACGCCGTGACGATGCAGGAGATCGCCGAGTCCTGGCGCCCCCATCGCACACTGGCCTGCCGCTATCTCTGGCGCTCGCTGGACAACGAACCGGCCTAGCAGCACCTATCTGGGATTCCCAGTTGTCCGGGTGCGACCACCTGGTCGCGGCTCGATGCGAATAAGACATCCGTCGATCGCGCCGTACGGACGCTGAAGTATCTCGCCGCGGTGCCGAGGCTGCACAAATGGCCCACCGGCGCCACGTCCGCCCACGAGCATGGGCGACAGCGGATCGATGACGAGCAAGCCCGCGTCAAGCCTTGGAGCGAAGCAGCGCGCCGAGCATCGCAAGCGGGCCAAAGAGCAGGAGCATCGCCACGCCAAGCACACCAAGCACCACAAGCGCCGGCACAAGCACAAGCACCACAAGCACGTCCGCCACGTCGCCAAGCCGCGGGGGACGCTCCCGGTCCCGCTGCCAAGCGCTCCGGCCTCGCCACCCGCCCCCTCGCCGGCGCCGGTGCAGTCGCAGGGCGCGCCTCTGACCCTGGCGCAGGCGCAGAGGCTGTGCTGGCGCGCGGGGTTCGGTCCCACTGCCGGGCAGGCCCAGGCGCTAGTCGGCCAGCCCGTGCAGCAGGTCGTCTACGGCATGACCCGGCCCTCCGGCGCGGCGACGCTCTCCGGGCCCGAACCGGTCGACGAAGAAGGCCATCCGATCGACCGTGAAAGTTCCGAAAACGAATGGGGCCGGGATCACTGCTGGTGGCTGGACCGCATGGTTCGCTCCGATCAGCAGCTGGTGGAGCGGATGACGTTCATCTGGCACGACTGGTTCGCCAATTCCAACGAAAAGGTCAACAGCCAGCGGCTGATGCTCGAGCAGAACGACCTGTTTCGCGAAAACGCGCTCGGCGGATTTCACGACCTGTTCCTGGCCGTCACCTCCAACCCGGCGATGCTCGTGTTCCTCGACGGGATCTACAACGACAAGGACGAACCGAACGAGAATTACGCGCGCGAGATGATGGAGCTGTTCTCGCTCGGCGCCGATCGCGGCGCCTACACCGAGGACGACGTCCGCGAAATGGCACGCGTGCTGACCGGCTGGCGGGCGGAATGGACCGAAGAGGGGTACGCGAACTTTCACTTCGACCCCGAACACCACGACGAAGAACCGAAGACGGTGTTCGGGCAGACGGGCAACTGGAACTGGGAAGACGCGGTGCGTCTGTGCGTCACCCATCCGCTGCACGCCTCGTTCGCCGTGACCAAGCTGTGGGGCTACTTCATCGCGAGCCCACCGGACACGGCGACGCTCGCCTCGCTGCAGGGCACCTACATCAGCTCGAACTACAGCATCCGCGCTGTGCTGGAGGCGATTTTGCAGCACCCCGACTTCTATGAAGGACCGGAGCTCGTGACGCCGCCGGTCGTCTACAACGCGGGGCTGCTGCGCGCGATCGGGCGGCCGATCGACACGACCGCGTGGGCGTGGCTGTCCTCCGCCGCCGGGCAGCAGCTGTTCTATCCGCCGAACGTCTCCGGCTGGGATTTCACCCGCTGGTTGGACACCTCGACAGCCAAGGCGCGCTGGGAAATGGCCAGCTACGTAACGAACAAGACCTATCCAAACCCGTGGCCGGGCGAAGGCGAATCCGAATACAGCGCCACCGAGGAACCGTCTGCGGCGCTTCAGAGCGCGATCGCCTACTGGGCCAACCCGCTGCTGTCCGCCGAATCGATGCAGTGCATCGCCACATTCGCGCAAACATGCCCGGTTGGCTCACCCGAAACCGAATGGGAGCTGAGCCCCTACCGGGCGATGCGCCAGAACGCGCTGCGGATGCTGATCGCCACATCTCCCGACATGCAGGTGAGCTAGAGACATGGCCAAGAGCTGCTCGTGCAACGACTTCAACCGCTCACAGCTGCTGCGAGCCGGAATCGCCCAGGCCGGCAGGGGCCTGCCGTCGATCGAGCCGGGGATGCCGCTGCCGGCGGGGACGGGGATGGGCCGGCGCGCGTTCCTGCTGCGCTCGACCGGCGCGATGCTGTCCGTGTACGGCGCCTCGATGCTCAGCCCCCGTCACTTCGAAGAGGGCATCGCCCAGGCCGCGGCGGCCTCGCAGGAACAGCCGGTGCTGGTGTCGATCTTCATGGAAGGCGGCTGGGACGCTCTGTCGGTGCTCGCGCCGGTGAAGGAAGCCGAGTATCACAAGCTGCGCCCCACCCTCGGTCTCGCCGAAGGCGCCGGCGAACCGTTCAGCGAGGACCCGAGTTTGATGTGGCACCCGCGGGCCAAGGGCCTGGCCGAACTGCACCAGGAGGGCAAGGTGACGGTGTTCCCCGCGATCGGGTACGACCCGCCCGACGAGAGTCACTTCACCAGCCGCCACTACTGGGAGGTCGGCGAACTGAACACGCAGACGCGCACCGGCTGGATGGGGCGATACCTGGACATCGTCGGCGAACCCGACAACCCTCTGCAGGGCCTATCGCTCGACTACTCCCTGGCGCCGGCGCTGGCGACCGCGAAGATGCCCGTCGCGGCGGTGTCCACGCCGTCGGACTACGGCTTCTGGGCGTACGGCCTGGACGATCCGGTTATCGAACCGGCGCTCGACGCGTTCGGGGCGCTGGGCGCGCTGGGGGCGCCCTCGCCAGCGTACGCGCAGGCTCGCGCGGCCTCGTTCGACACGAACATCATCCGCAATCAGATCGCGCCGTTCGTCGAACACGAAAACAAGCCTCCGTTCACCTCGCCGGTCACCTACCCGACCGAAGGCGACGAGTTTCCGACACGGCTGGCGGTGCTCGCGGAGATGCTGGAAAAGGGAATGCCGATCAAGTGCGTGTCGCTGTCGGCTGTCGGCTCCTACGACACGCACTCCGACGAGGTCACGACACTGAGCACGAACCTCGGGCAGACAGTCGCGTCGGTAGTGGCGTTCCAGCGTGACCTGGAAGCGCGCAAACTGGCCGATCGTGTGGTGATCCAGCTGTGGTCGGAGTTCGGTCGCCGTCCCGAAGAAAACGGTTCGGGCACCGATCACGGCGCCGCCGGGCTGGCGTTTTTGATCGGCAGCCGTGTGAGCGGCAAAATGGTCGGCGAGTTTCCGGGGCTGGAAAAACTCGACGAAAACGAAAACCTGCGCAATACCAGCGACTTCCGCGCGATGAACTCGGCGCTGCTGGCCCAGTGGTTTCAGGTAGAGGCCGGTCTTGTCATTCCCGGCGCGGGCACGGGCAACGCGCAACCAAACGGCCCGTTCGGCGAAGTCCCACAGCTGATCGCATGATGACACGCGCACGCGGGATGCCCACAGCGATCGTCCTCTGCGGTCTGTGCATGCTGCTGGCGCTCGTCGCCGTCGCGATCGCGGCACCCGCTCGGCGCGCGCATCCCAAGGCACATCACCCGCGCCCCTGCCACACCCGCCCCGCCCGCGGGCGCAGAGGTCGCTGTGACCGTGCCCATCACGTCCCATCCGCGCTCAGCTCCACGCCGGCGTCGGCACCTGGACACGGATCGTCGACCCAGTCCATCGTCGGCGGTTCTACGAGCACGGGTGTCGCGGGCGGCACATCGACCTCCTCCCCGGACCCTGGCGCGCCTGGAAATCAAGCTCCCGCCACTGCGACGACGCCCGCCGCGACCCCGGTCGGCTCTGCAGCGCCCGCACACGTGCAGGTGATCGCGCGGGAGTACAGCTTCACGCTCTCGCGTGCGGAAGTGCCAGCCGGGCAGGTGGTGATCGAATTCATCAACCGCGGGCAGGACGAACACAACCTGCACGCGCTCGACTCGGGGGCCGACGCGGAAGCGGGCTCGCTGCCGAACACCCAGCCCGGCGCTCACCCGCAGCTGGCGCTGGATCTGCGTCCCGGCAGCTACACCCTGTTCTGCTCGCTGCCCGAACACGAGAAGCTGGGCATGAAGGCCACGCTGGTGGTGCGGTGAGTCAGCCCGTGCGGCGGACCACGACGCTGCGGTCCGCCTCGGCGAAGATCTCCCAGCCGGGTGTGCCGTCCCCGCGGCGGAAGTGGCGGGAGACGACCGCCGTGGGCCCCGGCAGGCCGCGCCCTCCGGTCTGATCGGCGCGGGCGTCGTGGAAGACGACGCTGCCGCCGGGTCTCACGTGGGGCCGCCAGGATTCCCAGTCGAGCTCGCAGCCGGCCTCGCTGTGATCCCCGTCGATGAACACCAGATCGACGGGCTCCGAGAAGCTCTCGGCGACCTCGTGGGAGAGCGCTATGTGCCAGTGGATGCTTGGAGTTGGCCGGGCCGCGCGTGCGAGGACCCGCCGTGTGGCCCACTCGGTCGCTCCCCAGCCGCTCGGTAGCGCGTCGGGATGCTTTCCGAACGGGTCTATGAGATGCAGGTCGGCCTGCTGGTCCAGGACCCCTGCGAGGGCGAGCGCCGAAGCCCCCTCGTACACTCCGATCTCGACCACCCGCCGCGCTGCGTGTGCCGCGGCCAGCAGCAGCCGGGCGTCGTCTGTGGAGTGCATGGTGCGTGGGGGTATCCACCCCAGGCCGAGGGCGAGAGTGCGCAGCCGCACGTTGTTGCGCAGGCGGTCGGGGGTCAGGCGGCGCAGACGCTGGGGAAGCTCGGGCATCGCTTGGGACCCTATGCGCATTGCGCCGGCAGCGGGGGCGCGGGTCCACCCACCGCCATAGCGCGCGAGAAGGCCAGCCACAGCGCGTAGGTTGGGTACAGATGTGAGAGGTCGGCGCTGATCAGGCCGACGGGGAAGTCGGGGTCTTCACGGAAGGTGTATTGAAAGATCGCCTTGACGCGAGTGTCCGAGCGCCAGCGGGTCAGCTGTGCGGCGAGTGCCCGACATCCCGCGCGCTGGCGCTGTTCGCTTGGCGGCGGCGGGACTGGCGAGTTCGGTTCCTTCAGCGCGGCCGCCGATCCCGCGCCCGCCTCCGTCACCCAGATCTGGGCCGATGGCCCGCAGCCTCCGCGCGCGTCGAGCGCCTGCTCGAGCTCCCTCACCGGTTCCGCAGACGCCCGGGTTGGGCGTGTGGTGGCGTAGGCGTGCACCGCCCACACGTCGCTCATGCAGATCACGTTCGCCGGCAGCGCGGAGACGAATTCGGAGATGCCCGTTCGGTGCGGCGAGCCCGTCGGGTAACCCGCGAGATCGCCCAGCACCAGGTGGTGTTCACCGCCGTAGGCATGGAGCTCTTCGGCCATTGCGTCTGTCAGCTGGGCGTACACGGACGGGGCGAGGGTCGGTGAGCGCGACGTGCACAGCGCCCGCTGGGGGCTGATGAAGTACTGGTCGTTGGGCTCGTTCCACGGACTCCACCAAGCGATCTCGATTCCCTGCTGGGCGGCGAGACCGAGCAGCGATCCGATCAGCGCGCGGTAGTCGGTGAGCGCGGCCTGGGTGAGCGGCCGTGAGAACGGCGCGGTCCCGGGCTTCTCGCAGCCCGAGGGCGCGTTGGCCGCCCATGCCGGCGCGCCGTAGATGTCAATCACGACCTGATAGCCGCCGCTGGAGCGCTGCTGGGAGGCGATCGCCCGGAACTCTTCGCGGATCCCTTCGTAGGCTCCGCAGGGAGCGACCTGGCGTGCGCATCCGTCGGTTTTCAGGGCCAGCTGTGGGGGCTGTCCGCGTGTGGGCGCAAGCGTCGCCCAGTCGATCAGCACTCGCAGAAAGGCGGGCCGCAGGGCGCTCAGCTCGCTCTGGGCCGCGCGGAAAACCGCCGGTGGTTGATGATTGGCCGCTTGACTCCAGATCAGGTTGGGGTTGTCTTCGGTGAGCCCGAAAGCGGGCCCGGACGGCATGGGGCGAGCGACCGAAGCGTCAGTCCGCCGCCGTCCTCCCTGCCCGCTCTCGCCGCAGCCGCAGGCGGCCAGGGCCGCCAAAGTCATCAGGATCGCTGCGCGGCGGCCGTTCACACTGACGGCCAGGTTAGAAGCCGTTCGCGGCGCTCGGGGAACGGCAGCGAATCTCCCTCCCTCCGGCGAGCGGCGGGAGAGCCGGGCCTCAGACCGCGGAGACCTGCTCTTCCTCGGCGACCCGGAAGGAGGAGCCGCAACCGCAGGCGGCCACGACATTCGGGTTTGAGACCTTGAAGCCGGCGCCCTGGAGGCTCTCCTCATAGTCGATCACCGAGCCGCGCACGAACGGCAGGCTGTCATTGTCGACCAGGAGCTTCAGCCCGTGGTCCTCGAAGACCGCGTCTCCCTCGCGCTGTTCGTCGAAGGCCAGCTGATACTGAAAGCCAGAGCAACCGCCTCCGCGCACCCCGACGCGCAGCCCGGCCATGCTCACGTCTCCGGCCTGGGCCTCCAGGAACTCGCGCACCTTCTCGGCACCCTTGTCGCTGATAGTGATCATCGCTTTCCAAAGTATAGCGCCAGCATCCCGCTAGCCTAGAATGAGCTCGTGCCCACTGCCGCGGACATCAAGCAACGGATCGAAACGGCGATTCCGGGCGCCCGCGCCGAGGTCGAGGACTACACTGGAGGCGGCGATCACTTTCGTGCAACCGTGACCGCGCAGGCGTTCGCCGGCCGCAGCAGGATCGAGCAGCACCGCCTCGTCTACGAGATCTTCGGCGGGGAGATCGGCGGCCCGATTCATGCCCTTTCGTTGAAAACCCAGGTCGATTAAGTCAGGAGCCTTCACATGTCAGCCGGCGAGACCAACCAGATTCGCGAGACGATCGCCCAGGCCATCTCCGAGCATTCGGTGATTCTGTTCATGAAGGGAACACCGGAGGCCCCCGCCTGCGGTTTCTCAGCCCGTACGGTCGCCGCGCTGCAAGCCCTGGAGGTCCCGTTCGCGGCCGTTGACATCCTGCCGGATCCGCGTATACGCCAGGAGCTCTCGGTGCTGTCTGAGTGGCCGACGATTCCCCAGCTGTTCGTGGAGGGAGAGCTGGTCGGCGGTTGCGACATCGTCTGTGAGATGTATGAGTCGGGCGAGCTCGCCGAGGTGCTTGGCGTCACCGAGCAACAGGCGGCGGAGCAGCCGCTGCAGGAGGAGGTCTCCGCGGCGGGCGGGTTCACGCCGATCGAGAACCGCCTGTAGCTAGGCCCCCAGTCCGCGTAGCAGGGCGCTCGAGCGACGTAGCGCGGAACCCGCCATCCGCAGCGCCAGCGACTGGGTCTCCCCGTGGGCGTGCAGCAGCTCGTCGTGCTCGCGGTACCACTCGATCGTGCTCAGAAGCGCATCCTCGTGGTGGCCCGGTGAATAGCCGAGCTCGCGCTTTGCCTTGGCGGAGCTGTAGGCCCACCACAGCGCGCTCGCGCGCACCTCGGTTGCGGTGATGAGTGGATGACCGGGCAGGGTCTGGGCGAGTTGGGCGGCGCCCAGTGCCATCTGCAGGGGCAGCTTCACCGGCGGCGGGTGCACTCCCGAGAGGCGGGCCAGGTCGGCGAACAGCCGGTCGAGGGTGAAGTTCCGGTTGCCCAGTATGTAGCGCTCGCCGATCTCGCCGCGTTCGTCGGCCAGCAGATGCCCGCGCGCCGCGTCGTCGACATCGACGATGTTCAGCGCACCGTTGACATACACGGGTATTTCGCGTCTTAGAAAGCGGCGCACCAGCTCGGTGGAGGAGCGGTTGAGATCCCCCGCTCCGAGCACGAACGCGGGATTGACGATCACCACCGGCAGCCCTTTGGCCGCGAGCCGCAGCGCCTGCACCTCCGCCTCGTGCTTGCAGTTGACGTAGGGGATGCCGCAGCCGCCGTCGCGAAACGGCTGGCGCTCGTCGGCCACCTCCCCCCAGATCGCGGGACCGACGGCAACCACCGAAGAGGTGTGCACGACCCTCTCCACACCGGCCTTCAGCGCCTCCTCCAGAACGATGCGGGTGCCCTCCACGTTGGTCTTGAAGAGCAGCTCGGTGGAGGCTCTGAAGCTCGTCATGCCGGCGAGGTGAAACACGCGCTGCACACCCTGCATCGCGCGCCTGACAGCTCTGCGATCGAGAATGTCGCATCGCACTCTCTGGTAGTCGAAGTCGAGGTTCTCGGTGCTCGTCTGCTCCGCCAGGGCCAGCCTGACCGTCTCGCCGCGTTGCGCCAGCAGACGGGCCACCCGCGAGCCCAGAAAGCCCGCTCCACCGGTCACGAGGGTCGTCGTGGGCACGTATTCGCAGTGTAGCCAGCCACCGATTGGATATTCCGCATATTGGGCGTCGCGAGGGCGGGCTTGTTCCTCACGACGTATCGCGCACGGGCAGGGGCGATCTGCGAGCCCACAGAGCGTTGCTGTAGGGTCCGCGCGCATGGCCGATGTAGCGATCGTCTCCGACAGCACCCACTACCTGCCGAAGGGTCTGGCGCGCGAGCGCCAGGTGCATCAGGTCAGCCTGTATGTCGGCTGGAAGGGCGAGCCGGTTCGGGAGCTCGATATGGATGGTTTCGACGCCTTCTATGAGCGTCTGGCCTCAGACTCGGAACTGCCGAGCACATCACAGCCGTCGATCGGCGATTTTCTGGCTGTCTGGGAGCCGCTGCTGGACGCTGGGCGGAACATAGTGTCGGTGCATCTGGCGGGTGGCATCTCCGGCACCTGCGAGGCTGCCCGTCAGGCGCATGGGTTCATCAGCGAGCGGGGGCTCGGCGATCGTGTCTCGGTCATCGACGCGGAAACGGGCTGCGGCGGGATGGGGTTGTTGCTGCTCGCGGCGTCTGCCGCGGCGAGCGCCGGCGCCGACATGCAGACGGTGACCGATCGAGTGCACGAGGCCCGTCAGGCGCTGAAAATCTGGTTCTGCATCGACACCCTGGAGTATCTGCGGCGCGGCGGGCGCATCGGCAAGGCGCAGGCGTGGCTGGGCGGCACGCTGAAGATCAAGCCGATCCTCTCATTGGAATACGAGATAACGCCGGTCGAGCGGGTGCGCACCGCGGGACGGGCGTTCGAGCGCATGGTCTCCTACGCGCAGCGGCTGAAGGATGCCGGCGCGGACGGCTGGGTGGTGCAGCACATCCAGGCACCCGAGCAGTCCGGACGGTTGATCGATCGCTGCCACGAGATCTTCGACTCCGAGCCGGTGTTCACATCAGAGGTCGGACCGGTGATCGGCACCTACACGGGTCCCGGCCTGATCGGCGTCGGGGCGATACCCAGAGACCTGCTGGTCTGACCGAGTGAGTTGAACCTACCGTCGCCGGCGGCCGAACAGGCCACCGATCGCGGCGATTCCGCCCCCGATCACGAAGCCCGTGACGGCGGCGCCGATGAGAACCTCACGGCGATGACGGGAGATCTGCGCTCGCCAGTCTGTGAGCTCGGCCAGCTCTCCCTGGAGGCGCACTAGGGAGTGGCCGAACTCGGCGCGATTGGCTTGTATCGAATTACGGATCTCGTCGGCCGAGCGCTGTGGCATCGACTTCTCCTTTCGTCTCGGGCTTTGACGCCGCCGCAGAGCCCACCGTCTCGCGTATCTTGCGAGCCTCGTCGAGTGCCATCTTGGGAGTGGGGGGAGAGCCGGCCCTGACCGCGCGGGCGGCCAAGTAGCCGGCGATGACACCCGCGATCAGCAGGATCAGCGCCATCGCGAAAAAACCCCAGAAGTAGGCGTAAGGATTGACTGGCAGCTCGTAGTAGAGCAGCAGCGCCAGACCGATCAGCACGAAGAAGAGCGCGGTGATCACAAAGATCCCGGCCGCGGCGGCGACCACCGTTCCCTTGAGGATCTTGGTCGCCTTTTCGGAGACCTCAGCCTTTGCGAGTTCGATCTCTTCGCGGATCAGGAGGCTCGCGCGCTCGGATACCTCCGCAACCGTGGTAGCCAGGTTCTGCGGTCCGTCGCGCTGCTCCTTCTCCTCCGTTTGAGTCATCCGTCGGAGCGTCCTTTTCTGAGCAGCAGCGCGAGCAGCAGCCCGCCGGCGAAGGCACCGGCCACCGCCAGCTCCGGGCGTTCCTGCTGCGGCGTCGGCGAAGCGGGAGAGTCCGCGGGAGTGAAGGAGTTCTCGGTGCTGTGTGGCTCGCTCACTCCGGTGGCTCCTCCCCGAACACGCGTCGCCACACGACCGCCGCCACGCGCTGGGCGAGGAGGCTCGATAGCGCTCCGGCCGCGGCGAGCAGGCCTGACCACATCAGCCGCTTGTGTAGGTCGTTATCCATCGCTGGGAGTGTATTGATAGCCCAGACGGTCGTCCTTGCCGAACGCCGGCATCGTCGGGCTAATCGACTTCGAGGGCGGCTGGCGGGGCCAGCTCGAGGCCACCGCAGACCGTCTCGACCACGAGGTGCTTGGCGCGCTCGAAGTGCTCCTCGCCCTGGGGCAGCAGGCCGAATATCCAGCCGGTGAGCACCTGCTCGATCGCGCCGTAGAAAGCCATCGCAGCGAACTCGGCGTCGATGCTTGTCTTCAGGGTCCCCTCGACTTGCGCCTTGGTCACGATCTCTCCGATCAGACGGTATGCCTCGCGGATCTGCAGCAGGTGGGTCTGGCCGAAGGAGTTCGCCGCCCGTGTCACCTCGACGATGATCACCTTCATCAGATCGGGGTTGTGCTGGTAGCTGTCGATGATGAACGACGCGATCGCTTCGAGCTTGTCCCGGACGGGCATCTGCTGGGAATCGACTGCCCGGATGGTCTCGAGCATCACGCTCCAGCGCTCCAGGAACAGGATGTTCAGCACCTCGTCCTTGGAGTCGAAGTAGTGGTAGACAAGGCCGTATGCGACGCCGGCCTCATCCGCGATGTCGGACACGCGACAGGCATGGAACCCCTGGCGCGCGAACACCCGCACGGCGGCGTCGAGGATCGCCCTGCGCTTGTCCGCCGCGGGTTTGGTTCGGGCGGTCACGACTGGATCCTTTCCGGCCAGCGATAGGCGTCGGGGCGCCGGCCCGCGAGCACCGGCAGCCGTGTGCGGATCTCTGACAGGCCATCGAGGTCGAGGTCCGCGACGATGTGGCCCTCTCTATCGCCGGCCTGCGCGAGCACGATCCCCCAGGGATCGACGATCATCGAACGTCCACCGGAGTGGTGGCCGCCCGGATGCGCCCCGACCTGATTGGCGGCGATCACAAAGCACTGATTCTCGATCGCCCTGGCCCGCAGCAGCACCTCCCAGTGATCGCGGGTGGTCGCCAGCGTGAAGGCGGCCGGCACCGCGATCACGCGCGCTCCCCGGATGGCGAGGATCCTGTAGACCTCAGGGAAGCGTAGGTCGTAGCAGAGCGACATTCCCAGCTGCACCCCGTCGGCGGTGTGAGTGAGCACGATCTCATCCCCGGGCTGCTCGAGCGCGGACTCCTCGTACCTGTGTCCGGCGACCTCGACGTCGAACATGTGCAGCTTGCGATATGTGGCGCGCAGCTCGCCATCGGGACCGATGTGCACGGAGGTGTTGGAGAGCTTCTCGCGACCCGGCACGCTCTCGGTGATCGAGCCGGCGAGGAGGTCTATCTCCAGTTCCCTGGCGGTCGTGCGGGCCCACTCGATCGCGGGCCCGTCGAGCGGCTCGGCGCAAGCGCGCAGCTCCTGCTCGGCTGCAATCGCCGTCCACTTCTCGGGGAGGACGATCAGCTTCGCGCCGTCCCCTGCCGCGGCACGTGTGTGCAGATCGGCGGCGGCAAGATTGGCGTCCTTCTCGGCGGTGGAGTTCAGCTGGACTGCCGCGACTCTCAAAAGCGCATCGCTCCCATCGACATCTACTCCCCAAGCAGAATAGATTGACTAGTCAGTCAATGACTTCAAGCATACCGCCAGACCGCTCCTTCACCCAGGCCAGGATGCCGATGTTCCACGGGAGCCGGCCGCTCAAGCGCTGGCGCTACGTCGGTGTCTTCAGCGACGAGCTGATGGCGTGCGCCGCGCTCGTGCGGATCGGCCCGGCCAGCCAGTCGTTCTGGGCGCTGCATCTCGCCGGCGAGGGCGTGCTGCGGGAGCGTACGAGGTTCCTGCCGCGCCGGGGCGAGCTGAAGCTGTTCCCCGGGCAGTCGGGCTCCGCCGCCAGCGGCCGGATGAGCATCAGCGACCGCGGCGTGCGGCTGGACCTCGATCTGGAGGAACGGCCGGGGATACGAGCGCGCTGCCAGCATGGAGACGGGGAGGTGTGGACGCGCAAGCAGGCCGGCGTTGCCGTACACGGCACGCTCGCCATCGACGGCTCGAAGCCGCGGGCGATCCGGGCGCTGGCGGTGATCGATGACACGGCCGGATACCACGCTCGCGTCACGGAGTGGCACTGGACCGCCGGTGTCGGTGAGAGCCCAGACGGCGTCGCGCTGGCCTGGAATCTCGTCAGCGGCGTCAACGACTCGCCACACGGCAGCGAGCGGGCGGTATGGATGGCCGGCCAGCCCTCCGAGACACCGCCGGTGAGCTTCGCGGCGGACCTGTCGAGCATTCGCTGCGACGACGGATCGGAGCTGTGCTTTGAAGCGGAGACCGAGCGCAGCCGCACCGACAGACTGCTGGTCGTGAGCAGCGACTATCGCGCGCCGTTCGGATCGTTCAGCGGCACGCTGCCCGGCGGCATCGCGCTGGCGCATGGCCGCGGGGTGGTCGAGCATCACCGGGCACGCTGGTAGTCAGCGCCTGCGCTTGCGCTGCGAGGCCAGCTCGGAGAGCAGCAGCTTTGAGTGCATCGCCCCGATCAGCTCCCGCAGCGGATCGGCTCCCGCGGCGATCATCTCGACCGCCCGCTCGGGCTCCACCTCGCCGACGAGACGGTCCAGCAGCGAGCGGACCTCCTCCTCCACGAGCGGCGCGAGCGCCTCGCGGTAGCGCAGCGTGTCATAGACAGTGAAGCCGAGCGTCTCCTCGTAGCCGCCGGCACGGAAGCGGGAGATCGCCTCGATGATCTTCACATCGTCGGGGTCATAGCCGCCGCGAGTCGGCGTCAGCACACCGATCTGCTTCAGCCGCTCGAGCACGTTGGCCGGGATCTCGTAGCGTTCGCGGACCTCCCTGGCGGACACCTTGCGCCGCTCGGCGCTGGCGAGCGCACGCTCGAGGATCGAATCCTCCAACTCCAGCAGCGCGCCCACGCGCTCCGGGTTTTCGGCGAGCACCTCCTTGATCACGCGCAGCGGCATGAAGCGCTCCTCCTGCAGGCGCTTGATCAGTACGATCCGCTCGACGTACTCGGGCGGGTAGTAGGCCATGTTGCGGCTCGTGCGCACCACGTCCGATCCCTCGCCCAGCAGACCCTCGCGCAGGTAGTAGCGGATCGTGCCGGGGCTCACCCCCGAGCGCTCGGACAGCTCGCTCATCTTCAGCAGCGACCGCTCCGCGGCGCCGCCTGCGACAGCCCCGTTGGCCGTCCTGGCGTTCGCGCTCACAGCCGCCATGACCGCTCCCTCACGCCCTGAACGTGGCGCCCTGGTGAGATTCGGCCGAAGCAGCGGCCGCGCCGCAGTCGAGCAGCTCCGCCACCTCCGCGTCGGAGTAGCCCGCCGCGAGCAGCACCTCCTCGGTGTGCTCGCCAAGCGCCGGACCCGGCAGGCGCGCGTGATCACCCGGTGTGCGCGTCAGCTTCACCGGCACCCCCAGCTGGCGCACCGGCTGCTCCGTGCCCGGTTGGTCAATCGCGACGACCATCCCACGCTCGCGTACCAGCCGGGACTCGAGCGCCTCGTCGAGGTCGAGCACCGGCTCCAGGCAGCAATCGTGCTCGCCCGCGAACGCCTCCCATTCCGCGCGTGTGCGCGACGCGAAGATCTCCTTCACCTGCGCGTGCGCGTCCGAGCCGGGGTGCTCGAACTGGACCGCGATCAGGTCCTCGCGTCCGACGCCGCGACACCACGCCTGCCAGAACTTCGGCTCAAGCGCCCCGAGGCTCACCCAACCGTCGGCGCACTCGTATGGGCGGTAGCAGATCAACGAGCCCGCGAGCGGCAGCTCCCCCCTGCTCGGGACGGTGCCGTCGGCGAAGTACGCGCCCGCGACCATCGCAAGCCACGACAGCGCGCCGTCCGCCATCGACACGTCCACCATCTGCCCTTCGCCCGAGCCCGGGAATTTGGAGCCCGCCCCCCCGCCATCCCGCTCGCGCAGCGCCGCCATGATCCCGAACGCCGCCATCAACGCGCCGCCGCCCAGGTCCGCGATCTGCCCCGCCGATTGAATAGGGCCCCCACCCGTACCGCCGCCGCGCGGGGCGGGTGGGTCTCCCGTCAGCCCCAGCAGGCCGATCAGGCCGAGGTAGTTCATGTCGTGCCCCGACGCGTCGCGCTTTGGCCCACTCTGGCCGTAGCCGGAGATCGCGCAGTAGACGATCCCCGGGTTCTCCTCGCGCATCCGCTCGTAGCCCACGCCCAAGCGGTCGAGGACGCCCGGGCGGAACGACTCGAGCACGACGTCGTGTTCGCGCACCAGACGCAGCAGCGCCTCGCGGCCGCGGTCGTTCTTCAGGTCCAGGCGGATCGAGCGCTTGTTGCGGTTCAGCGATAGGAACAGCGCCGACTTGGCCGTCTCATGGGCACCCTCGTAGTACGGCGGCGACCAGCGGATGTAGTCGCCCATGCCGGTGTCCTCCACCTTCAGAACCTCAGCACCGAAGTCGGCGAGCAGCAGCGAGCAGAAGCCTCCCGGCAGTAGACGAGACAGATCCAGGACGCGGACGCCGTCCAGGGGCAGGCCCATCAGGCGATCCCGAGCAGGCCGCGGGCCTCGGCCACGGTGGCGGCTCGGCGGCCGATGTCCTCGGTCATCTTGCGCGCCTGGGCGATCAGATCGCCGTTGGAGCGGGCCATCGTCCCGTCCGGCAGGTACAGGTTGTCCTCGACGCCTGCCCTGATCGATCCTCCCAGCGTGAGCGCCGTGGCGATCAGCGTCCACTGGTCGCGGCTGATGCCGATGACCCCCCAGTGGTGTTTGGCATGCCCGCCGCCGGGGATCTCGCCGATGTTGTCGACCATCGCCGCGAGGTTGCGCGGCGTGGGCGGGATGCCGCCGACGACACCCATCACGCAGTCCACGTGCAGCGGCGCTTTCAGCACGCCCATGTGCACGAGCGGCTCCAGCGACCCGATGTGGCCGATGTCGAAGCACTCGTGCTCGGGCTTGATGTGTAGCTCGTTCATCGCTTGCAGCAGCTCGACGATCTCCTCGAACGGGTTTTGGAAAACCATCTTGAAGACGAAGTCCTTGCGTGAGCGCGAGTACTTGGCGTAGTTCATCGAGCCCATGTTGAGCGCCGCTACTTCGGGGCGGCACGCGCGCAGGTACTCCACCCGCTTTGCGACGGGGACGCCGATGGTGCCGGTGGAGTAGTTGATGATCACGTCGTTGACGGCGCCGCGGATCGCCTCGGTGATCGCGGTGAAGTCCTCGATCTCATACGACGGCGTGCCGTCCGGTTTGCGCGCGTGGATGTGGATCATCGACGCGCCCTCCTCCACCGCGCGGCGCGCCTCCGCGGCGTACTCCTCAGGTGTGTAGGGGATTGCCGGGCACTGCTCGCGGTTGGCGATCACACCCGAGATCGAGCAGGTGATCACGGCCGGGTCATCGAGACTCATACGGGCACCACTCCCTGCTTCTTGTAGGGTCGCTCGACCTTCTTGTCCTGGGCCATCTCCAGGCCCCGGCAGATCGTCTCGCGCGTCTCGCGCGGGTCGATCACGTCGTTGACCAGGTCGTTGCCGGCGGCGATGTATACGTCGAACAGCTTTTTGAAGTTCTCGACCAGCTCGGCCTTCTTGGCGGCGGGATCCTCGGCCGCATCGACCGCCTTGCGGAAGGCGATCTCAACGACACCCTCGGCGCCCATCACGCTGATCTCCGCGGAGGGCCACGCGACGATCAGGTCGGGCTCGTACGCGCGGCCGCACATCACGTAGTAGCCGGCGCCGTAGGCCTTGCGCGTGATGACCGTGAGCTTTGGCACGGTGGCGTTGGCGACCGCATAGAGCATCTTGGCGCCGTGGCGGATGATGCCTTCGGCCTCGACCTTGGTGCCGACCATGAAGCCCGGGACGTCCTGGATGAACACGAGCGGGACGCCGAAGGCATTGCACAGGTTCACGAAGCGCGCGGCCTTGTCGGCGGAGTTGTTGTCGAGGATGCCGCCGAGCTGCTTGGGCTGGTTGGCGACGATCCCGGCGGGGCGTCCGCCGAAGCGCGCGAAGCAGGTGATGATCGTCTTGGCCCACTGGGCCTTCATGTCGAAGATCTCACCGTCATCGACGATGCGCTTGATCACCTCGTACATGTCGTAGGGCTTGCGGTTGGACTCGGGCAGCACGTCCAGCAGCTGCTCGTCGGCGCGCTCGATCGGGTCGGTCACCTCCAGGATCGGCGGCGGCTGCTCGCAGTTCTGGGGCATGTATGAGAGGTACTGCTTGATGGCGTCGATGCACTCCTCGTCGCTGGCCACCTCCATGTCGCCGACGCCCGACTTGCGGCAGTGCACACGCGAGCCGCCCAGTTCCTCCTGGGTGACGTCCTCGCCGACGGCGGCGCGTACGAGATGCGGCCCCGCCAGCGCCATCGATCCTCTGCCCTTGACCATCGGCACGAAGTCCGCGAGACCCGGGATGTAGGCGGTGCCGGCCGCGCAAGGGCCCATCAGCGCAGCGACCTGGGGGATCACGCCGCTCATGATCACCTCCTCCCGGAACAGGTGACCTGAGCCTGCGAACATCGCGCCCGCCGCCTCCTGAACTCGCGCCCCCGCCGAGTCGAGCAGCCACACGAATGGGATCCGCTTGGTCAGCGCCAGCTCGCGCAGACGGGTGACCTTGAACTCGCCGGTCATGCCCATCGAGCCGGCCATCACGGTGAAGTCATAAGCGCACACGGCCGTCAGGCGCCCGTCGATCTTGCCGTAACCGGTGATCACCCCGTCGGCGGGGGCGTCCACGCCATCCATCGCCCGCTGGGAGGAGTGTGGCCGGCCGTGGATACCGAGCTCCACGAACGTGCCCTCGTCGATCAGCAGCGCGAGGCGCTCGCGTGCGGTGAGGGCGCCCTTCTCGTGCTGGCGGTCGATCTTCTCCTGGCCTCCACCGAGCTTGATCTTGGCGCGGCGTTCTTGGAGGTCCTCGACGAGCGGGCGCAGAATCGAGGGGCTCTGCTGAGCACTCATCAGCGGCCTTTCCATTGCGGGTCGCGCTTCTCGAAGAAGGCGGTGACGCCCTCGACGATGTCTTCGGTGGAGAGCGCCAGGCTGAGCTGGGCGCGCAGGTAGTCGAGGGCGTCGTCGAGTCCCATGTCCATCTGGCGGCGCATCGCCTCCTTGCCCAGGCGCATGATCACGGGCGACTTTCCTGTCAGCTTGCCGGCCCACGCGGCGACCGCGCCGTCGAGCTCGGCGTCGGGGACAACCTTGTTGACGATGCTCGCCGCCAGGGCCTCCTGCGCGCTCCAGCGCTCGCCCAGCAGCAGCAGCTCGTTGGCCTTCTTGCGCGGCACGTTGCGGTAGATCAGCGCCATGATCATGAACGGGAAGGTGCCGATGTTGATCTCGGGCGTGCCGAACGTCGCCTCCTCGGAGGCGACGATGAGATCGCACGCGAGCGCGATGCCGAGCGCGCCGGCGAGCACGTGGCCACGGACCGCGCAGACGGTCGGCTTGCCCAGTTCGCCGATCAGCTTGAACAGTCCGACGAAGAGCTCGGAGCCGAAGTGCTTGTGCACGAGCGCCGCGTCGGCCGCGAAGCCACCCAAGTTGGCGCCCGAGGAGAAGGTCTTCTCGTGCGAGGAAGCGAGCACGATGCAGCGCACCTCGTCGTCCTGGCGGGCGCGCTCGAAGGCCTCTGTCAACCCTCTCAGCAGCTCGGGGGAGAGCGCGTTGCGGGTGTCGGGGTCGTTGAGCGTGATCGTTGCGACGCCGTCGGCGACTGTGTAGAGAACCTTTTCGCTGGCCATTGAGCGCATCCTAACCCGAATCACAACCCGTGAGAAGTGAGAAGTCCCACTATTTACTTTTCAAGGTAGGTGCGTTAGGTTCCAAGAGCACCCGACCGACCCCGCGAACGCGCGCCCGAGCGGCGCAGCACCGGAAGGAGACAGCCGCATGGCAACCGCCGAGAGCGTCCTGAAGCCCGACTTCCAGGCCGCACGCAAACACTTCCTCTTCACCGACGAGCACGAACAGCTGCGCGAGTCGATTCGCAACTTCGCCACCAAAGAGCTCGCTCCCCACGCTGAGGAGTGGGAGCGGACGACGTTCCCAGACTCGGTGTTCGCGCGCATGGGCGAACTCGGCTTCCTCGGCCTGGACAAGCCGGAGCAGTACGGCGGGCAGGGCGGCGACTACTACTCGGCCCTGGTGCTCGCGGAGGAGATCACCAACGGCAACTCCGGCGGGCTGGCGATGGGCATAGCCGTCCACACCGACATGGCGATGCCGCCGATCCTCGCCTTCGGCTCAGAGGAGCAGAAGCAGGAATGGGTCGTGCCGGCGATCAAGGGCGAGAAGATCCTCTGCCTCGGCATCACCGAGCCCGACGCCGGCTCGGACGTGAAAGGCATCAAGACGCGGGCGGTCAAGGACGGCGAGGACTACGTCATCAACGGCTCCAAGACCTACATCACCAACGGTCACCGCGCCGACGTGATCGTGCTCGTCACGAAGACCGACCCGGACGCCGGCTACGACGGCTTCACGCTGTTCCTCGTGCCGATGGACGCTCCCGGGGTGATCCGCGAGAAGAAGCTCGAGAAGCTCGGCATGCACGCGTCGGACACCGCGCTGCTTGCCTTCCAGGACGTGCGCGTGCCAGCGACAGCGGTGCTCGGCCAGGTCGGCAAGGGCTTCTACCACATCATGTGGGAGCTCCAGGGCGAGCGCCTGATCGGCGCGGCTGGAATGGTCGCGGGCGCACAGAAATGCTTCGAACGCACATTGCAGTATGCGCACGAGCGCAAGGCGTTCGGGCGGGAAATCGGCAAGTTCCAGGTGATCCGCCACAAGTTCGCGGAGATGGCCACCAAAATCGAGTCCGCGCGGCAGATGACTTACATAACCGCCTGGCGCTTCAACAACGGCGAGTACCCGGTGAGGGAGATCTCGATGGCGAAGCTGCACGCCTCGCGGGTGCTGTGCGAAGTCGCCGACGAGTGCATCCAGATCCACGGCGGCGCCGGCTACATGCGCGAGTACGGCGTCGAGCGTGTGTGGCGCGACGCGCGCCTGAACCGCATCGGCGCGGGCACCGATGAGATCATGCTCGACGTGATCGGCCGCTCCTACGGGCTTTGATCCCCGCCCGCGGTGAACCTCATGCTCGAACCTGCTGATGAGCGCTTCCTCGCCGCGGCGCCGGTGCGCCACAGCGAGACGTTTCAGATCGCGGCACCCGCAGAGGAGGTGTGGCGCGAGCTGGTGGCGGAGAAGCCGCTTCACTGGTGCCGGGCGCTCTCGGTTCGCTGGACCTCCCCGCGGCCGTTCGCCGTCGGTACGACACGACAGGTGAAGGTGCTGGGCGGGGCGATGACGCTGCAGGAGTACTTCTTCGTCTGGGAGGAGGGCCGCCGGTACGCGTTCTATGTGACCAAGGCGAGCGCTCCCGTGTTTCGGCGCGTGGCGGAGGATTATCTGGTCGAGTCCGACGGACCCGACCGTTGCCGGTTCACCTGGACCGCGGCGCTCGAGCCCACGCCCTTGGGCAGGCTGGGCGGCCCGGTGAACGGTCTGCTCTTCAAGAGCCTGTTCGCGGACACGCGACGGTACTTCAAAGCCACCTGAGGCGCCCGAGATGAGCCCCTCGATCCCGCCCTTCATCGACGAGCACGAGGATCTGCGCGCGTCAGTCCGCGGCTTCATCGAGCGCGAGCTCGCGCCGCACGCCCAGCAATGGGAGGAGGACCGCTGGTTCCCCGACGAGGTGTTCGCGAAGATGGCCGCCCAGGGACTGCTCGGCTTGAAGTACCCCGAGTCCTACGGTGGACAGGGCGGGGACTATCTGCACGAGGCGGTGCTGATCGAGGAGCTCGCGCGGACCGGCTCCGGCGGCACGGCCGCGGGGATCGGCGCCCACATCAACATCGCGACTCCGCCGATCTGGAAGTTCGGCACCGAGGATCAGAAGCAGCGCTACCTCGTACCCGCCATACGCGGCGAGCGGATCGGCGCGCTGGGCATTACCGAGCCCGGCGCGGGCTCGGACGTGGCCGCGCTCACCACGCGCGCCGAGCGAGTGGACGGCGGCTTCCTGATCAACGGCGAGAAGACCTACATCACCAACGGCGTGCGCGCGCACTTCATCGTCACGGCCGCCAAGACGACTCCCGAGGGCGGCCACGGCGGCATCTCCTTTCTGATCGTCGACCGCGGCGAAGGCGTGACCTCGTCGAAGCTCGAGAAGCTCGGCTGGCACGCATCTGACACCGCGACGATCGCCTTCCAGGACGTGTTCGTCCCAGAGGAGAACCTGCTGGGAGAGCTCAACGGCGGCTTCAAGCTGATCATGGCCAACTTCCAGTGGGAGCGTCTGGCGATGGCGCTCGGAGCGGTCGGCGCGATGCGCCTGGCGTGGGAGCGCACCGCACAGTTCGCGCGTGAGCGCCACGCCTTCGGCCGCCCCCTCTCAAAGCACCAGGCGATCCGCCACAAGCTCGCGGACATGGCCACCTCGGTGTACACCTGCCGTTGCGTCACCTACGACGCGCTGCGCCGGTTCGTCGCTGGCGAGGAACCTCTGCGCGAGGTCACGATGGCCAAGCTGCTGACTCAGCGCGCCAGCTTCGAGTTGATGGACGAGTGTCTGCAGATCCACGGCGGCGCCGGCTACATGCGCGAGTACTGGGTCGAGCGGGCCGCCCGGGACGCCCGTCTGGGACCGATCGGCGGGGGCAGCGACGAGATCATGCGGGAGATCCTCGGGCGGCTGCTCGAGCTATAGCCCCGAGGGCGCCCCCTCTGAACAGCTGGCTCTGGGAGCGGCACAACCCGTCCAGAGAGCGCTTCCCCGGTCACGCTGCATCGTGCACGCGCCGATGCAGAATTCATGTATCGCAGACTGCCACAGCTGGCTCTCGCAGTGCTGACGACGTGGCTGCTTGCGGCTGGCGCGGCGTTCGGCGGGTCACGGTCGCGCACCGCGCTTTCACCGGCGCCGGTGAACGCAAGCGCTTGCCCGGGAGCGAATCTGCAGCCGCAGACCTCAAACCTCGAACGTATCCGGTCAGCCACCCTGTGCCTCGTCAACCAGGAGCGTGCCCTGCACGGCCAGAGCCCGCTGCGCTTGAATCGTCAACTCGCCGAAGCCGCACAGCGCCACACCCAGGAAATGGTCTCCCAGGGCTACTTCAACCATGTCGGACCGCGTGGCGACACCCCGCTCAATCGCATAATGGCGACCGGCTACATCTCCAGCAGCCCGCGTATCTCCTACACGGTCGGGGAGAACATCGCCTGGGGCACCTATGGTGACTCGACCCCGAGCGCGATCGTGCAAGCCTGGATCGCCTCACCACCGCATCTGGCGAACATCCTCGACGGCCGCTTCCGCGACACGGCGATCGGTGTGCTCCCGGCCGTACCCGGTATGAGCCAGCCCGGCGGCACCTACACACAGGACTTCGGCACCGTCACGCACGGCTGAGGCGGCCAGCACCGACGCAAGCGACAGGCGCCCTCGCCGCAACCAGGTCAGGCGCATCTAGGTAACCTCCTGCGGCCAGCAACACGACAATAGGAGAAGCAACGGTTATGGGAGTACTCGACGGCAGGTCGGCGATCGTCACCGGTTCGGCACGCGGCATCGGGCGCGCCACCGCGGAGCTGCTCGCCTCTCAGGGCGCACAGGTCCTCATCAACGACCTCGACGGAGACGTCGCGCAGCAGGCCGCGGGCGAGATCGCCGGCGAGACGGCTGTCTTCGCGGGTGACCTGACCAAGCCCGGTGCGGCGGACGAACTGGTGGCCAAGGCGATCGACGCCTTCGGCAAGATCGACATCATCGTCAACAACGCCGGCTACACGATCGACGCGCCGGTGCACAAGATGTCAGACGAGCATTTCCAGGCGATGCTCGACATCCACACCGTGGTGCCTTTCCGCGTGATCCGCGCGGCCGCCCCGCATCTGCGGGAGCCCGCCAAGAAGGAGCGTGAGGAAGGCAAGGAGGTCTTCCGCAAGATCGTCAACGTCTCTTCGACCTCCGGCACGTTCGGCAACGCCGGCCAGGCCAACTACTCGAGCGCCAAGGCGGCCGTGGTCGGCCTGACCAAGACGGTCGCCAAGGAGTGGGGCCAGTTCAAGGTCAACGTCAACGCCGTCGCGTTCGGATTCATCGACACCCGCCTCACACAGGCGAAGGTCGACGAGAACACGATGGAAAAGGATGGCGAGAAGATCCAGCTGGGGATCCCCGAGCAGATGCGCCAGATGGCCTCGATGCTGATTCCCCTGGGCCGTCCAGCGACACCCGAGGAGGCGGCGGGTGGAGTGTTCTTCCTGTGCTCCCCGTGGTCGAACTACGTGCATGGGCAGACGCTGCACATCACCGGCGGGCTGTTCGGAGGGATGACCGGCTAGCGGCCGGTCGCTGCCAGATCAAACAGGCAGCCCGAGAAATAGTCGCCCGCGGGCGAGGCTAGGTAAGCGATCAGCGCCGACACCTCGCCCGCGCCGCTGTGTGGGCCGGTCGCGACCGTGACCGCGGTGATCGCGCGGCGAGCCCACTCGATCGACAGCGTTCGCGCGAGATTCTCGAGGCCAGCACGCACCCCGAGCGCGTAGTCGCCGCAGGTCGCGTCGGGAGCCAGGTAGATGATGCGTCCCTCGCCGTCGTTGATGAGCACCAGGTTGACGAGCGCCCTGGTGATGTCCCAGGCCATCTGTAGGCACTCACCCAGAGCTCGTTCTGGGTCCACACCGCCGTTGAGCCGATCGGCGAAGAGACCGACCCCGTCGAACACGAGCAGATCGATCTTTGCGTCGCGTTCGAGCAGCCCCGCCAGGCGCTCGTCAAGCTCCCCGTCCCCGCCGCAGTCGTACACCCTCGCGCCGAGGCGGGCGCAGGCGTTGCGAACGCCGTTGGCAAACGGCCATCGATCCTCGCCCGTTGACTCGGGGTACACCAGCACGCCGATCCCGTCGAGCAGACCGGGGCGAAGCACAGCGGACGCTTCGATTTCGCTCATGTCAGCCAGCACCCTAATGTCCGGTGATTTCCCGCGCCGCTAGCCCTCTCACGGCACCCGCGTGACGGTACCGAGGGACAGCGGGTCTCAGAGCGCTGCGCTGACCTGCGGCCCGCGCAGCTGGAAGTAGAGCACGGCGGCGGCCAGCGCCGAGAAGGGGGCGGCGAGAATCCCCACGACGACCCAGGCGACCAGGCCCGCGGCCGCGCCGGCTGATTCGGCGCCGAGCTCGATAACGGAGCCCACCATGACCACCATGATTACGAGCAGGAAGATCACTCCGAATACCTGCCAGCCATTGCCGGCCACGAGCTCCTGACTGCGCCTCAATGCCGCGAAGACCCCGGGCCTCTCCAGCACGACCACGGGCGCCGCCACAAACCAGATCGTCATGAGGATGAGACCCGGGATCACCAACAGCACCAGGCCGATGGCCACGCCGACGGCGGCCACGATCGCGACGGCCACCAGTTGCCAGAACACCGGCGTCACCGCTCCCAGCAGCCGCCTGGCGCTCGTGTCACGCTTCCCATCCTGCACGTCGGCGACCAGCTCCACGACCATTCCCGTGAACAGGATCGTGGCTATCACCCCGACGATCAACGCCAGTGGAGCCAATGTCGCGGAGGCCGCGACCAGCAGCTGGGAGACGATCCCGTTGATGACGAACACCACCGCGGCGGCCGGCATCAACACCGGTGCCTGGTCCACGTATATCTGCATGGTGCGCCGTATCACAGCGTTGACGTCGATCGGTTCGCTCACCTGCTCTCCCCCGATTCGTCTATCCGTCTCCCGACGCCAAAAGTGGCCGAAACCGGGAGGAAGTCATTCACGCGACGGCCGTCTGCCCGCTGGATCGGCGCTGTTCGCGGACACGACGCAGGATCCCCTTGCGTCCGTGCTGCTCCAGACCGGCGTAGAGCGCCTTAATCTGGTCGAGTACCTCATCGGCGACGGCCTGCTGCTGCTCGCGGGTGGAATCCTTCACCGGCTCCCAGCGCAACGCCTCGCCATATTGGATCGTCACCTTCGGGAACTGCAGGCGCTTCCAGTTGCGGATCTTGGAGGAGCCGTGAATCGCGATTGGCACGATCGGCGCGCCGGTTTCCAGAGCGAGGCGGCCGATCCCGCGCTTTGCGCTGTCGGCCAGTTTGCCGTCGCGAGAGCGCCCGCCCTCGCAGTACATCGTGATCGCCCCGTCGCGCGCCAGAATCGTCTTAGCCGTCGTGAACATCTCCTCGTCGCGGGCGCCGCGCCGCACCGGGAACACCCCGCCGTGGGTGTAGATAAACTGCATCGGGGGCTTGAACAGCTGCGACTTGGCCATGAAGCGCACCTTGCGCCGGATGTAGCAGCCCATCAGGAAGTGGTCCATGAAGCTGAAGTGATTAGGGGCCAGGATCACAGCACCCCTGCCCGGCACGTGTTCGGTGGAGATCGCGCGAGCGCGGAAGAAGACGTACGCGTACAACGACGTCAAAAAGCGGGTGAGCTCATAGGCCCAGTCCGGTTCCCGTGTGCGCGCGCGCTCGTGAAAGCGGTCAAAGTGCTCCTTGGGACGCGGGTCTGTGTAGACCTGCTCGCGCATGGAAGAAAGCTCACTCATCTAGCGGTGTACCTCGCAGCGGCGACAAAGTTACTCCGCGGATCGCGAGCGTGCTTTCGAAAGGGCCTCTGCCCAGCCCGCCAGCAACAGCGAGCGCTCATCCTCGCTCATGTTGGGCTCAAAACGCGCACGCTCACGCCAACCGGACCGCACATCGCTCTGTGTCCACAGGCCAACCCCGACACCGGCCAGGAAAGCCGCGCCCAGGGCAGTCGTCTCGGTGATCTCGGGCAGCACCACCGGTACGCCCAGCACGTCTGCCTGGAACTGCATCAGCCAGCTGTTGGCGGTCGCTCCCCCGTCGGCGCGCAGCTCTCCCAACCGCCGCTCACTAGCCCCCTCCATCGCGCGCATCGCGTCCACCGTCTGGTAGGCGATCGCCTCCAGAGCCGCTCGTGCCAGGTGAGCCCGACCGGTTCCACGAGTCAGCCCGACGATCGTTCCGCGCGCGTGGGGATCCCAATGGGGGGAGCCGAGTCCGGTGAGCGCCGGAACGAAGTACACGCCGTCGTTGCCGGGCAACGATCTGGCCAGCGTCTCAGACTGCGCGGCGTGCTCAATCACACCCAGACCGTCGCGTAGCCACTGCACCGCCGCACCGGCCACGAAGATCGACGCCTCGGTTGCGTAGGAGCGCCTCTCGCCGATTCCCCAGGCGACCGTCGCGAGCAGCCCCGGAACCACCCGCGGGGTCGTGGACCCGCTGTTGAGCAGCACGAAGCAGCCCGTTCCGTATGTGTTCTTGCCCATCCCCGGCTTCAGGCAGGCCTGTCCGAACAGCGCCGCCTGCTGGTCGCCCGCGATCCCGGCGAGCGGGACGGCATGTCCGTGCAGCGCCTGTGGATTTGTGTGGGCGAACACGCCGGCGCTCGCGCAGACCCGGGGCAACGCCCGCTCGGGCACCCCCAGCAGATCCATCAGCTGGGGATCCCAGCATCCTCTGGAGATGTCATACAGCAGCGTGCGGGAGGCGTTTGAGACATCGGTCAGATGCTCGCCGCACAGCTTGAAAGAGAGCCAGGAATCGATCGTGCCAAAGACGGCCCGGCCCTGCTCTGCCCGCTCGCGCAGCCCCTCCACGTTCTCCAACAGCCATTGCATCTTCGTGCCCGAGAAGTAGGGGTCGAGCACCAGGCCGGTGCGCTCCCGCACGAGCGGCTCGTGCCCTTCGGAGCGCAGCTGCTCACAGCGCTCGGCTGTACGACGGTCCTGCCACACGATCGCGTTGCACAACGGCTCACCACTCGAGGGGTCCCACGCGCACACGGTCTCCCGCTGGTTTGTGATGCCAACGGCGACTAGGTCCCCTGGCCGTGCTCCGGCGTCGTCCAGCGCCTCTCCCGCGACCGCGTGTGTCACCCGCCAGATCTCACTGGGGTCGTGCTCGACCCAGCCGGGCCGTGGGAAGATCTGGGTGAACTCCCTGTAGGAACGCCCGATCGGCTCGGCGTGCTCGTCGAAGACCAGACAGGTGGTCCCCGTCGTTCCCTGATCGATCGCGAGAATCATCGGCGGCTGAGCCTATCGACGACGCCAGTACACGCGCGCGAAGTCAGCGAGCTGGCGCCCGCGGTGAACGAACCCCGGGAGCGTCCGGCCCGTGGCGCGATGGGTCAGGTCGAGCTCCACCTCGACGAGGTCATACCCCGCTCGAACGGCGTCGATCGTCATGCCGATCTCCATCCCGAACCCGTGCTCGAACGGCAGCGCCCTTTCGAGCACCCGCACCCCGAGCGCCCGCTGTCCCGATATGGGCGCGTCGCAGAGCAGCCCGCAGCGGCGTCTGATTGCCCATCGGGCGAAACCCAGCGCCAATCCCACGCCACCGCCGACCGGCCGCGCGAACTTCCCCACGGCGAGATCCGCCTGGCCGTCGGCGACTGGCCTCGTGAGCCCGTCGAGGTGTATCGCCGAATCCCCCAAGTCGCCGTCGCACAGCAGAACCACCGTCGAGTCGTTCACCGTCGAGCGGCTCAGGGCGGCACGCGCGGCGAGTGTGGCGGCGCCACCCTTGCCAACCGGACTCGGACTGCGCACCAGCTCGGCGGAGCTGGCGTTCACGATCTCCGATGTGCCGTCGCTGGAGCCGTCGTCGGCGACCCAGATGCTCGCCCCCGGGAAGGCACCGGTCAGCGCGCGCAGCGTCGAGTCGATCGTGTCCGCCTCGTTGCGCGCGGTCACGATGATGATCAGATCCTGTGTCATTCGATCGGTGGTGTTCGGTGGTTATTGTGCCGTTCGATGATCGAGGTCGAGGCTCACATCACAGGCACGGTGTGGAAGATCGAGTGCGCCATCGGCGATGCGATCGAGGAGGGCGACACCGTCGCGATCCTAGAGTCGATGAAGATGGAGATGCCCGTAGAGGCCGAAGACGCGGGCACGGTCAAGGAGATCCTCTGCCAAGAGGGCCAAGCCGTAAACGAGGGCCAAACCCTCATCCTCCTCGAATAACAGCAGGTGGGATCGGCCACGATTCAGCAGTACAAGAACATCGCCAAACGCAACGGCGAGCCCAACAGCAAGTTATCGATGGCCGCTATCGATGACTCGACCGGACGACGGCATCCTCGATGTCTCACTCGATGAAACAGGCACTCACAGACTGACGGTAGGCGCGTTAGCCGCCCACGTCGAAGCGCTCGCCCAGCCCGCCGCCAGGTGTGATTGGAAGCGCCGCCGCGCGCTAGGCTCTCTCCAATGTCAGCGTTTGGGGTGCCGATATTACCGGTGGTCCGCGCGGCGCCTAAATGTGTTCTCACAGAAGCGGGGCCCCACAGATGCACGCCGACGGAAGAGATCGCAGCGTGTCGGGTCTGGTTGCTGCGTTGGCGAATCCCCGCGCTCCGGCGCTCGCCATCCTGGCTGTGCTTGGATCGATAGTCGGTGTCGTGGGCACGGGATCGGCGACGTCGACCGCGGCCACCAGTAGCGCCGCCGCGGCTCACAACGGGAGGTGCACCCCAGGCCGACGGGTGCTCGCTCACGATTCGAGCGTCACCGTATGGGAGCTCGCGACCGGCGGCCGGACTGCGCTTTACGCGTGCGTGGCGGCGACCGGGGTCGTTCATCGCGTGGTGCACGCCGGCCCGGCCACCTCGGGTGTGACCGCCGCCGGGCCGTATGTGGGGTTCGATGAGAGCGGCACCGACCACCAGGTGTTCCTCGATGTGTTCGACGCTCAAACCGGGCACACCGAGCTGCGCCACCTCATCGGCAACACCTGCCTACCGGGAACCGGAGGCTCAGACAACGTGTGCGGGATCAATCCATGGGTCCTCGCGCCCAACGGCTGGATTGCCGAGCTCGAAGAAGGCGGGCAGGGCGGTTATCCCAGCATCGGACCTGGCAACGGGGAAGCTCGGAGCTTGCCCGCCTCGAACGGGCGGGGCACCGTCACAGATCTGGACGGTGAAGCGAGAGGGCATCTGCGGCTGAGCGGATCGACGCTGACCTGGTCGATCCCGGGGGGCGCGCGCTACTCGGCGCCGCTCGGGCCGCAGCTTGACGCGCTGGCCGCGGGGACGGTGCCCCCGCCAGCCCCGTTGCCGGCGCCATGCAACCTCATCACGGCCGTGACGCTCAGGCCGTCCTCGGTCCGGTGACCACGGTCTCCTCGTCGAGCGCAGGCTGTACCTACACGACTACGGGCAAACCATCGTCCACGCTCACCATCGCTTTGCAACCGAGCCTGAGCCCGGCGCAGACGACGGCGGCGAAGACGGCGGCCTATAGGGCGGAGGCGTACTACTACACCGGCCCACCTCGGTACAACGACTACACGTGGACCGGCAGCTGGGAAACGGCAGCTGGCGGTCTCGCCAACACCTATGACGTGCGCTTCGTGGGCGAGGTAGAGCTGACGATCGAGCTCACCACCAGCGACCCCAGCAACACCCTGGGGGGCGACCTCGAACTCCTCGCACTCCCACCCAATTGGAAAGCCGGTGAAACCGCAAACCACTTCACCTACCTCGCGTTTGATCGGCTGATGGGCTGGCACGTCCTCACATCAACCCATCGGCCGAATAGCTAATCGCGTAACGCCTACGAATCGATCCGTTCCTCGAGACTACGACCGGCAGCCAACCTAACGCTCAAGGCCGCTGCGCTCCTGCTCCACGCCAAGCAGCAGCCTCCCGGCGGCGTTCCGCTCTTTGACTGAACGCTATCGGGAGTAGTCAGCCATACCACCTTCAGCCGCCGGGCTTACGTGAGCCCCGGCGCATGAAACGCGATGTTCGCACCTTCACTCCCGCACCACTTTGCGTTGGGACCACGAACAAGAAATACTTGCAAATCAACGCTATTTCGATGATGCGCCGTGCGGGACTCGAACCCGCCCCACCGGATTAAAAGTCCGGGGCTCTACCCGATGAGCTAACGGCGCAGCGACGCAACAGTCTGGCACATGATCATCCCCTGGACGCGGCAGGCCACTCGGCACCGCGCCTGGCCGCACGGGCCGGTCGAGTGCTGCGCGAGCGTTCGTCAGACAAGCGCCCACCGGTCTGCAGGCTGCTGGTCGTGTTCAGTGGTTATTGTGCTGGTGGTGTCAGCGACACGCCCTCCGCAGACCCCTCAACGGACGCCGCGATCGTGATCGAGGTCGAGGCTCACATCACAGGCACGGTGTGGAAGATCGAGTGCGCCATCGGCGATGCGATCGAGGAGGGCGACACCGTCGCGATCCTAGAGTCGATGAAGATGGAGATGCCCGTAGAGGCCGAAGACGCGGGCACGGTCAAGGAGATCCTCTGCCAAGAGGGCCAAGCCGTAAACGAGGGCGACACGTTGGTGGTGCTCGAGTAGATGTCTGATTCCACCGTCGGCGAGCTCCTGATCGACGAGCCGACCGACGGCGTCGTTCGTCTAACGATCTCCAACCCGACGAAGCGCAACGCGCTCGACCACCCAATTCTGGACGCGATCAGCGCCAAGCTGAAGGAGCTGGCGGTCGAGGACTCGCCCGCCCGCTGCGTCGTCGTGACGGGCGCGCACGGGATGTTCTCGGCGGGCTATGACATCGGTGAGATCCCCGACGGGGAGTTCGAAGAGCGCGCGGAGAAACTCGTCGCGCATCCGTTCACCGAAGCGATCGAAGCGCTCGAAGAGTTCCCGCTGCCGACGCTCGCGGTGCTGCCCGGCCACACGATCGGTGGCGGACTGGAGCTGGCGCTGTCATGCGACATGCGCGTAGCGCGGGCGGGGATCAAGCTCGGCATGCCCCCCGCGAAACTCGGCCTCGTCTACTCGCACACCGGCCTGCGACGCTTCATCGACGCGATCGGCGCAGCGCGCACGCGCGAGTTGTTCCTGCTCGGTCGCTACATCGACGCACCGACCGCGCTCTCGTGGGGACTGGTCAACCGCGTCGCCGAGGCTGAGGAGCTGGAGACGATGGGTCTCGAAATCGCGGCCGAGCTGGCGAACAACGCGCCGCTCTCCCAGCGCGGAAACAAGCGCGTGATCCTCGAGCTGCTGCGCGAGGAGGGCGAGCTGGAGAGCAAGGTGGAGCAGGAACTGATCGACCTACGCCGCTCGTCGTTCGCGTCGCTCGACCTGCGCGAGGGGATGCGCGCATTCGCCGAACGCCGCCCACCAGTCTGGCGCGGTGAATAGCCCGCCGCCCGCGCGCGCGTAACCGTCCGCCATAGGTCATACCGTTCGCACATGCCATCGCTAATCACACGTGAGGAAGCCCTGCAGCTCGGCGAGCTCGAGGATCACGCACAGATCGAAGCGCTGATCGAGCGCGCGTGGCAGGCGCGTGTCGCGCGTTTCGCGGACTCGACGGACATGTGCTCGCTCGTGAACGCGAAGTCCGGTGGCTGCGCGGAGGACTGTGGCTTCTGCGCACAGTCGCGCTTCGCGGACGCGGAGACGCCGATGCACGCGATGATGGAGCCGGAGCAGATCCTGGAACATGCACGTGCCGCCGAGACCGCGGGCGCACATCGCTTCTGCATGGTCACGCAGGGCCAGGGCCTGTCCAAGCGCGACTTCGAAAAGTACCTGGAAGGTGTGCGGCTGGTGTCCGAGCACACCAACCTCAAGCGCTGCGCGTCCGTGGGTCACATGTCGGCGGAGCGCGCGCGCAGACTGCGCGAGGCGGGCATACAGCGCGTGCACCACAACGTCGAGACGGCATCCAGCTACTACGACGAGGTCACGAGCACGGTCCGCTACGAGGGTCGTCTGCGCACGATCCAGGCGGTCCGCGAGGCGGGGCTGGAGACCTGCGTGGGGGGGATCCTCAACCTCGGCGAGTCGCGTGCGCAGCGCGTTGAGATGGCGTTCGAGCTGGCGGAGATCAACCCGACGAGCGTCCCTATCAACATGCTCAACCCGCGACCCGGCACGAAGTTCGGCGATCGCGAGTACATGGACCCGTGGGAGGCGGTCAAGTGGATCGCGATCTTCCGGCTGATCCTGCCGGAAGCGCTGTTCAGGCTGTGCGGCGGGCGCGTGGAGAACCTGGGCGAGCTACAGCAGCTGGCGGTACAGGCCGGGATCAACGGCGTGATGATGGGCAATTTCCTGACGACGCTCGGCAATGAGCCGCAGACCGACCGGGAGATGTTCGAAGAGCTCGGCTTGAATGTGGCGCGCCAGCCGGACAATGCGTCCAACCCCCGCCCGGACAACCGCTCGGGCTGGCTCGAGGGCGAGACCCCGGATGTGGTCGACGAGCTCCTTTTGGAGGCGACGCCGGCCGAGACCGTGGACCTGCAGGTGCGCCTGTGGGACCCATCGACACAGCTGCGCTTCCGCGCCAAGCGCTCGGTGCCGCCACGCCCTGATGGCGCATCCAACAGAGTGCCTGTCGGCTGAACACAGAGGGATAGAGAATGAGCGAGATCGAGGAGCGCTTGGCGGAGTTGGAGCGTCTCGGCCTCGGTCGTCGCCTGCGCCTGATCTCAGGGCCGCAGGGACCGACTGTGCTGCTGGAGGGCAAGCCGGTCCTGCTGCTGTGCTCGAACAACTACCTGGGCTTGGCGGACCATCCTCGTGTGCGTGAGGCGGCGGCGGACGCGGCGATGCGCTGGGGGGTGGGCGCGGGTGCGTCGCGGTTGGTGTCGGGCACGATGACGATCCACCGCCGGCTCGAGGAGCGCTTGGCCGCATTCAGCGGCAGCGAGGCGTGCGTGCTGTTCGGCTCGGGCTACCTGGCGAACCTGGGCGTGATCGGCGCACTGGCGGGCCCCGGCGACACGGTGTTCTCAGACGAGTTGAACCATGCGTCGATCATCGACGGCTGCAGGCTGTCACGCGCGGAGGTGGTGGTATACCGCCACGGCGACATGGATCACCTGGAGTGGAGCATGCACCGCCATGGCGGCCGCGGCAGGCGTGTGATCGTGACGGACTCGGTGTTCTCGATGGACGGTGACATCGCGCCGCTGGCGACGATCGCACAGCTTGCGGACTCCTACCGCGCACGCGTGGTGGTCGACGAGGCGCACGCGATCGGCAACCTCGGTCCGGAGGGCCGCGGCGCCGTGGCGGAAGCGGGCCTCGACGGCGAGATCGACGTGGTGGTAGGAACGCTCGGTAAGGCGCTGGGCTCCTACGGCGCATATGCCTGCGCCAGCAAGGAGATCGTGCGCTACCTGATCAACGCCTCGCGCTCGCTGATCTTCTCGACCGCCCCCCCACCCCCGGCGATCGCGGGGGCGCTGGCGGCGCTCGAGCTGCTGCAGGAGCGCCCCCACCGGGTCCAGCGTCTGCGCTCCAACGCGCGCGTGCTGCGCCGCGGGCTGGCAGCGGCGGGCTTCCCGGTGGCGGAGACGGACATGCACATCGTGCCATTGATAGTCGGCGATGAGCGCGCGACGATGCGGCTGTGTCAGGAGGCGATCGAACGCGGCGTGTTTGCGCAGGGGATCCGCCCACCGACGGTCGCGAGCGGCACCTCGCGTCTGCGTCTGACGACGATGGCTTCGCACACCGCGTCTGACCTTGAGATGGCGGCAGAGGTGCTGGGCGACGCGGCGCGCAAGATCGGGCTCGACCCGGCGACGATCTCATCGCCCGCGCCTGAGCCGCCAGGCGTCATCGATGAATCGGACAGCGAACAAGCGGAGCTGGCAATGATCGTGCGCGAGCGCTCGCGGGTCGGTGAGCCCTCGACGGCGGCGCCATTTGACCTCGAGCGCGAAGTATCGGGCGCCCGCGCGGCGTAGCGACGCAGCGCTGGCGCGAGCATGCGCGGACTGTTCGTAACGGGCACCGACACGGGCGTCGGCAAGACCGTCCTGACCGCATCGTTGATCGCGTCGATGGCGGCGGCGGGCGAGCATGTGCGCGCGTGTAAGCCGGTGGTGACGGGCCTGGACGAGCCGCCTGGCGAGGTTTGGCCCCCGGACCACGAGCTGCTGGCCTCGGTCGCTCGCATGACTCCCGAGGAGGTCTCGCCGCTGCGTTTCGGTCCGGCTGTATCACCCCATCTGGCGGCTGCACTCGCCGGTGTGCGCATCGACCCGTCCGAGCTGCTGGCACACGCCCGCGGCGGCACGGCCGACTCGCAGGGCGAGCAGGAGACGCTGATCGTGGAGGGCGTTGGCGGGCTGCTGGTACCGCTCACCGACGACTACACCGTGTGTGACTTCGCCAGCGCTCTGGGACTACCGGTCGTTGTCGCTGCGCGTCCGGGTCTCGGCACGATCAACCACACGCTGCTGACACTGCAGGTGGCTCGAGCGGCGGGCTTGAGGACGGTCGCGGTGGTGCTCACTCCCTGGCCATCCGAGCCCTCCGCAGTGGAGCATTCCAACCGCGCGACGATCACCCGGATCGGCGAGGTCGAGGTAGCGGGCCTCGCGCCCCTCAGCGACCCCGATCGAGTGGAGCTGGAGCGCGCCGGCGAAGAGCTGCCGTGGAGGCGCTGGCTCTAGCGACCGGGCTTCCCTGACGTCGATGCGGCTCGTGCGGCATCCAGCACCGCACCGGTCACGCTCAGCAAATCGTCGTCTGAGATGACGTACGGGGGCATGGTGTAGATCAGATCACGGAAGGGACGCAGCCACACCCCTTGTTCGATCGCCGCCGCGCTGGCGGCTGCGACATCCACTTCGTCTCGCATCTGCACCACGCCGATCGCACCGAGCACTCGCACATCGGCAACGCCCGGAAGGTATCTCGCCGGTCCCAGTCCTTGCTCCAGACCACGCTGGATGCGTGTGACCGAGGCACTCCAGTCGCCGTCGGCTAGCTGCCCGAGTGACGCGAGCGCGACCGCGCAGGCGAGCGGATTTGCCATGAAGGTGGGGCCGTGCATCAATGCTCCGCCCTCGCCTTCGGCGATGTCCCGCGCCACCGAGGACGTGCACAGGGTGGCGGCCAACGTCATGTAGCCGCCGGTGAGCGCCTTGCCGACACACATCACGTCGGGGCTCACCGCGGCGTGCTCGCAGGCGAACAGCGCGCCGGTGCGGCCGAAGCCCGTCGCTATCTCATCCAGGATCAGCAGCAGCCCGTGCTCGTCGCACAGCTCGCGCAGAAACCTCACGCACTGCGGCGAATAGAAGTGCATGCCCCCCGCCCCCTGCACGACCGGCTCGACGATCACGGCGGCCAGTTCGGATGAGTGCCGGGCGGCGAGGTCGCTGACCCCCTGTGCCCAGCGCTCGTCCAGGCCCGACCCAAACCCGCCGGGTGGCCGGTCGGCGAAGACATGCTCGTTCAGCACCCCGGTGAACAGGCTGTGCATGCCTCCGACCGGATCGCACACCGCCATCGCACCGAAGGTGTCTCCGTGATAACCCCCCCTGACGGTCAGCAGCCGGCGGCGGGCGTGATCCCCCCGCGAGCGCGCGGCCTGCAGTGACATCTTGATCGCCACCTCGACCGCGACCGATCCCGAGTCGGTAAAGAACACGTGCTCGAGGCCCTTCGGCGTCAGTTCGACGAGCCGTTCAGCCAGGCGAACAGCCGGCTCGTGGGTGAGACCTCCGAACATCACGTGCGCCATGCGCTCCAGCTGCTCACGCACGGCGCGGTCCAGCGCGGGATGGCGATAGCCGTGGATGGCACACCACCACGAGGACATCCCGTCGATCAGCTCGATCCCGTCGGCGAGCCTCAGCCGCACGCCGCTGGCGGAGACGACGGGCAGAGCTCCCACCGTCGCGGGAAGAGCAGCGTAGGGATGCCAGACCCGCTCGCGGTCTGACTGAAGCAGCTTCGCCCAGTCGCTCAGTCGCTCAGTCCTCGTAGAGGACGAAATCGCGCTTGCGCGCGCCACAGACCGGACAGAACCAGGTGTCTGGAATGTCCTCGAACGCCGTCCCCGCGGGAATCCCCCCGTCGGGGTCTCCATCCTCGGGATCGTAGATGTATCCGCAGGACTCGCAGATCCAGCGCTGGAGAGTGGTGGTAGCCATTGTCTGAAGATTACCGACCGCCCCTCGCGTCGGTAGGGTCCACCAATGAGCGAGGACAAGCGACTCGATGCTCCGGGCCCGGGCGAGCGATACAACGCGGGGCCACCCGCGAAGCCACGCCAGGCGGCGAGCGTGATCCTGCTGCGCGAACAGCCCGATGGCTTTGAGCTGCTGCTGGTCAAGCGGACTCCCAAGGCGCGCTTCATGGGCGGCGTGTGGGTCTTTCCCGGCGGCGCCGTGGACGCGGGCGAGCAGACCGCTGCAGACGCCCATCGTGCGGCGGCGATGCGCGAGCTCTCCGAGGAGGCCGCCGTCAGCCTGGATGACTGCGACCAGCTCGTCGCGTTCTCTCGCTGGATCACCCCCGCGGAGGTAGAGATCCGCTTCGACACCTACTTCTTTCTCGCCATGCTGCCCGACGGTCAGGAGCCTCAGATCGACGGCACTGAGTGTGTCGACCTCGGGTGGTTCACCCCGGAGAACGCGCTGGAGTCACACAGGGATGGGGGGATCTCCCTGGTATTCCCCACCATCAAGCATCTGGAGCAGCTGTCCGGGTTTACCAGCGCAGCGGAGCTGATCGCCTACGCCTCGGGACGGGAGGTGGTTCCCGTTGAGCCGCGGGTGGTGCTCGAGGGGGAGGTGGCCCGGGTGCTACTCCCCGGGGAGCCCGGATACGCGCAGTCGGCCTAGTTCTGCTGCGCCTTGATCACATGCGTGACCGCGTTGATCAGAGCGAGGTGAGTGAATGCCTGCGGGTAGTTGCCGAGGTGGCGTCCGGAGGAAGCTTCGAGCTCCTCGGCGTACAGCCCCAGCGGCGAGGCATACGAGAGCAGCCGCTCGCACAGGTGCTCGGCATCGCGCCGCTGGCCGATCTCCGATAGCGCCGAGACCAGCCAGAACGAGCAGATCAGGAACGTTCCCTCCTTCCCACTCTGACCGTCGTCGGTCTCGCCGGTGCGGTAGCGAAGCACCAGGCCGTTCTCTGTTAGCTCTTCGCGTATCGCGTTCACGGTGGCACACACACGCTCGTCGTCGGGGGGCAGGAAGCGGAGCAGCGGGATCAGCAGGTTGGAGGCGTCGAGCGCATCGGTGTCGTAGTGCTGGCGGAACACTCCACGCTTGTCCACGCCATGCGTGAGGATGTCCTCTTTGATTTCGTCGGCAAGCGCCTGCATTTTCCCCGCACGCTCGACCTCGCCCCTGCGCTCCGCCAGACGCGCCCCGCGATCCATAGCCACCCAGCACATCAGCTTCGAAGACACATAGTGGCGGGGCTCGCCGCGTGCCTCCCAGATGCCCTGATCGGGCTCTTTCCACACCTGCGCCGCGCACTGCACCTGATCGATCAGCACCGGCCACAAGCGCTCGGGGATGTGGTCGCGCTTCTTGGAGTGCAGGTAGACCGAATCGAGCACGGCCCCGAATACATCGTTCTGGCGCTGGTCGAACGCGCCGTTGCCGATCCGCACTGGGCGCGCGCCCTCGTAGCCCTTGAGATGGTCGAGGGTCAACTCGGTGAGATCCTTCTGACCCTTGATCCCATACATGATCTGCAGCGACCCATCCTCGTTGCGCTCCATGTCCGCCACGTACTGCACGAAGTCGTCGGCCTCCCAATTGAGCCCGAGCGCGTGCAGCGCCCACAGCGTGAAGGACGCGTCGCGCATCCAGCAATAGCGGTAGTCCCAGTTGCGTTCGCCCTGGGGAGTCTCCGGCAGCGATGTGGTGGCGGCCGCCACCAGCGCACCGGTGGGCATGAACGTCAGGCCCTTCAGCGCCAGCGCCGAGCGCTCGAGGTGCAGTCGCCAGGTGTGATCGGGATAGGTGCCTTCGGCCAGCCACGTGCGCCAGAAGTGGCTGGTGCGCTCCAAGTGCGCCTCCGCTTCTTCGACCGTGTGGGGCCCTCCCCGCTCCTCCGTCCAGGACAGCGCACAGAAGCGCTTCTCGCCTTCGCTCATCGTGTGGCGACCGTGCGTCCGGTTGCCCTCGATACCCATGCGGATGTCGCTGAACAGACGAAATGCGGTGTGCCCGTCGGTGGCATCCAACTCCTCGGCAACGTCGGACTTGCAGTCCACCGCGCAGCTGCCCTCGGTGCCGGTATCGACCAAGGTCCACGTCGCGGCGGTAGCGCCGTAGTCGAGCATCGGCTCGCAGACGATCTCGACCTGGACCTCCCCCTGGATGCACTCGATCATCCGCACCATGAGGTGGTCGGCGTCGGAGTCGGTCGGCGGGCGCGTGTGGCTGGAGCCATGCTTGTTGTCGTGCCACGGACCGATCGTGAGCGCATCGACTACCCGCAGCCAGCCCTGGGGTGTCATCCAGGTCGTCTCGATCATGTTGGTGCCCGGGATGTAGCGTCGCCCAGCAGGCACATAGATCCCATATGGGCCCACCCGCCAGCTGCCCGCCCCCCGGTCCAGCAGTGCCCCGAACACCGACGGTGAGTCGAAGTGCGGCAGGCACATCCACTCGATTGAGCCGTCGGAGGCCACGAGCGCCCCGGTGTGACAGTCCGAGAGGAAGCCATAATCGGCGATCGGCGGGAACGGCGAGCCGACGAAGGAATCCGTGGATGATGGGTTACCGGCCGCCACCCTGCGATTGGGCGGCTCACCAGTTTGCTTGCTCGAGGTCATTGTGAGGACAACGGTAGCGAGCTAGGCTGCTTTGCGTGAGCACAGCGTCCTTTCAGCCCCACCCAGCCGAGGCGCGTCTGCTGAACGGACGGCGCGCGCTCGTCACCGGTGGCGACTCCGGTATCGGACAGGGCGCTTGCTATGAGCTGGCGGCCCACGGGGCGGCTGTCGCGATCAACTATGTGGGCGCCCCCGACGAGGCCCAGCGGATGGTCGGGGAGATCGAGCAGGCGGGTGGCCGGGCGATCGCCGTCGCGATGGATGTCTCACGCGAGTCGGATGTGAAGCGCGCCTTCGGGGAAGCGAGCAGCGCGTTCGGGCCGGTCGATCTGCTTGTCAACAACGCGGGGCTGGAGCACCCCTACCCACTGCTCGAGATGCCGCTCAATGCCTGGCAGAAGGTGATCGATGTGAACCTCACCGGCTCGTTTCTGTGTGCCCGTGAGGCGGCCCGCTCGATGCGCGACAGCGCCATCGGGGGTACGATCGTGAACGTCTCCAGCGTGCACGAGCAGATCCCCTGGGAGAGGTTCTCGCACTACTGCGCTTCCAAGGGAGGCATGAAGCTGTTTACGCAGTCGATCGCCAAGGAGCTGGCGCCGCTGGGCATCAGGGTCGTGAACGTGGCTCCGGGAGCGATCGACACACCGATCAACAAGGATGTGCTGGCTGACCCTCAGGCAAGCGCCGCCGTGCTGGCCGAGGTTCCAATCGGACGCTGGGGGCACGTGCAGGACATCGCCCGCGCGATCGCGTGGCTGGCAAGCGATCAAGCGAGCTACGTGACCGGCGCCACGCTGTTCGTGGATGGCGGCATGACGCTCTATCCGCGTTTTACCTGAGCTTTCTCATCTCACCACGTGGGCCACTGCACGTCGTCGGGGAGCCGCTCTTCCTCGCTCAGCTTCTGCAGGTGGGCGGCGAGCGTCACGCTCGCCACCGGCCGCATTTGCTCGGGCACCTCAGACCAGGCCGCGTCGAGCAGCTCCGAAACTGTGCGCCGCCCTTCGGCTAGGCCCCGCAGCAGCATGCGCTCACGCTCCAGGCGATGATCGATGTAGTGGTCGAGCCTGGCCCGCGCATCCCAGATCACCGGCCCATGTCCTGGACAAAGCGCATCCAGCTCCAGCTGACGCAGACGTTCCAGTCCTCTCAGGTAACCGGCCAGCGACCCCGGCTCTGGTGAGACGAACACGCTCCCTTCGCCGAGAACCGCGTCGCCTGTGAAGCAGATCTTCCCCGCGATCAGAGCGAAGTGATCGGGGGCGTGCCCCGGCGTGTAGAACGCCTGCAACGGACCGAAGCACACACCGTCAAGCAGTTTCACGTCGGCATCTCCGCGGCCTGCCGCCACGGGCGCCGGTAGCCGCCCGCGCAAGGCGCCCACCGCCTCACAGTGGTCTGGATGGTCGTGGGTGAGCGCGATCCCGCCGAGTCCGCCGCGGCGTTCCACGGCCTCGACGAGTTCGCTGACATGGGCCTCGAGCGTCGGCCCCGGGTCGATCACGTAGGCCGGGTCGCGTCCCAACACCCATGTGTTGGTGCCGGAAAGGGTCAGCGGACCGGGATTAGCGGCGCGCAGACACAGCACGTCGTGGCCGGACAGCCCGCTGGCATCGCTGATCGCACCGGTGTCCTCGTCCGCCACCCGACTGACGTTAGCCGCTCGTGCCCCGGCGGGCCGCTGGCTCAACGCAGCCGTATCTCAAACCGGCCGACGACGGCGCTTTCGGTTCCCGGCCCGCCGGCCAGAAACGGGACCATCGCGCTGTTGACGGCGATCGAGCGCACATATGTGACCGAACCGCGGTAGAGGCCGCCGCGCGAGGCGGGGTATCGCCTTCGGATCGTCTGTCCGGCTCTGATGTCGCTTTGGGTCGAGCCGAGCGCGAACTCGTTCCCGAAGCGTCCCGGCCGCCCCGGTGGATGAAAGGTGATCGTGTAGGCGCTGCGGGCGTTCGTCACGGCCACGCGTGAGGTGAAGCTGATTTCGAGGTAGCGCCGCCCGTGCGTGCTTCTGAAGACACGCGTGTGGATCGGCGCGACCACCTGTGCCACGGTGAGCGGCTTGGAGCTCGGAGCGGCGTAGCCGACCGCCGGGCAGATCTTCGGCCCCTCAGGCGAACGCCGGGGGATCGGCGGGGGCTGTGGATGTTCCACCCGGCATGCCGAGCCGTCGCGGTAGTGCAGTTCGGTGATCGGCGAATTCAGCAGAGCCCCCTGCCCATCGGTGGTGTAGTCGCCGTGTTCGTCCAATCCCTCAGCGCGCGCCACGATCAGATAGGCACCGTCCGAACCCTGTGTGGGAGCGGTCAGGCGCTGGCCGTTCAGCTCGTAGGTGACAGCGCTCGCCTGGGGACCGAGCACGCCAAAGTAGAGAGTGCGCTCGTCTCGCTCGGGGCACAGCTGAGATTTGGGAGCGCCACGCGTCCACAGCGGCGGCGAGCAGCTGCCATCTCCGTTCCACCCGCTGGCGGGGACGTCGATGCTCAGCGCGGTGGTGAACAGATGGCCGTGCGCGTCCAGCGACCCGCAGCCGGTGGGCGGCCCCTGATAGCCCCTTACCGGGACTTCGTGAAAACGACCGTCGTCGCCGAAGACGCCATCCTGGCCCAGTACGCCCAGGCGACCGTCCAGGACACGCCCCACCTGCAGGCATCCCACTCCCCTGGTGGTGCCCATCAACCGCATGCCCCAGGCCGGGCCTCCCGCCGGATCTGCCGTTCTGTTGGGGAGCAGCCGTACGGTGCCCGGCAGTGGCACACCGAGCCCGGTGTTCGGCTTTGAGAGGGCCCCTGACGGCTTCGCCGGCGATCCGATCCCGATCACACCGCCGGCCGCGAGCGCAGCCGCGGTCAGGGCGAGGATCGCCAGCAGGACAACCGGGATCATCACGCTGTGGGGCAGACGTCTGCGCCTTCTGCGTTGCGTCTTCAGCGGCCGCTCCGCTCGCATCGAGGCAGCCAGCAGGCTCTCTCCGATCTCGCGGACGATCGGCAGATCGGCGTGTGTGCTGGTCTCAGACACGCTCGGCGCTCTCCCGTAGCCCGTGCAGCACGGACGATTCGCGCAAGGCGCGCAGCGCCCGGCTCACACGTGCTCTGGCGGCCTGCTCGCTGACGCCCATCGCCCTGGCGATATCGGGGTAGGAGTACTCCTCGAGGACACGTAGCTTCAGGGCTTCGCGATGAGCGCCACGCATGCCCGCGAGGCTTGCCTCGATCTGCTCCCGCAGCTCCTCGAGGTCAGCGAGCTGCTCGATCCGGTCGTATTCCCAGTCCTCCAGGGGCCGTGACTGAACACCCATGCGCTGGAGCGCCGCGCGTTCCACCTCGCCGCGCCGGAAGAACGAGGCGAGCTGGTGGCGGGCTATCCCATAGATCCAGGCGAGCGCCTGACCGTCTCCACGGCCCTTGAAGGCGCCTCGATCCTCAAAGGCGACGGCAAACGTTTCGGCCATCAGTTCCACGGCGACCTCTGGTTGGAAGGTCCGGCGCGCGAAATAGGCGAGCACGCCCTCAGCGTGCAGGCGGTATAGGCGAGCGATGTCATGGTTCTTCAGCGACACGGTTACCGGTCGGCAAATTTGTTTGCCGTCTTATCTCTATAGGCGCGCGAGCCGCAAATTTGTGACAGGTAGCGCTCATATTTTTTTGTTCGATCGACGGCGCCGGGAGATCGCGTGTGTGCTCCCGGGCGTTTCTCGGGCGCTCCGCGCTGCTAAAGTGCGGCTTCCCGCAAGGACATACCGTCGGGTGATCGGCTCGCGAGGAACGGCTACAGATGCAGACACCAAAGCAAAAGCAGTCCCACTCCCGCACCAACAAGCGGCGTGCCCAGCACAAGATCGTGCCTGCGGCCTCCAACCTGTGTCCGCAGTGCCATCAGCCGAAGCTTCCCCACCGGGTATGCGGCTCGTGTGGCTGGTACCGAGGACGTGAGGTTCTCGACGCCGGCTCGCCCGTGGTGGAGTAGCGTATTAGGCCACGTGCCGGACGGCCGCTCATCTAGCGCAGGACCACGGGACGCGCCCTCGTTGCGGGTGAGCATGCCGCACGAATGCCCAGCCTGGAGCGAGCTCGCCCGACACCACGAGACGATCGGTGAGCGGCATCTGCGCGAGCTGTTTGACGCCGAGCCCGATCGTGGCGAGAGGCTGGTGGTCGAGGGCGCCGGTCTGTATCTCGACTACTCCAAGAACCGCGTCACTTCCGAGACGCTGCGGCTGCTGATCGAACTCGCCGGGCAGTCTGGGTTGACCGAGCGCATCGAGGCGATGTTCGCCGGTGAGCGGATCAACGTATCCGAGGATCGCGCCGTCCTGCATGTCGCGCTGCGCAAGCCCAGGGGAACCTCGCTCCTGTTGGACGGTGTCGATGTGGTGAAGCAGGTGCACGGCGTGCTCGATCGCATGGCCGCCTTCAGCGAGCGAGTGCGCCGCGGCGAGTGGAAGGGGCACACCGGTAAGCCGATCCGCAACATCGTCAACATCGGCATCGGCGGATCTGACCTCGGCCCTGTGATGGCCTACGAGGCTCTGCGCTACTACAGCGATCGCGATATGACCTTTCGCTTCGTCTCGAACGTGGATGCCACCGATTTCGTCGAGGCGACCCGCGACCTGGACCCGCAGGAGACGCTGTTCATCGTGTCCTCCAAGACGTTCACCACCCTGGAGACGATGACCAATGCCCACTCCGCCCGCGAGTGGTCGCTGGCGGCCCTCGGGGATCAGGCGTCCGTCGCCAAGCACTTCGTGGCCGTCTCGACCAACGCCCAGGCGGTCAGCGAGTTCGGGATCGACACCGACAACATGTTCGGTTTCTGGGACTGGGTGGGTGGGCGCTACTCGATGGACTCGGCGATCGGCCTCTCGACGATGCTCGCGATCGGACCCGAACGCTTCGCTGAGATGCTCGCCGGCTTCCACGCGATGGACGAGCACTTTCGCACCGCTCCCTTCGAGCGCAATCTGCCGGTGCTGATGGGTCTGCTGGCCATCTGGTACGTTAACTTCTTTGGGGCGCAAACCGTTGGGGTGATGCCCTATTGCCAGTACCTCAAGCGCTTCCCGGCCTACCTTCAGCAACTCGCGATGGAGTCAAACGGCAAGCACGTGACCCTCGACGGGCGGACAGTCGACTACCAGACGGGCGCCATCTACTGGGGTGAGCCGGGCACCAACGGTCAGCACAGCTTCTATCAGCTGATCCACCAGGGCACGAAGCTGGTCCCAGTGGACCTGATCGGCTTCTCGAATACGCTGAACCCGCTGCGCGACCACCACGATCTTCTGATGTCGAACGTCTTCGCGCAGGCGCAGGCGCTCGCGTTCGGCAAGACCGAGCAGGAGGTGCGCGCCGAGGGCACCCCGGAGGAGATCGTCCCCCACCGGGTGATGGAGGGCAACCGTCCCACCAATGTGCTGCTTGCCGAGCTGCTGACACCCCACACACTCGGAGCGCTCATCGCCCTCTATGAGCACAGCGTGTTCACCCAGGGCGTGGTGTGGGGGGTCGACTCCTTCGACCAGTGGGGGGTCGAGCTCGGCAAGGAACTGGCCAAGCGCATAATCCCCGAGCTGGAGAGCGAGACGGAGCCGTCATTGCACCACGACGGTTCCACCAACGCCCTGATACGGCGTTATCGAGCCACACGCTCCCAGGCGTGAGCCGGCCGCTCAGAGGATGAATCGCTCCACGGCCTGGGCGAAGCCGTCCTCGTCATTTGAGAGAGTCACGCGCCTGGCGGCTCGCTGAACCTCGGGGCTCGCGTTGCCCATCGCGATGCTCAGTCCCGAGTGAGCGAACATGAGCACGTCGTTGGGCATGTCCCCTATCGTGGCGATTTCCTCGGTGGGAATCCCGTAGCGGCCGGATAGGTAGAGAGCCACCCTCCCCTTGTTCGCGTCGGGGTGTGTGACATCGAGATAGTAGGGCTGGGAACGGGATGCGCTGACGTGATCGCCGAAGCGGTTCGCGGCGGCGTCTGAGGCCCGCTCGACGGCGTCGAAGTCGTCACTGACACCGACTATCTTGGCCACCCCGTCGCGGATTTGCTCGTACGTCTGTAGAACCGTTGGCGCAAACCGCACAGTCGCCGCCTCGTGCTCCACATGAGGCCCGTCGGGGTCCAGCACATACCACTCGGCGCCGCGATAGACCCACACGCTCAGCCCAAATGACTCGAGCAGGCTGATTGTCGGCGCCACCAGATCCTCCGGCAGCACGTGCTGCTCGATGACAGACATGTCACGGTCTACCAGCAACCCACCGTTGAAGGCCGCTATCGGAGTCTGCAGATCCAGCTGCTCGATCAGCATCGACATTCCGCGCGGCGGGCGTCCGCTTGTCACCGCGAGCTGGATGTGTGCCTCGCGCAGCCTGCGACACGCCGCCACCGTCGCCTCGGAAAGCTCCTTGTTGGAGTCAACCAGCGTGCCATCGACGTCGGCCAGCAGCAGACGGATGGATTTGGAAGTCCCCGAGGAGATCTGCTCGTTTGGTCTGTTCACAGACCGATCGTAGGCGTTAGCGGCTGTGATTGGGGTAGAGACATAAAAGCTAGCTATGAGATTGAGCGTTTGCGTCCAGGACGATACCGTCAGCGTGTTCGCTGCCGACGCCCTCTCGGGTATGGGCATGGTTGGCGTCTAGGACTGGGAATATTCCGCCGCTCTAAGAGAAGGAGTGCAAGTTGGCTACTGAAACACCGATGCAGCTGGGAATGGTTGGGCTCGGGCGGATGGGGGCAAACATCGTGCGGCGACTGATGCGCGATGGTCACAGCTGCGTGGGCTATGACGTCCACCGGGAGGCAGTGGAGACGATCGTCGCCGACGGGGCGACGGGAGCTTTTACGCTGCAGGAATTCGCCTCCAAGCTGGACGCGCCCCGCGTGGTCTGGGTGATGGTCCCCGCGGGCGAGATCACCGACCGCACGATCGGAGAGCTGGCCGAGGTGCTAGAGGCTGGAGATGTGATCATCGACGGCGGCAACACGCACTACCACAACGACATCCGCCACGCCCAGGAGCTCTCACAAAAGGGCATCCATCACATCGACTGTGGAACCAGCGGCGGGACATGGGGCTTGGAGCGGGGCTACTGTCTGATGATCGGCGGGGAGGAGGAGGTCGTCACGCGCCTTGACCCGCTGTTCGCCTCGATCGCCCCGGGTGTCGATACAGCCGACCGCACGCCGGGTCGCAGCGGAGCACCCGCCACATCCGAGCAGGGCTATCTGCATTGCGGTCCCAACGGGGCCGGTCACTTCGTCAAGATGGTCCACAACGGAATCGAGTATGGCCTGATGGCCTCCTACGCTGAGGGGCTCGCCATCCTTCACAGCGCGGACGCCGGCACCCACGTCCAGCAGCAGGACGCCGAGACGAGTCCACTGGAGCATCCGGAGCACTACCAGTACGAGATAGACATCACCGAGGTCGCCGAGGTGTGGCGCCGGGGCAGCGTGGTCGGCTCCTGGCTGTTGGATCTCACCGCGCAGGCGCTGCTTGCCTCACCGAAGCTGGAGGAGTTCGCCGGTCGCGTGTCTGACTCGGGTGAGGGTCGCTGGACGTCGATCGCGGCGATCGAGGAGGGTGTCCCGGCACCGGTGCTGACCGCCGCGTTGTATTCGCGGTTCGCTTCGCGTGGTCTGGGTGACTATGCCGGACGGGTCCAGTCGGCGATGCGCAAGCAGTTTGGCGGTCACGACGAGAAGAGCAGCTGATGCCATCGATACCCGAGATCGAGATCCTGCCCGACGCGGCGGCGGTCGCCAGGCGCGCCGCGTCCTTTGTGGCCGACCAGGCACGCGCCGCGGTCGCCGATCACGAGCGCTTCACGTTTGCGGTGAGCGGTGGGCGAACACCGTGGGCGATGTTCGCCCACCTCGCCGAGGAGCCGTTTCCGTGGGAGCAGACCGCGATCTATCAGGTTGACGAGCGTGTCGCTCCGGCGGGCGGCGAGGACCGCAACCTCACCCATCTGCTCAAGAGCCTGCCGGAGCACGTCAACGCCGAGATCCACGCGATGCAGGTGGAGGACGAGGACCTCGAGGCGGCAGCCAGACGCTACGAGCTTTCGCTGCCGGAGAGCTTTGACCTGATTCACCTGGGACTCGGGCCCGATGGGCACACGGCGTCGCTGGTACCGAATGATCCGGTGCTCGACTTCGACGACCGTCTTGTCGCGCTGACTCTCCCCTACATGGGCCATCGGCGTATGACGCTGACCTATCCTCCGTTGAATGCAGCCGGGATGCTGATGTGGCTCATCACCGGCTCCGACAAGGCCGATGCGCTGGCGCGTCTGATCGCGGCGGATTCGACGATCCCGGCGGGCCGCTTGGATCTTTCGTGGTCGGTGATATTCGCCGACGCGGCGGCGGGAGGCGGATAGGGAAGTCCTCAGCGCGCCAGGGACTCGCCGGCTGCGCTAGGCCCTGGCTTTGAGCCAGATCGATATCGAGCCGCTCGCAGCCGATCTAGCCGGCCAGCGTTTGTGCAGATCGGCGTGGCCTCGACGATGCCCTGACTGTCCCGCGGCCGTGAGCAGGCGGGGCAGCGCCATCGCACGCCGTGCTCGGAACGTCAGCATCGCAGGCGCGGCGAGATCTCCCATCGCCGTCGTGACCAGCTCACTCGCGGCCTTCGCGTGCGGGGCGTCCGCTTCCGGGTTTGAAAGGTAGAAGGCGATCATCGCCGCGAGTACCACTGCGTGACCGGGGCCGCGCGGCAACGCGGATACCCCCTCGTTGGCGCGCTCGGCCACCATATGGATGCGTTGCGCGGCGGCCGCCGAGTCGAGGTAGTAGTCAAGCAGCCTGTTCTGGCCGGGGGCGCTGTCCTCTCGCTGATCCACCAAGCTGTCGAGCAGCGTGTTCAGGGCGGCGATCCACGGATAGTAGGTGTCCTGGATCGCATCGGCGTCCCGTTGAGATAGGTCCGGGTCGGCGGCCGCGGCGATCCCAGCCAAAACCGGAAGCGAGGAGCCGGCGGCGGCGGCGTACTCCCACCAGTGCAGCTCGGCATCGGCAGGCGTCTGTTTGCGGGCCCACTCGATGAACCGGTCGTGCGTCCCGTTCTCCTCGCCGTGATTGAGGCTCTGGAACATGATCATTCGCTTTACGTGAGTTTTCAGTACCCGCCCGACGACGAGCGATGACGGCAGTCCTGCAAATCCCGTCCGGCAGGATTCGATCATCTCCCGCAGGTAGCCGCCATCTTCACGGTGGCGACTGTGGGCGTAGTAGTCAAGGAGCGGCCGGTCTGGGGTCACGGCGGCAAGCAGCGCCTGGTGCAGCTGATGGCCGTTGGCGACCGGGTCCGCGCTGGGCTGCTCGGCGAGCAGATCCAGATAGTCGTAGATCGCCTGGAACGTGACGAGCGACTGCGTGACGGTGAGCCGGTATCTCGCTGGCGCGAACAGCGCATACACGGCGGCGCACTCGAGATTCCCGGACTTGGCGTCCTGCGCCTCAATGGCCACCGCGCGCAGGAAGGGGTCCTCTATCAGGCGGGCCCGCCTGCGCCAGTAGCGGATTTGTTTGCGGGCGTGGGGAAATACGCCCAGCCAATAGCGGCGCAGAACACCGGCAAACGCGGCTGCCAGCTCAGTGCGGCTGTAATGGGATGTTCTCGCCACAGGCATATTCTCGCGCGATAACCAGCGGCATACAATTTCAGTCCTTGAAACCCGCTCTGGGTGACACCCTAGCGGCCACGAGACCCGGCAGCGCGATTACCGCCAGCGCTATCCCGGCGACCAGCGCCAGCGTCAGAGCGATCTGCAGCCCCCCGGTCGAGAAGGGAGCCGGAAACCCGGTCGTTAGCTGCAGAAAGCGGTTTGCCAGCGCGTGACCGTAAACGCCGAGCACCGCCCCCACGACGCACCCCACGGCCAGCACGATCGTGCTCTCCAGCAGCAGCGCCCGCCACAGCTGCCGGTAGTTCAGCCCGGCGATGTTCAACGACGCCAGCCGCGGGCGGCGTTGCCAGATCGCCGCGCTCAGCGCACAGGCGACGGCGAGCGCGGCGGCGATCAGCAACAGCGTGGAGATCTCGCCCAGTGAGCGAAGGCCCTGTCGCGCGTTGGCCTCGATTTCCGCTTCGCGTTGACTGATCGTCTGCACCCTCAGCGCGGGGTCGTAGGCGAGCGCGGCCCGGATAGAGCGCGCAACCGCAGCCGGGGAGGCGCCCGGCTTCAGGTTCACCTCCAGTGCCGCGGGCTCGGTGCTCTGCCAGTAGCGAGCGTACTGTCGTGTATTGATGGTCACCGCACCGGGGGCCCATCCCGTGTTCGTCGTGATGGCCGCCACGGCGAATCGCGCCGGGCCGCTTGGTGTGGGGAGCGTGAAGAAACTGCCGACGCGCAGATGGCGTTCGTTGGCGAAACCTTCGGAAATGGCGGCCCATGCGCCATTGCGAATCAAGGCACTGGCTCTGGTGTAGTTTCCCTGCAGCATCTGGCTCGCCTGCAGCAGAGGATTGTCCTGTGGGGGGCGGGCACGGATCCACAGCCTGCGCCTGCCGACATCGAGCAGGCCCCCCTGGTAGACGCGAACCGATCTGACCCCGGGCGTCTTGGCGACCGCGGCCACGGAGCGCCCGGCGTCAAAGCTTTCCGTGGTGAACACACTTTGGCCCCTGGTGATCCAGATCTGGCCACTGGCGAGGTACTGCTTCACCGCCTCGTTCAGCCCGGTGGTCAGATCGTGACGGGCTCCCCCGATCGACACGCTGCCGTAGATCGCCAGAGCCGCGACCCCGGCGAGAGCCATCGATCTAGTGGCACTGGCTCTCAGCTCGGTGACGGCAACGAACAGCATGCCGCCCCGGACATGCTCCACGAGCATCGTCAGGCCGTTGACTATCAGTTCCGCTGCCGCCGGGATCAGACACAGCGCCGCCAGTGCGAGCAGCACCAGTCCGACGATCGTCGTCGCCGGGGTGAGCAGCACCAGAGCGGTGACGACCAGCACGAGACCGAGGCCGATGACGGCAAGCCTGTGCGTTGTGCGGGTGCTCATTCCCTCGCTGCCCTCGGTTTCGCGGAAGACCGCGTCCGCCGGGCGGCCTCCCCGCAGGTCGAGCATCGGCGGCAACGAGGCCAGCAGGGTGGCGAGAAAGCCACAGCCAAAGGCCAGCAACACGGTGCTGGGGTGCACGCTCTGCTGCGGACCGACCAGAAACGCGAAGGTTAGATACGCGGGCACGTGGCCAAAGAGGGTGTGGGAAAGCCCGTATCCGAGCAGCACCCCCACGAGCGAGGAGATCAGCGCAAGCGCCACGGCCTCAAAGCCAAGGATCAGCAGGACCTGACCGGGGTCAAAGCCCTGCAGGCGCAGGTCGGCGATGAATCTTCGTCGCTGTGGGACGGTCAGCAGCACCGCGTTCAGCGCCAGCAGAAAGCCGACGATCAAGCTGATCGCAGCGAACAGGCCCGTGGATTGGCTGGTCGGCTTCGCGGCTTCCCGCAGAAGCGTCAGTTCTTTGTCTGGCCCGGTGACATTCAGACGGCCAGCAGCGAGGCGCTCGAGCTCACCCCTAACCTGGCTGCGCTTACCCGGTTCAGGCTTGATCAGGACCTGCGTGACCCGACCGCTTTTGGCCGTCAGTTGCTGAGCGACGGACAGCAGCGAGACGGCGAGCGGGCTGCTGGCGGTCGCGCTGCCGATCGTTTCACCGCCCAGCACGATCCTGATCGCCACACGCCGCGGGCCATCGCCGGTGAGCATCGTCACCGTGTCACCGGAGTGCGCGCCGATGCCCTGGGCGATCGCCGAAGAGACACCCAAACCGCCGGACAGGAGCGCCGCTCCCGCCCCCAGACTCTGTGTCGCGGAGCCGTGCAGCGCGATCACGCTGGGCGTGAGGCCCACGAGCTGAATCGTCCGTCGTCCGGCAGGACCGACTATCACCTCGTTTTCCCTCAGCAGCGACGCGGCGACCTGAACGCCGGGCAATCTGCCCACGTGGTCCGCGAGCTGCTGGGAGAAACCATCTGATGAGCGCGCCTCGAGCTGGAGTGTCGCTAACCCCGTGAGTCCGCGCAGGACCTGTTCAGCCGAGGTGAGGATGCTCGTGTTGGCGAGTGTGACTCCGAACACCAGCGCCACGCCAACCGCGATTCCCGTGCACGCAAGCAGCTCCTGGGCGGTGTAGCGACGCAGCCGCCACCAATACACGCGCGCAAACATCGACGGGCGGATGCCCAGGAGCTTCAGGCCGCTCACGGGACCGTCGAGCCGCTGGTCAACTCGGCTTGAAAGCCATCTGTGAGATGACCGTCGCACAGTGTGTGGGCGCGGTCGGCGACCGCCGCCCCCTGCGGATCGTGGGTCACGATCAGCCCCGGGATTTCACGTTCGTGACAGATGTCGCGCAGCAGCTCCAATATGTCTCGGCTGCGTGCGGAGTCGAGGTTTCCGGTCGGCTCGTCCGCCAGCAGCAGCCGCGGGCGGTTGACGAGCGCCCTGGCGATCGCAACCCGTTGGCACTCCCCCATCGACAGCGACTCCGGACGATGGTTCTCCCGCCCGGAGAGTCCTACTCGCGTGAGCCACGAGCGCGCCTCCTGTCGTGCTTCCTCCATGCGCCATCCGCTGCCGATGAGCTTGATCGCCGCGTTGTCCAGCGCGGTCGCGCCCGCCATCAGGTGAAAGGACTGAAACACGAAGCCCAGGTCACACATGCGGTAGCGCGAGCTCTCACGTACCGAGAGGTCAGCCAGGTCTTTCTCGCCGAAGCGCACATCTCCGCTGTCGGGGGCCAGCAGCGCGGACGCCAGCAGCAGCATCGTGGTCTTTCCCGAGCCTGAGGGCCCGTACAGCGCGACGAGCTCCCCAGGATCGATCCTCAGCGACACGCCGTCCACGGCTCGGACGGTCTCTCCACTCGTTTGGTAGTGCTTGACGACCTCGCGCAGCTCTAGCGCACTCACGACCCCGAGCTCTCCCTCATCGCCTTTTGGCGATCAGGAAACGGCACCACGGTGCCGGGTCTCTGTGTTGAGATCAGCTGTCCAGCGCCGATCGATATCCCAACGTTCGCGCCATGCAGCGAGGCCGCCTCTTCGGATGCGACCATCAGCGTCACGCCACGCTCCTGTACGAGGGCGTGCAGCAGCGCATAGAACTCGTCGCGCTCCTTCAGGCTGGGGATCACCGCCGGCTCATCCACCAGCAACAGCCGTGGCTGGCGGATCAGCGCGCGGGCGAGCATCACCCGTACACGCTCCACCATCGGCAGGTTGACGGCCAGCTCATCCGCGCATTGCGGAACGCCGACCTCCTCGAGCGCACGCCGAGCCTTGTATCGCGCGTCGCTCAAGGCGAAACCGTAGCTGACGAGTGTCAACACCAGGTAGTCGACAACCGGCTCTCGAGGCGTGGGACGCCAGGCGTCGGTCGAGACCAATCCGATCGCACTGTGAAAAAGCCGGCCACGCTGAACGGAGGACATCGCGGCCAGATCCCGACCGTCGAAGCGCACCGTCCCCGCGTCGGGCTGTTCCAGTCCGCCGGCGAGGCGCAGCAACGTGGACTTGCCCGAGCGGCGGGGGCCGAAGACCCCCACCTCCGCACTGGGCTGAACGTCAAACGAGACCCGATCGAAGACGACGATCGTGCGTGCACCGTCTGGATAGCTCTTGCTCACGTCGGTGAACGAGAGCAATGGCGGCCTCATCCCGCTGCCGGCGTTACTCCCGTGCGGACGCATACTCACTGATCCGCTGACGCGCGCGTTTCGCCCATTGCAACTCCGCCGCCAACTGCGCATCCACCGCTTCGCGCGTGAGATCCATGAACAGCGCCTTCCAGGACCCCACACTTCCGGTGCTCGCGATCATCTGCGCCAGCTGCAGACATTCAACTTCATACTCCTGCAGGGCCAGCAGCAGACGCGGCACATCCTGGTCGCGCGCCACGGCGAACTTGGCGTGCAGCGCCAGACGGACCGGCTCGCGCGGCAGCAGGGTCTCCATCCACAGGACGAACGCCTCAGAGGTTTGATCGCTGGGGTGATACACGAGCCGAGTGCGGCGCTGGTTGCCACGCCTGGGCTCCTCGCTGGTGAGCAGCAGCCCCTCCCCCTCGAGCTGTTCGAGCAAGCGGTAGACGTCGTTTGAGTTGATCCGCCACGTGTCGCCGAGTCTCGCCACGAGACGATTGGCGAGTTCTCCGGCGTGACCTGGACGCTCGAGCACGAGGCCGAGCAAAGCGCCGCGTAGTGGAGTCGACGGTCCACGCATCCACCGCCTTGTCTGCTGTGCTGAGCGAGCCATGAAGCGCTACCGGTCCCTCCTAGCCGATCTTGCCCCGCTAAACGATATACAACAAGACAAGCCGCCACCAATCAGATTTGAATCATTCAAGCAATCGGCATGCGCTGAAAATGGCTGGTGAGACCAGGAAAGTTCCAGTCTCCGGTCACGGTCGTTTGTGGTTCGTGCTCCCGGTCGCGCGCGGACCGTCTCTGAGATTCGGCGAGTGCTCCTGTAGATATGCCTCGACCATTTTCGCTGGCGCACGGGCAAGCCAAGCCTCGGTGATCAGTTCCTGCAGGTCCTCTGTCGCGATGCGCTCCAAGCGCACGAGGATCGCCGCGTAACCGTCGAAGTGCGAGGTCGTGAAGTAGATGGCGGGGTCCTCGGCGAGGAGCGCCTCCTTCGCCACCCGATGCTCCACCCGGGCCGCCAGGATCGGCCCGTCGGGGGCCGCCTCCTGGAGAGCTTGGATTTCCTTTTGGCGAAGTGGGCGCTCCCAGACAAATCCCTTGTCCTTTACCCGCCACTGACGCGATCCGTGTGAGGTCCGTTCGCTTGTTTCAGGCAGTGCGAGCGCGATCAGGCGAACGTCTTCCCAGGTGGCCACGTTTGCTCAGATTAGCCGGTCGAGGTCTCCGATGTTCGCGATCGACGGCGTCAAATCAAAGATCTCATCAAACACATATCTAACCTTCTAAAGATCTTATATCGGTTAGGCTTGAAGGGTGAGCGCGCCACCCGATCGCACCGTCCTCTCGCCGAGTGGTGATGAGCGGCTCATCGCCGGTGCGCTGTGCCTGGAGCTGTGCAACACCATCTCCCGCCGTTACACGGATGCTCCGGTCGAGCGCCTGCCCGACTACCGGGCCCTGCTGAGCTGGGCCACGGCGACGGGAGCACTCGATGCCCGCACCGCCGCCCGGTTGACGACCCTCGCCATTCACGAGCCCCGAAGCGCCGCTCGTGTTCTCGTGGCAGCCCACGGAGCTGCGCGGCGCGATACACGCCGTGTTCCTGGCCGCGGTCGAGCACGACGCACCCCAGCCGGGGGCGATCGCCCTGCTCGACCGCCACATCCGCCGCTCCTTCGCGGCGCGCAGGCTCATGGTCGGACCGAGCGGCGTGGACTGGAGTGGACCGCGGGAGATGCCCTCATGCGACCGCTGTGGCCGGTGGCGCTGTCGGCGGCCGAGCTTCTGACCTCGCCGGATTTGACGCGGGTGCGAGAGTGCGCTGGACGGGCCGAGGGCTGCGGGTGGCTGTTCCTGGATTCCAGCCGCGGAAGCGGGCGACGCTGGTGCACCATGGAGGTGTGCGGGAACCGCGCTAAGGCCCGCCGCCACTATCGCCGAGCGCAGCAGCGGTGAGGCTCTCACCGAGAGGCGCACGGCGACGGGATCACCGGTGAGACGCCCTGTGTGGTGGCGGCCTCAAGAGGTCGATCGGGCATCGCCCGGTTGGCGCTCCCGGCGCTGGGCGCGCTTGCCGCCGAGCCGCTCTACATCCTCTTCGACACCGCCATCGTCGGTCACCTGGGCGTGAAGCCGCTGGCGGCGCTCGCGCTGGCGGGCACCACCCTCAGCGCGATCTTCGGTCTGTGTAACTTCCTGGCCTATGCGGTGACGCCGAAGGTGGGCCGGCTGCACGCCGCCGGCCGTGAGCGCGACGCTGGCGAGCTCGCGCTGCAGGGAGCGTGGCTTGCCATCGGTCTCGGCCTGCTGCTGGCGCTCCTGCTCGGCTCATTGGCGGCTCCGATCGCCACCCTGCTCTCAGGACACGACGCGGTCGGACCGCTCGCGGTCCGCTACCTGCACATCGCCGCGCTGGGGCTCCCTGGCGCTCTGCTGGCGCTGGCCGGCCAGGGTTATTTGCGCGAGCGTTCGCGATCTGCGGCGTCCGCTTGTGATTCTCGTGACCGCCAACACGGTCAACGTGCTGCTCGAGCTGCTGTTCGTCTACACCTTCGGCTGGGGTCTGGCCGGCTCAGCGTGGGGGACCGTGATCGCCCAGGCGGGTATGGGCGCGGCGTTCCTCGTTCTCCTCTTCAGAGCGCCGGCGAATCATCGCGGACCGAGCCTCGCGACCATGAGATCGCTCCTGCTCGTGGGCGGTGAGATCTTCGTACGCACGGGCTCACTCTTCGGCGCCTTTCTGCTCGCGAGCGCGGTGCTCGCACGGGTCGGCACGATCTCTCTCGGTGCCCATCAAATCGTTTTTCAGTTGTGGATGTTCCTCGCGCTCACCCTGGATGCCGTGGCAATTGCCGCGCAAGTGATGGTCAGTCGAGCACTCGGCAGTCGCGACGCTGACGCCGCCGATGACGCCGCGGTACGCATAATTGTCTGGTCTGGGCTCATCGGCTGCCTGCTCGGCGCGCTGATGATGTCGCTGATCGACGTGCTGCCCCGCGCCTTCACGTCCGATCCCAAGGTGCTCGCGCACGTGCGTCTCATCTGGCCGATCTTCGCTGTGATGCAGCCTGTCAACGGCATCGCTTTCGCCCTCGACGGGATCCTCATCGGCGCCGGTGATACCCGTTATCTGATGTGGGCGATGCTCGGATCGAGCATGCTCGTGTTCATCCCGCTCCTCCTGGCCGCACTGGCGCTCGGTTGGGGAATCCTCGGTGTGTGGGCTTCTCTGGCCGCGTTTATCGTCGCGCGAGTGGCCAGCACCGCGACGCGTTTCTGTGGACGTCGGTGGATCCCCGTCGCCCAAGCGGCATCGTCCTCGCCCTGAGGGCTCGTGGCAGGCGGGATCTCGCGGCCTGCGCGGTGGCTCCCCGACGGTGTTTCTCAGCGGCCTACCGTCCGCTTCGCTTCGATCACGCGCCTGACTTGAACACCCTGCGCCGCGGGAGCGTGCCGCTGTCGCGCCTCGTGTCGCGCTGGCTTGATACGCAGCAGTGCCGGCTCGCCGCCCGCCGCAAGCCAAGCTTCGTGGACCGCTTCGATCGCCTTGGGCCACTGTTTGTAGGTGAGCCAGCGGCCGATCGGCCCCTGCACGAAGTCGAGCTCGCCGCCCGAGTCAAGCCAGGCGCGGAAGATGAAGCTGGCCTGCGGTGTGTGACCGTGAACGGTCATCCATTGGGTTATGGAGTCGCTTACCAGTGACCGCTCCCCGCCACCGCGAAGCCAGGCGTCATACACGCAGCCGGCGATGCGCCGACGCCAGCGCACGGCGATCCAGCTTCTCACCGGCTCGCGCACCAGCGCGGGGTCGCCTTTGTGGCGCAGCCATGCGTGGTAGACGAAGCTGGCCTGCGGCTCGCGGGCGTGCAGCGTGCACCAAGCCGCGACCGACTGGGCGATCAGCGCCGGCTCACCGCCCGCCTCCAGCCAGACCTTGAAGAAGTAGTGGGCGTTGAGGGCGCGGCGGTTGCGCTCGAGCCAGAGAGTTACCGGCTGGCGCACGTGGTCGAGCTCTCCGCCCGCCGAGATCCAGGAGCGAAAGATGAATTGGGCCCCGAACCAGCGGCCGTTGTGTTCCAGCCACAGGGCGATCGGAGCGCGCACCAGCTCGAGGTCCCCGCCGTGGTCGAGCCAGCCGCAGAGCATCGATCCGGTCTGTTGACGGCGGGCGAACACCGAGAGCCAGCGAGAGAACGGCGCGCCGATGTGGGCGGGCGCACCGCCCGCAGCAAGCCACGGCCCATAGACGAATTCGGCTCCGCCGGCGGCGGCATTGATCTCACACCAAGCAGTGATCGCCCTTGCAACCAGCTCCGGCTCGCCGCCCGCGGAAAGCCAGGCGCGGTACACGTACAGGGCGGTCTTCTCCACGGCGGCCGGGGTCTGTAGCCAGCACTCGAGTGCCGGTCCTATGACCTCGCGAGCCCGCCCGCGGCGAGCCAGGCGCGGTAGACGTTGCCGGCCGGCATCTCCCGTGCGTGCTGGCAAGCCAGCCGACCATTGCCTTGGCGATGAGCGCGCGCTCCGCCGCCGGCGTCGAGCCAGGAGCAGTAGAGGAACTGCGCCTCCTGCAGCAGAGCGCGCTTCGAGCCAGGCGGGCGACCGGCGCTCTGATCAGATCGAGCTCGCCGTGCGCA
>CAVQZJ010000034.1:0-195317 GCA_963718425.1 uncultured Solirubrobacterales bacterium
AAGGGACAGGTGCTGTTCCACCCGCTCGGGGTGCGCGCGGCGCTCGCCGCGTCCGGCCGTTCCGCGCCGCCGGTCACGATCAAGCTGCTGATCGAGGGCGAGGAGGAATCGGGCTCACCCCACTTCGCCGACCTGCTCCAGAGCGAGCGGGCCCGGCTGGGCTGCGACGTCATCGTGGTCAGCGACACCACGATGTGGGCGGAAAGACGTGCCGTCGATGTGCACCGGGATGCGGGGGCTCATCGACGGCCAGATCGACCTGACCGGCCCCAGCCGGGACCTGCACTCGGGTTCGTTCGGCGGGGCGGTGCCCAGCCCGCTGCACGCCCTGGCCTCGCTCCTGGCCGGGCTGCACGACGAGGCGGGCCGGGTGACGCTGCCGGGCTTCTACGACAAGGTGGTCCCGCTCACCGCCGAGGAACGGGAACTGTTCGCCCGGCTGCCGTTCGACGAGAAGGCGTGGTTGGCCGACGCGGGTGACAGCCGCGCGGCCAGCGGGGAGGCGGGCTTCACCACCCTGGAGCGGATCTGGGCCGGCCGACCGCGGAGGTCAACGGGATGTGGGGCGGCCACACCGGGCCCGGCGCGAAGACGATCATCCCGCGCGAGGCGCACGCCAAGGTCTCGTTCCGGCTAGTCGCGGACCAGGACCCGGCCGACGTGGCCGCGGCGCTGGAAGAGAACGCGGCCGCCCGGACCCCGCCCGGGATCGAGGCGAAGGTGACGTTCAGCGGCCCGGGCGTCCGGCCGTCGGCGTCCCCGATCGGCTCGCCGGCGGTGCGGGCGGCGCGGACCGCCATGAAGCGCTACCCGGGCATCGCGCTTGACGGCGGGGCGGGCGGGCCTCAATACGTCGAATCGCCTTTCATCAATCAGCTCAAGACGCTGCCGGTCAGACTGGGCGCTTAGCGCCCTCCCCGCCAAACAGCTCAGTGGGGTGGGGAAGAGCGCCGACTGGTGGCGCAAGTGTGAAAGACCACGTGCGCTTGAGCGTCTCGCCGTTTGAGAGCTTCGCGACTAGCTTGACCTTGTAGGGGCCCTTGCGTATGCCGGCAAAGCTGACCACGGCTGCCGTGGCCCGGCCTTTCAGACTCGCCACAACGCGCCCGCGCAACAGGATCTTGCTGTTCAAGAGCTTCACCCTCGGCGGCAGCGACAGATGGTAGGCCACATGCACGGTCACCTGGCGGTGGCTAACGCATTCGCTTGGGGTCTGCGCCTTGTGGGCTACCTGGCCTGCCGACGGGGTGATAGTCCCAGTCGGAGTGGTCGTTGACGTCGTGGACGTAGAGGACTGCTTTGCTCCCGTGACCGGCACGAGCGGATCGACGATCACCCCGTTGACTTCGCCATCTTCGTCGTCGGGGCCACCGTCCACCAGCGTCAGTTCGATGACGTTGCCTTTGATGGTGTAGAGCGAGGTCGGGATTTCCTTGTATTCCTCGCCGCCCGCGGTGTGCACGAGCTTGTAGAGGGCGGTCGGCACGACGGCGCCGGGCAGTTCGATCTTCACCCGTGCGCTGCCGCCAGGTGTCACGTTGACGGTGAATTTGAGCGAGCCGATTATCTGTTTCAGACCGGCAGGCAGTTCGCTGCCCGCCGGTAGTTCTTCTGCCTTGAAGGTGCCGATCGTGGCGCCTGTGGTGTTCGTGCTGCCTATAACCAGACCGCCGGCCGGCGCGGGAGTGGACTGCGCCAATTGCACCTTGACGTCCTCGCCGTAGCTCGAGCCACCCCAGGTCTTCAGCACGATCCGCTCGTGGAAGCTGCCTTCGGGAGTCCAATTCGTGATCTTCGCCGACACCACAACAGCTTTTTCGGATGCATTCGGGATCGCCGAAGCAGGGGATGGCGTGGCCGTAGAATTCCGTTGCGCCGTATTCAAAGATGCACGATTCCGACCACGCCGCCGTTGGGATCCACTTCGCCGCGGACAGTCGCTTCGCTCGTGCCGACACTGCTCGGCGCCAGCGTTTCAGCGCTCGGCGCCCTGGCTTCGCTCAGCACGTCGCGGGTCAACTGCAGACGGTTCAGCGTCGATTCGACCAGTGCCGGCTGCTCGCTGACTGCTTCGGTACCCGTTCCAAAGCCGGGGACCTTGCCTTCGACGTAGGGCTTGATCTCTTCGGCGACGTCGGTGGCCCACTTCGAGGAGCGGGCGGCCACTTCGTCGATCAGATCTTCTCCGAGAAGTTTTCGGACTTCCGATCCACTCGCTTTTTCTAGCCGGCGACTCCAACTCCCGACCAGGGCATCCATCTCCGCGGGCAGCGTCCGTGGGCTCCCCCGGTTCGGGGTCCAGGAACTGTGCCCCAAGGCCCTCGATGTCGCCCTGGAGCTGGGTGCTGCTCGTCAGAGCCTGTGGGAAGCCCAGCTTGATGTAGCTCTGCACCAAAGCTCGAGCTCCCGCAAGGCTTTCCGCCGGGTTACCCTTGGGTGGGTTTTGAGCGCGCCGAGGCCCGCACCGTAGGCTTCCTCCTGCAGGCTACTCAGCTTGGCATCGACCTTTTCGACCATCGTCGTCTGCCCCATCCCCGAGCCTGCACCGAGCGGGCTTTCGCCGCCACCATAGGTTGCATACTCAACGCCCGCCTTTTCTTCGCCGCCTTCCCGCGGGCAGTGTGAGCCTTCGAAAACTTCGATTGTTTCTTCGAAGTATTCGGGATACCACAGCACTTCCAGTCCAACGTCGCCTATAGATGCCCCGTAGAGGTTGACCTTGCCGACGTGGCGTTCTCCCGCGAAAGGCGCTTCGCCCGTTCCTTCATGCAAGCTCTCTCGTGTTCCGAGCGTGGCGTCTTCTGTGTACAGTTCCCCCGTTCCACGCCAGTGCAGAGCCTTCTGTTCGCAGTCTGCCGGCGAGGCAAGGGTGTACTGGGTCGAACCTTCTGTGAGCGTCAGCGTCTCGGTGACTTGTTCTTCGTTTGTTTCCGATTTGGCTGTGAATTTGTTGACCACTTCACAATCTTTTCTCACCCCTTGCCATTCGGGGCACACTTCGCGATTTTCCTTGCTCGTTGATTGTATTTTGGCCTTGCTTTCCGCAGCTCCCGTAATCGTGCGGCATGCTTCGAGGGTCAGCGGGTCGCCGGAGCTTGGAGCGCCGATTACCCCGATTCGCACGCCGTTGACGAGTGCCGGCGGCAGGCTCGCGACAAAGCTTTCAGGCATTTCCTCCTCGCCAACGTTTTTGCCTTCGCTGCCGGAACATTCTTTCCACCTGAGCGCGGGATATTTGGCGCTAGAGACTGTTTCGGCGTTAAACGGCTGTTCGGCACCGCCCCACAGTTCGACATCGGTCGGATTGGCCAGCGGACTGCCAGTGGTTACCGTTTTCATGGACCCTTCCAAGGACTGTTCGGCGGCTTCGCCGAGCAGCGTCTGGACCGAGCTGGTTCCGTCAACTCCCGCCCCATGAGCGGCACTTTCAAGGTTCGCGATGGCCTGATCGAGGATCGTGTTACCGGTTGGCGAGCTGGGGCTGGTGGCGGAGTGTTCGAACCACGCGTCTTGTACCTTCTCGAGCGTCGTCCCTTCTTTTTCCAGCTCTTTCAGGCCGGCGATGTCCGCAGCGGTGGCGTGGCTTGCGTTTTCGAGCATCAACTGGGCGTAGGCGCGCGAGCTTTCCCCCCAGAAGGTCGTGTTGGCCAGTGACGCGGGCGCGGCGAACGCCACCCAACCTTGTTCTGATGGAAAGCGTCCGAGATAGCTGATGTCTTCACTCAGTTCGGCAGGTTCACCCGTCGCTTTGCTAGTCAGCTGATGGTCTGCTCCTTCAAAGGTGAAGGGCTGGGTTTCGGAGTTGTTGACAAGCGCCCCATTGGCGATTTCGGTAGCGAATTTTTTGAGGGCCACCAGCGATTCCTGGATCTTCGTTGCGGACAGCGGTTCGCCGGTGCGCTTCAGCCAGCCGACGCTGTTTTCGATCGCCGTCTGCAGGTTGGCCCTGGTTTGGGTGGCGAACAGCGTCTGGATCTCGTCCTGCAGAGCAGAGATCGTGCCCTGCTCTTTCACCAATCGTTCGCCGAGCTCGCTGAGCTGTCCTCGCAGTTCGTAGTTTTCGCGCGCTAGCTGCGCAGACAGCTGCGCCACCTGCGTGTTGAGCGCGTGGAACGCTTCCTGGGTGTATTGCTGGAACCCGGCCAGCTGGTTGCTGAGGTCAGCGAGATCCTGCAGCGTAATTTCCTGAGGACCGGGCGGCGGGTTCGACAGATCGCCTTCGACGGTTTCGTAGAGTTCGAGGCCCACACCGATCAACCCGCTGATGTCTTCGGAGTAGCTGCCGGTGCCCAGCGAGAGCGCGAAAGTGCCGACTCCGAGGCCGGCCTGGATACCACCCGTGATCGCCTGCTTCTCAGCCTGTTCGGCTTCGTAGCTGGCGTAGGCGGTTTCCTCTTCGGTTATCTGCGCCTGGGCCTGTGCGGTCGCCTGCTGCAGTGCGGCGGCGGTACTGTCGGAGGGGTGCAGCAATTCGGCGGCGGCGATCATTGCGGCGCGCTCTTCAGCGATCACCCTGGCCTGCTTAGCGGCCTGGGATTCCACATGTTCCAGCGCAGCTTCGCATTCTGACTTCGTGCCGCAGTTTCGCGCATGCGCAGCTTCATACAGCGCCCCGCCGCGGCATTTCAGGCGGGGAACGCCGGTGATCGAGCTGCCGCCGATTTCTTCTTCGCCGCCGCCGTGTTCGCAGGACTGTTCCTGGGTCGCCTTCTGGCCGTGCGTGAACAGCGCGGTCAGCTGCGCCGGTTCCTTGGTGATCGTGCCGCCGCCTCTTTCGACCGCTTCGCGTACTTCTTTTAGTCCTTCTGACCGCAGCACCTTGCTTTCTTGGAGTAGTTCTTTCCATTGCGAGAAAACGCTCTCTTCACTGGCTGTCTTCCACAGTGCGTCGCGGGCTTCACCGAAGGTCCGGTCGTTCGCGGCCAGTTCGCGCGTGGCGCGCAGCACGTTCGCCGGCGCGAACGAGGTGAACGTCAGGTTCGTGCGGGCGTCGGCCAGCGGTTCGAAGTACTTGGGTTCTTCCGCGCCGGCGAAGATGTTGGAGGAGCCCGACAGCGCCACAGCAGCCAGATGCGTCACCGCGAGCTTCGCAGCCGAGGGCAGTTCCGAGGACGGCGAGCCGTAAGGGCGCTCCAGGGCCGCGAGGATCGTGAGGATCCGTTGGTTGCCGGCCATCAGCTGCAGGCTCGCCGGCGAGGGCACCGACGGCGCCCTCAGCGCCGCCTTCATGTCATCGATATATCCCTCTGCGATAGCCGGCGTAAGCGTCGGTTCGTCGGCATACAGCTGTTGGAGCGCCTTCTCGAGCACGACATCCTCGGTCCCGCCGGGAACTTTGCTGAGCCTGGAGACGTCGCCTGCCACGAACAGCGCCTGAGCGACTTCGGTCGGGCCCACTGTGATCTGGAGTTCAGTTGCCTGCGCCCTGGCGGCAGGCGTGAAGAGCAGCGCAACCAATAGGGCGAGCAGCACAAGGGCGCCACGACCCGATCCCACTCGGGCCTCCTCCAAACCACGGCCTGCCCCAACGGCACCGCCGCCTGAGCCCTCCATCGCACACACCACCCCGCTGCTCCAATCTGTCCGTAATGAGCCTCCAGCGCACAATCCCTGCGCCCTGAGCAGTCCTCCAAGCCGCTTCGGCTGGCGAGCAATGTTACAGACGCTCCCAACCACGTCTCTTGCTCTTGTATTCAGTCGTATGTAGCAGCTTGCGCCTTTGGCGCTGCGCACGGCGCCTCGATCGGCCAATCGGGTCTTCCCGGCTGTGAGCGCATAGAAGGGTTGAATGGCGGGATAGTTAGTTACCTTGCGTGGTAGTACTAGCGGTGCTACCATGGGTCTACATGGCGAAGATCAGCGTGAGCCTCGATGACGAGCTGTATCGGCGCGTGCGTGACGCAGCCGGCCCCGATGGCGTGTCCGGATGGCTCGCCGACGCCGCAGCCGCCCGTCTACGAGCCGCCGGGCTGCGGGCAGTCGCGGATGAGATCGCGCAGGAGACCGGCGGCCCGTATACCGAGCATGAACTCTCACAGGCCCGCGAGTGGCTGCCCTCGTCTTCGACGCCGGCGCGCTGATCGCACTGGACCGCGGCGATCGGACCGTCGGCGCGCTACTACATGTAGCCGCTCAAGACGGCGTCGAGGCGATCACCTCCTCCGCCTGCATCGCCCAGGTGTGGCGCGATCCCGCGCGTCAAGTGAAGCTCACCCGCGCACTCGACGGCTTCCTCGAGTGGCCTTTCGATGCGTCCCGAGCCCGCCGCTGCGGGCTCCTGCTCTCCTCCAGCGCCACCAGTGACATCGCCGATGCCGCAATCGTCAGTCTCGTCCTAGACGGCGATACCGTCCTCACCAGCGACCCCGCAGACATCGCGCTCCTCCTCAACGCAGCTGGCATCAATGCGCGCGTGATACCTGTCTAAGCCATCCGCTCGCGCTCGCCCAAACCGGCTCTCTGACGCTGCACACCAGCGTCCTCTACAGGCATGTCACAAAATAGATTACCCAGTGGTTCAGTCAGTGCTTGCTGTGCTTTTTGTGACTGCCGGGAGCTCGCTTGAGCGTCAGGCGCTCCAGGAATGTGCGCGGAACGCCGCCTTTGAAGTTCTTGCCCGGCACGAGCATCGTGATGCGGACAAGGACGGCAAGACTGTTGTGCTTGCCAGCCAGCTTGTTCAAAGAGCGATCGTTTAGACGCAGGCTGAGCTTGAGCTTGCCAGCCGCGACATTCGGCTTGACGGTGTATCCGATCGACTTTGCCCTGACGATCTTCACCTTCTTTAGATTCCGCCGGGCCACATAGCCCTTCATGTTTTGGATGATCTGCTTAGAGACTTCTTCGCGTTCCTTCAGGGCTTTGCTGAGCGCGTCGAGCTTCTGGGTAGCTTCTTCGAGCTCCTTCTGCCCTTTCGCTTGTTCTGCCGCACTGGAGCTGCCGAGAGATTTCAGCGCCTCTTTGTCGAGTTTTTCGATTTCGCCGTCCTCCTGAGCAACGACGCCTCCACCCTGAATCACCGACTTCAGGACTTCTGCCCTGAGCTTCTCGACCTTCGCGAGTTCTTCGATGACCTGATCGCTGTCATCGATCGCCTTCTGACCCTGAGCCTGGTCGCTGGGGCTGGAGCTTTTGACCAATTCCACCGCCCGCTCGTTGAGCTTTCCCAGAGTCTGCTCGGTTTCCGCGACCGTCTTCTGGTTCTGAGCTCCGGTGACATCTATCTCATTCACGAGCGCCTCGACCGATCTCAGGTCGGCGGCGACCTCGGCATCGAGAGAGGAGTCGATTTTCGGCAGATCGATCGGGACCGGGACAGGGTCAAGTTCGCTCGGCTGCGCCGAGGCTTCCACGGTCGTGCCGTTGGCGGGCACCTCTGTTTCGAGCTTCAGTTCGTTCGGATATTCCCCCGGTTTGCCGTTCGGCGTTTCGACCGAGATTTCTTCGGGAGCGGTCCCAAACAGCTGAGTGTGCCCGGCGCTACCGGCGTGACGAGCATCCCCGTTGTAGGTCGCGGTGATCGAAGGCAGACCGCTAAAGGCCGTCTCATAGACCAACGAGCAACTCGCGACCTGCGGAGAGTCCGGGGTAGCAACAAGCGTACAGGTGGCGCCGTTTGTAAAGCCGCCGCTGGTGGTGGTGAACGTCACGGTCCCCGTGGGCGTGACCGTGGGAGGCTGCGGGCCGCCATCGCCAACGGACGCGACGCAGGTGTTCTCGGCAGTGGCGAATTCGTAGTTACAGACGACGCTCGTCCCAGTCGGCCGCTTGCCGTTCTTTTCTTCTTCTTCTTTTTTCTTTGCTTCTTCGGCTGACTTGGCTTTTTTGGCTTCTTCTTCGTTGTTGGTGGAGCTGGAGGCGCGTGTCGCGGTGTATGTGCCGCTCGTGCCGTTGCTGTCGTGCAGCGGCCCGGACCACGAGTTGCCGTCGGCTGAAATTGTCAGCGTGGCTTCTGACGTGTAGCTACCAGTTTCGCTGCGGTAGCTGAAGGTGTTGCCGTTCAGGGTGCCCGAGATGCTTTCGCCCCCATTGCTACCGGTCACCACGTTTGAGCCTTCGGCCTGCGTCAGCACATCCGTCGCAGGGAATTCTGAGCCAGCGCAAAGCACTTCGCAGTGATACACGGCGGTCCACGTGCCGGTGAGGTTCAGAGCCGAGGCCGAAGCGGCGCCGCTGACGAGCATTATCCCAACCGACATGACGATCGCGAGCAAGCCCGCCCGCAGCACCCTGGAGGGTCTTGCCACGGATCGACCCGGCCCGTCCGCTGACAGACCGTAATAGCTCATGTTGTGCCCGCGCAAGGAACTTCCCCCTTAGGAAAATCAAATGTGTTTATCAGACCTAGCTCGATCGTGTGACCTAGCTGTACGCAATCTATACGTATCTGCTGATCGTCTGTCCTGGCAGCTCGTGTGTGTATTCACTGGCACGATAACGACATGCTTGCCTCGCGTGGGCAACGTGATCGATTACGACTTGTGCCGCAGGAAGCAACTGTGCGGCTATGTGCTCGTACTCACGGACATGCCGACCCATGAAGGTGAAGAGTGTATTCAGAGGATTCTCACCTCCTGCCATATTGCACACCAGTCGGCTCGCCACGGCTGCCACAGTGGGGACCAATCGTCGGGCGTGCTTTTTAGTTAGCCGCCGGTTGGGAGTCGAGGTCGTTACCTGCGAACATTCGCGTGGTCGCTCAGACTGCTGGTCGGCAATGCGAGGGCCGCGTCTATCACTCGTTGTGGGGCGTCCCACATGACCATGTGGCCGCAGCCCTGCCAGGTTTCGACGGTCGCGTGTTCGGGGATCTGGTCAGTGTGGCGTGATGTGCGCGCTCGGGCGATCCGGTCCTTGTTGCCCCAGACGATTTGTATAGGGATGTCTGTGGGTATCTGCTGACCGTCGAGGAATCGTAAGCGGCGGGTTTGCTTGAAGTGTTCGGGGAAGTGCTTGGACGCGAACACGGTCTTGACCATCGCCACGGCGTCATCGGTGGGAATGTCCGCGGGTTGTGCGCATATTTGTCGCAGCACTATCCGGCGTCCCATCCGAGTGTGCAACGGTTTGGTGGCGACGCTCTCGCCGAGGATCTGACCGAGACGCCAGTTGACCACCAAGATCGCGTCGGTGATCGGCGGCGAGTGCTTGTGCCAGAGTCCTGCTGGGGCGAGCGCCAGAACTCCACTGGTGCGTCCGAGCTTGGCGAGCTCGAGCGCGGCCCATCCCCCGGACGAATGGCCGATGACCGCGACATGCTCCAGCACGAGATAGTCGAGGAGCAGGGCGACCTCCTTTGCCCAGCTTGGCGGTGTGAAGGAGCTGGGCGGCGACTGCCCATGCGCCGGCAGGTCGATGCTGAAGACCTCACGCTCCTCGGATAGCTGGGGCAGGAGTGGCTTCCATATGCTGCGGGAGCTGTTGGTGCCGTGCAGGAGCATCAGCGGCGGTCCTGCCCCGACTCGGTCGAACACAAGCATGTAAACATATGTATACCTGATGGATACATACTCGGTCAAGGAGCGCCTGCTGGAGGCTGCGGTGGTCTGCCTGCAACGTCAGGGGTATGCCGCGACCACCGCACGGGATATCGCCGAGGAGGCTCATGCCAACCTCCGCTCGATCGGCTACCACTACGGTTCTACTCGAGGTCTTCTGCTCGCTGCGATATCGGCGAACTGGCGGCGCTGGCTCGCACCGCTGATCGCTGCAGCTAGCAGCGATCAGCGATCTCCACAGGAGCGCCTGACTAAGGGCATGGAGCTGTTCAGCTCGGCGCTCTCAGAGAATGCGCCAATGGCTCACGCGTGGCTTGAAGCCGTGACCCTCGCACCACGCGATGCCGAGCTCCGGGCGACGCTCGCGGCAAACCAACAAGAGTTCGGCCTAGCCCTCGCCGCAAACCTCACCGCGGCAGGCCAACCAAACGCCGACGCGCGGGCGGGCGCGATCATCACCGTCTGCGACGGGCTGATAGTCCACTTCCTGCTCTACGGGAAAGCACACCGACCCAAGGACATAGCCAGCCAAGCGGCCGCAGCACTCATACAACTCTACGAGTAGGGCCGCTCTCGATGACCTCAAAGCAGTGGCTGATCCTGCTCGGTACCGCGATGGTCGTGCTCACGATCATCCCTGTCGTCCTTCTACTACTTGCCTATCTGACCGGCTGGCATCGGCAACCTGCCTCAGCTTCGGCTCTAACGGGCTGGCCCCGAGGGATACACGAATTTACGAATTTGTTGTCAGGCCTGCGGCAGCGCCCGCACCCCTACAGGAGTCCCGAACCGAGCGCCGACGCGCTCCTTCAACCCTGCGGGAAAGTTGACGAGCGACTCCAGATGGTCCCGCAGCAGCAAGCGCTGAGCGTCCGCATCGCCTTCGAAGGCCTTTGCGCAGCGCTCCGGCTCGAGGTTTGCGATTCCGAGGATGGCACCGGCAACGCCGAGCGGACCAGCCAGAGAGAGCAGCGCCGGCGAGCCCACATAGACCTCGCCCGAGTAGTTCTCGATCTCGAGCGCCAGCCGCTCCGCGTCGCCTGTGGAGTCCTTGATGCCACGTACACCGAGCTCGTCCAACTGCTCCACACGCACCCCCGGCGGCGAGAGCATCGGGAGATGGTAGGCAAGCAGATCAAGCCCCGGCGCCGCCTGTGCAACAGCCGCGTAGTAGGGCTTCTGATCCTCAGCACCCAGCAGCGACAGCACCAGCGCAGCGTCAGCTCCAGCGGACTTCGCATCGCGGGTCAGACGCACGGCGCCCTCGATATCAGGGTGCCCTGTACCCGCGATCACAGGCACCTCGGCCGGCACCGCGCCGCGACACGCCTCGATGAGATCCACGCGCTTCTGCTCGCTAAGCAGCCAAGGCTCGCCTGTCGTGCCCAACACCGCCACCGCTTTCACCCCCAAATCCACGAGCCTTGCCGCATGCTCGGCGGTTGCCTGCACATCAAGGCTCCCACCCTCGTCGAACAGCGTCACAAGCGCAACGCCAACACCACTAAAGATCGGCGCACCCCGGTCTCCCGCCATCCGTCCGTTCCTCCCCATTCATTGAATGCGTGACTCTCTTCATAGTAAAGCCGCGACTGGTGTCGCAGGAAAGGGAGTGCAGGGACGCTTCACCCAGGGCATGCTTTGCGACTGTCAACTGCCCATTAGGTCGTCCAGCTGAGAACGCTCACTGCGTTCGGCTTGCGCCTCGGGCGCTGCGCACGACGCCTTGGTTGACGTCGTGGATGGGCGACTCACGCCAGCCTCTTTGATCGTCAGTTACAAACACCGACCTGGCAGTGGTTCGCTAGGAAGGGCTTGCAGAGCCCATGCGGTCTGCCTCGCTGTCAAAGCAGTAGCGCCAGCACATCGCGCAGATCCTCGGTATCGAGAATTTGGGTTGCGGCCGACCGAGCGTCGGGTGTGGCGTTCAACGCGATCGACAAGCCAACCCGGCGAAAGAGCGGGACGTCTGAGCGCGAGTCGCCGATAGCCGCGACCTGACTCATCGAATATCCGTTTTGTGTACACCACTCCTCGACGAAGCTCACCTTGTCGTGCTCGTCGAAGTAGCGGCGGACCGTGCCCGCCAGGACCCCGTCGTTCACCTGCATCTCGGTGCCGCTGACCGCATCGAAGCCATAGCGCTCTCGCAACATCTCGGCGGCAAAGCTCCAGGTGATCGTGCCCAGCAGCAGGCTGACCCCGGCCGCGCCGAGCGCACCGACCGTCTCGGCTATCCCTTCGATCCAGAGACCGCTCCTCAGCACTCTCCAAGCCTCGTCCACGCTGCGTCCCGCAAGCCATCCAGCGGAGGTGTCGGCCACCACACGATTGGATATCTCGTGTGCATGAAACGCCCGCTCGAGCTCATCCATCTCATCTTCCCTGCCGACCCATCGTGCCAGCAGCAGCGACACGGTGCTACCGCGCAGCAGAGTCCCGTCGAGATCGAAGACCACCACCGGGAAGGCGCTATCCGGCATCTCTCCCGTTCAGTGCCCCTGCGTGGCGGTGTCAGAGCCGATACGCCACGGAGGGTCGAGGCGGTTCTCCCCGGCGTGGTAGATGAAGATGCGGTGCCCGTCGGGGTCGAGCAGGATCGCCTCACGCCACAGGTATGGCTGGTCGACCGGGGCGCACGCGAAGTGAAACCCAGCTTGCTCGAGCTGCTCCACGGCAAGATCGACATCGTCAACCTCGAAGTGGATGCTCGCGCCCGGCTCGTGCGACGGTCGTTCCTCGGCGCGGTGCAGTGAGAGCGTCGTGTCGCCCTGCGGTGCCACGAACCTCGCGTAGTCGGGGTAGTCTGCGACGATCTGGGTGAGCCCCAGCCGGGCATAGAAGCCGGCCGAGGACTTCACATCACAGACCGCGAGCGTGACGTGGTTCAGACGCACGTTCACTGACCTTACACCGATCTTCACGCGCGAGCCGGCTCTCGGCCGCGCTCCTGGGAGACTCCCCGGATGCTTGCGATCGCGCTCGCCCTGGGCTCATCGGCCTGCTACGGGGTCTCGAACTTCATCGGGCCCCAGCTGGTCAGACGTCACGCGCTCGTGTCGGTGCTGGTGCTCTCCCAGGCGGCGGCACTTGGGGCCTGCCTGCTCTATCTCTTGGGCTCCAGCGAGGGACACGCCCTGCCCGCCGCCTATGTGTGGCTCGCGCTGCTCGCCGGGGTCGGCAACGCCGGCGGCCTGATCGGTTTCTACAAGGCGGCGGAGCTGGGGCCGTTGTCGGTGGCCGCTCCGATCGGAGGTCTCGGCGCGGTGATACCGGTCGTGTGGGGGCTGGCAAGCGGTGAGACACTCTCGGCCACACAGCTGCTGGGGCTGGTGCTGGCCATGACGGGTGGGGCGCTCGCCGCCAGAAGCTCACCGCAAGAGGACGATCGGATCGACCGATACCCGGATCCGCAGGGGAGCGTGATGTGGGCGGCCTGCTCCGCGGTCGCTTTCGGGGTTTTTCTCACCGCGCTGCCGAAGGCGACCGCGCACGGTAGACCGTGGGCGCTGTTCGACTCCCGGCTTGCGATGTTCACCCTGCTGGTGATCTGGGCCGGGCCACGTCTGCGGACGATCAGGCTGCGTGGCTCGAGCGCGGTCCTGGCGGTCCCGGGCCTGCTGCTCGTTGGCGGCACGCTGATGTACACGACCGCCACGACCCATGGCCAGCTCTCGCTGGTGTCGGTGCTCGGCTCGCTGTTCCCGGTGTTCACCGTATGCCTGGGCGTGGCGCTGCTCGGCGAGCGGCTGTCGAGCACCCAGACGATCGGGGTGGCCACCGCACTGACGGGAATCGCACTGATCGCCTTGTGAGGATGCTTTTCAGGGTTGGGCCAGGCCAAAGGGCCATCACCGCAGGTATCCACACATCCTGAGCAGAGCGAGGAAGGACCGCCGCTCACATCAAATCCCGCCTGATTCAGATGGGCTCAGCTATATGCTCTGCTGTCCCAAGCTCTGAGTAAGTGTGATGCCAGCAAGATCAAAGATCTCCCCACAGATAGTCGAAGAGATGTATGAGCTCTACAAGCAGGGGGCGACACTCAAGCAAGCCGGTGAGCGCTTTGGCATCTCCGTGGGTCATGTCAGTCGTCTCTTCAAGAAGGCCTCTCTCCAGACACGGCGCGCTGGGCCGCGCACCGCCGACTATCAGCTCGAGGAGCTCTATGCCGCCTATCAGGAGGGCGCCACTCTGCAAGAGGTAAGCGAGCGATTTGGAATCTCAAAGCCTCTGATGAGCCAGCTGTTCAAAGCCGCGGGTCTGAAGACGCGCACAGCGGGCAGGCGCCCGCAAGAAGCGGATCCCCGAATCGCTGCGATGCATGCGCTCTATGAGCGGGGCTTCACACTAGAAGAGATAGGCGATGAATACGGGATCACACGCGAGCGGGTGCGACAGCTCCTCAACAAGGCCGGTTTTGGGACGCGCTCACGAGCTCAAGCTGGTGAGCTCAAGCGGGAAACCGATCATCAGCGCGCCGAGGAAATCCTCGACTCCTTTTCCAGACTGAAGGACGCACGACTGGTTGCCAAAGAGCTCGAGGTCGCATTGAGGACCGTGAGATCAGTTCTGAAGGAACGATTCACTCCCAGTGAGTATCGGATAATGACCCGCAAGCCGCCAACGCTTAACTACTCCGATGATGAACTCATCGCGTTTCTGCACGAGGCCAACGCGGGTCGTTCTAAGCCGCTGAGCACCATCTCATACACCCGATATGCGCGCGGTCGGCGAACGGCCAGCGGCCGGCTTTGGCCCACCCATCAGACTTACTACAAGCGTTTTGGCTCGTGGCGAAGCGCGGTTTTGAGCGCCGGACTGAAAGCCAATGCGCCCTCACCCGTGGCTGGGGTGCTCCGCTTTGACCTACAGCAGTGCTTGCAGGCAGTTCGCACTGTCGCGGATGCTCAGGGTGGCACCCCCACCTCGAAGGAATACCAACGCCACGCCCGAGAATCTGACGGAGCTCTTCCGAGCCTGGCGACGGTACTCAAGCGCTGCGCTACTTGGACTGACGCGCTGCAGATGGCCGAGGAAGCCCGTCAAACCAGGTGAACACACAGGCAGACAGTCACTAGCTGATCATCGTTTGGGCACGACCTTCGCCACGCCGCTGGGCCATCGTGGCTCGCGCGTAGATTGGCGAGGATGGTCACCGCGCGCCCCTGGCTTTCTCATGATTGCCAGGGCTTCATGGATGATCTGGCATCCGACCGGCTCGCCGCGTGGGTACCGGACGTGGCCGCCGATGTCAACCTCAGACCGCTGATCGCGGGCCTTGCCTCTGGTCGTGAGCACCCGTGGCGGGCTGTGTCTGTTCCGAGACCCAACGGAAGCCACATGTGTGTGCCGGTCCTGCACCCCGCTGTCGTCGTGGACCTGCATCGTGCGGTGGCGCCGCTGCGCGAGAGAATCGATGACACGCTCTCGCCCGGCGTGCTCAGCTACCGCCTGGGAGCCGACCGCAACTGGCGCTACTCGCCCGGCTGGCGATCGTTCTCCAATATCGCCATGCGGCTGGCCGAGAAGTCACAGTGGGTTGTGTTCACCGACGTGCGCGGGTTCTTCGACTCGACGCCGTGGCCGGTGGTTTTGCGCTGCGCCACCGCTCTCAGCGACAAACGCTCGACCCTCCCCCTGCAGGAACTCGCCGAACGGCTGTCGGCGGCGGGCCTCTCCCACTTGCCCTCCGGCTACTCCGATGCCCGGCTGCTCGGCAACCTCGTGCTCGGGCAGGCTGAGCGGGAGCTCGAGGTGCCATTCATGCGCTGGGTGGACGACTATCGCCTCTTCACCGTCAACGAAGACCAGGCCGAGCAGGCGCTCGAGCGGCTGAACAAGGGATTGGGTGTCTTCGGGCTCGCGCTCAATCAGTCAAAGACCCGGATCGTTCCAGCGCACAGCGCGCTCGAGGAGATCCGCGCGTTCGCCGCTCCGATCTTCAACCCGCGGCAGGACTCGCAAAACCGCATCCGGGAAAAGCTGATCGCCGCGCTTCACCGCGCCGCCGCGGACCCCGCGCAGCGACGCAGCGAAATGCGCTACTCGCTGGCTGGCCTGACCAGGGAGAACGAGCCCGCCTTCATCGACTGGGCCCTCGGAGCCTTGTGGGAGATCCCGTGGGAAGCCCCTCGCCTGATCGCCTACCTGGCCTCCGTCGCAAGCGACCCGCGGATCGGCCCGGCCGCCGACAGGGCTCTGCGCAGAGCCGCCCTGGCAGGTGACCGCTGGCGCATCTGTCGTCTGGCTCCGTTGGTTATCCACGCCCGTGGAGGCGATGTCAGCCAGCCCACGCTGAGCGCGCTGGCGGACGCGCTGCCTACCCTCGTTGACTCCCCGGCCTGGGGGCTTGCCCTGCGGACGCTCTCGCTGGCGAGGGCCAGTGGGCCGGTCCTGGCGACACTGGCCAACGGGGTCGCTGACACACGAGCGGCGCTGGCCGCTCTGCGCGATCTCGATCTCGGACTGCCCGCTTCGCTGTGCGCCACCGAGCCAGCGCTGGCCGAGGCGCTGCGATACGTGCCGGCCCCGCCACCGCCGGTGGCAAGCATGCTGTAGCGGCGCTTCGGCGGGCAACCGAGCCGCCAGGCCAGCGGAACCCTGACTCCAACTGAAAACGCCGTAGTCCCCACCTCCCCCGGCGGTGAGCTAAATGACCCGTCTCGAGCTCCAGACCGACGTGTCGAAGACGAGCGATGTGCCGGAGTCGTAGGACTCAGCGTTCGGCATGGAGACGCTCGGAGACCGACCAATCGCAGCCGTCGTCCTCGCCTGTGGCGATCCGTCGCAGGTGCTCAGGCGCGTCGCTGCGTGCGCTTCGCTCGGCTCGCAACGCATCGGCGTCGCGCAGTGCGAGGTCGCGCACGGTACGCGAACCCGGCTCAGCACCACCAAGCGCGGCGGCCAGCGCGGAGTCCAGAGTGATCTGGATGCGTAGCTTGGTCGGTGGCATACAAACAGTGTGCCACAGATGTGTTACACCACCTCTTGCGCAATTCGTCATTTCGTGATCGCTCCGAGCAGCCGTGCGCAATCAGTGACCACAAGGAGCGAGGGTACGGAAATTCGCGCCGAGGATCGCCCGTGCCACTGCAGCGCAGGGTGACACCGCTTTATCTTCATCGGATGAGTTGATCAAAGCGGGACGCCGCCTTGGTGGGGAACACGTGGTCTCCGCAGCGGCCCACCAGACCGTCCCTGTACAGACGCCCGACGGCGTCCTGGGCCTCGATCGGGTCTTCCAGCTGGCGCTCCAGCTCGGCCATCGACCACAATCCGTCGTGCTCGGAGGGGTGAAGCATCAACGTCAGGATCGACCAGTCGGCGCGCCTCTGGATCTCCGCCACTTCCGGGCGGACATCAGCACCCTCTCGCGGTGTGCAGCTACCCTTATCACGCATCGGAACTCGCTTTCCTGTGCCAGGCCCCCGGCCGTGGCGAGCGGTGCGGGGGCTAGTTCATTTCAACAGTCAGACTTTCACACAATCAGACCAGGCGGCGGAAAGTGAGCAAGAAACAGCCACTTTGAGTTTTTGTGACAAATTGGCACAGAGACGTCACTGACTTGTAACAGTTAGGCGTGCTCTCACACGGCCGGGCGGTTTGGCCCGAGGTGGACTAGCCAGCCGGCGCGGATGCCGTGACGATCCAGGTGGACGCGCCCGCCAGAATTCCCTGCGGGGCGGAGAACTCGGCAAGACCCTCTCTCAGCGCGTCGTGAACCTCGCCGTGGAGATGCTCTGCCCGCTCCCCTGCCAGGCGCAGGATCTCACCGGCCGGCCCGAGCGCCATCACGAGGTTGATCGCCTCATCCACGTCGTGGCCGATCAGGATCGGGGTGTCGCAGCGACGGAAGCAGATCTCCTGGAACCCGGCACGGATCAGGATCTCGCTCGTGGTGTCGGCATCGGCCATGGAGAACGGCCCGGGACCACAGGTGGGCTCGTCGTACTCCTGCGGTCGAACTGACGATGCCTTCGACGATCGTCTGCCCACGGTAGAGCCAGCCGTTGTCCTCACGCCGGCGCCAGACGACCATCACCAGCCGCCCGCCTGGCGCCAGCGAGCCGCGGACGTTTCGCAGCGCGGCGACGGGGTTGGCGAAGAACATCGTCCCAAAGCGCGAGAACACCATGTCATAGGGACCATCCAGGTCCGCCGCCTGCACGTCCGCGACGGTAAAGCTCGCGTTGGTCACAGCCGCCTGTGTAGCCTCGCTGCGTGCGGTGGCGATGAAATTCGCCGCGGCATCGACTCCCACCGCCTCGCCGGTCGGTCCGACCATGCCGGCCAGCCGCTGGGTGGTGTCTCCAAACCCGCAGCCGATGTCGAGCACCCGCTGCCCAGGGCCTGGCCCGAACAGCTCGAGCGCCGCCTCGCCATGCGCGCCCAGACCATGCGTGACGACCTCGCGGAAGCGCACGAAGCGCTCATACAGCGGCCCGTCCCACGCCCTGATCGCCTCATCGTTGTCCTCGATCGAGGTATCCGTAAGGACATTCTGCGCGGTGTCCGACATTCCCCACCTCCCATCCCAGATCGCTCTCACCGACGTGCTGTTGGCGACTATACCCGTCCGTAAACGCACGATCTAGCCAAGACCTCGCCGCCAACTCCAAGCGCCTGGCGGTTGTGGGCTCTTGCCCGCCACAGGGCCATGCAAAGCGGTCCCTATATTTCCTCTCATGTCGGCTGCGGCGCCACTGGAGATCGATCTCCTTCCGGGGGCTGGCGCGCTGCTCGCGCTGCACGCCCAGGAGCTTCCCCAGCGCGACGATCTGTGCGGCGCCTTCTGCGGCTCGCTGGCCATCGGTGCCGCCGGCCTGCAAAGCCCTGGCGGCGAGGTGATCGACCAGGACACCGTGGCTCTCGCCGCCGGCAGCATCGTCTCGGGCGTACGTAACGCCGGCACGCTTCCGCACGGTGAAACCGGACGGCGCGACTACCGCCTGCGGCTGCCCTTTGTGGATGACCCGGAGATCTCCGGAACCACGGCGGCGGGCGTGGTGTCAGCGATCGGAGAGGTCTCAGCCGGCCAGCTGGAGGGGATCCCCTATCGCGGACCATGGAACAACGACACGCTCACCGGCCTGTTCGAGCTGGCCGCTTCACCGGAGCGCCCGGTGACGCTGATCGCCAACCTCGCCACCCACCATCTGTGGGGCGCCGGCGCGAGCGTCCCGGAGCTGCTCGCCTACCTGCTTGAAGGAGAGCGCCGGGGACCGCCACCAGACTGGGAGGTGGGCCACTTCGCCTGCGTCGTCGGTCGCGTGCGGGGAGCAGGCGGAACCCTCTATGCGCTCGCCGACACCTACCCGGCGCTCGGCAACCGTGGTGTTCACCTCCAACCACAGGAGAACCTCGCCGCGGCGATCGAGCGCACGGACAAGCCCACCGGCGGGGTGATCGCTGTCGTCTTCGCCGAGGATGCCCCCATGATGCGCGCGGGCACGGAGCGTCTCGGTCTGGCCGAGGGCCTGTGGGACAACGGGACAGTCACGGCGGTGACGACGTGAACGAGGATCAGCTGCTCGCGCTGGTGGTCTGCGATCTCGGCGCGATCGTGCGCGGGCGCTCGATCATCGCCTCCGAGCTCGAGCGCCACCTGCACGCCGGCGTCAGCTGGGTTCCCGCCAACCACACCCTCACACCGCTCGGGGCGCTGGCACAGGACAGCCCGTTCGGATCGGTCGGGGATCTGCGTCTGGTGCCCGACCGTGACACGCACGCGCGCGTGGAGGGCGACTCGCAGATCGGCCCGTTGGAGCTGGTGCTGTGCGACATCGCGCACACCGACGGCTCGCCCTGGGAGTGCTGTCCGCGGCGCTTTCTGCGCGAGACGCTGGCCGAACTTCACCGGACACTCGCCGCGCACGTCCTGGTCAGCTTCGAGCACGAGTTCCAGCTGCTGCTCGACGCGGCCCCACCGCTGGCGTTCTCACTGGATGGGATGCGCAGAGCCGAACCGTTCGCCGCGCGTCTGATGGGCGCCCTGCGCGAAGCCGGCACCGCACCGCAGCGATTCCTCTCCGAGTACGCCGCGCACCAGTTCGAGGTTCCCGTGGCCCCCGCCGAGGGCATGACCGGCGCCGACCGCGCGGTCATCCTCAGGGAGGTCGTACGCGAGCTCGCCACCCGCGAAGGGATGAGGGCTAGCTTCACGCCGCTGCTCGACCAGGGCGAAGCCGGCAACGGCGTGCACATCCACCTCAGCCTGATCGATCAGGACGGAAGGCCGCTGCTGTATGACGCCGAGCGGGAAGGGTGCCTGAGCGAGATTGGCGGGAGCTTCGCCGCGGGCATCCTGCGCCACGCCCGGGCGCTGAGCGCGCTCACCGCCCCCAGCCCGCTCTCGGCGGTGCGCCTTGAGCCCCACCGCTGGAGCGCCGGCGCCGCGTGTCTTGCCAAGCAGAACCGTGAGGCGCTGCTGCGCATCCCGCCGCTGGTGACACTGGAGACCGAGGAGCCGGCCAGACAGATGCGACTGGAGTATCGCGGCGCCGATGCGGCCGCCAACCCCTATCTGGCGCTCGGCGCGATCCTCCACGCTGGCATGGAGGGCGTGCGCGCCCAGCTGCCAGCTCCCGCGATCCTGGATGTCGACCCCGCGACGCTCGATGCAGAGCAGGCGCAGCGTTTCGGCGTCGGGGCGCTACCGGCATCGCTCGAGCAGGCGCTCGCCGCGCTGGCCGAGGATCAGATCGCCCGCGCTTGGCTTGACCCGCTGCTGTATGAGGCGTATGTCGCCGTCAAGCGCAGCGAGCTACATACCGTTGCAGAGCTCGACCTACAGGAGGTGTGCCGGCGCTATGCCGTTGTCTACTGATAAGCACGAGTTGCTGAAGGCGCTCTTGCGGGAGATCGAGCGAGAGCTCCCCAGAGCCGTGCAGCTTCGCCATGGTCTGCACTCGGACCCCGAGCTTGCATACACCGAGCGGCGCACGGCGGCGCTCATCGCCGACGAGCTCCCGGTGCGCTCATCGACGGTCGCCACGACCGGCCTCTTCGCCCGCATCGGTGGGGGCGACCAGCCGCCCGTGGCGGTGCGCGCCGAGCTGGACGGCCTGCCGATGCTCGAGCTCACGGACGCCCCCTTTCGCTCGATCAGCGAGAGGATGCACGCCTGCGGGCACGACGTCCACATGGCCGCGCTCGTCGCGCTCGCGCGAGCGGCCCACACGCTCTCCGATGAGCTGCCGACTCCCCTGCTGGCGGTCTTTCAGCCAAGCGAGGAGGCGCACCCCTCCGGCGCTGAGCAGCTCGTGCGCGAGGAGCTATCGGAGATCTCGCCGGCCGCGATCGTCGCGGCTCACATCCATCCGGAACTGCCGTGGGGAACGCTCGCGCTCGACCCGGGGGCCGTCAACGCGTCGTGTGACACGGTGCAGATCACTGTCGATGGCGAGGCGACGCACGGCGCCTACCCGCACACTGGACGCGACCCGGTGCTGGCGCTCGCGCAGATCGTCGTCGCGCTGCACGCCCAGGCGCAGCGCCGCATCGATCCGCTGAATGTGGCGTCGCTGACCGTCGGCGTGCTGCAGGCGGGAACAGCCGAGAACGTGATCCCGGCGCAGGCCACGGCGCGAGCGGCGTTGCGCGCACACCGCGAGGAGGATCGCCTGGCTCTGCGTGAGCTGGTGAACGAGGTCGCGGCAGGCATCGCCTCCGCTCATGGCTGCAGCGCCAAAGTCACGCTGACCGAGGGCGAGCCGGTGCTCGAGAACGACCCCGAGATAGTCGCGCGCACGCGTGAGCTGCTCGATGGCGCGGGGTTCACGAGCAGCAGCGAGTGGCGCTCCTGCGGCTCTGATGACTTCTCCTTCTTCGGGGCGCTCGCGCCGATCGCGATGGGATTTGTGGGACTCGACGGAGCCGATGGCTTCGAGCGCAGGCCGCTTCATCATCCCGAACTGCTGCCGCCCGACGAGGCGGTCGGAGCCGTCGCTCGCGCCCAGGCGGTGCTGTATGTGGCGGCGGCCGGGCAGAGCGAGCCGCAGCCGACCACGGCACAGCCCGAGCTCACCGAGGAGGAGAGCGAGCTGCAGACCGGCCCCGACCGTCTGTACTTCACCGAGTCAGACGACGCCAACGAGCTGATCGCCTCCGATCCGCTGGCGCTCTTGATCGGCTTCGCACTCGATCAGCAGGTGAGCGTGCAGAAGGCGTTCATCGGGCCGCTCGTTTTGAAGGAGCGACTCGGATCGCTGGACCCGTCCACGGTGGTGAAAGCGGACCTGGAGGCGCTGTTCAGCGAAAAGCCAGCGATCCATCGCTTCCCCGGCTCGATGGCCAAGCGGGTGCACGAACTGGTCATGCACGTGCTCAACAACTACGACGGCGACGCGGCGCGGGTGTGGACCGACCCGCCCGACTCCCAGAAGCTGCGCTTGAATCTCGAGGCGCTGCCGGGCTTCGGCGATATGAAGGTCGAGTCGCTGGCCGCCGTCTTGGCCAAGCACTACCAGCTGCAGACGGCAGAGGCGCTCGTGCCGGAGCATCCCACGCTCGGCGATGTCGATTCGCTGGAGGCGCTGGCCGACTACAAGGTGGCCAAGCGCATCCACAAAGAGGAGTGGTGGAACCTCCAGAACGTCTGAGCCTGACCGGGCGCCCTCGCGTACCGACACAGCCACCACACGGCCCGACTGTGCCGTCTCTTAGTCGGGGACGGTGGCGGCGAGCTCGGGATCCCATTCGCAGACCACGCATGCGTGGCGGAAGGCCGAGCGCGCGAAGCTGAGCGCCTCAGCGTGTGGATCCTCCGCCGCGCCGAGGCTCTCCCAGTCGAGAACGTACTCGCCGAGCGCCGCCTCCCAGCGCGCCCCCTCCACGGGCAGCGTGGCGTCGGAGAAGCCATCGACGGCCGGGTGAGCGTAGGCGTAGAAAGCCGCCTTGGGATAGCGCGCGTCGCCTGGCCACCAGCCGACGGCGACCTCCTGGGCGTCCATCGCGTTGCGCATGATGAAATCGTCCGAGGGCGGGTCCGCCTCCTCACCGGAGAAGAGGTTGACGGCCAGATCGAACGAGCCCCACCAGGCATTGACCGGCGTCGAGCGGCCTCGGTACGGCGCGCGGAAGGCCGCCAGCACGAGCGCCGCCTGGGTCGCCGCGGCGAAGTAACAGGAGACCTGGTCGTAGTCGTAGCAGGCGTGTGTCTCGTCGCGATCCAGCGGCTCGGTCCACGGGACCTCTTGCGGGGTCGGGTTGATTTGCACCGGACCGGCCAGCTCGCTGACGGCCTGGAGCAGATCGCGTGTCACCCCACCGACGGCACGGTCGGGTGTCAGCGCCACACGGCGCACATCCCCATCGCTGTGTTCGGCGACCGCCTGGTGGGTGCGCAGGTCGAGCGCCACCACGAACGCGCCCGAGCCATCGGGGGCTGGCAGCGGCAGGGTCTCCCAGCCTCGTGCCGTCAGCCGCAGTGCCGCGTGCTGCAGCTGTGGCTCGGCTGGCGCGAGCTCGGCGGCCAACTTGCCAAGCACCTGTGTGTGCGCGTGCAGCGTGTCAGCGGTCTCGCGCCACTCCTCGTAGGGGGGCATCACCGGCCAGTGGTGTTTGGGGCTCATGTTCCGCTCACCTCACGGCCTGTCCGTCTCTGGCGATCAGGACGCGCAGCTGCGGACCGCTGAACCTGTAGTCGTATGCGCCACAGCCGCCGGTGAAGTGAAGCTGCGCGCTGTCGAAGTGCCCTTCGAAGTAGCTCGCGAACAGAGTCAGGCTTCCGTGCGTGCCCGCCGCACAGGTTTGATCGTCGCTGGCGCCCACCGTCGCGTTGACGACGAGGCCGACTCCCAGGTGACCCAGACGGGTGATCTCGGTCGATAGATGCGCGGAGCCGGCGACGTCGAGCACGAGGTTGTGCGGGGCATGGCCGGGGCCGCTGGCCTGCAGGCAGATCGTGCCGCCGCCGTGGCCGTGCGTCCAGGTTCCACGCCCATGCGTGTAGGTAGAGGCGATCCCCTGGTGAGGTGAGCTCGGCGGACCGGTGACGCTGAAAGCCCATGCTTCGCCTGGGGGGATCGACGAGGAGGGTTTCAGTGGACAGCGCGCGGTGTCTGCCTGCGAGCTCCCCGTCGCGGCTGACGCCTGACCGGCAGTGGCGAGCACCATCGCCATGGCGAGCACGCCCGCGACGTTCAGGCGGCGCCCGCGGCCTATGGGGAAGGTGCCGAACATACCGTTGAACCTAAGGTAGCGGAACACGACATCGCCGGTCGTAAATCCCGACGATCGCTGGGTGGTCAACCGGCCCAGCGCTCGTTGACCTCCTCCCAGCTGGGCGGCGGCCCGGGCAGCGGCTGTCCGCCGCTGGTTTGCAGCGCCTGCAGGATCAGCGCCAGGTAGCGGCGTCGCAACTGCGCGGTGCGCTCCTCATCCCCGCCACGCACGGCGGCCAGCTGCTCGAAGATGAGCGAGATGTCGTGGACGTCCAGGTCCTCTCGCAGCACCCCGGCCTCGTGGGTGCGCCTGAACAGCGCAACGAGCAACTCGTTGGCGTATGCCCCTCTCCTCCACAGCTCCTCGGTGGGGGAGAACGTTCCCGCCAGCGCACCGGTGAGAGAGTTGGTGTTCGCGTCCACGGCCTGGCGCATGAAGTCCTCAAAGGCGATCGATGGATCCCGCTCGTCCGCGAGGGCCGCCTCGGTCAGCGATATGAAGCGCTCCAATCCCTCGCCGCAGAGCTTGCGCAGCAGATCCTCCTTGCTGGGGTAGCGGCTGTAGAGGGCGCTGATGCCCACGCCGGCTCGCTTGGCCACCGTGGCTATCGGGGCACCGGGATCCTCGATGAAGACGGCCCGCGCCGCCTGGAGTATGCGTTGGTCGTTGACGGCCGCCTGGGCGCGACGGCCGCTCAGCGGCGCCGATGGTTCTGCCATATGCCAACTATAGCTGGAACGGACCATTCTGTTCTGCTATTCTGGAACGGAATACTTTGTTCTGCTTAGGAAAGGACAGTGCGATGGACTGGAAGCTCGAGCTGGTGGCGATCCCCGTCTCCGATGTCGACGAGGCCAAGGCCTTCTACACCGAGAAGGCGGGCTTCATCGCCGAACACGATCACACGGTCAGCGAGGAGATCCGCTTCGTGCAGCTGACACCGCCCGGATCGGCCTGCTCCATCACGCTGGGCAAGGGGATCACCGACGCCGCGCCCGGCTCCGTGCGGGGCATGCAGCTGGTGGTCCGCGACATAAACGCGGCGCACGAGGAGCTCGCCGGCCGGGGAGTTGACGTCAGCGATGTGCAGGTGTTCCCGTGGGGCTCCTTCGTGTTCTTCGCCGACCCCGACGGAAACAAGTGGGCCGTCCAGCAGCTCCCCGTCCGCGGCTGAGGCGAGCACCTGCAGCCCCTGTGGCGAAGCTCGGTGCACACACAAGACAACAACTAGAAAGGACCTGAGCACAATGGCAGTCAAGGCCATCCCCGACGGCTACACCGCGGTCACCCCATGGATCATCGCCCGCGACGCGGCCGCGCTGATCGACTATCTGAAGCGTGCATTCGACGCGCAGGAGATCGCCCGTGTGCACGGCCCCGACGGCTCGATCGGACACGCCGAGGTACGCATCGGCGGTGCGGCGGTGATGCTCTTCGACGCGCGAGCGGGCTGGCCGCAGACGCCGAGCTTCCTGCGTCTGTACGTGCAGGACGGCGATGCCGTCTACCGGCGAGCGCTGCAGGCCGGTGGCGTCTCGGTCACCGAGATGACCGACCTGTTCTTCGGCGACCGTGTCGGCCGCGTGCGCGACCCGGAGGGCAACCTCTGGTGGATCCAGACACATGTCGAGGACGTGTCCGCCGAGGTGCTGGGGGAACGAGCGGTGCAGCCGCGTTTCGGCGAGGCGATGGTCTACGTCCAGGAGTCCCTGGACCGGGAGCTGACCGCACGCAACCGGCCGTGAGCGGTCGGCTTGGTGGGTCCCCGACTGACCGGACGCTTTAGTGACCGTCCTTCACCTGCGCCAAAGGCCGGGGGCTGACACCATCGCGGTCCAGTCTGCGCCGGCGCCACAGCGGCATCACAAACCACAGCAGCACGAACGGCAGTGCGCCGCAGAGCACCGTCACCCCACCCTCGAGGGCGCCGAAGAGCTTTGTGGCAACCAGTAGTAGACAGCCGCACATCGCGATCGCGAGAAACGCAAGCCCTGCGATCACCACACGATTTGCGACTCGCACGATGTAGCCCTTGTCGTCGTGGCGAAACAGAAAACGATGCTCCGCCGAAGGCGCGATCACGCACGCCCCCGCCAGTGCCGTGAAGATCAGCGTCGCGAAATAGACGGTCCGCTCGAACGAGCCGACGTGAGCGAAGCCGCTGTCGAAGGGCACGATCAGCAGGAACGCGAACAGCACCTGCACACCGGTGACGATCACCCGCAGCTCGCCGGTCAGTTCCTGCAGGTTGCGATCCAGACGCTCGAGTCCGGTCTCACTCCTGCTGTCAGGGAAGCTCTTCACCCAGCTGGCTGCTTTGCTCATGATCGGCCTCCGCGTCCACTCGCGGGGTGTACTCCTCGCGTATTCCCTGGTCGTGCAGGATCGCGTGGGCTGACTGGTCGTCTCCGTGCGAGGCGTGTTCGATCAGGGCCCGCTCGGCCTGCTCGAAGCCCTCGGCCACCCCGCCACCACCCTCCAGCAGAGGAACTTCGGCCGGGTCGATCCCGCTGGCACCGCCGGGACCGCCTATTCCCCGGGCTTCCCGGGCGGCCGCTTCGGTCTCTTCCTGCTCCTGTCGAGGGTTGAAAGTCATCGCCGTGCCTCCAGTCGCTTTGCCCGGCCACGGTCGGTCCGTGTGATCTCGAGCACTCGCTGATAGGAGAGTTACCCGGCGCGGGTGTTGTGAAACGAAGTGCACGCCCAGCGTCTTTTATACGCGAGCGCCAGGGGGTAGGGACACTGGAGAACCATCCAAACCCAACGACAGCGGAGGTGTTCTGAAAGATGCCCCCAAGCGGCGTAAGGAAGGGCTCAAAGCGCGCCCGTCAATACGAGCACATCAAGGACAGCGAGCGTCAGCGCGGCGTATCGGAGAAACGCGCAGAGGAGATAGCCGCGCGCACCGTAAACAAGGAGCGAGCGCGTGGCGGCGAGTCCAGGAGCCGCTCGCGTACCTCCGTGCAGGACATCTCCTCCGGCAGGCGCGGCGGGCTGCGCTCGGGCAAACCGGGCCCTCGCGGACGCACCCGCGAGCAGCTGTATGAGGAGGCCCGCAAGCTCGGTGTGCAAGGGCGCTCGAGCATGAACAAGGCCCAGCTGCAGCGCGCGGTCAACGGCAAGAAGAGCTAGGCCCGCACACCCCCAGCGCGATCACGCTCCACCCTCATCTTCGCCCGGCGGCGAGCCACCCGCCCGCCGCCGGGCACACCCTGAGGACCGCCTGGGTCCTCAGGAGCTGGCTGACGCGCCGGCATCCGCGACTTCGTGGGGTCCCTCCGCGAACTCCTCGACGATCTTCGCACAGAACGCGTCCAGGTCAGCGGGCTTGCGCGAGGAAACCAGGCCCTGATCGACCACGACTTCCTCGTTGACCCAGCGCCCACCGGCGTTGCGAATGTCCGTCCGCAGGGAGGGCCACGAGGTGATCTGTCGGTCGCGCACCAGATCGGCCTCGACCAGCGTCCATGGACCATGGCAGATCACACCCACGGGCTTACCTTCGGAGAAGATCTCCTGCAGGAAGCTCACGGCCCGCTGCTCGGTGCGCAGCTCGTCGGGGTTGGCCACGCCGCCGGGCAGCACCACCCCGTCGTAGTCGCCCGGGCTGATGTCCTTCAGCGCCCTGTTGACGTGGAAGCTCGACGCCTTGTCGAGGTGCTTGAAGGCCTGCACCTCACCCTCTTCGGGGGCGATCAGCTCGGCGGTTGCACCCGCCTGGCGCACTGCTTCCCAAGGTCGCGTGAGCTCTACTTCCTCGACGCCCTCCTGCGCGACCAAAAACGCGATTCTCTTTCCTTGAAGGTCAGATGCCATCGAATCCTCCTAACTGGCGGTGGTTGTCACTACATCCGTTTGCTTACCCGCTGCGCGGCCCCGAAAACAGGCCTGTGGTAGATCCCCCACGGGCGTAAACACTCGTCGTGAACCTCCGTGCGCCTTACCCAGTCGCGGACACGGCGGCTGGCCCGGACCGCCGTTCCGGAGGGTCCCCCGCGGTCAGCGGCCTGGCGATGTCCTCCAGGCTGCGCCGCTCCGCGTTGACGCCCACGAACAGCTCGGCGATGCCGCCGAGGATCATCATCACCGCACCCAGGCCCAGCGCGAGGAACACCTGCTCGTAGCTTTCGGTGTTGATCATGCGGCTGAACACCTGCGGGCCGATCACGCCGCCGATGCCCGTGCCGACAGCGTAGAAGACGGCTATGCACAGCGCGCGCGTCTCCATCGGAAAGACCTCCGAGACCGTCAGGTACGCGGCACTGGCGCCGGCCGACGCGAAGAAGAAGACCACGCAGATGCACGCCGTGAAGGAGATGTCGTCGAGCTGGTGTTCCTTGAACAGCAGCCCGGTGACGATCAGCAGGCCGCCCGACAGCAGGTAGGTGCCGGCGATCATCGGCTTGCGCCCGAGGATGTCGAACAGCGGGCTGAGCAGCAGCGCTCCGGCGAAGTTGCCGGCCGCGAACACCGCGATGTAGTACGGCGCGTTGCCGGAGTCGGTGTGGAAGTACAACGTCAGCAGGTTGGCGAAGCCGAACAGGATCGAGTTGTAGAGGAACGCCTGGCCGATGAACAGCGACAGGCCGAGCACCGTTCGCCGCGGGTATCTCTTGACGACCGTGCCGACGATCGTGTGCAGCGGTATGGCCTTGCGCTGGTGCACCTCGAGTCGGGTCGCCCTCTGCCTCGGGCAGCGGTTTGCCGGTCTCGCGCTCGACCTCTTCTTCGATCTCGCTGACGATCTTCTCGGCCTCCCGCTCGCGGCCGTGGATGAACAGCCAGCGCGGGCTCTCAGGCACGTTGCGCCGCACCAGCAGCACGGCTAGGCCGATGACCGAGCCGAGCACGAACGACAGCCGCCAGCCGAGGTTGGTGGGAAAGATGTTCGTGTTGAGCATCAGCACGGCCAGCAGCGAGCCGCCGATGCCGCCGAGCCAGTAGCTGCCGTTGATCGACACGTCGACGCGCCCACGATGGTTCTTGGGGATCAGCTCGTCGATCGCAGAGTTGATCGCCGCGTACTCGCCGCCAATGCCCATGCCGGTGATGAAACGCACGACGAAGAACCAGCCCGGAAAGAACGAGACAGACGTGAGAAGCACGCCGCCGAGATAGATGCCCAGCGTGATCATGAACAGCTTCTTGCGGCCGAAGCGGTCGGTCAGCTCGCCGAAGACCAACGCGCCCACGCACGCGCCCGCGATGTACAGCGACGCGGCCCAGCCGGACACGTCGGCCTGGGAGATGCCGACGCCGGCGCCGGGTTCTGAGATGCGCCCGGAGATCGCGCCGACGACGTTCACCTCCAACCCGTCGAGGATCCACGCCGTGCCAAGGCCGATGATGATCAGCCAATGCCAGCGCGACCACGGCAGGCGGTCCAGCCGTTGTGGAATGGTCGTGCGAATCGTGCCGGTCTGCAGCTCGCTGTCGTTCATGTGCGCGCTCCTCAGGACGGGGCGGATGTCCGCCGTTTCCGCCGTCTTCTCTACCCCGCTGGCGGGACGTCAAGCGATGTAAGCTCGTGTGATGAAGCCGAACCGCTCGATCCCGCAGGCGACGGTCATCCCGGTGCTCATCTATCCCGAAGTGCGGGAGGCCGTCGAGTGGCTGTCTACGGCGTTCGGGTTCTCAGAGCGTGTGAGGATCGGCGAGAACCACCGTGCTCAGCTCAGCTTCGGCGAGGGAGCGGTGATCGTCGGTGACGTGCGTGGAGATCGCCGGCCTCCGCGTGCGGGCGAGGCCACGCACTCGGTGATGGTGCGCGTCCAGGACGTCGATGCGCACTGCGAGCATGCGCGTGCGCACGGAGCGCGCATCCTGATGGAGCCCAAGGACTTCGAGTACGGCGAGCGCCAGTACACAGCGGAGGACCCGGCCGGCCATCAGTGGACGTTCTCTCAGACGCTCGCCGACATCGCACCGGAGCAGTGGGGCGGGGTCCTGCTGCCCGCACAGTGACCCGCTAAGAGTCGTATTCGGCGACCAGCTGGAGCAGGCCGGGAGCGTCCCGTGGGAGGACCGGGGAGTTTGCCCGGCTCGAGGGAGGGTAGTGATCGGGCTATCCACCAGTTAGGAGAGACCAAATGACTGCTCTGATTGTTTTGCTTTTGATCTTGGCGCTGTTCGGCGGGCTGGGCTTTGCCGTGCACTTCCTCTGGTTTGTCCTCGTGGTCGCGGTGCTGCTGTGGCTCATCGGCTTCTTCATCGGCGGGGTTGACGCGACCGTCGGGCGCCGGCGCTGGTATGGACGCTGGTAACCGGTCACTCCCGTTCCCCGGCGGCGGCCGGTGTGAGCGAGACCCGGTCGCCTATCCGCCGGCCGCGAAGGCTCCGATCAGCTCCGCGGTGCGTGCGGGCTGGTCGATCGAGACGAACGTGTAGCTGTCCTCGATCAGCTCCAGCCGTGCGCCGGGGATGTCGCGAGCGAGCCGTTCGCCGTCGGCGAGCTTGAAGAAGCGGTCCTTTGGCGCCCACGCGATCAGCACGGGTATGCGCAGGTCCTTGAAGCGGCTGGCCGCCTCCAGCGTGTGACGCGGCTGCATTCCCGCGAGGATCCCGGCCGCCTGGCACCTGATCGCACGGTTCACACGCGAGGGGCGCGTCCATGACTCGGTCAGCGCGTCCTCACGGCCTTTGATCAGCCAGCCATAGGCGAGCGGCGAGCGGCGCGCGACGGCAAAGCGCATCAGCTGGCCGATCGCCAGCAGCACCCCGGGCCGCTGCCCGATCACCTGCAGGGCCTTGAAGGCCGGCGGCGGGAAGTGCTCGTAGGCGTCGCACGGCGTCAGCACGAGACGGGCGAGGCGCTCGGGATGGTTCACGGCCACGAGCTGGCAGATCGCACCGCCGGTGTCGTTGCCAACGAGCGTCACGTTCTCGAACTCAAGCGCGGAGATGAAGTCGACCACCAGCTTGGCGAGCGCCGGTGGCGACATGTCGGCGGGCTCCTCCAGCGGCAGCTCCTGCGAGCCGAGCGGCCAGTCCGGGACGATCACCCTGAACTCCCCCGCGAGCCGGTCGGCCACGTCGCGCCACAGAAGGCCGTTGGTGAGCAGGCCGTGCACCAGCACGATCGGCTTGCCCTGCCCCAGTTCGCGATAGCGGATCGTTCCCTGCGTCAGCTCGGCGTGTTGCACGGGCGCGTTTTCGAAAGCAGAGGTCATGGTCTTCTCCTGGTTCTGTAGAGGCGAAGCAGTGCCGGCCAGGCACGCGGATTGGTGATGATCGCGACCAGCAGGCCCGACGGATCGAAGTAGGTCTCGCGCTCGGTCACCAGGCCCTCCCGCATGCTCATGCGATCGCAGACCCTCCATGAGACATCGCGCCCCCCGAGCCTGCCGCGCAGCGTCAGCTCGACATACACGCAGTCCTCGCCGATCGCCGAGCGCTGCACCTCGCCGCGCAGATCTTCGACCAGCGCGAACAGCGGACGGACGAAACGCTCACGAAACGCCCGGCGCCCGACGGTGGTAGGCAGCTGCGGCTGGACCAGGCGCACCTGGGGGTCAAGCCACGGTTCGACCCGGTCGGCGAACGCGTCCGCGTCACCCGGCGCGCGCCAGCAATCGCCGAAGACCTCGAGCCATGCCTCCGCGGCCCACTCCTGTGAGATTGGCGGCGCCTGGCTCACGCGTTGGGGTCGGTCGCTCGGATGCAAACACTCACATGCATACAGTATGTATCTATCATACAGACTGTATGCATGTATGCTCGTCCGTGTGGCCGAGACCGGAAGTTCGCCCTCGCGCAAGGCCGAGCAGTCGCAGGCCACGCGCGCGGCCCTGCTGAAGGCCGCACGCGAGCTCTTCGCCGAGAGAGGCTTCAACGGAGTGGCGACCGAGGAGGTCGTCGAGGCCGCTGGCGTGACCCGCGGCGCGCTGTATCACCACTTCGAGGGCAAGGAGGACCTGTTCAGCGCCACCTACGAGGCGCTCGAGAGCTCGCTGATGGAACAGATCGCGAGCCGTGCGATGACCGCCGGCGACCCGCTGGCGGCTCTGCACTCCGGAGCCCAGGCGTTCCTCGACGCCTCCGAGGATCCGGCCATCCAGCGCATATGCCTGCTGGACGCGCCCTCGGTGCTCGGCTGGGAGCGCTGGCGGGAGATCGGGCTTCATCACGCCCTGGGGCTGATCGCGACGACGCTGCAGGAGGCGATGGACGCCTCCCTGATCGACCCTCAGCCGGTGCGTCCGCTCGCCCACCTGCTGCTCGGGGCAATCGACGAGGCGGCGATGCTGATCGCTCACGCCGACGACGAAGGCAGGACTCGCCGCGAGGTGGGGGAGTCCGTGCGCCGCTACATCGACATGCTGGGACCCCGCGGCTAGAGCCTTTGGGTGAGAGGCCACACGATTGTGGCGTCTGCAAGGAACTGAATCGTTCCGACAATCGGCGCGGCGGTGGTCGTGAGTGACTTTGCGGATGAGCGATTTAGCGCCATCTGTAATGCGAGCGCTCGGAGTGAAGGGCCCATTTCGTGAGTATTTTCCGCGCACTCTGTGACGGCTCTGCGCTGAGAGGCGCACGAGGTGCAATCGCCTTCCCAAGGTATGCCTAGCGTGGGTGGCCTTGGTTGATCAAATTTAGGAGGAACTACAAATGGATGACCTCAACCAGGTTGCCATAGCGGGGCGGCTGACAAGAGATCCGCAGCTCCGCACGACGCGCAATGGAACAACTATCTGCAATGTGCGCATCGCGTGCAACAAGATGTTCTTCAACGTGAAGGTTTGGGGAGACGCTGGCCGGGATCTGGCCGCCAGCGCATCCAAGGGAGACATCATCCAGGTTGAGGGTCGACTGGACTGGTATGAATGGAGCCCTGGAGACGGACCGCGGCGCGAGTTCATAGGCGTCGTCGCCAACGACACAGCGGGTGCGGTGAAGTGCATCGCGACCGCGCCCACACCGGCCGTTGTGATGGGCGACGGAGCCCCCGTGAACGGGTTGATGGACAACGCCGAAACACAGGACATCGCGTCGTCGATAGCCGCCCAGAGCGCCAGCGTGGACCTCGGCTTCAACCCCAATGTGAACACCGCCGCTTTCGCCGGTGCACAGGTGGGCTCGATGAGCCCGGAGATCCCCGCCGTAGGCGAGTACGTCAACGGAGTTGGACAGCCGGTTGCACCACCACCGCAGTCGCTTGCACCCGCGCCACCCAACCCCGGCTTCGGGCAGACACCCGAGCAGATCGTGCCCGTCGCGGTGGAGCCTGTGACCCAGGCCGTGCTGGCTCAGGCGCCACCCCTGCAGGCGCCCGTGATCGCGGATGCCCCTGGAGCGGTCGCGGTCGCCGAGCCACCACCATCGGCTGGCGTGGCGATGCTTGCAGAGCCACCGGCACCGGTCGGTATGGCGACGCTGGCGCCGGAGATAGCCGCCCAGGCCAGCATGGCCGGCCACATCCCAGACCCAGGGGCCGCGAGCATTCCAACACCGACATTTGTCGCCCCCGCGATGCCCGCGTCACTGGAGGGAACGGAGGTGCCCGACGGTCTCGCCGCCTACCAGAACGTCCCGACCCAGAGCGCGCCCACGGCCGTCGCCGAGCAGGGCTATGAACCCGACGAGATCGTGCACGACCCGAACGCAGCCCTGGCGATGGACCCAGAACACGAAATCATCGAGGAAGACAACCGCTTTATCTAACGGCGGAGCAGCGGCGCCGGCGATCCCCCGTGCGAGGGGGGTGTTCCGGCCGCTGTTCTGACCGGTCGAGCGCGGGAGCGAGACTTCCCGCGGCTAGGAGCAGTTTTGGGGTTCGGATTGCCGTCGAGACGGCTTGTTATCAATGCACGTATGTAGCCCGTCGCGAACTTGGGTGACGGGCAGATGACGTCTGTCCGCTATGTGTCGGCGGCGCGCGTACGCGACCTGGGCCGCGTTCTCTCCGAGCGTGACATGGCGATCGTCGCGAGCGTGGCGCAGCTGCGGTTTGTCTCCGGCGCCCAGCTGCGAAGGATCCACGTCACCGGCGGGACGACACTCGGCAACGAACGGGTGACTCGCCGGCTGCTCGCACGACTGGTCGGTCTCGGTGTGCTGGATCGGCTGGAGCGCCGCATCGGCGGGCCGGGACCCGCAGGCTCCGACGGTTACATCTACACGCTTGCGCTCGGCGGTCAGTACCTGGCCCACAAGCGCCAGATGATGTCACGATCGCGGCGGCGTCGCCCGGTTGTTCCCGGGCAGATGTTCCTCTCTCACACGCTCGCGCTCGCGGAGGTGCACACTCGGCTGATCGAGGCCGAGCGCGACGGTCGTTGGGTGCTGCTCGAGCGCCTGGCCGAGCCGGCCTGCTGGCGTCGCTTCAGCGACCAGGACGGTGAGCGCTCGATCCTCAAGCCCGACCTGTCGGCTCTCCTGGCGTTCGAGGAACGTCAGCGGGTCTTCATGATCGAGGTGGACCGTGGCACGGAGGGCACCCGTACGCTGGAGCGGCGGCTTGCCACCTACCTCCGCTATCGGATGGCGCTGACGGCGGCTAAACGCCCGTTTCCGAGGGTGCTGTGGGTCTCTCGCAGCGAGCGTCGCGGGCAGGTGATCGCCGACGCTATCGACCATCTCCCCGACGAGCACGCGCGGCTGTTTGCCGTGTGTGACTTCGAGCGTGTCATCGAGGTGATGACACGACTACTATAAGGGTTGTCGTCAATGCCGATGCGGACGGATCGGCATGCTGACCGGCCAACGGTGGCTGGCTCAGTCGCAATTGTCCGAGGGGTCGGACTGATCAGATGGTGAATGAGCCGTTGCTACAGGGCGAGGCGGCGCACGAGCTGTTGACCGAGAGCGGCTCTATGCGTCGCGGTCCCAAGCAGCATGCGCGTGAGGAGGTAGACGCGATTCAGCGCGCTCGCCTGATCGCGGCAACGGTGGCGTCTGTCGCCGACGTCGGCTACGCGGGCCTGACGGTCGCCCAGGTCATCGATCGAGCCAAGGTCTCCCGCCGCACCTTCTATGAGCTCTACAAGGACACAGCCGACTGTTTCCTAGCCACTTACCGATCGGGGCTGGAGCAGGCGCTGGGGCTGGTCACAGACGCCTACATGGAAGAGTCCTCGTGGCGTGAGGGCGTTCGCTCGGGGCTGGCGACCCTGCTTGGGTTCCTCGATCTCGAGCGCGGCTGGGCTCGCCTGCTCGTAGTGGAGGGGCTGAGCGCCGGTGATGATGTCCTGGCGCTGCGGGTGGATACGATCAGGACGGTAGCGGCAGCACTGGATGCGACCTGCGCGCGCTCGGATGAGAGCCTGCCGCTGGCCGCCGAGGTCGTTGTCGGGGGCAGCATGTGGGTGATCTACTCGCATCTGGTGGACCACCCCGAGGAGTCACTGATGGACTTGCACGGTGCGCTCATGGCGATGATCCTGCTTCCGTTCCTCGGAGAGCAGGAGGCTCGCCGAGAGATGAACGCCTCGCTGGATTAACGAACGTCACAAGGCCGCGCGCCTGTCGGTAGGGAGGACGTGGAGGGCTTCGGCAGCGGTCTGCTCAGTGGAGCTTTGATGGGCCTCGCCGTCTCGGCGGCGCCCGGCGCCAACATGGGACTGTGTGTGGGGCTGGCTCGCCGGCGGCTGGCGGACGCGTTGCCGCTCATCATCTCCGCCGCCATCACCGACGCGAGCTATGCGCTGTGCTGCTCGCTCGGTCTGCTGGCCGCCGTGCACATAGACCGCCTGGTACTCGCGTGGCTGTCGGTGGCGCTGCTCGCTCTCGCCGCTTACCTGATCTGGCCAGCCGAGGGCCGGCGGTGCACCTCGCTTTCAGCGGCCAGCATCGCGGCCTTGAACCCGGCGACCTGCGCACTGTGGCTTTCGATAAGCGCCGCGCTGGCCTCGACGGGGCACACCCAGCAGCCTCCCGCTGTCGCGCTGGGAGCTCTTCTCGCCACCGCCAGCTGGTTTACGGCGGTGGGCGCCGTGTGCTCGCGCCTGCCCTCGCGTTCGCCGAGCACCGACCGTGTGGGACAGGCCTTCAGCCTGGTGCTGGTTGCGATGGCGCTTGTCCGGATACGTTCTGGCCTCTAGCACCGGATCATCCCGAGGAGCCGGCTGTTCGGGGTCGCTCAGCGCGGCAGTCCACCGCAAGCACAATCACCAAAACCGACCGCGCCGGTTCTTGAAACCAAGCTCGGCCTTTATCCACATTCACCTCCCGCTCCGGTCTGCGATGAGAGAGGCCCACGGCTCGCTGCCAGAAGCCCGATCTGATGTGCGCCGAGCGCAAGTTTTGGCGAGCGGCCGGAGCCTTCGTTTCCGACCAGACTCGCCAAGGGGAGGATCGTTGAAAGTGATGTGAGAGGGTCAGGCCGCTAGAGCGCTGTGTCTCAAGCGCGCGCTAGTCTCGTCTTGATGCCTAGTGAGATCAAGAGGAATCCCGAGGCCACTAGGCGGTGGCGGCTTTGTTGGATAGTCGCCGGCTGTCACCGCGGACCCGCCTTCGGGGTCTTTGTCCCCGGGAGTCCCTCTGGCGCGTTGACAGGCAGTTTCTGTCCGTGTCCTCTGGCGTGAGGTGCGGGTCACGCAGTCGGAGCTGTCACATCGCTTCGGCTTGCGTGGTCCGCACCGCTGTGCCTCAATCACAGCTTCGTCCACCAACGCCAAAGCACGTGGCTTATCGCCACGTCGCGTGGTTGCAGCGCCCTTGCTGGAGAGCGTGGCCTTGGCTCTCCGTGTGACCCTTGCCAGTTCAGAAGAGGACGGACTGCATCGGCTCATGTGTCGCATCGGCTCACCGGTACCCAAAGATCAGTGGCACCGTCTTCGTTACCGCCAGTCCGCCGCGCGGGATGTAGCTGAGTCGCACGTGAGCCCGGATTCGTCCGTGACGGCGCACCGCGGTAGCGGCTCGGCCCTTGAGATCAACTTCGAGCGTCGCGCGTCCTGCCTTGTGGACGGTCGTCCTGACGCCCTTGATCTCGCTTCCGCTCGCGCTGATCTTGCCCGCCGAAGGCAGGTCAACCGTGATCACTCCAGTCGGTCCACGCGTCACTCGCGAAAGAACCTGGAACGTGGCTTTTGCCTGTATGCGCTGCGTCTTAAGTGTGCCCTGGGGCTTTGCCTTGACATTTATCATTCGGTCAAAATAGGCCTTGCTTGTGACGGCTTAGCCGCGCGAGAGACGGTTGTGTGTCCGCCCGCCGACAAGTCGCTAAACAGCGTGGATGTCAACGCTGTTTTGACACAGCCAATGGCCCCTCACGCGAGCATCGAGGTAGGCGCGTGTTCTAGCTCGCGGGGGGAGATGCGCAGCCGGGGTCCACCCTCCTGCATCGATTCCTGGCGATAGAGCTCAGGGGTTCTCCTCATATATGACTCACTTGCAGGTCACCACACCCGGTGAGGCCATAAGATCAAGACAATTGCGAGATAGGTCGCGTGACCCTTCCACTCGCTGCGTCATAGAAATCCGGAGATCGGCTCGCCAATGCTGATTCGTAGGCGGCAAGGTCTTTGATACTGCGACGCCGGCCAGTGTGTGACAGGTTGCTGTCACGTGTGCCTGGACCGGCCGATCGCGGCCGGGCTGCGCTGAGCGCTGTCCCGTCGATCACGAAGTCAGCGCACGGGATCGCGTGGCACGAACCGACTTCAAGGCACTTGGGTTCCAGGTTGGTCTGCAGATCCCGCGGGTACCCCCCTGCCTAGGCTTCAGGGACGTGGGCTGCACAGACCGGGACCGGGCGCTTGAGACTGGCGGGGCGTATGGAGGGTGTGGAAGGCTACTCCCCCCCCCGGAAGGCAGGACACATCGATTTCGGCTCGAGACGGCGCCGGACCGACCCGGGACGGATGGTTCCTCGCGCGCGCGTGTTAATGGGTCCTGGGCCGATCGCGGGTTTGAGTGTCGGGAAAGTGTCGAGTTTTGCTCGTGCGTGCGCACGATGTAACAGAAATGTCTCAAGCGACCTCTAGGTTTAGCGCCATGTGTTACGCCAATTTTCAAGCGCTAATGAGGCAGCTGGCTCGGGACATCACGTCAGGTTCCGGGCGCGGCAGGGCGCCCGTCTCATTGCCTTCGCGGACACTCCTTGAGGCGCCCACTGTCTCCCTGTCCATCCATGGCGAGCGCAGCAGTGCATCGCACATGCATACCGATGGCTATTCATCGGGGCAGGCTTCCACACAGACAGTTATGCCGCATGCACCACAGCCAGCGGTCGCGGGGATCGATTGCCCCGGAGCCGTCCGCGGAGTTGTGTTGCTGGATCTCGCCACGGGCCATAGTTGCAGTGACTGGCCGTCGGTCGCACTGCCGTAACGCACAGGCATAGCGGCAGGAGGTGGCGGGAAGCCACCACAGTCTTTGTCCTCGAGAGGGCGATCGAACGTGGGAGCCGCAGGTGATCGGTAGATGTCAGGCCGCGACGAGGAGGACGAATCTCTGCGGGGTAGAGCGCAGAGTTGACATCACAGTTCGCCGGCGTTTTTGTCCAACACTTCGCCAAGCGATCGTCGGGCGATGCCCAAACGTTGTAGGCCCCAAAGGCGGGGTGCCGCGGCCTAGGAATAGACCGCGGCACCCTTGAGAATCGGGCGGCACAGCGGGTCCAATGCCCGACCCTCCCTGAGCGCCACCGGAGAGGTTGTGAGCGGCGCTCAAGACGCGAGCCCGGTTGTACCGGGTGTGCTAACGGTACTAAGGATCGTGTGGCGAGCGCAAGGCAAACTTTGCCTGAACATCGACTCCTAACCCGCTCTCTGGGAGATAAGAGATCAGGCGACTGACCAGCACCTGGAGACGGGAAGCGAGAACTCCCGTTCCACCGAGGAATCTGCCGGACAACAATGTGATCCCTCGGTGGCAGGTAGGCAGTCGGGAGACGCCGGGTGCTTGACCCTTAGTGCTTGAACTTGGCGGTGATGGTCTTTGACAGCTTCTTGCCCTTCTTTGGCTTGAAGGACAGCTTGATCTTCGCGACGAGTTTCCCGGCCTTCTTCTTGGGCACGGTGATCGTGATCGTTTCCCTGCCGGAGGAGCTCTTTGAAGCGCTCCCCAGGTGCTTGCCGTTCGCGGAGAGCTTTCCGCCTTCTGGCACAGCCACCTTGAGCGTCACTTTGTTGCCCTTGACCCTCTTAGACACGAGGGTAAGGGAGTTACTGCAACCTTCGACCCCTATACGGGTTTGCTGATGGATCACAGCACCATTTTGAGCCACTAGTTCAGTAGGCATGATCAACTTCGTCGCACAGAGATTCGCGGTAGCGGCAAGGGCCGAATTCCTCCCCTGAGGAAGCAGGAGTTCGAATGTGGACACCGGAGCGTCAGGAACGTGAGCGAACGTACTCGAGGTCACCCCAGTGTGTTCATCGATAAACGTTTCCCCAGCCAGATCGATAGTGATCCCTTCTCCCTGCAGGACCATTATGAGTTCTGGAAACTTGGCCGATCCATGCGAGACAAAGTAGGCAGGTCCTTGCAATGGGTTATCCAGAATCGGAGTATGCGCGATGGCATGCCCAACAATCGATGCAGCAGGACACCCCGCGGGGTTAGCTTCAAACTGCTGATACGTACATGCTTTCTGAAGGGTTTCTAGCCGTGAGGGAAGGACCTTTGGCAATTCCACATGTACCTTCGCGATATTTGCTTCTCCGCTCTGTGAAGAAGACTGTGGTCCAGGATGTGGGAATGAAACATTTACTTTGAGACTAGCTCCGTTCGCTTTGCTCGCGTGGCCCTGGGTAGAGACCGTGAACGCGGGTTTGAACGGGAGTTCGCGGCAGCCCGCGGCCTGGAAACGCGAAGCGGCGGAGCTCACGGTGCCGGTGGTGGAGGAGAATGTCGCGGCGACCGTCATCGGGTTGCAGTTGGTGGGGTTCAGGGTGTAGCTGTTGCGGTTCAGGGTGATGAGGATGCTCCGCATCCGGATCGGGAAGCCGTCCGTGACACCGTCCGTGCCGGTCGCGTCGAGGATCGTGGGGAACGGGTCTGAGACAGCGGTCACCTGCGCGTTGTTGGGGTTGATGTAGAGCGCGCTCCGCACGACGACGTTACCGAGGTCGAATGGCCCCGCGACCGCGGGGACGATCACGGCCAGCCCGAGCGGCGCACCCTTATAGGGGCCCGTGAGATACGCCTTGCCCGGGACGAACAGCGGGCTGGTCCCGACACCCGAGCCGGCCTGCACAGTCCCGACTTCCGAAGCCGCGGGACAGGCCGGGTTAGCGATCTCTGCCGCACCCGAGGGGTTGTTCGCTGCTGCCTGGAGGTCCGCTTCGGGGCACTTCGCGACCCCCGCGATCTTCGCGCTGACACCGGGCGGCAGCGAGACGGTCAGCCCGGAGATCTCCTGTTCGTTGTCCTGGCGCGAGAACGACAGCACGAACGGGGAGTAGCTACCTGCCTGCGGGGTCGCCGTGCCCGCGCTGAACGCCGGCGCGAAGGGCGGGGTGCAGCCGGAGTTGATCTGAAAGCCGCTCGAGACGCTCGCGGGCGGCCCCGATTCCGGTGCTGACCACGGTGTCAAAAGGCCGCTCGTGGTGTAGTTACCGCACGCCTCGGGGGTCGCGAACTCGCCCGTGCCGCCGCTACCACCAAACGCCCGTAGTTTCAGCTCACTGAACGGTGTCTGTGGCGCTTCGTTGAAAACCCCGGTGATCTGCCCGGTATGCGGGTCGAGCGTCAGCTTCCCGGCGATCTTCACGATCACGCCCGTCGTGGGGTCATCGATCACGATGTAGCCCGCGAGGATGCTATGGAACGGGTTTTTGTTCTGGTTCGCGAGATACAACGCGCCGACCAAAGGCTTTTCGAGCACCGGCGTAACGACTTCGACAAGGCCGAGCTTCGACGCGTTCGGGCATGTCGGCGCTTCAGGCGTGAACCTCGTGAGTTCGCTTTCGCTGTGGCCGACCCAGCCGATCTGCGCGATCGAGCAGCCGACCAGCCCCGACGCGGCCGCGGGGTTCGCGATCAGCCCCGCGGGCAGCGTGATCGTGGTATCCCGCAAAGGTGGGATCGCGAGCGTCCCGGGCTGCTCGCTCTGCGCGACCTGTAGATCCATCGACAAGCCCGCAGGGCTGTCCGCCGCTGTCGCTTCGGGCTGCACACTAAACGCGGACGGCGTGAAACGCAACGCGTCACAGCCCGTCACCGCCGGCGACAGCGTTTCCGCGGACGCCCAGCCTTCGCCTTCGACCTCCGGCGCGCCGTCCGGATAGACACTCCCGGGGTGCTGCCACGAGTCCGCGTACACCTTCGTACGCAACGGTTCGCCGGTACACGCGGCGGGGTTGCTGAACATCGGGACCTGCGTGATCGGCGTGAGATCCGTTTCTCCCGATTCGTATTCCGCTTGTTCCTGCTGCCCCGCCGAGGGATCCCCATAGAACGTGGTCGTCACCGTCGAGACATCGAGCTCCGGGATTTCTTTCGCGACGGCCTGCAACACATACCCATCCGCCGACGGGACAACATTCGCGTCGATCACATGCGGCGTGAACAACAAGTCCCTGAACCCGAACTCCGCGGCCACACCATGCTCCGCCACCATGTTATAGATCGGGCTGTTCGCCGAGACTAACCCATGCGGCTCGGTCGTGATATGCCCCACGATCGTGTCCCGCGGACAGCTCTCCGGATACGCCTGCAACTGCCCGAACGTGCACTTCGGTGTCGACAACGCGTCCCCGACGAACCCCACCGGCAGATCAACCACGACATCCCGCGGGTTACCAACATCAACCGTTGGCTTGACCTCCGCGATTTCCTCGTTCAACCCCATTTCCGTGTTGAAATCGATACGTGTCGTATAGCCATACGGATGGCCGCCCGCCTGCGTATCCGCGAGCCCGTCCACACCAGTGATCTCCGAGACGAGATCACTCGGCCCGAACGGCGGCGCCACCGGATCGCTCGCTTCAGGATCGATCACATCACTGACACTCGTCGAAGCGACCGACACGCCCCCTTCGGAAACACTCACCATGTTCGCCGCACTCGGCGCCCCCGCAGCGACCGTCAAATAGATCTCCATCTCCAAACGCTGACCCGGCTGCAACGGCGCTTCAGAGAATTCGCAATGCACGACAGACCCCGCGACCCCGCACAATTCTTCGTTCGCCAGCGTCGACCCAGCACTCGTTTCAAAAGGTTTTTTGCCGCTCGCCTTATTTTTGAACCAAAAGAACCCCACATTTTCCTCAGGGCCACTAAGACGAAACGGGACTTCCACCCCAGCCGGAAGCTGATCCGTAATCCTCACCGGACCACCCGTCGGCCTACTACCCAAATTCGCGACCGTCACCCAAAACCCATCACACGGCAAAATATTAACCTCGACCGACCCGAACTCCTCCTGTTCAGCCAAACAATCCGCCGTATCACGCACCGGCGCAAACCGGCTCGGAACAGGCAAAGCCTGAACCACTAGATGCGGCCCCGGGCTAGCACCCCACCCCACCCCGGGAAACACAGCCCCGCACACACACACCAGCAGCACAGCCAAACACAAACGGCCCGGCAGCCACCGCGAACCCCCATCCGATGAAACCACAACCCTCACTTCCCCCGCTTCCCCGCACGGGTCGCAGCCGCGCCCTTCTTCGCCACGCTCTTCTTCGCCACCGGCCCATACAGCCTACGCGCCCCAGCTTCACACACCATCCGCCTACGCTTGTTCTTTTTCGCGTGGCACGCCTTCAACGCCTTCGCGAGCTTCTCCGCACGCGTCTCCACCATCCGCTTCACCACAACCGGCGCGGGCGCCGCTAGATTCCCCGACCCCGAAAACACTTCACTCGCCGGCGCACCCGCCACCGGACCCGGCGTCGGAGCACCCTGACACGCGCTCTGTTCCCCACACGGCGCCGCTTCACCCACAAACGCAGCACACGGTTCCACCCCCCGCCGTTCTTCACTACAACTATGCGCATCATAATAATCACGCTCAGTATCAGTATCCTCCGCCGCCAACGAGTCAAACGTCGAGAAAAACACGTTCGCCCCCGACGCATCAACCCCAATCAAACCATTCGGGGTTTCCTGCCCCGCATATTCAGATACGGCATAGCTCCGTTCCGTCACGTCTTTGCCATCCGAAATCAAATACACCCGCCCCCGATAATACTCATACACATTCTGCGCATATTTCTTCAGGCTCGGCGGATAATTCTGGGTGCCATCGATCGACACATCATTCAACGCACCCGGCGTCAACGCAATCGGACTTTCAAAAAACACTAATTCCCCATTTTCAGACATCGTCGGATCACGCCTAACCGTAGCAGTCCCCGTGAAATCGCCACCACGACCAGCTAACGCAACAAAAGCATTCCCCGTCCCCGCGTTCCCGTCACAATCAAAACCCTGCTCAAGCTGCCCATTCACCGGACACTCATACACCCCCGGCGCGCCAACCGACACCCGCGTCAACGCACGCGTCCCCGCATCGTACTCAAACACCTGCGCCGCACCTTCCGCTTCACCTTCCCCACGCGTATCATCCCCCGTCAACGCCCGATCATCCGTAAACACCAAAAACCCACCACCCGGCGTCACATTCGCACTCAAATCAGAACCCGCCGGGTTCCACTGTTCACCCTGCAAATCGGACGCTGACAACGTCGCGATGAACACTAGGTGGCCTTCTGTGTAGAGATACAGGTTTTCTTTTTCATTCTTGGCTTCTTCACCATACAAGTTGGGTTCTGCCGTGAGGACACCCCGCGCGACGAAATACACATGCGACCCATCCGAGGAAATCGCCATCACACCCCGCACACGCGGACCACCCACAACCGGCGCCACACCCACCCCCGGATCCGAAACATCAACCAGCCGCCGTTCAACCCCAGGATCCTCACACAACCCCGGACATTCCGACAAATACAAGTTTTCTTCCCCACCCCCCCCCTCAGTCGCCGCATCCGTCAACTGCTGCGCATCAGCAAACACCACCCGCTCACCACTAGCCGACGCCCCTTCAAACCGCGGCAGCCGCCCACTTACCGCTTCATTCGCCTTACTCGCATTTTCCTCACAAACCACGGTCGTACACGCCGCCGCCGTCGCCGACGACACAAACACCGAATGCGCATCCGGAAATTCACCATCAACCCGCTCCCACAACTCCCTAACCGCCGGCCCAGACTTCGAACAGCCAGCACTCCCCTTCACTTCAAAATAGACAATCTGGCCAGTTTCGGACAGCGTCCCGTCCGTTTGCTCCTCGTTTTCGCCCGGCAGTTCGGTGCCACAATCGCTGACCAGCCGGTGGCTGCCCTCCCCGCCTTCGACGCCCACCATCAGCACCCCCGGATACCCACGAGCATACTCATACAAGTCACCGGCGTTTTCGCTCGTTTCGTCAAAGCCCCACAACGGCGAAATATTGGAGACGGACCTATACACCACATGTGACAGGTCGGCGGTCGCGACGTGTTCCCCCGGCACAATCACCTGATTTGTGTCGTCCGCGTGTTCGCCGACCGGGCCGATATCCGTGAGCGTCCCGTCTTCGCTCGCGTAAAAATTGTCCTGACCCAGCGGCGGGCCCGGCGCACTGAACAACGCCGTCCCAGCTTCCGCATTCAGACTGTAAAAGCTATCCGTTGCCAGCTCGCTCGCAGCCGGCGCAAGCGCACGCGCCACCCAACCACCCCCAGCCGCACGTTCAAACAAGTAAGGGTCACCCTCATTCGGCAGACGATTCGGAACACACGACACCGCCCCCGGCAAACACTGCAACGACACAGCAACCAAACGCGACCCATCAGCCGCCACTTCCGCAGGCAACACCACAAACGCCGAGCCAATCAAGGCACCATTCTTCGCCGGCGGCGTCACAAGTTCATAACGCCGACAATCCGGAAGCGTCGCAAAACCAGGCGAAGCTGCCGCCGTCGCCTGGCATTCCCCCGACCCACGGTTCGCGTCTTCGAGCCCAAACGCCACGCCAGCCAACAACGACAGCCAAACCACAACGACAACCACGGCCACGGCCAACCACAGCCACGACCCTAGGTTCCTCGCTCGCCTAGAATACCGCACCACCGACAAAGCCTCTCCTCATCTTTACGCCACCCAACCGTGAACCCATCAACTGAAACTCTCTCTCTCTCTCTCTCTCTCTTATCCAATTTCTTGTGCCTATCGACAACAACTGGGACATACATTCCTACCTCCCATACGTGCTTCGCCTAAGCGAACCACTTCGCTAGACACCAGTTCATCTTGGACTTGAAATAGAGCAATACTCAAACCAATCGACGTAGTTACCGGATTTTGACGTCCCGGGTCATCAACTTAAAAGAAGATCTGGAACTCACTTCAGCTCCCAGGTGTCGACTTTGGAAACCCTGGAGCATTCCGGCTCGTTCCACGTGGCCCAACCTCGGGCCACTTCATGTTCGATATGTGGAGCTCAAGGACAAACCTCGAACTCTGATGAACCCTCTCCTCGACCTCCCCAATCAAACAATCCCTACTCCGTAACTCAGCTCCTCATCCCACACGGGACGGCTTGCTGACTCGACACAAGGTACTCTCCCCGTCGGTCTTTGTCTACATTGTTTTTCATTCTCTAAACATCCCTGCAAATCAACGGTTTTTGGCTCTACAACGGGGCTCGGCCAATCAGCGACCAGGCCACAAGCCGCCCATCGATTGCCCCGGGACTCTTGATCTTCCGTGAAGGCATTGCAGATCAGACAACCCTGTCCTCGGGACTCGGATCGGCTACCCGCCTCGATCCGGCCCTCAGAAACCTTCTGGCCCCGCTCTTCTTTAGCTCTGCCCCCTCCTCTCTAGCTGCCTCTGACTCTTCCTCGACCGCTGCGAGATCGGTGCCATCCGGCCCCATGACATTGTCTGGGGCTCGTGTCCTTCGGACCAATTGGCGTCTAGCGATCTCTTCTCGTTCCCCTGACGCATCCCCAACCGCAACAGCCAAAGTAAGCGACATCACTCCTTCTTCTTCATCACTCTGCTGCCCGAGTCATTCCCCGCTCCGCGCATCAAACCCATCAACCCGCGTGCCAAAACCCCTCTTGATCCTATTCCGCGACCCACACATGCCCAAAATCAACCGTCATCGCCTGCACTCCGCTCGACCGACCCGACACACATCCCGATTCGGGTCGTCCACCACAGCCCACCGGCACACCTTCACTGATCTTCCTCGACACTTCCGACAAATACTCATGCGTAACCGCCGCTCCCGCCGTAGTACTCAAGACAACAAAGTTCATGACCAAGGCCATGAACCCCACCATCAATACGCTCGTTCTTCTACTCTGTCCTCTTGTTCTAAACATGGCAACACCCCGTCCCCAAGCCCGTATAAACGCACCTGTCCCGTTGAAACTCATCGACGCGGTTGTTGCCCTTTGCCGCAACATAAACCTCACCCGTGGCTTCCAGCGTCAACGACATACACATCCCCGCTTCCTTCGTTGACCGCGACCCCAGCAAGTTCTTTCAACTGCCCCGCGCCTTCACCTTCCCCACCGAACGCTCCTGCGAATTCATGCCCCCGCGCCGCCAGCGCAGACGAGGCCCCGAGCACCAACACCACCACCAGCACCGAGAACAGCGAGAACAGTGCTGATACGGACAAGACGAAGCGTCTTATAAATCCTATTAGACATTTTTCACCTCCTCTCGGAGTGAGAAGGTGACTATGTCCTGTGCTTCGAGAAGTAGCGAAGGGACCTCTGGACAGACGGATACTGTCCAAAGCAACCGTTCTTGCTTTGGACAGCGACATACCTCTAGAGATCAAATCAAGCACGGATTCCCTCAGACTCGAAGCCTAAATCCGAGTACGCCACTCTCTCTCTTATCCAATTTCTTGTGCCTATCGACAACAACTGGGACATACATTCCTACCTCCCATACGTGCTTCGCCTAAGCGAACCACTTCGCTAGACACCAGTTCATCTTGGACTTGAAATAGAGCAATACTCGCGCGCCGGCGCTGCGCGCCGGCTCGTCAAACCCCACCAACACCGTCATCGCTATAGGTAGCACGATGTAGCCCGCATCCAGGCCACACAACCACAACCAGGGCGTGCCATCCAGGCACGCCCCTAAACAAAAGCTACCGCGGCCGGCAAAGCCGGCCGCACAACGCCACCGCGCGAACTAACGTTCGCGCTAGAACAAACGTCAGCACGCCCTGCCAACCATGCAGGCCCTTTTTACCACCAACGCAAACGACCACTTGTCGTTCGCTAAACACCCCTACCCTCGTCCAAGGACGAGGGGCAATAACCAAAAGGCAGCAGGGCAGGCTGACGCCTGCCCAGTAAAAGGCCTCAAACCAGCCGCTAGTCATCCGCCTTACGAACGATCGCGAGCATGGGACGCTCGAGCAACGCGTCCCTATGTGACAACCAACGCCCAGAGGCGCTGGGTCTAGCAAGGGCACCACGACCTGGCTGCATACAGCCAGGTCCGCAAACATCGAGCCGCCAGGCGGCACCACTCGAGACTACGGTTACCAATACCCCCAATAGACACTACGTCAACTATAAGCCCGGCTTGAGACGGCAGAGAGCCGCAGTCGTCTTGCTGTGACTAACCGGATGGTCCTCGCTCACAAGACCCGGCTGCGCTTCTAGTGCGTGCGGGCTAGCAGAGCTTGGCTCCGTCGCGGCTTGTTACCGGAGTGTGAAAAATAGGTAACACCACGTTGCGACCAGAAAGCCCCGTCGTCCTCGACCAGGTGAGCAAACGAACGATCGAGCGAAGGCGAAGGAGCCTTCGGCTCGGCGACCCTTCGAAAGGGTCTTTCGCGAAGGCCCTAGCGAGCATTCCGACATTGGCCACTTGTCGCTCCCTGAGGACCAGGCGCAGACCACTCGCCCCGAATACACACTCACCGCTCCTCGCCGCAGCGTGTAGCTCGGCGTCAACATCTATCACCTTCGTCAACGTCGCCCGGGCGGCGGCCACCAACAGGTCTGCCGCCTCTCGCAGGCGAGCTGGGTCTACCGCCGCGTCCACGGTGGTCATATGCGGGGCGAGGAAAGCAACCGGCACGCCCGGATAGTGAGCGCGCAGGGCAATCAAGAAAGCCTTCAGATCATCATCGGCGTGCGCGGTGCAAGCCGACGAACTCCGGTAGTGCCCGTAGCGACGCAGGACCGGACGCGAAAGCCTGCGATGCAGAAAGCCCCCTACGGGGCCCGCTATCCAATGAAACCAGGTACGCAACTCATAGGGCTCCACGAGCTTTCCGTCGAGCAGCCCGCGCGTGCTGTAGTAGGCGCCTATCTCGACAATGATCGCGTCGGGAGAAGCTTCACCACAGGTGCGTTCGAGCGTCGCCGGGTCAGGCAGATCAGCGGCGAGAGCCACCTGATGATTGGCGAATCGCAGCGCGGTATCACCGCGTGCCAGCGCCTCGGCGACGAGCCGCGGATAGCCAGGCGGGCCCCATGTGTGGCCGTATGGCATCTCCAACCACGAACAGTCCCCCACCCTCATCAGGAACCTGCTGGCCTGCCCGGGGGTTGAGATACCACGCCACAGCAGGTTCGGATTGGGGACCCGCCGAAACGCGAAACGCGACAGTCGCCTCGCGACCGCAACCAGACTCAACTGATCACACAAGTGCACAGACCACAACGAGCGCACTGTCGCTCTCGCCCTATTGCGCCACGGGCCAAGCCGCGATCTGTTCCCCGAGCTGGTGGCCTCGGCCTTCCGGCAACTAGTATCGGTAGCCGACACACAGCGGGGATGCACAGACCACGGCTTGGCGCAACGAAGCAGTGACACTCGGGACCTAGTCCGCTACCGCTAGGTCGGCGAGCCACCTCCCCTGTGCGGTTCGGCGGTTGCGGTAAACGTGACTTGACCGCCCGTGTATGTGCCGACTGGCTGATTGGCCGGTAGGTCGAGCTGATACTGCCAGTTCAGTTCGGTCGTGCCTTCAGCTGCGTTGGTGACGAGATCCTGTCCCGCGCCCGCTTCCAGTGTGCAGGAGCCGGCGTTAGGCTGCCCTGCTGTCACTTCGCATCCCGCTTCCCCACCGTTGATTTCCCCGGCTTGGGCGTTAGTGACGCCGATTGCTACATCTGACAGCGGCAGCGTCGCCGTCCCATCTTCCATGTCTTTGGTGCCCTGTGCTTCCACCGAAGTCAGGTCGGTGTTGGTAGTGACGCAACCTACCCACACGTGATTGCCACTGCCATCGGTGCTGGATTCGGATTCGGGTAGCGCGTTGAACGGTCCCCGTTCGTCTGACGTTGGACTTGGAACCAGTTCCCCGAAGTCGTTGGTCTGGATGTTCTGCACACATCCACTGGCTGACCCCCACGACACCTCCGAGTTGACTGTGGCTTCCAATTCCTGTGTCGTGGATGCCGTCACTCCTCCGCCGCCTCCGAAACTGCTTGCCTCTCCCGCTGGGATGGCAATCGCAAACATCGCCAGCGCGGCACCACCCAGGAGCGCCACGAGGATCAGCTCCCACTTCCTACTCAACGTGCCAGGCATCACTCATCTCCCTGTTCGTTAACTGACCTGTTCTCCCGGATACGCCACCACACCCCTGTTCCCCGGGAGAGATACATGCTGCGTCGACATCCAGGACAACCAAGGATCGATCCCTGGCTGCCACAACCACACCAGTCCACTTTCCGCGATAACTGCTTGCTCGAACTCCAATGAGCTCTTTGCGCTGGGACAGCGGAGTCTCGACGTCGACTTGACCGCAAAGAAACCGCCAGCGGTGCATCGCGTTTGCGTCACGCACCATCGCTCATGGCGCAACGCGCACAGGATCGCTGACTCACCGCTAGTGACTGTGGATGTATGCCGTGTGTACATAGGTGCGTCCTACGTACCGGCTACGGGAGATATCTTCAAACTGCCGGTGCAACGAGTCACGGCCACCGTATCAAGCGGGTTTTGCAACTCTTATCCAACCGGCGGCGGGGACACTAGCACTTAGCTTGCATGAAGATCAAGGCCTTCTTTGCAAACCGGTGTGCTTGCCCTTGATGCGACAGGGGTATATCCTGCCCGTCAGCAAGTCGGTTTCGGCCGCTTGATCTATAGCAAGGTTCGATGCTCCCGTAGTCGGTGCGTGGAGGGTTCCACATGCCGGCCTATAGACATTTCAAGAGCGGGTCATCGCGGTGAATATCGCGAATCCCGGGCGGGATCGCTTGGCGTTGTTTTCCTGCGGTGCGCTATTTGCGTTGGCGTCGGTGGCTATAGCCGATAGCTCGACGAGCAACTCCCCCAATACAGCCCAGCCTTCGGCGTGCGTTCCCGGTGGATCTTCCCAATCTGCACACCCGGCAGCTATACATCAGGACCAGCAGCAAACGGCACAATCACTCGCGGTTGTCGTCGAGTCAGCGAGTTGCTCGAACTCTGTGCAACAGCCTCCAACCGCTAAAGGCGCGGCTGGTGTTCTTGGCTCACATGCGGAACGGATCGGGCGCCTGGTGGTGCTGACACTGCGAGTGGGACTGGGGCAGGAAACCACCTGCGAGATCGTTCTGCGCGACTACAGCCATCGTAAGCATCCGATCCAGACCCGCACGCGCTACTGCCGTAGCAAAGTCCGTCGCGGCCGCTGGGAACTCAGGGGCCCCGCTCAGCATCTGCCGCGTTGGGCGATACTGACTGGTAGCACGCGACCGGTGAGCTTGCAGGTCTCCCTCAGTGTTCTCTCCCCGGTCACTGAGCCCATTGCTCACGCCACGATCTATCTCTCTGACGGGGCGCGCAAGCCGCTGAAGGTCATCACGAACGCGCACGGCAGCGCGACCGTCACCGTTCCCTATGGCCCAACGCGGGTGCTTGCGGCCTCTTACCCGGGTGAAGGCGACTACAGCGCCGCCGTCAGCCGGGTAGAAGCGCAGTTCCGGGCGAGCACCAGCGACTTCGCGTCCCCGCGTCAGATCGCGCCCGGTCAGCCGGTGACGTTCTCCGGCGCTCTACTGGGAGCCCCACTCCCCAAGGGCCCTGCGCCCGCGGCGAAGATCCTGGTTCAGTACCGCAGTGGTCGCCGCTGGGTCACGTGGGGCACCACCCATACCAACGGCGCGAAGTGGCACATCACGTTGAGGTTGGGCGGGAGCCCGCGGGCCGTCGCGACTCGGGCGGTCGTCCTACCTGCACTCGACTATCGATACGTCAAGGGCGCCAGCAGAATCGTGCATCTGTACGTGATCCACTAGCCCTGCGTTCAGCCGACCTCGTCAACCGCGCAGTGTCACGAGCCTTTTCGGATGAAGCTTGCCGTGCGAAAAGGCACGGATCTTCTTCAGCTCCGCAGATGTCAGGTGCGCCTTGATCTTGGTCTTTGCGCTGAGCCCAGTCGTCGAGCCGGACACGCGGGCGGCGAAACCGAAGATCGACGGGCGACCGGGCACGAACGTGAACTTATCGGCGCTGGTTGTCGGGCTCGAGAGCGTCGCTGTGTGCACGGTCACGTCAACCGTACCGCTGCTCTGGTTGGGCACCTGGACGATGATGATGTTCGGGCTGAGCACCGCGAAGGCCGCCGCTGTGCTACCGAAGTCAACCGTCTTGATCGACCGGAAGTTCGTGCCGAAGATGATGATGACCGAACCGGCGGACGCCCGGTTGGGATAGACCAGGCTCACCGTCGGCGTGGGGACGGCTGGGTTGACGGTAAGCGTCGCTGAGTTGGTTGTCTTTGATCCGAACGAGTTGGTGAAGACCGCCTCGTACTTAGTGCCGCTCTCAGCAGTGGTGGTCGGCGGCGTCGTGTAGGACGCAAACGTCGCACCGCTGATCGACGAGAACGAAGACGCACCCGGCGCCTCCAAGTACCACTGCACTTTGGGCGACGTGCAGTTCGCTGGTGTCGAGGCGGATGCCTGGAATGTTGCGCTGTTGGGGGCCGTGACCGTCTGGTTCGTCGGCTGCGTTTCGATCGACGGAGAAGCTGAGCACGTCGGAGCGTTGACGGTCAGGGTGGCTGGGTTGCTGTTGGTCGCACCATGGGCGTTGGTCAACATCGCCCGGAACTGGTGACCTGATTCGGTCGTGCTCGTCGGGTTGATCTGCAGCGTTCCCGTGGTCGCACCCGACACGTTGTTCCAAGTCGAACCTTTGTTCGTCGAGACCTGCCACTGGATCGCCGCAGCAGAGCAGTTCGCCGGGACCGTCCCCTCCTTCACCGTAAACGTAGCCGCAGCCGGGGCCGTCACAGTCTGATTCGCTGGCTGCGTTCCGATCGACGGAGACCCAGAGCACGGCGGAGCGTTGACGGTGAGCGTGGCGACATTGGTTGTCTTTGATCCGAACGAGTTGGTGAAGACCGCCTCGTACTTAGTGCCGCTCTCAGCAGTGGTGGTCGGCGGCGTCGTGTAGGACGCAAACGTCGCACCGCTGATCGACGAGAACGAAGACGCACCCGGCGCCTCCAAGTACCACTGCACACTCGGCGCCGAGCAGTTCACCGGTGTTGAGCCGGCCGCTTTGAATGTCGCGGTACCCGGAGCCGTCACTGTCTTGCTTACGGGCTGTTCTGCGATCGACGGGGATGACGCGCACGCGGGCGCGTTGACCGTCAGCGTCGCTGCGTTGCTCGGGGTTTCACCGTGCGCGTTGCTCAACACTGCCCGGAGCTCGTTGCCTGATTCGGTGGTGCTCGTCGGGTTGATCTGGAGTGTCGCGGCAATCGCACCCGACACGTTGCTCCAAGTCAACCCTTTGTTCGTTGACACCTGCCACTGGATCGTTGCCGCGGAGCAGTTCGCCGGGACGGTCCCCTCCTTGACCGTGAACGTCGCCGCAGCCGGCGCGGTCACAGTCTGACTCGTCGGCTGCGTTTCCACAGACGGAGAGGCAGAGCAGGCAGGAGCATTGACCGTCAGGGTCGCTGGGTTGCTGTTGGTCGCACCATGGCCGTTGGTCAACACCGCCCGGTATTCGTTGCCTGATTCGGTGGTGCTCGTCGGGTTGATCTGGAGTGTCGCGGCAATCGCACCCGACACGTTGCTCCAAGTCAACCCTTTGTTCGTTGACACCTGCCACTGGATCGTTGCCGCGGAGCAGTTCGCCGGGACGGTCCCCTCCTTGACCGTGAACGTCGCCGCAGCCGGCGCGGTCACAGTCTGACTCGTCGGCTGCGTTTCCACAGACGGAGAGGCAGAGCAGGCAGGAGCATTGACCGTCAGGGTCGCGGCGTTGCTCGTCGCTTCGCCCTGGGAGTTCGCGAACACCGCCTCGTACTGATTGCCCGATTCGGTGGTCGCAGTGCCCGCGATCGTCAAGGTGTCAGACGTCGCCCCGCTCACCGCTTTGAACGCGCCGCCATGTTCTGAAAGCTCCCACTGCACGGTGGGCGCGGGGTTACCGGAGGCTTCAGCGGTGAAGCTCACTCCTTCACCGGCCGTGACGGTCGTGTTTTCAGGCTGCTTGGTCACCGTCGGCTTAGACAGGACGTTTACCTGGATCGCCGTCGCGCTTGAGCCTGTGTAGTTGCCGTCACCCTTGTATTCGGCGGTGATTTCGTGGGTTCCAACGGTCAGCGAGGATGTCGTGAACGTCGCCGTCGTAACACCACCGCTCGTGGAGAGGGATGCTTTGCCGAGTTCGATTGCGCCTTCATAGAAGACGACTTCACCGCTCGGTGGCGGCAGCACTCCGGTCGGGCCGGTGACGGTGGCCGTGATTTTCTCGGGCTGCCCGAGAGTCGGAGTCGAGCTCGATGCTTCTAGCGACGCCGACGTTGAGGCCTTCTGGACTTCCTCGCTCGTCGGCGTACTGGTTTCGCTGGACTTGTAGTTGCCATCCCCGCCGTAGGACGCCGTGATCGAGTCTTTGCCCACCGGCAGCGGAGTCAACACTGTGGTCGTGAACGTAGCGGTGCTCACATCACCGCTGGTGGAAACGGCTGATTTGCCGATTTCGGTGGCGCCATCGAAGAACTTGACTTCTCCACTCGGCGCAGGCAGAACACCCGTCGGGCCGGTGACTGTCGCGGTGAACTTCACGGGCTGCCCGAACGTGGAGGTCGCTTTGGATACTTCGAGTTTCATGGAGGTCGTGGCCTTTTGCACTTCCTCGCTCGTCGGCGTACTGGTTTCGCTGGACTTGTAGTTGCCATCCCCGCCGTAGGACGCCGTGATCGAATCTTTACCGACCGGCAATGGAGCTGACACGGTGCTCGTGAACGTCGCCGTCGTGACGCCGGCGGTTGTGGAGACGGATGCTTTGCCTAGTTCGGTTGCGCCTTCACGGAAGACGACTTCTCCGCTCGGTGGCGGCACCACTCCGGTCGGCCCGCTCACGGTCGCGGTGAATTTGACCGGCTGTCCATAGGTGGATGTGGAGGGAGACGCTTCGAGTTTCACCGAGGTCGTGGCCTTTTGCACTTCCTCGTTCGTCGGCCCGCTGGTTTCGCTGGACTTGTAGTTGCCATCCCCGCCATAGGAGGCCGTGATCGAGTCTTTGCCCACCGGCAATGGCACCGACACAGTCGTCGTGAACGTAACCGTCGTGACACCGGCGGTCGTCGAGAGCGTCCCTTCGCCGAAGAGTTTGCCGTTGTCGAAGAACTTGGCTTCTCCGCTTGGCGGCGGCAGTACACCCGTTGGGCCGGCGATCGTCGCGGTGAACTTCACGGGCTGGCCGAAGCTGGAGGTGGAGATGGACGCTTCGAGTTTCACCGAGGTCGTCGCCTTTTCCACAACCTCATTGGTCGGCGCAGCCGTTTCGCTGGGCTTGAAGTTCGAGTTGCCTTCGTACGAGGCGGTGATCGAGTCTTTACCCACCGGCAATGGCACCGACACGGTCGTCGTGAACGTGGCGCTCGTCACACCGGCGGTCGTCGAGAGCGTCCCTTCGCCGAAGAGTTTGCCGTTGTCGAAGAACTTGACGGGGCCTTCTGGATTACCAATCGGGCCCTGCGCCGGCTTGAGCGTCGCGGTGAAGGTCACCGGCTGCCCGTATGTCGTCGTGCCTTGCGGCTGGACGGTGAGCAGCGTTTCAGAGCTGTCTCGTTCGCGCTTGACGGCGATGATGTCGGCTTTGGAGTAGTCGCCTTCGAAATTGTTTTCGACCTTGGCGAACGTCCCGCTTATCGCGGCACTGGATGTGATGACGTTGAACTCGGTGCCGACAGGCGGGGCATAACCTTCCACCAGGTTGGGGAAGACGCTTCCCCCAGGTTTGAAGGTGGCGCCGCTTGAGATTTTGATTGTGCCGAAGCTGGTGGCGCTTGCGAGATCGGGTTCGAAGGTGCCCTTGTTGATCACTGTATCGGAGCTGGTGGTGGCGGCAAACGTTGCGCCCGCCGCTATTTCGAGGATGCCTTCGTTGGTCGTGGTCGTGTTGTTGTCCTGGCGCAGTTCGCCACTCTTTACTGAGATGGTCCCGCCGGGGAGGTTGGTCAGAGGCACCTCGAGGAAGCTCGGTGAGCTGGATTGCGACTGTGCGGTGAGCAGGCCCTCGTTGTTGAGTTGGGTGCCGTGGATGACGGCCTGTCCCCCTCCGGTGGGGGAGGTCAAGGCGAGCGTGCCTTCGTTCGTGACGGTGCCAGAGATCAAAACCGAAGCGTTGTGGCTCGGGATCGCATCCACCGTGACCGTCTGCCCCTTCGGAATCGTGCCCGTGAGAGTCGGGCTGTCGACCAGATCAAAGCTCCCAGCGCCGGTCACATCCGTCAGCGTGCCGCTGAACATCAAAACCGCGCTGCCGGTCTGTTCCTTGGAGCCCGCTTCCTGAGTCCAAGACGCGCCACTGTGAAGTTCAAGCTTCCCGCCGTTGGCAATCTTGCCCTTGTTCACGAACAGATCCAAGCTCGTCAACGCCACAAACGACGCACCCGACGCGACTTCAAAGAGACCTTCGTTAGTCGTCGTCGTATTGGCGTCCTGACGCAATTCGCCGCTGTTCACATCCACCACTCCGGCAGCACCATCGGTCAGAGGCACCTCGAGGAAATTGACTGGCGATTCCGATTGCGAACTGAGCACACCTTCGTTGTTCAGCTGCGTGCCGTGCACGGTCGCACTTCCCCCTTCGTGAGGGGAGATCAGTGCGAGCGTGCCTTCGTTGGTTACGGTGCCAGAGATCGCAATATTCGCGTTGTGTCCCGGGATCGCATCGGAGCTGACGGTCTGCCCCTTGGGGATCGTGCCGCTCAAGCTAGGGCTGTCGATCAGATCAAAGCTCCCAGCGCCGCTCACATCCGTCAGCGCACCGCTGAACATCAAAACCGCGCTGCCAGTCTGTGTGGCCGAACCCGCTTCCTGAGTCCAAGAGGCACCGCTGTGAAGTTCGAGTTTCCCGCCGTTGGCGACCTTGCCCTTGTTGACAATCAGGTCGGCGCTCGTTGACATCACAAACGATGCACCGGAGGCGACGGTGACCGTACCTTCGTTGGTCGTGGTCGTGTTGGCGTCCTGACGCAATTCGCCGCTCTTTACATCCACCACTCCGGCAGCACCATCGGTCAGAGGCACCTCGAGGAAGTTGACCGACGACGATTCTGACTGCGCGTTGAGCACACCCTTGTTGCTGACCTGGGCCGTTGCGGTCGGGCCGTGGATGACGGCCTGTCCCCCTCCGGTGGGGGAGGTCAAGGCGAGCGTGCCTTCGTTCGTGACGGTGCCAGAGATCAAAACCGAAGCGTTGTGGCTCGGGATCGCATCCACCGTGACCGTCTGCCCCTTCGGAATCGTGCCCGTGAGAGTCGGGCTGTCAACCAGATCAAAGCTCCCAGCGCCGGTCACATCCGTCAGCGTGCCGCTGAACATCAAAACCGCGCTGCCGGTCTGTTCCTTGGAGCCCGCTTCCTGAGTCCAAGACGCGCCACTGTGAAGTTCAAGCTTCCCGCCGTTGGCAATCTTGCCCTTGTTCACGAACAGATCCAAGCTCGTCGACGCCACAAACGACGCACCCGACGCGACTTCAAAGAGACCTTCGTTAGTCGTCGTCGTATTGGCGTCCTGACGCAATTCGCCGCTGTTCACGGAGACGGTCCCGCCAGGAGCATTTGTCAGGCTCGCCTCCAAGAAGGTGATGTCGCTGCTTGACGCCGCATGCGCTTCGAAGGTGCCTTTATTGACGAGCTCTACCCCGTGGACGGTGGCGCTCCCACTCGGGTCATCGAGTATGAACGTTCCGTTGTTGAGGACTTCCCCACTCACGCCGACGAGATCGACATTCGCGTTGTGGCCCGTGATGGCGTCAACTGTGACCGTCTGTCCACCGGGGATCGTGCCGCTCAAGCTAGGGCTGTCGATCAGATCAAAGCTCCCAGCGCCGCTCACATCCGTCAGCGTGCCGCTGAACATCAAAACCGCGCTGCCGGTCTGTTCCTTGGAGCCCGCTTCCTGAGTCCAAGACGCGCCACTGTGAAGTTCAAGCTTCCCGCCGTTGGCAATCTTGCCCTTGTTCACGAACAGATCCAAGCTCGTCAACGCCACAAACGACGCACCCGACGCGACTTCAAAGAGACCTTCGTTAGTCGTCGTCGTATTGGCGTCCTGACGCAATTCGCCGCTGTTCACATCCACCACTCCGGCAGCACCATCGGTCAGAGGCACCTCGAGGAAATTGACTGGCGATTCCGATTGCGAACTGAGCACACCTTCGTTGTTCAGCTGCGTGCCGTGCACGGTCGCACTTCCCCCTTCGTGAGGGGAGATCAGTGCGAGCGTGCCTTCGTTGGTTACGGTGCCAGAGATCGCAATATTCGCGTTGTGTCCCGGGATCGCATCGGAGCTGACGGTCTGCCCCTTGGGGATCGTGCCGCTCAAGCTAGGGCTGTCGATCAGATCAAAGCTCCCAGCGCCGCTCACATCCGTCAGCGCACCGCTGAACATCAAAACCGCGCTGCCAGTCTGTGTGGCCGAACCCGCTTCCTGAGTCCAAGAGGCACCGCTGTGAAGTTCGAGCTTGCCACTGTTTGTGACCGAACCCTTGTTCACAAATAGATCGGAACTCGTCAACGCCACGAGCGATGCGCCTGAGGCGACTTCAAAGAGACCTTCGTTAGTCGTCGTCGTATTGGCGTCCTGACGCAATTCGCCGCTCTTTACATCCACCACTCCGGCAGCACCATCGGTCAGAGGCACCTCGAGGAAATTGATGCTCGACGTCGAGGAGAGAAGTTCACCGCCGTTACTGAGCGTAGCGCTGGCGGATCCCTGGAGGGTCGCGTTTGTGCCCAACGCGCTTTCCAGGTTCAGCACACCCGTGTTGGCGATCGTGCTGTTCGTGGCGAGATTGAGCGTTCCCGAGGTCAGACCGCCCACTTGCAGGGTCTGCTTGGGGCCTGAGCTCGCGCCGAGCGTCAGCGATTTGATGCTCGCGCTGCCGGTAAGCGTAACGGTGTAAGGGGAGGCACCCGAGGCTGTGATGCAGACTTCGTCAGTGGAGGAAGGCGCTTTTGCCGGCGACCAGTTGGCCGCCACACTCCAGGAGCCGCTTTCCGCTTTGGCCCAGGACTCGGTGCAGCCGGCGGCGAGGGCCGCCGTGGGCGCAAAGGCAGCGAGCGTGACTGTGCCGCTCACGCACACGCCCACCATCGCGATCAGGCGCGATGCGCTCGTTCGTGCTCCGTGCAGACAATCCCCGCGTAGCGACACAACGGCCTCCGTGACGTTGAAGTGTTTTCTCATTCCCTGCCCACAGGAGGACGACGAGCGCCATACAAAACAGCCACCGTGAAGAGATTCAGCCCCCCACGTGGCCGGCCACAGCCCGATCCAGGCCATGGTCCCCCTTGGACGTGCCCGGCAACCTACACTGCACGCGATGTCTAGACAAGGGTAGAATTACGTAGCTTTAGTTCGGCCATCTTGAGCGTGGGAGCCGCTCTGTCGATGGGAACATCGTGGTGACGGACCACCTCAACAACTCTCAGCTACGCCGCGCCTTGCGTGCTACACAGGAGCTCGTCGAGCTTTCTGAGCTCACGGAATTCCCAGCGCAGGCCGCTTCCCTGCTGCGACGGTTGATTCCGTGCGACATCGCTTCCTACAACGCTGTCGATCCCAGCTCACAACGCGTGACTGTCGCGGCCGATCCGACCGAGAGCCTGTTTGCCGGTGGCGAGGAGGTGTTCGCTCAGTTCGCCCACCAGAACCCGATTCTCTCTCACTATGCGCGGACCGGCGACGGCAGCGCGCTGCGCATCTCGGACTTCATGTCCAGCCTCGAGCTGCACCGGACAGATCTCTATGACGAGGTCTACCGTCACATCTCGCTAGAGCATCAGCTCGCGATCACGGTGCCCTCTCCCAGATGCACACTCGGGCGCCCCAGCGAGGTGATCGGGCTCACCCTCAGCCGCAGCCGCCGCGACTTCTCGGATACCGAGCGGCTGCTGCTACAGCAGTTGCGTCCGCATTTTGCCGCGAGCCTCCAGCGTCTGCACGAGCTGGCGTTCCTACGCGCGATCAGTACCGGTGGCGATCGGGACTCGTGTCGCTGGCTCGTGCTCGTCGATCGCGAGGCGACCATAGCGTGGAGCACTCCGGCCGCGGCCGAGGAACTGGGCCTCGTCGTCGGTGAGTCCCTGCCCGCGTCGCTGCGCCAGGCCGCAAGCGATGCCAGCGCGCAGGAACGTTGCTGTGAACAGAGTGTCCCTCAAAGCGCTGCCACACTCCTGAGCGAGGGCCTGCGAGTACACGTGCATCTGGTGCCCGACGTCTACCCGCAACTCGACGCGCTGCAGTTGACGCCGGTCGATCGTCTGCCGGGGGCAGACGCGCTGCGCTCACTGAGCCTCACCAGTCGCCAGGCCGAAGTGCTGGCACTCGCCTTGGAAGGCCAGACGAGCGTTCAGATAGCGGACGCTCTCGTCTTGAGCCCGCGCACCGTCGAGAAGCACTTCGACTCGATCTATGCCCGCCTCGGTGTCGTCAATCGCACCCAGGCGATCACCAAGGCACTACGAGCACTCGCCGCAAACCAGCCACGATCCTGGGCATGACCCTGGATGCGGCCCCGCCTCACCGGCGGATCGGTTGGCGTCTGGAGAGGTAGCTCCAAGAACACTCCGTCAGACAGGTGCTCCGGGATCCTGGGCTCGCCCGTCTCGTACAGCAGCGCAAAGGGGAGTCGAGCCTCTGTTGCAGACTGAGAATCCGGCGTCCTTGGCCGTCAGACGACGGGCCCGAGAGACGTAGGTTAAGCAGATTCCCAGCTTGTGCTCCTGTGCGTCCTCGCATCCTTTGCAGCACTCGGAGTCGACACCTATCCGGGCAAAGTGGGTGGTGTGATCCGGTAAGCGGCCATTAGTGGGCGTTGTAGTCAAGCACGTGGCAGTGCGGGCCGATGGGAACGCAATGAGGCTCGGCGTCCTTTCCAATGTCACCGCACGGCTTGCCGCTATCGCGGTGCTCGTGACAGGCGTAGGGATGGGCGGGGGCAGCCTGCTGGGCGTGGCCTCGGGCGCCGAAGCCGGCGTGAATCTCACGAGCCTCAGCCCCGCGAGCGTGGCGGAGGCGTCTGCGCTGGGAGCGAAGTGGGTGCGGGTGTTCGTCGTGTGGAACGACATAGAACCCGGTCGCGGAGTCCACGCCCAGAATTGGCTAGCCGAATACGAAAGGCTTCTGAGCTCGCTGCCCAAGGGCGGGAAGGCGATCTTCGATGTCGTGGACACCCCCTCCTGGGAGAGCGGCTCGACAGCCTCCAATACACCCCCGAGCAGCGACGCCGACTACGCGACGTTCCTGCACTTTCTAGCTCAGCGCTTCGCAGGCAAGGTCGCCGCGTATGAAATCTGGAACGAGGAGGATTCGTCTGGCTGGTGGGCTGGCGCGCCCGACCCGGTCGCCTACACACACCTGCTTCAAGCCGCCTACCCGGCGGTGAAGTCCGCTGATCCGGCTGCCGACGTGGTGATCGGTGGACTGACCGGCAACGATTACGCCTTCCTGCAGGGCGTGTACGAAGCGGGCGGCAAGGGCTATTTCGACGCCGTGGGAGTTCACACGGACACCGCCTGCAACGTGGTTTCCCCCGAATCCTTTCTGCGCGATCCCGACGGTCGCCTTTTCCAGGACTCCTTTCTGGCCTACCGTGAGGTTCACGCGACCGAGTTGGCCAACGGCGATGACAAGCCGATCTGGATGACTGAGCTGAGCTGGCGCACGACTCAAGCGACGTGCTCGGAAGGCGTGTGGGCTGGCCAAAAGCCCGAAGGTGTCAGCGAAGAAGAACAGGCGACCTATCTAACACAGGCCTACCACTGCCTGGCCGAAGACTCCTACGTGCAGGTGGCGCTGTGGTTCCCGCTAGAGGACGAAGGTCATCTGACCTCGGGTTTGTTGCGCGGCAACGGATCACACAAGCCGTCGTGGGCGGCCATGAAAAGCTATCTGGAACACGGCGATCAGATGACCGGCACCTGCGGAGACTTCGCCGGTCCCAAGATCACGACCGATGCACCGCTGGACGGCCAGCGCTACACCGGCCGGTTGAAGATCAGGGTCCTGGCCTCAGACCCGGTCGGAATCCGTCGCGTGCGGCTCTTCTACGACGGCCACCTGATCCGCAATTTCGTTCCCTACTTCTACACCCACGTTTACCCGGCCAGCACCGTCGCGGAAATGCATTGGTTCGGGGCGATGAAGATCTCCACCGGACATCACGTCCTGACCGTCGTCGCGATAGACAAGCTGGGGAACACCTCCACCACCCATCTTGGGATCGTGCATCTGTCCGAAAAACGCCATCACCACCACAAGCCCCGCCATCGCCACCATCACAAGTAGCGCCCCGGAAGTACCCAATGCACTCCCTGCCTGTCAGCGCTAGCCCGGGCAGTCGATCCAGCGATACATCCGCCCGTCACGCATCTCGTGGTAGGAGGGCGGCGCTGGAGGCGGATCGTGGGACAGCCGCGCGATCACCTCATCGGTTCCGTGCAGATGCTCCTCGATCGCGGTGGTCCAGTGAATGTCGGGATGAAGCAGACGCGCCAGCCGCGCCCAGTTTCGACGCTCGATTGCATCGAGCACGTCGCATACCGCTGGCACCTGCTCCGCCACCCGCACAACGTTAGAGCTCCAGAGCAGATGCGCGCGAAGTCGCACCTGGGTCGCTCGGGCCCAGGTTATGATCAACCGGTGCTTGCCGGGAGCCCATCATGAGCGCCGTGATCGTTCGCTACCGCGTCAAGCCCTCCCACGCCGCCGAGAACGCGGATCTCGTGCGCGCCGTATATGACGAACTCACCGATCAGCAACCTCCCGGGTTCCGCTATGCCACCTTCGTAATGGAGGACGGTGTGACATTCACACACATCGCGTTCACCGAGCCCGACCACACCGCACCGCTCCCGGACCTACCCGCCTTCCAACACTTCGTGTCCGACATCGCCGAGCGCTGCGATGAGCCGCCGCAGACCACCCGGCTCTCCGAGCAAGTCGGGGCATACCGGCTGTAGCAACTGCTCACTCGCGTGACCGGGCGCGGGCGAGTCCTAAGACAGAGACCCGTCAATTCGTCTGTGGTGGGAGCATGCGGGCCGCGGTCCCCGCCTGCCGACGGCTTCTCTAGTCGCCCGTGGCGGAGAAGTGCTCTGGGTCGATCGGCCCGAGCACGCCGCCCACGAGCTTCAGAGGCCCGTGATAGCCGTGCAGCACTTCGATGAGCTGGGACGGGTTGGTCACATCGACCGCGCCGCCGGGATATTTGGTGGTCTCGTGGTTACTCAACCCCGCCCTGGCGCTGTAGGCACCGGCCGCGTTCAGCTGTGCCTGTTCATAGAAGGTCCTGTAACCGCTCGTGACAACGCCGTTCCAGCCGTGGTTGTGAGCCCATTCGAGGACCGGGATGATCCAGTCTGCGATCGGCTTGCTGTGGGGGTTCCACACGGCTTCGGGGACGCCGGCTTCCGTGGCGGGGCCGCTCGAGTTCGACGGGGCATTCAGGAACGATTCGACCGATTCCCCAGACGGCACGACTATTCCAGCCCTGCGGGCGGCTCTGATCTCACGGCGGATCTCGGCGTCGGAGGCGGCCCCCGGGGCGATGTGAAACTTGCCTTCGGCGATGATCCGATCCGACGAGACGTCCATGCGGGCGACCGCCGTCTGCGGTCCTCGCACGAGCGAACCTGGCTTGGCGACGCTCTTCGCCTCGATGTGGGCTGTCTTCTTGCCCGAGGCGCCTGTGCCACAGCCGCAGATGACGCAGCAGAGAACCGCCAGCGCGACTGTGAACGAGGTGGGCGATGACCGCACTAGGTGTCGCTGGGTCGCCACGGCGATGAACGGCCCTTCAGTCATTCTGCGGGCGCACCTCAGAGCAGACGCGCGGCAGTGATCGTCAGAGTCATCTTGGTGGTGCCGGCGCAGCATTTGGTGGGGCTGGTGGCCTGACCCGTGAATGTGCTCGAGGCCCTGCCCTTGTGTATCAGCGTGTCCAGCGGAAAGTACACGGCCCGGTTGGATGCAGAGGCGCTTTCGAGATACTCGGGGCTGAGCATCGCTTCGTCTGATGACCAGGGTTCGAAGATGTTCACCCCGGTCGGGCAGGTCGGGGACACCGCGCCGGTGCTTTCCCCTTGCTGGCGCACCTTTGCCTGCTGGTCGGTCAGTCGGGAGCCGAGCAGAAAGGACGCTCCGATCATCACCGCACCTGGGTTTGTCGGGTTGAGATATCCGTGTTTCTGGAATCTCGCGAGATTCGTTTTCTGCTCCCAGTGGATCACGAGATCGGGCTCGAGCTGGGTGTTGGCGAGGTTCGAGCTGCAAGTGAACTGCATGGGTTTGTAGGCGGTCGGGGGACATGTTTCCTCGCAGGTCTGTTCGACGGGCGAGTCGTAGGTGCCGCTGTAGGTGTCGGAGATGGAGGCGTCGATGCCGGGGGACCCGAGCGGATGGAACTCCACGTCGTGCAGCTCCCCGTCACCGTGGGTGAAGTTCACAGGCAACAGGCTGTAGTCGTGGCTGCCCTGCGCTGCCGCGGTGAGCTTCAGTTCATCGCTCCAGCTCGCGGTCACGTTCGCGCTTTCGCTCTCGGTCGAGAAGTTCCAGTAGGGGCTCGTAGGCGATTCGCTCGGTGGAGGGTTGTTGGTCGGGGTGTCGCTGCTGGCCTGTGCCTGATAGGCGAGGCTCACGTGCAACCGGTAGGTCCCCAGGGGAACATCCCGGGTCGGCGGCTTGCCCTCCGCGACGCAGGGACTCAGCGTCAGGAACACGAGCATGGAGAGGCACGCCAGCCTCAGCACCGGCGCCATCGGGGAAGCTCGGCCAGAGCACCAGAGGGGGACTCTCATTCACACAACGCTACTACCGGCGGGTGGCAGGCAAGCGAGGTGAGAGCGAGGTCCTTCCGTGCCGTCCCGCACAGCGGGGTGAAGCTGGGCTTGGCGTGAGATGGTCCTCTATTGGGTTGGCGTCCCGCCCGTGGCGCCCCTACTGAGGTAGCGCTTGAGCGCGACTCCCGTCCAGATCGCCTCGACCACCCCGAACGGCCACGTGCCCGCGAGGAAGCCGTAGACGCTCGACAGCGCACAACCGCAGGCGAACGCAAGGATGTAGCGGCGTCCGCGGCGCTCGAGGGCGTAGGCGACCATCATGAACGCGACGGCGCTGGCACCGAAGGCGCTCAGCACCGGCTCAGACCGTGAGGCCGAGGGCGAACGCGATGGCCTCGAGCGCCGGCTCGTGCTCGGTCGCCGCCACCGCGACGGTCAGCCGTCCTCGTCGTGGCTGCCAGTCCAGTGTGAAGAAGGGGCAGCAGTTCCGCTCGATCGCGAGAGCCTCCTCCATGAGCTTTTCGTCAACGCCGCGGTCGAGATCGACCACCAGTCGCCGGGGTGTCCGCTCGACCAGCGTTGCGCCCCGGCCAGCCCGCCGATAGCGCTCCAGCTGTAGTCGCAGCCCGGCCTCGTCCAGAGCGCAGCTTGGGGCCATCGGGAGCATGTCCATCGCCTATGCCCCTCGCGGTGAGGCCGAGCGTGGTTGGCTACTGGATTGCATGGGCCGGTTCGCGCGTACCGCGATCAGCAGGTAGGCCAAGAGCCCCATCACAGCAAAGGGAGCGGTGCAGTAGAGACTGCCTAGCAGGGTGTCGCTCGCCAGCCCGGAGCCGGTCGCGTCGTGGACGGCCGCCTGCCCACCGAAGCCGGCCACCGATAGAAGGAACGTGGCCACATACAGAGCGCCACCGATCAGCGAGACCGCGGCACGGGTGGAGCTGAGCGCCGTGAGCCTCGGCTCGGTCCCGGTTTCCAGCTGGGCGACACGGACATCCAGCAGATCCGCTCCGCCGATCGGCACGGCGAGCTGCAGCTCGCTCCAGTGGGGCCCGCGTACGACCTTCAGCAGCGCTGACGCGAGGGGGCGCAGCCCGCAGACCCTGACCGCCCTCCGGTCAGCCGCGAGCTCGCGGCCAGCCACATAGCGGGCGCCCAGAGCGTCGAGCGCCGGCAGGAAGAACAGCCCAGCGGAGAGTGCCCGCACGAGTACGACCTTCAACGGGTCCAGATTGCAGACGTGGTAGCGCTCGTGCTCGAGCACGGCACGCAGCTCCTCGTCGGAGACGTTCTCGAGCAGCCCGCGACTGACCGCGACGCGGGGCGTCAATACGCCATAGACGAAGGAGAACGGCTCAGGCGCATCGACCAGGACGACGCGCCCGTCCAGGCCGGCCCGTGTGGCCATCGCCGTCAACCGCACGGGGCACGTCAGGGCCAGCCCTTTTACTCGTCGCGCGAGCCGGCGGGAGGCGAGTATCTGTCGCAGAAAGGAGCGGCTCGCCAGGGCCAGGCCGATCGCGACCAAGATGACGAAGAGGAGGACCGGCAGCAGAGCCGCGCTATCCGGCGGTCCGCTGTGCGATACCCGGGCGGCGAGGAGCGGCAGGAGCACGCCTCCCAGGGCCCCGCAGAGGACATATGCGCCCACCAGCAGCGCGAGACCCATGAAGGTCAAAAAGCTGCGGTTGGCGCTGTCCAGTCTCATTGATCGTTCGCCAGCAGTGTCCGCAGACGATGCAGCACTCCCGGGTCGGCGCGCGCCTCGTCCATGAAGTGAGCGATGGCGGCGTCCCCGTAGGTGCGGATCACGTCACGTACCGCGATTCCGGCCGCGTCGGGGGCTGTCGCCTCATAGACGTAGCTGCGCCGCTCGCCCGTTCGACTCAGCACACCCTTGGCGACCAGTCGATTCATGACGGTCATCACGGTGGTGTAGGCCAGCGGCTCTCGGCGCCTGACGTTGAGCGCATCCACTACGTCGCGAACAGACACGGGCTCGCGCTGTGCCCACACCGCGTCCATCACCTCGGACTCGAGCGGCGCGAACCCGTCGCTGCTCTTCTTCGGCCTTCCCGCCACAAACTCACTCTACTACATTTCTGTAGTGTATGCTCGAATCATGGCTGACACAGAGCATGACTTCGCGGCACAGGCGCGCCGGGCGATCGAGGTCGTCTGCGCCGGGGACCTCTCCCGCATGCGGGAGTTCTACGCCCCCGATTTCACAGACCACATCAACGAAATGACATTCCGCGGCTACCAAGGAGGCGAGGAATCGGTCTCGTTCTACCTCGCCATCTTCAAGGACCTGCGGATGGGAGTGGAGGAGCAGATCACCGAGGGCAACCGCGTCGCGTCCAGATGGGTCATCAGCGGCACCTACCACCGGCGGGCGGTGACACTCAGGGGCACCACCATCAGTCACTTCGGGCAGGACGGCCGGATCCTCGAGGACCGTGGGCACACCGACTCGATCGCCCTCCTGCGACAACTCGGCGTGATTCGCACGCTCACCCTGGGATTGGAAATCCTCACCCGCCGTGTCAGGCTCCCCAAGGGCATGCTGAGCGCAAGCTAGCTATCGCGCCTTGCGTTCATCCGGCCCTAGCGCCTCCCAGGGCTCTCGGTAGCCGCTCTCATTTACCGGCGGCGCGCCGGTAGCGGGCGACCGCCACTGGGGCGAAGACCGCGATGATCACCAGCGCCCACACGACGGAGCCCCACACGTTGTTGTGCGCCGGCGCCCCGAGCCAGAGCGAGCGCATGGCGTTCACGGTGATCGTGAAGGGGTTCACTTCGGCGAACCCGCGCAGCACTTCGGGCATCGACTGCACCGGCACGAATGCCGAGGAGATGAACGTCAGCGGAAAGACGGCGATGAAGGCGACCGAGTTGGCGGCCTCGGGCGTGGAGGTGAGCATTCCAACGAATGCGAAGACCCAGGAGAACGCGTAGCCGAATAGCAGCAGCAGCCCCAAGCCGGCCACCGCGTGCAGGACGCTCGTGTGAAAGCTGAAGCCGATCAGCAGGCCGGTGGCGATCAGGATCGCTGCCGAGAGGGCGTTCGTGACCACGTCGGCGAGCGTGCGTCCGGCCAGAACCGCCGGGCGAGCCATCGGCAACGAGCGGAAGCGGTCGATCAGCCCCTTGTGGAGATCCTCGTTGAGACCGAGCGCGGTCACGAAGCCACCGAACGCGATGTTCTGAACGATGATCCCCGGGATCAGGAAGTCGGCGTAGCTGAAGCCGGGCGTCTTGATCGCGCCGCCGAACACGTAGCGGAACAGCAGCACGAACATGATCGGCTGCACCGTGAACGCGAGCAGCAGCTCCGGAGCGCGGGGCAACCGGATGAGATTTCGCTCGGCGATGATCAGGGTGTCGGAGACGAGTCGTCTCATTCGGCCTCCTCCTGCTTGGTCTCGTCGGTGTCCGCTTCGGCGGCGTGCCCTGTCAGCGCCAGGAACACGTCGTCGAGCGTGGGGCGGCGTAGCGCGATGTCCTCCACGCCGACCCCTGCCTCGTCCAGCCGGCGGACCGCCTCGACGATCGCGCCGTTGCGCCGGTGGACTCCGACCCTCACCACCTCGCCCGCGACGCTCGGCGGCTCGTCGGCCATCGACGCCAGCGCCCCCACCGCGACCTCGGCAGAGGCCGCATCGTCGAGGCGGATCTCCAGCCGCTCGCCGCCCACGCGATCCTTGAGCTCGTCCGGGGTGCCGCCCGCGATCACACGGCCCTGGTCGATCACCGCGATCTCGCTCGCCAGCCGGTCGGCCTCGTCCAGGTACTGCGTCGTCAGCAGCACCGTCGTGCCCTCGGAGACCAGGTCTTCGATCACCTCCCACAGACTCAATCGGCTGCGGGGGTCCAGGCCCGTCGTGGGCTCATCGAGGAAGAGCACCGGGGGTTCGGCGACCAGTGCGGCGGCGAGATCCAGGCGGCGACGCATACCGCCCGAGTAGGTCTTCGTCGGCCGGTTTGCCGCGTCGATCAGTTCGAAGCGCTCGAGCAGCTCCCTGCCGCGCCGCTTCGCCGCCGCGCGCGGCTGCCCATACAGGCGTCCGACCATCGTGAGGTTCTCTAGGCCGGTCAGGTTTTCGTCAACCGCCGCGTACTGCCCGGCCAATCCGATCCGCTCGCGCAGCTTCGCGGCATCGCGCTGAACGTCCAGGCCCACGACCCGGGCGCTGCCGGCGTCCGCTTTCAGTAGGGTCGCGAGCACTCGCACGAGGGTCGTCTTGCCGGCGCCGTTCGGTCCCAACAGACCCAGCACCTCGCCCTGGCGCGCGAGCAGATCGACCCCCTCGAGCGCCCGCACCTCACCAAAGTGCTTCACGAGGCCGCTCACCTCGATCGTGTGCTCAACGGTCATCGACCACTCCCTCTCTCAGGATTGCCCGCGGCGTTCTCGCCCGTGTCCGATCGAGGACGTTCCGCCAGATATTCCTCCCGGAGCCCAGGCAGGCGCCGCTCCCACCACCCGTAGATCGCGTCGAGCTTCTCCAGGCGTGCGCGACGATCGGGAGACTCGTCGGCGAGCGCGTCGAGACCCAGGCGCAGCACACGTCGCGGAGCGGTGAACTGATCTTGGCGCCAGATGTAGTCATCCCAGGCCTCCGGGCGCGCTCGGAATCTGTCGAAACGCTCGCCGCGCAGACGCGCACGCTCGATCAGACCCATGCGCAGCAGCACGCGCGTGGCGGTGCTGATCGATCCCTTGCTCGCTTGCAGGAACTCCGCCAGCTCGGCGGCGCTCTGCTCGGGCGGTTCGCACACGAGCAGCCAGCCGAGCACACGGCCCACCATGCGGGGAGCGCCCGCTTCGAGCTCGAGCTGCATGCCGAGCTCCTCCACAAATCTCTCGATGCCCAACCGATCCATTGTGTTCAGTATATATAGAATGTTCAGATCTACTAGTGAGGGCAATAACTACGATATTCCATGCGGCGGCCTGTCCCTCTGCGTCTAGTGCTCTGCGCGATGAGGCGGTGCGGGAAAGTGTGCCAGCGGGGGTCTCAGCGACTGGACACGCCAGCGCCTGGAGCTGGCACTTGGCGAGCTAGAGAGATCCGATGCGGTCCGGTGGCCAGAAAGTGACGAACGCCCCGCCGACGATCCAGCCGGTTGGAATCGGCCCCCAGAAGCGGCTGTCGTCTGAGCGGCCGCGGTTGTCGCCCATCATGAACCAGTGCCCGGGAGGGACCTTGATCGGGACGGGAAAGTTGCACTCGGCGGCACCATCGCACCGATCGATGTAGGAGTCTTTCTCACGCTTGCCGTTGCGATAGACGTGCCCTTCAGAGATGTAGACCGTGTCGCCGGGGCCGGCGACTATGCGCTTGACGAAGTACACGCTCGCCTCTTCGGCCTCGGGCTGTGAACATGGGGCTCCCCCCGGACTGACCATATGCGGCGTCGGGCCGCACAGCTCCTGCTCGGCGCCCTTGGGTGGATGAAACACAACTATCTCCCCGACGTGCGGCCCGTTGATGCGCATGCCGATGCGGTTGATCAGGTAGCGCTGGCCGACCTTCAGCGTCGGTTCCATCGACCCGCTCGGGACCAGATAAGCAGTGGCGATGTAAGCGCGAAAGACCGTCGCCAGAGCGACCGCAACAGCCAGCATCACGACCAGGTTCAGGACAGTCCGGACTCTGGATTTGTGCTCGCCTGTCTTTGCAGGCTCCTCCTGGGTGGACAACGCGGCCCGCGGTGTGTGCGCGCCACCATCGGCCATCAATCGCCACCGCTCACGACGGCCGGGGAGGGCTGGCCGACGCGTCTTTCACCTGCAGCACATCGGGCCATCGTCATTTCGGTGCCACCCTACTTTTCTTTTCTAAAGAGCAGCAAAACCCTGCCGGGGTGTCGAGGGCCGAAAGTGACATCGACCGGGCACAGACCGCTCAAATTCGGTTTGCGGGTCGCGAGCCGTCGCTAAGCTCAGCGCCGCCCGCCAACCGATCGTGTAGACATCCAAGAGTCCTCACGGGGACCCGTCACCATCACTGGCTCTCATCCGCACCAAGGAGACAGACGACGCGGGTTCCGATCGCTGGCCGCTGAGCGTCGTGCAGAGCACATCGCCAAGCGGATCTCCTCCGCAAAACGCCGCCGAGTCAGCCACGCGTGACAACAAGGGACAGCCTTGGTACCCCTTGTTAGGACACACCCACGATGGGTACACACGGACATACTGGCCGGTATACCTCGCGTGACCCTTCGGATCAGACCCGATGAGTTCCGCTAAGCCCTACGGTCATAAGCGGTAAACCCCACGAACAGGAGCGATTTGAGATGACCGACACCACAACTTCGACCCGCATCACCCAGATTGGGACAGTGATCGTCCCTGTCACAGACCAGGATCGGGCGCTCGAGTTCTATACCGAGAAGCTGGGCTTCGAGAAGCGCAGCGACACTCCCTTCGGCAACGGTGACCGCTGGGTCGAAGTGGCGCCGACGGGTGCGGCGACGACAATCGCGATCGTACACCCGCCAGAGGGCTCACCGATCGGCGTCGAGACGGGCGTTGCGTTCTCGACGCAGGACGTGGACGCCGACCACGCCGATCTGAAAGCTCGGGGCGTGGATGTCGACCCCGAGGTGATGCGCATGGGCGATCCCGTACCGCCGATGTTCTTCTTGCGCGACCAGGACGGCAACAAACTGCTGATCGTCCAGAGCAGCTGAGAGTCTTTCGAGAGGGCCACAGCCGTGGGGCCGTCGCTTCGCGCTCCACGATGTGGCGCTCCCGAGCGCGCCGGGTGGGTCAGCGGCCACTACTCCGCGTCAGGCCACGCAGCCTCGCCCATGACCCCGTCCCCATCCTCTGGCCTAGGGCCACCAACGGCGACGATGTCTAGGCCCTCTGGGCCGCCCTCAAAAGCTCGCACCACCTCGGGTGCCACACGCAGGACATCCCACTGACGCAGATCGTGCAGCTCGCCGTCCAGAAGCACCCGCCCGGATCCGGCGACCACCACATACACCTCCTCCTGCTCGCGATGACTGTGCGCCACCGGACTGCGCAGGTTCGCCGCGTAGCGAAAGAGGCTGACCCCAAGATCACGCGAGTCCAGATGCTTACGAGCGAACCTTCCCTCGATCCCTGGGGCTCGCTCACCCACGGCATCCTCGATCTCCAGCAGGTTCACGGCAGCGAAGCTCGACATAATTTCTCCTTGGGGTGGCTGAAAAGATGATTCCGCATCCACCTTAGCCTCACGTCCGCGAATGCGCCTGTGACCTGTGTTGAGCAGGGCGTTCTCCGGCTCTAGCATCGTCTGGCCTTGCCTCATGACGGCCTGGAGAGGTTGCGAGGATCCAGCGACCGCCAACCGGGAAGAAGAACGGCTGCTCGGCGGAGCGCCGTTAGGTACCGGGAAAGACAGCAACGACCGTGTTGCTCTGCACAATCAGCTTGATGCGGTCCTGAGGTGAGCTGAGGGGCGCGGTCTTCAGGCCCGCCCCAGCGGCGCTCAGGACGTCGATGTGCACACTTGGCTGGCCGCTCAGCACAACGGTCTGGGCCTTTGCGGTCTCGTTGTCGAGAATGAGCTGCGGCTTTCCCGCAGGGCCGTTGACGGCGGTCGCGACAAGCCCCCGGACCCCTGGAACCGTCTGTAGGGAGGTGCCGGCGGGCAGCCATTCGTTGAGCGCTGCCAGCGCGCTGTCCAGAGGCCTCTCCAAGACTTCGCTGCCGTGGACTATGAATGGGTCGTATGGGCCATTGTTGAAATGGAAGCGCACCTCCCGGAAACCGGTCTTCAGCGCGGCGAGCACGAAACGCACCGCCCATACCGCGGCAGCGGGGCTGTCGGAGACCCCCTCCTGACCCCCGCACGAAGCGGAGTTGGACTCGGAGAGAATCGCTGGCACGTGCGCAGCGTTTGCGTCTGCCACCACCCACTCGAGGCTGTGAGCCGCGCTGGCCGAGCGTTCGGAGAGCAGTTCCTTGATAGTGGCGTTCTTTGCGCTTCCACAGGCGGTGAGTGGATACAGATGGACGCCCACCGTCGCGTCGTGCAGCTGGGCGAGGATCCGGGGTAGCTGGTGTTGCCAGCGCGCGGAGATAGCCAATTCGGGACCGACGATGGGAGCGCCACCGATCGCCTGCTGTAGAGAGGTGGCAATCTGCAGATACCGGTTGACCGCCAGTAGTTCTTCGTCAGGCTGGGGCTTTGACAGCTCCGCGAAATTTGGCAGGTTGTACAGGTCTGGCTCGTTTCCCAGAGAAAAGTCCAAGCCATTGGTGGCCGCACTCTGCGCACCAGCGGCCATTTCCGCAGCCCATGAGGGCTGTCCTGTCTTCATGTTGATGCCGACAGTCAGTGGATCAGCGGCTCCACTGAGCAGACAGTGCAGCTGGCTCCAGAAAGGCGCGGGCAGGGAATACATCGATGCCGTCTGCCAGGAGAGCGGCGGGTTGGGCAGCGCTCCGCTCGGGGCAGTCACATCCTGGCTGGCGCCTCCGAGCTCAAGCGGCGGCGATCCCAGCTTCCGCAACTCCGCAACCAAAGCGGGGGGCGGACACGGACCCGCACCGAGGTCTTGAGCCATGACCGAGTACTCGAGCGACAGCCCAGCTGGCGGCAGCGTTATTTGAAGAGTCGGGCCGGAGGGGACATGCGGCAGGTTGATTTCCGGCGGAGGGACTGCCTTGTGGTGTGGCGCCTTCGTGTGTCGAGCAGACGTGGCAGCAAGGGCCGGGGCTGTGATGAAGCCGCTACCGAGACAGAGGCAGGCTGTGAGTATCAACGCCAGCGGCATCGGCGGGCGTGGCTGGCGGCGCATCGGCGGAAACCTAGCATGCACCCCTCCTACACGAGCAGGTGAGATCCTCGAGCGTCCTGGACCGGTCCGTCTTGCTCAGCAGGGTGACGCCTTGGATCACGAGCTATCTCCAAGCGAGCGCGCATCATGTCATCACTGCACCAGTAATGGCACCACCCCTGGCTGGGCGACTGCCAACTGGCGCCTGCGCTGCAGGAAACCATCTCCGGATCGTTGGTAGATCATGCGCCTAGCGTCTAGGTCCTTGCATTCCGGCAGCTGATCTCGTATCCACCTTTAGCAAGCGTCCGGCGCCCACACTCGCCCTGTAATTCTTGTTCGAGCCTCGCAAGATCTCTTAGATTCACCTGGTCGTCAGGGGGCACCAAGGATTCTGTGGCGAGGGGGAGGAATCGTTCTTTGGACTGCTTGCAGTACGAGCTTAGGTAGCTCGCGGGGAAGGTCCCGTGGCCCGGACAATTTGTGCGTGCCCGCCACTTTTCTCGAAATTCGCTTAGGAACTCATGCCAGGCTTCCTGGCGAGTCTGCTGTTTGAACTGGGCCCGCGTTTGCTTGACCTCCGGATAGACCTTTACGGCTTCATAGAGCTTGTAGTTAATATTGTTTGATGCCCGTTCGGGGCCTATCAGTTCATGCAGTTTGGCCTTAGCCAGGCCCGCTCCCTGCGCCACTTCCCGCACATAGGAGTCTTCTTCGCTGCGTAGCTGTTCGAGGTTTTTGACGGCACTGAAGCGCCCAGTGACGATCCCGCGGATCAGCCCACCGGACGCTTTGGTCTGCGGATCGACGGACACACGCCTAGCTACACTTTCAAAGCTCTGACCTGACTGGATCTCACTCTCAGCTGCCTGGGCTTGAGCTTCGTTGTTAGTGACGATGATGCGCACGTCCTTGCGTTCGGGCTGTGTGAGTAGCTGTTCCTTGTGTTCGCCGTAGTATTCGTTGAGTTCGTCTTCGCTGACGCTCTTTTTTTCTTTCCAGTCAGCGACGCTCATCAAGCGCGGCACACCGGTGCGCAGGATCTTCTGTTCGATCTCGTAGGCGAGCAGGGCGAGCTTTATTTGCAGCAGCAGGTCGGAGACGCTTCCGTCAACACCGGATAGAGCCAGGTTTTTCCGGAATTCATCTTCGTTGCGGAACTCTAGTCGCTTGTAGCGCTCAAATTCCTTCTGCACTTCCGCTGGCGACACTTGCACACCGAGTTCTTTGGCCTCTCCTTCCAGCCACGTGCCCTGCGTCAGAAGAGCGAGCACCGACGCTTCGAGGTATTCGTGCTGTCGGTTACATTCCTTTCGGAACGTCCTAATGGTCGGCTTGGGTTGACCGGGCGGCGGCTTGGTCGGCGTCGTGGCCTGTTTCGTTGCAACACAGCCCTTGTAGGAGATCGACATCCAGTGGCGGACCGTTGGCTTAGTGACCTGAGTGTCCCTGATTCCGATGCCGGCACTGGCGCCTGGGATGCTGATTGGCGCAATCGCGGTGGTGCGTGCCGAAGGGCTTCTAGTGCCACCTGTTGTGCTTTCCCCACACGCCGCCAATCCTATTCCGGTAACGGCAAAGACTCCGACTGTGCAGAGAACCCACTTCGTTCTTACCCCAAGACCACTCAAACTCACTCTCCTCCCATCTCTCTCTAAACTCATATAGCTGCTGGTTCTCTACAGGCCACTGTGCCAATCGAACCCCTTTCCCGTCTCACGGCACCCCATTGGACGGTGTCCCGAGCGGATAGGGAAGCGGGGCGAGCTGGGTCACCTTCCAGGCACCGCCTTCGTTTTGCATCGGCATCACGTACTTGTTGTTGTTGGCGCCATGGAAGAGGGCGAACGCGCTCTTGCCCTTGATCCGCAGTGCCGCCAAGCCGCTTGTAAGGGGATCGGCACGTTCGGCAGCGGAAGACTTCTTTTGAAGGGCAGCAAGAACCGCCCCACAATCCATGGCCCTTCCTTTCGAGTGTTCGGCGAACCCGTGAAATAGACGCAGGTTGGGGCGCGACAAGTATTTACACATCTTTGACCATTCGCCGTTGGCGCGAGCCCGCAAGAATGCTGTGAGTGCGGCGACCGCGCGCTGTCGTTCAGAAGGATGCGCTTCCCGGCCGAAGTCGGGGATACTGTTGTCGCCCTTTGTTACGCGGAAGCCCGCCGCACCCTTCTTGGAGGCGCTTGAGGACAAGGGGCGTGGAGCTTCACCGCTGGGCTTGGCGGCTACGACTGTTGGGGTTGTCGTGGCGGTCGTGACCGTGGTGGCCGGCGCCAAGATGGCGCTCGAGGTAGTCGTGCTGCCACCACCACCGCATGCTGAGAGTCCGAGGATGGCGGTGAGGATGAGGCCCGCCGCTCCAAGGAACCTCGCCAACGGCAGGTTCCAGCTATACAACGCAAACATATCGACCTCTCCTCTGTCCCCTATTCACAGCCTCTAGCGAGGTTAGGACATATCCACACCTAGGTACTTGACCAAAAGAGACACGATGTGTTACTAGCTCTCACTAGTCCACGCGACTAGCCTCATTGGCGCAGGGTCAACGCCCGGCCGGTCTAGATCGTGAATTTGGTGTGGCCGAGGAGCTTGTAGGGGCGGCAGGTGTGATAGACACGCTTTCCCGTCACCTTCTTGCCGCCCGGCTCGGCCGCGACTAGCGTAACGGTGACCGTCGAGTAGGGACGGCCGTGCAGGTTGAGGTAGTAGAGCCGGGTGCCGCCGGACAGGGTCTTTACGAGCCTGTGATCCAGATAGACCTTCGCGGAAAGCAGCTTGTCGCTACGGGGTGTCAGCAGGTGGATGGCGAAATGCCTGACGCTTTGGCAGAGCCCGGATTTGACCACGACCGCCTCGGCGACAATCGTTGCCGTCGGCTGTGCCGGCGCGTTGGTCTGTGCCAGCGCCTTGGTCGTCAGCGTGCTGGGCGCGCTCGTGCTCGGAAGGCAGCCGGTTTCGGTGGCCGTGCTCGGTGCTCCCGAATAGGTCGCGGTGATCGGGTGCGCTCCGGCGGGCGGTGCGGTTATCGTGATCTGGGCGCTGCCTTCCTCGAGGGTGACGGGGTCGCCGACGGGCTTGCCGTCTACTTCGAACTGGACGGTGCCAGAGCAGGTGATGCTGGCCGTGACGGTGGCGGTCAGAGTTATGGTTTCGCCGACGTTGGCTGTGGGTGGTGAGGGCGCCGCCTGCGTTTGGGTCGGATAGGGGATGGTCAGCGTGGAGGGAGCGCTTGTGCTGGGGAGACAGCCCGGTTGGTTGGCGGTGCTGAGGTTGCCCGTGTAGACGGCGCTCACGTGATGGGTGCCGGCGGCGGGGGCGGGCACGTTCGCTTCCGCCAAGTTGCCGTGAACGGTGGCGGGCGAGCCGACGCCTTTGCCGTCGATCGAGAACTCGATGGTGCCTTCACAGGCGCCGGCGGCTGTGACTTTCGCCGAGAGGGTCACCGTCGAGGGTGTTTCGGTGCCGGGCGGCGCACCACTCGCGGCTGTTTCGGTCGGGTATGGGGTGTAGTAGCTGATGGTCACTTCGCCGTTTCCTTCGGCGGTGCCGGTGTTGGCGCCGCGGGTCAGCGTGACGTTCATGGATCCCGCAGCGGCGTAGTCAGACCCGCCGCCGCCTCCACCGCCGCCGCGTACTTCGCAGGGCTCGAATTCGCACTCCGCGAACGCTCCGCCGACACCGCCGAAGTAGCCTCCGCCGCCGCCCCCTCCGGTGAAGCCGCCTTCGTCATTGGGATCGCTGCTGCTGTTGTCAGAGCCGCCATCTCCGCCGACTTCCATGACCGAGCCCGGTGTCGATGCGCTGCCTGCGCCTCCCCCCAGACCGGGTTCTGTTTCGGCGAGATCGATCGTGCCCGATGACCCCGCTTCACCGGCGCCCGCTTCAGCGTTTGAGCCGCCACCATCACCGCCGCTGCTGGGAATCGGGCCGCTGTGCCCCCCGGCGCCGACGGCCGGCTGCAGGACTAGCTCCTCACCGCCCACGACGTTTGTGTATCCACTCCAGGTGAACTTCAGTTCTGGAAATTCACCGGCGGCGACGTCATTTGCGTACGACACGGCCCCTGGGTGAGCGGAGTCGTGTTCGTTGCCGTAGTCGCAGCTGTTCAAGGGCGCGAAAGTCCCCGAGGAGAGCGCCGCCGGCGCCGGGGATGTCGGGTATTCCTCCACCGCACAGGCGCTGCCGAAGCCATTGAACGGTGGTAGATATTGGGGGAAGTCGGTGATTGTCAGGACGGCCGAATGTGTGCGAGCCAGGGTGACGGGCGAAAAGATCTGTTCGTCTGATGCGTTGGGGCCGCTCACGAGACTATGTGCTGCTATCGGTTCTGTGGGGTCGGCGTTGGCTACCGCGAACCCGACCGCCTGGTAGTCGATTTCCCTGTTTGGGAAGTTGAAGAATCGGTAGTCGTTGCCGGGTTCGGTGGCGACCTTCTCGTAGGTTGCCGAGTAGGCGAAGGTGATGCCTGGCCTGAAAGAGTTGGCGACTTCGCCGACTTCGCCATATGACCCGAGATCGACGAGCGTCCAACCGGCCGGCGTGCTGGGGACATCGCCGATGTGCGTCGTGTCCCAGTCGATGTTGATTATCTCCACGTCGCCGACGTTGAGGTTGTGGATTTCGACGACCGGGTCGTTGCCCGAGCCCGCACCTGATCCATAGGTGTCTGGCTGCACCTGAACCGCGTCGCTGCCGGCGCGCCCACCGCCGTTGGCTGCGCCGCCTCCGCCGCCCCCCGCCACCACCAGTGGTGTTCCGGCCTGTGAGACGGCGCTGGCACCCCCGCCTCCGCCGCCAAAGAACACCGGTGTGCGACCCGAACGGAAGGAGAATTCGCTGCCGCCACCCAGGCCGCCACCGCCATAGCCTCCCCCAGATCCGGGCACGGTCAGTGGAGACACACCGGCCTGGGAGCCGCGCGCCGGGGGAGTGGAGATGCTTTCACCCGCTCCGCCGACGTTGACGTCCAGTGTTTCACCGGGGTTGACAGGCACCGCCGCCTGGGCGCCTCCTCCCTTGCCACCGGGGGCGAGGCTGCCTTCCGGGGTGACCGGCCCGCCCCCGCCGACCGCCACGTCCGAGGTGGCTGGCACGACTGTCGGTACGCCGCCGCCCGCAGGTTCGACATAGATCCCGCCGTAACCGCCGTTGGCGCCGAGGGCCTGGACGTTGACGAAGCCGACCCCCGTGGGCACCTGGAACGGTTCGACCTGGCCGCTGTATGGGTAGGTGGCGTTGACGAGTGCCCCCGGTTCGGCGCCCGTGGCATCGGTCGATCTCACCAGACCGATCGCCGCGCACAGCGCCGCGATGGCGCTGAGGACGCCCAGCGTGTGCGATCGCTCACATCGAGGAAAGTATGTGGTCACCGGACATGAGGGTCATTTTTCCCTACGTACCGGTTACGGGAGCGACCAGTGAAGATGATCAGTGAAGGCCCCAGTGGGCTGTCGCTGACGGGCTGCAGCTTAGCACTGGCGGGTCCAAAAGCAACTTTCTGTAAACAGGCGCGTTTCGCTGCGATCCACCAGAGGAACCGTGCGCCTCACACCACCGTCCAGGCGGGGATCTTCAAGCCTCCTTGAGCCGCCTATCTTGGCCTATCGCGGCCCAGGCCAGGGATGTAGAGCAACCACGTGAGCAGGACGAGCGCCAAGGCGATGGTGAGCGCCAGCAGCAGACTCGTCTTGAGCGCGAGCGCTCCCACCAGCGCCCCGAGGAGCATTGCGAGCACTGCGGCGGCTCTCCTCGTCGAACCCTCCCCGGAGCCGCCGGCGAGCACGGAGTCGGCCGCCAATCCGGTCAGTGTCATCGTCAGCACCGTGGTTGTCAGATCCGGCACCGCGACCCGTCGTATGGTTGCGTTGCGGACCCCCATCGCGAACGCGAGCAGCGCGATCACGACATCGCCCGTGACCGTGCTCGGATGGATGTCGATCGCCGCGGCCAGGATCGCCGCGATGGCGATCAGTCCCGCCTCGATAGCCAACGCGAAGGTGATGTGACGGGAGTGTGCTCCAGCCAGCCTTACCGCCAGCGCTCCTCCCAGACCAGCACCAACCAGAAACGCTCCCAGCGAGATCAGCGGTGAGAGCACGGGCAGCTTTGCCGCCCCGGCGATCCCGAATCCCAGGAGCACCACGTTCCCGGTCATGTTGGCGGTGAACACCTTTCCCAGGCCGAGGTAGCTGACGGCGTCCACGACTCCCGTCGTGAATGTGAGTATCAGAAGTGCCCGAGTGAGCGGGTGAAAGACGCTCTTGGCGGCGTCTTGGCGCAGCGTCTGCGGCCGGGGCTGCTCGGTGCTCACACTCCTAGGATACGGTCACACCGACACTGTCGGAAAGGTTGGCCGGCGGGGGTCAGGGAGCGGGCCTCAGCAGCGCTTCGATCGCTTCATCAAAGCCCCGCGGTTCGCTCACGGACCGGATCAGCAGCTCCTTGAGCTTCCTGCCCGTATGACCGAGGAGAAAGGCGGGCGTGCTGGTGAACCCCAGGGTTCCCGCTGTCCGCCGGTCTCCTTCCAGTTGATTGACGATGGCTTTGCTTCCTACCGCGGTGGCCCAGTGCGCGATGTTCAGAGCTGGGATCTGGCCGGCGAGATTGCGCAGGTAGTCCCCTGTCACATAGCCGGTGCCTTCTTCTCCCTGCTCCTGGTAGAAGAGCTCGACGAAGTACCACATCTCGTTCTGCTTGCCGGCGGCCAGGGCTGCCGCCTGCTGAAGCGCGAACGTCTTGGGTTCCCGTGTCGTCGTCTCCAGAGAGCGATACACGATCCGCACATCGTCAGCGCGCACCCACTTCTCGATGATCGTCGGCAACGCGGCGAGCGTGAACTGCCTGCACGGGGAGGACTCGAGGTCGCCGAAGTATTCGAGGGTGACGGGTGCCCGAGGGTCGCCGAGCACATTCCCGTGCTGTGGCACGCCGGTGAGCACCTCGTTGACCGCGGCGAGAGCTTCGCGTGCTTTCGCGGCCTCTTCCGATTCCTGCCTGGTGGGGGCGCCACTGGAGTCTTTTTTGGTGGCGCTCCCGCCGGCGAACACGACCACGCCGACGGCGACCAGGGCCAATACCACCGGGATCCCCAGCAATATCCACCTGCCGCGCCTCGCACGGGGCATGGTGCTCCCTGGCTCTTCTTCGACGGCCGCGGCGCGGGCTTGCTCGAGCGCCTCGCGCTGGGCCGCATGCTCCTGTTCGCGGCGCTGCGTTCGGGTACGCCCAGACTTACGCGCTCTACTCATCTGGATCTCGTGCCGCTCGGATCCTGGCCGGAATCATCGCCGGTCAACAGGTGCACCACAACGCTCATCTAACCCTCGTCCCCTCCGCGAATGCGCCACCCTAGACAATCCACATAAAGCACGGCGAAACCGGCTCGAGAGACGCTACAGTGGCGATGCTCGTGTTCGATCACGTCACGATACGTGCCGGTGACCGCGTGGCGTCAGAGCGCTTCTATCGCACAGTGCTCGGCGAGCTAGAAATCGAGCCATCCCAGGTCGATGAGATCGGTGTTATGTGGAATGACTTCTGGTTGCTTGCCGCGGATTCCGGGCACCCGCCGACCAGGCACCTGCACGTAGCGTTTGTCGCCGCCACGCGTGAGCAGGTGGATGCGTTTTGGAGGGCGGGCCTGGACGCTGGTGCGCAGAGCGACGGCGAGCCTGGGGAGCGCCCGCAGTACACGCCCGGCTACTACGGCGCCTTCCTGGTTGACCCGGACGGCAACAGTGTGGAGGCGGTCACCCACAGCGACACGAGACGTGGGGGCCACATCGACCATCTCTGGATCCGTGTCGGCGATCTGGACACCGCTTGGGGCTTCTACAAGACGGTCGCTAGGCACACCGGCCTGCGCGAGGGAAGACGCTGGGATCTCGGTCAACAGTTTCGCGGTGCCTGGGCGACGTTCTCGCTGGTCTGCGACGGCAACCTCCGGACCGAGAATCTCCACATCGCCTTTGCGGCACCGGACCGCCGGACGGTCAGGGAGTTTTATGCCGCCGCTCTCGCGGCCGGCCACAGCGGTGGCCTCGCTCCTACAGAGCGAGAGGATCACGGCCAGATCGTCTGTTACAGCGCGAGTGTAAGCGGCCCGGATGGCGCGATTGTCGAGTCGATTGCTCACCACGCGATCTAGAAGCGGCTTGGCCACTGTCTGGCTGCAATCCCGTCCAGTCGCTCTCTGCTGGAAAACGGAGTGATGATTGCGATTACCCGCGACTCGGCCAGATCTGGTCAGCTTGGGCTCCTGATGCCTGTGAGCTCCGGTAGTGGTTCTTCTAACTTCACCGACGGGGTCTACCCGCACTGGACTATCTGAACCGATTTGAAAGCGCCGTCTTTGTGAGGCGCCCCGTGGGCCTTGCCGTGTATGTGACCCGCCTGAAGCACACTCCTCGGCTTGCCTCGGCGCGACCCTCTTTCAGTCGCTGGCTTTGCTTGCGGCTATACCCTTCTGTGCGATACTCGCGAGCCAGCCTGGTCTTTACTCAGGAGGCTGGCTGGGAGCATCGCTCGATCCTGTGGTCTTTTCGGTTTCCCGTGTGGCGTTGAAGTCACACCTATCCGACAGGGTGAACGGTTGCTCTGTTTGGGGCGTGTCGCTATGAGGGCTTTCTGATACGCGAAGGGCGACGTGTCACCGACGACTTAGCCTTGTGGCACTTGCCGTTTGCTCTGTGTGCGGTCGAGGATGCCTTGCGCGAACTCGTGAACGGGATTGCGTTGCGGCTGGCTGGCTCCCACGCGAAGGTGTCGCCTTCCCATGGAAGTGTCTGGTCGTTACTCGAGGTGTCATCGACCTCCCATGGAAGGAGATCTCGCTCCCAGACCTCGAGGAGAGGGTCGAGGTCTGGGAGCCGGTCACGCGCGCTAGTTGCGCGCTGGGCTTGCCGCGAGAAGGGAGGCAGCAAGCGAGCTTGGATACGCAGAATGTATTGGGGAAACTGCCGAACGCTCAGCCGTACTCGAGCCGGAGTGGCGGTGTGGGAGCCTTGCTCGGGTACGTGGCCCTCACCAGCGAGCTGTACAGCCGCCGATGTAGGTGGGATGTTTGAACGTTGGGTGTTTGAGCTGCTGAGCATGGCAAGTGGCAACCTATGTGGTGGTTGGGACGGTTCGCTCTCACGTGCGTTCCGTGGGCGCATAGGTAGCCAAATGGCTCTCAGAGCTGTCTGGAAATCGACTGATCCGGGAATATAGATTTCGCTTGATACCCAAGACGCCGGTCCGGTGTTTGGGCGATGCGTCCGTTGCCCACCACGGCTCAACAGCCATCTGGATAGCTCTCTATGAGCCATCGCATACAAGCCGAACTTCTCATCTCACACCTCGAACCGCAGTCCGCTTTGTTCAACGGTGCGAGCTAAGTATGCCTTCCATGGCCGTCTAGAGCTATGGGGTCTCGCTGTTCTGAAGACTCGTCCTCTCCATGAGCTCTTGGTGCTCGTAGAGCAGACTCTCCCATGGGCGATACCTTCCCCTTACATTTGAGGGTCCGTGCGGAGCGGACCCTCTAGTTTTTTCCTTTTTTCTTCGTAGGCAGCTTGGCCTTGTTGAGCGCAGCGTTGTCTTCTCAGGCAGTCTTTGTAAAGCAGAGGTCTAGACCAGATACCCAGCGATTACTACATCACCTATCGTGAAGTCAGATACCCCACGCTGTGAGACCACCTCCACGAGAGCCCCCAGCATCCTCGCCCTCTGCACACCAGTCACCTTGCCACCCGAGGAAAGAGAATGATGTTCTCCCAGAGATTGGGAACCTCCCGGGAGGGTGCCCGCCCCCACCACCACCCAGTGTCTGATGTCTTCCCAAAGCCCCTCTCGATGACTGAAGTTTTCCACCACCCATGCCCAAAGGCCCTCCACCCACCCGTCGCTGTCACACAACTAGAAACAGCCTAATAATACCACTTTACGATGAGATGTCGAGGCTTCATGGGTACACAAGTGAGAACATTTCGTTCGGCCATCACCGAAACTTGCTTGCTTTGCGGAGCGTTAGGCCAAATACCACTGTTTTAGCCGCATGTGGTCTCTCTGGATGGCAATCGCCCTCATAACTCATGACAAGCTAGGGCAAACAGACTCCTGTCGAAGCCTGTCTACCCTTCACCTGTTTCACTCTTTGCCAGAGGGCGATTACCTTTAGTTTTTCAGCAAACCAGTCCCACAGTTGGCGCTTGGCGGCCTTTCCACTCTAGGCAGGGCTACTCGCCTTCACAGAGCCCTCACCATCCCGGACTCGCACCCACCGCGTCGAAAACGGGCATCAACCCTATTCAGCCGTCACCGCCCACGTCCCCTCACCCGGTAACGACCCAGCCGCCTACTCGGGTAAAGGATTCGCTATTCGGCGGTCACCGCCCAGGTCCCGTCCGCCGAGACGCCAGCAACGCAGCGGTCAACCGGCAGGCCTCGGCCTGCTGCTGTGGATTCCCAACGGCAATCACGCCCGATAACCAGTGCCAGCGGATCCACAAATGCCTGGCATGCGGGAGCCACACAGATTGCCCGCTTCCGCCCCCGGTTTCGGGGGGCCCACAGCACTCAGGCCACCGGGTCCTGTCGTATTCCGTTCGCCTTCTCGGTGACCCGATATTAGACTGGTTGTGATCGAGCCTATATGTGGTCAGCGGTATCGCAAGCCTATAGCGGTCACGCTACTCACCGGTAGTACCGACTGGTTCTACCCCCACTCTCCCATCTCCGTCGTGCCCGCCGGAGGCGTGGCTTTTGCTGTCCCCGGCGAACCTTCTAGCCCTTACACGCGACCTTGGTCCCAAATGCTTCGCATTCGCCTCAGGCTACCGCTATGGCTGGCACCCTCACACCATCTTCACCCGTTTGCCCTTTACCAGCCGGCCCTTCTTTCCCCCGGATCCGCGACGCAGGGAGGGCCGGCGGACCCTGCCGTCCCCGCCGGCCCCTCTTACCCTTCAGCTGCTGAGCACCTTCGGCTTGATCTGTTTGGTCGAAATGATCACGTATTTCCTGGCCGCAAATGACCCTCCGCTCATCGCAAATACAACCGCGACCGTCATCGCGACGTTCGCATAGCTGAGCCGTTTTTTCAGAAGTTCGTTCATTTGTTCTTGCCTTTCTTGATGTGCTTAAGCTTAGGTTTCTTCTTTTGGGTCTTGACACACTTGTCATGGGCATTGAGCTTGTATCCACGCTTGCATTTCACGGAAGGGGTCGGTTTTGTCGGAAACACAATCGACGGCACCGGCAGCATCGGCAACGCTGTCGGCGAAGTCAGCACCTCCGGCAGTCCCGCGGTCGTAAACGTGGCGGTCGCACCAACGGCATTACCGTAGCCACTGGAAATCGCGATCCGATAGGCGTATGTCGTACCCGGCTGCAGCCCCGTAACCGCAAGTTCCTCAGATATGGGCTTCGTGACAGCGCCAGCCGAACCCGTAGCAACTATCCCGAAATGCGTGCTTGCACCGTCGTAGACACCGAGTTCAAACGCGTATGTAGCCGGCTGCCCATCGGGATTGGCCGTGCCGGACACTACTGCGCTCGTCTCGGTAACTTCGCTGACGGATCCCGTTTCCGCCTCAACCCTGGGCGTCGGCGCGGTCGTAAAGCTTCCTTGCTGACCATCAACTCCTCCGCCTTCGCCATTATGTTCATTGTTTGCAACGAGCCTGTAATCGTAGGTAGTTCCGGGCTGTAGTTCTGTCGCTTCGTGCAATACGCCAATCAGACCATACGCAGCGGATTCCTCTGAGGATGTCCGCATCTTGTCCGCCGGGTTAGCCGTCGGCCAATATTCGAAGTAGTACTTCGTGTTGGCGTTCTCGGGATTGAGTTCCGCGAACATGACCACCGAGAAGGCCTTGACGAACTGCGCCTGTGGTTCTCCCACAATCCGCGGCGCGACAATCGGCGTCTTGAACGACACGGTCTGGCTCGCCAGGACTTCCGGCACTTTGACGTTTTCGTCTTCGGCGGCGAGCCTGAAATAGACGGTCGTGTTCGGCGGAACGCCTGTGATCGAGGCGTTCACAGACTCCAGCATATTGCTGGTATTGATCGGCTGGTGCGCGGCTTCTTCCCCAAGCGCAGGCGTTCGACCCCATTCAAACCGCACTTCCGTTTCGGACAGCCCTCCTGGTTGATTTCGCCCGACAGAGCGCACTTGAACGTCACGTCGGGCTTTATGTTCTGGCCCAGGCACACATTGCGCCACACCGGCCAGAAGTTCTGTGACCGGTTCGGGCGAGTAGGCAAAGATTTCGCCGATGCTTTCGGTGGCGCGGTATAGCTCCCGGTGCTATCGAACGCGAGTTCTTTGACCAACATCCTCGGAGGCATCTTCAACTGGATCGCATCAAGGTTCTGGTAGCCGTCTTCCCGAGACATCGTCATCGTGAACGGCGTAAACGCACCCGCCTGCAAGTTCAGGCTGCCGGTCGTCAAGCGCAGGCTGACCGGCAACCACTTGCTCCAGCCAGTCCCGCTCAGGCAGGAATTGACCAACCTCTTCTCCGGAAGGATCTAATTCGCGGGCGAGATCGCCTGCTGGAGCAGCAGCGATCGCGGAAGCTAAAGGCCGTAGTCGACAGCCCTCCAAGGGCTATGTGGTCTGCGCTCATTTCGTCGGACCTGAACTCCTGCACACTACCTTCGTCACCCACGTACAGCCGGTGCTCGACCCCACCTGCCGCCAGCAGGTCCCCCATCGAGTGCTGAAAGTCGAAGGCGGCCGGTTCGAAGGGGCCTTCGGATGCGCCCTGGACTCCGGCGCCGCAGGTGTCGTGAGAGGCGGCCGTGCAGACGTTGCCTTTGGTCGTTTCGTTTACTTCCTTGCCGATCTCGAGCACGAACTGTCCTTCCGGTGTACTCGTCGATGCGATGATCTTCCGTGTCCAGGAAGTACACGTTGCCCGTCGCCTGATCCACGGCCACACTCTCGACCTGGGATATCTGACCGGCAAAGCCCGTACCTTTTCCCCGGCCCCGCACAGGTCTTTCGACGCCTTCGTGCAAACATTGCCTTTCGTCGTCGCGTTCACTTCCGCGCCGAACATCAACACGAAATCCCCCTACGGAGTCAACTCTCGAAATCCGCTGCTGCCTCCGTATCAGCCACGTATACATCTTCCGTTCCACCCCGCAACACCTTCGGGAAATTCAAACCCGCCTGGTGTGCTGCTAGCCTCGGCTGATTGGCACTCGTCTCCAGAAGCGAGCGTGCAGATATTCCCGCCCGTCGTCTTGTTGACTTCCCAGCCGATACGGCTCGTCAGCACCAGCTTTACGGGCACCGCCGCCGCAGCCCCAGAGGCACCGACCGCAAGCACGAGCAGCACCGCGACGATCATCGCGAGGAGGTTAGGGAGCAGCCGCAAGCGGCTGCCCTTAAAAAGGGCGTTGATCATTTGTCTCTCCGCTGTGAAGGATATACGCCCGGATTTTGTACGGGCTTGTTTTTCGTAGGGTTGGCCTGTGTCTTGCAGAGGTTTCCGCTCGCCTCCACCGCGAAATACCTACCCTCTGGCAGAAATAGCTCGAAGTTGTTCACCGGCACGTCCGGAATCGTCTTGAACGTGCTGCTCGTGATCCCCGCTTTGTTGATGAACATCGTTCCTGTCAGATCGACCCTGATCCCATCGCCCTGCAGGAATCTTTGCGGAAGCACCACACGGGTAGTACGGGAGCTGGGCCTAGCTATTTTGAGCATGGAGGTCATATATTTACCGAATCACGACTGTTATGGAGGCTGTCATCTTGGTCCCTTGAGTCGTAGTGAAGACTAGTTTCACAGGCACTCTAAGCCTCTGGCGAGGATGCTTAGCCAAGAACTGCTTCTCAACGCGCGTCGCACTCAGGCTGACCGTAAGTAGGCCAGCTTTGCTGATTTTCTTTGTGACACGGGTTAGCCCTGTGCCTGTTGCGGTCAGCCTTCCTGCCGAAGGTACTCTGGTTGCAATGGTTGCGATATCTCCATGAACAACATGGCTGTGGATCTGTATCTGCGGCTTGCAACCAGAGACCGAGATTTTAGGCTTCTCTTCAAGAATCGCTCCATTTTGCGCAGTAAAGGTCACGGGAAGATAGAGTGCCTGTGAACACAAGTCTCCAGTGGCTGCCAATGCAGAATTGCGTCCCTGCGGAAGAAACAACTCAAAGGAATTTACTGGGACATCTGGAACGGTTCGAAATGTCGAACTCGTTACGTTTGTCTTTTCGTTTATGAAAGTTTCGCCGTGCAAGTCTACTCGGACGCCCTCGCCTTGGAGAACAATGATCAATTCTGGAAATTGTTGACCTCCATAGCTCACAAAAAAGGCTGGACCTTCGAGGATTACTGGGAGTAGAGGAGTTGAAGTTCGTGCTATGCCTACGATGGATCCTGGGGGACAATTGGCCGCATTTACTTCAAAAGTTTTGCTTGGACAAGCCTGTTGAAGAGTACTTAGTCTAGACGGAAGGATCTTCGGCAATTCAACGTGGACGCTCTTGATATTAGCTTGAGATCCGAACGGCGCGGGCGGATACGACAACTTTACATCTAGGCTCGCACCCTTCGTACGACTGGTGTGCGAGGAGGTTTCCACGCTGAAAAGCGGTTTGAAGGCAAGGCTCTTGCAACCACCGACCGCAAACGGACTAGACACATTTGCAATCGATTGCTGCGAACCCGAGATCACAGCCGTGATCTGCTCGGCCGCGCAGCTAGACGGATTGAACATGAAGTCAGGACGATCGATATCTACCGTCACCCGCTGCAGCCGCAGCGGCACACCGAAGATGATCTGCGGCACGGCATATGGTCCCGTTTCGTCGGCGGTGGCCGCCAACGTCGAGTTCACCGGATCGACCTGGATACGCGCCCGCACCACAACCACACCGGGTTGAACGGGCCAGCGACCGCGTGCGTGACGATGCTGAGACCGAACAGCGCCCCGTTGTGCGGACCGGTCAGGTACACGCTCCCTTCTATTTCAAAGGGATGCGAGCCGGCGCCCGAAGCGACCCGCGTCGTGCCGATCAGCGACGCTTCCGGGCACGTACCGCTGTCCGCTTCCGGTTCACCGCACAGGGGCACGCTCGAGAGCATCCCCAGCAGGCCCGGCGGTGTGTGCACCTGGATACCCTTGACGTACTGTTCGCGGTCCTGACGCGAGAGGTTCATCGCGAACGCGCTGAACTGGCCTGCACTAGGCGTCACAGTACCGGCCAGGAAGCCAGGATTGAATGACGGCAAGCCGGTGCAGCCTTCGACGTCAAAGAACGACGACGGCGTTGCATAGGCAGCACCAACGGCAACTAGGCCTTCCGGCGTCTCGCCGGGCGAGCTCCACGGCGTGAAGTCGGCGGTCGTCAGCGCCGGGCCACACACCGGCGGATTGACCAGGACGCACACGGTCCTCCGTCAGGTGCACCCGGTGTTCGCTCAACCGCAGCTGCGGTCTTTATCAAGGTGTGAGGTGAGCTGACCGGTCTGTTTGTTGGCTTCCACGCTTCCTTCCAGCTTGACCAACACGCCCTGCCCTTCGATCAACAGATAGATATGGAACGTGCTGCCGTCGCGTGCGTCCTGTTCAGTGCAGGCTAGCTGTCCGGGCCCGCCGCACAACGGCTTTGCCAGGTACACATGTCCCTTCACGGGGCTAGCTAGTAGCGGCGTTTCCGCTTCTGCTTCTCCGATGATCGAAGCGTCAGGACAGTGCCCAGGAGCGAGCTGAAGTTCTCCGTTCAAACCTCTTTCTTCGGAAAGCGCGCCTCCGAAATTGATCCCTTCCGGACCTGATTCTTCGCACGCCTTGATCCCATCGACGATGCCGGGGTTAATCGACATTCCCTCGGGCAGCGTAACTGTCGCCTTGTGTAGAACTGGAGTCGCTGGAGAGTCGACGTTTTCGTTCAAGGGGACGCTCACGTTCACTCCGAGGCCCACCGGGGCGTCGGCCAGGGTGATGTCGGGTTGCGCTTCAATCTCGGGGTTGAATTGCAGCAGATCGCACCCGGTCTCAGCTTTCGATCCTTCGTTAGCGAGGTTGGTTGGCAGTGTCGTTTCGGTTGGCTTCTCGATGTAGTGCCCCGGTTCCTCCCACGAGTCCGACCTGACAACGGCGCCCAGCGGCCCGGCCGAGCAGTTGCTCGGCATCGTAATGAAGGGCACAGGAGTGATGCCAGCAGACTCTTTGCCACCTTTACACTGAAATTCTTTTTCATCCTCGGAACTGCACAGGAGCCCCCGTTGGGGGTCGTGGATCGGGTCTGCTGGTACCCCCCAGAACGTCAATTCAGCCCGTACGAGTTCAGCCGACGTCACCTATGGTTCCCGTTGTCATTTGCTGCCGCTACCGATCATGTGGCCACAACGTTGGACGGTTGACCAGTGGGCATGCCGAACTCAGCCCGACTGACCCTTTTCCGGCACGAGGTCGTAGATCGGCTCGATCAAAAATCTAGCCGGTAAAGGCCACTTCAACCTCCCTACCTAGCTTCCACGGAACACTCCTACCCAGATGAGTGAAGTCTACGAGCGAGCAACGGCACCGCTTCTGGCTTCCCAACGAGCCCGGGAGGGACGCTCACGACCACATCCTTGCGATCCCCCGCCGGCACGGGATACCCGCCCACCGCATTCTTTTCGTCTTCGAATTCGATCATCGAAATTTCCCTCCCGAGGGATCCCCGCCAGCCTTGAGCAACCTACCGGACCATACGATTTGTTGACGAATTCAACCCCCTGCTTTCCGCCCATTCCCACCGGCACTTCCTTCGTCCTTTCAGTCGTCTGCATCGAAAATCTCGTAATTCCGAGCGGTTCCCCTCCGCAGCCTCCGCACTGGCCACAACCGTCATCATCGCCACCACCACCATCAGACTAGAGATGAGACTAATGAAGGCTTTTAGTCTCATCGATGAGTCCCCACTTTGTGGTGGCCTTTAATGCGTTTGCGAGACTTTTTAGACTTCTGTTTGGTAGGTTTCTGCTTCTTCTTCGGCTTGGACGTTAGGGGCGCCGCAGAGAAGTTTTCTCCAGGTACCTGAGTGACGCTGCCGGGCACCAACAACGGAGCACGATTGATCAATGGCCCCTGGCACGCGTCCCCCGAACACGGCTGGCGCGGCTTGGGAGGTTCGGGCGATCTGACCCTGGTTTCTCGGAGCTGGTGATCTGTCCTGGGTTTGGAGCTGGTGGGCAGCATGAGCGCGAGGAGATACGAGCCTTCAGCTTCCTTCAGCTTGTGTCTATGGCGTGGATAAGCGCATGGATGGCTTCGACTGCTTCGTTGAGATCGGTGATCGGCATGTCGAGGCTGCTGGCCATGGTGGCGTGGCGGTCGCTCCAGTCGGGTAGGTCGTGATTTGTGGTGGCCAGGATTGCTGGCCACGTGCAGCGAATATGCGCTGGCAGGCGTCCTTGACAGGCGCGAGCTTCTCCCCGGCGAGGACTCGGATGAGTTGCAGGTCGATGAGGTCCCAGTAGCGAGGGTTCTCCCCGCCGGGTCGCAATGGTGCCTCGGTGACGGCGTGCAGCTTCTAGGCTATCTGCCAGCGGACGGCGAGCGCCGGGATGATGTCGGGGCCGTCGAGGCCGATGGTGCTGAGGTCGTGGGCGGATATCTCTTCGATCTCATCTCCTCCGGCCTCGACGGGTGCGACCTCGACGATGAGCGTCATGAAGGGCTTGGTGCGGAACGCGACCTCGTTTCACCGCGCGAGTTCACGCTACTTGAGGTATTGGCCCGTCACCCGGTCCGGCTCATCTCGTGGTCAGCTGCTCGAGCAGGCTTGGGGGTAAGTGTTGGTCGTTGAGACGAACGTTGTTGACGTATTCGTTGGCTACCTGCGGCGTAAGCTCGAGCGCGAGGGTGAGGCACGGGTCTTGCACACGGTGCGAGGTGTGGGCTACATGCTGCGAGCATGAGGGCGCTGCGCAGCCTTCGTGTGCGGGTGGTGCTCGCTGCGCTGGCGAGCGTGGTTGTGGCGTTCGCCGTGGTCGGCGGGCTGCTGCTCGTCGCGATCGAGCGAGACGGGCGCAACGACGTTGATAGGGATCTGCGGGAGCGTGATCCGCCCGGGGGAGCGGTGGGCGATCTGCAAGGACTCCGAGGGCAGCCCGTTCGGGCTCGCCGCGGGAGGCCGTCCAGGCGTCGGAGGACCAGCTTTCGCTGTGACCCGGCTCAGCTTCATTGCTGGAGCCGCGACCACGCTGTCCTCCCGCCTCAGGCGTATGAGAACATTCGTGGAGTTTGAGGCCGATACACCTCTCTGGCCGACAGAATAAGCGCGTGTCAATCACACCAGCCCAAGCAGCGCGGGTGCCCCCGGTCAGGAAGGGCCCAGCGGGGAGCGAACACGGCGTGGATCGCGCGCCGCGCGTTCCCTACCGCCGCGGCCTTGATGGCCTGCGCGCGCTCGCCGTGGCGGGAGTGGTCCTTTATCACGCGGGCGTGAGCTGGATTCCCGGTGGCTTCCTCGGCGTGGATGTCTTCTTTGTGCTGAGCGGCTACCTGATCACCTCCCTATTGCTGGCCGAGGTGGGCGGCCGCGGGCGGATCGATATCGCGCGCTTCTGGTTCCGCAGAGCCAGGCGACTGCTGCCGGCCGTGGTGCTCGTGGTGGCAGCGTCTCTGATCGCGGCGTCGTTGCTGGCGCGAGATGACCTCGCGCGGACGCGCGGCGATGCGATTGCGTCATTGGTGTACGTGACCAACTGGCACCTGATCGCGGCCAGCCATTCCTACTTCAACTCTTTTGGACGGCCGTCACTGCTGCAGCACCTGTGGTCGCTGGCGGTCGAGGAGCAGTTCTATCTGCTGTGGCCAATCCTCCTGATCGGCGGCCTGGCATTGCTCGGCAGGCGCAGGATGTTCGCGCTGACCGCGATTGCCGTGCTTGCATCCACGGCTCTCATGTGGACGCTCTACGACCCGCATCGCGACCCGTCGCGCGTCTACTACGGCACCGACACGCGCGCGGCGACGCTGCTCGTGGGCGCGTTGTTGGCGTTCGCCTGGCCGGCGGCACGACTGCGGGCGAACGTCTCGCGTCGCGCGGTGGGCGCGCTCGACGGCGTGGGTGTCGTGGCGCTGCTGGCGATTCTCGTCCTGTTCTGGCGCGTGCGCGACTACGACCCGAGCCTATATCGCGGAGGCCTGCTGCTGGTTGCCGTATGCGCCGCCGCGCTGGTGGCGGTCCTGGCGCACCCTGCCGCGCGCCTCGGAAACCTGCTCGGATGGCGCCCGCTGAGGTGGGTCGGGGTGCGCAGCTATGGGATCTACCTGTGGCACTGGCCGGTGATGATGCTGACGCGCCCTCGCCTCGATGTTCCGTGGAGCGGAACACCGCTCGTGTTGGCGCAGATCGGTGTGACCGTCGCGATCGCAGCTCTCTCGTTCCGGTTCGTGGAGCAGCCGCTGAGAAGCGGAGCCGCGCTGCGTCGCTTGCGAGCCTGGCTGGAGCCACGACCACCGCGCCAGCGATTGGGCTGGGCCGCCGCCGGCCTCGCCACAGTGGTCCTGATCCCCGGCGTCGCGTGGGGGATCCCCACGCCGGGCCGCATGCAAACGCCGCTGGCGACGCCCGCGGCGCTGGTGCGCATCCCCAGCCTCAACGTCGCGTTCCCCAGCGCGGGCGCCACACGTCGGGACTCTCGCGGCCGCTCGAGGGCACCCGCGAGGAGCGCGGCGTCACACGGAGCGATACTCGCAGTCGGCGACTCGGTGATGCTCGGCTGCGCCCCCCAGTTGCACCAGCGGCTCGGGGGGCACCTGCAAATCGATGCGGTCGTGTCCCGCCAAGCCGTCAACACGATCGACCGCCTCGCGGCCTACCGGTCCCAGGGTGCGCTGCCATCCACCGTGATAGTGCAGATCGGAGACAACGGGCCGATCTGGTACGCCGACCTTCACCACCTGCGCACGGTGCTGAGCGGCGTGCCCCGCGTCGTCCTCGTCAACGTGCGCGTCGCACGAAGCTGGCAGGGCGAGGTCAACCACGCTCTCGCCGAATACGCGCAGAGTTGGCACCAAGCGACGATCGCCAACTGGTACAGCCACAGCACCGAAGGGATGCTCGAAGACGGTGTACACCCCTCCTATCGCGGACGCGAAATCTACGCGCAGGTCATCGCAGAAGCCCTCAACAAGCTCAACGCCAGCGGACACCGATAATCCTGTGGTGAGACTCAAGTTGGATATCGGGGGGATCTCTGGCCGGGCGGGTGCCGTGCCCCGTGCGTCGTCGGACCCGCGTGAGGCGGAGGATCTGATGCGGCGTGTGGGTGTGGCGATGTTCCTGCTGGGCTCGATCGCGCTGCTGGCGACATTGCCGCTGCCGGATCCCAACACGAGCGATCATCCCGCGATCGAGATGATCGCCGCGTTGCTCGCCCTTGGCGCTGTCGTGGTGTGGACGATGCGCCCGCATCGTCGTTGGGCCTCAAGGCTCGCGGTCGTCTACTGGATCTTGCTCGTGAGCGCGCTCATGTCAGTGGAGCGACCGATCGAGGCCACCCCGTTCTTCTACCTGTGGCCGATGGTGTTCTCGGCTTACTTCTTCTCTCGAGCAGAGGTGGCGGTGGATCTCGCGATCATGTGGGTGACGCTCGGCGTGGCCCTGTTCGTGTGGTCGGTCAACCCCGAGAAGCTGGACTTGCTGATGGGCGTCGGTGTGTCGGTGACATTGATAACCGTCGTCGTGAAGCTGCTGGCCGAGCACATCAGCGCCGTGATCGGTCAGCTCGCTGAGATGGCGTCCACCGACTACCTGACCGGGCTGCTCAACCGACGGGCGTTCGACGAAGAGTGCCCGCGCCAGATCGACCGGGCCCGGCGCAGCCAGCTGCCACTGGCGGTGGCGGTGTTCGACCTCGACCACTTCAAGCTCATCAACGACCGGCTGGGTCACGCCGCCGGAGATCGCGCCTTGTGCGACTTCGCCGCGCTGCTGCAGCGCGAGCTGCGCCGTGGCGACACGCTCGCCAGGATCGGCGGGGAGGAGTTCGCCGTCGTGCTCTTCGGCGTGGGCCTCGATGATGCACTCACGTTCGCCGAACGAATCGGCCGAGAATTGCGGAACTCGAGGACCGGCCAAGGGCCGGCGTTGAGCACGAGCGCTGGCCTGGCGGCTCTCTCCGAGGATGAGCAGACACCCTCAGCGCTACTCGTGGCAGCCGATCGCGCGCTGTACGGCGCCAAGGCGGCGGGCCGCCGGCGGGCAGCGGTCTGGGAGCACGGCACGATTCGAGTGCGCGGCCGCATGGACCACGTCGAGCCGCTTGTCGCAAGCGCTGGCTAACGGGCCGGAGGGCGCCCACCTTACTCGCCACCTGGGGGCGTGCCATTGCGACGAATTTGGGACCACGAACGCGCGGAGAGGCCCGGCGAGAGGCGGCGCAGCACGGAAGCGCACGGCGGCGACCATATCCGGGGGTTCGACGGTGATGCAGGGATTCGCGACCAACCTGATCGTCGCGGGCAACACGATCGTCGGCGGCACCCCCGCCGACGCGCAGGGAGCGGGCATCTACACCGGGTGCACGTTCGGGTCGGGCAGCGATCTGACGCTCACCGACTCGACCGTGACCGGTAACACGACCGTCGCGGGCGGCGTCGCGGGCATCGACGGCGAGGTCATCGACCACCTCACGCTCGCCAACGCGGTCAACACGGGCAACATCGGCGGCTCGGACCTCGGCGGCTTCAACGGCTCGGGCTCGATCACCGCGAGCTTCAGCGACGCCTGCCTGGCGGGCGCAGCGCTTGCGGGAAGCGGCAACATCTGCGCGCCGCCCCTCCTGGCGAGCGTGACCGATGTGCTGAGACCGCGGCCAGTCCGACCATCGACAAGGGCTCAAACGCACTCGTGCCCGCGGGGGTGGCCACCGATGCCTTCGGTTCAGCCAAATCGGCCGTCACTCGCTGCTCGGCGTGCGATCGCCGACTACCAACAGCAGTCCGGCCCCTGTGGGCACGAGCGCCTCGCTGACGCGCTCCTCGGCGCGAACCAGTTCCCGGAGCTCGCCCACCTCATCGGCGTGCGAGAGCACGTTGTCGATCGCCAATAGGCCGCCTGGCCTCAGCACGCGCACTAGATCCGGCCAATAAGCGGGTTAGGCGCAATAACCGTTTAGTTAGGCTGCCAGGATGGTCGTGGCTTCGTGTGGGTGCTTGGTCGGCTTGGGTGGGTTGCGGTGTTCGGCGCGCTTGACGGGTATTTGGACATCTTGCGCTTGACGACGCGGGGGTTGGTGCGCTGGCGTCGTGGCGGGAGCAGCTCGAAGAGCAGTTCCTCGGTGGCCTGCTCATGCGCGTGGTTGAGTGCTTCGGGGGGAAAAGCCCGTGTGTGAGGCGGTGGTTCGGCGGGCGGCCCGCAGGGTGCGGGTGAAGGAGATGCGGTCGGGGTCATGGCCGGAGTGCAGCGCGACGGCGTGCATCAGCCAGCGGATCGCGTAGTGCACGCAGAGGTGGCCGTAGACCTCTTGGATGACGCCGTCGGGGGTCTTTGAGCGCAGCACGATGCGGGGACCGCGCTGGTGGACCTTCAGCTCGTCCAGCGCTGACTCGAACTCCCAGCGCTGTGCGTAGAGCGGGGCGAGCTCTGTGGCCGGGGCGCGCTCGGGGTCGAGGATCGTGCAGAGAAGGCGGTAGCGCTCCTCGACCTGGGGCCGGCCGGGATCCTCGATCTCGTACTCGACGACACGCACTGGGATTCCGTCGATGCGACGGCGGTCATCGGACGCGAACAGCTCAGAGAGGTAGGAGCCGTCAGGCAGACGCTCCACGACGGGCAGGCGGTGGTGTGCCTTCGTGCGCCACAGAAGCTCGGCGCCACTCGCGCGTGCCTGGTTCCACAGGCCAAAGCCGTAGAAAAGGCGATCAGCGAGACACAGCATGCCCTCGCTGAGCCCGTCGAGCACGCCCGCGGCGAGCGTCTGCTCACCAGTCCCATACGGTCCCGTCGCGACCTCGATCAGCGCATGCGTACCGCACTCGCCCAGCCCCACCAGACGCAACTGCGGAAACGCGCCGACCCCTTCGCCACGCCCCGAGCCCGGCCGGCCGAACTCGGCGTCATTCGCCTCGGTGTCGGCGACATCCAAGCAGGTACCGTCCAGGCTCATGAGCCGCCAGTCGCGATAGAACGCGCCCTGAGTCTGCGATCCGGCCAGCGGACGGGCGACCTCCTCAAACAGCGCCCGCAACGGCTCAGACCCCAGCCTGAAGCGCGCCTGAGAAATCGCCCCCTTCGTCGGCACACTCCACGGCTGCTGCCACCCCGACGCCCACGCGAGCCCGTCCACCAGCATCCGCACCACCTCCTCATAGGAAGAAGAGCTGTACAACGCCAAACCCAGCACGTAGTAGACGACCACCCGCGCGGGCAACAACCGATGACGCTGCTCGCAACGACCCGCCTCAGCCACCACCCGATCGACCAACTCCGGCGGGAACACCCGCGTCAAGACACCAATCGAGATGTGATCGGAAAGCCGCTCATCAGACTGCGGCTTGACCCACCCAGCACGCGGCATAGCCAAGACACTACACACCCCACCAGACACTAACTAAACGGTATTGTGGCTAGGCCGGGCGTTCGGCATCCAAAAAGATCATGTTATTCCGCATCTGCGGACTCACGTAGAGTCACAGCAGCGTCCTGAACGAGCAGCTCCACCAAGTCGCGCAAACCGGCACGATCGAGATTCTGGGCAGCTTCGGTGTTTCGCCGAGGATCGACGTCAACGCTAAGGATGCGCCCTCCCGTGTCACGTACGGCATCGGCAAGCCAGAAAAGTCGAGTAGCCGTTTGAGGTACCCAGCTCGAGCAGCGCTCGCGCATCGGTCGCGCGCACGAGCACGGTTAGTAGCTGGGCGGTATCGGGCTCTACGTTGCGTAGTCGCTCCAAGCGGTCGGGCTTGCTGGCATCGTTCTCCACACCGTAGCGGTGCAGCTCGTCGAGCAAAGCGCCCAGTCCATTCTGCATAAAACCCCATTTTGCGTCACTGGCTAAGCTAGTGACGGTGATGCTAAGGCCCACCCACTCCCAAGGTCAAGCGACAGACGACCGCTTTTCGTTCCGTAGCGACCGCCTCTCTCTCGACTTCGCCGCAACGCTGATGTTCCGCGAGGCGGATACGCCGCGGTGCGAGCTGCTGAGCTCTCCAGAGAGCCTGATCGACTGGGCGCGGGCGAGTGGCATGCTCCTCATGTCACCGTCTCGAGAGACGGGTGTCCTGGGGGAAGCCATCGAGCTGCGCGAAGCGATCTATCGCTCGGCCAGGACTCATATTGGCGGCGACGCTCCAGCGATCGACGATATCGCCGTGCTCAATCGTCATGGAGCTCATCCGCCACTCGCAGTCACATTGGACTCCAGCCGTGTCATCGGACGGTCGGGCACTCTTAAGAACCTGCTGGCCACCGTTGCGCGAGACACGATCGAACTGCTTGGCGGACCCGATGGCGAGCACCTGCGACAGTGCGGACGTTCTGGCTGCACACGCATGTTCATCGACCGCTCACGCGGACACACCAGAATCTGGTGCGGAATGCGCGAGTGCGGCAACCGTGTCAACGCTGCTGCTTACCGACGCCGTAAGAGCGACGCGCGGCAGGGCTAGTTAGCGCACCGACGAACAGCACCGATCAGGGAAGCTCAGCACCTATCGAGATTCGCGGTAGAGCATGTAGCTATGATGCGTTAGAGTGATGCTCATGTCACGCACCACCGTTGATGTTGATTCTAGGGCACTCGAGGCGGCGCGTCTCGAGCTGGGTACGAAGGGCGTCAGCGCGACCGTCAACGCGGCGTTGCGCGAAGTGGTACGCCGACGGGCGCTAGCCGGCTTCGATGTGATCCGCGACATCGATGGCACCCCCACCGAGGTCGATACAAACCGCCAGGACCGGCACACTGAACGCCAAGACTGAGATCGAGCCCGTCTCGCTCGATCGTCCGGCCCTGTTCGATACGGGAGTCTGGACCTGGGCGCGTGATCGTCGCTTTCCTGAGCTCGCATCGTGGTTCAACGAGCAGGTAGCCAACGGCTTCGTCCTGGTGTGCGATGTAGTTGTCTTGGAGCTCATTCGATTGACGCCCAACGAGTCACGCGCACAAGAGGTGGCCGGGCGTCTGGATGCGTTCGAGTCTGTCGAGATGGGCGCAGAGCTTTGGAAACGAGCTCGCGAGCTGCAGTCCCGGCTTTCCGCCAGCGGACACCACCGTCGTGTCCCTCCAATTGACCTCTTGATCGGCGCGGCGGCCGAACGAGCGGATGTGCCGCTGGTCCACTATAACCGCGACTACGAGCGCCTGGCAAGAGTCAGCGCCCTGCGACATCAGTGGCTTGTGCCTGACGGCGCGCTTGCAACTGAATAGACCGGGGCGGATTTCCGCTCGACTCTCTGCTGCAAGCGGCGCTTTAGCCGCCCGCCCCCATTACGCCTAGCCGCTTCTCGTACTGGTTGATGCCGTGGCGGATAACGGGGTTCCCCGTGGTTTTGATATTCAGGAGCCCAGTTGTCGTTTCGTTGAGCGGCAGATGTTCGTAGGCCGTGACGTTGGTGACCTCTGTCAGCGTGCCGGGATTGCCGAGCGCATTCGCCCCGACCATTTCGACTGTGAAGCGAACGGGGGCATAAGTTTCGGGGTCCACGTCGTATTCGATCGGCCACGCGGGACTGGCGCCTGTGAGTTGCGGGCGGGTTTCGTTGCCCATCAACCGCAGGACTTCGCGACCGTTGACGGTTGCCTTGCCGGCGGCTTTCAGCTGCCCAGATTCGAGCATCGTGTGTATGTGCGCGACGGGCTGGGTGCCCAGACCGCCTGACACCTGTGTCGTGCAGGGAGACTCTTCTGAGCTTTCGTCTTGGCCTTTGCTGACTGGCACGATCTCCACTTCGTTGGTTTGAAAGCCCTGGTCGTAGCTCTCTTCGCTGCCAGCCGAATAGGCACACTGAATCGGTGCAGCGGGGACTGAGCCTGCGCTTGTGCCGGTCGGGATGGTCGTGGCGATCCGCCAGCGCGTGGGCCCCGAGGCCGACCACTCTTCGGCGGTGCGCGGCTTGTTCCATCCGAGGCTTTCGGCTTCCAAGCCCGTGATTTCCGCATGGGTGCCACCGCGCATTTCCAGCTGCGAGACGGTCACCAGCCGGAGAACCTGGCCTGCCGGGGCGAGCGCTGCCTCGGCCTGGGCGACGACGTCCACACGTCCTCCACCGCTGCCGATCACCAGCATTACGCCCACGAGGACGACGAACACCGTAAGCCCTCCGATTGCGCCGCGTTGTCGTCTGCGCAGCTGGCTAGCACGTCGGTTCCCGGCTCGGTCGAGCTGATCGCCCATGTCCCCAAGGAACCGCTGATACTCATCGTCTTGGGTCTCGGCTACATAGCTGGCCTCAGTCATGCTTCTCGCGCCTCCTTGAGCGTGTGGACATCCAGTACGCGAGCCAGAATCCTCATCCCGCGCGAGACACGCAGTCGCGCGGCCTCTTCGGAGATCGCCAACCGGCTCGCCAGGTCTGAGTACGAAAGCTCATCGACGATGCGGAGCATGATCGCCTCGCGCGCATCCTCAGACAGCATTGCTATCCCTGCGGAGATCGCGTGACGCATCTCGTCGAGTCCCGCACGTCGGACGATCTCGGCTTCCGTCTCGGCACTGATCGGCGGCCGCTCCATCCCGAGACGTCGCATGGCGCGGCACTCCGCTTTACCACGACGGTAGTAGCGGCCGAGCTGTCGTCGCGCGATCGTGTACAGCCATGCAACGGCCTGCTCGTCCGTACCACGGAAGCGCCCACGGCTTGTAAGCGCTTGGGCAAACGTCTCGCCCCACAGATCTGCCGCTATCTCGGTGTCCCCGGTGCGACGTACCAGAAACCGCAGCAGCCCCTCACCGTGATCGATGTAGAGCGCCTTCACGTCGGGGCCTCGATTGAGCATCCAGCCCTTAAGTGCCACAACCGCGCAAACTGTGTCACATCAGGTCAACGCCAGCGCCAGCTCGTTTCCCTCTGCGCACGCGGAGCGAGGTGCCGCCCAGATGGCTACTGGGCAACGAAGCGGGTTCAGCCATATGGATCGCTAGGAAGGCCTCGGACGGATGCCGTGGCGGCTGATGCTCGTCTGCACACCGCCGGATGGCTCAGCGCAGCTCGTGGATGCGGAGCAGGTTGCCCGCGGGGTCGCGGAAGGCGCATTCGCGTATCCCGTATGGCTGGTCGATCGGCTCCTGGACGACCTCGGCGTCGCTTGCCTGCAGCCGCTCGAACGTGTCGTCGAGGTTCTTGGTGGCCAGGACGACGATGGCGTAGGTGCCCTTGGCCATCATCTCGGCGATCGTGTGACGCTCATCGTCGGTTACTCCGGGGTCGGCGCCCGGCGGATACAGGACGATCGACGTGTCTGGCTGGTCGTGTGGGCCGACCGTGATCCAACGCATGCCGGCGTGTCCGACGTCGTTGCGGATCTCGAAGCCGAGCGCGTCGCGGTAGAACGCCAGGGATACGTTCGGATCCTCGTGCGGGAGGAAGCTCGCGTGAATTGTGATGTCCATGTCGATCACGTTAGCTGAGGCTCCTTGCCGGCGCTTCTCGATTCCTGATCGGTCTGGTCACCTGCTTGGCCACACACGGCAGCATCCCCACCTTGATGTTCGCCGCATGGCGCCGGTAGGCGCTTGGCGCCATGCCGACCAATTCGGTGAAGCGGGTGCTGAAGGTGCCCAGCGACGAGCAGCCGACCTCGAAACAGACCTCGGTGACGCTGAGATCGCCACGGCGCAGCAGCGCCATAGCCCGCTCGATGCGCCGCGTCATCAGGTAGCCGTACGGCGACTCGCCGTAGGCCAGCTTGAACTGGCGGCTCAGGTGCCCGGCGGACATGTGCGCGCCCCGGGCGAGCGCCTCGACGTCCAGAGGCTGCGCGTACTCCCGGTCGATCCGGTCGCGCACGCGCCGCAGCCGCGCGAGTTCGCGCAGATGCTGCGCGGAGGCGGGTCTGCTGGACACTTGCGAAATCGTGCCACACGACCGCATGTAAAGCAGAATGAATTCCTACCAAACACGCCCTTACGGGTCGCGAGGAGCCCAGACAGACAAGAGCAGCTCGTCTGTTGTGTTTGCGAGACCTCGGTCAGGTAGCGACGTAGGCCGCGAGGTGCTCGCCGGTGAGGGACAACGGGATTCCCGCCCGCCCGGCAACGAGATCGGCGGGTGCGCCCTCGAAGACGATCTGGCCGCCGTCGTGGCCTGCGCCGGGACCGAGATCAATGATCCAGTCGGCGTGCGCCATGACCGCCTGATGGTGCTCGATGACGATGACTGACTTGCCGGAGTCAACCAGCCGGTCGAGCAGTCCGAGTAGCTGCTGCACGTCAGCGAGGTGCAGGCCGGTGGTCGGCTCGTCGAGGACATAGACGCCGCCCTTCTCGCCCAGATGGGTGGCGAGCTTGATCCGCTGGCGCTCGCCACCGGACAGCGTCGTGAGCGGCTGGCCGAGGCTGAGATAGCCGAGCCCGACATCGGCGAGCCGGTTGAGGATCGTATGCGCGGCCGGGATGCGGGCATCGCCGTCGCCGAAGAAGTCCTCGGCCTCGGCCACCGGCATCGCGAGTACCTCGCTGATGTCCTTGCCGCCGAGCTTGTACTCCAGCACCGACGCCTGGAAGCGCTTCCCGTCGCACACCTCGCAGGGGGCGGCGACACCGGCCATGATCGCCAGGTCGGTGTAGATCACACCGACTCCGTTGCAGTTGGGGCAGGCTCCCTCGGAGTTGGCGCTGAACAGCGCCGGCTTCACGCCGTTTTCCTTCGCAAACGCCTTACGGATGGGGTCGAGCAGTCCCGTGTATGTCGCCGGGTTGCTCCGTCGCGAACCGCGAATCGCGGCCTGGTCAACCGACACAACTCCATCCCGGCCAGATACCGAGCCGTGGATCAGCGAGCTCTTGCCCGATCCGGCCACCCCGGTGACGACGACGAGAACACCGAGCGGGATGTCAACGTCAACGTCCCGTAGGTTGTTGGTACTGGCGCCGCGGACCTCGAGCGTGCCATCCGGCGTCCGCACAGTCTCCTTGAGGACGGCCCGGTCGTCGAGGTGGCGGCCCGTGATCGTCTTGCTCCTCCTCAATCCCTCGACAGTCCCTTCGAAGACCACCTCGCCGCCCTCGGTCCCGGCCTTCGGGCCGAGGTCGAACGACGTGGTCGGCGATCGCGATCGCCTCCGGCTTGTGCTCCACGACGAGCACGGTGTTGCCCTTGTCGCGCAGCGCCAACAGCAGGTCGTTCATCCGCTCGATGTCGTGCGGGTGAAGCCCGATCGTCGGCTCGTCGAAGACGTAGGTGACGTCGGTGAGTGACGACCCGAGGTGGCGGATCATCTTGACGCGCTGCGCCTCGCCGCCCGAGAGCGTGCCCGATGGCCGCTCGAGCGAGAGGTAGCCCAGCCCGATGTCTACGAACGAGTCGAGGGTCTCTCCCAGCGCCTGCAGCAGCGGCGCGACCGACGGCTCCTCGAGTTCGCTGACCCATGCGGCGAGGTCGCTGATCTGCATCGAGCAGGCGTCGGCGATGTTGATCTTTTTGATCTTCGAGGACCGAGCCTCCGTGCTGAGCCGGGTCCCGCCGCACTCGGGACAGATGGTGAAGGTGACCGCCCGTTCCACGAACGCGCGGATGTGCGGCTGCAGCGAGTCAACATCCTTGGAGAGCATCGATTTCTGGATCCGTGGGACCAGGCCCTCGTAGGTCAGGTTGATGCCCTCTACCTTGATCTTGGTCGGCTCCTTGTAGAGCAGGTCGCCCAGTTCTTTCTTGGTGAATTTCTCGATCGGCTTGTCCGGATCGAAGAAGCCGCAGCCGGTGAAGATCCGGCCGTACCAGCCCTCCATGCTGTAGCCGGGGATCGTGAGCGCACCCTCCCGCAGTGACTTACCCTCGTCGTAGAGCTGAGTGAGGTCGATGTCGTTCACCGAGCCCCGACCCTCGCAGCGCGGGCACATGCCGCCGAGGATGCTGAAGCTGCGCTTCTCTTTCGTCGTGCGACCGCCGCGTTCGAAGGTGACCGCGCCGGCGCCCGAGATGGAGGCGACGTTGAAGGAGAACGCCTGGGGCGAGCCGATGTGCGGCTTCCCGAGCCGGCTGAAGAGGATGCGCAGCATCGCGCCCGAATCGGTGGCGGTGCCAACCGTAGAGCGGGGGTCGGTGCCCATCCGCTCCTGGTCAACGATGATCGCGGTCGTCAGCCCGTCGAGTACGTCAACCTCGGGGCGCGCCAACGTCGGCATGAACCCCTGTACGAACGTGCTGTAGGTCTCGTTGATCAGCCTCTGGGACTCCGCGGCGATCGTGCCGAATACCAGTGAGCTCTTGCCCGATCCGGAGACGCCGGTGAACGCCGTCAGCCGGCGCTTTGGGATCTCGATGCTGACGTCCTTGAGGTTGTTCACGCGCGCGCCGTGCACGCGGATCAGATCGTGGCTGTCGGCATCATGCGGTGCAGACGACCGCGTGTTCGTCCTCTTGGCCATGCTCACCGTCTAGCGCGGAAGCGGGGGGCGGTGCACATCAGTCTTCTGGGAGAGCGGCAAAATCACGCTTGGCCTTCCTGTACCACGCCATTCCTGACAGGGGATGCTTCCACCTACCCTGCATCTCCCTCAAGGCATCTCCGTGTGTTTCATCACCGCTTGCGACGATTTCCTTCAAATGTTTGTCTTGTGCCTTTATAACCTCATTGGCGCTATTTCCGTGGTGCGCGAAGTCACACGGTCCACCCAATTGTTGACATGTCATGGTCTTCATAAGTCGTCTCCTTTTACAGTATGCGGCCGTTAGCTAGAGCGGCAAACAGTTGAGAGATCCCACCGCAGATGTGGGACCAGCGGTCATGGCGCGACCGCATGCGGGTGTAAGCCGGCGCATGCGCAACGAACCGGTCACCCTGACATCCGATGTCTGTGGGTGAGCCGACGCTTGGTGTCGCGACGACGCTGAGCACCAGATCGGATCCCCACCCGCACGGAACTCATCGGTCCTGGAGCAGCCCGAGGACGTTGCCATCCGGATCGGTGCAGGTCGCCACCAGGCGCCCGCCACCCACGTCGTGCGCAGGCTCCTTCACGGGCGCACCGGCAGCGGTCACCTCGGCCAGCTTCGCCTCGATGTCCGGCACGTGCCAGTAGGCCACGGGCGAGGTCATGCCCTGCGGTCCACCGCTCGGCACCAGCCCGATCTGCTGGCCCTCGGCCTCGAAACCGACGTAGTAGGATGAGTCGGTCTGCGGTGGGACGCCGAGCAAAGCTGTGTACACCGCCTTGGCGCTCGCCAAGTCGGACACGGGATGCAGCACGGTCTTGATTCCCTGGGTGGAAGAGCCGGTCATGATCGCTCCTGAGGTCGCGGGCCACATCGACCCGGTGTGTACGGTCATGTTAAGACGAACGGCGCAGCGCGAAATCGACAAGATCCCCGTAAAAAGTGATGCCCATGGCGGTCACCCTAGGTGACCTCGGTGGCCGGCGCTTCTCGATTCCTGACGAATAGCTCCCCCAACGCGGGCGCGGCCTTTCTCGGAGAGATAAATGCAAAGACCAGAACGCCCGGGTCGATGACGACCCGGGTCACGCCGCGCTGCGGCGCTCGCGGCGCATCGCATGCAGCTCCTCGTTGGCCATCCGCATCGCTTCCTCTTCGGTAATTTCGCTCATCGCCTGGGAGGTCTCAAGCGCCCTGCGGCCCAGATAGAAGCGCAGTGCCTGCTCGACCACCTCGGCGTCCTGCGCCTCCGCCGAGGGCTTCATGGCATCGCGCGTGTCTGCCAGCAGTCCAGCATCGATGTCAATCGTCTTGACACGAGAGGTTGCCATTCCTTCAAGCTACCAGCGAGTCACGCCACAAACCAGACTTTGCCGCTCAAGCGATAGTGGCCTCGCTTGGCTACGCCAGCCCAAATCTTCCGACGGCAACGGGCGGCTGTTGGCCAAGTGACGCGGATCTTCCGGTTGGGTCTTGAGATCCGGCGTGAGTTCTGCTCTCACTGTCCGAGTAAATCTGGGCAAGTAGGGCAGGAAAGTCGTCGTGTGGTTCTAAGCCACACAGCAGTTCCTTCAACACCAGCCGGCACAGGGCGGTGCCGAAAACACAGAACGAGCGGATCGTCGCCGTGCAACGGGAGCGACGGGACTTGAACCCGCGACCTCTGCCTTGACAGGGCAGCGCTCTAACCAACTGAGCTACGCCCCCATGTCTTGGAAGTCAGAGCATCAGCTCACCGCTTCCACACGTGGGCATAGAAGTATGCCAAGACTTCCGAGGCTGGTCATCGTTGGCCGGAGAAGGCACCCCACAGGCAGCGTGTTTCGGTGCGCTTTGGCACGTAGCACCAAAAAAAGTTGGCCAGCCAGCCAATTTGCCGGGCCGATCATTTACGCTTCGACATATGCCCTCTCTAGACCCGCCGCCGCTACGGCACGAAAATCCGTTCAGGATCCTCGTGCAGGATCTAGTTGATGAGCATCAGGCGACCGTCCATTACCCGCTGGGCGACACTAGCTTCTCGCTGACCCGCACAAAGCGGTTCACGTATGAGCCGCTTTGCCTCCTGCTGGAGGGCTACGAACGATACGGGCCGATATTCACGTTGCGGATCCTCCACAGCAACATCGTCATCATGCTCGGACCAGCCGCCAACCACTACATCACGGTCTCCCACGCCTCGAACTTCCTGTGGCGTGAGTCTCACTTCCGTGACCTCATCGCCCTGCTCGGTGACGGTCTGCTCACCACCGATGACCCTTACCACCGCAGGGCACGACGCATCATGCTGCCCGCCTTTCACCGTGAGCAGATCGCCGCGTCTGTCGAGGCGGTCGTCGCTGAGACCGAGCACGCTCTGGAGCGCTGGACACCAGGCGCTCGAGTGGACCTCTACGCATGGACGCGGCGACTTGCCACACGTGTGGCGATGCGGGCGTTGTTTGGCCTGGATCCCGACGGCGAGCAGGCTCGCTCGATCGATGCCGCCGAGCTGTTCGAGCAGGCGCTGGCTTTCTACTCGGCCGGCTATCAGTACCGGTTTATCCGCACTCCTTACACACCATGGGCCCGGCTGCAGAACGCCTCGCGCAAGCTCAACCATCTGCTCTACAGCGAGATAGCCGATCGTCGCGCCACCGGACGACGAGGCCAGGACATCCTGAGTCTCCTGATCGACGCCGAAGACGAAGATGGCAGCAAACTCAGCGACCGGCAGGTGCGCGACGAGGTGATGACGCTGCTGTTCGCCGGCCACGACACGACCACCTCGACGATCTCATTTATGTTCTACGAGCTGGCTCGCCACCAGGACGTCCTCGCCCTTCTGCTGGAGGAGCAGCACGCTCTGCTGGCAGGCGATCGCCCAACGACAGATCAGCTGGTAGGCGGAGAGCTCCCGGAGCTCGAGATGGTGCTCGATGAGACCTTGCGCAAGTATCCGCCGGCTTGGATAGGCCCGCGCAAGTCAGTGGAGCCGTTCGAGTTCGAAGGCCACACTGTCCCGGGCAACGCATACGTCAACTACAGCTCGTGGGCCTCCCATCACCTTCCGGATGTGTTTCCCGAACCTGACGCTTTCCGTCCCGAGCGCTTCACACCACAGGCGAAGGCCTCGTTGCCAAAGGGCGCCTATGTCCCGTTCGGTGGGGGCTCGCGAACCTGCATCGGCATGCGCTTTGGCCAGCTCGAGGTGCGCACCATCGCGACGCTGATACTCAGCCGCTTTTCCCTGGAGCTCGCCGCGGACTACGAATTGAAGATCCGCCAGATGCCGACCATCAGCCCAAAGAACGGGCTGCACATGACGGTACGCGAGCGGAACGCCGTTCCGGTCGCCTGACGCACCGTCGCCCTACTCCAGCCTTGCATTGATCGTGAACCTGTAGCCATTGCGCTGGCTGCTAGCCCCGATCCCCTGGATAAAGATCCGTGGATCGGCGAACAGTGTCAGCTTGAGCAACCCACCCAGCGGAATGCCAACCGGCTGCACTACTAGCTTGCCTTCAGTGGCCGTGATCACACCGTCCACCGAGGCCTGCACACCAAACAACGATCCGCTCGCGCGAACCTCCACGGAACCCGCGCCGCTGGCCAATGGCTGAACTTCAAACCCAGCCGGGAGCGCGGCCCGTAGATCGGCTTCCCCGATCGTCGCCTGACTGCTCAGCGTCTTTCCGCGCTTTCGCAGCGTGACATCGGTGAGCTGTAGCCCCCCGCCCACAAGTCCGCTGGCCAACAGCCTGGTCTTCGCCGCACTGAAATTGAGATCTTCGCTGGCGTTGGCGCTCGACACCAGCCCGCCGATCTGGGTGACCCCCACCCGCATGCTCGACGCTCTCACGTCGAGGCGGTCGATGTCGCCCCAAAGCAGCTTCAGTGCGGGAAACGCGCTCACGCTGACGCTGCTCACATGGCCGTAGCGCTCGACCCGATCGCGTACGCGCTGCACGGCTATTTTCGGGAGCACCAGCTGCGCCAGAGCGAGCACGAGCACGACCACCCCCGCGCCCAGCAGCACATAGCGATAACCGCCGCCAATGGTGGCTCGCCGGGGCCCTGCACCGCCGCCGGACTTCAGACGCATGCCTGCAAGCTTGGCACGAATTGACGGGCACGTGTCTCGTGGAGCCCCAGCGCCTCCCGCAAGCGGGGCTTTCGTGTCCTTTGACGCCGGCAGATACGGGTGCGCACGCTAGCCTTAGAGTCCCGGCTCTGGGGCGCGTAGCTCAGTTGGCCAGAGCACCTCGTTTACACCGAGGGGGTCGCCCGTTCGAGTCGGGCCGCGCCCATCCAATGACCACAACGGACAACACGATACGCGTCGCCGTGATCGGCTCGGGACCGGCCGGGTTCTATGCCGCCGGCCAGTTGCTGAGCTCAGAGCCGGCGATTCAGGTCGATATGTATGACCGGCTCGCCACGCCGTGGGGGCTGGTTCGCGCCGGCGTGGCACCAGATCACCCGAAGATCAAGTCGGTCACGCGTGTCTTTGAGAAGATCGCCGCGGATCCTCGTTTTCGCTTTCACGGCAACGTGGAGATCGGGGTCGATCTCTCGCACGAGGAGCTGGCGAGCGCCTACCACGCCGTGCTGTATGCGATCGGCTCTCCCACCGACCGTCGGCTCGGCATCCCGGGCGAGGATCTTCCGGGCAGCCACGCGGCCACCGAGTTCGTCGCCTGGTACAACGGCCACCCCGACTACGCAGATCACAGCTTCGATTTGAGCCCGGAGCGCGCCGTTGTGATCGGCAACGGCAACGTCGCACTGGATGTGGCCCGCATGCTTGCGTTGACGCCGCAGGAGCTCTCTACGACCGACACCGCCGACCACGCGATCCAGGCGCTAGCGGACAGCGCGATACGCGAGATCGTGGTGCTGGGGCGCCGCGGCCCAGCGCAGGCCGCTTACACGAATCCCGAGCTACGAGAGCTCGCCGAAATGCAAGACGCCGACATCGTGGTCGATCCCGCCGAGGTGCAGCTGGATTCGCACAGCAGAGCCCTGATCGACTCCGACGCAACCGACGTGACCACCAAACGCAACGTCGAGATAGTCACCGGCTTCGCCCAACTGCCACCGCCCTCAAAGAGCAAGCGGATCGTCCTGCGCTTCCTGGTCTCCCCCGTGGAGATCCTTGGCCGGGACCGTGTGGAGGGCGTGCGCATCGTGCACAACCAGCTGGTGGCCGAGAGCGACGGCCGGCTGTCGGCGTCGCCGACCGGCCGCGACGAGGTCATATCCGCGGGGCTCGTGCTGCGTTCGATCGGCTACCGTGGCTCGCCGATCGCCGGCGTCCCGTTCGACGAGCACCGTGCCACGATCCACAACAACGGCGGGCGGGTGACCCGCGTCGGTACGGATGTCCCGATCCCCGGTGTCTACACGGCAGGGTGGATCAAGCGTGGGCCGTCGGGAGTCATCGGAACAAACAAGAAGTGCGCGCACGAGACGGTCGGTCTGCTGCTGAGCGACCTGCGTGAGGGAAGCTTGCCGAAGCCCACACGAGAGCCCAGTGAGCTGCTGGCGACACTGGCCGAACGCGGCTTGGAGGTCGTCAACTACACCGGCTGGGAAGCGATCGACTCCCACGAGCGCGCGATGGGCGAACCCACTGGGCGACCCCGCGTCAAGCTGGTCCGTGTCGAGGAGATGCTGCGCGTCGCGGGCAAACGCGACTGCAGCGGGCAGGATCTCTCGACCCTGGAAGTGGGCTGACGCCAGCCCACAGCACCCGCCTGCCGCGGTCTGTACGGCAGGGTTGATATCTCAGATCTATCGGTGCTAAGCTGCGCCCGTCAGCGAGCGAGTGACTGATATCCACAGTCTTCGCCTTGCTGTGACTGACTAAAACTGGTCGCTCCCGTAACCGGTACGTAGGGATCACTCCCATGTCCGGCGACCGCATAGTCAAAGTAGGCTCACTTGAGTGCACGAAAGACACTGTCTTCATGCACGCGCTGTCGGCGTGGATTCCCGCCGAGGGTCCCGTCCGCGATTTGGCAGACCCGCTCTTCACGATTTTGGCCGCGCTCCCGTGGGCAGCGCGCACAACGTTCAGTGGCGTAACGCTCACCAGCGATAAACCACTCTCAAGAGCGATGAAAACCTCCGGCGCCTCGGGATCAGGACTGTCGAGGCGCTCTCGTCACACGCACGGGCACCCGGGAGAGCGTCGCAGTGAGCCATAGAGTTCACCGCGGGAGGCATGCGACAGCGCTTACGCTCCTTGCCGGCCTGATCCTCGTGCACTGCTCTTCAGCCCTTGCCACGGCGGAACCCGGGAGCCTGACCTCTGAAACATTCTCCTACACGGGCTCGCCCCAGACCTACACGGTCCCGGTTGGGGTGGGCTCTCTCACCGGTGAAGTCGTCGGCGGGAATGGCGGACCGGGCGGGGTCGGCAAACGAAGCGTGCCCACCGTTGTGCCGCTACTGGCCGTGGCAGGACCCTTCTACGGCGAACCTACCAACGGTGGCATCGGCGGCAGCGCCGCCGGCACATTGAATGCAACCCCCGGTGAAAACCTGACGATTCGGGTCGGAGGGGTCGGCGCCAACGGAAGCACCGGCACGCAAACCACACCTGCCGCCGGCGGGTACAACGGAGGCGCTCCCTCGGGCACCACAGAAAGCCCGAAAAGCGACGGCGGAGGCGGAGGGGGCTCTAGCGAGATCCTCTCCTCGGAAATCCCGTTGCTCGTTGGCGGAGGGGGCGGAGGCGGCGGAGGCACGTTCCTCGGAAGTTGCGCGTCGAGTCCCTCGGGAGCTATCGGCAACGGCGGCAACGGCGGTGAGAACGGGCCGCCTGGCGAAGGTGAAAGCGGAGCCAGCGCAGGCGAAAGCGAAGAAGTTCGTGCCAGTGTGGCGGTCGCTCCGTCAGTGGCCTATTTGCCGCCCCCCACCAACGGGGAAGGCGGTTCCGGGGGCTCCGCGGAACATCCCGGCGGCGAACACGGCAATGGGCTGCCCGGGGGATCCGACGAAAACAGCGGTGGCAGCGGCGGAGGCGGGGGCGGCGGCTACTACGGCGGCTCGGGGGGAGCGTTCGGCGGTTGTCGCGCCCCGGGAGCGCTCACCGGCGGAGGGGGTGGGGGAGGCTCAGACTATGCGGCTCCGAGCGTCACCGACGTCGTGTATCAGCGATCGGTCAACTCCAGTGGAGAAAACAGCGGTGCCGTGATCCTCAGCTACTACGTCCCCTACCCGACCTCTACCCACGCCATACCGTCACCGTCCTCCGCGAGCGTCGGTGAAACCATCGCACTGACCGCGACGGTCACATCCAGCGGGGGCGATTGTCCTGGCACAGTCCAGTTTGAAGTAGACGGGGCGCCTGTCGGCAATCCCGTCACGGTCAACGAAGGTAAAGCCCAGACCATCACCACAGCCCCGGCGGCGGGCAACCATCCAATCACGGCCACCTACTCGGGCACGCTCAGCAGCGTCACCCAAGCGGGCTGCCTACCCAGCACGAGCACCCCCAGCACACTCAGCGTCCTGTACCCCACAACGACCCACGCCACACCCAACCCATCCTCGGCCAACGTTGGTGAAACAATCACCATCACAGCTACCGTGGTCTCTTCGCCCGGGGTGGTTTGTCCGGGATCTGTGCAGTTCGATGTGGACGGTAAGCCCGTCGGGGAACCAGTCGCCGTTAATCAGGGTACGGCACATACGACGATCACAGCGCCACCGGCCGGTGAGCACCCGGTCACGGCTGTCTACTCTGGCAGCTCGTCCACCACGGCACAGGCTGGATGTCTGCCATCTACCAGCACACCGTCCACGCTGACCGTCAATGGACCGCCCGTCACGATCACCCCCCTGAGCAAAGCCGAGGCTCTCGTAGCAAAGCCCAAGGCATGCGAGAGCGTCAGGCGCTTCATGATCCACCTACTGCTACCCCGCCAAGACAAGCTCCTCTCAGCCCAGGTCTTCGTCAACCACAAGCTGGTGAAGACCCTGACGGGCGCAACCAGACGCTACTACCTGAACCTCCAAGGCCGCCCCTACCAAACCATCACCATAACTCTCAACGCCACACAAGCCAACGGCAAACACATCACAGGCAACCGCGTCTACCACACCTGCCGCCTTCACAAACTACCCGGCCACACCAAGTTCAACATCTAGACGATTCGCGACTCATCGATACCCATGCGCATCAAATCGTTTGTCATTAACTCATATAGTGCGGTGTCATCCAAGCGCTGCTTGCAGGCCACGCGCCCGCGACCGGGCGGTGAAACAGCTGGCGTCCATCCCACGCATGACTACTTCACACCAAGAGCTCATCTAACGCAAGTCCGTCTCAGGCCGGGCTTGCTTGTGCTGTCCGTGGCCCTCTCGAGCCCATCGGCCAGGGCGGGCGTGCTGACCATCTCCGGCGGGGGTGAATCGGCTGCCTCAGGGTACCGTCGCCGATTCAGACACGGAGTTACATCGGTCGGCAAGAATCGCAGAGCGCCTGTGATACGCCCAATTCGGGCGGGCCACTGACATTCCACCGCCGCCGGGCCTCTCTCCCCCGGCGGCGGTGGTGCCTATCACGGTGAGGCCAGGCCGTCTGGACGCCCGGAGAAGCTACTCCGCGCGGCTGAACTCCACGATCGCGATCGCCAGCATCACGAGGCCGAGCAGCGCCACCACTGCCGCCTCCACCAGACTGGGTACGTGCCAGCCCCACCACGTCACTCCAGGGGCGAGCGCGTGGCGACTCGCCGCGGAGATGTTCAGGTGGGAGAAGATCGCGCGCCGCATCGGGTCAACGGCGTAGGTGAGCGGGTCGATGCGGTTGAGGATCGCCAGCCAGCGTTCGAGGTGAGCCACCGAGAACATCGCGCCGGAGATGAAGAACATCGGCATGATCGCCATCTGCATCAGCGCCATGAACGACTGCATCTGCGTGATGCGCGCGGCGGCCATCATGCCGAACGCGGTGATCGAGAACGCGAGCAGCAGCTGCAGCCCAAACAGCTCGGCGAGCAGTCCCGGCGAGTAGGGGACGTGGACGAGACCGGCGATCGCGAGCACGATCACACCCTGGAAGCCCGCCACGGTAGCGCCGCCGCAGCACTTGCCCAACACGATCGAGGAGCGTCGCACGGGCGCCACCATCATCTCCCGCAGGAAGCCGAACTCGCGATCCCACACGATCGACGCGGCGGAGAACATCGCGGTGAACATCACCGCCATGCACAACACACCGGGATAGATGAAGGTTTTGAAGCTCACCCCGTGGGTGCCCGCGGATACCAGTGACGACAGGCCGGAGCCGAGCACGAACAAGAACAGGAACGGCTGCATCAAGGAGGTGAGGATGCGCAGCCGGTCGCGACTGAAGCGGATCAACTCGCGCTTCCACACAACCTTGATCGCGCGCAGCTCACTGCGAAAACTGCGCGCAGGTACACGCACACGGGCGATCTCGTGCGGCGTCCCGGCGCTCAGCGTGCTCGTCTCGGTTGCCATCAGCGCCCCATAATTCTGGCGACGTTGCGCATGCGATCAGTACTGGTGGACTCCGCGTCACGGATCGTGGTGCCCGTGTAGGACATGAACACATCGTCGAGCGACGGACGCGCGACGCTCACCGAGCGGATGGGCATGCCGAGCTCGCCGAACAGCCGTGGGACGAACTGCTCGCCGGCGGGCACGCCGAACGTGACCGCGCCCTCCGCCACCGTTGCCTCGATTCCGAAGCGCTCGCGCAGCGCGTCGATCGCCGCCTGGTCGTCGTCTGTCTCGATCTGCACGCGGTCCTTGCCGACTTTCGCCTTCAGCGCCTCGGGGGTGTCCAGCACGATGATCCGGCCCTGGTCCATGATCGCGATGCGGTCGCAATACTCGGCCTCGTCCATGTAGTGGGTGGTCAGGAAGATGGTGATGTCCTCGCGTGCCTTCAGCTCGCGGATGTACCGCCAGATCGAGCTGCGCGTCTGCGGGTCGAGTCCCACGGTCGGCTCGTCCAGGAACAGCACCCGCGGCGAGTGAAGCAGGCCGCGGGCAATCTCCAGGCGCCGCTTCATGCCGCCGGAGAACGTGTTCACCCAGCTGTCCTTTCGCTCCCGCAGCCCCACCATCTCCATCACCTGGCGCATGCGCTCGCCCACCAGCTCCCGCGGAACGCCATACAGCTCGGCGTGCAGCCGCAGGTTCTGCTCGGCGCTCAGGTAGCCGTCGAGCGTGGTGTCCTGGAAGACCAGGCCGATGTTGCGACGGACATCGTCGCGTTCTGTGAGCACGTCGTGCCCGGCGACCAACGCCGAGCCGCCGCTGGGGCGCACGAGCGTGCACAGCATGTTGATCGTCGTCAACTTGCCGGCTCCGTTGGGCCCGAGGAAGCCGAAGATCTCACCGGTGGCGACGGCGAACTCGATGCCGCGTACCGCTTCGACTTCGTCGTAGCGCTTGATCAGGCCGTTGACCGAGACGGCTGCGCTGGACGCCGTCTCGGTGGCCTGGCTTGGAGCCGTGGTGGTGGTCGGGTTCATCTGTTCTAGTCCACGGTACCGGCATCAGCACCGGTCTCCGTGTCGCTGCCCGCGGCGTTTGCCTCGCCGCTGTCGCTGCCGATGTCTCCATCCGCGAGGATCCGGTACAGGTCGCGCCGGGTTCCCGCAAGCACGCCGGTGGCCTTGGCGATCTGGCCTTCGGTGCCTGTTCGCATCACCTGCGCGAACGCGTGGGCGACCTCCCGCATGAGCTTGCCGAGCTCGTGCATTCCAACGGCGCCGTCGCCCGTCTGCTCCCACGGAGCCGGCCGGTCGACATCACGCTCCGCTACGACCTTGCGGCCCTCGTCGGTTATCGCGAACAGCTTGCGGCCGTCGCTCTCCTCGGTGCGAATCAAGCCCTCGTCCTCGAGCTGCTGCAGCGCCGGGTAGACCGAGCCTGGGCTCGGGCTCCAGATGCCGCCGCTTCGCTCCTGCACCTCCTGCATGATCTGGTAGCCGTTGCGCGGCTCATCAGCGAGCAGCAACAGCGCCGCTGTGCGGATGTCGCCACGGCGCGCCCTGCGGCCGCGTCCTCGGGGACCTCCCGGACCTCCGCCACGGCCGAAGCCGAATGGGCCGGCCCCGAACGGGCCACCGAAGTCGCCGCGAGCCTCGGGGCCGCCGCCGCGGTGACCGTGACGGCCACCGTGCCGGGGAGACCTGCAGCCGGGCTTTGCTCCTGTTGAATAAATCTCATCACCAAACATATCTAGTTCCTATCGTGAGCTATCAAAGTAGTTACACGATATATCGTAACACAGGGTGTCAAGGGCCTCTCCGCCATGGGACGGGCGCTAACGAACCATCGCCTGCGCTTGGCGCGCCTCGCGGTGAGGCCTACGCGGCGTACCGCTGTGCGGCGCGGGCGCGGGCCTTGGCGGCCTCGACCTCGCGGTCCTTCGGCGGTGCGTTCGTGACCAATTCGCTCAGCAGACGCGCGGAGATATCGGTCACCTCGTCCACCGCACGCTCGAACGCCTCAGCGTTCGCCTGCGAGGGCTTGGTGAAGCCGCTGATCTTGCGCACGTACTGCAGCGCTGAGGCACGGATCTCCTCGTCGCTGGCGGGTGGCTCGAAGTTGTGGAGGTTGCGGATGTTTCGGCACATGAGGCCGATGCTACACCTCCCCGCAAGGGGTGAGCGCGTTGTCCCGTCGGTCTCTGGGTCAGTGCCGGAAGTGGCGCTTGTCGGTCGCGACCATCACGGCTCCCGCCCGGTCAGTCGCGGCGAGCACTTCCTCGTCGTGCACGGACCCGGCCGGCTGGATGATCGCGCTGACGCCCGCGTCCAGGGCGACTTCCGGGCCATCGGCGAACGGGAAAAACGCGTCGGAGGCAAGCGCGGAGCCGCCGAGCAGCTGCGGCTGGAACGTGTTTGCCTTCTCGACGGCGATCTTGACGGCGTCCACACGGCTCATCTGACCCGCGCCGATCCCGATCGTTGCGCCGCCGATGGCCAGTACGATCGCGTTGGAGCGTACGTGGCGGCACACCGTCCAGGCGAACAGCATGTCCCTCCACTCGCTCTCGCTCGGCTGCCTCGAGCTGATGACCCGCATCTGCTCGCGTGTCTCGGAGACGACGTCGCTGGTCTGCACGAGCTGTCCGCCGATGACCGGCTTGCCCTCCACCTCATGCGCGGGAGCCGGCCAGTCGCGCAGCTCCAGCAGACGCACGTTCTTCTTCTCGGTGAGCACCTCGAGCGCGTCGGGCTCGAAGGAGGGCGCGAGCAGCACCTCGATGAACTGTTTGGCGAGCGCCTGCGCACAGGCCCGGGCGACCGGCTTGTTGAGCGCTATCACCCCACCGTAGGCGCTTTGGGGGTCGCACGCGAACGCCCGCTCGTAAGCGTCTTGGGCGCTCTGTCCGATGGCGGCGCCACAGGGGTTGTTGTGCTTGACGATCACACACGTGGGCGAATCGAACTCCTCCACCAGCTCGCGTGCCGAGCTGAGGTCCAGGAGATTGTTGAACGAGAGCTCCTTGCCGTGCAGTTGCTCCACGCCGTCCAACAGATGGGTGGCAGAACCCGCGCGCGCGTAGAACGCCGCCTGTTGATGGGGGTTCTCCCCGTAGCGCAGGTCTGAGATCTTCACGTAGGAGTCGCTCCAGGTGGGGGGAAAGCCCTCGTAGGCGCGCCGCGCGAACCAGCTGGCAATGGCCGCGTCGTAGCGGGCTGTGAGCGCGAACGCCTTGGCGGTCAGGCGAGTGCGCGTGTCGAGCGACAGGCGGGCGCCCGTCTGTCGCAGCTCCTCTAGCACCGCCGGATAGTCGGCGGGGTCCACCACGGGCGCAGCGAACGGCGCATTCTTGGCGGCCGCCCTGATCATCGTCGGGCCGCCTATGTCGATGTTCTCGATGATCTCTTGCTCGCTGACATCGCCGCGTGCAACGGTCTGCTCGAACGGGTAGAGGTTCACGCACACCAGATCGACCTGCTCGATCCCGTGCTCGGATGCCGCCCTCAGGTGCTCGTCGTCGTCGCGGAGCGCTAGCAAGCCACCATACAGCCGGGGGTGCAGTGTCTTTACGCGACCGTCCATCATCTCCGGCAGGCCAGTGAAGTCCTCTATGGCGCGCACCTTCACGCCCGCCTGGGCTAGCTCACGGGCGGTGCCGCCCGTGGAGACGATCTCGATATCCAGCTCGGCGAGCCCCCGGGCAAAATCGATGATCCCTTCCTTCTCCGATACAGACAGCAACGCTCGTCGGACACGAACCGCCCCGGGCTCGGTGCGTTGCAGTCCCACGTTTTGCTCGTCTGCGTCGCCGCCGCTCATTTCAAAAGAGCCTATCCGTCGGCGAGTATCCGGCGCGGGTTCCCGGCGTCGGGGCGCAGAGCGCCGCCGGCGAACAGCCGCACCGCTTCTGGCAGCAGCGTGTGCTCCAACGGTCGCAGAGCCCTCAGCACCTCCTCGGCGTCGTGCGCCCGCGGCAGCTCGATTGCCGATTGCAGGATCACAGGACCCGAGTCCACGCCGGTATCGACGAAGTGAACGGTCACCCCGAAAACCTTCACGCCGTACTCGAGCGCCTGCTCGATCGCCCGCAAACCGGTGAAGGCGGGCAGCAACGAAGGATGGACGTTGATGACCGCCTTATCGAAGCGTCTGAGGAACGCCTCGCCCACGAGCTCCATGTAGCCGGCCAGGACGACGAGCCGCGCGCCGCGCGCCGACAGCCAGTCGGCGAGCGCCTCGTCGCGAGCGACACGGTCGGGATAGCTGTCGCGCGCGAACACCGCGGTCTGTACCCCACGGGCGCGGGCACGCTCGAGCGCCTTGGCCTCCGCGACGTTAGAGGCGACGGCGACGATCTCGACCTCATTCCCGTGAACCGTGTCGAGCAGCGCCTGCAGGTTGGTGCCGGCGCCGGAGACGAGCACGGCCACCGGGAGGGGTGCGGTTTGCGAGCTTGACATCGGGCGAGACGATAACGGCCTGGAGGCGCCTTTCGTCGGTGGCTGTGCGACGAGGACTGCGTGGCGCAACGCGAGCTGCGAATGTGACCCACCTCACATAGACGGAGCCGCTCTCGATCAACAATCACCTTGAGGTTGGTGGGGGTCACGATCGATACACCGGAGACAAGAAATGCTTGGATCATTGATAGTCATACTCGCCATCCTGTTCGCGTTTGCGAGCGCTCTGCGCTCGGGTGGCCGTGGGGAGATCGCCCCCCATCCGTATAGCGACCCCTACAGCGACGCGTCCGGCGCGCGTGAGGAGCAGCTGCGCTAGAGCCGACTTCCGTGCCTCGGTGGACATCGTTGTCCAGCTGGGCACGAACGGGTCTCACGGCGCCCGATCGGCCTGCAGGACGCCGCGGCCTTCAGGCTCTGATCAGGGGCGGGCGGTCCTCCAGCGAGTACTTGCCCTGGGCCTCGTCGCTGTCGGCGAGCGGGTACTCGCCGCTGAAGCAGGCGTCGCAGTGGGTCGCGCGTTCGCCGCGCACCGCCTCATATACGCCGGCGAGTGACAGGTAGTGCAGCGAGTCACAGCCGAGCTCGGCGGCGACCTCCTCGGTGCTGCGCCCGTGCGCGATCATCTCCTCGCGCGTGGACATGTCGATGCCGTAGTGGCAGGGGTGCTTGATCGGCGGCGCGGAGATTCGCATGTGCACCTCCGCGGCGCCCGCGTCCTTCAGCATCTGCACGATCTGGCGAGTAGTGTTTCCGCGTACGATCGAGTCGTCCACGACGACCAGGCGCTTGCCGGCGATCACCTCCGGGAGAGGGTTGAACTTCAGGCGCAGCCCGTGCTTGCGCAGCTCCTGTCCGGGTTGGATGAACGTGCGCGCCACGTAGCGGTTCTTGACGAAGCCGTCGTCCTGGGGCAGCCCGGCGGCTCGCGCGAGGCCTCGAGCGGCCGGGTTGCCAGAGTCGGGCACGGCGATCACGAGATCCGCCTGCACCGGCGCCTCGCGCCACAGGATCTCGCCCATCCGTCCTCGCGCGACCTGCAGCACCTGGTCGTTCATGCGCGAGTCCGGGCGAGCGAAATAGATGTACTCGAACACGCAGAACGCGCGCCGCTGCCCGCCCGCGACCATTCGGCTCTCCAGGCCGTTCTCGCCGAGCGTGACCATCTCGCCGGGCTCGACGTCGCGCAGGTAGCGGGCGCCGATGATGTCAAACGCGCATGACTCGCTTGCCACGCAGTAGCGATCCTGGCCGTCGGCCTGCGCGAGCACGCCGATCGACAGCGGTCGCAGCCCGTGAGGGTCGCGGAAGGCGACGACGCGGTCCTTGGTCATCGCGACGATCGAGAAGGCCCCGCGCAGGCGCGGCAGCACGTCGGCGATCGCGTCCTCGACGTCGTGTGCGTGGTGCGTGGCGATCATCGCGGCGATGATCTCCGAGTCGGATGTGGAGCTGAACGTCACGCCGCTGGAGAGCAGCTCCTCGTGCAGCTCCAGAGCGTTGATCAGGTTGCCGTTGTGCGCCAGGGCTACCTCGCGTCGGGAGCCGCCCATTCCCTCCGAGCGCTGCACCGGCTGGGAGTTCTCCCAGGCGTTTGAGCCGGTCGTCGAGTAGCGCACGTGGCCGATTGCCAGCTCGCCGGCGAGGGTGCTCAGATCGTTCTCCGTGAACACCTGGTTGACCAAGCCCAGCTCGCGGCGGGTGATGATGTGCCCGCCGCGGTCGGCGGCGGCGATGCCGGCGGACTCCTGCCCGCGATGCTGCAGCGCGTACAGCGCGAAGTAGGACAGCCGCGAGACCTCGTGCCCGGGCGCGTACAGCCCGAAGACCCCGCACCCATCGCGGGGACCGTCACGCGTAGGCGAGACCTCAGCGCCAGGCTCAGGCCGGCCGCGCTGAGGTTGATAGCCGCTTTCCTGGCGGTCCGGCAAGCGCCTCACAGCAACAAACTAGCAGCAGATCTCTACGGGAACAGTGCCGTCAGCGAATGATGCGCCCGCTGGAGCTCCCCGATGTCCACGCGCAGACTCTCCTCGCCCACGTCGATCTGGAGCGAGTCTCCCCCAACCGTACCCAGCCGCCGTACCAGCATTCGCTGCGAGAGCTCGTCCAGCGTCGCACTGCTGCAACTGACCAGAAAACGCCCCGGGCCCTCTCCGAACAGCAGCGTGCTCGGGTCGCCCGGTTCCTCGATTCGGACGCTGGCGCCGAGCGAGCCTGCCAGGCAGCACTCCGCGATCGCCACTGCCAGGCCGCCCTCGGCGATGTCGTGGGCGCTGGAGAGCAGCTCCTCGGCGACGGCCGCCGCGAGAGCCCGCTGTGTCGCGCAGATGGTGTCCAGATCAAAGGCGGGCAGTCCGTCCGGCAGCGGCGCGCCGTGCAGCTTGTGAAGCTCGCTCGCCGCCAGGGAAGGCGGTGTGTCCCCGACGAGGGCGATCTCATCCCCCTCGTGGCGAAAGCCGATCTCGCCCGCGCGGTCGGCCCGGTCGAGCCGGCCGACCATCCCGATCACCGGTGTCGGATATATCGGGCCGCTCTCTGCACCCTCGTTGTAGAGGGAGACGTTGCCGCCCACGATCGGCGCGTCGAGCGCCCGGCAGGCATCGCCCAGGCCTCGTACGGCTTCGGTCAGCTGCCAGGCGATGTGGGGCTTCTCGGGGTTTCCGAAGTTGAGGTTGTTGGTCGTGCCCAGCGGCCGTGCGCCGACACACGCGAGGTTTGCCGCGCACTCGAGCGCCGCCTCGATCGTCCCACGGTAGGGATCGGCCGCGACGCGGCGGCCGTTGCAGTCGATGCTGACAGCCAGGGCCCCACCGTCCGGCAGGGCGAGCACCGCGGCGTCGGCCTGCTCCGGCCTGCGCACGGTCCGCGACTGGACGATCGCGTCGTATTGCTCGAACAGCGGCCTGCGGGAGGCGAGATTGGGAGCGCCGAGCAGCTCGAGCAGGATCTCCCCGAGCGTGGCATCGTGTGCCAGACGCTGCTGGGCGGGCCGGTACAACGCGACTGTCGGCTTGCTGGGCCGCAGGTCATAGAGGGGACAGTCATCGACCAGACCGCTGACCGGCATGTCGCCGAGCAGATCCTCCCCGTCGAGCACGCGCAGGCGCTGGGTGTCGGTGACGATCCCGATCGGCGAGCCGCCCACCTCCCACTTCTCGCACAGCGCGAGCACGCTCGCGACGTTGCGGGGCTCCACCACGCACAACATGCGCTCCTGTGACTCCGATACGACGATCTCAAAGGCCTCCATGTCCGGCTCGCGCAGGGGCACCTCGCTTATGTCGATGTCGATACCGACCTGGCCCTTGGAGGCCATCTCGGCGGCCGAGGAGGTCAGGCCGGCGGCGCCAAGGTCCTGCAGTGAGACGAGCAGCCCGCGCTCGAGCAGCTCCAGGGAGCACTCCATCAGCTTCTTCTCCTCGAACGGATCGCCGACCTGGACAGTGGGGCGCTTGTCCTCCTCACCGCCGGCCGCGAGCTCCGCGGAGGCCAACACTGAGGCACCGCCGATCCCGTCGCGGCCTGTGGAGGCGCCGAACAGCAGCAGCACGTTGCCCACTCCGGTGGCCGCGCTGCGCACCAGTCGCTCGCGTGCTCCCAGTCCGAGCGCCATCGCGTTGACCAGGCAGTTCTGCTCGTAGGGCTCCTCGAAATACACCTCCCCGCCGATCGTCGGCACGCCGATCGAGTTGCCGTAGTGGCCGATCCCGCTGACCGCACGATCGAGCAGGTAGCGTGAGCGCTGGGAGGAGACCTCGCCGAAGCGCAGCGAGTCGAGCACCGCGATCGGACGCGCGCCGATCGCGAAGATGTCGCGCAGGATCCCGCCGACGCCTGTCGCGGCGCCCTGGAACGGCTCCACCGCGCTCGGGTGGTTGTGGGACTCGACCTTGAACGCGCACACCAGCCCGCCGCCGACGTCAACCGCGCCGGCGTTCTCGCCGGGTCCCATCACGACGTGCTCGCCCTCTGTTGGGAGCGTGCGCAGCAGCTTCTTGGAGTGCTTGTACGCGCAGTGCTCGCTCCACAGCAGCGAGTACATCGCGAGCTCCACCTTGTTGGGCGCGCGCCCCTGCTTGGCGCACACGAGCTCGTACTCGGAGCGTGTGAGCCCGAGCGTGAGCGCGTCCTCGACGGTCGGCGCAGTCTCGCTCATACGCGCGCGCCCTCGACCGTCAGCCGCATCGACTCGAAGATCTTCAGCCCGTCGGCGGACCCGCCGATCTGCTCGTCAACGGCGTGCTCGGGGTGGGGCATCATCCCGAACACGTTGCCCGCCTCGTTGCAGACCCCGGCGATGTCGTGCAGCGAGCCGTTGAAGTTGTGACCGGGCGCGTAGCGCAGCACGAACTGGCCGGAGTGGTCCATCGCGGCGAGCGTCTCGGGGTCGGCGTGGTAGCGGCCCCACGAGTGCTTCGCAGGGATGCTGAGGTGCTCGCCGAGCGCGCACGCACGCGTGAAGGAACCGCCGCTCTGGAGCACCTCCAGCTCGACCTGCCTGAAGGTGAAGCGCAGGTTCGCGTTCACAAGCAGCGCGCCTGGCAGCAGGCCGGCCTCGCACAGCACCTGAAAGCCGTTGCAGATTCCGAGCACCAGCCCGCCTTCCTCCGCGAAGGCGATCACAGTCTCCATCACGGGGGCGAAGCGGGCGATCGCCCCCGCGCGCAGATAGTCCCCGTAGGAGAAGCCGCCGGGCACGACGATCGCGTCGGCCCCTTTGAGATCCCGGTCGCCGTGCCAGATCAGCTCGGCGTCACCGACGAGGCGAGCGGCCGCCAGCGCATCGCGCTCGTCGCAACTGCCGGGAAACTGGAGTACGCCGAACTTCAAGGGTTCTCGGAATCGAAGACCTGCACCTCGTAGTCCTCGATGAGGGGGTTTGCCAGCAGCTTCTCGCAGATCGCGTCAAGCTGGCTGGGGTCGGGCACGTCGAGCTCGACCAGGCGTCCGATATGCACGTTCTCCACGCCATCGAATCCGAGCGCGGGGAGCGCTCTCTGAACAGCCTCGCCCTGGGGATCGAGGATGCCGGCCTTTGGACGGATCAGCACCCGCGCTCTCATGCCGTGCGCTCGAGCCATGCCGAGAACGGCTCGCCCACGATCAGCTCGTAGGCTTCGACATAGCGCGCGCGCGTTCCAGCCACCACATCCTCGGGGATCGCCGGGGCGGGCGGGCGCTTGTCCCAGCCGCTGCCGGACGCCCAATCGCGCACGTACTGCTTGTCGAAACTGGGCTGGCCCCTGCCGACCTCGTATCCCTCCGCGGGCCAGTAGCGCGAGGAGTCCGGGGTCAGCACCTCGTCGCCCAGCACCAGCTCGCCATGCTCGTCGAGTCCCAGCTCGAACTTGGTGTCGGCGAGGATCACGCCGTGCTCGCGCGCGTGCGCCGCCGCGTGCGAGTACAGCTCGATCGACTTCTCGCGCACGCGTTCCATCAGACCTTCATCGCCGACGAGCTCGGCGGCGCGCGTGAAGTCGATCGCCTCGTCGTGACCCACCTCCGCCTTCGTGCTGGGGGTGAAGATCGGCTCAGGCAACTGCTCGGACTCCCGCAACCCGGCCGGCAGCTCGATGCCCGACACCTTTCCTGTCGCCTGATAGTCCTTCCAGCCCGATCCGGTGATGTAACCGCGCACGACGCACTCCACCGGCAGCATCTTCAGCTCGCGTACCGCCAGCGCTCTACCGCGTGCCTCCGCGGGAACACCCTCGGTGGCGGAGATCATGTGATTGGGGAGGATCCCCTCGGTTTGCGCAAACCAGAACACGGAGAGCCCGGTGAGCACCTTGCCCTTGTCCGGGATCGACGTCGGGTGAACAGCGTCGTACGTGGAGATCCGGTCGCTTGCGACCATCAGCAGACGCGCATCCGGAGGGCCGTCCAGGCGATAGAGCTCGCGCACCTTCCCGCTCGCTATCAGGGGCAACTCGGCGAGGGTCGTGGTCACGTGGCGCGATGCTACCAGCGAGGCCGGCCGATTGGGGAGTGAGCCGGATCGGGTCGCGTCAACCGGTCCTGTGGGACCCCTTGAGCGGTCACGGCGAGTCTGCTGCGATACACACGATGTCGCGAACGACACAGCTGGTAACAAGGGCCCGCCGAGTGGCCAGGGGTTCGCCGTCGAGCTTCGCTGCGGCCGGGGCCGCCTGGACGGAGCGAGGCATGAGCGCCGGATCACCCTGATGTATCACGCGATCGTCCGCCGTCGCGCGGTTGGCGTGTTCGGTCTGCTCGATCGAGGCGAGTGGCGCTCGCTGCTCGCCACCCTCGCGGAAGATGTGCACCACAGCTTTCCCGGCGCCCATCCGCTCGGCGGTGAGCGTCGCACGCGCGAGGCCGTCCTGCGCTGGTTTGAGCGACTGGACCGTCTCTTTCCCGGCCATGCCTTTGAAGTGCATCGTGTGAACTCACGCGGCTGGCCGTGGGATACGTGGGTCGCCGTCCAGTGGAGCGCTCGGCTTGCACCGCAGGTCGGCGAGCCATACACGAATCACGGCACCCACTGGATACAGATCCGCTGGGGTCGGGTGAGAAGCCTGCATGCGTATCTGGACACGCAGCTCATCGCCGATGCCTGCCGGAGCATGGCCGAGCGGGGGGTGCTCGAGGCTGGCGCGCCGAGCCGATCGCCGATGCTCGGTGAGCCGCCCAGCCCGGTTCAGGCGATCTCATCGAGCCGCTTTACGATCTCCTGGGCGTTGCGCGTGTAGTGGTCGTAGTCGAAGATCGAGGCTAGATCCAGCTGCTGTGTGCGAACATCGGCGGCGAGCAGGTCGCGCAGCGGCGTGCTCTTATCCCAAGCGCGCTGGGCGAGCTCTTGGACGATCCGGTAGGCCTCGTCGCGCACCATCCCGGACTCCACCAGCGCCAGCAGCACCCGTTGGGAGAACAGCGCGCCGCAAGTCAGCTCGAGGTTGGAACGCATGCGTGTCTCGTCCACCACGAGCCCCTGCACAAGCGCGGTCGCGCTGCGCTGGAGGTGGTCGATCAGGATCGTGCAGTCGGGCAGGATCACGCGCTCGACCGAGGAGTGTGAGATGTCGCGCTCGTGCCACAGCGCCACGTTCTCCAGGGCCGCCTGGGCGTTGCCGCGCAGCACCCGCGCGAGCCCCGATATCTGCTCGCTCTTGATCGGGTTGCGCTTGTGTGGCATCGCGGAGCTGCCCTTCTGCCCAGCCTTGAAAGGCTCGCGCACCTCGCGCACCTCGGTGCGCTGCAGGTGGCGGATCTCGGTCGCCAGGCGCTCCAGACCCGCTCCAGCGAGGGCGATCGCGCTCAGCAGCTCGGCGTGGCGGTCGCGTGCGACCACCTGTGTGGAGACATCCTCGCGCGCCAGGGCAAGCCGCTTCAGCACGCGCCGCTCGAACTCGGGGCTCGTCGCGGCGTAGGTGCCCACCGCGCCCGAGAGAGCCCCGACCGCCGCCTGCTCGAAGGCCCGGCGCAATCTCTCCTGGTTGCGGTGCGCCTCGAACGCGAAGCCAGCGAGCTTCACCCCGAATGTGGTCGGCTCTGCGTGTACTCCGTGAGTGCGTCCCACACACAGAGTCTGGGTATGTTCGCGTGCGCGGTTGGAGAGTGCCTGCACGAGCTGGCCGGCGCCCGGGAGGATCACCTCCCCGGCGGCGCGCAGCTGCAGCGCCATGGCGGTGTCGAGCACATCCGAGGAGGTCAGCCCGAAGTGGATCCAGCGTCCCGCCTCTCCCGCCGAGGCGGACAGGACGTCCACGAACGCGGCCATGTCGTGGTCTGTCAGGAGCTCGCGCTCGTTGACCTCCGCCACTGTGAAGCTAGCCGCGCGGATCGCCTGCAGCTCGGCGTCGGTCGGCCCGTTGTCGTGGCCCAGCAGGCCAGGCAGCTCCTCGCAGGCCGCCACCTCGACCTTGCGCCAAGCCTCCATGCGGGCGTCGTCGGTCCACACATCGCCTAGCTCTGAACGGGTGTAGCGGGGTATCACGATCGGATTATCTCCTCAAGAGGGCCGAGTGCCACTAGCGACCCACCATTGCGCGCAGCTCGGCATCGAGCATAAGCAGCTGCCACGCGGCCAGCGTAGCGGCGTCGAAGATCGTCCCATCGCGCAGCTCCTCCTCGAGTCCGCGGACGCTGACCCATCGGGTCCGCAGGCCCACCTCCTCGAGCTCCGGAGCGGCATCGCCCTGGCTGAGACCGGTGGCCAGGAAGCAATCACACCACTGAGAGGACATGCCGATCGCGAAAGTGAACCTTCCCAGCGCACGCATCGACTCAGCGCTCAGTCCAGTCTCCTCTCGCAGCTCCTGACGGGCGACATCCTCAGGATTCTCGGTCGAGCCCTCGCCGTGCACCGCCCCTTGGGGAAACTCCCAGGAATATCGATCCACGGTGTAGCGATGCTGGCCTATCAAGCAGACTCGCTCGCCGTCCCAGGGAACCACCAGCACGCCGCCGGGCTTGTCGACCACCGCATAAATGCCCTCCGCGCCGCCCGGTCGCTCGATCGCGTCCTCTCGCAGCACCATCCAACGGTTCTCGTAGACCACCCGAGAGGAGAGGGTGCGGATCATCGCGCCACTCCCCGACGACCGCGCTGGGCTCGGATCACGTGGGCTGATGTGGCAGTCGGTCACCTCGGTCGCATTATCCCTGAGCGTCGTGGTCTCCTGGACCTTCGCTACAGAACCGTCGCCAACCCATTGCATACTTGTATACAAGTATGCCAGTATTTGTCCCATGAAGCTCTCGATCTCCGAGCGCGCCGCGGTTCCCGCCCGTGGACGGGTCTACGCGTTGCTGCGGGACGCGATCGTCGCCAGCGAGTTTCACCCCGGCCAGCGCCTGTCCGAGAAGGATCTGGCGGCCCTCCTGGGAGTCAGCCGCACCCCGATCAGAGAGGCGCTCGTGCGCCTGCGCGACGACCGTCTGGTGGAGATCGTCCCCCAGCTCGGTACCTATGTGTCGCGTATCAGCCACCAGGCGCTCGGGGACGCCCAGTTCGTGCGCGAGTCGCTGGAGTGCGCTGCGGTCAGACTCGCGGCCAAGAGCGCCGATGAGGAAGACCTGGCCACGCTCGACGCGATCGTGGAGCGCCAGCGCGAGGCCTACCGCGCGGCGGAGATCGACCGCTTCTATCTCCTGGACGACGAGCTGCACCGCACGTTCTGCGATCTCTCGGGCCACGGCATCGCCTGGTCGCTGAGTCAGCGAGCCAGCGGGCACCTCAACCGAATCCGCCGTCTGAGCATGACCCTGCCGGCATACATCGACGAGATGATCGACGAGCACGAGGTGGTGATCGGCGCCATGCGCCGCGGCGAGCCAGAGCAAGCCGAGCGGGCGCTGCGGGAGCACCTGCGAATGGTCGTCTCCGCGCTACCGGACATCGAGCGTTCCCACCCCGAGTACTTCCAACGGTGAGCCGATGAGTCAAGTCACGAGCAGCCGGCCACAGTCTGAGTCCAGCCAAGCGCTCGCGGCGAAGCTGGAGCTCTACCGCCAGATGGTTTTGATCAGGCGCTTTGAGGTCGAGGCCGAGCGTCAATACAAGGCGGCCCGGATCGGCGGCTACTGCCACCTGTCATCCGGCCAGGAGGCGACCACGGTGGGAGCGGTGAGCGCGATGACCGCCACCGACCTGCTCATGACCGGCTACCGCTGTCATGGCTTCGCGCTGGCGCGCGGCGTGAGCGCCCGCGCGGTGATGGCCGAGCTGTTTGGGCGCGCCGACGGTTGCGCGCGTGGACGCGGCGGGTCGATGCACCTACTGGATGTGGATGTGGGCTTTTACGGCGGCTGGGGGATCGTCGCCGGGCAACTGCCGCTCGCCACCGGCCTGGCGCTGGGACTGGTCCGTCAGGGACGCCGGGCGGCCGTACTGTGCGAGCTCGGGGACGGCGCGATCAACATGGGGGCCTGGCACGAGTCGCTGAATCTCGCCGCGCTGTGGCACCTGCCGATCGTCTACCTGGTGATCAACAACAGCTACGGCATGGGCACCAGTGTCGAGCGGGCATCGGCGGAGCCGGAGCTGTACAAGCGCGCGGCGGCGTTTGCGATGCACGGCGAGCGCGTGGACGGAGATGACCTCGACGCCGTTTCTGAGGCCGCCACACGCCTGCTCGAGAGGGCCCGCGATCGGCGGGCGCCGGCGGTACTGGAGACCCTGACCTACCGCTACCGTGGGCATTCGGTCGCCGACGCGGGGCTCTCCTACCGCACGCGCGAGGAGATCTCAGCCCACCAGGAGCACGACCCGATCACCCGCGTGCACGACTCGCTGCTGCAGTTGGGAGCCGGCGAGGAGCAGCTCCAGGAGATCCGCGAGCAGAGCAGCCAGACCGTGCTCGACGCCGTCGCCTTCGCCGAGCAAAGCCCACAGCCACAGATATCGACACTGGCGCGAGGGATGTATGCGCCGGGCAGCGACCGGCAGTTCGCCCGCATGCTCCCGGGCAGCGCCTTCGGCGAGCGCCAGCTGGTGTTCGAAGGCGGGTTGGGCGAGTGAGTGCCACCGCCGAGAAGACCGGCGTCGAGCGGATGACCTACAGGGAGGCCCTGCGGCTCGCCCTACGCGAGGAGCTGGCCCGCGACGAGCACGTCTTTCTGATGGGCGAGGAGGTCGGCGTCTTCGAAGGCTCCTACAAGGTGTCGGCCGGTCTGCTGGCGGAGTTCGGCCCCGACCGGGTGCGGGACACGCCGATCTCCGAGGAGGGCTTCGTGGGCGCCGGGATAGGGGCGGCGATGCTCGGAGAGCGTCCGGTGGTGGAGATCATGACGATCAACTTCCTGTTGGTGGCAATCGACCAGATGATCAACCACGCGGCCAAGATCCGGGCCATGTTCGGCGGGCAGGTCAGCTGTCCGTTGGTGATCCGCACACCGGGGGGCGCCGGCAATCAGCTGACCGCCCAGCACTCGCAGTCCTTCGACGGCTGGTTCGCGTCCACGCCCGGCCTGAAGGTGGTGGCGCCCGCCAACCCAGCGGACGCCAAGGGCCTGTTGAAGGCCGCCATCCGCGATGATGATCCGGTGATCGTGATCGAGAACCTGCCGATCTACAAGGAGAAGGGCGACGTGCCGCTGGACCCCGACCACGTGACGCCGATCGGGCGGGCTGCCCGCGTGCGAGAAGGGTCGGACGTGACGCTGGTCGCGCACTCCTTTGCGACCGTCAGATCGCTCGCGGTGGCCGAGGGCCTGTCCGAGCGCCACGGTATCGACGCGGAGGTCATCGACCTGCGCTCGCTGCGGCCGCTGGATGTGCAGACCGTCGCTGAATCCGTGACCCGCACCAACCGCGCGGTGTGCGTGGAGGAGGGCTGGCCCTCATATGGGGTCACCGCCGAGCTGGCTGCGCGTATCCAGGACGTCTGCTTCGACGACCTCGACGCGCCGGTGGGAAGGGTCGGCATGGCGGAGGTGCCGATGCCCTACGCCAAGAACCTCGAGCAGGCGGCGATCCCCGGCGAGGAGCGGATCGAGGCAGCCGTGCTGCACACCCTGGGACTGCAATGATCGAGGTGGCGATGCCGCGTCTGTCCGACTCCATGGAGGAGGGCACGATCATCCGCTGGCTGGCCCCCGACGGGGCCGCTATCGGTCAGGGACAGGAGCTGGTGGAGATCGAGACGGACAAGGCCTCGATGATCCACGAGTCCGATGAGAGCGGCGTGCTGCAAATAATCGCCGGGGAGGGAGACACGCTGCCGGTCGGAGCGCCGATCGCCAGGCTATTGGCACCCGGCGAGGAGCCGACCTCGACGCCGCCGACCTCCGTGCCACCGGCACAGCCGGAGGCCGAAGCATCCGCTCCGCCGGAGCCCGAGAAGCCGCCGGTCGAGACCGAGCGCCAAGCCGGTCGGGTCAAGGCCTCTCCCCTCGCGCGGCGTCTGGCCAGCGCCCAGAACCTCGATCTGGCGGGCATCCAGGGCAGCGGGCCGGGCGGACGAATCGTGCGCGCCGACGTGGAGCTGGCCGCGAGCACTCCACAGACCGCGAGCCCCACGGGCGTTCAGGCCAAGGGCCAGGGCGAGACCGTCGAGCTCTCCCGTACCCAGGCGCTGATCGCCAGGCGGATGGCCGAGGCGAAGGCCACGATCCCCGAGTTCACACTCCAGCGAGTCGTGGACATGCGTCAAGCGGTGCGGCTGCGCGAGGAGCTGAAGGCGCTTGCAGGGAGCCTAAAGCGGCCGGTCCCGTCGTTCAACGACATGGTGGTCAGGGCCTGCTCGCTCGCTCTGCGCGAGTATCCGAGAGCGAACGCCAGCTACCGGGACGGGCGCCTGGAACTGCATCCGAGGATCAACGTCGGTATCGCGGTCGCGGCCAGCGACGCGCTGCTGGTTCCCGTCGTTCACGACGCCGACGAGCGTTCTCTGTGGGAGATCTCCGAGCGCAGCAGGGAGCTCGCCGTCCGTGCGCGGGAGGGCACGATCACGCCGCCGGAGCTGTCGGGGGGAACCTTCAGCGTCTCCAACCTCGGGATGTACGGGATCGATTCGTTCACCGCTGTGATCAACCCTCCACAGGCGGCGATTCTGGCGGTCGGGTCGCTGGCCGCCCGGCCCTTCGTACTGCAGGGGGAGCTGGTGGTCGCTGAGACGATGACTCTCACCCTCACCTGCGATCACCGGATTCTCTACGGTGCCAACGCCGCCGAGTTCCTGGACCGGATCTGCGTGCGCCTGCAGCAGCCGCTGGCACTGCTGGGATAGGCAGAAAATGTTCGCGGGGAACCCTCCGTGAGGTTGCTTTTCCCGACGTATGCGGTAGCTTGACTAGCGGCAGCACCCAGCTTGAACGCTCGCTCCCGTATCCGGTACGTAGGTCAATCGGTCCTATGTTCGGCGAGCACACGACAAGCCCAGCGATAGCCCAATCGGGCCCCGCTGCCGTGTCCCGTCCTCGCCACGGGAGGAAACATGCCCCATCTCTGCCTCGCGCGCGCAGCGGTCTGTGCGCTGGCCACGCTCGCCCTGTCCGCCATCGCCGCGTCGCCGAGCAGCGCAGCGGTCGCCTCATCGACCATCACGACACCCAGCGACCCCTCCTACCTCCAGGAGGACGGCCAGACACCAGCGCCGATCACCGTGTCGGGAACCGCCATCGACGACGGCGGCGGCGGCGCGGTTGACCTGCGCTGTTACACCGGGGAATCAAGCGAACTGTTCGCGAGCGAAGTTCCCGTCAGCTACAGCGGCCAAGAGGGCGCGTTCTCTACGAGCTTCATCCCGAACGGGATCAACCTCGAGCAGACTTGTGTACTGCGCGCCGTCCCAGCCGGCGAAGAACCATCCTCGCTGAGTTCGTTCGCGGGGCCACGGGTCGCGCTCAGCTACTTCGAAGACTCCGAAGTCACCGAAGGACCCAACGCCGGCGACATCCAGGACTTCTTCATCTCAGACAGCCAGCTCGATGGCGTCGGCGACTACAGGTCCCTGACCGGCGGCGGGATGTATGACGCGTCGCCACTGGACTCCTCCTTCGTGTCCGGCGGCGACCTGTTCTACGCAAACGACACCTACAACGCCCTGTCGGGCGCCGGTGTGAGCGGCTCCTCGATCCAGGTCAACGGCATCGACGCCTACGGACCCGCGTCGGCGTCCGGGCTGTTCACCGGCTCGAGCTCCCTGCCTGGCTTCCAGCCGCTGACGGTAATGCACTCCTACGACCCCGCAAGCGGCGACCTGACGGTGCACGAGACCGAGCCGCTGCTCGAGTGCGCCCCCGAACCGGCTGTCTATCCCCCGACCGAATCCAGCTGCGCGAGCTTCGTGGGCGCGGGCGTTTCGGTCACCCGCGCCATTCATCAGGACCAACAGGGACGCCAATCGACCCTGACAGACACCTACTCCTCCACCGACGGCCGCGATCACCGGCTTCACCTGGAGTCGATCGAGGACGCGAGCGACGCCGACGCCGGCTATGACTTCCCCTGGGTGGACGGCGAAACATACAAGCCACGGACCGCGGGGGAAACGGTCAGCCCTCCGACGCAGGGGCCGCTCACCGTCTTTGTGAACTACAAGAACTCCGAGGCCGACGGCGACCCGCAGGGAGCGCAGGGAGCGATCACCTTCTCGGGTCTGCCCGACGATTTCGCGTTCGCCCCCTCCGGCCTGGCCGGAGAAACGCACTTCACCGCGACCTTCACCCGGACGATCAGCCCAACGGCTCCCGTGACGCTAACGCAGGTGTTCTCGTGGAGCTCCACCAGCTCCCAGGCACGGACGCTGGCGGCCACGGCACAGAGCGCCCAGAGCCCGACCGTGACGATCACATCGCCGGCCGGCGAGGCGACCCTCACCACGTCCCCCGCTCACATCACGGGCATCGTGACCGCTGGCGGCAACGGCCTGCCGGAAACCGTGACCGTGCAGGGAGAGCAGGTGAAGCTCGCACCAGACGGATCGTTCTCTGCCGAAGTTCCGTTGCTGACCGGGGCAAACACGATCACCGCGACCGCTACCGACACCGAAAAACTCAGCTCGAGCGCGACCGTGAGTGTCAGCTACACGCCCGTCGAACCGATCAGTGGGCAGGGCTCCCCACCGAGCTCCGCGTCCTCGCCTAAGGGGCGCCCGGCGGCTCGCCGGGTACCCAGACCAACCAGGGACTGCTGCCAATCGCGCGTGCCGCCGTGGCGAAGATTGCGCGTCTGACTCGCACTAGCCGGGAGGTATCGGTCGCGCTGGCCTGCCACACCGGACTGGAATGCAAGGGCCGCGCGGGCATCTCCTTTCGCCGCCGGCGGATCATCCACGGCAAAGCCGGGCGTCGCACCGAAAACGTGACGCTGGCCGCGGTCGGTTTCTCGATTCACGCGGGAGCCACGCGGACGGTCACGCTCGAGCTGTCCCTCGCGGCGCGCATGTTCATCCTCCACAACGGCCCCGTGGCTGGCGCTCTGACCATCATCCTCACGCAGCCGGGGCAGGTCCACACTTACCTGACCCGCGCCGTCACGCTGGGTGCGTCAAGGACCCGGCGGGCCTCCGGGTGAGTTCCCGGCGCAGCTCCACCCTCAGACGCGGGCGAAGCTAGGCGGAGATGATCTGCGCCGCGAGGATCGCCGCGTTGCGTGCGTTGTTCAGCCCCACACAGGCGACCGGCACACCCGGCGGCATCTGCACGATCGAGAGGATCGCGTCCAGCCCACCCGCGGCGCTCAGACGGCCCGACAGGGGCACGCCGATCACGGGCAGGTCTGTGTGTGCAGCCACCGCACCGGGCAGCGCCGCCGAGATCCCCGCACCGGCGATGATCACCCGCAGACCACGCATTTGGGCGTTCTTGGCGTATTCGGCCACGACATCCGGTTCGCGATGGGCGGACATCACCCGGATCTCGTGCAGAATGCCGCGCTCGGCCAGCTCGGCGCCGGCCTTTTCCATCGCCTCCATGTCGCTCTTGGAGCCCATCACGATCCCCACGCGGGGAGCGTTGACGTCGATCCCTTCCAGGGTGCTGTCGATCTCCTCGCTCACGACCGGCTCGGGGACCAGCGAGATTCCAGGCCCGCTGCCCTGCCTGACCTCATGGCCCCGATGCCCGCCGCCGGTGCCGCTCGATCGTGCGCCCACCGCTACAACCCCAGGGCGTCAGCGGCTATGTCGCCGCGCAGCTGCATGCCGTCGAAGGAGATCATCCGGGCAGCAGCATACGCCGCCGTGCGGGCCGTGTCTGCCCCGGAGCCCAGCGCCGTCACGTTCAGCACCCGTCCGCCGGCCGTGCGTATCTGCCCATCCCCGTCCTCGGTGCCCGCGTGCGTGACCTCGATGTCCTCGGGCACACCGTCCAGGCCGCTGATCAAATCGCCGCTCGAGGAGGACGCCGGATAGCCCGCGCTCGCCAGCACAACTGTCACCGCCCACCGCTCCGACCAGTCGAGTTCCACACCGGCCAGGCCACCGTCACGGCTAGCCGCTTGCAGCACCGACAGCAGATCCGAGCGCAACCGCGGCAGCACCGCCTGGGTCTCGGGGTCGCCAAAGCGAACATTGAACTCGAGCACGCTCGGACCGTCGCCGGTCAACATGAGACCGGCATAGAGGATCCCGTGAAACGGTGTCCCGTTCTCACGCATCAGATCGACGACCGGCTGGTGCACCGTCGCCGTGATCTCGCGCACCAGCGCACTGTCGATCCCGGCAACCGGGGAATAGGAGCCCATGCCGCCCGTGTTCGGTCCACGATCGCCCTCGAAGATGCGCTTGTAGTCGCGTGCCGGCGCCATCGGCAGCGCGCGGCGGCCGTCGCACACCGCCAGCAGCGAGAGCTCCTCACCTAGCAGGCACTCCTCGACCACCGCGCTTGCGCCACCCTCGCCGAAGCGACCCTCCAGGAAGATCTCGCTCAGCGCCGCGTGCGCCTGACCTGAATCGCCGGCTACGGTCACGCCCTTGCCGGCGGCCAGACCGTCGGCCTTGACGACCACGGAGGGGTTCGCGAGCTCCTGCACCGCCGCCATCCCGTCCTGTAGGGAGCCGACCGGGCGCCAGCGAGCGGTCGGCACACCCGCCTCTTCCATCGTCCGCTTGGCGAACGCCTTCGATCCCTCCAGGCGGGCTGCTGCGGCGCTCGGCCCAAACGCGCCGATACCAGCCTTCCCGAGCTCATCGACGAGCCCTGCGACAAGCGGCGCCTCTGGGCCGATGACGACCAGATCGACTCGTTGATCGACCGCCGCCCCGACGAGACCCTCCACGTCCCCCGCGCCGACATCCAGCAGCCTCGCGTCATGGGCGATGCCGGGGTTGCCGGGGGCACACAGCAGCTGCGGCCGCTGTGGCGAGCGCGCCAGTGCACGGATGATCGCGTGCTCGCGGCCGCCGCCGCCGACAACCAGGACCCGCACGTCTACAGCGAGGCGATGAAGTCGTCTACCGGGATCGCCGCGAGCGTCTCATAGCGCACGGTTCCGCGCGACCCGAGCTCCAGCGACACGCGCGCCATGGTGCTCTCGTCCGGCGCCTCGACGATGTTCACGAAGTCAAAGCGGCCGAGGGTCGCCCACTGTGCCTTCACGACAGCTCCGAGCTGTTCGACCTCCTTGTTGACCTCGAGGATTCGCTGTGGATTGTTCTTGACCGTCTGCACCCCGTCGGGTGTGAGTGTCGAGAGCATGATGTAGGTGGGCATGTCTCCTCCTGGATGGTGTTCGTGCTCTTGATGTTGGCGTTGAGATCGGCCTGCGAGATTCCTTTACTCGATCGCGCCGGTGGGCGACCTAGAGTTCGCCTATGCATCTATTTATCCGCAGACACCTGAACTATGCCAACCTCGCCGCCACTCTGGCACTCGTGTTCTCGATGAGCGCGGGAGCGATCGCCGCCACCCACTATCTGATCACCTCGACTAAACAGATCAGCCCCAAGGTGCTGAGGTCACTGCGGGGAAAGACCGGGGCCCGCGGCAAGACGGGCGCCACCGGGCCGGCCGGACCAACCGGTCCTGCGGGTCCCCGTGGCCTGAACGGCACAGAAGGCAAATCCACGCCACAGCACTTCTACCAGGACACGGACGCCGAACACGTCATCCCAGAGCCTAAAGAAGGCCTGGGCACACCCATCGACAGCCAAATCCTGCCAGCCGGCACCTATCTGGTCACGGGAACCGGATATATCGAACGCACAGGACTCGAAGAAGGGCAGGGAGCGCGCCAGCGGGTCCAGCTGCGCGCGGAAGGCTCTAAATCATCACTGGCAGAACAGGCGGTCGAATGCGTACTTGGCTCCACTGGAGGCTCGAGCACGGGCGCGAGCGCCGCCTACAACATCACGCGCTTGGTGACCATCAACGGCACCTCCCAGACGCTGATCGTCGATGCCTACGATGAAACCAGCGCGGGCACCAAGAGCACCGCGCGTGGTGCCGCGCTGACCGCCACTCTCGTGGGCGAATAGTCCGCGGAGATCAGGCCGCCGCGGACGTTGCCTGCTCGACCTTCTCGAAGGCCAGGTCCCCCTCGAGGACGTCTACCTCCACCAGGTCGCCGCTGTGGAACTCGCCCTGCAGCAGCGCCAGGGCCAGACGGTCAACCAGCTGCCTCTGGATCACCCGGCGCAGGGGCCTAGCGCCATAGGAGGGGTCATAGCCGAGGTTTCCGAGCAGCTCCTTGGCCTGCTCGCTCAACCTCACCTCTATCCCACGCTCGCGTACACGCTCGACAAGCCGTGCCACCTGCAGCTCGACGATCTCTGAGATCTGCTCACGGGTCAACGCCTCGAAGCGGACGATGTCATCGAGGCGGTTTATGAACTCGGGCTTGAAGTGGGTCGTCAATTCGGCGCGTAGATCATCGCCCGACCCCGACACCGGAATGTTCGAGGTCATGATCAGCACGGTGTTCTTGAAGTCCACCGTGCGTCCCTGGCCGTCTGTGAGACGCCCGTCGTCCATGACCTGCAGCAGCGTGTTGAAGACGTCGGTATGCGCCTTCTCGATCTCGTCGAGCAGCACCACGGAGTAAGGACGGCGCCGCACCGCCTCGGTCAGCTGGCCGCCCTCTTCATAGCCCACATACCCGGGGGGCGCGCCTACGAGGCGCGAGACGGAGTGTTTCTCCATGTACTCGGACATGTCGATGCGGATCATCGCGTCCTGGGAGTCGAACATGAACTCTGCCAGCGCGCGCGCCAGCTCCGTCTTGCCGACGCCCGTCGGGCCGAGGAACAGGAACGAGCCGATCGGGCGATCGGGGTCCTGAAGACCCGCGCGCGAACGGCGCAGCGCGGTGGCGACCGCCTCGACCGCCTCGTCCTGGCCGATCACGCGTTCGTGCAGGCGCTCCTCCATGTGAATCAGCTTTGCTGTCTCCCCCTCGAGCAGGCGATTGACGGGAATGCCCGTCCAGCGCGCCACGACCTCGGCGATGTCGTCGGCATCGACCTCCTCCTTGAGAAACACCGGCGCGACGTGCTCGGCAACCCCGTCCTCGTCCTTGTGCTCGCTCGATTCACGCTCAGCGAGCTCTTGCTCGAGCTCGGGGATGTCCTGGTAGAGGAGCTTTGAGGCCGTCTCGAGGTCTGCCTCGCGTTGTGCGCGCTCGGCTTCGGTGCGCGCCTGCTCGAGGTGCTCCTTGAGGTCAGAGATGCCCTTGATCGCGTCCTTCTCGTTCTGCCACTGCGCCTTCATCGCCGCCGAGGTCTCCTTCAGCTCGGCGAGCTCGCGCTCGATCGCCTCACGCCGCTCCGCCGAGGCCTCATCGGTCTCCTTGCTCAGCGATGTCAGCTCGATCTCAAGCTGCATCACACGCCGGTCAACCTCGTCGATCTCGGTCGGCAGCGAGTCGATCTCGATACGGATCTTCGATGCCGACTCATCGATCAAATCGATCGCCTTGTCGGGCAGGAAGCGGTCGGCGATGTAGCGGTCTGAGAGCGTCGCGGCGGCGATCAGCGCGCTGTCCTGGATGCGCACGCCGTGGTGCACCTCGTAGCGCTCCTTCAGACCGCGCAGGATCGCGATCGTGTCCTGCACGGATGGCTCGCCGACCATCACCGGCTGGAAGCGCCGCTCGAGCGCCGCGTCCTTCTCGATGTGCTTGCGGTACTCATCAAGCGTCGTCGCTCCAACGCAGCGCAGTTCGCCGCGGGCGAGCATCGGCTTGAGCAGGTTCGCGGCGTCCACCGCACCTTCCGCCGCACCGGCCCCCACGATCGTGTGCAGCTCGTCGAGGAACAGGATCACGCTGCCCTGGGCCTGCGAGACCTCCGCGAGCACCGCCTTCAGGCGATCCTCGAACTCGCCCCGGTACTTCGCGCCGGCGATCAACGAGCCGATGTCCAGGGCGATCACGCGGCGTTCCCGCAACGACTCGGGCACGTCGCCGGAGACGATCCGCTGGGCGAGCCCCTCGACGATCGCGGTCTTGCCCACGCCGGGCTCGCCGATCAGTACAGGGTTGTTCTTCGTGCGCCGGGAGAGCACCTGGATCACGCGGCGGATCTCCTCGTCGCGGCCGATCACCGGGTCGAGCTTGCCCTGCTCGGCCGCCTGCGTGAGGTCGGTGCCGAAGCGCTCGAGCGCCTGGTACTTCTCCTCCGGGCTCTGATCGGTGACTCGATGCGATCCGCGCACCTCGGCGAGCGCCCGCAGTAGCCGCTCGCGGTTCGCGCCGACACTGCTCAGCGTGCGCCCCGCAGTGCTGGGCGGGCCCTTCTCGTCAGAGAGCGCGAGCAGCAGATGCTCGGTTGAGACGTACTGGTCGCCCAGCTCCCTGGCCTGACGCTCGGCAGCGCGCAGCACGGCGATCAGCTCGGAGTCGGGTACCGCCGCCTGGACGGAGCCCTCGCCGAGCACGGGCAGCCCCTCGAGCGCCTGCTGCACCTGCGCGCGGGCCGCCTCGACCTGCACGCCCAGCTTGGTCAGCACCGGCAGCACAACCCCACCCGGGCTGTCGGCACCCGTGCTCTCGCCGTCGGCGAGCAGCGCCGCCAGCAGGTGCAGCGGGGTTACCTGCGGGTTGCGGCGCTCTTCGGCCAGGCGCCCGGCCGCGGCCAGCGCCTCCTGTGACTTGATAGTGAAACGGTCGGCTTGCATCTCTTGAAATTCTCCGTCGCGGCTAGGCCACTAGCCGCCTCCTCGATTCGGAGCAACACCGAATGGCGAGCGGGCGTCGGCGGCGCGCACGATCTCTCGGCTCGGCGGGCGGGAGTTCGGGAACGGCACCAGCTCGGCGCGGAAGGAGCGGCGCACCTTCTCGAGCTCTGTGGCCAACTCCACCTGGGCGCGCACCGCCTGCGTCTCGAGCTCCTCGATGCGCTCGTGCATCCGCTCGATCTCGTACTCAAGGTCCAGTACGCGCTCCACCCCGGCGAGGTTTAGACCGAGCTCGGCCGTCATCTCCTGGATCCGCCTGAGCTTCTCGACATCCTCTTGGGAGTACAGCCGTGTGCCCTTCGGAGAGCGCTTGGGCTCGATCAGGCCGCGCGCCTCGTAGGTGCGCAGGGTCTGAGGGTGCATCTCGGCCAACTCCGCCGCGACGGAGATCATGAACACGCCACGGTCGGTCGCCATCTGGATGCGCGCCACCTCTCGACGGGCCATCAGTGTCCACCTCCCGCGGTGGCGGTGGCAGAGAACAGCCGCGCCCGTGGGTCGCCGTTGAAGACCTTGGAGAGAGCTTCCACGGCCGCCCGCTGCTCGTCGTTGAGCTTCTCGGGAACGTCGATCACGAAGCGATAGTGGATGTCGCCGCGTCCATCCTTCTCACCCAGCTTGGGGGGTCCCTCGCCGCGCAGACGCTGGATCGTGCCGTGGGTGGTGCCGGGATGCACACGCAGCGTCTTTGCGCCGTTGAGCGTCGGGACCTTGACTTCCGCGCCTGCGAGGGCCTCGGGGATGCTCAGCGGAACGTCCACTTCGACGTTGTCGCCCTTGCGCTTGAACACCGGCGAGGGCGCCACGTGCGTGGTCACATACAGGTCGCCCGTCGGCCCGCCGCGCTGTCCCGGCTCGCCCTTGCCGGGGAGGCGGATGCGCGATCCATCCTTCACGCCCGCGGGGATGTTCACGCGGTATTTCTTGACTGTTCTCACCGCGCCCGAGCCGTTGCAGGTCGGGCAGGGGTCCTCGATCACCGTCCCGGAGCCGCCGCAGCGCGAGCACGGCTGGGAGATCGAGAACATCCCCTGACCCTGGGTCTCGATGCCGCGTCCCTCGCACTTCGGGCAGACCTTCGGCGTCGTGCCGGGCTTCGCGCCGGTGCCGTGGCAGGTGACGCAGGTTGCGGTCGTCGGCACCGACAGCGAGACCTGGGCGCCCGCTACCGCCTGCTCGAAGGAGATCTGCACCTGAGCTTCCAGGTCACGGCCGCGCTCGGGGCGGGGTTTCGTGCGCATGCGCCTACCGCTGGTCGACCCCCCGAACAGGTTGGAGAGGATGTCACCCATGCTCGAGGCGTCGAAGTCGAAGTTCTGAAAGCCGCCGAATCCTCCGCCGCCGCCGGCGAACGGGCCCGCGCCGTTGTCGTACTGGCTGCGCTTGTCAGGATCGCCGAGCACGTCGTGGGCCTGGGAGATCTCCTTGAAGCGCTCCTCGGCCTCCTTGTCGCCGGGGTTACGGTCGGGGTGATACTGGCGCGCGAGTTTGCGGTAGGCCTTCTTGATGTCCTCGGCGGAGGCCTTCTTGTCGACCCCCAGCGTCTTGTAGTAGTCAGGTCGCGATGCCATGGATCACCTCCTAGGAGGCCACTAGTACACGGGCCGGGCGGATGATGTTCGTGCCCAGACGGTAGCCGGGCTGGTAGACCTCCGCGACGGTTCCACTCGTGGCGCCCTCCACGGGCTGCTGAAGGATCGCCTCGTGTTCGTTGGGGTCAAACAATTCCCCGGTGGGCGAGAACGACTCGATGCCGACATGGGCCAGCGCAGCGGTCAGCTCCGTGCGCACCAGCCGCACGCCCTCCAGCAGCGGGTCCTCCTGATCGGCTGCCTCCAGGGCCCTGTCCAGGTTGTCGAGCGCCGGCAGCAGCTCCCGGGCGAGCTTTGACACACCCCGCTCCTGGGCGGCGGCCGCCTCGCGCGCCATGCGCTTGCGGTAGTTCTCGAAGTCAGCCTGTGTGCGCTGCGCCAAGGCGAGGTACTCATCGCGCTTGGCCGCAGTCGCCACGAGCTCGTCGAACATCGCCCTCTAGCGCCGCCTCGTCCGGGCCCCGCTCCTGCTGGGTCTCGCCGCCCTCCTCCGTGACGAGGGCCTGCGGGTCGGCCTCGGGTGAGGGGCGCGAGGATTCCTCGCGCCCCTTTCCGTCTTGCCCGCCCGCGGAGAGCTCCTCCTCGGTGAGGGTGATGTCGCGCTCGCCGCCGGTCACGCTCACTTCTGCTCCTCCACTACCTCGGCATCGACGACGTCCTCCTCAGCGGAGGAGCCATCGCTCTGCTCGCCGGTGGTCGAGGCGCCGTTGCCGGAGGCCGCCGCCTGCTCCTGGGCGCGCTGGTACATCGCCTCCGAGACGGCGTGGAAGGCGCTCTGCAGCTCCTGCGTCTTTGCGTTGATGGCGTCCGGGTCCTCTGACTCGAGCGTCTCGCGAACCTCCTTGATCGCCTGCTCGATGCGGCCCTTGGAGTCGGCGTTGACCTGATCGGCCAGATCCGTCAGCTGGCGCTCGGCCTGGTAGGCGGCGTTCTCGCCGTTGTTGCGCGCCTCCGCCAGCTCGCGCGCCTTGCGGTCCTCCTCGGCGTGAGACTCGGCGTCGGAGACCATGTTCTTGATTTCGTCCTCCGAGAGCCCCGAGCCGGCCTTGATCTCGATCTTCTGCTCCTTGCCGGTGCCGAGATCCTTCGCGGAGACGTTGAGGATGCCGTTGGCGTCGATGTCGAACGCGACCTCGATCTGCGGGATCCCCCGCGGCGCCGGCGGGATGCCGGTCAGCTGGAACTTGCCCAGCGACTTGTTGTACTGAGCCATCTCGCGCTCACCCTGCAGCACGTGGATCTCGACCGACGGCTGGTTGTCCTCCGCCGTGGAGAAGACCTCGCCCTTGCGCGTGGGGATCGTGGTGTTGCGCTCGATCAGCCTCGTCATGACGCCGCCCTTGGTCTCGATCCCGAGCGTCAGCGGGGTGACGTCGAGCAACAGCACGTCCTTGACGTCGCCGGCGAGCACGCCCGCCTGGATCGCTGCACCGACGGCCACGACCTCATCCGGGTTGACTCCGCGGTGGGGCTCCTTGCCTGTCAGCCCCTTGACCTTCTCCTGGACGGCAGGCATGCGCGTCATGCCGCCGACGAGCACGACGTGGTCGATCTCCTTGACGCCCTTGTCTTTGGAGTCGTCGATCGCCTGGCGCACGGGCGCCACGACACGGTCGAGCAGGGCGCTCGTCAGTTCGGCGAGCTTGGCGCGCGTCAGGCGCGTGTCGAGGTGCTTGGGACCAGAGGAGTCGGCGGTGATGAACGGCAGGTTGATCTGCGTCTCCTGGGTCGTGGACAGCTCGATCTTCGCCTTCTCCGCCGCCTCATACAGACGCTGCAGCGCCATCGGGTCCGCGGACAGGTCGATGCCCTGGTCGCGCTTGAAGTCGGCCACCAGCCAGTCGACGATCGCCTTGTCGAAGTTATCGCCGCCGAGATGATTGTCGCCGGCGGTCGCCTTGACCTCGAACACGCCGTCGCCGATCTCCAACACCGACACGTCGAAGGTGCCGCCGCCGAGGTCGAAGACGAGAATCGTCTGGTCAGACTCCTTGTCCAGGCCGTACGCCAGCGAGGCAGCCGTGGGCTCGTTGATGATGCGCCTGACGTCCAGACCGGCGATCTTGCCGGCGTCCTTGGTCGCCTGGCGCTGGTCGTCGTTGAAGTACGCCGGCACGGTGATGACGGCTCCGTCAACGCTTTCGCCCAAATACGCTTCCGCGTCGGTCTTCAGCTTCTGCAGGATCATCGCTGAGATCTCCGGCGGGGAGTGCTGCTCGCCGCCGGCCTCAACGCGCGCGTCGCCGTTGGGGCCAGAGACGACCTTGTACGGGACGATCGACTCCTCCTCGCGCACCTCGGCCTCCTTGCGGCCCATGAAGCGCTTGATCGAGAAGATCGTGTTCTGCGGGTTGGTGACGGCCTGGCGCTTGGCGACGGTGCCGACGAGTCGCTCGCCGGAGGCGGCGAAGGCGACCACCGAAGGGGTGGTGCGGCCTCCCTCAGCGTTCTCGATGACGGTGGGCTCGCCACCCTCGAGCACAGCCATGCACGAGTTGGTCGTGCCCAGGTCGATGCCTATCGTCTTACCCATTGGGACTCCTTGCTTACGCTTTACAAATCTGAGTCGCACAATAGCAGATTTTATGAGGAATCTCGATGGCGCTAGACTCGCGTCCGGTGAACAGGGCTCACGTTTGCTGGATTTCGCTGACGCTCGCGGTGTCGCTAGCCGGCTGCACCGCCACCCACGGCAAGGGCAGGGCCGGGGCGCACACCCCGCCAGCCACCGGCACCGCCGTTCACGCCCCCCGCTACAGCCCCGCCAAGCGCCGTTACCTGGATCACTTCAAGACCAACTGCGGGACCGCCGCGGCGGCGGCCAACGCAGGCGACGCTCAGCTTCAGAAGCTGATCGGCCAGATCGGCAAAGGCGATCCGCGCGCGATCCCGCGGCTGGCCGGCTATCTCACTCATCTGGCCAACGAATTCGAAGGATCCCTGCGTTACGCTCGGGCACTCGGGCGTCCACCGAACCCGGACAGCGACCAGGGCCTGACCTATCTCCGTGAAGCGGCGCGGGTGATCACGTCGGTCAGGGGCTTGAGTACGGCTCTCACGCACATTCAGCCAAGCGCCGTGGAAAGGGACATCCACCAAGTGGCGGCGGCCGGCAAGGCCACCCAGACAGCCGCCGAACGCTACGGAATCCCGACCTGCAAATCGAGTAATTCGCCGCCCTCCCAGGCCAGCGGCCCAGCCATTTGAGAGCTATCGGCCCCGCCGTGGCGCGCCGGTCATGTTCAGGCCGCGCAGCGCCAGCTCGATCTCCAGACGCGCCTCGGGATCATTCAGGGCCTCGCCAAACAGCTCGCGCAGACGCCCGAGCCGGTAGCGCACCGTCTGCCGGTGAACACCCAGTTCGGCGGCGACCGCGGGCACACTGCCCTGATGGCGAAGCCAGGCCAGGAGCGTTTGGCGCAACCGCGCGCGAGAGCTCTCCGACTCACCGTCCAGTGGCTCGAGGTTGCGCTGAGCCAGCTCCGATGCGATCTGCGCCTCGCCGAGCAGCAGCAGCTCGAGCAGATGCTCAGAGCACAGCACCAGGCCCGCGCCGTTCAGCACACCGCGGCGCTCGAGCTCCAGACCCATGCGCGCGCGCCTGAAGCTGTGATCGGTCTCGCCGATCGGCACCGTGGGCCCCAGCACGGCGAGCAGGCCTCGTGCCTGGAGCACTCTGCGCCACTCCTCGTGGCGGCCGGGAGCGTCTGGATCTGACACCAATACGCAGGCGAGTTCCTGCACCCTGGCACCGATCGCCTCCGCGCCCAACAATGTGCTCAAGCGAACCGGATCGGGCATCTCGCAAACGATCGCCGCCAGCCTCTCCGGCGGTTCCCAGCCGGCGTCGCGTGCCCGGGCTCGCAGTGTCTGCTCGTCGAGCTCTCCCGTCGGCGCCACGAGCGCACGCACGAGCGCTCCGCGACGACGCTCCCGCTCGCCCGCCAGCTGAGCCTGTGCCTGTGCGTAGCCTTCTACCGAGCTGGCCGAGATCTCCTCGATGTAGGCGAAGACGGACTCGGCCAGCAGCGATACGGTGGCGGCGTCGGCACCCTGATCGCGCGCTACCTCCGAGACCCGCCGCCAGGACATCCGCGCCCCCAGTCGATACGCGGCCTGCAGGGCGTCGAGGCCCCGGCCCGAACGCAGCTCTCCCCTGCCGAGCTGACGGTAGATCTCACGGTCCAAGGAGGCCGAGGATCCACCGTCGGCCACCAACGCGATGAACTGCTCGAGCGCACGCTGCACACCGGAGCGAACACCTCGACCGAACTCCCCCTTCATCGGACGGCGGTACTCGGGGATCGCCTGCCCGATGGCGGCGATTATCTCGTCGGCGAGCGCGGGAAGCCGCGATCGCAACGCCCCGGCGAGCACGGGGTCAAGACCACGACTCGGCCACTGTGCCACAGCCCCATCTTTTTGTTTATTTTGCATAAGAAAATCGCTCTGAATCGTTATTTAGATAACGAGAAATATCGTTTTCATTACTTTACGCTCAAAAGATGACCCGATTGGAGCGCAACGCCAATATCGCGGCGGTCGTGATCCCGTTCCTCGGAGTGATCGTCGCCGCGGTGATCCTGTGGAACCACTTCCTCGGAACGCGCGACCTGGCGATCTTCGCCGTCATGTACCTGACGAGCGCAATCGGCATCACCGTCGGCTTCCACCGCCTGCTCACACACCGCGCCTTCCAGACACGGCCGTGGCTGCGCTACATGCTCGCCGTGATGGGCTCGACGTCACTGCAGGGGCCGGTGATCGACTGGGTCGCCGACCACCGCAAGCACCACACGTTCACCGACGAAGAGGGAGACCCACACAGCCCGCACGCCGGTCACGGCGCGGGCCTGCGCGGGATGACCACTGGCCTGTGGCACGCGCACGTCGGCTGGCTTTTCCAGACGCACGGCCAGGCCTCCTCGAAACGCTTCGCCCGCGATCTGCTGGAGGACCCGGTGATGCGACGCATCAACAAGAGCTTTCCGCTGATCGCGCTCGGCAGCCTCGCGCTGCCCTTCCTGCTGGGCCTGTCGTTCAGCGGCGGCTCGCTCGTCGAGGGGGGCCTGTCCGCGCTGCTGTGGGCTGGCCTCGTGCGGATCTTTCTGGTGCACCACGTGACCTGGTCCATCAACTCCATCTGCCACTTCTTCGGTAGCCGCCGCTTCGACACCGACGATCAGTCCACCAACGTCTTCTGGCTGGCGCTGCCCTCGCTGGGGGAGGCATGGCATCACAACCACCACGCCTTTCCCCAGTCGGCGTTTCACGGGCTGCGCTGGTACGAGCTCGACCCCTCCGGCTGGCTGATCCTCGCTCTCGAGCGGGTTGGACTCGCGTGGGACGTCGTGACGGTCCCGCCGGAGCGCGCACGGGCGAAGCTACAGGGCAACACTGCCTCCGCACCGAACTAAAAGAGCGCTACCGTCCAACTATGAACGTGGTCCCGACGGGGCCCTTGAAGCCCCGGCTGCGTGGCGTGCTACACGAGTACGCCTTCTTCGTCTCTCTGGGTTGTGGTGTGGCGCTGATCCTGGCCGCGTCCGACGGCCGGGCGCGTTTGGCGGCGGCCATCTACGCGGTCGCTGTCTCAGCACTGCTGGGCACGAGCGCGCTCTACCATCGCGTGACCTGGCGTCCGAAGGCGCGGCGCTGGATGAGGCGGCTGGATCACTCGATGATCTTCGTGCTGATCGCCGGCACCTACACGCCCGTGGCACTGCTCGCGCTGAAGGGCACGCTGTCGAGCACGATCCTGATCGTGCTGTGGCTCGGAGCGCTCGGCGGCGTCGTGTTCAAGCTGCTCTGGATCGACGCGCCGAAGTGGCTGTTCGCGGCTGTGTACGTGGCGCTCGGTCTGGTGACGGCGGCCGTCTTCGGTGAGCTGCCGGCGAAGATCGGCTGGCTCGGCATGGCCGGGTTGGCGACCGGAGGGGCGCTCTACATCATCGGGGCGGTCGTGTATGCGAGCGGACGGCCGAACCCGATCCCGAAGGTGTTCGGCTACCACGAGGTATTCCACGCCTTGGTGATCGCCGCGGCGGCGCTGCACTACGCGGTGATCGCGTTCGCCGTGCTGCCCAGGGGCTAGTTAGGAGAACAGCGAGCGGCTCGGGCACATCCGCGCCAGCGCACAGTCCGTGCAGGCGGGCGAGCGCGCATGACAGGTGCGCCGGCCATGACGCAGCAGATTTACGTGCAGCTCGAGCTCCTCGCCCGGCGGGGTCAGGGCCAGCATCTGGTCGTGCAGTTGCTCAAACGGGGCGCCGGGCTCGAGCAGCCCAAGGCGCGTTCCGACCCGGGAAACGTGCGTATCGACCGGGACATCCCGCAGACCGTATGAGAAGAGCAGCACGCACGCCGCCGTCTTGCGGCCAACACCGGGGAGCGCTGTCAGGTAGTCGCGCGCCTCTGCGATCGGCACGCGCGCAAGCCAGTCCATCGACAGTTCGTGCGATGACCGATCGGATCCTCGACCGCTCTCCGAAATCGCCCGCAGGATCGCCTGGATCCTCGCCGACTTGATCTTCGAGATTCCTCCCGGGCGGATCGCCTCCTCGACAATCTCGACAGGGGCGTCGCGCACTTCCTCCCAGGTGGGGAAACGCTCACGCAGGCGCAGGTAGGCGACGTCGCGGTTGCGATCGTTGGTTGACTGCGAGAGGACGGTGAGTACCAGCTCGGCGAGCGGGTGGCCGTGCGGGGCCATGAGCGGTATGCCGTAGACGCTGCGCAACCGATCACGAATGGCGCGCACCCGTCTCGGTGAAGGCTTTTTCCACACCCGCGCGCGTCTATGTGGAGTTGTCGCGGCCGCCGGCACGACCCCACGGTATACGGCTATATGCTCGGCTGGTGTCCACCCTCAGCGAGCACACCGAGGAGATCGGCGGATTGCCGGTCTTTTGGCGAAGCGTGCCGCACGCCGGCATCCCCGCGCTCTACCTGCACGGCGTTCCGAGCAGCAGCGACGACTGGATAGCGCCTGGCGAGCATCACGGCAGGCGCTCGTGGTGGAGACGATGGTGGAGACCCAAGCGCGGCGAGGACGAGTGGGTGGAGCCGCCCCTCTACGAGACGGGGTTCCTAGAACGCAGTGGCGGTCTGGCGCCCGATCTGCCCGGCTTCGGCCGCTCCGGCAAGCCCGCCTATCTGCGATACACGATCGACGAGTACGCGGGCTTCATCGAGCGTTTCCTCGATCACCTGGAAGTGGAGCGCGTCAACCTCGTGATGCACGACTGGGGGGTCGTGGGGCTAGCCTTCGCCCAGGCGCATCCCGAGCGGGTCGAGCGTCTGGTGATGATGAACACCATCCCGCTCCTGCCCGACTACAGCTGGCATCGTGCGGCACGTCTGTGGCGCACCCCGCTGCTGGGAGAGCTCGTGATGGGCGCGAGCACGCGCAGGGTTCTGCGCTTTGCCACGAGCCGCTCGAACGCCGCCGAGGGACCTCTGCCCAACGCGTTCCTAGATTCGATCCTCTCCACCTTCGACGAAGGCACCCGGCGAGCGATCCTGCGTCTGTACCGCAGCTCGCCGCCCGAGGTGCTCGAGCGAGCCGGCGGCGAGCTGTCCAGGTTGCGCATGCCAGCGCTGATCCTCTGGGGCCAGCACGACCCCTACATCCCACCGCTCTTCGGCAAGCGGTACGCCGACGCGATCCAGGGCAGCGAACTGGTCGAGCTGCCCGACGCAGGCCACTGGTGCTGGCTTGATCGAGTGGACGTAATCGACCGTGTCGTGGGTTTCCTGGAGGGAGACCGGGAGCCGGAGCACTAAGGCCATGCGGCGGCGCACGTCGGCCAAGGATCCCCGCTGAGCACGGCCGACCTCATCCCCCACGAGGGTGCGCGGGCCCTCAGTCCAGACCGGGCGCCTTGGGTACTCGCGGGACTGATCGCAGCGCCGCTGGCCATCGCGTATCTGATCGTCGCGCCCGCCAGCGCCGACCTGGCGGCGGCCTCCTACCGCAGCTACCTGTTCGCCGAACACGGGCTGACGCTGTGGGACAACGCCTGGTTTGGCGGACATCACCTGCTCGCCTACAGCCTGCTCTCGCCGGCACTCGGGGCGCCGTTCGGACCCCGCCTGCCCCAGGCGCTGGCCGCCGTCGTGGCCGCCGTCGTTTTCGGGCGGCTCGTTGGCCCTCTCCTCCCCGCCCGCGCAGCCCGCATAGCCTCCGCCTGGTTTGCGCTCGGTGTCGGCGTAGAGCTGCTCTCCGGCAGGGTTCCCTTCGACATCGGGTTGGCGCTGGCGCTCGGATCGCTGCTCGCCTGCGCCCACCGCCGGCGCATTAGCGCGCTGGCACTCGCGCTCGCAACCTCGGCGGCAAGCCCGGTGGCGGGACTCTTCCTGGCGATGGCGGTGTTCGCGTGGGCGCTCGTCGTTCCCGGCGCAGGCCGCAGCGCGCTTCACCTGCGCCGTATCTACGCCTCGAGCTCCTCCCGTTTCATCGAGTCCCTCCCCCGCCCCAGAACACCTGTCGGCAGGACCTTCAGATTGAGCCTCGCCGCGGCGGCGCTGCTGGTCATCCTGGCACTGAGCGTGATGTTCCCGGAGGGCGGATCAGAGCCCTTTGCGGCCTCCTCGTTCTGGCCGGCGCTGGCGCTCACGCTGCTGCTCGCGGTCTGCCTGCCCGGCAAACAGCGCCTGCTGCGCACCGGCGCCCTCCTGTACGCGGCGCTACTCCTGGCCGCGTTCCTCGCACCCACCCCCGTCGGCGGCAACGCCGTGCGGCTGGGCGCGCTCACCGCCGGACCGCTAGCGGCCTGCGCGCTCGCCGCGGCCCGCCCCCGGCTGCTGCTCGCGCTCACCCCGGCGCTGCTCTACTGGCAGACGGTGACGCCCATCACGGACCTGGTCTCGGCGACCTCGGACCCCGCGGTCAACGCCTCCTACTACCGACCGCTGCTGAGCGAGCTGGGCGCCCGCGGAGCGCTGCAGAGAGAGCACCCCACGCGGATAGAGGTGGTTCCAAGTCGCGACCACTGGGAAGTCCGCTGGATGGCACCGTCGGTTGCGCTGGCGCGCGGCTGGGAGCGCCAGCTCGACAGCGCCGACAACGGGCTCTTCTACAGCTCGCGGCCCCTCACACCTGGCGGCTACCGTGCCTGGCTGGAACGTGAGGCGATCTCCTACGTGGCCCTGCCGGACTCCCCCCTGGATACCTCCGCGCGCGCGGAGGGCAGACTCGTGGGCTCTGAAACACCGGCCTACCTGAGGGAAGTCTGGCGCTCGGCGCACTGGCGGCTGTTCGCGGTGGCAAACGCCCAGCCGCTGGCCCAGACTCCGGCGACCCTCACGCGCCTGAGCAGCGACTCGTTCACGGTGGACGTTCCGCGCCCCGGAGCGTTCGTGGTGCGGGTGCGTTTCAGTCCCTACTGGGCCCTTCAGAGCGGCGCTGGCTGCGTGGCACGGGCCGCTGGGGGATGGACCCGGATCCTCCCGTCCAAGGCCGGGCAGATCGTGGTCGGCGCCGACTTCTCTCTCGGGCGGATCTTCGACCACGGCCCGCGCTGCCGCTGACCCACAGTCCATCGTTTAGGCTTCCCGGGATGCTCTCTCGGCTTCGCCTCCTGCAGGCGCGCGCTCTGCCGCACGGATGGATGGACGTGTTGCGGCAGGTATCGCTCTTTGCCGGCGCCTATCTGGCCTACCGGCTCGTGCGCAGCCTGGTCGAGGGGAAAGCCACCGCCGCCTTCCAGCACGCACGCGACCTGATCTCACTGGAGCGCACGCTGCACTTCTTCGTGGAGCCGAGCGTGCAGGCGTGGGCCTCGAGCAGCCACTTCCTGATGGACCTCTCCAGCTGGCTGTATGTCAACGCACAGACCTCGGTAACGATCTGCGCCCTGGTCTACCTGTATTTGCGCCACAACAAGTCCTTCTACTTCGTGCGCAACATGTTCGTGATCTCAATGGCGATCGCGCTGATCGGCTACACCGTGTTCCCGACCGCGCCGCCGCGCTTCTTGCCGGAGTGGGGCTTCATCGACAGCGTCTCCGATATGACCGGTGTACACGTATCCCACGCCAGCGCCTCCATGACCGCGCTGTTCAACCCCTATGCCGCCGTGCCCTCGATGCACGTGGCGTTCGCACTGATGATCGGCTGGCCGCTGGCGCGCCTCGTCCGTTGGCGGCTGGTGCGGCTGGCGTGGTTCTTGTATCCGTTCCTGATGGCTTTCGTGATCGTCGCGACCGCAAACCACTTCATCTTCGACGCACTGCTCGGCGCCATGACCGCCGGTGTCTCCGCCTACGGTGCACGCTGGCTTGCCCGCGCCCGGCCGGCCGTCTGGCGCTTCTCGCACTCGCCGGCCAGCACGGCGTGAGCGTGAAAGAGCCGACACAGCACTGATGCCGCCACGTCCAGCCTCCCCCCGTCGCATCCGCCGTCCCGCGGCGGGCAGCGGGAGGACCCGCCGCGTAACCCAGATGGGCGCCCAGCGGCGCGAGCTGGTCCGCAACCGCCTGATCGAGTCACGCCTGACGCCCAACGCGATCTCCCTGACCGGTCTCGCCCTGAACGCGCTGGCTGCCGTGCTCGTGTGGGAGCGGCTGTTCTTCCTCGGCGGCGTCGCATTCATCGTGGGCTCCGTGATGGACACCCTCGACGGGCGCTACTCGCGCATGTCGGGCAAGGGAACACCGTTCGGGGCGTTCCTGGACTCCACGCTTGACCGTGTGGAGGAGGGAATCGTGCTGACGGCGGTAGCGGGCTACTTCGCTCTGCACGGACAACGGGTCGCGGCCGCGGCGGTTGTGATCGCCGTGCTCGCCTCGCTGATGGTCTCCTACACGCGCGCCCGCGCAGAGGCGCTGGGGGTGCAGTGCAAGGTCGGCATCGCCACACGCCCGGTGCGCGTGGTGATCCTCTCGATCGGATTGGTGTTCGCCCGTGGCGCCTCGCTCGGCGACTTCCAGCTGCTGCAACCGGCCGTATACGCGCTGGCCGCGCTCAGCGTCTTCACGGTCGCCCAGCGCATCCGTCACGTGCAGCGCGAGCTGTCAGAGGCACACTCGACACGGCCCTGAAACCCGTTCGCCTGTCACCGGCGGCACCCGGCGGGGTACTCTCCCAGAACTTCTAGGAAGGATTCATCTCGTGACTAAGCATCAGAACTCAAACGGCAACGGCGCCGCCGCCAGCAACGGCGCGGCTCGCTACCAGACCGACAAGGTCCGCGTCGCGATCATCGGCGTCGGCAACTGCGCAAACTCGTTCGTGCAGGGCGTCCACTACTACAAGGACGCGGACTCCTCCGAGCAGGTGCCGGGCCTGATGCACGTGGACCTCGGCGGCTACCACGTGCGCGACATCCAGTTCACTGCCGCGTTCGACATCGACAAGACAAAGGTCGGCAAGGACCTCGGTCAGGCGATCTGGGCGGGCCAGAACGACACCATCAAGTTCGCCAAGGTGCCGAAGAGCCTCGGCGTCCCCGTCTACCGTGGCATGACCCACGACGGCCTCGGCAAGTACCTCAAGGAGAAGATCTCCAAGGCTCCCGGGGAGACCGCCGACATCGTCAAAATCCTCAAGGACACTCACACCGATGTGGTTGTCTCCTACCTGCCGGTCGGCTCCGAGCAGGCGACCAAGTGGTATGTGGAGCAGGTGCTCGAGGCCGGCTGCGCCTTCGTGAACTGCATTCCCGTGTTCATCGCGCGCGAGGACTACTGGGACAAGCGTTTCAAGAAGGCGAAACTGCCGATCGTCGGAGACGACATCAAGTCGCAGGTCGGCGCCACGATCGTGCACCGCGCGCTCGCCCGCCTCTTTCACGAGCGCGGCGTGAAGCTCGAGCGGACCTCCCAGCTGAACGTCGGCGGCAACATGGACTTCTACAACATGCTCGAGCGCGAGCGCCTGGAGTCCAAGAAGATCTCCAAGACCAACGCCGTGACCTCGGTCGCCGGGGTGCAGCTGCCGGAGCGTGACGTGCACGTCGGACCCTCTGACTACGTGCCGTGGTTGACCGATCGCAAGTGGGCACACATCCGCCTGGAGGGACGCGCGTTCGGCGACGTGCCACTGACCGCGGAGCTCAAGCTGGAGGTGTGGGACTCGCCGAACTCGGCGGGGATCGTGATCGACGCCGTGCGCTGCTGCAAGCTGGCGCTCAACCACGGGGTCGGCGGGCAGCTCGACGGGCCCAGTTCATACCTGATGAAGTCACCCCACAACCAGCGGCCGGACAACCTTGCGCGCGAGGAGACCGACAAGTTCATCGCCCGCTACGCCCGCAAACCCGGTACCCGTCCGCGAGGGCGGACCGCGAGCAGGACAGCGCCCGCCAAGAAGCAGAGCGCCGCCAGCAAACCCGGCGGCGCCTAGAGACGACGAGGCCCGGTTCGCGCGATGCCGCCACGCGAGCTCGAGGGGTGCACGGCGGCGAGCATAATGAGCTGATCGATGGTCGCGCGATCCGAGCGATTCTCACTGGCTCACGTCACCCCCTACCCGTGGGATAGCCCACACGAGGTGAACGCTCATGTGCGCCACATAGGCGAGGAGCTCACCCGCGCCGGGCACCGCGTCGTGATCCTCGCCCCCTCGCTCCCAGCAACAGGTGCGGGCCTCAAGGAGCCTGCTGCGCGCGACGCGCTCAGACCCGCAGAAGCTGTTCGAGGGCGCCGAGGACGGTGGGCCACACGTGATCGCGGTTGGGGAGGTGCTGGATGTGCCGGGCGGCACCCGGCGCCGGACGGCGGCGCTCCCGATCGACGTGGCGCGCACGATCGAGGAGGTCTTGGGGACGGTGCCGCTTGACTTCGTCCACGTGCACGAGCCGTTCGCCCCGAGCGCCTCGAGCTCGGCGCTGCGTCATTCGCGCTCGCTGAACGTCGGCTCCTTCCACGCACCGACCGAACATCTTCTCTCCACGCAGGTCGCCCGCCGCTTCGTCGAGACGTTCTTCGGGCGCCTGGACGCACGATTGGCGAGCTCACGGGCAACCGCCCAGCTGATGGCCCGCCACTTCCCGGGGGAGTACCAGGTACTGGCGCCGGGCACCGACGAGCCCTCCGGGGAGATCCTCGAGCGGGTGGCGGCCAGCGGGCCGCTGCGGCTGCTGTTCATAGAGCAGGAGGAGCGAGCCGCGCTGCGGCTCTTCATGCGGGCGCTTCGCCACCTGGGCACCGATAGGCCATGGCAGGCAACGATCGTCAGCGAGCGCGGCGAATCGAGCGCCGCTCCACTGCGCGCCAACCTGCGCGAGAGGGTGAGGTTTCTCTCACCCGAGGAGATCCCACAGACGCGGCTGTTCGCCGAGTCGGACGTGATCGTGTGCTCATCCGAGGGTGCCGCCCCCAGCCCCCAGCTGCTTCTGCACGCGCTGGCGCGCGGCACCGTCGCGGTCGCCTCACGCCTGCCGGTGTACGAGGAGATCCTCGGCGAGGGCGAGCGAGGACTGCTGTTCGAGCCGCGCGACACGGTTACTCTGGCCGGCCAGCTGACACGCCTGACGCAGGAGCCGCAGCTTCTCCAGAGGCTGCGCGACGCCTCACTCGCCTATGCCGCAGAGTTGACCTGGGAGCGCACCGCGCGGCGGCTGGAAGGCGTCTACCAGCTCCTGGACGAGCGCCGCCACCGACACCACTGGGGGGCCGCGCAGCGGCGAACCCTGGCACGCCGGCCGCTGATCGACGTGGACCTGCACATGCACACCGACCACTCGCACGACTGCGCCACCCCGGTGGAGGTGCTTCTCGCCACAGCCCGCGAACAGGGTCTCGGCGCGATCGCGGTCACCGACCACAACGAGATCTCAGGCGCGCTAGAGGCACACGAGAAGGCCGCTGAGTCCGGTGCCCACCCGCCCCTGAAGGTGATCGTCGGCGAGGAGGTCAAGACCGCCGAGCAGGGCGAGGTGATCGGCCTCTTCATCAAAGAGAAGATCCCTCGGGGCCTCACGCTGGAGGAGACCGTGCAGCGCATCAGAGACCAGGATGGGGTTGTGTATGTGCCGCACCCGTTCGACCGGCTGCATTCGGTGCCCGACTATGAGCATCTGCTGAGGATCCTCGACGACGTCAACGCGATCGAGATCTTCAATCCGCGGGTAGCGATCGGCGCGTTCAACGAGGAGGCCGCGCGGTTCGCCGCCAAGTACCGGATTCTCGCGGGCGCCGGCTCGGACTCACACGTCGCCCAGGGTCTCGGCTCGGTCAGGATCCGGATGCGCGACTTCGACGGGCCAGAGGAGTTCCTCTGCTCTCTCAGCGACGCGGAGATCATCACGCGTCCCACCAGTCTGCTGTATGTGCAGGCACTGAAGTTCCTGCAAACCAGGGCCACTCCACCGGCGGCGCGCAAGGCCAGCCGCGCCCGTCGTGTGAGACGCGCGACCCAAGCGAGCAAGCGCAACGGTTGATGCACACTCAAGGACAAGCCGCCCGGCCGTCAAAACCATCTCGCGTCGATGCCAGCGACAGACGATGAGATACGCGAGAAGTACCTCGAGCGAGCGATCCGCGAGCTGAACTCGCTGACCCGTGACCTGCAGGGCTGCCCGCACTGTCCGCGCGGCAACCTGATGCCGGTGCTCGGGTCGGGCCATCCGCAGGCGGACATCATGCTGCTCAAGTACGCTCCGCTGCCGTCTGAGATCGAAGAGGGAGTCGCCTTTTACGGACGCTCAGGCGGAGCGCTGATGAAGTCGCTCAAGCGGCTGTCGATCGACCCGCTGGCGGTATACGGCACCCTGTGCGTGAAGTGTCCGCTGAGCGACTCCTCGCTGGCCGACCCGGCCTGCGTCGCCCGTGTGGTTCAGGAGATCGCGATCGTGGCTCCCAAGATCATCGTCGTGATGGGCTCCGACGCACTGGCCGCACTCACCGCGATGGATATCCCGCTCGCCGCGGCACTGGAGCCCACCCATGGAACGATCCAAGAACTGACCCCGACGATCGACGCGCTGTATGTGCCGAACATCGACGACTCACTCGACGAACACGACTCAAAGCGCGCGTTCTGGGCGGCGTTCAGGACACTCGGCGATTGGTACGCGGCGCAGCCGCCCTACTGAGCGCTCAGGCGGTCAGGACGATCTTGCCCAGCTTACCACCGGCGGCGAAGGCGTCGTAGGCCTCGGCGGCTCGGTCGAGGGGAAACTCACCCGCGACTGGTACCCGCAGCAATCCGCGCTCGAATAGCGGCAGCACCTCGTGCTCCAGGCGCCGTGCGGTGAAAGCTTTCTCCTCCAGCGAGCGGGCTCGCAACGTCGATCCGTGAATGCGTGCGCGCTTGCCCATCAGCGCCAGCAGATTGAGCTCGCTCTTGGCCCCGGCCGAGACGCCGATCACCGCGATGCGTCCCTCCGTTTCCAGCGCTTGCAGGTTCTCCGCCATGTTCGGCGCGCCGACCAGCTCCAAGATCACGTCGAACGGGCCGGACTCGGCGAAGCCCTCGCACGCGATCGCCCTGGCGCCGAGGTCCGCCACCTGCTCGCGCAGCTCCTCGCGTCGCACCGTCGCTGTGACGCTCGCACCGGCGGCGCGGGCGAGCTGGATCGCCGCGGTGCCGACGCCGCCGGCACCACCGTGGACGAGCAGCCGCTCACCGCTGCGCAGACCGGCCTGCGTGAAGAGAGCATCGTGCGCCGTCGTGAAGACCTCCGGCAGCCCGCCCGCCTCAGGCCAGTCAAGGCCCTGCGGGACCGGCATCAGCTGCCGCTCGTTCACGACCGCCAGCTCAGCCTGCGCGCCACCCCCGACGATCGCCATCACGCGCTCGCCGACCGGGAAGCGTGCGGTCCCGGGAGGGTGAGGACCGAGAGCGACTATCTCGCCCGCCAGCTCCATCCCGGGAATGTCCTGCGGCGAGCCCACGGGCGCCGGGTAGAGGCCGCGCCGCTGCATCATGTCAGCGCCGTTCAGCCCCGCCGCCCTGACCGCGACCAGAACCTCGCCCGCGCCCGGCTGGGGGTCCGGGTGCTCCTCGATAACGATCTCTGCATCACGGATGGTCGCGGCGCGCATCTGCCCGAAGCCTACCTACTCGGTTTTTCCGCTACTGCGCCTCCGACGGCGCGGCGATAGAGGACGCGTTGCCGCCGGCGCGCTCCAACAGCGCGACGCACTCGACGTGATGTGTATGGGGAAACATGTCCACGGGCCTGACCCTCCGTAGCTCGTAGCCCGCCTGCACTAGCTGTGCCGCGTTCGGCGCCAGCGTGGTCGGATTGCACGAGACGTACACGATCCGTCTGGGGGCAGCGTCGATCACCCGCCGCACAACTTTCTGAGAGAGGCCGGCGCGCGGCGGATCGAGAACCATCACATCGGGGCGTCCCGCGCGACCCAGCAGCTCCGGCAGCGCCAGACGGCTGTCGCCCGCGAAGAAGTGGGCGTTTGTGACCTCGTTGCGTCGCGCCGCCTGTATGGCGTTGGCGACCGCCTCCGGGACGACCTCTATGCCCCACACCTCGCCAGCTCGCGGGGCCAGCGTCAGGGCGATCGTCCCGATTCCACAATACAGGTCATACACCCGCTCCCAGCCCTCGAGCGCCGCGTACTCACCGATGATCCCGTACAGGATCTCGGCCATCTCGGTGTTGGTCTGAAAGAACGCCTCGGGAGATATTCGAAGCTCCAGTTCGCCGAGCCTCTCCGGCAGGTCCTGCTCGCCCCACACGAGCTCCGTCTCCCCGCCGGCGGTGGTCTCGCCCAGCGCCCGCGAGCGCGTCCACAGCACACCGGCGAGGTTCTGTCCAAGCGACCCACTCAACCGCTGTGCGAGAGCGCCCACATCGAGCTCGCCGTCGGTGCTGATCAGACGAACCTGCAGCGCGCCAGTGTGTCTTCCCTCGCGCACCACCAGGTTGCGCAGCAGCGCACGCCCACCCCTGTCTGCCCGCACGCGCTGAGCCTGCGTCTCGCCGCGCGCGCCCTCGCGTCTCCACGGCTCGAGCCCTTGCTCACGGCACCATTGGAGCGTCACCTCACGCGCCAGGTTCCCGATCTCCGACGCCAGCAGGCAGTCCTCGATCGCCACGACCTGATTGAAGCCGGCCGGGGCGTGGAACCCGCACACGAGCTCTCCCGTGTCGGGATCGGCGCCGAACGAGTACTCCAGCTTGTTGCGGTAGCGCCACTGGGTCACCGCCGGCACGATGCTCTCCATCTGAAAGCCATCCAACCCACCGAGCCTGCACAGAGCATCGTGGACCTGCTCCTGCTTGATCTGCAGCTGGCGCTCGTATGGGAGAACCTGCCACGGCACGCCGGGATGCTCGGCCAGCGGGGCGATCCGCTCGGGGCTCGCCTCGAGCACCTCGACGGTACGTGCGTGCGCATAGCTGCGCTTGCGCTTGTACACGAGGGCGCGCACACGGTCACCGGGGATCGCGCCCGCGACGAACACCACATAGCCGTGCTCGCCCAGTCGCGCCACTCCCTCACCGCCGTGGGCTAGCGACTCGATCGTCAACTCGAGCTCCTGGCCGCGCTCCGGGCGCTTCTGCGGATCCTCGCCGGCGGGGACGACGTCGAGCCCGTTGGTGGCCAGCTTGGCGCCGACTGGCGAGCTCTGTCTCATGACGGTTGCGGATCGAGCAGCAGCTCGAGCAGCGCCTTCTGCGCGTGACGGCGGTTCTCCGCCTGATCCCAGATGCGCTGGCGCTCACCGTAGAGAACCTCGGCGGTTATCTCCTGTCCGGGATGGGCCGGCAGACAGTGCATCGCGAACGCCCCGGGCTCCGCCAGATCAAGAAGCTCATCGTCGATGCGGTATGGCCCCAGCTGCTGCAGTCGCTCGTCGGCCGCTTGCTCTTCGCCCATGCTGACCCACACGTCTGTGTAAATGGCGTTGGCGGCGGCGACCGCCTCCGCCGGGGATGTGTGCAGGGTGAGCGACCCGCGGGCGCCATCGGCGAGCTTCAGGTCGGGCTCCAGAGAGCGGCCCTCCGGCGAGGCGACCGCGACATCCAACCCGGCGAGGGTGCCGATCAGCGCCAGCGAACGGGCCACGTTGTTGCCGTCACCCACATACGCCAAGCGAAGCCCCTGCAGGCTCCCGTAGGCCTCCCGGATAGTCAGCAGGTCGGCGAGCACCTGACAGGGATGGTGCAGAGCGGTGAGCATGTTGATCACCGGTATCGAGGCATAGCGGGCGAGTTCCTGGAGCATCGCGTCCGGCCCGGTGCGGATGCCGAGCGCGGCGACGTGGCGCGAGAAGACGTAGGCGGTGTCCCGCAGCGACTCGCCGCGGGTGAGCTGCAGATCCTCCGAGCGCAGCACCAGCGGATGGCCGCCGAGCTCGTGAATGCCCATCTCAAAGGACAGCCGGGTGCGGGTGGAGGGCTTCTCGAACACCAGCGCCACCCCCCGACCCGCGAGCACCTGCGAGCAGAGCGGGTCGGCCTTCAGCGCGAGCGCCCGGTCGATCAGGCCCTCGAGCTCTGCCGCGCTGAGCTCGGTCCCGGTGAGAAAGTGGCGTGCCATGGGCATGGGAGTCTAGGCTGACGCACATCACCACGGTGTGAGACGCTCTCCATACACAGCCCGCGAAGAAAGGACGATCGATGCACCGTCGCCTGTATGCCTTTGTACCAGCAGCGTTCGCGCTGATATTCGCCGCGGGATGTGGGACGAGTGAATCCACGACCACCGGGAGCACCGCCGCAAGCTCGGGCACAACGACGGCGAGCAAGACGTCCGGCCATGGCGCCGCGACGAAATCCGGCGGGCTGAAAACCGACACCACGCCCAAGTTCGCCTCACCGGCGTCCTCGGCTCCCGTGCAGAACGGGACCGTCTCGATCGAATACCACAACATCACGATCAATCCCGACACGCTGAAGGTGAAGGTCGGCTCTACGGTGAAGTGGACCAATCTCGACTCGGTGGAACACAACGTGACCAGTGAGGGCGGGCCCCAGAAATTCGCGTCGAAGAACTTCGGCGAAGGCGGCAGCTACGAGGTCAAGCTCACCAAGCCCGGTGTCATCCACTACGAGTGCACGATCCACCCGGCGACGATGAACGGCACGATCGAAGTCGTGAAGTAACGGGACCCGGTCGGCCCCTCGCGCCGCGGCCTGGCTAGTCGCGCACAGACGGTGCACACTCGGTTAGGCTGATCGGCGAGCCCGTCGAGAAAGGGTCGTCGATGATCAGAAACCTGCCTGCCCTGATCGCCTGCGCCGCGCTGCTCTGCGTGAGCGGCTGCGGGTCGAGCAAACCGAGCGCCAGCGGATCCAGCTCAGCGACTGCTGCGAGCTCGACCAGCGCCCCCAAGAACGGGCTGGTCCCCGACGGGAAGATCAACTACGCCAAGCCCAAAGCCAACGCGCCGGTGCAGAGCGGCCTCGTGAAGATCACCTACCGCGAATTCACAATCGAACCGGACACCGTCAAGGCGAAGGTGGACAGCACGCTGAAGTGGACCAACGAAGACTCCGAGAAGTGCGACGTCAAGAGCGAGGGTGGCCCCTACACGTTCGATTCGGGCGAACTCGCCCCCGAAGGCGGGACGTTCGAGCTGAAGCTCGACAAGCCCGGAACAATCCACTACGAGTGCACTTCCTATCCCGTCACGATGAACGGGACCATCGAAGTCCTCGGCTGACGCACGGGGACTTCTCGGGTGGCGGCTCAGACCGACGCGGAGAAGTCCGCCAGGCCCTCGTCGGGTGTCGAGGCGGTCGCATAAGAGCGGCGCGGTATCCGCCCGGCGCGGTGGGCGAGGCGCCCGGCCTGCACAGCGTGGCGCATGGCGGTGGCCATCGCGACGGGATCCTGGGCGCGCGAGACGGCGCTGGCCACCATCACCGCGTCGCAGCCGAGCTCCATCGCAAGCGCCGCATCCGAGGCCGTGCCGATCCCGGCGTCGAGCACAACCGGCACCCGGACGGCCTCGCGAATCAGGGAGATGTTGTACGGGTTTCGGATTCCCATGCCGCTGCCGATCGGGGCTCCGAGCGGCATCACAGCGGCGCAGCCGATGTCAGCCAGGCGCCGTGCGAGCACAGGGTCATCGGTGGTGTAGGGAAGCACCACGAACCCCTCGTCTATCAGCTCCTCGGCCGCGCGCAGGAGCTCCGGGGCGTCCGGCAGGAGCGTGTCCTCGTCGCCGATCACCTCGAGCTTGATCCAGTCGGTCTCGAACGCCTCACGCGCCAGCTTGGCGGTCAGCACCGCGTCGCGTGCCGTGTGGCAGCCCGCGGTGTTGGGCAAGATCCGCACGCCGGCTTGCCGCAACACATCGAGCAGCGAAGAATGCTCTGAGCTGGAGTCAACCCGCCGCAGCGCGACCGTAACAAGCTCGCTGGCGCTCGCATCGATCGCGTCACGCATCAGCCGCAGCGAGGAGAAGCCCCCGCTGCCCAGCAGCAGACGCGAACGCAGAGTGAGGCCCGCGATCACCAGTTGATCCATCTCGATGCTCGTGTCCGTCACGGCCATGACTTCATCATCCTCCCTGCATCGCGCTGAGCACCTCGACGCGAGCGTCCGCCCCCAGCGTGTACGCGTCCCAAACCGAGCGCGGCACGACCTCACCGTTCACCGCCACCGCCACACCGCGGCTCTGGGATGTCAGACCAACGCACTCGAGCGCACGGCTCAGCTTGTCGCCTGGCTGAAGCTCACAGTTCTCCCCGTTGAGCAGAATCAAGAGGGGACCTCCACCGCATGGACCTCCCGCTCACCGTGTGCGTCGTCGGTGAAGCGGCCCGGGTCGCACACCTCGAGCGCCGGGTCCAATCGTGCCCGCCCGGAGATCACGCCCGCGATTAGCTCGGCTGTCAGCGGCGCCAGCAGAACTCCGTTGCGGTGATGGCCGGCGGCCCACATCAACCCGTTCGGGCTCACCTCCCCGATCGCCGGGATGTTGTCCGGCGTGGAGGGCCTGAGCCCAACACTGATCTGCTCGATATGAAGCTCGCTGACACCCGGGACCAGCTCGTGGGCGTCACGCAGCAGCTGATACACGCCGCCGGCTGTCGCGGCGCTCTCGAAACCTCGCTCCTCCATCGTCGCCCCCAGCACGTAGCGTCCGTCTCCACGGGATACCAGGTAGCCGCCGTCGAAGCGCACCACCCGTTCGAGCAGGCCGGGGCCTGCCGGATCGCACAGCCGCATGATCTGACCCTTGACCGGGCGCACCGGCACCCGCGCGCGCACCGGCAGCCCCTCGAGCGCGCCGCTCCAAGCACCGGCGGCGATCACCACCCGGCCCGCCAGAACGTGCGCGCCGCTCTGCAGCCTCACCCCAGCCAGACTCCCGCCGCTCACCTCCACACCGGCCACTGGGGTGTGCTCGCGAAGCTCCACGCCGGCAAGCTCACACGCCCGGCGAAGGGCTGAGAGAACCAGGCTCGGATCGACGCTGTGGTCCTCACAGGCCTCGAATGCCAGCCTGATCGTCGGCGCGAGAGCCGGCTCACGTTCACGTGCCTGGCTCGGGCGCAGACGCTCGGCCCGTAGACCGAGTGACTCGCGCAGGGTGATCTGGCGCTCCAGCTCGAGCGCCTCGTCCTGATCGCGCGCCACCACGAGGGTTCCCGTCCTGTGTAGCCCGGTATCCATTCCGCTCGCCCGCTGTAGCTCATCCGCGAAATCCGGCCACATCGCGGCGGAGCGCAAACCCAGCTGCAGCAGCTGGCAGGCGCTGTGACCAAACTCCGCCTCCGTCACCGGCGCGAGCATTCCGGCGGCCACCGCCGATGTGCCGCCGCCGAGCCGTCCCCGCTCGAGCACGAGCACCGAGCAGCCGAGCGCGCGCAACCGCCAGGCGATCGACAGGCCGATCACACCACCACCTACGATCGCGACGTCAACCTCGAGGCCATCGGCGTCAGACATTGGTAGTCAGGGGCGCGGTGCCGTGTTGGCCCGTTTCCCCGTTCCCCTTTCAATCCGTGCGTGCGGTTGTCGAGATAGAAGTCGGGCGCGCGTGCCGCACGGAGCTGGTACTCCGACTGGCCGCGTTTCCCGAAGCCCCTCTACGATCCCGGACGGTCGGATTTCCCGAGTCCGGTTCTGGTCTCGGCTCTGCACGCCATTTGCCAGAGCACGGGCCTGCCCACGGGAGCGGAAGCTCAAGCGCTGGCTCGCATCCACCCCTCGCTCCGATGGTTTGCCCGTGTCCTCGCCACAGCATCCAGGCCGTCTCGCGCAGGATCTGATCCACTGCGAGGAGGGATTGGGCCGGGTCTGATGCCCGGCCATGTTCCTTCTGCGCCCTTTTGCTGCGGCCACCGAGTACCCAGGGCTCCTTTGCCCGGCGGGGGCGTTACCCCCGATCGGGATGTCCTCCAGGGACATCTGGGAAGGCGTTACCCCTCCGTCATCGCTCATACGAGCCCATGCGCCAGACCAAAACCCTCCCCGCGCCTCGGCTTCCGCCTTGCGCGCGGGGTCCTTGCAGGTTGCTGCCAGCCCCTGCTGGGAGATGGCCCTTCCCGACATTATCTCTGCGACCCTTGTGCAGGCGCTCGGACCCATACCCCGCCGCGCTCCCCGGCTGCGCTTGTCCATTCCTTCACCAGGGACACCGGCCTCACCCCACGGGAACCAGGTTCGGCGCGCGAGAAAACCCCCACACAGCAGCTTCGGCGGGGAGCCGTATTTCGAGGCGGCAGTCATTCGATCACCTTCGGGCTCCTGCACTCGCTCGGCCCCCAGACTGCTCCGACCGCAGCACTCACGCACCGGGCCGCCGGGCGTTGCACACCACGCATCGCCCAGCCGGTCACCCGGTCCGGGATGTGGCGTCGCTTCACGTTCGACATGGACAACTGACGTGGCTGGACTCTCACCAGCTGGGTCGCAGCCTTGTCGGCTGCTCCTTCCCGCACACGGCTTACCGATGATCTTCCTGATGGTCACGACGCTGTTGCCGGGTAGCGGATGGTGCCGCGCAGGCGGTAGAGACCGTGCGCCTCGAACCACTCGCGCGTCCAGACGACCGTCTGTCCAGGGCGCAGGTTGCGACCATAACGCTTGCGCATCAGGCCACGCAGGCGCCTCTCGACATACCGGTCGATGTGGTTGAACTTGATGGCGGCGTTACCGGTACGAAAATAGTTGCCCCAGCCACGCAGGATCGGGTTGATCCGCGAGATCACCTCGCGAATGTCCATCCCCGCACGGCCAGAACCGGTCAGCGCCTTGATTCGCTGGCGTACCCGCTTCATCGCCGCCTGCGAGGGCCAGCGCTGGAGGTAGTAGCGGCGGATGCCGCGCTCCAGCAACCTGCCCGACACATGAGCACGGAAGTGGCAACCAAGGAAATCCAAGCCCTCCCGGCCCTCTCTGAGGTCAACGACACTCGTCTTTTCCCGGTGCAGCTCCAACCCGAGATCGCCCAGAACCTTCCTGGCCAGCTCCCGGGCCGCGTGGGCCTGCGCTTCGGTCTTGCACATCACGACGAAGTCGTCCGCATAGCGAACCAACCGGCCATGAGCGCCATCAGCAAACGCACAGTCCAGCGCGTGCAGATAGATGTTCGACAAAAGCGGCGAAATCACGCCGCCCTGTGGTGTCCCGGCAGTCATCTGCCGCAACACCCCATCATCCATCACACCCGCCTTGAGCCACTGCCTGATGAGCTTTCCCACACGCCGATCCGAGACCCTCTCCCCGACCTTCCCAAGCAGACGCTCGTGATCGATCGAGGAGAAATAGTCACGGATATCAGCCTCAAACACGAAACGGTACCCATCGATAAACGAACGACGCAGCACCTCCTTAGCGTCCGTTGCCGACCGGCGAGGACGGAACCCGAACGAGACATCCAGAAAGTCAGCCTCGAAAATGGGCTCAAGCACCATCCGAGCAGCCTGCTGAACAACCCGATCCTTCACGGTCGGGATGCCAAGCGGCCGCACACCACCCCTGGGCTTAGGGATCAACACCCGCCGGACCGGCAACGGGCGATATCGACCCCCTTGAAGGTCACGCTGCAGCTCGGCCAACAGCCGCTCCGCCCCATACTCCTCCACCGCCGCAAGAGTCTGGGAATCGACCCCAGCGGCACCCTTGTTCTTCTGCACACGCTTCCATGCCTCCAGCAGGACGTCACTCCTGAAGACCCGGTCAAACAGGGCATGAAAACGCCTACCCGGCGACCGCTTGGCGGCCACCCATAGCTTGCGCTGGAGTTCTCGCACGTCCCCACCAGTGGCCGACAACACCATTTCGCTGGCAGGATCACCGGGCTTATGCCCGCCGGGGTTGCTAGATCGAGCGGTCTCGACCATGCCCTAACGCTTACCTCTCGCGCAACCGCGATCAAAGCAGGGGCCCTTCGCTCCCAGCGCGTTGTTCTGCACGCCGATCCTCACTACTACGACCCCCTCGGACTCCCGCTGACCTCCGCTCGATTTCACCAACGGCTTATACGAACGGTCTTTGCTGACAAGGCTGGCCAGACGGGCCTCCCTTGTTCCGTGATCAGACCTTACGCGCGTGCAAGTCTCCTTACCCCGCAGGGACCCGCCGCACCCAATCCGGAACAAGGACTGGCGGACATGGCCTTCACCGTGACATGAACGGCTCGGCTCCCCGATCGTCAATCTAACGAGGCTGCAATCCCAGCCCACGCGCTTGCTCCCTCCAAAGAGACCCTCGACACCCCGCTCAGCCCACCGCCTCTCGACAACGAACCGGGGCCTGCTACCGGGCACTCCGGCATCTACCCGGACGGGACTCACACCCGCCAGCCTGACACAGCTTCCAAGGCGCACCATGTCTTGATGCTAGCCCTGAAACGCGGGGCCGTGACCCGCGAGACAGTGCAAGACTCCCTGAGTAGATGACTGGTGTGGGTCTAGGCGACGGGCGGCGTGAGCGACTGGCAGCCGCGAGGCTGTACCTGGTGTGCGACTCCTCCCACCACGAGGGCGACCTCCCCGGGCTTCTGAGATCCGCCGTCGCCGGCGGCGTGGACATCGTGCAGCTGCGGGAGAAGGACATGCCCGACGAGGAGCTGGCGGCTCTCGCAAGCACCGTCCGGGGGCTGTGTGACCAGCTCGGAGCGCTTCTGATCGTCAACGACCGGCCGGATGTCGCGCTCGCGTCGGGAGCCGACGGTGTGCACGTCGGCCAGGAGGACATGCCCCCAGAGCAGGTCAGGGAGCTGGTGGGCGAGGATCTGCTCATCGGTCTCTCCACGCACACCCCGCGACAGATCGACGCCGCTGACAGCCACGCGTTGGACTACATCGGCGTCGGCCCGGTGCATGCAACACCAACTAAGCCTGGGCGCCAGCCGGTCGGCACCGAGCTCGTGCGTTACGCGAGCACCCATGCCCGGTGCCCGTTCTTTGCGATCGGTGGCCTGAACGTCGAGAACGCCCACGAGGCCCTGGCTGCCGGTGCTGGACGGCTGGCCGTGGTGAGAGCGATCGCCGATGCCCCGGATCCGCGGGCGGCGGCCGGCTCGCTGCGCGCGCTCCTGAACGAACAGCCGCTGCGGGAGCACGACGTTGCCTTCCCCTGAGCGTCCGCGCGGCAGTGAGCGCGATGAGGCGCTACGCGCCCAGCTCGACCCTCTGAGTCCGGGTGAGCGTCCCGTCGCGCTGCTCGTCGCCGTTGGCGTCAGCGCCCTGCTGGCCGTCGGAGTGCTCGTCGGCGCGCTCACTGTCCATGACCTGTCCAGCCACGGCGGCTCGCTCGCCGGCGGGGTGTTCTTGGCCGCGGTGCTCGCACTGCTCGCGCAGGGCATGTATCGGCAGCGCTACTGGGCGGTACTCGGCTTCGAGGCGCTGCTGGCCTTCCAGGTGATCGTCACCTCGCTCGCGCTGGTGGTCGCCTCCACGCTCACCGCTGCCGGCGGCTCCCTGCTGGCGATCGTGCTCGGCGGCTGGCTGTTCTGGAAGCTGATACGGGTGATGGGCCGCATCCAGGCGGGCGGATCGAGGTCCCGTGAAAGCCTTCGATAGGCTCAATGTTGCATATGTCTGAGTCCGCCTATGACTGTGTCGTGATCGGTTCAGGGCCCGGTGGCTATGTCGCCGCGATCCGTGCCGCGCAACTGGGTAAGCGCACCGCGGTGATCGAGAAGGACAGGGTCGGGGGGCGTTGCTTGAACTATGCGTGCATACCGGCGAAGGCCGTGCTGCGTTCAGCCGATCTGCTCTCAGAGATACGTGAGGCCGGCGACTACGGGCTCAATGTCAGCGGCGTGGAGGTGGACTACGCGGCGGTGCAGGCGCGGCGCGAGAAGGTCGTCTCCACGCTCACGGGCGGGGTCAGTGGCCTGTTCAAGAAGAACGGCATCGATTTGATCGAGGGCGAGGCGACGCTGCTGGGGTCCGGGAAGATCGGCGTCGGTGAGCGCCAGATCGACGCTCAGACGGTGATTCTCGCTGCCGGATCGGTGAAGCGCTCAATCCCCGGCGTGGAATTTGGCGGGCGGGTGATAGGCACCGAGGAGGCGTGGGCACTGCGCGAGATACCGGCGCGCCTGGCGGTGGTCGGGGCCGGAGCGTCCGGGGCGGAGATCGCCTCCGGTTTCGCCAGGCTGGGAAGCCAGGTGCTGCTGCTGGAGGCACTCGACCGTGTGCTGCCGACCGAGGACTCCGACATCTCCCGTCTCGCCGAACGCGGCCTGAAGCGTCAGGGCATCGAGATCTTCACCTCCACATTCGTGGAGGCTGTGCAGAGCGGCGAGAACTCCGTGAGCTTCTCTCACGGAGAGGAGTCGGTGGAGGTCGACTATTTCGTGATCGCCGCGGGACGGGGACCGGATGTGCAGGCTCTCGGATTGGATAACGCCGGCGTCGAGTTGGACGACCAGGGACTCATCCGGGTGGACGCGACCCAGCGCACCAGCGCCACGGGCATCTACGCGATCGGCGATCTGGTGCACGGCCCGGCGCTCGCCCACAAGGCCTCCGACGAGGGCATCATCGCCGCTGAGGACGCAGCCGGCCTGCAGACCCACCCGCTCTCCTACGCCGACATTCCGCGGGCCACTTTCTGCACGCCAAACGTCGGATCGTTCGGGCTGACCGAGGAGCAGGCGCGCGAGCAGGGCTACGACGTGGTCGTCGGCAAGGTCCCCTACGGGGCCGTGGGCGGCGGCACCGTCTACGGCGACCGCACGGGGCTGGTGAAGCTAGTCGGCGAGTCCAAGTATGGAGAGCTGCTGGGCGGCCACATCGTCGGGTCGCGCGCGACCGAGCTGATCCAGGAGCTCGTGAACGTGCGCGCCCTGGAGGGAGGCTTCGCCGAGGTGGCACGCATAGTGCATGGTCATCCCACGCTCTCGGAGGCAGTGATGGAGGCCGGGCGAGCCGCCGACGGCTGGCTGATACACGGCTAGAGACGGCAACCGTGGGCCAGTCTCCCGAGAGGATGCCCGGCTGGGATTCGGCCTTCTACTTCGATCTGGCGAGCCCGCTTGCCTATCTGGCTTGCGAGCAGGTGCTGGGGTTGCTGGACAGTCCGCTGAAGTGGGTGCCGGTGCTGGCCTGCGGTCTGCAGGACGCCGAGTCTTTCGAGGGTTTTCGCTGCGGACGCGAGCAGGAGATATTTCGCGGAGAGCTCGAGCGGCGAGCTGGGGAGCTACATCTGCAGCCGTTGCGATGGCCACAGCCATTCCCGTTCGACAGCTCTCTGGCCATGCGCGCCGCCACCTACGCCGACTCGATTGGACGGGTCGTCGCCTTCGCCCAGGCGGCGTTCCGACAGGCCTTTGCCGGCGGTCGCAACCTCGCCGAGCTCGACTTCGTGATGATCGCCGCGGCCGCTTGCGAGATGCATCCCAGAGCGGTCAGGCAAGGCATCGAGAGCACGCGTGTCCAAGAGACTCTGTTGGCCGCGACCGCCCGAGCGGCCAGCGTCGGCGTCAGCGACGTGCCGACGATCCGCATAGGCCAGCGGCTGTTTTGTGGCGAGCGGGCGTTGCCGCAGGCAGCGGCTTATGCCCGAGAGAGGGCCACGGGATGAAAGCGAATCGCGCCTACCGGCTGATCCTCAGACGCGGGGGACGCACGCCGGCGCTGCTGGCGGACCCGGGGCGGATGGATCACGTCGAGGTCGTGGAGATCGACAGCGGCGAGGTTGTCCTCTTCTGGGATCTGCCGCCGCAGACGGCCTCACGACTGGCGCGGGCGTTGCGGGTGGACCTAGCGGCGCTCGAGGCGCAGGAGCTGCTTGAGCGCTACAGCTCGGTGGAGGGGTGAGCACCGGTCGCCGATGCTAGCCTGGGATCAGCCAGATGAGCCCAGGCGAGCGCAAGATCCAAGACGTTTGCTCGAGCGAGATGTGGACCTGCCAACTGCCGGGAGCAGTCCCCTACCTCACTGCCGTGGCAATGCAGGAACAGATCCGTCAGTTGCGCTTGGAGGGAGAGCTGCCGGATGTCCTGCTGCTACTGGAGCACCCGCCGGTCTACACACGCGGGCGGAGGCCACGGCGCAGGAGCTGCCTTTCAGGGAGGACTTCTACGAGGCCAGGGGCATCGAGGTTCACACGACGGACAGGGGAGGGCGGATCACCTACCACGGCCCCGGACAGCTCGTCGGCTATCCAATCATGGCCGTACACGATGTGATCGAGCACTTGCGCACGATGGAGCGGGCGATCGTCGCCGCGCTCGCCCAGGAGGGCATACACGCACACGGACGGGTGGATGACGGGCCCGACTACACAGGCGTGTGGGTGGGGGAGCGCAAGATCGCCTCACTCGGGGTGCACGTCTCACGCGGGATCTCCACGCACGGCTTCGCGGTCAACGTGAGCAACGACCTCGAGCCGTTCTCCTGGGTCGTCGCCTGCGGCCTGCCCGACGTGCAGATGACCTCGCTCGCTGCCGAGGCGGGCGCGGAAGCGAGGGGCTGGCCTGCTTTCGAAAGCGCATGGCACACAGCTTCTGTGAGACGCACTCACGCCGCCAGCGCCTGGTCTCGCCACGACGTCTGGGCATCGACACTGATCTGTTCGCCAAGCGGACCGTGCGGCTGCCGGACAGACTGAGCCCCTCGATATCGATCGCCTTGCGGCAGTAGAGATTGCCCTATGAGCGCGACTCGCTCGCGAGCCAACCCAGGCGGGATGGACGTCTTGAAGGTCCTCGGGCCGGACGTGCGGCCGCTGCGCGAGCGCAAGCCTCCTTGGTTCAAGGTGCCGCCGCCCGGAGGGCAGCGCTACCGCGAGCTGACCGAGCTGATCCGCTCCGAGAACCTGCACACCGTCTGCCAGGAGGCGGCCTGCCCGAACGTCGGCGAGTGCTGGGAGCGCGGCACCGCCACGTTCATGATCCTCGGCGACACCTGCACGCGGCGCTGCGGCTTCTGCAACGTCAAGACCGGCAAGCCGACCTGGAACGATCCGCTGGAGCCGGCGCGGGTGGCGCGATCGATCGCCCGCATGGGGCTGCGCCACGCCGTCATCACCTCCGTGGATCGCGACGATTTGCCCGACAAGGGCGCCAGCGCGTTCGTCGGTGTGATCCGGCAGGTCCGCCGCCAGGCCCCCGACTGCCAGATCGAGGTGCTTACCCCCGACTTCCAGGGCCAGGAGATGCCGTTGGCCAAGGTCATCGCCGAGCGCCCCGACGTCTTCAACCACAACGTCGAGGTCGTGCCGCGGCTCTACCCCATCGCGCGGCGCGGCTCGGAGTTTCGCCGCTCCTGCCGGGTGCTGCACCTGGCCGGCCAGATGGGCGAAGGCGAGGTCATCACCAAGTCGGGGCTGATGGTCGGGCTCGGCGAGACCCACGAGGAGATGGTGGAGACGTTCGGCGCGCTGCGCGAGCACGGCGTGGGAGTGCTCACCGTCGGGCAGTACCTGCGCCCCTCCGAGCGCCATCTGCCCGTCGTGCGCTACTGGCATCCCGACGAGTTCTCGGCGCTGGAGCGGGCCGCGTATGAGCTCGGTTTTCAGCACGTCGCCGCCGGACCGCTGGTGCGCTCCTCCTACCACGCCGATCAGCACGTGGCACAGGGAAAGCCGGGTGTGGGGCCGCTCGCGGCCAGCGCAGGTATCGCGTAGCAGCTCAGCGCCGCCTGGGTGAGCGAAACCGCCGCAGCGACGAGGGTCGAGGCTCCGCCTTCGCCGTGCGTCAGGGTTATCGACGTAACGAAACGCTCCGAAAGGACAGTGGGGCAGGCTGGATAAGCTCGCACGATCTTCCCCCTGAAGGACAACATCCCGAACGAACGCCTGCCGCTGGTCACTTTCGTGCTGATCGCGATCAACGTGATCGTCTACCTGCTGTCGATCCGCAATGGCGGCGGATTCTTCTCCGGTCCCGGTGACGCCACTGTCGTTCACTACGGCGCGATCCCCTACGAGCTGACCCACCCAGGCAGGCATTGCGAACTGGTGAGCGTGCACACGTTCGCCGGGGTCGGCGAATCCATTGCCTGCCAGGGTCAGTCCGGTGTCAGCGGCAGCCCCGGGCCGCAACCCGCCACCTGGATGACGGTCCTCAGCTCGATGTTCCTGCACGCCAACTTTCTGCACATCGCCGGCAACATGCTGTTCCTGGCGATCTTCGGCCCGAATGTCGAGGAAGCGATGGGGCGTCTGCGCTTTCCCGTCTTCTACCTGCTCGGCGGGCTGGCGGCGCTGGCTGGACAGGTCTTGATCGACCCGAACTCCACAGCCCCCACGCTCGGCGCCTCGGGCGCGATCGCCGCGGTGCTCGGCGGCTACATAGTGCTCTACCCTCGCGCGCGGGTGCTGACCATCGTGTTCATCGTGTTCTTCTTCACCTTCTTGGAGATCCCGGCGATCCTGCTGCTCGGTTTCTGGTTTCTCGAGCAGATCTACCTGGGAGCCTCCGGGTTGACCGGCCCGCTCGGCGGTGGCGGGGGAGTAGCCTACTTCGCCCACGTCGGAGGATTTCTCTTCGGTCTGGCGCTGATCGGCCTCTTCGCCAAGCGGAGGCGTAGCCCGTCGCCGCGCCTGCCCGCCTACTGATGCCCGCCAACAAGCTCCCCCTACAGTGACACGCCTGCTGGTCCTTGGCGTGGCGCTGCTGTTCATCGTGTTTTTTGCGTTTCTGACGCTCACCGCCATCACCCATCAGGGCCTGACCGTGGCGGGTGTGATCGCAATCTTCATTCTCGCCCTGTTCGTGATTGGGATCGTCGGGGCGCTGCGCAATCCTCCAAAGGGATGAGCAGCTCACCCTTCATGACGCCGAGCCAGAGCCGGCTGCGCAGAGAACGCCAGGCGATGCGTCGTCGCCGCCGGCGGCTGCTGACCCTCACGGTGTTCGCGCTCGCGCTCGCGGCGGGCATCGGAGCCATGGCGCTGGCCAACAAGCACGCCTCCCACACCCCGAAAGCGGCCGCTCACGTCACCAGGCGCCGTCAAGGGCATCCGCGAACAGCGCCCCGCTCCCAGCTGGGGCTCCCATTGGCCACACCGCCGCTGCACCTGTCCGGACCCACCGCCGCGACCGGGGTGAGGGTTGCGTTCGTCCACCAGCCGAGCGCCGGAATCCTCTTCGATCTGGCCGACGGCCGCGTCTTTTGGGAGCGCAGACCGTACGCGCGTCTGCGCATCGCCAGCCTCACGAAGATGATGACCGCGCTGCTGGTGGTGGGATCCTCGAATGCCCATGAACAGGTGCTCGTCACCAAGCAGGCGGTGCAGGCGGCCGGGTCGAAGGTCGGTGTGCTGCCGCTGGGCAAGCAGGTTCCGCTGGAGAGCATGCTCTACGGTCTGCTGCTGCCTTCCGGCAACGACGCGGCCGTCGCGCTCGCCCAACACATAGCCGGCAGCGTCGGCGCCTTCGTGCGGCGGATGAACATCAAGGCCGCGGAACTCGGGCTGGGCTGCACCCGGTATTCATCCCCGTCCGGCTACCTGGACATGCACAACTACTCCTGCGCCGCCGATCTGGCGGTGCTCGCCCACCTCGACATGAGCCAGCCGCGCATCGCACACGTGGCCCGCACCTACCGGGCGGTCCTGCCGTTCCCGATCAAGGGCGGCAAGCTCTACCTCGACAACAACAATCCGCTGGAGATATACGGCTATCCGGGGATCACAGGGCTGAAGACCGGCTACACCGAAGCCGCCGGCCGCTGCCTGGTCGCCACCGCGCGGCGTGACGGAGTGAGCTTGGGAGTGGTGCTGCTGAACTCCCCCGACCCGGCAACCCAGGCGCGCAAGCTGCTCGACCGCGCATTCGAGCAGGTGTTTCACCAGCCCGCGGTCAGTGAGCCTCCGATACCGGCGGGGGCGTAAGCGCCTCCCCGCGTCAGCCATATCCGCGGGGCGTCTGACGGTGGTACCGTTCCCAGAAGCGATTGACTGGTCAGTCAGCCAAAGGAGACTCCCGTGGATCTTGACGACACACCCGAGCAGGCAGCCCACCGCGTCAAGGTGCGCGCCTGGCTGCAAGAGCACAAGGCCGAGGCCCCGGTTCTACAGGGACCCGACGCGCTGACGGACGAGGACGAGATCATCGCCGCACGTCGTGCCTGGCAGGGCAAGCTGGCCGAGGCTGGGCTGGCCGGGGTCACGTGGCCCAAGGAGTACGGCGGACAGGGACTCGGGCCGATCGAGCAGGTCATCTGCAACCAGGAGATCGCCAGAGCGAAAGTTCCCGGGATCCTCGACGCGATCGGCGTGGGGATGCTTGGGCCGACCCTCATCGCGCACGGCTCCGAGGAGCAGAAGGGCCGCTATCTCGGGGCTATGCTGCATGGCGATGAGGTCTGGTGCCAGCTTTTCTCAGAGCCCGCCGCGGGTTCGGACCTGGCGGCGGTGCAGGCTCGCGCCCGCCAGCAGGACGACGGGTCCTGGCGCTTGAGTGGCCAGAAGGTCTGGACCACCAACGCGCAGTTCTCGTCGTACGGGCTGCTACTCGCGCGCACCGACATCGATGCCCACAAGCACAAGGGCCTGACGATGTTCGTCGTGCCGATGGACGCCCCCGGTGTGACCGTCCGCGGTCTGCGTCAGATCTCCGGTGAGGCCGAGTTCAACGAGGTCTTCTTCGATGACGTCGCACTCGACGCCGACGCCGTCGTCGGCGGGGTCGGCAGCGGCTGGGGGACCGCCCTGACTACGCTGATGTTCGAGCGCGTCACGATCGGGCTCGGAGGCGAGGGGCTCGGCTTCAACTCTGCTCGCTTCGCGCAGGCCATCGCAGCCGACGAGCACGCCCGCCGCGATCCCGAGGTGCGCCGCCAGCTCGGCGAGATCGCCGCCGACCTGCTGGCCGTGCGCTTCACCGGCTACCGCACGCTGACAGCGCTGCAGAAGGGCCAGATCCCCGGCCCCGAGGCCGGCCTGGCGAAGGTCACGATCGTCAACGGCGCGATCCACGCGGGCGAGCTGATCGCCGACGTGCAGGGACCCGACGCCCTCGGCGAGGACTCCGAGTGGGCCTACATGATCTCCTTCCTGCCCGGGCTGAAGTCCGCCGGGGGGACCGAAGAGATCCTGCGCAACACGATCGGTGAGCGCGTCCTCGGGTTGCCGCCCGAGCCACGCCTGGATAAGGGCATCCCGTTCTCAGAGCTCCGCGCCAAGGAGGCATCAAGGGCATGAATCTCGCGCTTTCCGACGAGCAGGTGTTCCTGCGCGAGGCCGCCCGCGGCGCGCTCTCGCGTTTCAAGACGATCGAGGCAGCACGCGACGCGCTCGACGGCGACGAGGGCGAGCTGCCCGATCTCTGGCCAACCGCCTGCGAGGCGGGTTGGCCCGGCCTCTTGATCGACGACGCGCACGGGGGCGCCGGCTTGGACGCTTTCGACGCGATGCTCGTGATGGGCGAGTGCGGGCGCGTGCTGGCCGGCGTGGCCCTGCTCGGGCACCTGCCCGCCACCGCGATCCTGCAGGACTGCGCGGACGCGGGCTCCGCCCCCGCTGGCGAGCTGCTAGCGGCGCTGGCCTCGGGCGAGCGCCGGGGCGCATATCTGCCCGCCTGCCCGCCCAATGACGTCTTTGACGGCTGGCGCGTGGACCCGTCACACGGCTCCGAGCGGGTCCTGCCACCCGTGGCGAGCGCCGCGGGAGACGGAGAGGTGAGCGTCAGCGGCACCTTCGCCTTCGTGCCCGACGCGCCCGGCGCGGATCTGCTCGTGGGCGTCGTCCTGCTGGACGGCAAGCCCGTGGCGGTCGCGATCGAGTCCTCCGCCTCGGGGGTCGAGGTCGAGGCGGTGCGCCGCTACGACGCCACCCGTTCGCTCGGGCACGTCGTGCTCAAGGATGCGCCCGGTCTGCGGCTCGACACCTCCGCGGAGTCGCTGGCTGGCGCCTGGCACCTCGCGCAGGCGCTGCTGGCCGCCGAGTCGGTCGGGTCGGTCGAGACCGCCCTGGAGGTTTCCGTCGCCTACGCGAAGGAGCGCCACACCTTCGGGCGCGCGATCGGCTCCTACCAGGCCGTCAAGCACTCTCTGACCGAGGTCTTGCGCCAACAGGAGAACGGCCGCTCGCTGCTCTACTACGCTGGCTGGGCCAGGCGCGGAGCGCCGGGTGAGTTCCCACTGGCCGCGGCCGCCGCGCGCGCGGTCGCCTCACGCGCGCTCGACACCGCGGCGCGCACGATGATCTCCGTACACGGCGGCATCGGCGCCACCTGGGAGCACGACGCGCCGCTGTACTTCCGCCGCGCCCAGCTCTCGCGGCGACTGCTCGGCGGCACGGGGGGCGCTACCGATCGCGTCGCGGGCGAGCTGTTGGCCCAAGCCGACGCCGCATGAGCGAGCAGGTGATCATCACGACGATGAACGACCTGCCCGGGTACCGGGTGGTGGAGGTCTACGGGGAGGTCTTCGGACTAACCGTGCGCGCCCGCAACGTCGGCTCACAGATCGGTGCGTCGTTGAAGTCACTGGTCGGCGGGGAGCTGAAGGGCATGACCAAGATGCTCGCCGAAGGTCGCATGCACGCGCAACAGCGGCTGGTCGAGGAAGCTCAGTCCAAGGGCGCCAACGCGATCATTGCGTTCCGCTTCGACACCTCCGAGCTCGGCAGCACCTGGACGGAGATCTGCGCGTACGGAACCGCGGTCAGCGTAGAGCGTCTCTAGCGGGCGCGGTGGCCGGCTCGGTGGGAGGAGCGGGCGGCGATCGCTTTGACGGTCGAGGATTGCTGCAGCGAGGCGAGCACCGGAGTGCCGTAGGCGCCAGACACCGCCGCCAGTAGCCCTTCTTCGGTCCCACAGTTGATGCAGAAGCCGTGCTGTGACCAGCCGATCGCTCGCGTCAGCACCTGATCGGCATAGGTCACACCGGTGGCGTCGTGACCGTAGTAGTCATACGCCGCGTCCCAGGCCGATCCGTTCAGCTGATAGCTCGCGCCGTCCACCGACAGAAGGTGCGCGGCGGCCATGATCGCGTCGAAGTCGTCGTAGATCGAGGGGTGCTTGGCCGTCATGTGGTCATAAGAGTTCGGGCGCGTGCCGTAGATGTAGGAGTTGCTCACCAGATTCCAGGTGGATGGGGTGCCCGGCCCTCCGTTGGTCACGTTGAACTGCATCGGCCCGCCGCAGCAGTGGGCGAAGTTCAGACCGCTGTATGTGCCGGGGGCCGTCGAGAACGCCGACTCCTGCCGGTGGATGGAGGCCAGCAGCAGCCAGTTGACGCCGAACGTTCGCTGGGCCTGAGCGTATATCTCATAGAAGCCGCCCATCCAATCGCGGGATATGTGAACGGCGGTGTGACCGGCGAAGAGCGCCCTGTCGCGGCGCTGCTGAAGGCTCGAGGGAGCCGCGACGATGGTCCTGCGGGAGCCACCGTGGCGCGGGGAGGCCAGTTGACGGAAGGCGGCCTGCTCCGCGGAAGTGGGCACCGGGGTTGGTGAGACGACCGGCACCGGTGGCGGGGCCGACGGTGAACGCGGAGAGGAGCCGACGACCCCCGAAAGGATCAGCACGAGCACCGTTGTGCCGAGACCGAGCAAGCCCAGCGCGGTCAGCCAAGCGCCCCGTTCAGACGGCAGGGCTGGGGTTGGGGCGGGACTCCCACCGGCTTGGTGACGCTCGCTGGAGCTGACTATGGGGCTCGGCATCGGGCTGCTTCTCTTCCGTTATTGATAGCAACGCACGGCGTCGCCAGCGCCCGCCAGCGGCCCCTTCCCGAACTCCTCCCGTCAGGAAAGCTACAGTGTGCGCGCCGATCGAGGGGGCCTGCCATTTGGCTGAGGAGCCGAGCCGATGCGTTGCCGAGCGGGTTCTAGCGTCGTGGGAAGAGTCGCCTCACTCCTCTGTGGTCTACTGGCAGTGCTCATCTGCGCCGCGGCGACGGGCGCCTGTGGGCGGGCGTGGGCTGTCACCACGGGCCATCTGGGCCAGGCACAGGCGCGGTTCCTGTCACTCGCCGAAGGCGGCGTCAGGGAGGCACAGGCACGCTGGCGTGATAGTCGCGAGGGATGGTACGACGAGCTTCTCTCAGACCGCGCCCGCTATCCGCTGGCCACTATCTGGGACGCGGTTCCGCTGTTTCAGTCGATCGACGCGATCGCCATCGCCGACCCCACGCGCGCTCACAAGCAGGCGGTGAGGAGGTTCGCCGCTGGCGCCGAGCGCTACTTGAACCGTGGGCTTCGCCCGGTGCCCGGCTACTCCCCTTACCCCGGAGATCGCGAAGCGAACACCGAGACGTGGTTCGACGACAACGGCTGGTGGGGGATCGCCTTTGTGGAGGCCTACCGCGCGACCGCCAACCGTCGCTACCTCTCCGACGCTCAACGGGCGCTGCGCTACGTCGCCCGGGACGGCTGGGACAGCGAAGGGGGCGGCATCTGGTGGAACACCACCCACCCCTACAAGTCCGGTCCGGCGTTGGCGTCCGACACACTGTTGGCGGTGCTGCTCTACCAGCAGACCGGCTCGAGCTTCGCGCTCGCCCAGGCACACAAGTTCCTCGCCTGGGCGAATTCCGTGGCGTATGTGGAAAGCGAAGGGCTGTATGAGGGAAGCAGCATCGAACCGTCGCCGGCAGACTATGTGGAGTCGCCGATGATCTACGCCCAAGCGCTGCTGTGCGGGCTGAAGGGCGAACAGTCTGCATGTGAACGGGCCGAGAGTCTCGAGCGGACGGCGCTCAAGCGTTTCGGCGGCATGCTCGACTTCGCGCCCCAGTACGACGCGATCTACCTGCAGTGGATACTGGCGCTGTACGGGCTGGACCACGACCCGCGGCTGTATGAACTCGCGGCGCAGAACGCCAGAGGGGCAAGCGAAAGAGCCGCCAACGCCCAAGGGCTGTACCTGCTCTCCTGGAGAGGATCGCCATTGCCGGCATCAGACGCATCACCGGGCATGCTGCGTACCCAGGCGGCCACCGCCAGCCTGTTCGCCTGGCTCGCGGTTTACCCGCCGCCCTCGTGAGTGCGCTCAGACGCCGAGCGCGCGCCGGGCGAGGCGATCGAAGAGGAGATCAGGAAGGACGCGCCTGATCGCCAGCATTGCCTTCGCGTCGCGGCCGACGAGGTAGCGGGCGCGCATGCGCCGAGCAGCGAACGCCCGCTCGATTGTCTGTGCCACCTCGTCCGGCGGGACCCCGCGGCTGGCTGTGTTGCGGAGCACCTTTCCCATCGCGAGGGGCACGTGGCCATACTCACGCTGGAACTCCGGGGGAACCGTAAGGCGGTCGGCGTCTTCCTGACCCTTGCCCCAAATCGGGGTAGCGACCGAGCCGGGCTCGATCAGAGTCACTTCGACGCCGGAGGTGCGAAGCTCGACGCGCAGGCAGTCGGCGACGGCCTCGATCGCGTGCTTGGACGCGGCGTAGGGAGAGGTGAAGGGCATCGCCACACGCCCGCCGATCGAGGACATGAACGCGATCCTTCCTCGCGCGCGGCGCAACGCAGGAAGCATGGCGCGGGTGACGGCTATCTGGGCGAGGACGTTGACGTCGAACTGGCGTCGCAGATCCTCCTCGGGGATGAGCTCCAGTGGTCCGCCGATGAGGATCCCAGCGTTGTTGACGAGCCCGTCCAAGCGACCTCCGAGCTCATCTACCTCTGCGACGGCAGCGACGATATGCGACTGGTCGGTGATCTCCAGCTCGATCGGCATGATCCGCTCGCCGCCCTGCTCGGCGAGCTGCCCGCCCGCGGACGCGGAACGCACGCCCGCGAGCACCGTCCACCCGCAGGCCGCGAGACGCAACGCGGTGGCACAGCCGATGCCGGTCGAAGCGCCGGTGATCAGGGCGGTAGGCATCTCGTGGGCGACCCTAGCGCACCCAGGCGACCTCGACGTTGAGCCTCAGATGCCTGAGGCCCGCGACCGGCTTGTTCGAGAGCTCCTCAAGCCGCGGCGAGCGTCTGTTGCTTGGTGCGCAACGAGTCCATCAGCTGAGCGAAGGATCCCGAGAATTTTTCGACACCCTCGCGCTCGAGCGTGTCGGTGATGTCGTTGTAGTCAACACCCACGCGTTCGAGCTCCGCGAACACACGGTGCGCCTCGTCGAGCCCGCTCTGCAGGCGCGGCTGCGGGTCGCCGTGGTCCTGGTAGGCGAGGATCGTCTCCTCGGGCATCGTGTTGACGGTGTCCGGCCCGATCAGCTCATCCACGTACAGCACGTCGGGGTAGTCCGGGTTCTTGGTTGACGTCGAGGCCCACAGCACCCGCTGCGGGGTGGCGCCCTTGCCGAGGAGGAACTCCCAGCGCGAACCGCTGAAAACCTCGAGGTAGTGGGCATACGCGAGCTTCGCGTTGGCGATCGCGAGCTTGCCCTTGAGCTCGGTGGGAGCGTTCAGCTCATCCAGGCGCCTGTCCGCCTCGGTGTCGATGCGCGAGACGAAGAAGCTCGCCACGGAGGCCACCTTGCGCGGGTCGCCGCCCTCGGCGACGAGCCGCTCGATGCCACGGATGTAGGACTCGGCCACCTCCGCGTAGCGCTGCAGTGAGAAGATCAGCGTGACGTTGACCGAGTGGCCCTTGGAGATGACGTCCTCGACCGCCGCCAGCCCCGGCTTGGTCGCGGGGATCTTCACCATCAGGTTAGGGCGATCGACGCTCTTGTGGATGCGGATCGCCTCGCGGTAGGTCTGAAGCGTGTCATAGGCCAGCCGCGGGTTGACCTCGAGGGAGACGTATCCGTCGCGGCCACCGCCGCCATCCCACACCTGGCGGAAGAGATCGCACGCGTCCCTGATGTCCTGTTCGGCGAGCGTCCAGAACACCTGCTCGACATCCACGTGTTCTGCGGCGAGCTCGTGTATTTGCGCATCGTAGGCGTCGCCTGAGCTCATCGCCTTCTCGAAGATCGTCGGGTTCGAGGTGGCGCCGACGACGGAGTAGTCGTCGATCAGCTCCTGGAGGTGGCCGCCGTGAATCGACTCGCGCGAGAGGAAGTCCACCCACACGCTCTGGCCGAGATCCGAGAGACGCTCGAGTGGGGTGGGTGTGTCGGAGGGCATGGTGTCTCCTGTCTGTAGCGCGTCAGTGTTTCGATTCAAGCAGAGTGCTCGCGCGCTCCAGGATGTTCTCGGCGGTGAAGCCAAGCTCCTTGAGCACCGTGGTACCCGGCGCGGACGCACCGAAACGGTCGAGGCCGAGCACGTCGCCATCGAGACCCACCCACTTCCCCCAGCTGATCGTCGCACCCGGCTCCACCGCCAAGCGGGTCCTCACCGCGAGGGGCAGCACTTCGTCTCGGTACTCCTGGCTCTGCGCTTCAAAAAGATCCATGCACGGCATCGAGACGACTCGCACGCCGGCGCCGCGCTCGGCCAGCGCTTTTCCAGCCTCGAGCGTCAGCGGCACCTCGGCGCCTGTGGCGATCAGGATGATCTCCGGATCGCCGCCGGGGGAGTCCCACAGCACGTAGGCGCCGCGCTCCAGGCCACTCGCGCTCGCCACCTCGTCACGGTCGAGCACGAGCACGTTCTGGCGTGAGAGCAACAGCGCCGTGGGACCATCTTTGCGCTCGAGCGCCACACGCCACGCTTCGGCCGTCTCGTTGGCGTCGCCGGGACGCATCACCCACAGGTCGGGAATCGCACGCAGCGAGGCGTAGTGCTCGATCGGCTGGTGTGTCGGACCGTCCTCGCCGACGCCCACCGAGTCGTGCGTCCACACCCACACCACCGGCAGGCCCATCAGTGCCGACAGCCGCACCGCACCGCGCATGTAGTCGGAGAACATCAAGAACGTCGAGCCATACGGTTTGACGATGCCACCGTGGGCAGCCGCGCCATTGACGATCGCGCCCATTGCGTGCTCACGGATACCGAAGGGGATGTTCCGCCCCGCGTGAACCTTCGAGAACTGTCCGGCGCCGTCGAACAGCGTCTTGGTCGACTCGACCAGGTCGGCGGCGCCGCCGATCATCGTCGGGCCGTACTCGGCGAACGCCGCCATCACCTTCTGACCGGCCGAGCGAGTAGCGATCTCTTCCCCGGCGGCGAACTTCGGCAGCGACTCATGCCAGCCCTCGCGCAGTTTCCCCGCCCACGCGAGGTCCCAGTCGGCTGCCATGTCGGGGAAGGCCACCCGCCACGCTTCGAGCTTCTCGTTCCAGGCCCCTTGAGCCTTCACGCCCGACTCTTTCAACGACATGTGCTCGTACACGCGCTCATCCACCCAGAACTTGCGATCAGGGTCGAAGCCCATCACTTCCTTGGTGGCCCGTACCTCGTCTTCGCCGAGCGCCGCGCCGTGCGACTTGGCGGTGTCGATCGCGTGCGGCGCCGGGTAGGCGATATGCGAGCGGATCGCGATGAACGACGGGCGCTCGGTTTCCTCGCGAGCCGCCGCGAGAGCAGCCTCGAGCGCATCGACGTCCTCGGAGTCGTCCACCCGCTGCGCGTGCCAACCGTCGGCCTGCATCCGTGCGGTGTGGTTCTCGCCATCGAACGACAACGACGTGGTGCCGTCGATCGTGATGCGGTTGTCGTCGTAGCAGACCACCAGCTTGCCCAGCGCGAAGTTGCCAGCGATCGACGCCGCTTCCTGGCTGATGCCCTCCATCAAATCGCCGTCCGAGCAGATCACATACACGTGGTGGTTGACCAGCGCATGTCCGGGACGGTTGAAGCGATCGGCGAGGAAGCGCTCGGCCATCGCCATCCCCACCGCGTTTGCGAAGCCCTGCCCCAACGGCCCCGTGGTGATCTCGATGCCCTGCGTGTGCCCGCGCTCGGGATGACCCGGCGTGAGCGAGCCCCACTGGCGGAACTGCTGCAGATCCGCGATGCCTAGCTCGTAGCCGCACAGGTGGAGCAGCGAGTACTGCAGCATGCACGCATGACCCGAGCTCAGCACGAAGCGGTCGCGGCCCGGCCACTGCGTGTCCTCGGGGTTCGCGCGCAGGAAGCGTCGGAAGATCGTGTACCCCAGCGGCGCCAGCGCCATCGCCGTGCCCGGGTGGCCGGCGTTTGCCTTCTGGACCGCGTCCATCGCCAGGCCGCGGATCGTGTCTATGGACAGCGGCGTGATGTCCGTTTGATTCATTGCTCTTCCAACCCGAATGTCACCATCAGCAGCACATCGCCACCCAGCAGTTTGTGGCGAGGTGGCCACCGGAGTTGCGGACCAAGCACGCGTGCGCTCTCGAGGCGAACAGCGCTCCGCGGCTGTGCGCGACGCAGGGACCGATCCGTGCGTAGAGGTCCGGCAGGCGGGGCACAGACCGATCCTAGCTGAAGCTTTCCGTGTGTGGATCTTCTTTCGCTCCGCGGCACCTCGGCGGGCTTTCTTCACCGCTACATGCGCGGTGAAACCACCTAAGACACCTGGGCTACGGGGCTGGTGACCATCCTCGGGCCTCGAGGCGTAATTCTTCAAGCCTTCTACTTGTGAACAACGATCACAACTCGATACATTCATCTGTCCATGACTTTCATCCGTCCATGACCGAGCAATTCTGCGACGTCGGCAGGGGCATCACCCTCTGCTACGAGACCTTCGGCGACCCGTCCGATCCAACAGTGCTGCTGATCATGGGTCTGGGCATGCAGATGATCGCCTGGCATGAGGATCTATGCGCGCGTCTGGCCGAGCACGGGCTGCACGTGGTGCGTTTCGACAATCGCGACATCGGCCGCTCCACCCACCTGAACGGCCCGCCGCCGCGACTCGGGCAGCTGTTGATACGCAGCCGTTCAGCGTCCAGCTATACCCTCGACGATATGGCCGACGACGCGGCCGGCCTCCTGCGTGAGCTGGAGCTGGCGCCAGCCCACGTGATCGGCGCGTCGATGGGCGGCATGATCGCTCAGACGCTGGCCTCGCGCCATCCCGACATGGTCAGCTCGCTGGTCTCGATCATGTCGAACACTGGCAGCATCTGGTCCGGACAGCCGGCACTCAGCTTCTACCCGCTGTTGTTGTTGCGGCGCCCAGCACGTGGGCGCCAGCGGTCAATCGAGGACGGTGTCCGCCTGTTCAAGGCGATCGGCTCGCCCGGCCTGCCTCAGGATCTCGACGACGTACGGGTGTTGGCGGCACAGAGCTATGACCGGGACCCTGACCGGCGTGGTGTCGCGCGTCAGCTCGGAGCGATCGTGGCCTCCGGTGACCGCACCGCGCAGCTGCGGCTGATCATGGCTCCCACATTGGTGGTGCACGGCAGCGCTGATCGTCTCGTGCGGCCCTCCGGTGCTCATGCGACGGTGCGCGCGATTCGCGATTCGCGTCTGCTCAGTATCGAGGGCATGGGACACGATTTGCCGCGGGCGATATGGGCGCAGCTCACCGACGCGATCCTGGCCAACACGCAGCGCTCGAGCGGCGTGGCACAGCTCGCCTAGCCGGCCCTTCTAGCACTTGCGGCATCGTCCGCAGGGCTTCTACCTGTCCCCCTCAGAGCCGCCTTGACCATAGGTGCCGACGAACGCCTTCGCCAGCGGCGACTCGTTGTGAGCTGCATAATCTGACGGCCTCGGAGAGCTTTCGAGCGACCGTTCTGGCGCCTTGCGGCCGAGCAGCATCCACCGGGCCGCTCAGCCCACGCCACACCTCGCGTGAGCACGACTTACTGGGTCCTCTCTAGAGCTTGAGAAAGAACCGCCATTCACCTCTATTTTTCTTTGATTTGCAGGACTTTCTTGGTCGAGGAAGAGGCAGGTCCAGGGACCGGTTGTGCTATCATGTAGCAAAGTAGCCCTCCGCCCCGATCCGTGGTTTGCGAGACCCGGATTTCGGGGCGTTCTCACGTCATTGGAGAAATCATTTTGGCGAGCGACACAGACGAGCCCAACGGAGACGGCCCCGAGCGCGACCGCAGCGCCAACGATCCATCCATGGCCGGATCCGCGGATTACGGCGCGCAGGACATCTCGGTCCTCGAGGGACTCGAGGCCGTTCGCCTGCGCCCGGGCATGTACATCGGCTCGACCGGCGTGATGGGCCTCCATCATCTCGTCTACGAGCTCGTTGACAACTCCGTCACGAGGCCCTTGCGGGCTTCTGCACGGAGGTCTCGGTCACGATCCATCCCGACAATTCCGTCACGGAGGTCGACAACGGCCGCGGGATCCCGGTCGGGAACATGGAGAAGGAGGGCAAGCCGGCCGTCGAAGTCGTGCTGACCGTGCTGCACTCCGGCGGCAAGTTCGGCGAGGGCGGCGGCTACAAGGTCTCCGGCGGCCTGCACGGCGTTGGCGTCTCGGTGGTCAACGCCCTGTCCGAACAGCTGAGGATCGAGATCCGCCGCGACGGCTGCGCCTGGACACAGGAGTACTCGCGCGGTGCCCCGCTCGGGCCACTGGAGAAGGGGGCGAAACTCGGCAAGGACGAGCCCACCGGCACGAGCATCACGTTCCTTCCCGACGCCGACATCTTCGAGTCGCTCGACTTCGACTTCACCACCCTCGAGGAGCGCCTGCGCGAGACGGCCTTCCTGACGCGCGGCCTGAAGATCACGATCGTCGATGAGCGCGGCGAGGGGCATCGCGCCGAGTTCCGCTACGAGGGCGGTATCGAGGACTTCGTCGCCTATCTCAACGAGAACAAGGAGACTGTCCATCGCAAGGTGATCTTCTTCGCCGGCGAGAGCGAGGAAGGGGCCGCCGAGGTGGCGATGCAGTGGAACTCCTCCTATCAGGAGTCGATCCATTCGTTCGCAAACAACATCAACACCCGCGAGGGCGGAAGCCACATGTCGGGTTTCCGCTCGGCGCTGACACGCACTCTGAACAAGTACGCCCGCGACCATGGTCTGCTCAAGGAGAAAGAGGACAATCTCTCCGGCGAGGACGTTCGCGAGGGGCTGACGGCGGTGATCTCGGTCAAGCTTCGCGACCCTCAGTTCGAGGGTCAGACCAAGACCAAGCTCGGCAACCCGGGGATGGCCGGCTTCGTCGAGTCGGTCGTCAACAGCGGCCTCGCCGAGTTCTTGGAGGAGAATCCAAGCGAGGCCCGCGCCGTGATTATGAAGTCCGTGCAGGCGCAGCGTGCGCGCGAGGCTGCCCGCAAGGCGCGTGACCTCACCCGCCGCAAGTCGGCCCTCGAGAACTCGACGCTGCCGGGCAAGCTCGCCGACTGCTCGGTCAAGGATCCCTCGTTGGCTGAGCTGTTCGTCGTCGAGGGCGACTCCGCCGGAGGTTCGGCTAAGCAGGGACGCGACCGCAATACCCAAGCGGTGCTGCCGCTGCGCGGCAAGATTCTCAACGTCGAGAAGAGTCGCATCGACAAGGTGCTGCAGAACACCGAGATCCAAGCGCTGATCACGGCTATCGGAACCGGCGTGCGCGAGGAATTCGACATCGAGAACGCCCGTTACCACAAGGTCGTGTTGATGACAGATGCCGACGTTGACGGGGCTCACATCCGGACGCTCGTCCTCACGCTGCTGTTTCGCGAGATGCAGGAGCTGATCGAGGCTGGCTACGTCTACATCGCCAAGCCACCGCTGTACAAGCTCAAGCAGGGCTCGCGCGAGCGCTATATCGAGAAGGACTCAGAACTCGAGGACATACTGCTCGCCGACAAGTGGGAGAAGCTCACGGTCTTCGATCGCCACGGCACCCAGTTCAAGCTGACCGACGTACGCTGGCAGCGCTTTTCTCGTCTGCTCAAGCAATACGAGGGCTGGGCGTCCTCGCTGCGCGCCATCCACGGGCACGACGTCGTGCAGTTCCTGGAGGAGTCCTCGCTCTTGGGCGAGCAGGTTATGAGCGCTGAGGCCGCTATCGAATTGCTCTCGCGCACGGGGCTCGAGGGCGAGACGCACGCCACCGAGCTGGTCGAGCAGGACCCGCTCGTGCTGCGCGTCAAGGCGACCGAAACGCGCACGGGATTCGCCCGCACCCACAGCATCAAGCGCAGCCTGTTCGACTCACAGGAGTACGGCCAGCTGGCCCGTGTGCACGCTCAGCTGATCGAGCTGGCGGGGACGCCGGCCTTCACTGTTCGCCTCGGTGACGCGCAGGAGAGCGCCCCCTCCTTCGAGGCTCTGCGCTCTGCGGTGATGACCGTCGCCCAGAAGGGCATCAAGCTGCAGCGCTTCAAGGGTCTCGGCGAGATGAACGCGGACCAGCTCGGCGAAACCACAATGTCACCTACGACACGCACCCTCGCACAGGTGACGCTCGAGGATGCGGCCGCCGCCGACCGCATCTTCTCCAAGCTGATGGGCGACCAGGTCGAGCCCAGGCGCGCCTTTATCGAAGAAAACGCCCGTACTGTCGTCAACCTCGATGTGTAGAGGAGGTGGGCCATGGCATCTGCTGACGTCATAAGCGGCGGCAACGTCGAACCGCGTGCACTCGAGGAGGAGATGCGCACCGCGTATCTGGACTATGCCATGTCGGTGATCGTCGGACGCGCACTGCCCGACGTGCGCGACGGCCTGAAGCCGGTACACCGACGCGTGCTGTACGCGATGAGCGAGCTCGGCCTGGGTCCCACCCGTTCCTACTCCAAGTGCGCGAAGATCGTTGGTGAGGTGATGGGCAACTATCACCCGCACGGCGACAGCGCCATCTACGACACGCTCGTGCGCTTGGCCCAAGACTTCTCGATGCGCTACGAACTAGTCGACGGCCAGGGCAACTTCGGCTCGATCGATGACGATCCGGCTGCGGCCATGAGGTACTGCGTCACGGGGGATACACGCGTCAGGACGAGAGCTGGCACCGTACAGATCGACTCGCTCGTCCCGAACGCCAAGCCCAACTCCGATAACCCGGTGGACCTAGAGGTACTCGACCGTCTGGGCCGACCCGTGCATGCGTCCGTCCTGTTCCACTCCGGCGAGCACCAGACCCTGCGGCTGCGGACTACCGAGGGTTACGAGCTGACCGGAACCGGGAACCACCCTGTGCTGTGCCTCGTTGACATTGCGGGCGTGCCGCTCCTGATCTGGAGAATGCTCGGGGAGATTCGTCCCGGCGAGCGAGTCCTCCTGCATCGGGGGCACAACACCAGCGCAGTTGATCAAGAGCTCGACGAGGGGTCCCGGATGCTTGCGCTGCTGGCTGGAGCGTTTGTGTCCGAGGGCTGGTTCGGCGCGCGACGTGCGGGGTTCAACAACATCGATAAGGCGTACTTTGACGCCGTCGTTGAGGCCTACGACACGGTCATCGGCGGAATGCGCTACACGGCATCGCGCACGATCCGCTCCGGGAGCCTGTGCCATGAGCTGGATGTCCAGAACCTCGCGGCTCTCCGCAAGAGTCCGCTGGCGGAGCTGGAGGGACTGACGAGCGGGCACAAGCGTGTGCCCGAGTTCGTTTGGTCCGCAAGCTCTGCATTCAAGCGGGTGTTTCTCCAGGCGCTCTTCGAGGGCGACGGATTCTGCTCACTTCTACCCCGCAGCACAATCCAGATCTCGTACTCGACACGCAGCGGCGAGCTGGCGCGTGACGTCCAGCAGCTTCTGCTTGAGTTCGGCGTGATCTCGCGGATCAGTCACTCACATCGTGGCGAGATCAAGGTCGTGATCACCAATCGCCGCGACGGGCGCCTGTTCGCAGAGCGCGTCGGGTTTCTGGGCGCAAAGCAGTCCAAGCTCGAGGACGCGCTCTCCCGCATACCGGCAGCGAGTCGTGCGCTCAGCCACGACCATGTTCCGCACGTCGCTTCCTACATCCGATCCGAAGGTGGATCGACCTACACCGAGCGCGACTGGCTACGCCGTAACAACGTCGATCCAATCGAGCGCTGGGAGCGAGGCTCCGCGGCGATCCTTGAGCGAATCTCCTCGCAGGAGGTACGCGACGTTGTCGCTCCACTCGTGACCGGCGACTACTACTACGCGAAGGTCGCCTCGGTGACTGCCGCCGGCGTACAGCCCGTCTACTCGCTCAGGGTTGACACCGACGATCACTCGTTCCTGACGAACGGATTCGTAAGCCACAACACCGAGGCCCGCCTGGCGCGCATAGCCACGGAGATGCTGCGCGATCTCGACATGGACACCGTCGATTTCACGCCCAACTACGACGGCTCACGCCAAGAACCGCTGGTGCTGCCGGCACGCTTCCCGAACCTGCTCGTCAACGGCTCCTCGGGGATCGCTGTCGGCATGGCCACGAATATCCCGCCGCACAATCTGTGCGAGGTGATCGACGCCACGATCGCCTACATCGACGATCCCAGCATCGACGTCGCTGGACTGATGAGGTACGTCAAGGGACCGGACTTCCCGACCGGCGGAATCATCCTCGGACACTCCGGTATCCGTGACGCCTATGAGACCGGCCGCGGACGCGTGCGCATCCAGGCACGCGCGCACGTGGAGCCGCTCAAGCAGGGCAAGGAGGCAATCGTCGTCACCCAGTTGCCGTTCATGGTCAAGAAGGGTGGCCCAGGGAACCTGATCGAGAAGATCGCCGAGCTCGTTCACGACAAGCGCATCCCGGAGATCTCCGACCTACGCGATGAGTCCGACAAGCGCGGCATGCGTCTGGTGATCGAGCTAAAGCGCGACGCGATCCCCAAGGTGGTGCTGAACAAGCTCTACAAGCACACGCCGATGCAGAGCACCTTCGGGGTCAACATGGTCGCGCTCGTGGACAACGTGCCAAAGACGCTGAATCTGCGCGAGGTGATCCATCACTACGTCGCCCACCAGCGCGAAGTGATCGTCAGGCGCACCAAGCACGAGCTGGCCGAGAAGGAGGCCCGCGCCCACATCCTCGAGGGCCTCCTGATCGCGCTTGAGAACCTCGACGCGATCATCGAACTGATTCGCGCCTCGCGTGACCGCGAATCCGCCCGTGAGCAGCTGATCGCGCGCTTTGAGCTCTCGGCGATCCAAGCTTCCGCGATCCTCGACCTGCGTCTCTCCCAGCTGACCGCTCTGGAGGCGGAGGCGATCAAACAGGAGCACGCCGATGTGACCGAGCGAATCGCAGAGCTGCGTTCGATCCTCGGCGACGAGTCCCGCGTACTGGCCGTCATCAAGGAGGAGCTCTCGGAGATCTCAGAGCGCTTCGCCGATGAGCGACGCACCGAAATCACCCACTCCGAAGATGAGATCGACATTGAGGATCTGATCGCCGACCAGCAGATGGTGATAGCGATCACCCAGACCGGCTACGTCAAGTCGCTGCCGCTTGCGACCTACCGCCAGCAGCAGCGCGGTGGCCGCGGCGTGACGGGAATGGACATGAAGGACGGGGATTTCATCCAGCACCTGTTCGTCTGCTCATCGCACGACTACCTGCTGTTCTTCTCCAATCGGGGCAAGGTATATCGCTCCAAGGTCTATGAACTGCCGGAGGCCTCACGCACCGCCAAGGGACGAGCGCTCGTGAACATCCTGCCGTTGCGTGAGGGCGAGCGCATTCGCGCCGTACTGTCCACACGCGACTTCTCGGAGACCAAGTACCTGGTGTTCGCGACCCGCGACGGGACGATCAAGAAGACCGAGCTGGCGACCTACAACACGCCGATCAAGGCCGATGGCATCATCGCCATCAACATCCGCGACGACGACGAGCTGCTCGCTGTTCGTGCCGTGGATCCACAGGACGAGATAATCATGGTCTCCCGCGCCGGGCTGACGGTGCGCTTCGCCGAGTCGGACGCACGGGCGATGGGCCGTGACACCACCGGCGTGCGCGGCATGGACGTCGGGCAGAAGGGCGAAGTGATCGCCATGGATGTCGCGCGCGATGACATGGATCTGCTTGTCGTGACCGAGAACGGCTACGGCAAGCGCACCCAGATCAGCCAGTACCGCAAGACCAACCGCGGCGCCAAGGGCGTCAAGACAATCGGCCTTACCGAGCAGAAGGGCGCTCTCGCGGGCGCGCTGGTGGTCCGCGAACACCAAGAGCTGGTGTTCATAAGCGTCGGGGGCATGGTGCAGCGAACCGCCGTGCTCGGGATCTCCCAGCAAGGGCGCTCCGCCACTGGCGTGCGTGTGATGAACCTCAAGGACGACGACATGGTCAGTGCGGTTGCGCTGGTCGTCGATTCCGGCGATCAGACCGACGCCGTTGCGGACGATACCCCCGATTCCTAGACCGGCGATTCGAGCGTCACCGTCGTTCGCTACTCTGAGCAGACCAGAGAAAGGAGGTGGTCCGAGCTTGAATGACAGTAATTGCGGGACCCTGGAGGTGACCGGCCGCTAGGTCGGAAGGCTGGACCGCTTAGCGGAATCCAACCGGGACACCCCGAGACGATCGCCGGCTCTGGTCCCTCCGGCATCAACTGACCGTCTTGGTATTCCAGTTAGAGCAGCAGAGGGTGAGGGGCGTCTGGTCGAGGCGCCCCTCACCTGTTTAGGCGGCCTGCGGCAGGTACTGCTTCCAGGCCGCCGGAATGGTGGGGCTGGAGACGTGGATGAAGATCTCCGCCCGTGGAGTGCGCGGCACACGCCGGGGATGCATGCCGGCCTGCTTGGGCAGCCGGTCGCCCTTACGACGGTTGCAGGGCGCACAGGACGCGACGATGTTCTCCCAGTTGGAGGAGCCGCCCTTGGAGCGGGGGATCACGTGGTCAACCGTCAGATTGGAGCGCGACCCGCAGTACTGGCACGCCCACCCGTCTCTGGCGAACACGGCACGCCGCGTGATTTTGCGCCGGTGCGCGTCGCGCGGCACACGCACATAGCTCACCAGACGAATCACCACCGGCCTGGCGACGGTCGAGTGCTCGGAGTGAAGCTCCCAGGCGCCGCGCTCCAGCAGCTCGGCCTTCTCCTTGAGAACGAGCACCACCGCCCTGCGCACCGAACAGACGTTGATCGGCTCATACGTGGCGTTCAAGACGAGCACCCGGCCACCCACCGCGCGAAGCGGCGAGTTGGGTCCGCGTCGCCGGTGCTCAGAAAACGACACGGACCCCGCTGGTACAGGGGGAACGGTGCTCTCCATCGTTTCCGGCGGAGTGTAGCGTGAGCGCGAGCGCCACGGGCCGCTGGTAACCCGGCAGTCACGCAGCCGGGTAGGAGCCCATCACCCGCACCTGTTCGCAGTGTCCCGCGAGTCCCTCGATCCCCTCGCTGACAGCCTCCTCCTCGGTGGAGCCGTCGAGGTCCAGAAAGAACATGTAGCGGCCCAGCCGCTCGCGTTGTGGACGCGACTCGATCTTCGTGAGGTTGATGTCACGGCGCGCGAACTCGTCAAGGCAGCCAACCAGCCATCCAGCCCGCTGGGCGCCTTCCCCCCAGAACACGAGCGAGGTCTTCCGTCTGCCGGACGGCGGGCGGTCCTCACGCAGCGGCGGCTTTGAGCCCGCGTGACCGTCGCGCGCCAGCCACACGAAGCGGGTCGCGTTCTCGGAGTGGTCCTCGACGCCTTCGCGCAGCACCCGCGCACCGTAGATCTCAGCCGCCAGCCGGGTACCGATCGCCGCCCAGGGCGAGCTGGGATTCTGCGCCACGATCCGTACCGCCTCCGCCGTGGAGCCAGCCGCCACGACCTCGGCGTGGGCGAGCTCGGAATGCAGGAGCCTCGTGCACTGGCCGGGCACGTGGGGGTGAGAGTAGACACGCTCGATCGTTTCCGTGTCGATGTCTTGCGCGACGATCAGAGCGTGGTGCACAGCCAGGATGAGCTCCCCGACGATCCGCACGTCGTGTGCCCGCCCCGTCAACGTGTCCAACGTCACGGTGACGGACCCCTCCACTGAGTTCTCGATCGGTACGAGCGCCAGCTCCACCTCGGCGTTCTGGGCGGCCATCACCGCATCGTAGATGCTCGTCACCGCGACCGGCTCGATCTCCTCGGGCACAACACTGCAGAGCAGCGCCTGCTCGCTGAAGGTGCCCTCCGGGCCGAGGTAGGCGACGCGTGGGCGGCCCGCGCGTGAACCTTCCTCAGGAGGCTGAGCCATCACCCTGGGAGGGAGACAGAGCCAACGCCAGGGCCTGCGACTCCTCCGGCGAGAACTCGAGCTCGCTCTGCCCCATCCGCACCTCCTTTGCATACACCCGCACCTGGTCGCGGTGATGGATGCAGGAGAGCACGATCCCCGAGCTGGTTGCGTCGAGCAGCGCGATCGACATCGACTGGCGTCCGGAGAGCTCGTTGTAGGCGTCGTAGCGCACCAGTGAGCGGTGGGTGATCGTGACGCTCAGCGCCTCTTCGATGGTGGCCAGGCGGCCTTCCAGATTCTGACCCGATTCCTCGACGAACTCGCGTACAGCGTCGAACGCGCTCTGCAGCTGGGCCGCGTGCTCCACCAGGTCGCGTCCCTGTCCTCCGAGCACCCCTCGCTGCGCCGCGCGCAGGCGGCGCAGGGACAGCGCGAGCCACACGCATCCCAGCGCCGACAGCAACCCGATCGCTGCGGCGATCAGCGCGATGATTCCCTGGGTGTTTGTGATCGACGCGCTCATCGAACACTAAGTTTGCCCGGTGTCGCGATGCGGTGTCGCCGGATCTGGCTCCGGCGACCTGGTGAGCCAGCGACGAGGCTCACTATTCGAATATCGCCAGGTACTTGGCCTTGTTGTTTTCGAGTTCCGTCTCGCCCGGCACCTTTTCGATGTTCGCCGAGATCTTCGCCGGTCCCAGCGACACGCCTTCGACAGGGATGTCAACCGACACGGGCTTACCCGGTTCGGTCTTTTGGATCGTGTAGGAGCCCTTGTGCTGCTTGCCTTGGCTTTCCACTGTCACCTCCACCTTGACGTTCGTCTCGATGTTTTCCCCAGCGTCTTCGACGTTCACCGTGAACGTCGGGTTGGAGCCGGCCTTGACGTGGTTCAGGGTGGGTTCCGGTTCGAGGCTCGTGCTGTTCACGCTGACACCGACGAGCTTGTGTCCGTGGGTTCCAGGGGCGAGCGTTCCACTGGACGACGAGCTCGAGCTCTGGCCGGCGAGGCGCGCCTGCACGGTGGAGGGTTCCAGCCAGCCGAGGTTCGGCAGGAACTTCGTGGAGGAGGGGATCTGTTCGGTGGCGGTGATTCCGTTCGCGGTGAGGGTCTGCTGGATCAGCGGCGCGACGCGCTGGGAGTAGAGCACGTCGGAGGCTGAGGAAGATCTCCATGTCTCCGGCGATCTGCGTGGTGGCATTGGAGCTCTGGCCACCAAGCGCGGCGCGCACGAGCCCAGCGATCTTCGCGAGCCCTTCCGCACGCAGGTCCATCAACTCCAGGAACGCGCGCTGCGCCCCGCCCATGGCACCGGGGACGCTCAGTTCTTTGGCGTGGCTTGCCTGGTTCTGGGCGAGGAGGCGCAGCTGGTTGATCTCATTCTCGACGTCGAACGCGGATTTACCCGAAGCACCCGAGAGCGTTTCGAACAGCGGATGGGAGACCTGTTCCTGCGATTCCTTTACGAGCTGACCCACATTCTGACTGTAGGTTTCGAGCGCCGCGTTCGCTTTGCTCTTCAAACAGCCGTTGACCACGAGCGCAATGATGATCACGAGCACCACGCCCACCCCAGCCGCCACGCGACGCCTGACCATCAGCGTGTGACTATCGGGGGCATCGTGGGCGCCTGCCGGCGACACCCGGCGGGGCCTGGGTCGTGGCGGGGTGCGCGGCGATCTGGCGGACGTCCTGGGCCCCTCGTCCTCGTCATCGTCAAAAAACGACAAAAGTCGGCTCCTTGCAGGAACTTGAGAAAGATCTCAGTATGACTGCACCCCCAGACCGAGGGGAGTCTGCAACTTCTCGGTCAGTGCGGACTGTTCCTTCATTAAGAAGGAAAGGGCTCCAGAAGCGAAAGCGAAGGCGGTGGATTCGCCGCAGACACTCGTCCAGGGGCGCTTTGCGCGAGCGCGCACAGCACCGCCGAGCGGGCGCGGGACCGACGGTCTACTGTTGGGACGCTACCGGCTGATTCGGCGGCTTGGCGCGGGCGGCTTCGGGATCGTTTGGGAAGCCCACGACGAGCATCTAGACCGTGTGGTGGCGCTCAAGCAGATCTACCTGCCGGCGGAGATCGACCGTGAGCGCGCAACCCGTGAGGCGCGCGCCAGCGCGCGGCTGAAGCATCCCGCGATCGTCGCCCTGTATGAGGCGCACGCCGAGGACGAGGAGTTCTATCTGGCCTCTGAGCTCGTGCAAGGGCAGACGCTCGAGCAGCTGATCACACGGGATCTCCTCTCAGACGAGGACATCCTGCGGATCGGCGCGGCGCTCGCCGACGCGCTCGAGCACGCCCATCAGCAGGGAGTCATTCACCGGGACGTAAAGCCCCAGAACGTGCTGATCCCCGACGCTCCCGCGGGACCGGGGGAGGTCGCCAAGCTGGCGGACTTCGGCGGCGCCCATTTGACGGACTCCGAAGCACTGACCCGCACAGGCGATGTGCTCGGCACCCTCGCCTACATGGCCCCCGAGCAGTGCGACGGTCTCGCCACCGACCACAACACCGACCTGTACTCGCTGGCGCTGGTGCTCTATGAGGCGCTCACCGGCACAAACCCGGTGCGCGGCGAGACGCAGGCCGAGACCGCGCGCCGGATCGGGATGGCGATCCCGCCGCTCGCGCGCCACCGCCGTGATCTTCCACGGCAGCTCACAGACGCCATCGATAGGGCTCTGACGGAGACCCGAAGCGACGGGGAACGCTCGCCGACCTGCGTGACGAGGCGATGCGCCAACTGCATAGGTCCAACACAGGCCGCGGCCGTGCCAAGCGGCTTGCGCCACCGGACCGGGTGCTCTATCCGGACTACGACGCGCCCCTCCTAAAGAGGACGAAGAGGACGCGCCTGGTGGGCGATGGAGGTGGTATCAGCTACCGAGGGGCGTGTGGTGGACGCTCGTCCTGGGGATCGTTGCTGGCAGGCGATCGAAGGGCATTTTGGTGTGGCTCTAGTGCTGTGCGCGGCGGCGTTTCCCTTTTGGCTCTCCCACGGCGCACCGGCCCCGCGTGGGCTCTCGGTGCTTTGGCGGGAGCACTCGGCTGGGTGGGTCTCGCCGGAGCGTTCCCCGCCGTCTCTGGGGCACTGCGGGACTGGCGTGCGAGAGCCGGCCTGGGAGCGCTGGGGTACTGGTGGCTCGTTCTGGCCGAGCCGCTGCTCGAGCAGCGCCTGTGGCTGGGATCCCCACCCGGGACCCCGCCGCTGTCGGTGTGGGAGCCGTCGCTGGCCAGCGCCGCCGATCACGTCGTCTACCCCCTGCTCAGCCTCGCCGTGCTGCTCGGTGCGGCGCTGTGGGCTTCGGGTCGATGGTGTTGCCATGGATCGTGCGCGGCCGCCGCTTGGCCGCCGATATGGTCTCGCCAGCCTGTGGGCTGCGCTCTGGCGGCGACCCAGCGCTGCTGGACAGCGGTCTTCCCGGCAGCGGCAATGGCGGCGACCCACGTGGACTGGTCGCCTCCGCGGTCGTGCTCGCGCTGTCGGCGATGGAGTCCGTGCCCTACAGGGCCCTGACTGACATAGCATGGGCTGAGAAGCGGCCGCGCCACACCAGATCGTGCGCGCAGAGTCTCATCAAAGAGATGCGCCGCCGCGCCGGGTACGGTCCTCATGAACATCCTTAAGAGCTTTGAGAGCACTATCGCCGGCCTGCTGGAAGGGAGCTTCGGGCGGGTCTTTCGCTCGGAGGTACGCCCAATGGAAATCGCCCGCAAGCTGACACGTGAGATGGACGAGCATCGCACGAGTCGGTTTCGCGTGTGTATGTGCCAAACGAGTACATGGTGTGGCTCTCGCCACCCGACCGCGACCGCTACCAGGAGGTCGAGGACGAGGTGATCGATGAGCTGTGCGCCTACCTGCTCGAGCACGCTCGCCGTGAGGAGCTGGTGATGGCCTCGAGGCCGTCGGTCAGCTTTCACACCGACGATGAGTGCGGCTCGGGGAGTTCGGGATCCAGGCGCGGCTGGTGCGGGCCGCCGAACACGAGGTCGGGGAACCGCGACAGGCCGAGCACGGTGAAACGATGATCTACAGCAGTCTCAGCGGCTGCGAGGACCTGAGCGAGAAGGCACGTCCCAGCAGCGCCCGGCGAGCCTTCATCAACGTCGACGGAAGCGGATGCTGGTCTCACCGAAGGGCGCGGTGATCGGCCGCAGCCGCAGCTGCGACATCGTCCTCGATGACACCGGGGTATCCCGGCGCCACGCCAGGCTGTCGCCCTCACCGGAGGGCTGGATGATCGAAGATCTGCACTCCACCAATGGCGTGCGCGTGAACGACAGTCCCTTGGCCGGCCGGCCCGCCCGCTGCGCGACGGAGATCGCGTGGAGCTCGGTGACACGGAGATCGACTTCGAGGTCGCATGAATACGCTGGAGCCGGTATCCGTCGCGTTCAAGCTCGGCTTCCTGGCTGTCTCTACCTTTTCTGCTGTGGGTGGTCCGCAGCGGTTTTCGCGACCTGCGAGGGCGACGGCTCGTCGAGGACGGGGCTACGCAGACCATCCCACCCGATGCGCTCCGACTTCAGCTTCGTCAAAGGAGTCGTGAAGGGGGAGTGAAGGTGGTGGTTGGTAGTCAAGCGTCAGATGGCCGGTATCATTGACAGCATAAGTTATTCCTGTATCTTGAGCACTCGGCACAGACCCGTTGTTCATAGCTTGTTCTTGCGTTGCACCAGTCCGAGCCTGGTGGATTTTTGAGAGTCTGGAGCAAGCGCCAGAAGCTCTTGTTTAAGTCTGATGTACACAGCAGGATCATTCTCTTTGCGTCGGAGAAAGGTTGTTGCCATCGCTGCTATCCAGTGGCGAAATGAAGTCCTCCATCTTTCCTGCCCTTGAGCCCGCAATGGCCGCTATGCCATGAGCACGAGACAGAGGACTTTCTCAGAGCTCTCATGGAGCACAGAATGTCGTGCCGGCTGGACATCGATCTCCTCGGTGCGGGAATCTTCTGGAGTCTGGAGTGGAGAC
>CAVQZJ010000035.1:0-316481 GCA_963718425.1 uncultured Solirubrobacterales bacterium
CGCGGGTAGTAGCGCAACTAGCGTGTTGCTACGGTGTCAGTGACAGATAGAAGGGCCAGGTGTGTCTTATGGAGGTCTCTGCGCTCAGACAAACCAGCTTGCCGGGTCTGCCCGGATCCGTCAGGCTGCTACGCCTGCAGTCCGACGAGCGGCTAATAGCTCTCGTTCGCCGCGGTCATCATGCGGCTTTTGAGGCGCTCGTCGCGCGCTACCAGTCGCGCCTGCTGGCCTTCTGCCGCCACATGCTCGGCTCCAAAGAGGATGCTGAAGACGTCCTGCAGGAGGTGTTCACGGCCGCCTTCAACGCGATCCTCGCCGACGAGCGCGAGATCGACGTGCGTCCGTGGCTCTATCGCATCGCCCGCAACCGCTCGCTCAATCATCTGCGCAGGGCAAGCCCGGTCGGTGTGGACTCGATGGACGTGTACTACGCCGAGAACGGTCAGTCAACAGGCGAGAAGATCCTGCGCCGTGAGAGCTTCCGTCAGCTCATCTCAGACGTTCAGCACCTGCCGGAGACCCAGCGCACGGCGCTGCTGCTACGCGAGATCGAGGCCCTCTCCTACGATCAGATAGCGGATACGATGGAGACGACAGTGCCCTCGGTCAAGTCGCTGCTGGTGCGTGCACGCATCTCGTTGGCCGAGGCCGCGGAGGCACGCAAGCTCAGCTGTGAGGACGTCCGCCTCGAACTCGGCGAGGTCGCGGAGGGTCTCGTGAAGATCAGCGCACCCGCACGGCGGCACGTACGCGAATGCGAACGCTGCCGGGCCTTCAAGAAGCATCTCAAGGACAACAATCACGCACTGGCGATGATCATGCCCGTCGCCCCCTTGCTGCTGGTGAAGAAGGTTCTACTCGCCAAGCTCGGGTCAACGGCAAGCGCGGGACACGTGGCGGCCGGCGGAGGAGCGACGGCTGGGGCGGCCGCCGGGGCGACAGCGGGCGGCACGGCCGGCGGATTGGCTGGCCTCGGGGCGACGGCGATCGCCACAAAGGCCGTCGCTGGGTTGGCGGCGGCCGCGATCGTCACCGCCGGCGCGGTGGAGGCGGGTCACACCTCCAGATCCCATCACAGCCACCATTCCACGGCAGTGGCTTCAACCTCCACCGTCGCCGATCTCCAGCCTCAGAGCACTCCCGTGGTGATCAGATCTCAACCTCAGCCCACCACGCCAGTGCGCCCCATGCCGATCGCCCGCGTCACCCGGCACCAAACAAACCGGACCCATCATCCGGCTCTCACCCATCACAAGCCCGCGAGCGTCACGGCGCCGCCAGTCACGTCGGCACCTCAGACCAGCACGGTCGTCGCCCAGACGCCGGACGCCGTCAAGCCTCCCACATCCAAACCCGACGTCACACAGGTCACGGCCGAGACGACGGAACTGCCTTCGAGCACCTCACCGTCCCCGCCGCCACCCGCTAGTGCAGCCCCCACCGTGGCGACTAGCGAACCTCAGCCGACCACGACCACGACTCCACCCGCCACGACGACGACGGCGACGACACCCGAAACGACTCCTCCCCCGGAAAGACAGAGCACCACCGAGTCCGCGGAAACCCAGCCGCCCGGCAACGGGGAATCAGGCAGTGGCGCCGCTGGCGCCCTCAACCCCTGACCCAAGGCGTCTATTCAAAACTGAACGTGTGAAGAGCCGTGCTCACGGGGCCGGCACCTGCGACTTCGGTGGGAGATTTGACCTGTAGCTTGCGTTCGGTGAGGTCAGCATGACTATCTCAACGCCCTTACGTGCGCCCGGGCGTTCGGGCAGCAGCAGCACGTTGCGCCCATACATTTCCCGTCCTTGCACCCGAGCTATGTAGAAGATGCTGTAGCCGGGGACCGTGTTCACACGCGTCTTGCCCTCTCCTTCGAACTGGAAGCCCGCATACTGTTTTGCCACGCTCTTGATATAGGCGCTGGCGAACAGAGGCAACTCGCCGCTGAGCGAGCCCTGGTAGGGGGGAAGTTCCAGCGGCGCTACCGCGAAGGAGTACTCAAGCGAACCGTCCTTGTAATGCGCCACCTTGACGTACTCGCCGGGGCCTGGAGCGACGCGATACAGGCCGCGGTATTCGAAGCTAAACGGCACGGCACCGCCATAGTGGATCGACGCGCGCTCCAGCGTCAGCGCGAGTCCCACGGCGAAAGCCACAAAGCTCACACCGGTGACGATCACAAGCCCGCGCACCCACCGCGCCGTCGCCCGCCAGCGCGGGGCGAGCAGCCCTCCAAGGGTAGGCCCGTACTGAGCCTTGAGCGGAATTGAAGCCATCGCGCCGGGAGTCTAGGCCAGGCCGATAACCTTCAGGCGACGCCCCAGCGCACGGCCGGCGAATTCCCTGGTTTCCGAGATGCGGACACCGAAGATCTCAGCATCCTCTTCTGACGCGTCGATCCACTTGGGACGCAGCACCCCGTCCGCCACAGGGGCGATCTCGCTCAGCGTCCGGCTGATCGCCTCCCTATAGCGCTCGTCCTTGGAAACCATTTCCTTCAGGAAGCGTGCCCCGAACGCGACGTGGCGATGCTCGTCCCGGGCGACGTTCGTGAAGCCCTCGACGAACGCGGGCAACAGCCCCATCCGTTCGTTGTACTCGATGATGAAGTGCTGTCCGGTGAGCGCGAGCATCCCCTCGATCACCATGTGATAGATCGTGACCGCCTCCACCAGCGCCTCGACATCCTCCGGCTCCTGCGCGAGACGGTCCACGCGGCGGCGCAGCAGCTCGTCGAATAGCACGCCGAACTCCGGGTTTAGGTGCTCGCTGGTCTCTTCCAAGCGCCCCTGCAGGCCGTCCGCCTGCAGCACCCCCACCTCGGAGTAGAAGCGGTCGAAGAACGCGACGTGCCGCGCCTCGTCGGCGATCTGGGTGCACAGAAAGATCCGCATGTCCTCATCCGGGCAGGCCCGCATCATCGGTCCGAGCTCCGCCGCGACACGCTGCTCTCCGACGAAGAACGAGGACAGCCCATACATCCGCGCGTAGCGCTCCTCAGCGTCGATCTTCTCGTGCCAGTCGATGCGATCCTGGCTGAAGTCCAGGTCCCCAACCGCCCACTGCTGGCGCTCCCACAGTGAATACAGCTGGCGGTAGTCGAGCAACTCGCTGTGGCCTCGCTCGGCCGACTCCTGCAGGGCGGGGTCGCTGGTCGCGCGGAAGTCGTCTCGCCCACTCAGCCCGGCGGCCGTCTGTTGGACGCTGGCACCGTCGCTCACCGATTCAGCCTACCCGATCTTTGGCCGGCCGGCCAGGCTTACTCGCCGATCGAGAACAGCGCCTCCAGATCGTGGCGGGAGAACGCGGCGAACGCGACCATCGTCTGTGTGCGCGTGACCCCCGCGAGCATTCCGATCTGGCTCGTCACCACCTCGGCGAGTTGCTCGTGGTGCGGCACGCGCACTATCGCCACGAAGTCCCACTCGCCGGTCACCGAGTAGGCCTCAGCCACGCCCTCGATGTCGGCCAGCGCGCCGCCGAGAGTCGACAGCGCGTCACGCTCAGCCTCAATCAGGACAACGGCATTGGTCATCGTCATGGCGAGTGCTTCTCTCCCGGCGCGAGCACAACGACCTGGGAGGAGCCGGCGGACTCCACCTCCGCCTTGAAGGCCTGGGCGTCGGTCTCGATCGGCGGGAAGGTGTCGTAGTGGCAGGGAATCACCTGGCGGGCACCGACCAGCTTGCAGGCCTGGGCCGCGTCGTGTCGGTCCATCGTGTAGTGACCGCCGATGCACATCAGCGCCACGTCGATCGGTGCGCCACCACCAACCAGCGCCAGGTCCGAGAATAGGGCGGTATCGCCGAGGTGATAGATCGTCTTGCCGGCGAAGTTGATCAGCAGGCCCGCCGGAGTATTGACGGTGCCCTTGGGTGTGGTCGAGGTGTGCCACGCGGGGACGAGCTTGACGCTGCCCCAGTCGAGCTTCACGGTGCCGCCGAGGTTGGGGTCGTGCACGCCCTGCAGGCCTTCCTCGCTCAGCTCGTTGGCCAGCTCCACTATCGCCACCACATCGGCACCGGCGCGCTTTGCGATCGTGACCGTGTCGCCGATGTGGTCGGCGTGGCCGTGGGTGAGCAGGATCGCGTTGGGGTTCAGCTCATCGGGCGAGGCTGCAGCCTTCGGATTGCCCGTCAGAAACGGGTCAATCACTACCGAGGTCCCGCCGTCTGAGAGTTCAAACGCGGCATGGCCTAGGAAACGGATCTCCACGGCTACTCCTTCCCTTTCGGTTGACTGGAATCTGGGCTCGATTTGTCGTGGCTCTGCGGCGTCTGCCCCTCACCGTCCCGCGAACTTCTCAGTTGGTGCGCCAGCTCGAAGCCGACCGCAACCCCAACGAGCATACCCAGACGTGTCTCTTCGGCCACCAACGTCGATACAGCACGTGAGCGCTCTATCTCATCCACCTGTGCGACAGCTTGGGCGACCTGCTGCTCGTGGGCCTGAGAAAACCAACCGCCCTCCTGCAGCGCCTGCGCCAGGATGCCCTGCAGGCTGGGAGCGGCGTGAGTCACGATCTCCTGGGCATGGACTAGGCGGGCCGGGTCACGCAGCGCCTGAACAGCGGCGTCAACCTCGGCGGCCGTATAGGGATCTTCCGGCACGCCCTCATGATAGGAGCGTCACCGCGCTCCGCGCTCCGTTCGTTCGGCCGGGATCGACCGCTACTGGTCAAAGCCCCGCGCCAGTCCGCAGCCGACGAGCGCGCCGAGCAACAGACCGGTCAGCCCCGACACCCAACTGACATCTTCACGGGCCAGCGGCAAGGCGAGCAGAAGGATCGCGAAGGCACCGACACCGAGCAGGTCTCCCTCGTATTCCCCGCCCCTTGCGGCCGCGAGCACATCGGGAGCCGCCCAGGCGGCCAGCAGCGCCAGGGCCGGACCATTTGCGCCGCCGAGCGTCGCGTCCGGATATATGGCGAGCGTTGCCAACACACCGAGAACACCGGATCCCAAGAACAGCGCGAGGACCAGCGCCGGGCCGTGCCGTCGCTCCAAGAGGAAACCGAAGACCGCCGCGGGCAGCACCACCACGAACTCGTAGAAGCCGTTTTCGTAGGCGAATTGACTGCTCAGCAACCGCCACCAGTCCCCGTGCAGCGGCCCGAGGACGAGCAGCCTGTCCAGCCCCACATAGCCGCCGTGCCAGGCGACCCAGAGAACAGCGCTGGCGAGAACCAGCGCGATCGTCGCGTATGGCCGCGACTCGGCTCTGATCCCGGGGATCTCGCCTCGGCGCAGTCGTCCCAGCGAGGGGACCGTGCCACGGGAGCGCTTGGGGCCCTTACCGCCACCGCCGCGTGGCAGCTTCGGCGCGCGCCTGCGCAGCCTGTGGCCGCAGTACGGGCACTCGGTGATATATGGGCTCACCTCAGATCCGCACTGCTTACAGACAACAAACAAATCCGCGCCCGAAGACATCACCGTTCATTCTAGGCGCGCTTTGACCTCGCCGGAATAGCCGTCGGCGCTAGAGTCCACCAGTGACTTTGAAACGCCTGCGGCCAGCACGCGGGCGTTATGCGCCACGGCAACTCTCCAAAGGAAACCATGCAACTCGGCTACGACCACAAGCTCTACATCCTCGCGTTCGACCATCGCGGCTCCTTCCAGAAGAAGTTCTTCGGCATCGAGGGGGATCCGGACGAGGAGCAGACCGCGATGATCGCCGACGCCAAGCACCTGATCTTCGAGGGGCTGCAGCGAGCTGTCGCCAGCGGGGCGGAGGCCTCATACGCCGGCGTGCTCGTCAACGAGCAGTTCGGCTCGACCGTGCCCGCCGAGACCAAGGAGGCCGGCCTGAAGCTCGCGATGCCCGCCGAGCGCTCCGGCCAGAACATGTTCGACTTCCAATATGAGGAGGACTTCGGCGAGCACATCCTGACCTTCGACCCGGACTTCACGAAGGTGCTCGTGCGCTATAACCCGGACGGCGACGCGGCGGAAAACGCCGAGCAGCTCGCCAAGCTGAAGGTTCTCAGCGACTGGCTGAAGGCAAACGATCGCAAGTTCCTGTTCGAGCTGCTCGTGCCGGCCGAGCCCGCGCAGCTGCAGTCCGTCGGTGGTGACAGCGAACGCTACGACTCAGAGCTGCGCCCCGAACTGATGCGCCGCACGATCGCCGCGATCCAGGACGCCGACATCGAGGTCAACATCTGGAAGATCGAGGGCGTCAACGAGCGCGCCGACTGCGAAATGCTGGTCGCCCAGTCCCGCACCGGTGGTCGCGACGGCGTGGTGTGTGTAGTGCTGGGTCGCGGCGCAAACGACGCCAAGGTCGATCAGTGGCTGCAGGCGGCCGCACCGGTAGACGGCTTCGTCGGCTTCGCGATCGGCCGCTCGATCTGGTGGGACCCGCTCAAGGAATATGTCGATGGCAAGATCGAACGCTCAGCGGGCGCCCAGAAGATCGCCGAGAACTACCTACGCTTCGTCGAGGTTTACGAGCAGGCATCAGCTACGCTCTGATAGGCGGTGAGCCCGATGAAGATGAGACAGAGCCTCGCCGATTGGGAGCAGGCGTTCGTCAAAGAGATCTCCCTGGAGCGCCACCGGCGCGCCTCGCTGAAGCGTACCGCCGAGCAACGCACGCTCAAGCGGCAGGTGGAGAGGCGTCACAAGCGCGGGTCGATGCGCTTCGTTGTACTCGTGCTCACGCTCATCCTCACCGCCGTGATCGTGACAGTCGTGATGTTCCGGACGCTGTATCTGCTGCTGGGCTAGAGCCCGCTGGACGGTTTGCCCAACTCGCGCAGAGCGTCATCCACAGTGCCTTCCTCAACATCTGGCGGGTTGGCCGCTTGCCGCTGTTGGTCCTGGATCTCCAGATAGACCTCGGTGCGGAAGACCGGCACGTCGGCCGGGGCCTCGATTCCGATTCGCACCTTCTCTCCGACGACCAGCAGCACCGATACCTTGATGTCGTCCCCAATCATGATGCTCTGGTTGGACTTGCGCGTGAGAACGAGCATTCGGTGAACCTTCCCCTTTCGGCCGACGGGACACGGCGAGGACACCCCCTGCACTCGCCCGCAGCGGAAAGCATAGTCCCAGAAGGAGGCGAAAGCGATCCCCAAAAGATTCGAATGCTTCTAGCGAGCTCCCCGCTCACGCACCCGACCGGACTCGGGATGCTAGTCTCCCGGTCCGCCGATGGCCCGGAGATCACTACGCCCGCACCTCAATCAGATCCGCAGCTGGGTACGCCAGGGTCGCACCGACGCCTGGGTCGCCCACCAGCTTGAGGTCACAGTCCAGGAAATCGAGCTGTTCAAGCGCCAGAACGAGCTTGCCGGTGATGAGGAGGTCAAGACCGACTCCGGAGCAAGCGACTATCCCGACGAGATCGACCTGCGCGCCGAGGACGACGCTCTCATCGCCGCCCAGCTGGAGGCCGCCGCACTGGAGGCTGAGCGGGCCGAAGCAGAGGACGGCATCGACAAGGACGACGACGGGGATCGAGACGGAGACGATGGGGACGGCGAGGAGGGCTCCCGCACACGCCGTCGCGGTCGTCGCGGTCGTCGCGGGCGCGGCTCGCCGCGCAACACCGGGCCGCTCGAGGGCACCTTCGACCACGGCGAAGAGGGCTATGGGTTGTGGCTTGACCCAGCGATCCAGGACAATCCCGTCTACGCGGAGCACTGGGCCGGGCACCGGCCAGTCGAGGTGACGATCGAAGAGGACAAGATCGTCATTCGTCGCGTCGGCGACGAGGACTGAAAGCAGCTGGCTACGACTCGGCGGGTATCTGTCTGCCGCCCGCGTAGTCGACCGCCCAGCGCAGATATCTGTTGAACGCCGCGTTCAACGACGACTCCCTCCTCCCACGCGAACGGCTCCTCCGGCGCGACCTTCATCGCCACCTGCAGGCACCAGGAGGTCCCACTCGTATAGAGCTCCGCGAGTTCCTGGCACGAGAACTTGCCACCCAGCCGCCTGCGCAGTTCTGCCACCAGCGTCTCGGTCACAGCCTCGAGCACCGCCCCTCTCTCCGGCGGTGATCCTTTCAGTAGCCGTTCACCCCGCTGCCACTGGTAGATCACGTTCTCGAATCCCGACATCGAGGCGAGGCTAGCAGCGAGCGGGACGGCTTGGTCAGTTGGCAGGCAGATCCCGAACTATGTAGGGCCGCTCACCTGGGAACATCATGCCGAGTTGGCGTGCCTCGTCTTCGACGGTGCCGGCGCTGCTCAGGGTCATGTGCTCGGCCTCCAGCTGGCGATGTTGACGCTTCAGGGCATTGACCTGCGCGGCCGTGCGATTTGATTCGCGCCAGGTGGAGAGCAGCGAGAGCCCGGCGCTTGCGTACAGATAAACGAGCGCCGCGAGCACGCACAGCAGCGCCACACGGCCGAGGCGATCCCAGCGCACACGCGCCTTTCTGTGCACGACTCGACCGTTTCTTGGGCCCGCGGACGCCATCCGCCCCGGGCGGGGCGTGGAAGTGGAGAGTGCGGGCACACTGCTCGCATTCGCGTTTCGAGCTAGCTCTCCTGCACCGACGGCGACGATTGGTCAGCCACGGAACACGCTGCGCCCGGGGAACTGCGCGTCGGAGCCCAACCGCTCCTCGATCCGCAGCAGCTGGTTGTACTTCGCGACACGATCTGAGCGCGAGGGCGCGCCCGTCTTGATCTGTCCGCACCCGGTCGCCACGGCCAAGTCGGCGATCGTCACGTCCTCGGTCTCCCCCGAGCGATGGCTCATCACCGCGGTATACCCCGCCTCGCGGGCCATCGCGATTGCTGCCAGCGTCTCTGTGAGCGTGCCGATCTGATTGACCTTGATCAGGATCGAGTTGCCCACACCCGCCTCGATGCCGCGACGCAGACGCTCGGTGTTCGTCACGAACAGATCGTCGCCCACCAGCTGCACGGTCTCGCCGAGGCGCTCGGTGAGCGCGCGCCAACCATCCCAGTCCTCCTCGTCCATGCCGTCCTCGATCGAGACGATCGGGTAGCGCGCACAGAGATCGGCCCAGTAGTCGGCAAGCTCTTGCGAGCTGAGCGTGCGGCCCTCGTGCTCGAGCACGTACGCCCCATCCTTGTAGATCTCGCTGGTCGCCGGGTCCAGGGCGATCGCGACATCTCTGCCGGGCTCATAGCCGGCCATCTCGATCCCCGCCACGAGCATCTCGAGCGCCTCCTCGTTGGAGCGAAGGTCCGGGGCGAAGCCGCCCTCGTCGCCAACGGTGGTGGACAGGCCGCGGTCGTGCAGGGTGCGCTTGAGCGCGTGGAAGACCTCGGCGCCCATGCGCAGACAGTCTGAGAAGCTCTGCGCGCCGCACGGCACGACCATGAACTCCTGGAAGTCGACCTTGTTGTCGGCGTGCGCGCCGCCGTTGAGCACATTCATCATCGGCACCGGCAGCACCCTGGCGGCCTCCCCTCCGAGGTAGCGCCACAGCTCAAGGCCCTCCTCAGCGGCCTGCGCGTGCGCGGCCGCGAGTGAGACTCCCAGGATCGCGTTGGCGCCCAGGCGCGACTTGTTGGGGGTCCCGTCGAGCGCGATCAGTGCACGATCTAGCCCCTCCTGGTCGGAGGCGTCTAGGCCGGGCAACGCACCGGCGATCTCGCCGTTGACACCAGCCACCGCCCGCGTGACGCCCTTGCCGGCCCAGCGCTGGCCACCGTCGCGCAGCTCGGTCGCCTCGAATTGTCCCGTCGATGCCCCTGAGGGCACCGCGGCGCGGCCCTGGGCACCGGAGCGCAGCGCGACCTCCACCTCGACGGTGGGGTTGCCGCGGCTGTCGAGGATCTGACGGGCGTGGACTCTCTCGATCTGACTCATTGCTCTCCGATCTTCTCGCGGAATCTGTCTGCCGCCGCTCGCAGGGCAAGCTCGGGATCGAGCTCGAGCCGGCGTGCCAGCGCCACCACAACAAAAAGCAGCTCTCCCAGTTGCTGAAAGGCATCCTCGCCATCGAGCTCGGGGGACTTCTCCCCATCGATCGCTGTTTCCAGCCGGCTGAGCTCCTCTTTGAGGGTCTCCACCGAACCGTTCAATCGCTCATCGGCCGTCCGGCCGGCGGAGATCGCCCGCCGTTGCACCTTGCGCGCATACAACAGCGCCGGCAGGATCTCGGGCACCTCGCCGAACACGCCGTGTTCACGGCCGGGCTCGGTCGTCTTGATCTGATCCCAGTTGCGCAGAACCTCATCGGCGCCCGCCACCTCGGTCTCACCGAAGATGTGCGGATGGCGGCGGATCAGCTTCTGGGTGGTGTTTTCAGCGACCTGCCCGAGATCTCCCGCGTCGCGCTCCTCCAGCAGCAGCGCCAGGAAATGAACTTGAAAGAGAACGTCTCCGAGCTCGTCCAGTAGCTTGGCGTCGTCGCCGCGGTGCGCCGCGTCGGCGAGCTCGTAGACCTCCTCGAGCGTGTGCGGCACGATCGAGCGCTCGTCCTGTTCGCGGTCCCAGGGACACTCCCGTCGCAGGCGACGAGTGAGCGCGTCGAGCCGGGCCAGCGCCTCGGTGATGTCTTTCTGGGACACCTCCCGAGAGCCGCTATCGCTATTTTTTCTTTCCACCAATCGACGCTTTGGACGTCGTGGTCAACGTTGTCGCGGTGCTCTGAGGAGCAGCCGTCACGGGCGCGGCGGTCGATGTGACTTTCGACGCTTTGTAGCCCTTGCAGTCCGGGACCATGTATTCGGCACGGCATTCGGTCTTGCCTTCCCACTTCTTGTGAAATTCCTTGATGAAGTTGGAGAGCGCGGTCTGCTGCTGTTCGGAGGCGAGCTGCTGCTTGACCTGTGATTGCACCTGGGCGAAGGTCTTCTGGTTACCGGGAACGACCTTGGTTACCTGAAATATGTAGTAACCGAAAGGTGTCTTGATCGGACCACTCAGCACACCTATCGTGGCCGAGAAGGCGGCTGTGTCGAGCGCCTGTTCCTCTTCACCCTTGGACACTTCGTTCAGAACGCCGCCCTTGTCCTTGGTGGTCGGGTCGATCGACTTGGCCTTGGCGACGCTCGCAAAACTCTTGCCGGATTGCACTTCCTTCTTGGCTTCCTTCGCCTGCGCTTCGGTCTTGGTGAGGATCAACAGGAGATTGCGCTTTTCGAGAGCCCCATATGTTGACTGGTGATGTTCGTAGTAAGCGTGCGCCTGGGCGGTCGTCACGCTACTTGCCTTTTCCTTGACCTTGCCCTCGATCTTCTCGGCCAGGGACTCGAGCTTCTGGTTCAGCAGCAGGTCGGAGACCGTGTAACCACTACTCGCGAGGAATTTCTGGAAGGTGGCTTCCTGTGGATAGTGCGCCTGGCGTATCTGGTTGAACTTCTTGATCACTTCCTGATCGGAGACTTTTATGCCCAGCGCTTGGGCTTCACCCAATATCCAGTCCGAGGTGATCAGGAGACCGAGTACCTGCGGCTCGAGTGCTTTGAACTGCTGTTCGCACTGTTTCTTCAATTCGGCCGTGGTTTTCTTTTTCTTGCCCTTGGCCGGCTTGGCTTCAATTGCCGCCAGATGCGCGATACAGGCGGTGTAATTCGGCGGTTCGGGGAGCGCTCGCTGGGTGCTTGTTTCCCCCGAGCTCTGGCTCGAGAGCCCTATCTTCATCCAGTGATCGAACGTGCTCTTGGTGATCGACTTGCCGTCAACCTGTACCACTGCGTCGTTTGATATCCCCCCGCACGAGCAGATACTCACGCAAACAGCCAATCCGGCGGCAAGCGCGCAGATACGGTTGATCGGCTTGAACACGAGGCGGGCATGCTAGCGAAAGTCTCGGGCCAATGCGTGAGTGCGAGCCTAGGCGGCCTCACGTGTTATTGCCAGCAACACATCGGCCGCGCGCACCACACTGGGGAAGCGCTCGGCACCGTCCTTGGGGACTCTCACGGACACCTGAGAGCGGCCCGATTCGTATAGCGCCTCTGGGAGTTCCTCGCGCAGGCGCTTGGCGCGAACCGAGTCGAGATCGATCGGGGTCACCGCCAGACGATCGCCCCGGAAGCTGACGGTTTGGGCTCCCGCCTGGCCGAACTTGATGCGTGCCCGTTGCAGTGAAAGGAGATTCTGAAGCGGCTCCGGGACGGGCCCGAAGCGGTCCTGCAGCTCCTCGCGCAGGACTTCCACGTCGGCGACCTCCACGGCCGCCGCCACACGCCGGTGGATCTCGATCTTCGCCTGCTCGTAAGAGACATAGTCGGCCGGAACGTACGCGTTGACGTTGACGTCCAGGCGCACCGGCTCGGGCTGCTCGCCCTCCTCGTCCTCGCTCGCCTGGCTGACCGCCTCGTCGAGCATCTGCATGTACAGCTCAAAGCCGAGCGCTGCAACGTGCCCGGACTGCTCGTCGCCCAAGAGGTTGCCGGCGCCACGGATCTCCAGGTCGCGCATCGCCACCTTGAAGCCGGCGCCCAGCTCGGTGTAGTCCGACAGCGCCGACAGGCGCTGAGCCGCTTCCGGTGTCAGGGCCGCCGCCGAGTCGTACAGCAGGTAGGCGTACGCGCGCTCGCGGCTGCGTCCGACGCGTCCCCTGATTTGGTAGAGCTGGGCCAGCCCGAACGCGTCGGCGTGCTCGACGATCAGGGTGTTGGCCTGCGGGATGTCGATGCCCGACTCGATGATCGAGGTGCACACAAGCACGTCGGCTCCTCCGCGCAGATAGTCCATCATGACGTCCTCGAGCTGACCCTCCGCCATCTGCCCGTGGGCGACCGCGAAGCGCACACCCGGGCACAGGGCACGCAGGCGTTCGGCGGTCTCCTCGATCGACTCGACGCGGTTGTGCAGGAAGAACGCCTGTCCCCCGCGGGCGTGCTCGCGCTCGATCGCGCGCTTGACCAGCTCCTCCTCGTACTCTCCCACATAGGTGCGCACCGGCCGCCGGCCCTCCGGTGGAGTCTCGATCACCGAAATCTCTCGCAGACCGGCGAGCGACATCTGCAGCGTGCGCGGGATCGGCGTCGCCGACATCGAGATCACGTCCACCTTCAGCTTCAGCTGACGCAACAGCTCCTTCTGCTTGACCCCGAAGCGCTGCTCCTCGTTGACGATCAGCAGGCCGAGGTCCTTCGCGCGCACGTCGCGCGAGAGCACCCGGTGGGTGCCAATGAGAATGTCCACGCGTCCCTCCGCGAAACCCTTGATCGCCTGCTTCTGCTCGACGGGCGTGCGAAAGCGCGAGACGTGCTCAATGTTGATCGGATAGTCCGCCAGACGCTCCGCGAAGGTCCCGTAGTGCTGCTGGGCGAGAATCGTGGTGGGCACCAGCATCAGCACCTGCTTACCGCCCGTGGCGGCCTTGAACGCGGCTCTGAGCGCGATCTCGGTCTTGCCGTAGCCGACGTCCCCGCAGATCAGCCGGTCCATCGGCCTGGGCGCTTCCATGTCCGCCTTGACCAGATCGATCGCCTCCAGCTGGTCGGGCGTCTCCCTGAACGGGAAGCGCTCCTCGAACTCGCGTTGCCAGTCGGAGTCGGCCTCGAACGCGTGACCTGTTCTCCGCCGCCGCTGCGCATACAGGCTGAGCAGCTCGCCGGCGAGCATTTGCGCCGCCCGACGCGCCCTGGCCTTCATCGTCTCCCAGCGTGTTCCGCCGAGTTTGCTCAGCGGCGGATTGTCACCCCCTCCGACATAGCGGGAGATCTTCGCGAGCTGGTCGGTGGGGACGAAGACCTTGTCGTCGCCCTGGTATTCCAGGTACAGGTAGTCGCGTGTGATGCCCGCCACGGTGCGCGTCTCAAAGCCCGCGAAGCGCGCCACACCGTGGTCTTCGTGGACGACGATGTCCCCAGTGCGCAGATCGGTGAAGGAGCGCAGCGCGCCGCGACGTCTACCAGAGGACGGCCCGGTGCCGCCGCGCTCCGCCCGGCGGCGGCGCAGCAGACGGTGCTCGGGGAACACGGCGAGCTTCAGCTGCGGGGCGATGAAGCCCTCGCGCAGGGAGGTTGCCGCGAAGCGCAGCGAGGCCTCGGTCGGCGTCAGTCCCGCGTCGACGCCCTCCCCCAGCCAGCTCGCTTTCAAGCGACCGAGGTTGTATGCGGCACGCTCGCCTTCGCCCCGTCTGGGGAACGCGACGACTGTGCGGTAGCCGGAGCGCACCAGCTTCTCCAGCTCCGGCTCGGCCTCGACGATCGAGCGAGCAACGGTGTCCGCGGACTGCGCGCGGAAATCAAACTCCTGGCCGGAGGAGATCGTTGACAGCCAGATGCGTGTGCGTCGCTCGAGCTCCTGGTCGATCTCCCGCGGGCTGACATACAGGTGGTGGGCGTCCTCGTCGTGGAAGGCCGCGCACACGTCGGTCCAGTGGTCAGCGAGCGCCGCTGGGATCTCCTCCTCGGCGGCGACCACGATCTCCGTGCCTTCCTCTAGCAGCTCGAGCAGCGCTCCGAAGCGCTCGAGGGGCAGCAGCTCGGTGACGTCGGGGCGGTCGGCGGGATCCTCGAGCGCCGCGATTTCCGCGAGCTCCCGGTGCTCGGCGGCGAGCTCTGCGGCCGGGGCTATCTCCACCTCCTCCACTTCGCCCAGGGAGCGCTGGGTGAACGTCGAGAACCAGCGCAGAGACTCAATCTCGTCGTCGAACAAGTCCACGCGCACAGCCCGCTCCGCGGTCGCCGCGAAGATATCCAGCAGACCGCCGCGTACCGCGAACTGTCCACGCTCAGCGACCTGATCGACCCGTTCGTAACCGGCGGCGACCAGCTCGCCGGTGCACTCCTCGAGGTCGAGCAGCTCGCCGACTCGCAGGGTAAACGAGCGTGGCCGCAGCTGAGGGTCGGGGACCTTCTCCGACAGCGCCACGGCGGAGACGATGACCACCGCCGGCTCCCGATCGGGCGAGGGCGCCTGGAGCAAAGCGTCCAGCGCGGCGACGCGTAGACCAACCAGATGCGCGGGCGGGGTGAGATGCGACTCGTACGCCACCCCGCGAGACGGGTAGTAGCGCACGCGTCGCGGCTCGAGCCAGGCGCGCAGGTCCGAGGCAAGATCGTGGGCGGCGCGGTCGTCCCCCACGACGACAAGCGTGGCGGCCGCCTGGCCATGCTCGAGCAGCGCGGCCAGCAGGTAGGGTCGCAGTGACGCCGACACGAATGCGTGCCCGCCGCTTTGCAGGAGCCGCTCCGCGGCGGGCTCCTGATCGATCAGTCCAAGCAGTGAACGCAGCGCCATTAGGCACGCTCCTTCGCAAGGAGGCCCTCGACGGTGTCGGCGGCCCGGCCGATCAGCTCATCGACTTCGTTTGCGGGCTCTCGAAAACGGCCGAGCACATAGGCAGAGACGATCTCGGGGTCGGTCGAGGCCGGCCGCCCGACACCGACACGCACCCGCATGAAGTCGGGGCTGCCGAGCTCCCGCTTGAGCGACTTCAAGCCGTTGTGGCCCGCCAGGCCCCCGCCGAGACGCTCACGCACATCACCAAAAGGCAGGTCGATCTCGTCGTGCACGACCAGCACGCGCTCGAGCGGCAGCTTGAAGGCTCCGCGCGCCGGGCCGACCGAGCGTCCAGCGTCGTTCATGTAGGTCTGTGGCCACAGTAGCGCCACGCGCCCCTCGCCCGCGCGGCCTTCGGCGAGCTGTCCACGGTAGCGATCCCTGCGCCGTGTGAACCGCCAGCGACGGGCGAGCTCGTCGAGCACCATGAAGCCCGCGTTGTGGCGTGTGTGGATGTGCTCGCTGCCAGGGTTTCCCAGCCCGACGATCAGCCAGTCCACTGGCGCGCCGGCACGAAAGGCACGCAGAAGCTACTCCCCGGAGCCGGCGTCCTGAGAGGGGGTCTCACCCTGCTCGGACTCGCCGCTCTCGCCCACCAGCTCGGTCTCTGACTCGATCTCGCTCGCCTCGGTCTGCAGACGCGGGGGCGAGAGCGTGGCGATCACGGTTTCCTCTAGATCGTCGAGTATCGTCACACCGTCGGGAACAGCGATTGCCGCAAGTGCGAGTGTCTCTCCGATCTGCATCTCCGAGACATCGTGGACGATGGATTCGGGGATCTCCGTAGGCAGAGCCTGGATGTTCAGCTCGCGGGTGAGGTGCTCGAGCACCCCGCCCTCCTTGACGCCTGGCGCGTCCTCCACACCGGTGAGTTCGAGTGGCACGACGGCGTGGATCGCCTCGTCCAGTCTCACCCGCAGCAGATCGACGTGCATCGTTTCGCCTCTGATCGGGTCGCGCTGGGCTTCCTTGAGCACCACCGGGGTGGCCTTGGCTCCGTCAACGCTCAAATCCAGCACCGCTCCCGAGCCGGCCAGCGCAAGACGCAGCTCGCGCGCATCGACGTCGAAGCAGACGGGATCTCCCTTGCCGCCGTAGAGAATGCCCGGCACACGACCGGAGCGGCGCAGGCGCCTGACCTGGCGTGAGCCGCTGGCCTGACGGGCGGTGACTTGCAGCTTTGTGGTGGTTGAATCTGCCATTGCGAGAACGGACTCTAGCAATCCGCTTCTTTGGGTATCGCCGTGCTCGGACGCGTCATTCGTCCACTAAAGTTCTTCTTCTTCGTTCTTTGGGTGCGGCGAGCACTCCCCTTCGTTTGCGATCGGGCCGCTCAGGCCCACCAGCTCGACGTGGATGCCGGTTAGGAAGTTGCCGGTGCGCTGTACCTCCACACACTGCACGACCGGCAGCTTGCCGATCACCGTCCACGCCAGGCGCGTCTGGCCGGTCGCGCCGGTCAGCGAATAGGCGGTGGGCGAGGTCAGCTGAAGAATCTTCACTGCGCCCAGCCTGCGCAGGCGCGGATCAGCCGCGTTGGTCTTGACCGCGGCCACGCACGCCGGGCGCTCGCTGCAGCCGTGCAGTTGGCGCAGCATGCCGGTAACGTTGCCCGCCGCCTGCGCCTTCAGCAGCACCAGGTCGTCTTCGCGTTCGGCGTTCTCCACCGAGAGGAACCGTGCGAGCACTCCGCTGATCGCAAGGAACAGGACGACCCCCAGGACGATCAGGAGTATCCGCAGTGGGCGTCTCATCGAGTGAGATGATGAACACTTTGCGACGCCGGCATCTCCCGGCGCGTCCCGTCGGCGGATACTCTTTACCGGGTGAAGTTGCTCTTCAAGCCCTTCGGGATGATCCTCGGCCTCATCGCGGGTATGGTCTCGCAGCGACTGTTCCGGGCGCTCTGGAGCATGGTCGATGAGCGCGATCCGCCGAGCGCCACGGCTCCGCACGCCAGCTGGCCGAGGGTGCTCGGTGCGAGCGCCCTGCGTGCGCTTTCCTCCTCGCTCGCTCACACCACGGCCGACCGCCTGGGTGCCAGGGCCTTTCATTGGTTGACCGGCAGCTGGCCGGACTAGCCGTCACGCCGGGTGGGACCGCGCCAGCGGCCGGCGGCTAGAACAGCTGATTCTCGCCGCCGAACACCTCGCTGACCGAGTCGTCGATGAAGATACGGCGGATCGAGTCGGTCAAGAGCTCGGCGCAGGGGAGCACCCGCACGTTGGCTGGGCGATCGGGACGGACCGGGATCGTGTCGGTGACCACGATCTCCTCGAAGCCGGCCTCCTGGAGGTTCTCGAAAGCGTTTCCGGAGAAGACACCGTGAGTGGCCGCCGCGTATACGCGGGATGCGCCCGCTTCGAGCACGGTGTGAGCGGCTGCCTTGAGCGTGCCGGCGGTGTCGATCATGTCGTCCACGATCACCGCCGTCTTGCCCTTCACATCGCCGATCACGTAGCCGATCTCGGCGACCTGCTGGGCGGGGCGCTCCTTGTCGAGGATCGCGAGCTCCGCGCCGATCTTGGAGGCGAACTTCTTGTTGAGCTTCACTCGGCCTGCGTCGGGAGCAACGACCACGAGATCGGAGAGGCCGAGATCGGCGAAGTACTGGGTGAGCATGAACAGCGCTGTCATGTGGTCGACCGGCTTCTGGAAGAAACCCTGGATCTGGCCGGCGTGCAGGTCCATCGTCAGTACCCGGTCCGAGCCCGCCGCCTCGAGCATGCGCGCCACCAAGCGCGCGGAAATCGGCTCACGCGGCGCGGACTTCTTGTCCTGGCGGGAATATCCGAACCACGGCGTGACGGCGATCACCCGGTGCGCGGAGGCCCCGACGGCGGCGTCGATCATGAACAGCAGCTCCATCAGCGAGTCGTTGGCCGTGATGCCCGTCTGGGGATTGCCGCAGGTCGGCTGCACGATGAAAACGTCGGCGCCGCGAATCGACTCCTCGTAGCGGCAGTAGACCTCGCCGTTTGAGAACGTCTTCAGCGTGACCGGCCCGAGGTCGACGCCCAGCTTGTCGGCGATATCGACCGCCAGTTGGGGGTTGGCCCGCCCAGCGAACAGCATCAGCCGCTTGTTGTAGTCGATCGGCAGGCTGGTGGAGGCCGACTGGGTGCGCGTATCCATCGCGCTCATCTCACGCGCAGTGTAGATGAGAGCACCCCGGAAAGAGCTTTTGAGGAAGACGACCGTGTCGCACGAGGGATCTATCGCTCTCCGCCGTCGGCGTTGGCTTCCCCGCCGGGACCGGAATAGTCCTCGACGTTCTTCTGCCTGGCTCGGGCGATTCCCAGGGCGCCCGTGGGTACGTCCTCGGTGATGACCGAGCCCGCGCCGGTCCACGCCCCGTCGCCGATGCTGACGGGAGCCACGAAGGTCGTGTCCACCCCCGACCGGACCCGCTCGCCGATCTTTGTGCGGTGCTTGCCGGCGCCGTCGTAGTTGGCGGTGATCGTCGCTGCCCCGAGGTTCGTCTGCTCGCCGACATCCGCGTCACCTATGTAGGAGAGGTGCGGCACCTTGCTGCCCTCGCCTATGTCGGAGTTCTTGACCTCGACGAACGTCCCCACCTTCGAGCCCTTGCGCAGGACCGTGCCCGGACGCAGATAGGCAAACGGTCCCACGCTGACTCCGTCCTCGAGCGTGCAGTCGATCAGGTAGGAGTGGCGCACCGTGCATCCGTCGCCGATACGGGTGGCGCCCTTGATTGTCGTGAACGGCTCGATTGTGGTGTCCTGGCCGATCTGCGCTTCGGCGTCGATCTGTGTCAGATCGGGATCGACGATGGTGACGCCCGCGAGCATGTGCCGCTCGTGGATCGTTCTCTGCGCGAGCTTGCGCACATGCGCGAGGGCCACCCTGTCGTTCACACCCAGCATCAGCCGCTCATCCTGGATGATGTGAGCCGCCACGCTGGCGCCGTCCGAGCGCAGCAGATCGAGCACCTGCGGTAGGTAGTACTCCCCCTGCGCGTTGTTCGCCCTCAGGCGCGGCAGCGCGCCAAGCAGCGCGGCGCCATCGAACACGTAGATGCCGGAGTTGACCTCCTTTATCTGCAGCTCTGTATCGTCGGCGTCACCGGGCTTCTTGGTCTCCACCACGCGTGTCACAGATCCGTGCTCGTCGCGTACGACGCGCCCGTACCCGTTTGGATTGTCGAGCACCGCCGTGGCGATCGTCGCCAGAGCCCCACCGGTCTGGTGGACGTGGAGCAGTCCGCGGATCGCCTCCGCGCTCACCAGCGGCACATCGCCGCTGAGGACCACCACCGGCGCCTGGGCGTCGATCTGCTCGGCGGCGGCCCTCACGGCGCCGCCGGTGCCGTCGGACTGCGGCTGCACGGTCAGCTCGACCTCTGCGGGCAGCACGGCTTGGAGCGCACGCGCGGGCGAGTCGACCACGACCACCCGTCCCGCCCCCGCCTCCATGGCCGCCCTGACCGGCCACAGCACCATCGCTCGACCGCAGATCTCGTGCAACACCTTGGGCGTGCTCGAGCGCATGCGCGTCCCCTGCCCGGCGGCGAGTATCAGGACTGTGGGGGCGGCGCTCACGGGCAAACTCTAGAACAGCTGGGGGGCAGGGATTCGAACCCCGATTCCCAGGACCAAAACCTGGTGTCCTGCCATTGGACGACCCCCCAAATGGGTCCGGTACATAGTGGCATGTGCGCGGTGGCCGCGGTGGCTGCTATCAGCCCCCGGCGGCACGCTTCAAACCGCTGGTCGTGAGGCCCGTGAGGTCATACACCTGGCTGGCCGGCGGCGAGGCGGTCGCGGGGGTCGGGCCGAAGCTGATGTAGTCGATCGTCACCGACCCGTCGATCGGCGTCCCGTTCGTGTGCTCGTGAATGCCGATCTGCTCTCGGCGCACGCGATGCGCGCCATCGATCCAAACGTCTATCGGCATCGAGTTGATCCCGCCGAGCTTCTGCAGCTGGCGGACGGCCGCCTCGGCGCTTGGTCGTTGAGCGGCGGGCAGGTGGGCGGCGATCCGGTTGAACTGGATGGTCGCCCGGTAGTGGGTGCTGCTCACCCCGTCGATCTCTTCATGCCCCAGGTCGGTCACGTGGCCGCTCGCGCCATGCAGATAGTTCAGGTACTGGGTCGGGTCGAGTTCGTTGGTTGAGGACAGGCCGGAGAGATTGATGCCGGCGCCCTGATAGGCACGCTGCACGTTGATCTTCATCCATGGCTTGCCGCCCGGCAGCTTGCCGCTCAAGGCTTTCGGGAACTTCATGTAGATGACCGGGTACTTGAAGACCATTTGGATGGTCGCGTGCGACAGCGAGGCCGGGGCGCCCGGCACCTGGGGGAAGCTCATCGTCAGCTGTCCGGAGTGATCGTTTTGGTTCACATAACCCTGACCCGAGATCGTGATCTCTTGCGGCAGGCTGGGCGAGGAGAGCCGCTCCTGGAGGACGATTTGTGAGCCCGGTAGGCGGGCGGTCACTTCAGCGGCTTGGGCCACTGGGTCTATGCTCGAGGAGCCTCCGCAGCCGCTCGCGCTGATTGCGATGCCCACGGCGGCGGCGATCGTGACTGGCAGCGACGCCAGTGCCACATGGGTGTTTGGTTGCGCGCGCGTAAGCCTCATCTCCTGCACGATAACGCCGCAGAGAAGCCTTGACCAGCCGTCCCCGCGGTCACCCCGGGCAGCGTTGTCGGACCGCGCCGGCTGTGTCCCGCTCACTCCACCGGGTACTTGAGCGGCTCAGGAGCGGCCCTGTGATCCGCGCGGGACCCTTCCGCCGCCGGCGCCAGCCTCGCTGGCTGGGCCGCTCGAGGCGGAGATGCCGAGCACGCGCATCGCCTTCAGACCGAGGCTGAGCTTCTCGCGGCCGTCGCTCGAGCTGACGTCCAGGCCGGAGAGCTCACGTACACGCTCGAGGCGGTAGTAGACGGTGTGGCGGTGTGTGAACAGCCGCTGCGCGGTGCCCGCGACGTTTCCGTCCGCGTCGAGGAAGGTTTGCAGCGTTCGCACCAGCTCGGTCTCGTACTGCTCGTCGTAGGCGGCCAGAGGTTCGACAGTCTCCGAGTAGAAGCGACGCAGCTCTGCGGGATTCTCGCTCATCGTGGAGAGAAGCAGCCGGTATGCGCCGGTCTGGTCGAACGCCAGTGGCTGACCCTCGCTGTCTCCCTCGGCCACGTTCGCGGCGAGCAGCGCCTCGCTGACCGCGCGCGGTAGATCTTGCGGGTCCTCGGCGATGCGGCTGTAGCCGAGCGCGAACGTGTAGCCCGGCAGGGTCGCCTGCAGCTCGCGCAGGACAGCCCCGGCGGTACGGCTGGTGGCGGACTCATCGCCAGCGGGCACGAGCGCCAGCACCTCGGCTCCCGGGGCGTCCTCGCGCTCTGACAGGGCGGCTATCGAACGGTTCGCGACGGCCCGTGATCCACGCTCGACAATGGCCCTGACACGGGAGCGCCACCCCTCTTCGGTCGGTGCCTGGGGGTGTGCCCGTGCAACGATCACGCTGGCCCCACCCTCCAATTCCACTCCCAGGTCACCCGCCCGTTCGACGAGCAGCTCGCGGTCGGTCAGCTCGCGTGTGAGGATCGCGCGCAGGAACTGCCCGGCGGCGGTCTCCGACGCGCGCTCGGGGGCGCGTACCCGCTGCACCTCGGAGGCGATCAGAGTGACCAGAAGCTTCGGGACCGTCGGGCTGGCCTGACCGCGCACACGCACGTGCAGGCTGCCGACGGCGGTGTCCGCGACCCGCAGCGAGATCGTGCTGACGTCCGCCGCGGCCGCCAGCAGCGACTGTTCATCGGCTGGGGAGCGGGCGGCGACCGCGAGGGTCGCGCCCCACGCGTCGGCGACCGCGAGGCTAGCGTCGAGGGTGCGTGCCACAGCGCGAAGCACCTCGGGCAGGCCGGCGCCGGACTCGACAGCCTCTGTGATCTCGTCCAGCGCGGCGAAATCAAGCCCTGTGCTCTGCTCGGAAGGAGGGTCGGACATTTCAGTTAGCTCCAGAGCCGTCTTTTGGTCAGGCGGCTGAGCAGCATCTAGCCCCAGAGGTAGACCGCCAGCAGCGCACCGGCGACCCCGATACCCATCAGTACGAACAGCACATAAAACGAGAGTACGGTGACGGCGAGGCGCTCCCACAGGCGCGAGTAGGCGGACCAGGCCGGCACGAGAATCAGCCAAACGTAGGCGGCGAGCCCGAACACCGCTGCGCACACGACCATCAGATCGTTGATTGTCGTTCGGCTTACGTTCATAGGCCGCCCAATTGTGACGTACTGGGTCGTTGGAAGGTCTCCGTCCACTCCGTGACCGGGACACAGGCGATCGGTGGGGGCTCTCGGCCCGCCAGCCCGGCGAGGGCACGGTCGATTCGCGCGGAGGGGTTAGCGCGCAGGAACAGACCGACGACCGTGGGACCGGAGCCGCTGAGGAAGCTCACATCCGCACCGGACTCTCGCGCCTGGTCGAGCGCCGACTCGATGCTCGGGCAGAGGTCGAGGGCAGCGGGCTGCAGATCGTTTGCCAGTAGATCCGGCGGCGGTGTGGATCCAAGCGTGAGCGCGGCCTGCAGGGCACGTCGGCGGGAGTCCAGGTCCCGCATGCTGCGTCCGATCCCCATACGGTCGGCGTGCTCATACACCGCGGCGGTCGAGAGCTGTTGTGTCGATGGCAGCACGAGCACCCCGAAGGGGCGGGTGGGCGCCGGGAGGGGCTCGAGGTGCTCTCCGGCCCCCGTGGCCAGCCAGCGTCCCGGTGTCAGGGCGCCGGCTACGTCCGCTCCGAGCCGGGCGGCCATATCGAGCAGCAGCCGCTGATCGCCCAACCCGCTTGCGGCATGAGCGAGTCGCAGCGCGGCTGCGGCGTCGGAGGAGCCGCCGCCCAGTCCGCCGGCGACGGGCGTGCGCTTGTCGATACTCAGCCGCAGCGGCGGAGAGTCCCAGCCGGTGGCTTGGCGAAAGGAGCGTAGAGCCCGAGCCGCGAGGTTTTCCCCCGCGACGCCGGGGCAGATCACCTCGTCCTCCGATGCGCCCTCGCCCGCCGGCTGGAGTGTCAGCTCATCGGCGAGAGAGATCGACTGCATGACGGTCACCAGCTGGTGCTTGCCGTCCTCGCGCGTCGGCCCGACGAACAGCCCCAGGTTGATCTTGGCGGGCGCGCTCGAGCGCAGTGGCAGCTCGGTCATTGCTGAAGGATCTCATCCAGATTGGCGAAGTCCTGCGGGGAGAGGCGTTCCGCGCGCACGTCCGGCGGATGGCCGAGGGAGGTGATCGTCTCACGCAGCCGCGTGCGGGAGTGACCGCGGTCCTGCCCCGACAGCGCGAGTGACCGGGCTAGCGTCTTGCGGCGGTGCGCGAACGCGCCGCCCACGAGTGCCCGCAACGACGGGCTGGGCGCCCGGTCGTGACGGCGCATGCCCAACAGGACCGAGTTAACGTTCGGGATGGGGCTAAACACACCGCGCGGGATCGCGCGCAGGATCCGCACCCGGCAGGCGAGCTGCGCGATCACCGACGGCGCGCCGTAAACCCCGCTGCCCGGCGGGCTGGCCAATCGTTCGCCTACCTCACGCTGGACCATCACCACCCATAGTCCCACGGTGTCGAGTTGCTCGATCGTGCGCAGCAGCACGATGGCGGCGATCCCGTAGGGCAGGTTCGCGACCATCTTGGTCGGGGTTGGCGAGAGCTTCGAGAGGTCGATGCGCATCGCGTCACCCCAGTGCACGGTGACGTTCTCGAATGGTTTGGTCGCGTCGAGCAGGGCCTCCTGCAGACGCCGGTCGACCTCCACAACGTGAACGTGGCCTTCGGCGCCGACACGTCGCGCCAGATCCTCCGTCAGCACCCCCAGTCCGCCTCCGATCTCGAGGACCACATCCCCCTCGCTCACCTCGGCGGCGGCCGCGATCACACCGAGGATGTTCGAGTCGACCAGGAAGTTCTGTCCCAGCTCGCGATCTGGGCGCACCTCGAACTGGCGCATGCGCCGCAAGCTCGGCTGGGTTGAGCGGTTTGATGGCTCGTCGGGCTCATAACCCGAAGGTCGGCGCTGGGCCACGGCGCTCACTACCAGCCGAACACGCGTGCCGCGTTGCGCTCCACCAGCGCGTCCAGCTCGGCGGCGGGCACGCCGCGTAGCTGCGCCAGGAACGCCAGCGTATGCGCCACAAAGGCCGGCTGGTTGCGCTCCTTGCGCACCGCCTGAGGTGTTAGGTAGGGCGCGTCTGTCTCCACCAGCAGACTGCCGTCCGGGACCCGCCGGGCGGCGTCGGCGAGCTCTGCAGCGCTCTTGTAGGTGACGTTGCCGGCGAAGGAGATCGCATAGCCGCGCGCCACGCACTCATCGAGATGGGCGGGCATCGAGAAGCAATGCATCACCACGCTGCACCCCTGGGCTTCGGCCGCCAGCTGGTCCAGTGTCGGCTGCTCGGCGGCGCGCGAGTGGATCACGAGCGGCTTTGCGCATTCGCGGGCCAGCGCGATCTGGGCGGCGAACGCGCGCTCCTGGTCGGCTGGCGGGGCGCTGTCGCGGTAGAAATCCAGGCCCGTCTCCCCGATCGCCAGGCAGCGCTCGTGCGCCGCCAGTGCCCGCAGCTCTGCCAGGTCAGCGTCGTCGAACCCGCCAGCGGCGTTGGGGTGACGGCCGATCGCCGCGTACACCTGCGGGAACGTCTCGGCGGCCGCCAGCGCGGCCCGGCATGAGGCGCTGTCGATGCCCACGGTGAGAATGCGAGTTATGCCCGCCGCCTCCGCCGTCGCCACCAGCTCGGCGTTCGGGGGATCGCACAGGTGCAGGTGAGTGTGGGAGTCGATCACCGGCTCGAGGAGGCGGCGTCCTTTGGGAACAGCGAGTCGATCGTCTCCACCCGCTCGATCCAGCCGGCCCCCAGTCGTGCCGTCTGAAGCGAGAGGTCGGGGGCGCCGAGCGCGTGCAGCAGCTTCGCGGTGCTGTCGGGCATGTAGGGCGCCAACAGCACCGATACGACGCGCAGCCCCTCCGCAAGCGTGCGCAGCACACGGTCCAGATCGTCCCGTCTGGCCTCGTCCTTCGCCAGCTGCCACGGCGCCTGCTCCTCCACGTAGCGGTTGAGCCGGCGCACGCGCTGCCAGATCTCATCGAGCGCGTTCGTGAGCTCGACGCGGTCGAGCAATCCCATCACCCGCTCGGGCAGGCCCTCGAAGTCCTCCCGCAGCAGCTCGTCTGGCTCTCCCGCCGCGAGCAGACCGTCGCGATAGCGGATGATCATCGCCAGCGTGCGACTGGCGAGGTTGCCGTAGTCGTTGGCCAGCTCGGACTCGTAGCGCTGCTCGAACGAGGCGGTCGAGACCGACCCGTCTCCTCCGAAGGGCACGTCGCGCAGCAGATAGAAGCGCAGCGCGTCGGAGCCGAAGCGCTCGATCACCTCGAATGGGTCGAGCACGTTTCCGAGCGACTTGCTCATCTTCTCGCCGTCCATCAGCAGGTATCCGTGTACGAAGACGCGCTTTGGCAGCTCGATCCCGGCGGCCAGCAGCAGCGCCGGCCAGTAGACGGTGTGAAAACGCAGGATGTCCTTTGCGATCAGGTGTACGTCGGCTGGCCAGAAGCGATCGGTGAGATCCTCTCCCGGGCGCGCGTAGGACAGCGCCGAGTAGTAGTTCAGCAGCGCGTCGAACCATACATAGAAGACGTGCTCTGAGTCCCACGGCACCGGTACGCCCCACGTCAGCCGGTGACGCGACAGCGGCACGTCGCGCAGTCCTGAGCGGATGAACGACAGCGCCTCGTTGTAGCGGGTCTTCGGCGCCACGAAGTCCTCATGCTCAGCGTAGAGACGTTCGAGTGGCTCCTGGAAGGCGGACAGCTTGAAGAAGTAGTTGTCCTCCTGCTCGCGCGTCAGGGCCACGTGATGGATGGGACAGCGCTCGCCCTCGTTGACTTCATTCTCGGCCTTGAAGTCGGCGCACTTCGGGCAGTACCAGCCCTCGTAGGTTCCCATGTAGACGTGCCCGTTCTCGCGCACGCGCGTGAGGACCTCCTGCACGACTGCCATGTGTTGGGGGTCGGTGGTGCGGATGAAGAAGTCGTTGGACGCACCGATGAGGGGGGCGAGCGCCCTGAAGCGCTCGGAGTTGCGATCGGCTAGTTGCTGGGGCTCGACACCCAGGGCGTGGGCGGCGTCGGCGACCGGCTCGCCGTGCTCGTCGGTGCCCGTCAGGAAGAACACGTCCTCGCCGCGTTGGCGGTTGTGGCGCGCCAGTACGTCGGCGGCGATCGTGGTGTACGCGTGCCCGAGATGCGGGGCGGCGTTGACGTAGTAGATCGGTGTGGTCACATAGAACGACACGGTCGTTTCAGGCTACTGCCTGAGAGGATCCGACCCGTCTATCGTGACCGGAGTTTGCTCAGCGGCGCCGAACGTTGGTCGGCGACACGGTGTGCTCCCGACCCGAGCTCAGCGAGCGAACGCGCAACCGCAGGCCGTCCAGGCCGATGACCTCACCGGTACCGGTCCCTCTGGAGATGCGGAATTCGACCTGGCGTCCGCGCCGGTAGTAGAGCAGGAGAACCGCGCGCAACGCGATCAACGTGATGGCGAGCGGCGCCGCCACGTAGATGAAATAACTGGAGAGCATCGAGCGCTGCCTCGGCACCGTCGGCGGCTTTGCTTAGCGGGCCGGCCGGTAATCGATCAGTCGTCCAGGCCCGGCCCCGAAATCGGAGTTCAGCGGGCCAATCCTCGGTAGAGCTCGTTGGCGCTCAGACCGGTGAGTTTCGCTACAGCCGCGGCGGCCGGGCGCGGACGGGCGCCGGCCTGCACGAGCTCGCCCAGCGCCGCCAGAGCGTCGCCGAGGGCCGCCGACTGGCGGGGCGCGGCCCCGACGAGGAGAACCAGCTCGCCGCGCACGCCCCGCTCGGCGTAGTGGCTCGCGAGCTCCGCGGCGCTGCCTCGGTTCACTTCCTCGTGCACCTTGGTGAGCTCGCGAGCGACAGCCGCTGGGCGCTGCGGGTCGTGCTCGGCGAGCAGCTGGAGGGTGCCCGCCAGCCGCCTGGGTGACTCGAAGGCCACGAGCGTCGCCGGCGTGCTCGTCAGGAGACGTCGCAGCTCGGCCCCCTTGCGGGGTAGAAAACCCACAAAGTGAAAACGATCGACGGGCAGCCCGCTGAGCACCAGCGCACACAGCACCGAGCTGGCCCCCGGCAGGACGCGCACGGGCAGAGCCGCCTGGATGCTCGCCCGCACCAGATGAAAACCCGGGTCGGAGATGAGCGGCATTCCGGCGTCGGACAGCAGCGCGACGGTCTCCCCGGCGCGCATGCGTGTGATCAGCTCAGTCGTGCGTCGGGCCTCGTTGTGCTCGTGGTAGCTGAGGAGCTCTGACGCCTTCACGCCATGGTGCTCGAGCAGAACACGCGAGTGGCGGGTGTCCTCGCAGGCGAGCACATCGGCCTGCTCGAGTGCCCGCAGGACCCGCAGCGTGATGTCGGCCAGGTTGCCGATCGGGGTGGCGCACACCAGCAACTCACCGGTGGTCGAGGCGGTGTTCATAGATCCGGCTGGGTATGTGTGCTTTCTTTCGCCAGCGCCAGCGCCGCGGCACCGACCATGCCTGACTCCGCGCCGAATTGGGCGCGCACGATGCGCACCTGGTCGCGGGAGGGTCGCAGCGCCCGTTCAGCGAGGACCCGCCGCGCCGGCTCCAGCAACAGCTCACCGGCGGCGATCACGCCCCCGCCGACCACGACGACTTCGGGGTTGAGCATGTTGACTATGCTCACGATGCCCAGGCCGAGACGGCCACCGATGAGCTCGAGAACCTCCAGAGCGCTGTCGTCACCGTCGTGCGCCAGCTCGGTGACCAGCGCACCGGTTATCTGGCGTCCGTGAGTCAGGGCCAGCGCAAGACCGCCGTGCGGGCGAGAGACCGCCACTCTCTGGGCCTCGCGGGCAAGCGCGGTGCCGGAGGCGAGACTCTCAAGGCAACCTCGTCCCGGGCAGTTGCCCTGGCATCGCGGGCCGTCCTTGTCGATGATCATGTGTCCCAGCTCGGCAGCCGAGCCGCGCGACCCGCGATAGAGCCTGCCGTCGATGATCAGGCCGCCGCCTATACCGGTGCCGATCGTGAGCATCGCGGCGTGCCGGGCTCCGCGGGCGGCCCCCGCCCTATGCTCGGCGAGCATCGCCACGTTGGCGTCGTTGTTGACATACACGGGCAGGCCCAGGCGCTCGCTCATGACCGCGCCAAAGTCGATGTTCGTCAACGGCAGGTTGACAGCCATGACGGCCCGCTCTCGATCGAACAGGCAGGGGATCCCGAAGCCCACGGCGAGAACCTCCATCGACACGTTGCGGCGAACCTCCTCGACCGCTTCCAGCACCGCGTCGAGGACCTTGCCCTGATCGTCTGTTGGGGCTGGCCTGGAGGTCCGCTGATGGACACGCAGCTTGCTGTCGATCGCCCCCGCGATCACCTTGGTCCCCCCGAGATCGACTCCGATCACGCACTCCGCGTCCATTGGCCAACTATATGTGGCTGCTTCACCGCGGCCGGCGCGCGGGGATTTAGAGGGTCCTAAGCTTGACGGCGGAACTTTATGGAGCCTGATGCCTGCCGATCCGCCATCCCGTGGCCAGGTGCCGCGACAGCCTCGTCGTGGGCCCCGGAGCGAGCGCAAGCCCGCCGAGACCGAGCCTGGCTACACCCTGTATCGCGCCACTCCCCGCCTGACCGAGCGGGGCAGTGACGAGAGCGATCTCGCGCGGCTGAGGGGACAGCGCGCGGGACGCGGGAGGCTCAGCCTGCGGCGGGTCGGGCTGACCCCCAAGCGGCTGATCCTAGGCGCGCTGGCTCTCGTGGTCGGCTGGCTTGTGCTTTCGCTCGTGCTGTTCTTGATCAGCTCACACTTCGAACGCACCTCGCCACCGAGCGACGTCGCGGGTGTGCTGCGCCCGGCCGGCTATCCGCTCACCTCCGCCAACAACATCCTGGTGCTCGGCTCCGACCGCCGCCAAAAGAACTCAAAGGAACCGGGCGCGGAAAAGACAGGCCCCGGGCGCTCGGATTCGATCATGCTGATCCGCACCGGCGGCGGGCACGCCGCGCGCCTATCGATCCCGCGCGACACGGTGCTCGAAATCCCCGGCCACGGCCTGCAGAAGATCAACGCCGCCCACGAGTTCGGCGGACCGGCCGAGTCGATCTCGGTGATCGAGCACTGGCTCGGCATTCCGATCAACCACGTCGTGGAAGTCAACTTCGAAAACTTTCCGCAGCTGATCGACGCTATGGGCGGCGTGGACTACACCGGCGCCTGCATCATCTCGCGCTTGGACGGCGGCTTTGCCAACGGTGGCTACACGCTCAGGCTGCCGGCCGGCACGCATCACATCGACGGCAAGCAGGCGCTCGCGATCGCACGCACGCGGGAGAACCTGTGCGCGCCCAATGAGACCGACATCCAGCGCGAGGAGCACCAGCAGGCCCTGTTCAACTCGATGAAGAGCCGGCTGCTGTCCGTCTCGAGCTTCTTCAGGCTCCCTCTGATCGCCTGGAACGCGCCACCGGCGATCGTCTCGGACATGAGCGGCCCGACCCTGATCGGCCTGTTCGCCAGCCTGGCCATCTCGGGCACGCCGCCCACCCAGGTTCTGAAACCTTCGGGGACGATTGTCCTGCCCGACGGGGAGGAAGGCCTGACGGTCTCAGAAGCCGAACGACACGCCGCGGTGAGACAATTTCTCGCCGGATAGCCGTTTGGTGCAACTTCCGGGAGGTCCGGAACGTCTCAGGCAGGTAACTTGCACTGTCGCGCTACTCGAAAGCGGGTCTTCGTGTCTGAGCTGCTGAAACATGTCTCACCTGCGGTGCCCGATGGCGCCGTCGATAAGGCCGTGCGCGAGCGGAGCGTGTTCTGAGATGTTTCCCGCCGAGAGGGCGGCTTTGCTGGACCGCGCCGCCCAGGGCGACTCCGACGCGTTCGCGCAACTGATCGCTCCCCATCGAGAGGCCCTGGTGCGGTTCGCCGGCCGCCAGCTCGGGGAACGGGCACACCTGGGCGAGGACGCCGTCCAGGAGGCCATGGTGAACGCCTATGGAGCACTGGCCGCTGGGGCTCGTCCGGAGAACCTGCGGGCCTGGCTGTTTACGATTGTGCGCAACTGTGCGGTGAACATCAGGCGCGCGCAGCGGCCGACGGATCCTCTGCCCGCGGTTTGGGACAGTGGGGGACCTGACACCGTCGCTGTACTCGAGCAGCGCGAATGGATGGATGGTCTGATGTCCGCGATCTGCAACCTTCCGGCTCGCCAGCGTGAGGTGCTGGTAGGGCACACGTTCGAGGGTCGTAGCTATCGGGAGCTCGCCGAGCGTCACAGCACCACGGTGCCGGCCGTCAAGACACTGATCCACCGGGCACGCCGCGGCCTGACCACGGGCAGCTGGATCAGGAAGGCTCTGCTGCCTCCATGGGGCTGGTCCGGGCGGGGTATCTACCGGCTCTTCGGACAGGGCAAGTTCGCCGTCAAAGCGGCGATCAAGCCATTGCTGATCAGTCCGGCGGCCCAGATGCTGGGAGCGGCCACGATCGCCAGCACCGTGCTCCTGGCGATCCCCGGAACGCGGCCGGGTCCCGCGATCGCCACGCCTATTCAGCATCGGCATGCGGGCGTCCACGGCCATCGTTCTCCGGGCGAGGGTAACTCCGGTCTTCGGGGCGGAGGGAGCCTCACCCCAGCCGCCGAGCGTCGCGAAGCGCACCGAGCGATCGTCTCCTGCGAGCGCGGCTATCGCATCTCCAAGGGACGCTCACCGGCGGCGCTGCGCTACGCCTTGAAGCATCTGCCGACATCTCTACGGGAGTACACCGACTGCGAAGACAAGATCAAGCGCGCCCTGCACGGAAGCCTGGCCTCTCAGCGCGAGCACCGCTCCAGGTGAGCTGCGATCGGGCGGCTACTTCTTGGCTGCCGGCTGGGCCTTCGCGGAGCCCTTGGCGTCGGTCGCGGGAGTGTCCTTGGTGCTCTTCTGGCTGGTCGCGGTCGAGGAGTCCCCACTGGATGAGTCAGCAACGCTCGAGCTGTCCTTGGCCTTGGTGTCCGAGCTGTCATTGGTTTTGTCGCTCTCCTCGCGCTGGCGCTTGCGGGTGCCGTAATCGGTGTTGTAGAAGCCCGAGCCCTTGAAGTGGACGGCCGGCGCGTGCAGCACACGCTGGACCGTCACGCCGGTCTCTGGATCGTGTGTGAGCGCCTCGTCGCTGAATGACTGCTGGAGCTCGAACGTGGTCCCGTCTGGGCGTCTGTACTCGTAGATCGGCATAGGAGGGTGATTATAAGATCGACGGGGCTGGTTCCCGCCCGCGAGTCCACACGGTGGGTGCGCTAGCGTGCCGTGAGCAGATGCGCACACTAGTCACTGGCGCCAGCGGTTTCATCGGCCGGGTGCTCTGTCGCCGGCTGCTTGAGGACGGACACGAGGTGCTGGCGGTGGTTCGCCGGGCCGGCTCAGAGCCCACGGGCACACGCGCGCTGATGTGCGATCTGGCCGACGGCGACGGTCTGAACGAGGCGCTCGCCGACGTACGCCCGGATTGCGTGATCCATCTCGCCGCCGAGATCGCCTCCCAGCGCAGCGAGCGGCAGGTCATGCGGGTGAACGTGCAGGGCACCCGGCGGCTGGTGCAGGCGTGCCTGTCGCTCGCGGGCGAGACTCCCGGCGACGGTCCACGGTTCGTATTCTCATCGACGGTGGTCACAGGCGACGCACATGGAGCGCTGCTGACCGAGGAGAGTCCGCTGCCGGTGCACACACCCTACGGGCGCTCCAAGCAGGAGGGCGAGCGTCTGGTGCTGGGGTCGGGTCTGCCGGCGGTGGTGATCAGGCCCTCGCACGTATACGGGCCGGGAGGGTGGTACGCGCAGGAGATCGTCGCGCGCCTGCGCCAGCCCGGCCGCTTCGCGATGATCGGCGCCGGCCAGAACATGTGGGATGTGGTTCACGTGCAGGACGTCGTCGACGCGCTGCTGCTCGCCGCCTCGAGCGCCGTACCTGGATCGATCTACCACGTGGCCGACGACGAGCCGATCGCCTGCCGCGACTTCTTGGCGCTGACCGCCGCGGCGCTCGGAGTGGGCATGCCCCGTCGTGTCCCCGTCCCGCTCGCTCGCCTGGTGGCAGGGTCAAACGCGGTCGCCGCTGTCGTCCGCTCGGCGCGCTCCTCCAACACGAAGATAAAGCGTGAGCTCGGCTGGCGGCCACGGTTTGACAGCGCACGTACCGGCGTGCCCGACGCGGTCGCGGCGCTCAGGCAGATCAGCTGAGCGAATACACCAGCGACACCTGGGTGTAGAGGGTGCAGCCGGTTGTGCTCGCCTTCTTGGCCGGTTTGTGTTTGGATCGCTTGGTCTTGCGTCTGTGAACGAGCGGCGCCGCTACGCTTGCGGCCGCTGGAGCAAAGCCGACGGTCGGCGTCTGATCGCCTGAGCCGAAGTCGGGCTGCTGGCCTTCATACTCTTCCCCTTCACCGCACTGGATGTATCCGCCGTTCTCCGTGACGTTCTGGATCGGGCCGAGTGTCACCCCCGCCTTGCCAGCCAGGAATTGCGCCTTTGACTGACCGTCGCCGAACGCGTCGGCCATTCCCTGGCGATAGACGGCGTCGGCGCTCTGGACATTCGAGCCCTGCGCGATCGTCTCGCTGGCCACCCCCTGGACGCTAACCGTCGGCGTCTGTTGGACAGGGGTGGCGTTTGGTGTCGTGACGGTGGTCGATGTTTCGGCGCCAGCGACCCCCAGCAGGCTGCCCGCAGCGAGCACACCGAGCAGCCCCAGACAGCCCAAGATCAGGATTTTCATCTCGCCTCCCGGCGTTGTTGTTAACTGCTTTCAGCCTAGCGCCGGGCAGAAGGCCGTTTTTAGTCGGCCAACAGGGCTCTGGCGCAGGTGATGCCAGCGCCGATCGTGGCGCTGAAGTCGCGGTCTGGCTCGGCCAGCATCCGCAGCGAGAACCCGTCGGCGAGCGAGAACAGGATCTCGGCCACCGCCTGCGGGTCGGCGTGCAGCTGGATCACCCCCTGCTCTTGGGCGGCGGCGAGCATGTCGGCGACCTGTTCGCGCGTGCGGCTGAGCAACTGCGCGTACTCCACGGCGATCTCGGAGTTGCGTCGCGAGAGCGTGAACAGCTCAAAGACGAGCGTCACGAAATCGGGGTCTGAGCTGACGGTCTCCTGCAGGTTGCGGGCCATCAGGTCGATGAAGTCATCGGCCGTCTTGGCGTCCGAGAGCTGGCGCTCGAGCATTTCCATCCGCACCGCGCATTCGCGACGCACAGCCTCGACCAGCAGCTGCTCCTTGGTGCCGAAGTAATAGTGCAACAGGCCGCGTGAGACACCGGCCTCGCGCGCCACGTGATCGAAGGTGGAGCCGGCGGTGCCGCGGCTTGCGACGCTGCGACGCATCGCCTCGACGATCCGCTGCGGCTTCTCACCCGACAGTGACTTCGGTACGGCCTGTGAGTTGACCAACTTTGGAGAATCCTCTTAGAGTGCTCTCGACGTGAGAGCTCAGGCCTCCGTGGCCCCCACCGGTGAGGGCTGCTCCTGCACTGATGTCGTAGTGGAGCTGTAGTCGAACTCCTCCTCGGCGCCGAACATCATGTCGAGCACCTTGGAGCGCAGACTCTCGCTGAGAACCAGGGCGAGCACCGCCCCCGCGATGAGGATCGTCAAGGAGCGCCCAAATCCGCCACGCGAGCGCTTGGTCTGCGCTGGGGACTTCAGCGCACCCGCCGCGTCACGTAGCGCGCTGGCCGCGTCAGTCAGTTCACGCTGCAGCTTCTTGTCCTCGAAGAGAGCCTTCGTGGGAGCCTTGCCGTTGTTCATGCGCCCATAGACACCGCGCGCGGCGCCGTAGGCGGCCAGGAGATTGCTGCGCAGCTCCTCATCCTCGATCAGGCGCTTGAGATACTGGTTCGCGCGCAGCGCGTCGCCTGCCCTGCCAATGTTGTCCTTTGCTGCCATCTGAGCACCACCTCCGCTCCAGAGCTTTTGCGGTCAGACCTCAATATACCCCTGCGCAGCGTCCGGCGAGCGGCGCCTAACACAAGCGCCGGGCCGGGCGGCCGGCCGATGACCGGCCGCCGCAGGGCCACGGTTATCAGACGTGCAGCGCCGCCTGTTCCTGGGCGGAGGGAAATGCCCAGGCTGACTGCTTGCGCCGCTCCTGACGAAAGACGAAGCGCAACTGCTGCGGAGGGCGCAGTTGAGCCTCGTTGGGACGAAACGTGGAGCACGGCTCCGACAGGTCAAGAGCACACAGAAGATTGCAATGAAAGAAACAATCCTCACAAGTGACCTTGCGTGCCGCCCGTCTTGTCTGCTTGCCTTGCACTCATTCCCCTTCTATGTCCTGTGGTGCTTGATCACCGTCCCGCTTCGTCAGTCAACGAGACGGCGGCTATCAAAGCACCGGGACTGAGCACGCTCAAGGGGCGCCCGCAGGCGCTTCCCGCAAATCGCAGACAAAACCATTAGATACCCGGAAAGAGCCGTCAAGGAGTCACTTTTATGTGACAATCAAGCGCTTTTTCACGCACTTTGCGAGCGCAGGCCAAACGTTTCGATCGCCTCGTGAGCAATGTGACGCGCGATGGCCAAAGAGGACGTGGCGGCCGGCGAGGGCGCGTTTCGCACGTGCAGGGCGCGCTCTGTCACCGAGAAGACGAAGTCGTCCACCAGTTGGCCGTCCCGACTCAGCGCCTGAGCGCGCACCCCGGCGAACGCGGGCTCCACATCCTCGGGCTGGAGCTCCGGCACATATCGAGCGGCGGCCCCCACAAGCGCTGAGCGAAACGCTGCGCGATGTATTTCACTGAAACCGGTGCGCCACCAACGGGAGAGCATCCGCCACGAACCCGGCCAGGTCAAAGTCTCCCGCAGGTCCCTGGCGCACAGGCGGGTGAGGCGGTAGGCATCCCGGGCGGGTGCCAGCAGAGCCGTCGGTCCGATCAGCACCTCGCCGTCGATCGATCTGGTCAGGTGAACGCCCAGGAAAGGCAATGAGGGGTCCGGCACCGGATATATGAGCGAGGACACCAGTCCCCGACGGTCGGGCTTCAGTCGCAGATAGGCGCCGCGAAAGGGGACGATTCGAGGGTCAGGATCGGCGCCCGCGGCGACCGCCAGACGGTCCGCCCACGCACCGGCGCAGAATACGGCGTGAGCGGCGTCGGTCACGCCGTGGGAATGCGTGAGGCGCAGCGAGCGTCCGACGGCAAGGGCGCCCTTGACCTCACAGCCAGTCGAGAGCACCCCGCCCCCTTCCAGCACATCCTCGGCGTAGGATCGTGCGACGGCGGCGAAGTTGACGATGCCGGTGGCGGGCGAATGCAGCCCGGCGATCCCGCGGGCATGCGGCTCGAGCTCCTCGATCCCCGCCGCGTCCACACGCCGCAGGCCGGGCACGCCGTTGGCCCTGCCCCGACGTTCTAGCTCCTCCAGACGGGGGAGCTCGGAGCTGTCGCTCGCCACGATCACCTTGCCGCAACGCTCGCTGGCGATTCCCCGGTGCTGGCAGTACTCATACATTTCGCGTGCGCCCTGCACGCACAGACGCGCCTTCAGCGAGCCGGGTGTGTAGTAGACACCGGCGTGGATCACACCCGAGTTGTGCCCCGTCTGATGCGCCCCGATCTCGGCCTCCCGCTCGATCACGCACACCGAGGAGCGGGGGTTGCGAGCAATCAGCTCGCGTGCAACGGCCAGCCCAACGATGCCGCCGCCCACCACGGCGAGCTCGCAACGCTCGGGAGGAGGACCGGGACCGGGCACGCTCGTACTGTAAATGCCGCGCTGGCGTCATCATCTGTTCAGGCATGCGCGTTCTCGTGACAGGAGCAAGCGGCTATGTTGGCTCGCTGCTGATCTGCGCCCTGCTGGAGGGGGAGCACGACGTGCGAGGCATGGCGCGTGACCCCGCGCGTGCACGGACGGCGATCGAGCTGCAGTTGCTCCGCCGCCGCGCCGAGAGCCGGGCCCTCGAGCGGGCCAGAGAAATGCCGATCGTCCCCGGGGACGTGCTCACCGGCCGGGGACTCGACCGGGCCCTGGATCGAGTGGACGTCGCCTATTACCTGATTCACTCTATGGAGAGGGCGGCCACGATGCCCTTCCCGGTTCTGGAGCGCACGGGCGCGAAGAACTTCGTAGCGGCCGCCCGGGGGGCGGGGGTGGCGCGCGTAGTCTACCTCGGTGGGCTGACTGGGGAGGAGGACCCCGGCTCGGCCCATCTCTCCAGCCGCATGGAGGTCGAGCGGATACTGCTCGAGGGGGTGCCTGGTTCGGTGGCGTTGCGCGCCTCGATCGTGATCGGATCGGGTTCTCGCTCCTTTCGCCTGCTGGTGCGCCTGGTCGAGCGCATGCCGGTGTTGATGCTCCCCGCCTGGCGGCGTTACCGCACACAGCCGATCGACGAGCGTGACGTGATCGAGCTGCTGATCGCCGCCGCGAGCGACCAGCGGGTCTGCGGCCGCTCGCTGGATATCGGCGGGCCGCAAGCGCTGAGCTACGGCGAGATGATCGAACGGATCGCGGAGCTGATGCTGCTGGGCCGGCCTGCGATCAGGCTGGGATTCTCCGCGACGCCCCTCGCCGCACGTGTGGTGGCCGCCGTCGTGCAGGATGACCCGCATCTGATCTCTCCCCTGATGGAGGGGCTGGGAGGCGACCTGCTGGTCGTCGGAGAGAACGGCGCCCGGTTGCTCGGCGTCGATCTGCACAGCTTCGATTCGGCGGTCGAGCACGCGTTGGCGGACTGGGAGCGCAGCGAGCCACTCGCCGCGCGTTGAGCGCTTGCGGATACCGTGTCAGACGCGATGAGCGTCGTCACCGCGTCTATCGAGATCGCCGTGCCCCCGGCACGGGTGTGGCAGACGGTCATGGACCCCGAGCGTTTGGGTGACTGGGTCAGCATTCACCGCAAGCTCCTACACGCCGACGACGGGCCACTGCGCGTCGGGTTTCAAATGGATCAGCAGATTCATCTACGTGGAGTCAGCATCGAGGTTCATTGGAAACTGATCGAGTGTCGGGATTGTGAGCTGGCGGTGTGGGAGGGTCGTGGTCCGGCCCGCTCGCGTGCGGTGACCGAATACGCGTTGCGCGAGCACGATCAGGGAACCCTGTTTGACTATCGCAACGAGTTTCACCCGCCCCTCGGACCCATCGGCGCGCTCGCGAGTCGCGCCCTGGTGGGAGGAATACCCGAGCGTGAGGCCACGCGTACGCTGCACCGTCTGCGTGAGAATCTGGAGGGCCAAGCGCGATAGCGTCGAATGCCGACTGACGAAAAGGTGTAAAGTCAAGTTACATTAACTCGAGACCAGCAAAGGATGCGAGCGTGACCGACTTTCTCAATCAGAAGCGCACCGAAATCACCCAGCGCCTGCGTGAACTGGAGCCCTTGGTGCAAGAGTTCAGTCGCCTGCAGGACGCGGCCGCCGCGCTGGCGGATCTGGGACCCTCGAAGTCAACCGCGTCGCCTTCCGCGGCCGCCGCACCCGCCCCCACGCGCCGGCGCCCCCGCCGGGCGAGCACCAAGAAACGTCCCGCCGCGGCAAAGGTGGCGGCCACGCCCAAGCGCCGCGGCGGCGGCAGACCAAAGGGCAGCGGCACACGCGCAGCGCAAGCGCTCTCGATGGTGCAGGGACAGCCCGGCATCACCATCCCGGAGCTCGCGGCAAAGATGGGCATCAAGCAGAACTACCTATATCGCGTGCTCCCCTCCCTGGAAGAGGAAGGCAAGATAGTCAAGGAGGGTCGCGGCTGGCGGTCGAAGTCCTAGTCGCGAGCGGTATCCCATTATCCCGGCACACATTAAAAAGAGGGGCGGTCATTTGACCGCCCCTCTTTTTGTTTGTTGCCAGACCCGTTTCTAGACCAGTCCGAGCTGCTCGACAGCCTGGCGCTCATCCTGCAGCTCATTGACGCTCGCGTCGATTCGCGCGCGGGAGAACTCGTCGATGTCAAGACCCTGCACGATCGACCACTCACCGTTTGTGCACGTGCACGGATGGCCAGCGAAGATCCCCTGCGGGATTCCGTATGAGCCGTCGGACGGGACAGCCATCGACACCCAGTCACCGCTCGCGGTGCCGTTCACCCAATCGCGGACGTGCTCGATCGCCGCGTTTGCAGCAGACGCCGCCGAGGAGGCGCCACGCGCCTCGATGATCGCGGCACCGCGCTTCTGCACGGTTGGGATGAAGGCGTTCTCCACCCACTCATGGTCGGAGATAACCCCCGGCGCGGGGGCACCCTTAACCTTCGCGTGGGTGATATCCGGGTACTGAGTGGCGGAATGGTTCCCCCACACGCTCACGTTGGTGACGTCCGCCATGCCAACACCGGCCTTTGCGGCCAATTGGGCGATCGCCCGGTTGTGATCCAGGCGCATCATCGCTGTGAATCGTTGCGCGGGGATGTCGGGGGCGTGACTCTTGGCGATCAGGCAGTTGGTGTTCGCCGGGTTGCCGACGACGAGGATCTTCACATCAGATGCCGCCCGGGCATTCAAGGCGGCGCCCTGCGGCTTGAAGATCCCACCGTTGGCCTCCAGCAGGTCGCCGCGCTCCATGCCCTTGGTGCGAGGCCGCGCTCCGACCAGCAGCGCCACATTCACACCGTCGAAGGCGACATTCGGGTCGTCGGTGATCTCGATCGAGGACAGCAAAGGGAAGGCGCAGTCATCGAGCTCCATCGCGGTGCCCTCGGCCGCCTTGACCGCCTGCGGTATCTCCAGCAGACGCAGTTGTACCTCGGTGTTCGGTCCTAGCATCTGGCCGCTTGCGACGCGAAATAGCAGGCTGTAGCCGATCTGGCCGGCCGCGCCGGTGACGGCGACTCGTACGGGATTACTCAATTGCTCATCTCCTGTTTCAGGTTCTGGTCGATCGCTGCGAGGAACTCCTGGGTGGTTTGCCAAGGCTGATCGGGCCCCACGAGCAGGGCTAGATCCTTCGTCATCGCCCCACCTTCGACGGTCTGTATACAGACACGCTCGAGTGTCTGCGCGAACTCGCTCACTGTGGGTGTGCCGTCCATCCGCCCACGTGCGGATAGGCCGCGGGTCCACGCGAAGATCGAGGCGATCGGGTTGGTCGAGGTCGGCTTGCCCTGCTGATGGGCGCGGTAGTGACGGGTGACGGTGCCGTGCGCCGCCTCGGCCTCCACCGTCTTGCCGTCGGCGCTCATCAGCACGCTCGTCATCAATCCGAGCGAGCCGAATCCCTGCGCGACGGTGTCCGACTGCACGTCGCCGTCGTAGTTCTTGCACGCCCACACATAGCCGCCTTCCCACTTCAGCGCGGCCGCGACCATGTCGTCGATCAAGCGGTGTTCATAGGTTATGCCGGCGGCCTCGAACTCTTCCTTGAATTCAGACTCGTAGATCTCCTGGAAGATGTCCTTGAAGCGGCCGTCGTAGCGCTTGAGGATCGTGTTCTTGGTCGATAGGTAGACGGGGTAGCCACGCTCCAAGCCATAGCGCAGTGACGCTTGGGCGAAGTCGCGGATCGAGTCGTCGAGGTTGTACATCGCCATCGCGATCCCGCCACCAGGAAAGTCGTACACGTCGAGCTCGACCGGCTCGCCTCCATCCTTCGGCGTGAAGCTGAGCATCAGCTTGCCCTCGCCGGGCACAACCATGTCGGTCGCCCGGTACTGGTCGCCGAAGGCGTGACGTCCGATCACGATCGGCTTGGTCCAGCCCGGCACAAGCCGTGGGATGTTGGAGATCACGATCGGCTCGCGGAAGATCACGCCGCCGAGGATGTTGCGGATGGTGCCGTTGGGGGATCGGTACATATCCTTCAGTCCGAACTCCTGCACGCGCGCCTCGTCGGGCGTGATCGTCGCGCACTTCACCCCGACGCCGTGACGCTTGATCGCTTCGGCCGCCTGCACGGTGATCTGATCGTCGGTGCCGTCGCGGCTCTCGATGCCCAGGTCGTAGTACTCCAGTTGCACGTCCAGGTAGGGCAGGATCAACTGCTGCTTGATAAATGACCAGATGATCCGTGTCATCTCGTCGCCGTCGAGCTCGACGATTGGGTTCTCCACCTTGATCTTGGCCATGTTCTCTCTCTGGGGTCCTTGGTCAGTGGGCACCCCGGGGCCGGTGCGCCACTCAAGCCGTGCGGCTAGCTGGCCATGCGCAGGGTGTCTCCTGCGGGTTGATTCACCGCCGGGGCGGCCGATGCTATCGCGTGATGGGTGTCATGGGCCCCTGCGCCGCCTCCCCACACGACGGGCGGTGGACGGGAATTGGAGCGCCTGTCCGGCCATGGGTACGCGATTTGGGACATGCGTCCAATGCGCCGAGGAGTATCCGGCGCGAACATCGCCGCATGGATCGGGAACTGAAACGAAGGTTGGAGGCGAGGATCCGTCTTTGGATCCTCCAGCAGGAACACGACCGGCGGCGCGAGGGCCAGCGCCGGCCAGTCCAGCAGGGCGCTCTCCGCGACAACCACAAGTAGGAAGATCTCCGCCGGCGAGGCTAACACGGATCGGTCCGTGTCTGCTTCACTGTTCGCATGGCTAGCGTCGATCTGAGCGAGCGGGCGGGCGTACCGTATGAGACCCACACGGTCTTCAACCAGACGCCTTTGCTTGAGGGTGTCGATGTCTTTCAGAGCAACGTCCCGCTCGTGGAGGCGGTGCAGCGCGAGGGCGCCGGCTGGATCGCCGAGCGTGCCTCACAGCTAGGTCGTTTCGTCGGCGGCGAGCCTCAGCAGCAATGGGGCCGCTTGGCGAACGAGAACAAGCCTGTGCTGCGAACCCACGACCGCTACGGACACCGCATCGACGAGGTCGAGTTTCACCCCGCCTGGCACAACCTGATGAAGATGGGCGTGGAGCACGAGTTGCACTCGCTGCCGTGGACGAGCTCCGAGCCGGCGCCACACGCCGCACGCGCCGGCCTATACATGACCGCGATGCAGGCCGAGGCCGGTTTCTGCTGCCCGATCACCATGACGTTCGCTGTCGTTCCGGCACTGCGCGCCCAGCCGGAGCTCGCCGCCGAGTGGGAGCCGCTGGTGACGTCCAGAACCTATGACCCGCGTCTGATACCGGCGGCCGAGAAGGGCTCCGCGATCGCGGGCATGGCAATGACCGAGAAGCAGGGCGGCTCGGATGTGAAAGCGAACACGACGGTGGCCCGGCCCGTAAACGGCGGCGGCCCGGCCGCCGAGTATGAGATCACCGGACACAAGTGGTTCTGCTCGGCGCCGATGTCTGACCTCTTCCTGGTGCTCGCCCAGACCGAGGAGGGCCTCTCCTGTTTTCTGATGCCCCGCATCCTGCCGGACGGCACTCGTAACGCGTTTCACATCCAGCGCCTGAAGGACAAGCTCGGCAACCACTCCAACGCCTCCAGCGAGGTCGAGTTCCACGGTGCCTGGGCTCGCATGGTCGGCGAGCCTGGCCGCGGGGTGCCGACGATCATCGAGATGGTCGGCCACACGCGTCTGGATTGTGTGATCGGCGGGGCGGCCGGCATGCGCGCCGGAGTCGTGAACGCAACCCACCACGCGGCGCACCGCTCGACGTTCGGCAGGCACCTGATCGACCAACCCTTGATGGAAAACGTGCTCGCCGACCTGTGTGTCGAGTCCGAGGCCGCGACGGTACTCGCGATGCGCCTGGCGCGCGCGTACGACGAAGCCGGCGCGGAGAACCCGGCGTCGAGCAGCACAGAGCTCAGCGACGCGCACATGTTCAAGCGCCTTGCCACCGCCGTGGGCAAGTACTGGGTGTGCAAGCGCGCCCCCAACCACGCCTTCGAGTGCCTGGAGTGCCTGGGCGGCAACGGCTACGTGGAGGAGTCGGGCATGCCGCGGCTGTATCGCGAGGCCCCGCTCGCCTCGATCTGGGAGGGCTCGGGCAACGTGATGAGCCTCGACGTGCTGCGCGCGCTGGTGCGCACGCCCCGCTCGCTGGAGGTGTTCATGCACGAGTTGCGCCAAGCCGAGGGGGCCGACGCGCGCCTGGATGCCCACGTGGCAAAGCTCGAGCGGCAGTTCACAGACCCGGCGACGCTCGAGTCGCGCGCCCGCAGAGTGGTCGAAGGGATGGCCCTGGCGCTACAGGGTTCGCTGCTGGTGCGCCACTCCCCGCCGGCGGTCGCCGACGCGTTCTGTGCCTCGCGCCTCGGCGACGAGGGCGGCCTGGAGTACGGCACGCTACCCGCCTCGAGCGATTTCCACGCGATCATCGCCCGCCACCGTCCCAGCATGTAGGGGAGCGGGCGACCGACATGCGCTGGCTGATCGACGGGATGAACGTGATCGGCAGCCGTCCCGATGGCTGGTGGAGAGACCGCCACGCGGCGATGGTCAAACTCGTGCGCCTGTTGGAGCGCTGGGCCGCGCAGACCGGTGAGGAGGTCACCGTCGTCTTCGAGTCCCCTCCCTCTCCCCCGATCCCATCGTCGGTGATCGAGGTCGCCCATGCGCCGAGGCCCAAAGCCAACTCCGCCGATGAGGAGATATTGAGACTGCTGCGAGCGGACCCGAAACCCGGTTCGGTGCGTGTCGTTACCTCCGATCAGAGACTCTGCGAACTGGCCGGCTCGCTGGGGGCGGAAATAGACGCCTCGAACCCCTTTCGCCGCAAACTGGATGGCTCCCTCGGTATAAGCCAGGCCGGCCGGCAAACCTGATCGGCCTCGCCCAGAGCACGCACGCGCAGTCCTTGCGCCTACCATTGGAGTATGTCCCCCCGCGCGCGCTTCCAGCTGGCTCGGATCTTCGGGATCCGCATTTGGGTTGGGGTCAGCTGGTTCTTTGTTCTGTTTCTCTACATCCTGCTGTTCAACGGATACTTCCACGAAGTGCTCGGGGGCTCAAAGACGACCGCCTACCTGGTGACGGTGGCGAGCGTCCTGTCGTTCTTCCTCTCTCTGATTCTGCACGAGCTTGGACACGCCCTGGTCGCGCGCCGCAACGGACTTCCGGTGCTGGGGATCGAGCTGTGGGCGATGGGTGGCTTCACCCGCACGACCGGGGCGGTGAGGGACCCATGGCCGGAGTTTCGGATCGCCGCCGCCGGGCCCGCGGTCACCCTGGCCATAATTGTCGTCTCGAGCCTGCTCGGGGCGCTGCTCGCCAGCGGCCACCATTTCTTTGAAGTCGCCGCGGGAAACGGCGGCGTGCACACCACCCCGGCCGCACTGTGGCTCAGCTGGCTTGTAACCATCAACGCGCTCGTGCTGGTCCTCAACCTCGTGCCGGCCTTTCCCCTCGATGGCGGGCAGATCGCGCACGCGCTGATCTGGCGTCTCACCGGCGACCGCAACCGCGCCACCCGTGTGACCGGTCGAGCCGGACAGGGCTTCGCGCTGCTGCTGGGAGCCTGCGGCCTGTTGTTCGTGGCGCACGAAAGCCTGTTTGGGGTCTCTCTGCTGCTCATCGCGATGTTCGTGTACCAGGGTGCCAGCGCGGCGGTCGTCCAGGGCTCGATGGGCCAGCGCATCCAAAGCCTGACTGTCGCGGACATCATGGACCGCGAGCCGGTGACGATCCCCGCCGGGCTCACTGTGCTCGACGCCCACGAGCAGTTCTTTCAGCGCTATCGCTGGCCCTGGTTTGCGGTCGTCAACCCGGTGCGTCATTTCCTAGGGGTGCTGCGCGCCGATCGGGTGGAGGCGGAGATAGCGGCCGGTCGTCCGGCTCTGCCAGTCGCCGAGGTGCTGGAGGACGACCTGCCGGTGCGGATAGACGAGGAAGAGCCTTTGGAGTCGTTGCTGCGCTCAGAGGGGCTCAGTCGATTGGGTGCGATGATCGCCGTGGACGGCGAGGGAGTGCTGCGAGGCGTCGTCACCGTGGCCCAGATCCGCCAGGCGCTGAGACCCGCCTGAGCATCGGCGAGAGAGGCCAACCGGCCAGTCGAAGGCCCTTGCGTTATAGAGTCCCCGGGCAACCCGCACCGCCCGTCCCCCACCACCCCCAGGAGTCATGCCAGCACACGACGTATTGATCATTGGCGCCGGTCTCGCGGGCCAGCGCGCGGCGCTAGCCGCCGCGCAGGCCGGATCGAGCGTCGCCGTCTTGAGCAAGGTTCATCCGGTTCGTTCGCATTCGGTGGCGGCCGCCGGCGGCATCAACGCCGCCATCAGCGTCGACGACGACTGGCGCTCGCACGCCTATGACACCGTCAAGGGCTCGGATTTCCTCGGCGACCAGGACGCGATCGAGATCATGTGCTCGGAGGCCCCGGCCGAGGTCATGCACCTCGAGCACATCGGTGTCACCTTCCACCGCAACGAGAAGGGCGAAATGGACCTGCGCGCGTTCGGGGGAGCCTCGATGAAGCGCACAGCCTACGTTGCGGACATCACCGGGCAGGCGCTGCTGCACGTGCTGTATGAGCAGCTGATGCGCCACCACGAGCAGGTGGACCGCTACGAGGAGTGGTTCACGACATCGCTGTTGCAGGACGAGCAGGGACGCTGCTGCGGCGTGATCGCCCGCGACGTCCGCTCGGGTCGGATGGAGGCGTTTCACGCCAAGAACGTGATCCTCGCCTGCGGCGGTGCCGGCCAGGTGTACAAGCCAACGACCAACGGCCTGATCGTGACCGGCGACGGGATCGCGATGGCCTACCGCGCCGGCGCTCCGCTGATGGACATGGAGATGGTGCAGTACCACCCGACGTGCCTGGTGGAGACCGGGATCCTGATCACCGAGGGGGCGCGCGGCGAGGGGGCGCACCTGCTGAACTCCGAGGGCGAGCGCTTCATGGAGAAGTCGGCACCGAACAAGATGGAGCTCGCCTCCCGCGACGTGGTCTCCCGCGCCGAGCAGATCGAGATCAACGAGGGCCGCGGGGTCGGCCCGGACGGAGCCGGCATCTACCTGGATGTCACGGTCGTTCCACGCAAGCGCACCCTGGAGGCGCTGCGTGAGATCGTGAACATCGGCAAGGACTTCGCGGGTGTGGACATAACCCGCGAGCCGATCATGATCCGCCCGGGTCAGCACTACATCATGGGCGGCGTGAAGACCGATGTCAACGGCGCCACGTCGATCGAGGGCCTGTACGCGGCGGGTGAGGTCGCGTGCGTGTCGGTGCACGGCGGCAATCGCCTCGGCGCCAACTCGCTTTTGGACACGTTGATCTTCGGCCGCCGCGCCGGAGAGCACGCCGCGGCACGCGCCGCCTCGATGGGGATGCCGAAGATCGACAGCGCCGCCCATCTGCGGGCCGACGCAGCGATGATCGGGGAGATCATCGCGCGCGATCGCTCAGGCCGGCGTGTCTCAGAGATCAAGAACGAGCTCGGCGAGACGATGAACCGCTACGCCGCCGTGTTCCGCGACGAGCAGGGGCTGCAGAGCGCGCTGGAGACGATCGGCCGCCTCAAGCAGGAGACGCGCACCGCGTACATCGACGACCGCGGCACTGTCTTCAACCAGGATGTGCTGGGAGCGATCGAGCTCGGCTACATGGTTGACTGCGCAGAGGCCACCGTGCTCGCCGCGCTCGAGCGCAAGGAGTCACGTGGGGCCCAGTTCCGCACCGACTACCCGGAGCGCAACGACGAGGAGTGGCTCAAGCACATCGACGTCACCCTCGGGCAGGACGGCCCACAGATCACCTATTCACCGGTGACGATCACCGAGTGGCAGCCGGAGGAGCGAAAGTACTAGATGTCCAACCCCCGCAAACTGACCGAGAGGACACGCCCCTGATGGCCGAGACCCACAAGCCGCCTCAGTCCTTCACTCTGCGTTTGCGCCGCTATGACCCCGAGTCCGGCGAAGCCCCCTACTGGGACGAGCACACCGTGGAGCTCGAGCCGCACCGCTCGGTGCTGGAGGCGATCCTGCAGGCCCGGGACAAGTTCGACGGTTCGATCGGCATTCGTTGCTCCTGCCGCCAGGCGATTTGCGGCTCCTGCGGGGTTCGGGTCAATGGCGAACCGGCGCTGGCCTGCCACACCCATCTGGACGCCGCGCTCCAGGGCGCCTCCGATGGTGTGATCGAGGTAGAGCCGATGGGCAACATGCCGGTCATCAAGGATCTGATCGTGGACATGGACGCCGTGCACTGGAAGAAGGTGCAGCGTGTGACGCCGTGGCTGCTGGCCAAGCAGCCGGTGCCCGAGCGTGAGTACATCGTCCCGAAAGACTCGATGGTGGATGTCACTCAGACGATGGCGTGCATCCAGTGTGGCGCCTGCGTATCGGACTGTCTGGCGATGGAGGTGGATCCGGGTTTTATCGGCCCGGCCGCGCTCGCGAAGGCCTACCGGTTCGTCGGCGATCCGCGCGATGACGCGCAGCATGAGCGCCTGCTCGACCTCTCCGAAGACCCGCAGGGGATCTACGACTGCACGCACTGCTTCAAGTGCGTGGAGGCGTGCCCGAAGGGCGTCAATCCGATGGGCCAGATCATGCGGCTGCGTCGCATCGCCGGCTCCGACCAGCACATCACAGACCAGAACAACGGCCATCGCCACGAGGAAACGGTCAGCACGCTGATCAGGGACTACGGTCTGCTGCACGAGGCAGAGATGATCCCGCGCTCCTACGGAGGCAACTCCTGGTTCGGCAAGTTCCACCCGGCCGCCGGCAAGGAGCTCTTGAGCTCGCTGCCGATCGTGCTGCGTGGACTGCTGCGACGCAAGGTCAACCCGAAGATCGCGATCTTCGGTCACAGCATCCCCAAGCGGGACCTGAAGGCCGTCAAGAGGATCTACGAGACCGTCGAGGGCCGCCCCGCACGCTACGAGCTGAACCTGTACGTCGTCGGCGAGGACGAAGAGCCGACCGCCGAGGTTCCGGTGGCCGCCGGCGCCGTCGATGACGGACCGCTGGACTCGAACAGCCCCGAAGGGAGCAACAGCCAATGAAGGTCGCATACTGGCCCGGCTGCGTGAGCCGTGGCTTCACTCCCGAGCTGCACGGCTCGATGGCGAAGGTAGCTCCGCTGCTGGACATCGAGCTCGTCGAGCTCGACCGCGCCAACTGCAGCGGCTGCGGCGTGATCGCCGAGCACAACCAGGAGCTCGCCGACACGCTCAACGCGCGCACGTTCGCGCTGGCCCAGCAGGTGCAGGGCGCCGAGCTGATGATGAACATCTGCTCCACCTGCCAAGGAGCCCAGAGCGAGTGCCAGGAACGCCTGGACTCGAGCGCCGAGTACCGCGCACACGTCAACGGCACGCTCGCCGAGGAGGGCCTCTCTTATGAGAAGGGCCTGACGAACAAGAACTTCCTGTGGCTGCTGATCGAGGAGATCGGCCTCGATCACGTGCGCTCGCTGGTCAAGCGCCCACTCACCAACCTGAAGGTCGGCCCTTTCTACGGCTGCTACATCGTGCGTCCGCGCGACCGCCTCGGCATCGACTCAGAGCACCCCCGCGACCACTACCTGGAGCAGCTGATCGAGGCGCTGGGCGGGACCGTGATCGAGTATGCGGGCATGCGCAAGTGCTGCGGCTTTCCGATCATCACAATGAACAAGCAGGCCTCGCTCAAGCAGGCTGGACGTCACCTCGGCGACGCGCTGGACGCCCAGGCCGACTGCGTGGTGACGCCCTGCCCCCTGTGCCACCTGAACCTCGATATGCAGCAGCCGCTCGCCGAAAACGTCGTGGGACGCGAGCTGAAAATGCCGGTCCTGCACCTGCCGCAGCTCGTGGGTCTCGCCCTTGGGCTCGAGCCCAAGGAGCTCGGCATGAGCCGCCACATGGTCAAGCCCACATCGGTGATCGACTGGTCGAGCTCGGTCATCGGCGCGGCCGCCTAGACCCAATGACTGAAGTGCGGTACCGCCGCCGGCGGGCCGCCGTTTGGCGTGGAGAGCGAGTGCAGTGTCGAGCGTCGGCTTGGCTGCTGCCCGTCGTCTTGCACTGACGATCCGGGTGCCGCTGGGAGCTTTCCCTTTGCTCTGTTGAGGCAGGAGTCTCGTGAGCGTCGTCCCGGACTCGCGCCGCCGTTGCCTTGGGCTGGTCCGGCGGCGTAGTCTCTGGCTCCCAGTGGGTCCATTTGCGTTACCTGATCGTCGGCTGGCCGCCCTTTTGCGAGCCGGTCGGCCTCTCGGTGCGGCTCGTGATCGGCGGAGTATTTTGCCGTGCGGGAGGCCCCGGGATGAAAGGCGCATGGATGGATGATGATGTGTTGGGCATCAGCCTCCTCGGGGTTTTCTCGATCACTGTGGGCGGCCATGTCATCCCCGAGGACGCTTGGCGGCTGCGCAAGGCAAAGACCCTGATCAAGCTGCTCGCGCTTGCACCCGAACGTCGTTTGCACGCGGACCGGGCGACCGAGCTGCTCTGGGCGGGGCGCGACCAGGCCTCCGCCCGGAATAATCTGCACCAGGCGATCTTCGCGGCGCGGCGGGCGCTCGACTCGGCCGGGCTCGAGGGCCGCGACCGCCTGGAGTTCCACGAGGACGTGATCGTCCTCTGCCCCGACGATCCCGTGCGGATCGACGTAGTCGCCTTCGAGGAGGCCGCCGCGACGGCGCGGGTGCAACGCGACCCCGCCGCCTACCGGGACGCCCTCGATTCCTATGAGGGCGAGCTGCTGCCCGAGGACCGCTACGAGGAGTGGACAGCATCGCGGCGCGACGCCGTCCGCGAGCTTCGCCTCGCTCTGGGGATCGAGCTGGCCGAGCTCGAGGCGCCGGAGGACCCAGCCGCGGCGATCGACCGCCTGCGATCGGTGTTGGGCGACGCGCCACTGCACGAGCCCGCCCATCGGGCGCTGATGCGCCTCTACGTGGCGGGCGGGCGCCGGCAGGAGGCGCTGACCCAGTTCCAGGAGCTGAAGCTCGGGCTGCGGCGCGAGTTCGAGGACGAGCCCGACGACGAGACCCGCCGCCTGTACCGGGAGATACTCACGCGCGGCGCGGGAGAGGGGGAGCCGACGCGCCCACCCACAGCGGCCGCGGTGCGATCGCCGGCCGAGAGGCCGAACAACCTCCTGCAGCAGCTGACCAGCTTCATCGGCCGCGAGCGCGAGCTGACCGAGGCCACCGCGCTCCTGCGCAACTCGCGGCTGTTGACACTGACCGGGGCGGGTGGCTGCGGCAAGACGAGGCTCGCTCTGGAGCTGGCCGGGCAGCGGGCCGGCGACTTCGCCGACGGCGTCTGGCCGGTGGAGCTGGCCGCGCTCGGGGAGCCCGAGCTGATCGGGCCAGCGGTCGCCCAGGCCCTCGACACGCGGCTTGCCTCCGACCGCGCGCCGGAGGTCGCGCTCGCAGGGCACATCGGCGATCGCCAGCAGTTGCTTCTGCTCGACAACTGCGAGCACCTGGTGGAGCCGGTCGCGCATCTCGTCGAGGCGCTGCTGCGGCACTGCCCCCGCCTGACTGTGCTGGCGACCAGCCGCGAGCCGCTCCGCGTTCCCTGCGAGGTGACTTGGCGAGTCCCATCCCTCTCCCTCCCGGAGCTGGTCGATCGGTCCCCCTCAGAGGGATCGTTGGAGGCGGAGTCCGTGCGGCTATTCACCGTTCGGGCTGGTCAGGTCGCCCCTGGCTTCGAGCTGGACGACGAGAACGCGGTCGCAATCTCGACTCTCTGCCACCGGCTCGACGGGATGCCACTGGCAATCGAGCTCGCCGCGGCCCGGGTCGGCGCCCTGACCCCCGCACAGATTGTCGAGCGCCTTGACGACTCCCTCGACCTGCTCTCCGGGGGAAGCCGCACGGCGATGACCCGGCAGCAGACGCTGCGGGCAACGCTCGCCTGGAGCTTCGACCTGCTCGATGACGACGAGCAGATCCTCCTGCGGCGCCTCGCGGTGTTTGCCGGGAGCTTCGGCCTGGAGGCGGCCGAGGACATCTGCGCAGAGGATCCGCTGCAGCGCCAAGAGGCCGTCGCTCTCCTCGGCCGCCTGGTAGACAAGTCGCTAGTCCACGTCGAGGAGGCCCCCGGCGATCGCCGCTACCGCTTGCTGGAGACCGTGCGGCAGTACGCCGCGGAGCGGCTCGAGGAGGCTAGCGAGCGGGAGGCCTTCGAGCGCCGCCATCGCGATTGGTACGTGGAGCTCGCCGAGAGTGACCCGACGCCCGCCGGAGACCTCCCCGCGAGCGACCGTCTGCGGCGGCTGGATCTGGAGCGCGACAATCTCCGCGCGGCTCTCGCCTCGGCCCTGGCCGACGACCCTCAACTCGCTCTGCGACTGGCCGCCAGCCTCTGGCGTTTCTGGCTGATGCGCGGTTACCTCGCCGAGGGGTATCGCTGGCTCGCCGCGTCCCTGGCGGCGGCGCCTGAGCGCACCACTGATCGCGCCCGCGCCCTGCTCGCTGTCTGCCTCGTGGGCCTGCGGCGCGGCGTCCATGGGCGGCTCCACGAGTTCGGCGCCGAAAGCATCGCGATCTTCGGCGAGCTCGGGGACCATGCCGGGATGTTCGACGCGGTCGAGGTATCGACGGCCTATCGCGCGATCGTCAGCGGCCCGGCGGATATCGAGGCGCTCCTCGGTGAGCACGAGACGCTCCTCGTGGACGATCTCCCCGCGGCGCGGCCACCGGTGTGGGCGGCGCACACGCGCGGCATCGCGGCCTGGTTTCGGCGTGAATATCAGCAGGCGCGGCAATACTTCGAGCTCGCGCTGAAGCGGGCCGGAGAGCTGATTACCGAGGAGCGCCCGGCACTCTGGCCGGTGAGCTACGCGCTGTTTTCGGTCGAGTCCGAGAACGGCTACCCGCTGTTCCTGCAGGAGGACACGGGGATCGTTGGCCGCCGGGTCGGCGCAGAAGCGGCGGTTGCCTACATCCTGGGCAACCTCGCCGTCGTCGATCGGGTGCAGGGCGCCTTGGACCATGCGGGTGAGTTGATCGGGGAGAGCCTCGCGCGTTTCCAGGCACTCGCCGACGTGCAGGGTGAAGCCTTCGCGCTCAACGCGCTCGGCAACCTCGCCCGCTCCAGCGGCGACTTCGAGCGCGGCCGGGAGCTGCTCGAGCGCGGCCTCGCCCTCCGGCAGGAGATCGGCGACCGGCGCGGTACCGGGATCACGCTCGGGTGTCTGGCGGTGCTGAGCGCTCGCTCGGGCGATGAGGCAGGCGGCCGGGCCGCCGCCGAGCAGAGCCGCGGCTGGTTTGCCGAGAACGACGACATGATCGGCCTCAGTGCCGCCGAGCTCAGCCTGGCGAACGTGGCGCTGTCCGCCAGCGATCGGGTGGGGGCGCGCCGGCATCTAGAGGCCGCGGCCTCTGTGTTCGGGGGTTTCGTGTCCACCCACCAGGCGGGTTGGGTATTTGCCGTGCTCGCTGAGATGTCCGCCGAGGACGGCGAACCGGCGACGGCGCGCCGCTGGCTGGACCGGGCGATCCAACAGTTCGAGTTGCTGGGCGCCGGTGCCGGCATGGCCTACTGCCGTGAGGTGGAACGCGGGCCGGGAGTCGCCGAGGGAAGAGCGATAGCCAAGTAACGCGACTTCCTAAGAGGAGGTCTAAGACATTGCAAAGTCATCGCTAAGAGGCTGACCGTAGCCTCGCTGAGCGTCGTCGAAACGTGACGTCAAACAACCGAACTGAGAAGGGGTCTGAATGGCTACGCAAGGGGTGCTTGGAGCGGCAACGCTGAAGGAGTTCGAAGACGGGTTGCACGGAGAACTGATCCTGCCTGGCGACGGCGCCTACGACGAGGCTCGTTCGATCTGGAACGGCGCCCACGACGCACGCCCGTCGGTGATCGCCCGCTGCTCCGATTCCTCCGACGTGCGCCATGCAATCGGCTTCGCGCGCAGCGAGGGGCTCGACGTCGCCGTGCGCGGTGGCAGCCACAGCATTCCCGGCTTCTCGACCTGCGACAACGGCATCGTCATCGACCTCTCGCCGATGAAGGGCATCACGGTGGATGCGGGCGGTCGCACCGCCACCGCCGAGGGCGGCGTCACCTGGGGAGAGTTCGACGCCGCCACCCAGGAGCACGGCCTCGCTACAACCGGGGGCCTGGTCTCAATCACTGGCGTCGCTGGGTTCACGCTGGGCGGCGGGATCGGCTGGCTGATGCGCAAGCATGGCCTGGCGTGCGACAACCTGCGCTCGGCCGAGGTGATCACCGCCGACGGGCAGATCCTCACCGCGAGCGCGACGGAGAATCCCGACCTCTTCTGGGGCCTGCGCGGCGGGGGAGGCAACTTCGGCGTCGTCACCTCCTTCGAGTTCGACCTGCACCCGGTCGGCCCGACTGTGGCCGCCGGCCCGGTCTTCTATCCTGGCGACCGCGCCGAGGAGGTCATGCGCTTCTACCGGGAGTTCGCACGTGACCTCCCCGACGAGCTGAGCACCCTGGTCAACCTGATCACCGCGCCGCCCGCCCCGTTCCTCCCTGAGGACTGGCACGGCAAGAAGCTGATCGCCCTGGTCGGTTGCTACTCCGGAGACCTCGAGGAAGGGATGAAGGCGCTTCAGCCGATCCGCGATCTGGGCGACCCCGTCGCCGACCTGGTCGGCCCGATGCCCTACGTGCAGATGCAGAGCCTGCTCGACGCGCTCTGGCCGAAGGGCACCCAGGCCTACATGAAGGCGGGCTACTTCCGCGAGCTCGACGACCACGCGATCGAGACGATGGCCCGCTTCCATCAGAACGCGACCTCCCCGTCCTCGGAGATCCACATCCAGCACTTCGGCGGCGCGATCGCCCGTGTCGATGAGGACGAGACCGCCACAGCGAGCGCCAGGCGCCGTTCGTGCTCAACGCGATCGCCTCCACCCACGAGCCGGGCAGGGCTGGAGACCCATATCGATTGGGCGCAGCGGCTCTATGCCGAGATCGAGCCGTCGCTGACCGGCGGCGCCTACATCAACTTCCTCTCCTCCGAGGGCGAGGATCGGGTGCAGGCGGCCTACGGGACCGAGAAGTTCGCCCGGCTCCGCGCGCTGAAGGACCGATACGACCCGACCAACCTGTTCCACCTGAACCAGAACATCCCCCCGTCGTGAGGCGGGATGCCCTGGTCACCAGAAGCCCGAGTAGCTGTCTGCCCTCGCGCCTGGCGCACAGCAGGCGGCGCCGCTTGGAGTCGACAGGTACATCGGCTAGCACGGAGCGCGAATGTGGGAGTATCGGCAACATGAGCGATCCTCGCACCGCACCGTACGGCTCCGTCCGCTTGGCCGACGTGGAGTCGCTGGCCCAGGTCGACCCCGGGAACCCGGAAATCAACGATGGCGCGTTCCATCTCGTCCGTCGCCATTTCGATGTGCAGGCATTCGGTGTCAACGCCGCGACCGGAAACGCCGGCGAGGAGATGATCGAGGAGCACCACGAGGCCGACGACGAGGAGAACCAAACGAACGGCCACCAAGAGCTCTTTGCCGTGATGACCGGACACGCGCTTTTCACGGTCGACGGCGAGGAGATCGACGCGCCGGCCGGAACGATCGTCTTCGTGCGCGATCCGGCGTTGCTCCGTGCCGCCAGAGCAACCGCTGACGATACGACGATCTTCATGGTCGGAGCACCCACCGGCGTCCCGTACACCATTTCGCGCTGGGAGGCATCGCTCCCGTAACCGAGTCACCGTTCCAACTGGCGGACGGCTCATCCGAGAGCCGGGCGAACAACAGAGACCTGACTGGCTCCATACGGCCGCGGATACGATGAGGCGGTGGCCCTCGCGCGTGATCTGAAGATCGTAATCATCGGAGCCGGATTCGGCGGGATCGCTGCCGCCATCGAGCTGCGCCGGCACGGGATCACCGATGTCACGATCCTCGAGAAGGCTCCGGATCTGGGGGCACGTGGTTCTACAACAGCTACCCTGGCGCCGCCTGCGACGTCCCGAGTCACCTGTACTCCTTCTCGTTCGCGCAGCGGCGTGACTGGACGCGGCTGTGCTCCCCGCGGGAGGAGATCTACCGGTACCTGCACGACGTGGCGCGCGAGCAGCAGATAGATCGCCTCGTGCGCACAAACAGCACCGTCACCTCATGCTCGTGGGAGGCCGCGAGCTGCCGCTGGAGAGTTGAGACCGCCGAGGGCACGAACTACGAGGCGGACGCCCTAGTCGTCGCGACCGGGCAGCTGCATCAGCCGTCACGACCGCCGGTCGCCGGCGCCGAGACGTTCGCCGGCCACAGCTTTCACTCGGCCGAATGGGATCACGACTACCCGCTGGCGGGCAAGCGCGTCGCGGTCATCGGCACCGGCGCGAGCGCCGTGCAGTTCATCCCCGAGATCGCCCCCGTGGTCAGCAGCCTGACGGTATTCCAACGAACCGGGAACTGGTTCCTTCCCCGCCGCAACCGCAGCTACCCTTCGCTCTTCCGCGCAGCCGTGGCGCTGATCCCGGGGCTGCAGACGTTCCGGCGCCGGTTCATGTTCGAGTACACCGAAGCGCTGACGCTGGCGATACGCAACCCCAGGACGATCGGCCGCCTCGCCGGCGCGCGCTCGGCCGCGTTCATGCGCTCCCAGCTGCAGGACCCGCACCTGCAACGCAAGGTGTGGCCCGACTACACGTTCGGTTGCAAGCGCATCCTGTTCAGCTCCTACTACCTGCCGGCGCTCGAACGCCGCAACGTGGAGCTCGTCACCGAGGCGATCACATCGATCGCGCCGGAGGGCCCGGTCACCGGCGACGGCCGCCGACACGAGGTCAACTGCGTGATCTGGGCGACTGGCTTCAAGACCAACGACTTCATGTTCCCGATGGAGGTCACCGGCAGCGGCGGGGTCAGCCTGCGCGAGCGATGGTCCGGCGGCGCCCACGCCCACCTGGGAATGTGCGTCCCGGGCTTTCCCAACATGTTCATCATGTACGGGCCCAACACGAACACCTCGGGTGGCTCGATCATCGTCTACCTGGAGGCACAGGCGGGGTATATCCGCCAGGCTCTGGAGCAGCTGGGCGCTCGTGAAGCCGGGGCGATCGACGTCCGGGCTGAGGTCGAGGCCGCCAGCGATCGCGAGCTGCAGGCGCGCTTTGCCGGAACGGCCTGGACTGCTTGCGACTCCTGGTACAGGGACGCAGATGGACGGATCGTCGCCAACTGGCCCGGCTACATGCGCGAGTACATAAAGCGCACCCGCACGCTCGATCTCAACGAGTATTCGCTTCTGCCAGCGGCGGAGAGCGAGCTTCCGGTGGCCGGCGCGGGCTAGGGCACCGCCCGCCGGTCCTCCCCAGCGGCGGCTTTGGCGAGCGCCACCCCTTCACGCCAACCTCTAGGCTGCGGTCCGTGGAGATCCTCACCGTCGTGGGCAACCGCCCCCAGTTCATCAAGGCCGCGGCCGTGTCTGGGCCTTTGAGGGAACGCCACCGGGAGGCCCTGGTGCACACGGGTCAGCACTACGACGATTCGCTCTCGGAGATCTTCTTCAGGGAGCTGGGGCTCGCAAGACCGGATCGCGAACTGGGGATCGGGGGGGGCTCGAACACCTCACAGACCGCGCGTATGCTGGCCGCGCTCGAGCCGCTGCTGGACGAGGTTCGCCCGGACGCGCTGCTGGTCTACGGTGACACCAACTCCACGCTGGCGGGGGCGTTGTCGGCCGCCCAGCGGGGTGTGCCGGTGGTGCATGTAGAGGCCGGGATGCGCTCGTTCGACCGTGCCATGCCGGAGGAGCTCAACCGTGTGTTGACAGACCACATCTCCGACCTGCTGCTGTGCTCTTCGGCCACGGCCGAGTCGAACCTGCGCAGTGAGTCCGTCGCCGGGCGGACAGAGATCGTCGGCGATGTGATGGTGGATGTCGCGCTGCGCTGGCAGCCGGCCGCCAGGTCCAACGACGATGCACTCGCCGAGCATGGTCTGACGGCGGGCGCCTACCTGTTGCTGAGCGCTCACCGCGCGGGCAACGTGGACCCGCCGGAGCGTCTGTCGGCGCTGGTGGAGCTGATCGTGGCGTTGCCAGGCCCCGTCGTGTTCCCTGTCCATCCGCGAACGCTGGCCAGGCTGCGGGAGACGGGGCTGCTCGCCGTGCTGCAAGCCACCGAGTCGCTCACGCTGACCGAACCGCTCGGCTACGCACAGTTCAGCGCGCTGGTTTGCCGGGCCAGGGCGGTCTTGACGGACTCCGGGGGCGTCCAGAAGGAGGCCTATCTCGCGGGTGTCCCGTGCGTGACGTTGCGATCGAGCACCGAGTGGGTGGAGACCGTCCAGGCGGGATGGAACACGCTGGTCGATCTGGATGTCACGAGGGCTCTCCAAGCGCTCCAGCTCGAGCCGCCGGCCAGCAGACCGGAGCTCTATGGCGACGGGCACGCGGCACAGCGATGCGTGGAAGCGATAGACAGGCTGCTCGAGGGCAAGCGGCCCGGCCCGGGGTGAGTCGCCGCCCCTGTCCCCTCGGATCCCGCCGGCCGCGGGACCTGAGGATCCCTCAAGTTTCCCCGTTGACCTCTCGGTCCTCGGCTGAGAGCTCGAAGGCGCTGTGCAGAGACTGGACCGCCCGCTCCACGTGCTCGCGGGCGATCACACAGGAGATCTTGATGGGCGAGGTGGAGATCATCTCGATGTTGATGCCCTCCTCGGCCAGTACCCCGAAGACCTTCGCGGCAACGCCTGGATGGGAGCGCATTCCGGCACCGACGATCGAGACCTTCCCCATCTCCTCCTGCATGGTGAGGCGCTGGAAGGTGTCGGCCGCCGTCGATTCAAGCGCGGATTTCGCGACGCGCAGATCCTCGCGCGGGACCGTGAAGGAGATCTCCGCCAGGCCGCCGGCGGAGCTCGGCTCGTTCTGGACGATCATGTCGACATTGACGTTCGCCTTCGCGAGAGCGTCGAAGATGCGCGCCGCGGCGCCGGGCTCGTCGGGAACGCCGATGAGCGTCAGACGCGCTTCGGAGGTCAGGTGTGTGACGGCGGTGATCAACGGCTGCTCCACGGTCTCTCCTTCTGAGACGACAACGGTACCCGGGGTGTCTTGAAATGATGAGCGGCAGTGAATTCGAACGCCGTGGTTGCGCGCATACTCCACCGAGCGTAGCTGCAACACGCCGGCGCCGGAGGCAGCCATCTCGAGCATCTCCTCGAAGGAGACCACGCTCAGCTTGCGCGCCTCGGGGACGATCCGCGGGTCGGCGCTGAAGACCCCCGCCACATCGGTATAGATCTCGCATTCCTCGGCGCCGACGGCGGCCGCCAGCGCGACCGCAGTGGTATCCGATCCGCCGCGTCCGAGAGTGGTCACGTCGCTCGCGGTCGAGACCCCTTGAAACCCTGCGACCAGGACGATCTGGTCGGACTCGAGCCCAGCCATGATGCGATCGGCCCGCACGTCGAGGATGCGCGCCTTGGTGTGGGAGGTGTCGGTGACGATTCCCGCCTGGGAGCCGGTCAGGGAGATCGCGCGGTGACCGAGATCGTGCAGAGCCATCGCACACAGGGCGCAGGAGATCCTCTCTCCGGTGGAGAGCAGCATGTCCATCTCCCGCGGGTCCGGCGCGTCGGATATCTCCTCGGCCATGGCGATCAGCTCGTCGGTCGTCTTGCCTCGTGCCGAGAGCACCGCCACGACGCTGTAGCCGGCTTGGCGCTTCTCGACTATGCGCTGCGCGGCACGCTTGAGACGCTCGGCGTCGGCGACGGAGGTGCCGCCGAACTTCATGACCACAATCGGGAACACGCCGGCAGGATAGACGGACCGGCTCAGGCGGCGACGCGCAGGTGGCGGTAGGGCTCGCCGCGCAGCTCGCGCACGAGAGCGTCGATCACGCCCTCCTCGTCGTGCTCGAGGCCGTCGGTGACCGCCCCGATGATGGCGCGCTTGCTCTCCAGCAGGGCCGCGATGGTCTCATCGACGGTGTCGGCTGCCAGCAGATACCAGGCGTTCACGGCGTCCTGCTGACCGAGCCTATGACACCGATCCTCGGCCTGATCATGCTTGGCGGGCGTCCAGTCGAGCTCAAGGAAAGCGACGTTTGAGGATCTCGTGAGTGTCAGGCCCTGTCCAGCGACCTCGATCGAGCACACGATCAGACGGTTTTGCTCGGCGTCCCGTGCCTGGAAGGCTTCAAGCGCCTGGTCTCTGGCCTGGTGGCTATCGCTGCCAAGGATGTGCAGCGCGTCGGGAAACCGCTCGAGCAGCGCCCGTTGGACCTCCCGATGGTGGGCGAAGACGACGAGACGCTCGCGGGAGCACAGAAAGTCGTGTATCCACGCCAGCGCACCGTGGAGCTTGCCACGCGCGGCCAGCAGCTTCAGCGCGTTCAGGCGCACCAGTCGCTCCGCGCGTAGCGCCGCGGCGACCTTCGCGTCGAGCTCCCGCAGGTCCAGCGGCTGACTGCGCAGCCAGGCGATCACGTCACGCTCTGCGAGCCTGTACTCGGCCTCGTTTGTGAGCTCCACCGGCACGACGCTGCGCCGCTTGGCCGGCAGCTGTGGCAGCACGTCAGCCTTTACGCGACGCACGAAGCAGCGCGCCCGCAGATGCCAATGCAGTCGCATGTGCGCGTCGGGGCCTCGGAAGCGTCTACCGAACTGGGCGCCCGAGCCGAAGTCTGTAAGTCGGCCGAGGATCCGCAGCTGAGAGATCAGCTCGGCGGGACGGTTCATGACAGGGGTGCCGGTGAGAGCCAGCACGAGACCATCCTGGCCGATCGTCGCGGACAGCCTCTGTACGGCCTGTGTGCGCTTGGCGGCAGCGTTCTTGCAGTAGTGAGACTCGTCCAGCACTAGTGCTCGCGGAGAGAGCGCGGCCAGCTCCTCGTAGCGGGCGGAGAGAATGTCGTAGTTGACGATCGTGACGTCGGCGGCGGCGTGCCGAGAGGCGGCGCCCGAGCCGCTCAATATCCGCACCTCTCGATCCGGCAGCCAGCGTTCTGTCTCGCGCATCCAGTTGAGCTTCAGGCTCGCCGGGGAGACGACGATCGCCGGGAAGGCCCCGTCCGCCTGGAGTGTCGCGAGCGCCTCGATCGTCTTGCCGAGCCCCTGCTCGTCGGCCAGAAAAGCACGACGCTGGGACAGCAGATAGTTCACGCCCGCCCGCTGGAAGGGCTTCAGCTCCCCGGCGAGACCCTCGACGCGGACGGCCGCGTCAGTCGCGCAAGAGAGCTCCACCAGACCGGCCCCGTGGGCGTGGCTCTCGCGAATCTCCTGCAGCAGCTCGAGCGCGTCGGGGTCCACCCAGATCTTGCGCTCGGCCAAAAGCGCGTCCAGCTGGGGCACGCAAAAGGGGTCGGCGCTGATCGCCGGCAGCAGGCTGTGCTCGTGCTCGGCTTTGCGAGCCGGCCTGTTGGGCAGTGCGCCGGGCAGCTCGGCGAAGTCCTCCAGCAGCTTGGGCTCGTGACCGGGCGCCAGCACGAACGTGTCCTGGTCGTGTATCCGCGAGCGTTCCAGCACGGCGGCTGGTATCGGCCGGCCGGCCCGCAGGGCGTCTACGCACCGCTTTGCGGCCTCGCTCGCATAGCCGTCCAGCCCTTCGATCGCCTCCCAGTTCTCGAGGTTCAGCGGGATGCTGAGGCCGCCCGGGACGCTGCGGGCTCGTTCGCGCACCGCGACCGGCAGTCTGGCCGGCTCGCCCAGCAGCAGAAATACCGGCCGATGACTCGGACCGGCCACCTCGATGGTGCCGCCCCACTTGCTGGCACGGGCGATCCAGCGCTCCAGACGAGGATCGACCTTGCTGGGTTCCAGCAGCCCCAGCAGTTCGGCTATCGCCATCCCGTCGTTTTCGTTGGCGGCTATGCCGAGCGTGCCCGCGGGACCATCCAGTGGGCGCAGGGATGCCTTTTGGGCAAGGGTGCGCGCAAGTAGAGCCTGCTCGGGCGCGAACAGGATCCAGTGCTGGCCACGACGGTCACGACGCAGCTCGACCTCGTGAGTCAGTGTCAACAGGCGCGGTGCAGCGGCGCTCTCGAGCGCCAGCTCGCTGAGTGCACCCTCGGCCTCGGAGGTGAGCTTCAGCGCGAAGTCCCGCTCGCGCAGCTTCGCAACCAGGCGAGCGGTGCGATCGTCGACCGGGATAAGCGCGCGCCCGATCGCCGGCAGGCTGTAGGAGTCGGGGTGCTCCAGCAACTCGCCGACCACCTGCGGGGCGATGTCGGTGGCGAAGCTCAGCCACCAGTCCTGGTCCGGTCTTGCCAGGTCGAGCAGGCAGTCCGCGCCACGACGGCGACGGCGACGCTCCAACGCTCGCGCCAAGTCCTTGGAGATCTGCGGCTCCCGCGGCTGGTCGCTCAACAGCCTGCTCAGAGCCTCGGCGCGATCGGGATCGAGCGGTATGCGCCACGTCCGCTCACGCGGCTCCCAGCGGCGTCCCGGGATGGCCCGTAGCAGCGAGCGAACCCGCTCGTCGTAGGGGAATGAGAGGACCGCCTCTCCGTCGTCTATGGAAGCAAGTATCGGCACCGTTCAAGCACGATAGGCACTACTACGGATGGGAGTGATTTTGTGTTCTGGGCCTAGATTGCCAGGCGTCCAGCGAGCGCCTTGCCGAGGGTGACCTCGTCGGCGTACTCGAGATCGGAGCCGACCGGCAGGCCACTGGCCAGACGGGTGATCTGTAGTCCAGGGTCCAGCGTCCTCAGCTCCGTCGCCACATACAGCGCGGTCGCCTCTCCAGTGGTCGTTGGGTTGGTGGCCAGGATGACCTCGCGGATCTGCTCCGGTGAGGCACCCGGGGTGACTCGCCGGCACAGCTCGGCGATCTTCAAATCCTCGGGGTCCACGCCGTCGATTGGGGAGAGCGCCCCGCCGAGCACGTGGTAGAGACCGTGGAATTCGTGCGTGCGCTCCATCGGGATGACGTCGCTGGGCTGCTCCACCACACAGATCATGCCGCGGTCGCGACGGCTCTCCTGGCAGATGCGGCAGAGCTCCTGGTCTGCCAGGTTGAAGCAGACTTCACAAACACCGATCTTCTGCTTGACCTCGCGGATCGCGTCGGCGAGCGCGAGCGCGTCGTCGTTGGAGGCGCGCAGGATGTGAAAGGCGAGGCGCTGGGCTGTGCGGTTGCCGATGCCGGGTAGCCTGGCCAACTCGGCGACCAGGCGTTGGACCGGTGGAGCGAACGTGTTCAAAGTGAGTCCTACAGTCCGGGCAGCCCAAGTCCAGGCGGGAGGCCTAGTCCCCCGGGATCGAGTCCTCCGGTGACGGCTCCCATCTTCTCGGCGGCGAGCTCCTGGGCGGAGCGCAGCGCCTCGTTGGTGGCGGCAAGCACCAGGTCGCAGAGCATCTCGACATCCTCCGGGTCCACGGCGTCGGGGGCGATCTTCACCGCCTTGACGCGCAGATCGCCGGTGACTGAGACGGTCACCATGGCGCCTCCGGCGGAACCCTCGACGGTCTGGTGCTTGAGCTCCTCTTCGACGGTCTGCATGTCGCGCTGCATCTTCTGCACCTGAGCCATCATCTGCTGCATGTTGGGGCGTTGGTTGGGTCGTGCCACCTGCTAGTCGCCTTTCTTTTGTGCGAGCCAGTCTCCCGGCAACTCCACCGCATCGAACTCGGCCATCAGACGGTCCACCAGATCCTGGTCGTTTGTGGCTGGCTGTTCTGTGGCCTGCTTCTCGGTGCCCTCCTCGCATAGTTCATAGGAGAGCTGCAGACGCATATTGGTGAGCTGTTGGAGCGCTGCGCCGACGATGCTGCGGTTCGCGGGGTCTTCGGCCTTCTTCTTCAGGAACGCGGCGCTCGGCGCAAACGCCAGCATCAGGTCGTTTCCGTTCAGCGCCGCGGGTTTGGATTCGGCGATCAGCGCACTGAGCAGCGCGTTCTCCGAGCGAACCAGATCGATCACCGCCGGCCACAGCCCGCGGATCGCGTCCAGATCCAAGGAGTCCTGACGCTCCTGCTCCGCCGGGGGGCTCGGGGGGCGGTCCTCTGTGATCTGCGGCTGGGGCTGCCCCTGCGGGGGCTGGGACGCGAGCGTCACCACCGCGGTGTCCGGCGCCTCACTCGAAGATGGGCTCGCGTGGACATGCGAGTCAGGCGGATCGGCCGGAAGGAGTTTTGCTGGCACGGGGTCCATTTCGCTCTTGACGGCTATCCCGCCGTTTGAGAGCCCCTGCTCGAGTCGCTCTATGCGGGACAGGAGGGCAGCCACGGAGCTGTCCACCTCCGGACGGGCCGCCTTCACCAGCGCCAGCTCCAGCTGCGTTCTGGAGTCTCCTCCCGCACGGATCGCCTCCATCGCGGTGCCCAGCAGCTCGAGCGTTCGCACCAGCGCCCCCGCGGACAAGGCCGTCGCCTGCCGGTCAAGCAGTGCGTCCGCCTCGGCGGTCAGCGAGAGCTCGGCGGGCACCTCACCGAGGGTCTTTACCACCAGCAGTTCGCGTGCCCGTATCTCCAGCTCGCTGGCCACGGCGCTCGCGTCGCGGCCCTGACGCGAACAGGCGGCGACGGCGAGCAGCACCCGGCGAGGGTCGCCCGCGCCGATCGCGTCGAACACCTCCGCCAAGAGCTCCGCGTCCAGAACCCCGAGCACAGCCAGCACATCCGCCAGGGCGATCTGCTCTCCGCTGTAGGTGAGCAGCTGCTCGAGTGTGCCCAGGGCGTCACGGAAGCTGCCCGTGGCCGAGCGCGCGATCGCGGCGATCGCCTCGGAGGGAATCTCGATCCGCTCGGCCTGCGCTGCTCGGTCGAGGACGCTTGCTATCTGCTCCACGGTGGGGCGGTGAAAGTCGAAGCGGTGGCAGCGATCGACGACGGTGGCCGGAACCTTGCCAGCCTCGGTGGTCGCCAGCACGAACACGGTGTTCGGCGGCGGCTCCTCGAGTGTCTTCAAAAAGGCGTTCCACGCCGCCTGGGAGAGCATGTGTGCCTCGTCGAGGATGTAGACCTTGTGTCTGCCGGAGACCGGTGCGAAGACGACGCTCTCGCGCAGCTCGCGGATATCGTCCACCGAGTTGTTCGACGCGGCGTCCATCTCGATCACGTCCAGCGATGTGGCAGCGGCGATCGAGCGACACGAGTCGCAGCGCCCGCACGGTTCGACGGTGGGCCCGTTCTCGCAGTTCAGGCAGGACGCGAGGATCTTTGCGGTCGAGGTCTTGCCCGTGCCGCGCGATCCGACGAACAGATAGGCGTGGTGGACCTTGCCCTGGGAGACTGCGTTGCGCAGCGTGCGCACGACCGGATCCTGGCCGACCATGTCCGCGAACGTGCGGGGGCGATGACGCCTATATAGCGAGGGCACACTTGACACGTCGTCCCCGAGTCTACCCAGGGCTTCGGTGAGCTTACGCTTCCAGCCACAGGTGCCTTGCGCGGCGGCGAATTCGGTGACGGTGCTGACCTCCCGGCGTCGCGCCGCTCGACAGCCGGATAGCTTCTGCGGGTGTGAGCACCATGTTCAGTCGCTCGATCGCACACTTGCGGGGCCTGGCGGCGGTGGCGGCCGGTGCCGTCGCACTGCGGTTGATCTGCGGGGTGGGATTCGCCAATTACGACACGCTGTACGCGCTCGTCTGGGGCGGACAGCTCTCGCGTGGGGAAACGCCGGCCTATGGCGTACCCATCGCGCCCACGCCCCACCCGTTGGTGGAGGCGCTGGGGGTGATCCTCTCCCCTCTCTCGCCGCGGACGATCGAGAATGTCGCGATCGCGATCGGCTTCCTTGCGCTGTCGGGCTGCGGCTGGCTGATCTATCGGCTCGGCTCGCAATGGTTCGGTCGTGCCGCCGGGGCGCTGGCGGCGGTGATCCTGCTGACGCGTGTCCCGGTGCTCTCCTACGGCGTGCGCGCATACATCGACATCCCCTACCTGCTGTTTGTGCTGTGGGCGCTCTTGATCGAGACCCGCAAGCCGCGCGCCGGTGCACCTGTGCTGGCCCTACTGGCGCTCGCCGGGCTGCTGCGGCCGGAGGCGTGGGTGTTCTCCGGGCTCTACTGGCTGTATCTGGCCGGTCTCACACCCGCCTGGGTCTACAGATCACTCAGAGACCGCTCGCTTCACAAGCCAGAGACGGCGGCCAGCAACCGGCATCTCCTTCGACTGGCGCTTCTGGCGGCCTGCGCCCCTTTGATCTGGCTGATCAGCGACCTGCTCGTGACCGGCAATCCCCTGTGGTCGCTCACCAACACCCGCCACACCGCCGAGACGCTCGGGCGCAAGACGGGCATCGCCAACGTGCCGCAGTACATTCCGCGGCGCATCGGTGCGATCCTGCGCCCACCGGTGCTGGTGGGAGCGGCCCTCGGTGGGGTGCTCTCGCTGGCGTGGCTGAGAGAGCGCGCGCGGCTGGGCGCGATCGCCGGGGTCGCCGCGGTGGCGGTGTTCGCCGTGCTGGCGAGCGCGGGGCTGCCGATCGACGAACGCTACGCGTTCCTGGCGGCTGGCATCCTGGCCGTCTTTTGCGGCGCCGGCGTGTTTGGCTGGATCGCACTCGCAGCGGATGACAGGCGCAGGCGCTGGTGGATGGCGGCGGGGGCACTCGTGCTGGTCGCGCTGATCGCCTATGTGCCATCCCAATATCACTCGGCGCGTCGCGAAATGGACAATCTCGGCCGCCAACAGCGAATCCAGAACGAACTGCTGACGCTCGTGGGCGGTCGGTCGATCACGCTGCGCTGCGGTCCGGTGGAGGTAACCAACCACGCCCCGATACCGCTGCTGTCGCTGTATCTGAAGGCCAGTCCCACTCAAGTCGTCAGCGCCCAGTCCCACCCGCCCATCTCGAGCGGCACCTACATCGAGCCAGCCAGCAAGGAAGTCGAAGAAGACTACATCCTGGATCCGCGTGATCCGCCGCCGCGACAGGTGAGCATCCCGCCGAGATTCAACGCCAACAAGACCAGCCGCTCCTGGCTGATCTTTCAGAAGTGCTGAGGCGCCTCACGATGAGTCGATCGAATTCCAGACTGTGCTCGCGGCCTCGGAGCGTCCGTGCACGCCGAGCTTGCGGTAGATCCGCTCCAGGTGCTTTTGCACGGTGCGGTGGCTGAGCCCCAGCTCCAGGGCGGCGGCCCGATCGGAGCGGCCCAGACAGATCAAGCGCAGCACCTGCGCCTGGCGTTCTGTCAAGCCGATGCCCTGGATGTGATCGAGCAGCGTCTGTCCGACCTGCACGGATGGCGAGCGGCGCGTGCCCATAAGCGTGGAATGGGTGACCGCGTTGCGATAGCCCTGGATCAGGTGGGGGCGGGCGAGGTTCAGCAGGTCTCGCTCCTGATCGGTGAAGTCTCTATCTGTGCGGCTGAGCGCGATCGCCAGCAGTCGCTCGGGCGAGGAGGGCAATGTGAACGCGATCTGATACTCGATCTCCAGCGGCCCGTAGAGCTCCCGGTAGAGCTCGGTCGCATGCAGTTGCGCTCGACTGGCGACATCGGAGAATCGCACCGCGCGACCGTCGCCGGTGCGCTGGTAACGAATGACGAGCGGGTTTTCGAAGACCAGACGCCCGAAGACCTCCAACAGATCCCCGGCCAGGGGCGGATCGGCCACTGCAAGCGTGTTCTGCGGGTTGGGAGCGACCTCGTTGAAGGACACCCAATCACAGGGCACAGCCTCACGCAGAGAGACCAGGAGACCGGCGATGAACTCGTCGAACTCCAACAGCCCGATCACATCGCCGACCAAGGCGAGCACCTGACGCTCGGGCGTCAAGATCGAGGCTCGGACTCACGAAGCGTACTCACCACACGCATACGCACTGAGTACGTATTGCATCACATATACCGGCGCACCTTCACAATGCGGTTGCTACGTTGCCGCTTCCGGAAGATCATGATCGACAGGGGTGGGGCGATGGCGCGGACTAGGGAAGATCTCATCGACACGTGCGCACTGGCTGTGCGCGTGGCGGCAGTTGTCGTGTGTTCGATCGGCTTGCTCATCACCGGCGCCTCGACGGCGCTCGCAGCGGCACCGACATACGACCTTCAGGGCACGTGGTCATCGGGACCTCTGGAAGGCGGCGTTCGTCAACCGGCCAACGGCACCCAGGTCGTCACGCAGATGAACATGACGACGGGGGAATTCAGCGGCCACTCGGAAGTCGACGGCATCCAGTTCGAACTCCACGGTATTGAGAGTGGGACCGCTCTCGAATACACACAGACTGATCCTGCTCTGGACTACACGGCTCATGACAAAGTCCCCGCGTTGAGCGTCCTGCCCGACGGCAACGTAGGCGGGAACGGCTCCTTCGAAGCCGGCGAATTCTGGATGGAACTCGCCTCCTCGTCCACAACCGCGGAAAAAGAAGCCAAGGAAAAACAAGCAAAAGAAAAAGAAGCCAAGGAAAAGGCAGAAAAAGAAAACGCGCGCAAGGCCACCGTCGAAGTGACGTGCACGATCAACACCGACGGCTCAAAACCCTCCACCTGCACAGCCCAGGTCGGTGGCGCCAACCCGGCCGCGGTGCCCACTGGGACCGTGCTCTTTTCCACAACGCTCGGGAGCTTCCTCGGTTCCGACACGTGCACCCTCGCGAGGGGTTCCGGCAACACTGCCTTCTGCGCCGTGGAGTACGCGCCGCCACCGGAAAAATCGATCATCGGCACCGAACTGCCGATCAAAGCCGCATACTCGGGTGACTCCAACTACGGCGCCGCCGAAGGCGCCTTCAAGCTGCACCAGATGGGCATCCAGGCCGAAGAATTCGAAGACGAGCGAATCAACCGCGAAGCTTGCGAAGCCGACAATGACACAACGGTCGAAGTCAACGAAAAGACCGACGAGGTGACCGTCCCCTATAACGCCCCCGGCGAAGGCGTCGCGCAGGCGGCGGCGGAAGCCGTCAATGAATCGCTCGGTGGCGCGTTGGGTGGCGGCGCGCTCGCTATCCACTTCTCACCCGCAGTGGCGCTGGCAAGCGCCGTTGACGGCGAAGGCGGTCCCTTCACCCCGATCACCAAGAGCTGCATCGCAAGCCTCACGCTGAAGGCCGAAGGGGCGAAGAAGGCCTCCCTGGCCGACGCGTTTGCGGCAAAGAAGAAGCCCGGCAAGGGCAAGCCCAAGAAGGCCAAAGTCACGATCGCCAAGGCGAACATCAAGGTGGCGCATGCCGGACCAGTCAAGCTACACATTCGCCTGAACAAAGCCGGCAAGAAGCTGCTTGCCCTGATGAAGCGCAAGCACAAGCACGCTCACATCACGATCAAGCTGCAGTTCGTCGCCCCACACACCAAGTGAGAGGCCCATCGGCACGACGGGATTAGGCCTGTAAGCGCTCGCTCGCCGCTTACAGCCCCATCCGCCACATAAGTGGACCGTGCACCCCTCCTTGAGATGCTCGCCGCTGCTCGTCGGATCGCTGTCTGAAGCTCCAGTCCGGGAACGCCCGCTGCGCCTGCCGGTGATCGCTTAAGGCTGCTTCCTTCCGGACCTGACCTGGTTCACAAGCCGACACCGCGCGGGACCCGGACCATCGACACCCCCGGCAACGGAGCGAACAGAGCGAAACCCCTCAGAAGGGAATTCAGCCCCGCTAGAGCGGATTGCGGGTACAGGGCACCGCTACCTCCCCGCCTAGCACGGTCCGCCGTTGATCTTATCGCGATCGGCGCCAGCGATTCGCAGGCAGGCCACCAGCACGGAATGCCACACCTCGAGCAGACGGCGTGAATGCGCCCCCGCTAGAGCCGGTTGCGTTAGTCTCCGCCGACCATGAGCTTCCCCACAGCCCTCCTCCCGCGTCTTGCCTCTTCTCTGCTTGCCCTCGGCGTGGCGGCGGTCGTCGTCGGCTGCGGCTCGGGAGAAACGAGCACCATCACCGTCGGAAACGAGTCAGATGTGAGCTCTGTTCCGCACGTGAAAGGCGAAACGGTGGCGAGTACGCCGGCCGCGACCTCGACCACGTCGACTGCGGCCGTCAAAACGCCGGCGGCTGGCCCGTTGTCCAAGGAACCGAAGGTCACCATCCCGAAGGGTCCCGCGCCGAAGGCTCTGCAGATCAAGGAACTGATCAAAGGCACAGGCCCCGAAGCCAAAGCTGGCGACACGGTGACGGTCAACTACGTCGGCGTCCTCTACAAGAGCGGCAAGGAATTCGACGCCTCCTGGAAACGCCACGAACCGTTCAGCTTCGCGCTTGGCAAGGGACAGGTCATCAAGGGTTGGGACCAGGGCGTCCTCGGCATGAAGGTCGGCGGACGACGTGAGCTGATCATCCCCTCCGAACTGGCCTACGGCAAGGCCGGCCGGCCCCCGACGATCCCACCGAACGCACCACTCATATTCGTCGTAGACCTGTTGAAGGCCTAGACAGCAGAGAGCTCCTGAGGGCTCAAGTGAACTATCGGGTCAGCGGAAGAGATTCGCCCGCCACGACCGGCAGACTGGCGATCCTGATCCTCGCCGCCGGCTTGGCCTGCACCATCGCCGCCTGTGGCGCCACCACCACACGCACCAACTCGACTACGCAGCCGAGCAGCCCCGATATCGCGCTGCAGCGCACGGACTTCCTGCTGGTGACCCAGGCGCTGCAGCACGCGCGCGAGTCGGTGCGGCTGGAGGTAGCCGCCTCGCGCTCTCCCTGGTCGCTTATCGCCCGTGGGCTGCCAGCTGTGATCTCCCCATCGCTGCGAGCACAGATAGCCGCGGCAAGCTCTCGAGCGAGCCACATCCAGGCACCGCCGTTCATGGCCTATCCACAAGGGGCAGCCGCCAGCTTTACCCGAGAACTGACAGGACCCGCGTCCGGCATCGCCGGGCTCTTCCAGTCATACGCGAGTCTCTCCGGGCGCGGCTGGGAGATCCTCGCCGCCGACACCCAGACGATCAACGGCGGCGGCCCTGCGAACACGCGCTTCGTGCAGGCCAACATCGATCTGTATCTGGCCTGCGTCTATGACGGTCACTTCGATTTGGGGCTCATCGGGAAGGCGCTGACCGACGGTTACCGCAAGCTGAGCTCAAATGGCGGGTTCGGTAATGAACTCACCCCCGAACAGATCTCAAGCCTGGCTGACTTCTACAGCACGAGCCTGCGCTTGGAGCCACATTCCGTCTATCGCGAAACTGGTTGACCGCTCCGCTCTGTCGGGCTCCGTAGAATGTCCCACGAAGGGCGCGTAGCTCAGTGGCTAGAGCGCTCGCTTCACACGCGAGAAGTCGCTGGTTCGAGTCCAGCCGTGCCCATCTTCAAAAATCGTGCAGTGGATCACGCGTTGCTCCCTGACGATGAGCCGCGGCACTCCAAGGAGAGCTAGCCCGGACGGGCACCGTCGACGATCGTGGCGGCCACCAGAGCCGGGTCATCCCACATCGGCACGTGTCCGGCTCCGCGCAGCCACACGTGGCGGGCATCTCTCAGCAACCGTCTCCCCCGCCGAGCCTGACGGGGGATCAGCAGACGGTCGCGCGTCCCCCAGGCAATGGTGATGGGCGCCTCAACCGATCGCGGGAGGTCACGCAACAGGTAGCGCTCGAAGGCAGCCACAGTCGACAGAAACTCGCGGCCCTCTGCCACAGCCTCTATCACGGCCCGCATCTGATCTGGGGGGATCCGCCATGGCCTCGAGAAAACCTGGGCGCCGAGCAGCGTGCGCGCGAGCGGATTGGAAACTGAGCGGGAGAGCAGGTCGGGCGCGAGACCCACAATGGCCAGCGTCAGCCGCAGCGACAGCTGACAGAAGCGCAGCTCCCGCGGCGTCCACAGTCCCACGGGCGATATGGCGGTGACGCTGTTTGCCCTGCCCGCGCGCGCCAGCTCCAGTGCGATTCCGCCGCCCATCGAGTTTCCGACCAAGTGCGCACGCTCGAGACCGAGCCCGTCGAGAAAACCGGCTACCGCGGTGGCGAGTGCCTGAATAGTCGGCGCCTGCTCAGGGAGCAAGGACGCCGAACCGCCGAAACCGGGAGCGTTGATGGCGATCGTCTGAAAGCCCGCCTCGTTCAGAGCGTCCAGCACGGGCAGCCATACCCGCCAGTCCATACCCACACCATGGATGAGCAGCATCGGCTCACCCGCACCACGTCGATCGTGGATGAGCGTCATGTGAGCACCGGCTCGAGCGCGATTGATCGCGCCACCGGCTCACCGTGCGGCCACCTCCGCAGTGAGGGGCACGCTAGAGAGTCGCCCGTCAGACATCGCCGACCAGGCGAAGTATTCACGCCCACTTGGTTTGACACAGACGCACAGTAGCGGCCTGTCCTGCTCCTGCGCACTCACTCGGATCCGGTGGCTCGGTGGATAGGCCGATCGTCAGTGCAGCTGGTCGATGAAGGTGTAGATGACCATCATGCCGACGAGGATTACGAAGACTCGCAGAGCCCATAGGCCGATTTTGATGTGGGCGCTGAGCACCGCTTCTGGCACCGGACGCGAGGTTTCCGCGACGAACTGATCGCGCTCGAGATCCATGATCAGCTCCTCCCGCGCGCTCATGAGCCGATCACGTGCACAGTCAGCAGGAAGGAGTCGATGCCGTAGGCGGCTCCGCAGAGTCCGACGAAGGCGATGACTGAGATCCCGATCGCGTTGGTCGAGCGCTTGTTGGCCCACGGGCCCATCAACTCTCTGTCGTTGGCTAGCATGACCATCAGGACCAGGCTGACGGGGAGCAGCACGGTCGCGAGCACGTTGGCGTTGAGCGCAATCGAGAGCAGCGGCGCGCCCGGGATCAGGATGACGACCGCGGCCAGCAGCGCGACGCCAATGTTCGCGGCGTAGAAGACGGCGGCGCCTCGAGGCGAGCTGTTGAAACTGTGTGAGACCCCGACGCATTCCCCGGCGGCGTAGGCGGTACTGGCGGAGATCGTGAGGATCGCCACGGCGCCAGCCTCGACCAGCCCGAGCGCGAACACCGCCCCGGCGCCACCGCCGGCGAGGTGTCTGAGCGCCTCGGGGAAGCCCGCCCCGGCGAACCCCTGTATCGCCGAGCCGCCGTGCGTGAACAGCGCGGCGCCGACGACCAGCGCGCCAATACCGAAGATCGCTGCCAGGACCGCGCCGAGAGCGGTGTCGTAGCGGCCGTGCTTGACGTCGCTGGGAGTCATGCCCTTGTCAGCGGAGGCGCTCTGCTGGAAGAAGATCATCCACGGTGTCACCGTCGCCCCGATCGTGGAGGCCAAAAGCAGCAGCAGTGTGTTGAAGCTCCCGCCTGGGAACGGCGTGAAGGCGAAGGAGCTCGCGATGGCTCCCACATCTGGTTTTACGAGAATCGCCGCCAGCAGGAAAAGTCCATTGAAGACAGCCAGGCCGAGCACGATGCGCTCCCAGCGCCAGTAGCGCCCGCCGCTGAGCGTGAACAGGACCAACGCCAGTCCGAGTGCCACGGCCACACCGGATCCGAGGTGAAAGTAAGCCAGCCCGACGCGGATCGAGACGAACTCGGCAACGAGCGTGACGAGGTTGGTGAGGGTCAGATCGCCGGCCCCGAACCAGCCCCAGACCTTCCCGTAACGCTGCAGGACGAGCTCGCCGTAGCCGCGGTGGGTGACCGCGCCGACACGCATGCACATCTCTTGACAGACGAACGCCATCGCGAACAGCACGGGAATGAACGCCACGAAGAACCCCAGGCCGTACTGAGCGCCATCGGAGGCGTAGGCGATCATGCTCGGCCCGTCGTTCTCGCCGAGCATCGCGAGGATCCCGGGCCCCACGAGCAGCCACAACAGACGCCAGCGCCTGTTGTGCCTGCGGGCGTGATGAACACGCGAGCGGTCCACAGACCGTGCGGCATCCTCTGCGGTCAGCGGCGGCAGCGCCAGACCCTGAGAGCTAGCTTCAGTCGCGGCCATTGGCCCCTTTCCCGGCGTGGCTCAGGTGCCCTGCTGGCGACTGGTCTAGCTCGACACGCATTGCGTGCGCCAGCAGCCCTCCGATGGAGTGCTCGCCGTTGGAGAAACGGACCAGCAGCGGCCCCCCGAACGGCTGGCGCTCGATCACCTGCAGCTCCTCGCCCGGGGTGATGCCCCGATCGGCCAGGTAGCGCAGCATCTCCGGATCAGCGTCCGATACGCGCACGAACGTTCCCCGCTGGCCGGCTTGGAGGCTCCCGAGGCTGTGGGTCTCGTGCTCGTGCAGCTCGAGCTCCGCCGACGGTATGGGATCGCCATGCGGGTCCAGCGTCGGATCCCCGAGCTTCGCCGCGATCAGCTCCTCGAGCTCCTCTGAAATCACGTGCTCGAGCACCTCGGCCTCGGCGTGAACACGATCCCAGGGCATCTGCAGGGTCTCCGCGAGAAACAGCTCGATCAGGCGATGGTGGCGAATCACCTCGAGCGCCACTAGACGTCCCTGCTCGGTCAGACGCACTCCGCGATAGGGCAGGTGCGTGATCAATCCAAGCTCGTCGAGCTTGCGCAGCATCGCCGAGACCGACCCCGGTGTGATCACCAAGCGCTCCGCCAGCGCGTTCGTCGAAACCGGCTCGCCCTCGCGGGACTCGAGCGTGAAGATCGCCTTGCAATAGTCCTCCACAGCTGTCGAGCGAAGCTGTTCTCCAGCGCTCATAAATATATTTTATGGCATGGCAAAACTTTAATCAAGTCGCGACTAGAGCTTTTTGTTGGGGGGTCGCACCGCGCCGCCCGCCCGGTTTCGGAAAGATGCCCACCCAGATGGATAGGGATTACGAGCTGCAGACTCACCAGGCGGAGGATCGCCATTGGTGGTATCGGGGCCGACGTTCTGTGCTCGATCGGGTGATAGCTGGATTGGGCTTACCCGAGGAGCGTGCACGGATCCTCGACGCCGGCTGTGGCTCGGGGCGCAACATGGTCGAGCTCGCACGTTACGGCACTGTCACCGGCGTAGAGCTGTCGGCGACCAGCGTCGAGCTCGCCCGCGTCCGCAATTGTGGCGAGGTGATCGAAGGGTCGGTCCTTGAGATGCCATTCGAGTCGGGCAGCTTTGACCTCGCCGTCTCCCTGGATGTGATCGAGCATCTCGAGGATGACCTCGCGGCCCTGCGTGAGCTGCGCCGAGCGGTCGCGCCCGGCGGAGCACTGCTGGTCACCGTGCCCGCCTACCAGTGGCTGTGGTCAGGCCACGACGAGATCAACCATCACCACCGCCGCTACACCCGCCGCTCGCTGCAGTCGGTGGCTGAGCTGGCCGGCTGGAGACAGGTACGCACCACCTACTTCAACTCGCTGCTGCTGCCTGCGGCGATCGTTCTGCGCGTCCTCGATCGAGTCAACCGCGCCAAGACAACAGAGTCGAGCCTAGATCTGTGGGTGCCACCCGAACCGCTGAACTGGCTGCTGCAGCGCCCACTCGAGCTCGAGGCGGCGATCATCGGACACGGCGGGCGCATACCCGCCGGGCTCTCGCTGCTGGCCGTCTTCCGTTAGAGGCCGGTCATCTCACCGGGCACGGTGGGCTGCATGCGAAACGTCCACGCGCGATTGGCAAAGAATGTGCTGACGGTCACCACCACGGTGGCGAGCGCCTGGGCGATGAGCTTGTCCAGGCGGGCGTCGTTGACGAACAGGTAGAGCAGCCCCTCGTTGATCGCCAAGCCGCAGCCCTGCACGATCGCCCAGCGCACCGGGGTCAGGTTGTCGCCGACGTGCTCGCGAAACGTCCAGCGCCGGTTGAGCAAAAAGCCATTGGTGGCGCCAATCGCGAAGCCGATGGCCGAAGCAGCCAGGTACCAGACGCCGAAGCCCTTCAGCAGCAGCGTATACACCAGGAACGTGAGCACCGTGTTCGACACTCCCACGAGGCCGAACTTGACGAACTGCACCAACACCGGCGCGTTCAAGCGCCGCGGCGGTCTCCTCACGGCCTGAGGGAGCTCTCGCGTATCGGTGTGCTCGGAGCGCATCCACACAGGATGAACGAACTTCGTCCACCATGTGTAAGAGCGTGCTCACACTTTCAGTTAGGCGTCGGTTAGAACGTGATTAATCGCCTTTTCTTGCCGGTCCCCTAGTCTTTCCTTTAGGAAAATCGGCGATCCTGAAACTCACCATGGCAGATCAATCACAGCGACGACCCCGGCTTCTAAGCGTTGTAGCGCCTGTCTACAACGAGCAGGAGCTGATCGAGCAGTTCATCAAGCGTGCCTGCGCCGCACTCGCCGACTACTCCTTCGAGCTGGTGCTCGTCAACGACGGCAGCGCTGACGGGACCCCAGAAATGCTGGACCGCGCCGCCTCCACCGACCCGCGCGTGCGCGTCATCCACCTCTCGCGCAACTTCGGCCACCAGGCCGCGCTCACCGCCGGGCTGGAGCACGCCGTCGGGGATGTCGTGGCGATGATCGACGCCGATCTGCAAGATCCACCCGAGTTGATCCCAAGGATGGTCGAGCAATGGGAAAGCGGATCCGATGTCGTCTACGCCGTGCGCAGACAGCGAGAGGGCGAGACCGCCTTCAAGCTCGCCACCGCCTCCTGGTTCTACAAGCTGTTCGACAAGCTGGCCCAGGTCGACCTCGAGCCCAACTCGGGCGACTTTCGCCTGCTCGACCGCCGAGCGCTGGATGCGCTGCTGAGCATGACCGAGCGCTCGCGCTTTTTGCGCGGCATGACCGTGTGGGTCGGCTTTACCCAGACCGCGGTCCCCTATGAGCGCGAAGCCCGGGCCGCCGGGGAGACGAAGTACACGCTGCGCAAGATGCTGCGCTTCTCCCTGGATGCGATCGCGTCGTTCTCCCACCTGCCGCTGCAGTTGGCGACCTACGCCGGCCTGTTCTCGGCTACGATCGCGTTCATCGCGATCCCAGTCGTCATGGGACTGCACTTCGCCGGCTCCTACCTGCCCGGCTTCGGAACCATCACGATCGCGATCCTTTTGCTCGGAGGCATCCAGCTGATCGCGCTCGGCGTGATCGGCGAGTATGTCGGACGCATCTACGACGAGGTCAAGCACCGGCCTCTATACATAGTGCGCGATGAGCGCAACCGCCCCGCGGACGGCGTCGGACTTGTCACCTCGGTGCGCGCAGGACTACCAGCGAGCCTGCCAGAACGCGTCGGCTGACACCGCTCCGCCGCCCGTGGCGGGGTGTTGATGTCTAGGACCCAGGTACCCGAGAGGAAGGAAACGATCGCCATGCATCGGCGCATCATCAGCCTGATTGTCATCCCTGCCGCGGTTGCCGCCACAGCGGTCGCGGTGCCCGCGCTGGGTAGCGATACCACCAGAGCCATTGGACACGCGGCCGCGGTGCGCTGTCACGCCGTCGTTGTGATCAGCCACGGGCGACGCATACACGCCTGTCTATTGCGTGGGCCGCGTGGTCCGCGCGGCTTCCCCGGTCCCGCCAGCACGCGTGGACCACAGGGTCTGCCCGGCAAAACGGGCAAAACGGGACCGACTGGCAAAACCGGAGCAACGGGCAAAACGGGCACGACCGGACCGCAAGGCCAGCAGGGAATCCAAGGGCCCGCCGGCACGGCGCACGCGTTCACGATCGTTCAGCCCAAATCACCGACCGAAGCCGTCCTAGTCGGCGCGTTCAACATCACGGGCGTCAGCGAGCCGATCGAAGGCGTCTACTGCATCACACCCGCGGCCGGCGTTCCGGTCACCTCAGGTATCGCGGCCGTCTCTCCGGAGATCAGCTACAGCTCCGTCAAAGCACCCGGTCTGATCGCCGTCAACGCACAGCACACCAACTGCCCGGGAAGTCCGCTCGAGGTAGACACCTATGCTCCGTCCGCCCCGTCCACATTGGCGACTGGCTACGCGTTCACGCTCATCGTCCCCTGAGGGACTTTCAGCACGCAACGATCGTTGGCTCTCACGGTCTTGCTCCTCGGCATCAGCTGTCGGGGAGCAAGGCCGTGGCCTTCACCGATGAGAGCTGGCTTTCAGGAGAACCCGACATCCGGCACGAATGGCGGGATAATGCCTGTATGAATGACGAGCCATCCCCGTCGGAGCATCAGAACATCGATCACCGTCGCGAGCGGATTCGCATAGAGACCGAGCGCCACCAGATCGAGGGTTTCTTGACGCTCGCCCGCGACGGTTACCGCAGCCGGGTGTCGGATGTCCTCAACGCCTCCGAGCGCGACTTTCTCACGCTCACCGAGGTGACGATCCGCTCATTGGACTCCGGTACGGTCGAAAGCCACGAGTTCCTCACGGTCGCCCGCCGCCACATCGTGTTCGCGGTCGCGCAAGAGGGGACTAACTGAGAAGCTCAGCTGGACTCGGCACAGCTGGCACCGAAGTCTGGGCTGGAGTCGGCTCCTGCTCGCCGGCGGCCACTACCACGCCGGCGGTTGGCCGGTCGATCACGTTGTAGTAGGAGTAGCGGTCGCGATCTGAGCCCATTCGCCCGAGCAACTCCTCGACAAACCAGACGTCGTGAGTGAAAACTATGACCTGACGCTGCAGGCACAGCTCGGCCAGGCGCCCAGCCACCAGACGAGCGTGAGAGCGATCCAGGCCGCTGATAGGATCGTCAAAGATGAGCGGCGCGGCCGCCGGGCGCATCAGGGCCTCTGCCAAGAAGTCGGCGAGCGCGATCACCCGCTGCTCTCCCTTGGAGAGTACGGTCGAGGGCCTGTGTTTGCGGGCGATGGTCTTTTGGCGGGCGGTGCGACCCTGACGACCGGGGAAGTCCAGCCGCACCGCTGACGCAGCCAGGGCCTCGCACTCCTGGCTGAAGCGCGCCGAGAAGTCCCCGTTTATGAATTGCTCGCCGGCCGTCTTTGCGATCTCCGTAAAGGAGCGCTGCAGTGTTCCGAAGCGGGCTCTCAGCTCCAGCGCCCGCGCCACCCAGCCCGCGTTCTCTATATGCGAGAGCACCTCGTCAAAGCAGCGTCCCAGCTCGAGGCGGTCCCGCAGATCGACGTAGCGTGCCTGAGCTACCTTCAGCGCCGCCACCCGCTCCTCCGCCTTGCTCCCGAGGTCCGCTATCAGCTTTTCGGTGTTCTGCAGTCTCGCTTTGCAGTCTCGGGTGAGTTCGAGCGCGAGCTCCTTGAGCTCACTCCACTCGGCGGGCCGACCGACGGTTATCGCCTCTTGCTGGGCCTCGAGCGCGGCCAGCATCTCCGTCGCGCTCTGAATGGCGCCCTCCGGCCAGCGCTCATTGTGATGGTGCAGTTCTTCAGACAGACGCGAGCGGTCGATGCTGATCACCTCGCGTGACAGCGCCCCGGCCCGCGCACGGGTGTCGGCAGCCCGACGCCGTTGAGCGTCGTTGGCGAACTCCTGGTAGCTGCGCAAGAGTCCAAGCGCCTCCGCGCCCAGATCCTGGCGGCAATACAGGCAGACATCCTCCTGCGCGGGATATGACTCGCTGCCCAGATGCCGCCGGTAGGCCTCGCCGGCCAGCAGGAACGTCTTCCACGCCTGGGCATCCGCGCCCTGAACCGCGGCTCCGCTGAGCAGCTTGTTTGCCAGCTCTCCGTAGCGCTCTTCTGCGTCAGTGGCATCGAGGACCGCCTGGTTGTAGGCGTCGAAGTCAAAGGCGATCACCTTGGCGGCCACTGAGATCAGGCGTCTGTAGTGATCTCGACGCAGTTGCTCCACGGTCAGCTGAGCGGGAACGGTTTGCGCCTGGAGAGCGCCGATGTGGGATTCCAGCGATTGCAAGCCGGCCGCCTCCTGCTCGCTCACGTTCGCCAACTCGCGCAACGCCAGGGAATCTGTCCTGGTACCGAGCTCTTGCAGCAGCGCATACACCCGTGTTCCCGGGGTGAAGCGCTCGGCCAGCCGACTCTCACCAGGAGACCGTCTGGCGATCTCGCCTTCCAGGCGCGCACGGACCGCGTTGATACTGGCCGATACGGCCGGGAACAGCACGAGATCACCGGGCGTGTAGAGATAGGACAGATCGCCGTCCAGGTGCACGCGTACCGAGGGATCGTCGAAGATGGCCACACGGGCGAGATCCGGGATATGTCCGCCGGTCCAGTCGAGCCCGTGCTCGTTGCCCCCCAGTGTGTAGAGGACTTTCGCCTGCGGCAAGCCATCGCCGTCTGACTCATAGACGTTCGGCAGAATCGATTCGACCGTCCGCGATCCCGCCAGTTGCTTGAGGATGCGCGTGTATCCGCTCTTGCCGCTGCCGTTGTCACCCAGCAGAACAGTCAGGTTCGCGTTGAACTCGATCGTCTGTGCTCCCGCGAGCGCGTTGACCGATAGGACGTCGCTGAGGCTGTTTAGGATCAGCTCGGCCTCCTGCTGGCCCGTCTCTCTGGCGTTCTGCAGCCAGGGGACAATCTCCGGCTCGTGCTCCATGAGTTTGTTCTCGGCCAGGTAGTGCCTGAAGACTCCGTCGAGCACCTCCCCCTCGATTACCCTGCGCCCGTCGAGGACCCCGCTAGCTAGCTGACGTACCCAACCGTCCTGCTCGTTGGCCCAGTCAACCAGCAGTTGCCGAGGAGACTCAGCGGGCGGTCTCGAGCGAGCCGCGACGCTTGGATATCGGCGAAAGCGCCGACGTTGGGAGGGGACAGTACTCACATGAGCTGATACCGACCGGCGTGGCGGACCGGGACTGGCTCACATCGCGGTGCTTGATCGACGATCCTCTACGAGTATCCCTGACGGCTCCACGCCAGCGCCGACCGTATCCTGGCCGTCGAGCGAGAACTCCGCAAGCCCGAGGGCTCGAGAGGTTCGAACACGTCATACATCTGATGTACGGAGAGGGAGGGATTCGAACCCTCGATGGAGTTTTATCCCCATACTCGCTTAGCAGGCGAGTGCCTTCAGCCGCTCGGCCACCTCTCCTTTGAGGTCCGACCAGTTTAGACCCTGAGACGCTCGTGATAGTGCCACACATCCATTTGCGGCCGTGATCGTCGGCTTGCTCGGCCACCGATAGATGGCGAGATCCTCAGAGCCAGCATGGTCCGCGAGTGCGGCCGACATAGGAGTGGCCACTGAGGTAGCCGAGCACACACGTCGACTGCTGGATGACGCTCCTGAAAGCCACGCAGCACCTACCAGGCGCCGGCTTCGCGTGACGCAATAACGTGCTATGAACAAGAGATGAAGCTCCCCGACGACTCGAGCCCAGCGACGACTCCGACGTTCATCACGCTCGGTCCGTCAGGCACCTGCCACGAGAACGCGCTACGGCGCTACCTGGAGTTCCAGGGCCTCGAGGTGGCGCATGTAGAGCTCACCGAGAACCTCCTCACGGGTTTGGAGCGGGTTCGGGAGGAGCCCAATTCGTTTCTGGTGCAATGCAGCGCACACCCAGACGTGCACTTGATCACCGAGCGCTATCGCGACGAGGTATTCGTAGTCGATACGTTCCTCTGCCCCGCGAAGGAAATGGCGTTGCTCGTACGGGCGGGCATCGAAGAGCCGAAGAGCCTCGGGATCGTTCCTGCCGCGTTGGGCTACCTCGACCTCACACGCTGGGAGAGGGTTGTCCAAGAGTCGGCGAACCCGGTGGTCGCTCGCAACCTGCTGGAGGGAAGGTACGACGCCGGTGTGACGATCGCCGAATACGCGGAGGAGTACCCAGACGAGCTGCGCGTCGTGGAGCGTTTTGGCGAGGTGAATACGACTTGGGTGGTGTATGGGAAACGCAGGCGCTACCAGGGAAGGCTGATCGGCCATCGCATTCCGTGGCTGTTCACCGGCAACCCCGAGCCTGGAGATCGCGGCGAGCCGCAATTGCAGCCCGCCGGGGAGCCGCGTGGCGCCTGAGACGCCGGCGGATTCCCCCACGGACAGGGCCTCCCACCCTGGGGTCACCGTAGATGAGGGCTACGCGATCGGCCACATCGACGCGATCGGCGAGGGATATGGCTTTCGCAAAGTTCGCAAAGCCTTGGAGGTGAGCGCTTTCGGCGTGAACGCACTCGTCCGCCCGCCCGGGTATGAGACGAAATGGCACTATCACGACATTCAGGAGGAGCTGTATTTCGTGCACCGCGGGGCGATCGAGATGGAGTTCGGCGACGGCTGCAGCCACCGTCTCGACGAGGGTACGTTCGCGCGCGTCGATGCGCAGACGGTGCGCAAAATTCGTGTTCTCGGACCGGGCGACACGGTGTATGTGTGCGTTGGCGGTAAGGGCGGCTATGTCGGGCACGACGGGCGCACCCCGGAGGGGATCTAGCGACGCATGGACCTACAGCTAAAGGGAAAGGCGTTCTTGATCACGGGCGGCTCGAGCGGTCTCGGCAAGGCGCTCGCCGGCCAGCTCGTCTCCGAGGGATCCCGGGTGGCGATCCTGGCGCGCAACCCCGAGCGGCTCGCCGAAGTCGCGGGCTCCCTGCGGGACGCCGGCGGCGAGGTGCTCGATGTGCCTGGAGACGCCAGAAGCGCACAGGACCTCGAGCGTTTCGTCGAGTCGGCGATGGCCCGCTGGGGTCAGATCGACGGTGTCGTCAACAACGCGGGTGAGCTCGCCGCGGGATCGTTCGCCGAGCATGCTGACTCCGTTTGGGAAGAAGACCTCGCGCTGAAGCTGATGGCGGCGGTGCGCCTCACGCGCCTGGCGCTGCCGGCTTTGCGGGAGAGCAGGGGCGCTGTCGTGAACACGTTGGCGATCTCGGGCAAGGCGCCTGACGCGGGGACCACACCCACGTCGGTCTCGCGTGCGGCTGGGCTCGCGCTCACGAAGGCGCTCTCCAGGGAGCTCGCACCAGAGGGAATCCGGGTCAACGCGGTGCTGATCGGTGTGGTCGAAAGTGGCCAGATGGAGCGCAGAGCGGCGGCCAACGGGATCTCTCCCGAGGAGTACTACCAGCGGATGGTCACCGCCGCCGGCATCCCGCTCGGACGAGTCGGCCACGCCACCGAGTTCGCCGACCTCGCTTCTTTTCTGCTCTCCCCGCGCGCTTCTTACATCACCGGCACCGCCATCAATCTCGATGGCGGACTCTGCCCGGTCACATAGGACCGGCGCCCGGTCTTTGCCTCGGTCGGGCACGGCCGTGCCCCCCCGCGCCGAGCTCGCTCTCCGGGAGCAAAGACGATGCTCTGGATGCCTCGCCCTCGAGGCTACTCTTTATGATGGCCTATCGAGCTCGACAGCACGAAGCTGCATGTTGATTGTCAGCAGACTGCTGGTCGGGTTCTAAGCACCAGTACCTTAATCGGTGAAAGGGGCGGACTAAAATCCGCTGATCCGGGTTCGAGCCCCGGCTGGTGCATCGATTCGTTGTCTGCTCCACTTCGATCGCTGGTCGTACGAGGGTGATGTGCAATGGACATGTGCCGGCTACGCGGCGCGGAGATCACCATAGCGTCCCGGTGGGGCACGAACGCGATCGCGCTCTTCTTTGCCCGCTCCGAGCGAGGATCGACCGGCCGCAAATCCACTTCGCCGACGATGGTCCCGATCACCTGCTTCATCAAAAGCTGCGCGTAAGGCGCCGCCAGGCACCGTCTTACCCCTCCGCCAAAAGGGATCCACGTATAAGTTCCCGCCGGCTGCTCCAAAAAGCGCTCAGGTCGATAGCGCAACGGCTCGGGGTACACATCAGCGCGCCGGTGCACCAAGTGCACACAGGGTGCCACGGTTGTCCCCGCGGGAATCGCATAACCCCCGAGCTCCATCGGCTCCAGCAGCCTGCGCACGACGATCGGCGCGGCGGGGCACAACCGCAGCGTCTCCTTCACGACGGCGTCGAGGTACGCGTCATCCTCGCCCGCTTCCACCTCCGCCCGTACCCGCGCATACATCTCCGGATGGCGCAGCAGCCGCTCGAACGCCCAGGACAGCAGGCTCGACGTCGGCCCATCCGTCAACAGCGTCACCAGTTCGTCGCGCAAGTCCTGCTCAGTCATCGGCGAGCCGTCCTCGTAGCGCGCCTCGCCCAGCATCGAAGCGATGTCCGTGCCATCGGTGCACGCCGGATCTTGCTGGCGCCGGCGCACCTCCTCCAGCACCGCATCCTCCACTGGGCCCATCATCCCCCGATAGCCGCGGTTGCCAGCGAAGCGGCTTGGACCGGCGGTTGCCAGCAAGTTCAGGCGTCGAGGATCGTTCATCCAGTTGGCGAGACGGCGAAGCAGGAAGCGCAACCGCTTGAGGCGATCGGTTTCGACTGGGCCGAACACGACGCGCATGATCGCTTCGAGCGCGATCTCCTGCATTCGTGGCCACAGCGCAAACGGTTCACCTGCGGGCCAGGTCGCGAGCTCGCGCCGGGTGACGTCCGCCATCATCTCGCTGTAGCCCTGCATGCGCTCGCCGTGGAACGGCGGCAGCAACAGCCTGCGGCGCTCGATGTGCTCTGGCTCCTCTAGCAGCATCACCGAGCGGGGGCCGAGCAGCGGGCCAAGGATCGAGTTGGCAAGGCCCACACCGAGCATGGCGTGGTCGGCAGTGAACACGTGCTTGACGTCTTGGGGATCGGCCAAGATCACCCACGTGCCAGCGTGTTTGACCCGGACGGTGAACGTGTCTCCAAAGTGTTTCTGACACCGCTCGAGGAATGGGAGCGGGCGCTTGGCCCAGGCGACGGCCTGCAGCGTGCTCGGCATCCGAGGACCGGGCGGCAACGCGGAGCGTCGATAGGTGACGCAAACAAACGCTGTGGCCGCGCTCATCGAGATCCGACGAGGGCGACCGCGCGACGTGCGTATCTCGACCGCAATCGAGCGCTCTCACAGCTCGCTCGGGCTAGATGGGGTGCCCTATTTCGGGGGGGGGGGTGAAGAGAGAGCTTGGCGAGACACGCGACGCTGGGCGATGACCATCCCGCTCTGATCAGGCACGAAGGAGATCGAGCTCCTGGCGGGACGCTCTGAACCAACTGAGGCAGCTGTGAGGTCTAGTTCGCTGATCACGGTTTTGATGACCAGCTTCATCTCTAGCTGAGCGAACGACGCGGCTACGCAGCGCCTTACGCCGCTGCCGAAAGGAAGCCAGGTATAGGTGTCGGGTGCTCGCCCACCCGCACCCTCGATGAACCGCTCAGGCATGAAGGCGAACGGGTGCGTATAGATGTCCTCGCGGTGGTGTAGCAGATAGATGCACGATGCCACGATGGTGTCAGGCGGCATCGTGTAGCCGCCGAGCTCCATCGGCTCAACGAGGCGCCGCATGACGAGCGGAACTGCCGGGCAGAGGCGGAGTATCTCCTTCACAACAGCATCCGTATAGGTGTCGCTGGTGCCTGAGAGCACCTCTTCGCGCAGACGGTCGAACTTCTCGGGGTGGCGCAGCAGGCGCTCGAAAACCCATGCGAGGGACGTCGCGGTCGGTCCGTCCGAAACCAGCGTGATCAGTTCGTCACGCAGCTCCTGCTCTGTCATTGGTGAACCGTTCTCATCGTAAGCCTCCTCGAGCAGCGAGAGGATCCCCTCCTCCCCTGGGCGGCTCGGCGAGGAACGCCTTCGCCTGACCTCCTGAAGCAGAGCTACTTCGACCGGCTCGATGACCTCCCGGAACCCGTTGTTGCGAGTCAACCAGCGCGAGCCAAACATAGTCATAAGAGTGAGGCGCGACGGGTCGTTGAGCCAATCCGTCAAGCGCCGGAGCAGAACACGCAGCCGCCCGATGTGCTCGGAGCTCGTTGTTCCGAAGACGGCACGCATCACCACCTCCATGCTGATCGACTGCATCCTGGGCCACATCGCGAACGGCTCACCCAGTGGCCACTTGGCGATCTCCTCACGTGCCACCTCGACCATCATCTCGCTATAGGCCTGCATCCGCTTTCCGTGAAATGAGGGCAGCATGAACTTGCGATGAGTCATGTGGTCTGGCTCGTCCAGCAACATCACCGAGCGCGGCCCAAGCAGTGGGCCGAGCAACGGATTGGCCTCCCCCGCTCCCGCACGAACGAGCTCTGGTGTAATCGTGAGGATCTTGCCGATGTCCTGCGGGTCGCTCAGAAACACCCACGGCCGCCCGCCGCGGATGCGCAGAGTGAAGATGTCGCCGTAGCGCTCACGGCTCGTTTGCATGAACGGCAACGGTCGCAGCGCCCATCCCACAGCCTGCAGGGCCGCGGGCATCCTTGGACCTGGTGGCAACTCAGCGCTCATGAGTCTTTGTCTTTGCCGCGGTCTGTATGAGTTCATCCTCCATCTTGCACGTCGCGCCGACCAGTAGCTCAAACAGCGCTGAGGCAAACCCGGGGGGTAGGTTCACCTCGCCGCCGCGCTCCAAGTAGCGTTCGCGCACCTCGATCATCCGCTCCGGCTGCATCATCGGGATCTCGTGCTCGCTCTTGTAGTTGGCGACTTCGCGACAAATGTCAAAACGCTCTCCCAATAGGCGTGCGATCTGCTCGTCGATCGCATCCAGGCGCGCGCGAAACGGCTCGAGCCCGCTCATGTTCCATCACCGCCCAAGAGACCGGTCGCGAAAGCGTGGCTGCATTCGGCGAGCGCTTCCAGCGAGTAGCCGCCCTCCTGCACCACGCAGATGGGCAGGTCGCTGGCCGCCAGCGTGGTTCCCATCTTTTGGAAGATCCTCGGCGGGAAATCCCACGAGCCGTGTGGGTCGCTCGCGACCGTGTCATAGCCGAGCGACAGCACGAGTCCGCGGGAGCGCTGCGCGAGCTCGGCAAGCATCCTCTCGAGAGAGTCGAGGTAAGTTTCGACGGTCGGCGCTTGCTCGAACTCGATGAAGCACTCGCGCTCGCCCGGCTGCACCTGGCGCCAGGGAACCTCGTCGAGGGTGCGGGCATGCAGCGACCCCAGCATCACATCTGCCAAGGGCTTGACAATCGCGGAGGTGCCGGTGGGGAAGTGAAAGTCAACATCGAGGATCGCGACCGGCCTCAACCCTCCCTCACACAGTGTGTAGGCGGCGGCCGCCGCGGTGTTCAGATAACAGTAGCCCCCGCACCAGCCCGGACCCGCATGGTGACCTGGGGGACGCGAGAGAGCATAGGTGAAGCGCTCTCCGTCGATGACGCGATGCGCGGCCGTAATCGCTGTGCGCATACCCTCAAACGCGGTCGACACGACTCCCGCCCAGATAGGGCTGTCCGCCAGCAGTCCTGGGGGTGCCCACCGCGGCATGATCGTCGGCTCTTCACTGTCGATCTGTCGCAGCGCATCGAGATAGGCACGTTCGTGCAGCGTCTCCACGATCCGCTCGAGATCGTCCTGAGTCGTGTCAGCAGTGCTCACCATCACACCCTCGTGGCGTAGAAGCCCCTCGCGCAGCTCGGCGGTGCGACGACTGTCGTCGTGGCCTTGAGTCCTGTTCCCATGCCTGTCGAGGATGAACGGGGCGCCATCGTGATGGCCGGGACGCTGATCCACCATCAGGAGCTCGCTCACGAGAGGATCCGCCGCATCCGCGAGCCGATCGTGTCAAAGCCGTTATCGACGTAGAACGCCTCGGTGGCCGCCAGCAGCGCAAAGCGCTCGCTGGGGAGACCCACCTCCAGTCTCCCGATGCCCTGTGCGCGCGCGAGCGCGACGAGCGTGTCGATCAGCTCAGCGCCGAGCGTACGGCTGCGCCAGTCAGGGTGCACCCAGAGCTCCTGGATCAGGCCGTAGCGCCCTGCGACGCGGATGGCTATCTGCCAGCTGGCGCCGAGCACACCGACGATCTGACCATCGGACTCGGCTACCAGCAGCGCACCGGCCTCGGGATTGTCGATCAGAGCGTGGGCGATCCGCTCGAGCGACGCGGGGTCGCTCTCATGTCCGCTGAGCTCCTCGAGCAGTCGGCCGACGTCCACAACCACTTCCGGCACGTCGGCGTGGGTGGCCTCACGTATCTGCCAGCTCATGGCTCATTTCTCCCCGCGCTGGCCGTCGCCATCGGTTTGCTCACAACGACGTCCCCGCGAGGTGGCTGTGCGGCTCGAGCTGCACAGTCCACGCCTCACGCGCGTCGCTCCCGGTCACAGCGCGGGCGATCGCCGCCATCGGCGCGCGCGCCTTCAGCAGGATCTCCTCGAACTCCTCCTGCGGGTCTGACTGCATCACGATCGCGCCGCCCGCTCCGATCGTCGTGGTTTTGACGCCCCCACCCACCCTCATCACGACCGTGCGAATCACGATCGACAGATCCACGCTGCCATCCAGCCCGAAATAGCCGATCGCGCCCGAGTAGACGCCGCGCGCCTCCCGCTCGATGCCGTCGATGATCTCCATCGTGCGCAGCTTCGGGGCGCCCGTCATCGAGCCCCCCGGAAAGCACGCCCGCACGCAGTCCACCGCCGAGCGGTTCGCGTCGAGCACTCCCACGATGTTGGAGACCATCTGGTGCATGGTCGCGTAGGGCTCGATCTGCATCAGTTCTGGCACGCGGATGGTGTCGACCTCGCAGACGCGTCCCAGGTCGTTGCGAAGCAGATCCACGATCATCAGATGCTCTGCGAATGTCTTCTCGTCACATGTGAGCTCGGCGCGTATGGCGTCGTCCTGAATTGGATCGGCCGAGCGCGGCGCCGTACCCTTGATCGGGCGCGCCTGCACACGGCGGTCACGATCGATCGACAGGAAGCGCTCGGGGGAGCTGCTCACGATCGCAAGCTCGCCGAGCTTCAGGTAGGCGGCGAACGGAGCGGGATTGCTCGACCGCAGACCACGGTACAGCAGCCATGGGTCGGGACTCGCGTCGGTGTGCATCTGGTCGGTCAAGCAGACCTCGTATGACTCGCCGGCGGCCAACGCGCTCTGACAGCGGGCGATGTCCGCGAGGTATTGCTCGCGACCACGTCCGCAGCGAAACGTCACGTGCTCGGGAGCGTGCGTGCTCGAGAGCGGTTGTGGCCCCTGACTGCAGGGCGCCGCGAGGAGGTCCTCGATGACGCAAGCGGCCTCCTCGAGCCACTGTTCGGCTTCTGGCTCATCGCCACGGCAGACCGCGAGCAGGTGCGTGCGCCCCTCGACGTGGTCGATCGCGACCAGGCGATTGGCGAACAGCTGCACCGCGTCTGGCACGTCGGAGCTGTGCGTGTTCGGCGAGCCGCAGTCGGCCTTGCACTCGTAGCCGAGATAACCGACGAAGCCACCCACGAGGCCCTTCGACATGCCCTCGGGCACGTCGATCGCGCGGGCCTGTAGTTCGCGCTCGAGTGCCTGAAAGATCGTCTCGTTGCAGCTGGAGGTTCCGTGTGCGTCGTAGCTCGTGACGATCCCGGCGTCAACGTCGTATTCGAGCACCAGCCGGTGCTCCCCGAGCGAGGAGCCCATGTAGGAACACTGGCCGAGCTCTGTCGCGGTGCTCGCGCTGTCCAACCAGAAGGCATGGTCGAGATCGCCGAACAGACGCTCGAACAGTTGCTCGACCGCTTGTCCGCGCGGCTCTCCCTCCAGGGCACGGACGAGCAGACATGCGGGGGAATCAGCGGTCGAGCGTTTCTTGTCTGGTCGGGGCGGAACGCCAGGAGGGTGCAGGCGGCCTTTGCTCGGCGGACGGTGTTCCCCGGCCAAGGCATAGAAGTTCTCAAAGAGCTTGTGCCCATATTCGGTGCAGATCGACTCGGGGTGAAACTGCACCCCCCACAGTGGCCGGTCGGTGTGTTCGATGCCCATCACGACGCCCTCGTCGGTCCATGCCGTGACGCGTCCCTGAGGGCCCAGGTCGCCGCTCACCGCGAGCGAGTGGTAGCGCACCACTTTGAAATCCTGCGGAATTCCCTCGAACAGGCCCGCACCGGTGTGCTTTACCTGCGAGAGGCGTCCGTGCATCACCGCCGGCGCGGCGGTGACGGTGGCGTTCAGGACCTGCCCGAGACCCTGGTGGCCGAGGCACACTCCCAGCACCGGGACCTCGCTGAAGCGCAGAATGTCGGCGCACACACCGAAGTCGTGCCAGCGTTGTGGACGGCCAGGGCCGGGCGAGAGCACGATCGCGTCGAAGTCCCAGCGCTCCAGCGCCTTCCAGGAGACCATGTCGTTGTGGACGACGATCGGCTCCTCGCCGCAGACCGCCGCGAGCAGGTGAAAAACGTTGTAGGTGTAGGAGTCGTAGTTGTCGATCAGCAGCGTGCTCATCGCGCCCCTTCCAGCCCGAGCCCGCGGGCGCTGCGATCGAGCAGCGTGTGGACCACTCGTTCGACGTGGGAGGAGCGCTCCTTTTCCTCATACCAGCGCGCGAGGTGGCGCAGGTAGAGGGCGATTGGTCTGACGTCGAGTCGATCAGAGGCAAGCCGCAGGTGGCGGCGGTAGAGCTCTGACTGGATCACCGCGAAGCGGTAGTCGGGGTCTTCGGCCGGCCGGTGACCAGGCGAGTTGGTCAGCGTTCCATGCCTAGCGCGTGCTCTGACTACATCCCAGCCGAGACTCTCCTCGGCCTGCAGGAGCCTCTCTGGCTCGAAGTCGATGCTTGGGGTTACCGGATGGGGCAGGAAATAGCCGAGCACGATCTGCGCGGCGATCCTTTCCGGGTTGGGGTGCGCGCGGCGAATCTCGCGCATCTGTGGGTCTGTGTCGAGTTGCTTGTCGATCCTCTCGATCAGATCGTCGATCAAGAGGCCACCCTCGTCGCTCGAGCTGACCGCGCGCTTCTGCTGGGCGACCATGCCGTGGAAGATGTCGTGCGTCGGATGGATGCCCCGGCTTGCCGCATCGTTCTCCGGTGGGGTCATCTCTGTCATCAACTTGCGGATGCAAGTCGAATGGGCAACCCACTCGGCACCACAGATCTGCACCGATGTAACGCCCTCTAGGTCGGGCGCACCCATCCAGTAGGACACGGCCCGCATGTGCTGTGTTGCCAGCCCGTCGCTGCGCACGAGCGGCATTTCCTCGAGCTCCTGCACATCCGTCTCATAGACGATCACCCCATCCACGAGCCGCTCGAACTTGCCTTCGCGCAGGCCCCTCTCGGTCAGCTCGCTGCCGTCGGCGAGGAAGTCGGACTCGAAGAACACCCTGTCGAAGGCGATTCCCAGGCGCGCGAGCGTCTTGCGCTGCCCGGCGATCACCCACGCGCGTGTCTTGAACCACAGCTCCAGCGCCTCGCTCTCGCCGCCCATCACACGCCTGAGCAGATCGTCAGCCGCGTCGCCCCGCACCTGCAACTCGCGTGTGAGCGAATCCTCGCGCTCGTCGATCTCCTGGCCGGCTAGTAGCCCGCCGGAAGCCACGTAGTCGGCGTAGCAGACGCCGACGAAGTGATCGCTCTTCTGATCGCCATCGGGCCATGTGCGAGCGTGCTGTCCGCTCTGCATCACGCCGGCCATCGCCTCCCCCATGCTGCGCCCGGCATCGGAGATCAGACTGCGCCGCTCCGCCTGGGCACCGGCCTGTTCGAGCGCCGCGGCGAGCGCGTTGCCGATCGCAAGGTTGCGCAAGTGGCCGACGTGCAGAGCCTTGGTCGCGTTGGCGTCCCAGAACTGGATCGCGTAGCGGCGCGCGCGGGCGATATCCCGTAGCGCGGCTTCGGCGCCTCCGCCGGCCTCCAGCGCCGCGCCGACGGTCTCGATCCAGCCGCTGTCTATCCGCAGCCGAACCTCCTCAGCCCCGCGGCTAACGGACTCCACCCACGACTCGCCTTCGATCCGCTCGAGCGTCCGCTGAGACTCCTCGTCGTTCTGCCACTGCGGGGTTCTTGGTAGGAGTTTCAGATCGTGGTCTCTCTGAGGGCTTCGCGGTGCCCGTGCCGCCCACGGAGCGCGCGTGCCCTCTCGTCTGGGGAGCTCCTCGAAGTAGTCAAAGAGATTTGTCATCAGAAAGGCCGGCGATCGGCGCGGCAGGTTGCCCGCCACACCGTATGCAGGTTGGCGCCGGACGGGGATAGCTGTCGATGTGACGGCCATATCCGTGAACAATCTGTTTCTAGTGCAATTCTCACTTGTTTCATCAAAGAGACCTAAGGAACCGTTGACAGGAATACTCGACTCCACGGGCAGCAAGCCCTGGGCTCAGGCCCATTTGTGGTACAGCCAAGTTTCCTCGTTTCAGTACGTATGGCGCGTTGGCACCTACACGTACTCTCGCGAAGCTGGCGTGTGTTACACGCCTAACGCTAAGTTCGCGCTTGGCTCCCGAGAGCATGAACGGCCCAGCGAATATGCGCTTCTCTCCTCCGGCAATTTCCGCGAGCCAATCAAACGAGTCTGTTTCCCGTTTTCCTGAGCAAAACCAAGCTGCGATGAGGGGTGGAGCCCATGATCAGTCAACGTTCGCATACCCGTTCGGAGAGTACCACACACCCCAGCGCTTTCGACCAGTCTGACGCCGACGTTCAGAGACGATACGACCCATCAAGCATCGATGTTTGCGCTCAGAACACGGACCTCCTCTCGCCACATGCGGCTGATGGCCTCCGATCTCAGATCGCGCTAGATAGCTCCCGCAGACGTCTCTGCTCGTTGCTACTCAACGACGAGGAAACAGGGCATCCCAGGACCGTATGGCAGCCGTTGGATCGCGTAACGGTCTAGCCCCAGTACCTCACGCACCGCGACGGTCTCCCCCGGAAAATCAGTGCAGTTGAGCTCGTCGAAGGCAAGGATGCTGCCCTTCGTCAGCCGCTCGCGCACGAGTTCGAGGCAGACGCGTGTCGGCTCGTAGATGTCGAAGTCGAAGTACGCGAGAGCGACGATCGTCTCGGGGTGCTCGGCGAGGTAGGCCTGAAGAGTCTGCGTGGCGTCCCCCCGGACGGATCTCGAACTTGCGTATGTGCTCGTACGGCGCCATCTGCTCGCGGCAGGCACCTCGGTGAGGTTACTCGTCGTAGGCATCACCGGTGTGCAAGCCGCCGACTTGGGCGAGCGCGTAGTCGCCGTCCTTGGCGTGGACGGATGGGAAGCCCGTGAACGTGTCGAAGCCCACGATGCAACGGCCGTAGTGCAGCGGCTCGTGCACTGTGCGCAGGGCGTCGAACGTGGCAAGGTCACGCCCGAAGCGAACCCCGAACTCCATGATCGACCCGTGGACGCCGAGGATCCGCCTGTACAGCTAATCGAGGAGCAGCATGCGCGCACCACGTGGGGCGGCACGAACAGCGGCGACTGGTGCAGGGCCTCACGGGAGCCGCCCGGGAAGGCACCCTGCAGCGTCGCGAGTTTGTCCTCGGCCTCGACGAACCTGTTCGTGGTCCGGATGTCCATGCTCTGGGTATCCAGCGAGCCCATGGGCCGGTCACCGGCCAACCGCGGAATGTTTTGCGCCAAGAGCTCGGCACCGTGTACAGACACTCACGCGGCCACGCCCCGGATGAGCGTCCATTACTTCCGGTCTATCCCCTTGCCGTCTGGCTCTAGCAAATCTCAGCCGATCGCCTGGTACACATGGTCAGCGGCTCGCTCGAGTTGCTGCGCGATGTCGTTCCCCGTCAGCGCTTCGGCGTGACCGGTCCACACGCTGTTCGCCTGCAGCGGGATCAGCCGGCGGATCGACTCGCGCGCCTTTTCTATGTCCCAGTTACTAAGGGGGTGAGAGACACGGGCGCTCGCGGACCGTCCGGTCTCCGCGTCCAACGTGTAGATAGCGTCGGCCGCTATCAGCAGACGGTCTGACTCGCGGAACTGCGCGATCTGGCCAGGTACATGTCCGGCGTGTGGATTACACGGAACCCGGCGATCTGCTCACCATCGGCGACTGTAACGGCGATCTTCACGGGCCCTCCCTCCCAGGTCGCGAGGAGCTGGGGAAGGGTTTCGCGGACTCGCTCGTTCTCGATGCGAGAGAAGTCGGTGTAGCTTCTGCCGGCGTCGCCTTCGGCATCCGCGACCTCGTCGGGGTGACAGTAATCGGTGCACCGAACTCGCCGGCCCCTCCACGATGATCGACGTGGCTGTGGCTGAGAATCACGCGGTCAAGCCGGTGCCCTTGATGGCGGCGTCAAAGGCAATCGGCCCGTCCGGCCCATCGATCAAATAAACATGCGACCTGAATGGCGCGCCGACGCTCACCTGTCTCACACCGGACGCGACCTGCGTAACGGTGGCCGCTGGAGTTCGCTCTCGCGGGCGCATGCCGACGGCAATGATCGCATCTGCTCCAACCAGACGGTGAGCACAGAGCTCTGCGGCACGCGGCCGATCAGTATGGATGAGTGGCGAGATGGGGCGCTTGGCCACCGATTGCCGGCTCCTGACCATTCCTAGATGTCACCGTGCCCGCCAGGGAAGCCGTCGATCCGCTCACTTCAAGTTGGATCGAGGACTCCGATTCCCAGGGCGGCCGCCCAGACGCCGGCCATCTCGACTATGTCAGCCCATTCCATGGCAGCGCCGCGAAGACTCTCAACGCCTTGGATCGCGGTGAGGCTGCTGCGCCTGAACTCGCACTGTGAGAGCCGCGAGCCGCGAAAGTCAGCTCCCGCGAGGTCACAGCGGTGGAAGCGAACGGCCTCCAGTTGGGCTTGGAGGAAGTCTGTTTGTGTGAGTTGACAGTCCTCGAAGGTGACGCGCGAAAGGCGGCTTGACCCAAAAGACGCGAGCTCGACACGGCAGCCGCTGATCGTGACGTCGCGTAGCGTCGCCTGCGCAAGGTGAATTCCCGTCAGACGGCTCGTTTGGAGATTCACACGCGCGAGCTGCGCACGAGGCGCCTGAACATTGGCCAGATCACAGCCCTTCAGCTCACCGTCGGTGATCCGTAGGCCCTCGAGCCGCGAACCGGAGAAATCGACGCCACTGAATCTGACGGCCTGGAATGCAACTCCGTTGGCGTGCTGACCAGGCAAGGAGGCACGATCGAGCTCGATATCGAGGTGCTCACCGTCATGGACCAGCTCGTCGAGCTCTTCGTGCTCAAGCCGAGGAGGCAAGTCAGGAGGCCTGGGTGTGCCCACAAGCGATGGAGTGCTCACGTCGTGGAAGCTAGCGCAAAGGGTGGCGAAAATCGCCGAAGAGCGCATCAAACCACGGCTTTCGTGTGATACGCAATGTCTACGGTGAGAAAATTGGTCTCATGTAATTGACCTTTACTGTCGATTCGTTAGCCGACATGACTGTTCAGCGCTCAAATGGTGACGGTGAAGTGCGGATTCCAACGGCGCCCACCCTGCCGTCAGAGACGCCCTCTGAGGATCTGTGCCGACTCGGCGCGGCTCTGAAAGCAAGGACTAGCGATGTGCTCGAGGGAACGGTCGAGCGGACCACGGGACCGAACCATGCTGTTGACACAGTCGTTCAGGAAAGTTTCGAACGGATCTGCCAGAGTTCCACGGTCGCTGTCGCCCGTTGGATCGCGGGCGAAGGCATGAAGGTGGCCATCGAGGCAGGGCAGGAAACGTGGCTGATCTTCGGTGAGCTTGCGGCCCATCGCGCAGCGTCACTAGATGAGGTGACCTGGCGCTGTTTCTCTTGGCGCAACGTGATGTCCGAGGTGTTGCGCGACAGCGCCGCCCAACTCGACGTGTCCGCCGAAGCCCTCTCCGAAGCCCTCAACATTCTGCAGCTGAGTCTCGAGTTCAGTCTCCTGCGCATGTGCGAGTGCTTCGAGACCGAGCGTAAGCGCACCGATGATGAGCTGACCAGGCGGGAGGAGGAGCTTTCATTCCTGGCGACCCACGACCCGTTGACGGGTCTGCCCAACCGGACTTTGATCCTGGACCGCGTCGAGCAGATGCTCGCACGCTCGCGTCGCAGCAACGCGCCTGTGGCAGCGCTATTCATCGACCTGGACAACTTCAAGGACATCAACGACACGCTCGGACACTCGGCCGGCGATCAGCTGCTGCGTGCGGTCGCGGCGAGACTCGACGGTGTCGTACGCGGCTCGGACGCGCTCGGTCGCTTGGGCGGTGACGAGTTCGTCGTCATCGCCGAGGAAATCCCGCTGGAGGGCGGATCGGAGTTGATCGCCGAGCGTCTGCTGGACGCGCTCAAGCAACCGTTCAAGCTCGGCGTGAACAACGAAAGCAAGGTCACCGTGACGGCGAGCGTCGGAATCGCGGCGGGACATCAGGTCTCCGCCGAGGATCTGCTGCGTGACGCCGACATCGCGATGTACAGGGCCAAGTGGGACGGCAAGAACCGCTTCGCCGTGTTCGAGAGCGGCATGCAGGACGTCGTCCAAAAGCGCATGGAGCTGGAGATGGATCTGCGCGAGGCCCTGGTAAACGAAGAGTTCTTCCTGGCCTATCAGCCCACTCTCGATCTGCAGGACATGAGCCCCAACGGAGTCGAGGCGTTGATCCGCTGGAAGCATCCCGTGCGCGGCACCGTTCAACCCGACGCGTTCATCCCCCTGTTGGAGGAGACCGGGCTGATAACGGAGGTCGGCAGGTGGGTTCTCAAAGAGGCTTGCAACCAGGGCGCCAAGTGGCGCCAGGATGGTCATCCGATCGGGATGGCCGTCAACGTGTCCGGACGCCAGCTCGACACCGACCAGCTCGTGTGCGACATCGAAGAAGCGCTTTCAGAGAGCGGCCTGGATCCGCAGGCGTTGACGATCGAGATCACAGAGACGACATTGATGCGGAATGTCGAGGAGACCGCGCGGCGGTTGATCGAGGTCAAGAAGCTCGGTGTGCGGATAGCGATCGACGACTTCGGCACCGGCTACTCCTCACTCGCCCACCTACAACGCTTCCCAGTCGACGCCCTGAAGATCGACCGCTCGTTCATCATGGGATTGGCCCACAACCAGGAGGGGGAGACACTGATCCACACCCTCGTGGAGCTCGGCAAGGCCCTGTCGCTGGAGACGTTTGCCGAGGGCATCGAGCAGCAGCAGGAGCTCTCTGTGCTCAGAGACAAGAACTGCGACAGCGGCCAGGGCTTCCTGTTCGCCAGGCCCCTCGACGTACTCTCGACTGAAACGTTCCTGCAGGACTGGACGAGCAAGAAGGCGGGAACTCTCTCCCTGTGAGACCGGGGGTTGCGTCCGCGAGTCGCGAAGGCGGATCTTCGAGTACGGAAGCCAGGTTCTGGATCAGCGACGCCACCGGCCGAAGTGCCCGTGGTCGAGCACGAATCGCCCGCCGCCTGCGGCCGATGTCTAGTTTGCACGAGCGTCGGGTAGAAACCTTCTCGGACCGAGCATACCGGAGGTAGGCCAGTGGCAATCGCGGCAGAGCCCATGATCGGCGGCGGTGAACACGTGGTGAAGTTCTACGAACACGATCGCGATCTAGTCGAGGCTGTCGCCCCCTACCTGGTGGCGGGCATTCTCGCCGGGCAGGGGACGATCGTGATCGCCACGAAGGCCCACCGTCACGCGCTCGAGAGCGGGATACGGGCCCGCGGGATCGATGTGGCGCGGGCGAGCACGAGCGGTACGTTCCACGCCCTGGACGCGGAGGACACGATGAGCAGGTTTCTCCTCGAAGGACGCGTCGATCCCGCGGCATTTGACGAGGTGATCGGCGAGCTCGTACGAACCGTGCACCGGTCCAGCGGCAGCGTCCGTGCCTATGGCGAGATGGTGGCGCTGTTGTGGGAGATGGGGAATGTGCCGGTGGCGATCGAACTTGAGAAGGAGTGGAATGAACTGGCCCGCAGAGTGCCGTTCTCGCTTTTCTGCTCATATCCGTCAGAGTCGGCGTTTCACTCCGAGCACGCGGATGCGCTCGAGCAGGTCTGTCTCCTGCACTCGGCAGTGCTGCAGCCGAGCGCCCATAGCGACCCACGAGCCGCCGAGGAGGACTCTGCGACCGGCTTTGAACTGGCGGCCGACTTCATCGAAGACCGTGACTCGCCGGGACGTGCGCGCCGTCTGCTTGTCGCGATGCTGCGAGAGTGGGGATACCGGCAGGAGCTGGTGAACGACGCCGCGCTCGTGTTGAGCGAGCTCGCCAACAACGCGATAGTCCATGCCCGCTCGCCGTTCTCGATCGAGGTCCGTGGAGATGACTGCGTGTTGAACATCGCTGTCCGCGACGAGTGTCCCCTCACCCCCGCGATGCGCGAGAAGGTGTTGACCGTGCGGTCTGGGCACGGGCTGGGCTTCATCGACGTGCTTTGCCCTTGCTGGGGGATCGAGGAGATCCCCACTGGCAAGAACGTGTGGGCAGAGCTCTGCTGCGAGGCGGTCGATGTGACTCGCGCGAGTTGAAAGCCACACGGCGGCGGAGCAGACATCGCCGAGCCCGCGTCGCCAGACGCGGAGCACACAGGTCAGCTCAAGCGCACGACGATGACCGGCGAATGGGTGGGCTTGAGACTTCCCCCCTGCGGCTCGGCCGTGACCATCACCCTGCTGACCCCTCGCAGATTGCCGGGCACGTCCACTGACGCGCTGCCCGCCCTGGTCACCGAGAACAGCGCATCGGTCGGCTGCGGAGCACCACCGCCTCGCTGCAACCAGACCTCATAGATGTGTTTGCCGGGCGGCTGGGGCATGCCCGATACGTCGAGTTCGGAGTGCCCCCCAACCTCGCGCAGCACGGCGCTTGCGCCAGATGCGCCGGCGACGGTCTGCGCCGTGGTGATGTGGGTGTGCGGAGAGGATGACCCTGAGGTCAACAGCGTGCCGAGGAGCACACCGCATGCCAGCGCACCGCTCGCGGCCAGCGCTCCTATCATGGGACGCAAGCGCCAGCGCACACGAGCTGGCGCGGGACGGTCCGCTTGGCTGCCGGCCGCCGCCAGCAGCTCTGCCTCGGCCTTCACCGTGGCCATGATCCGCTGCTGCAGCTCGCCGGGAGCCGCGTGGTGACTGACGGCATTGGGGAGTTCGTCGACCACCCAGGCGAGCTGCTCGATCTCCTGCCGGCAGACCGCGCAGTGGTCCAGGTGCTCGCGGTAGCCGCCGATCTCCCGCTCCCCCAGAACGCCCAGAACATAAGCGGCTGCGTCCGCGCCCCGGTCGCACTCGAACTCGTGCTCTGAGAAGTTCACAGAGCCACCCGCGTCGATCGCAACGTGGAGCGCAGCTTCTGCAAGCCGAGTCGCATGCGGCCCTTGATGGTGCCAACGGGGATGTCGAGCATCGACGCGATCTCGGTGTGAGTGAAACCCCCGTAGTAGGCGAGTTCGATCACCCGGCTCTGCTCGCGCGGCAACTCACCGAGCGCGGCTCTGATCTCGCGTGCACGCTCGCGGGAACCCACGAGTTGATCGGTCAACTCCGGCTCCTGCAGCTGCTCGGCTATCCCCTCGTCGCTGAGATGCCTGCTGTCCCGGACCGTGCCTCGACGCAGGGCGTCGATCGCCCGGTTACGAACTATCCCCAGAACCCAGTTGCGCACGCTTCCGCGTTCTCGGTCATAACGTCCGCCGCCACGCCAAAGCGACAGAAATGCCTCCTGCACGACGTCTTCGGCCGCCGCCCGCTTGCCGCACATCCGGTACGCCAGGGAGAAAGCGGCATCGGCGTGTCGTTCATAGACGACCTCGAACGCCGCTGAGTCGTTCTCGCGAACGAGCCCCATCAGGTCCTCGTCGGCGAGCCTCGTCAGTTCCGTCGAGGGATCGGGTGAGCGTCTGTGAAGAGACATCTCGGTCATCGATACGCGGTCAGGGCCGTCGCGGATCACTCAAACTCCTCGTCTGGGATTCAATCACCTGGACCGGGGGTCACCGCCGAGGTCCATCTGTCTTTCCAAGCCGGTATGCAGGATGCGCCTCAAATGCCACAGGCGCGGCGACCCGGTTGCGCACGAGACCTGACACGGCCGGACGGGCTGCTATCTGTTGTTGGCTTGAGCGACTGGGTGATTCGCACAGCGACCGAGGGAGACATCGAGGAGGTTCTCGAGCTGTGGGTGCTGGCCGGTAGCTCTCCGTCGGTCACCGACAACCACGATGGGCTCTCGCGGCTGCTGCGCTGCGACGACGAGGCGTTGCTCGTGGCGGTGAGCGGATCGCGGCTGATCGGTTCGCTGATCGCCACCTTCGATGGTTGGCGCGCCAGTTTCTATCGTCTCGCTGTCCACCCCGACCACAGACGGTTGGGGGTGGCGAGCGCGCTGCTGAGATCCGCGGAGGAATCGCTGCTCGGTCGGGGCGCAGTTCGGCTGACCGCGATCGCCGTCGATGGGGACCCGTTGGCGATCGGCTTCTGGCAGGCGGTCGGGTATGAACGCCAGCAGAAGCGCGCAAGGTTTGTCAAGCACACGCACGCACACTGAAAGAGACAGGTTCCATGCCCAGCACGCAACCGACGGAGAACACCGGGCACCGGCGCGTGGATCTGCGTGCGCTGGCGCCCGACGCCTATCGGGCGATGGCCGCGTTTGACCGCTCGATCGAGCTCGACCAGGCTCTTGGGGAGCTCGTGAGGATCCGCGTCTCGCAACTGAACGGCTGTGCTTTCTGCATCGACATGCACACGCGCGCCGCACGCGCGGCCGGAGAGTCAGAGCGGCGTCTGTACGCGCTCGCGGCATGGCGCGAGAGCCCCCTGTTTGACCCCCGTGAGCGTTCCGCGCTGCGGCTGGCCGAAGCGATCACCGCCATCTCATCGGCCGGCGTGCCCGATGACCTCTACACCCTCGCCGCCGAGCACTTCCCACCCGTGGAGCTCGCGAACCTGATCCTCGCGATCACGGCGATCAACTCGTGGAATCGGATCGCCGTCAGCGGCGGCATGATCTTCGACCCGGACTCGCCGCCTTCCAGGCGATCCTGAGCGCCCGTTCGAGACGCGGGCGGCCCCTTCACAGACCTGGGATTGGCCTGCAAATCGCGGTGCACGAGTTTGCGATCGACCACGCCCAGGCTAGCTTGACGCGAGCTCGCGCGTTGCGCTAAGTCCTCGACGCGCGAAGACCGCCCTGGAGCGCATGCGTGCGCCGAGGATCCCCGAGCAGAGCACCATGCCCCGACAGCGTTCTAAGCACATCCGTCCACGCCATCTGCTGGCCACCTTGGTTTTCCTGGCGATCGCCACGGGCGGGTCGGCGAGCGCCAATGTGAGCAGCCAGGAACTCGAAACCCAGCTCTCCTCCTCCAACGGACGCGTGGGTGCCCTGCACTCCGGCATCCAGGCAGACAACCACCAGATCGCGGGCTTTCAGGGGAGCATCGATGACCTCCAGACACGCCTGGACGCCCTGCAGTCGAGCCTGGACGTGGAGCGCGGCCTGCTGAGCAGCCTGCAGTCCAAGCTGAAGTCCGCGCGCTCCCGCCTGGCGACGCTGAAGGTCCAGCTCGCCGGCGACAAGAAGACGCTGGTGGCGCAGGTCATCGCCTCCTACGAGTCTCCCCCGCCGAACATCGTCACGGTGATCCTCGAGTCGCACGGCTTTGCCGACATGATCGAGCGGATCGACGATCTGCGCGCCATCGCCCGTGAGAACGCCAGGGCCGTGGCCGAAGTCCAGAGCCAGAGCAAGGCGGTGGCCGCGCAGGCCAAGCGGTTGGCGACGCTCGAGGCCACCCAGCAGCGTGAGACAGCGGCGGTGCTCGTCCAGCGCGACGAGGTCGCCCAGCTGCACCTGGCGCTGGTCGATCGACAGCTGAAGTTCATCCGGGCACGCGACCGCAAGAGCTCAGAGCTGGGGGCTTTGGAATCCCACCGTCACGATCTTGAAAGCCAGCTCAGCAAGCTCGCGGCAAGCCAACTGGCCGCGGCCGGCGTCGCCTACGCCTACACCGGACCGGTCGGCAACTACACCTCGACCCCCCAGGGCGAATACGGATTCTTCCAGGCTCCCGGCACGAACTACTCGGTCGGGGAGGAGCCGACCCTGGTGGCGCACCTGAACACGCTGGGCGTCGCGCTGCATCTGCATCTGATCGGAATCTCCGGCTATCGCACACCCCAGCACTCCGTCGAGGTCGGCGGTTTCGCCGATGATCCGCACACCCGCGGCGAAGCCTCGGACACACCCGGCATCGAGGGCGTCCCGCAGGCGACGCTCGCGCGCTTCGGACTGATCCGCCCGTTCCCCGGCCCCGCGGAGGCCGATCACATACAGCTGCTGGGCAGCCGCTACTGAGAGCCGCCGGCCTTAGCCGGCGAAGTGACAGTGATGTTGGTGTTCCAGCTTGCGGACATAGGCCGTCTGTTCTTTGGCCTGCTTGGGGCTCACCGAGCCGTTTGAGCCCGTGTGTTTCTTGTACCAGGCGAGATAGGTCTTGTTGCACTTGGCCGGCGACCAGTGCGCACCGGAAATCGCACTGGCCGAGGTGCTCGCCGCCGCAGTTCCCAGGAGAATCGATGAGCTTGCGATCACAGCGAGAGCTCGTGTCCTGATCATGATGTTCCCCCTACGTTTTGGTGAAAGACAAACGGGTCAGACCAGTCACGAGTCTATATGCGCCCGGACCGGAAGTCAGGACGCCGACGCCGCGCGCCCGTCTAGGTACCCGCCGCCGGCAGCCGCGCGGGCGCCCCGAAGTCCTCGAGCGCAGCGGGGAGCTCGACACCGCCGTCCTCGCGCTGACCGTTCTCCAGCAGCGCGATGAGCGTGCGGCCCACGGCGATCGCGGTGCCGTTGAGCGTATGCAGGAAGTGCGTCTGCCCGTCGCGGCGCAGACGGATGTTCAAACGCCTCGCCTGGTAGTCGGTCGTGTTCGAGCAGGACGTCAGCTCGCGGTAGCGCCCCTGGCTGGGCAGCCACGCCTCGCAGTCGTACTTCTTGGCTGCCGAGTTCCCGAGATCCGAGACCGCGATGTTCACCACACGGTAGGGAATCTCGAGCTCTGTGAGTATCTCCCGCTCGATCGCGAGGATCCGCTCGTGCTCCTCGGTTGAGCGCGCCGGATCGACGAAGCTGAACATCTCGACCTTCTCGAACTGGTGCACCCTGAAGATCCCGCGTGTGTCCTTGCCGGCGGCGCCGGCCTCGCGCCGAAAGCACGGGGAGAAGCCCGCGTAGCGCAGAGGTAGACGGTCGCCCTCGATGATCTCGCCGTCGTGCAGCGAGGCGAGCGCCACCTCAGAGGTTCCCACCAAATACAGGTCGTCCTCTGCCAGCCTGTATATCTGCTGCTCGGTGTCCGGCAGAAAGCCCGTCCCATACAGAGCCCGCTCGCGAACCAGCACGGGCGGGATCACCGGCTGAAAGCCATGGCCCTGAAGCTTCTCCAGTACCCAGCGCACGAGCGCCAGCTCGAGCATCACGAGCTCGCCCTTCAGATAGGCAAAGCGTGAACCGGATAGCTTGGCGGCGCTCTCCATGTCGATCAGCTCGCCCGCCAATTCGAGGTGGTCGCGGACCTTCTCGCCGGACACGCGCGGCTCACCGACGACCTCGACGACCTCGTCCTGCGGTCCCTCTGCGGCGGTGGGGTCCGGCAGGTTTGGCAGCGGCGCCAGTGCCGCCTGCAGGTGGAGCTCGGTCTCGCTGAGCACCTTCTCGAGCTCCTTGGCGCGCGCCGCGACTTCTCGCATCGCCTCTATCTCCCGCTCCCGCTGTTGAACGTCGCCGCTCGCCTTGATGCGCGCGTTGGCGGCATTCTGCTCGGCCCGTAGCCCCTCGAGCGTCGGCAGCAGCTCGCGACGGCGAGCGTCCAGCTCGATCACACGGTCCAGACCCTCTGTCGCCTGCTCCCCGCGCCGGGCCAGCGCCTCCCTCACCTCATCGGGTGACTGGCGGATCAGCTTGATGTCCAGCACGACGCTGGTGGGCGCTCGGAGCGCCCTTACTTTTCGGAGAGCTTGATTTCCACCGAGGGCACCTTCGGCGCCTGCAGCCCAGAGTACTTGGCCAGGAATCCGGCGATTTCCTTGGCGTCGCTGCCCACCACGATGTTCTCGGGCATGATCGCGCCGGTGAACCCGCCGTTGCGTATCGCGTAGAGAACCTGTTCTTCGTCCTCCTTGCGGACGTTGAAGTTGGGGCCGTTGGTCTTCAGGCGATCCTTGATGCTCGTCGCCGACCCCTCCGCGCCGACCACCGCGAGCGTGTGACAGCCCGAGCAGTGGTCGCGGAACAAGACCGCGCCTTTGTAGTAGGGGCTCGCCTTGGGGAGCTGGATGCCCTGGGTGCCGCAGGCGCCCAGACCGGCGGCCAGACCGAACACGATCGCCAGGGCGATGCTCGCCCGTCCACGGGTGCCCAGCGGCAAGCGACGCGGGCCGCCGGACTTGCCGGCCTCTGTTGTACGCGAAGCGATCATGCGGGGCGGAATATATAGCTCCGAGGCCACGCGGCGGCTAGTTATGTGCAATTCGCGGAGCAAAGACCCGCACCCAGGCCCCCCACCGCTGTTTTCAGGGACAATCCCCAGCGCATGCACGAGCGCTCCTCATCGCGACGTTGGGTGCCCGCCGTGGTCGGCTGCGCGCTCCTGGCCTGCCTCGGTGTGAGCCTCGGGCTGGCGAGCCGCGGCGGACCCGCACCGAAGGTTCTGGGTGGGCACACGGTGACGTTCGGGCTGAACGAGTACAGCATCACACCGCAGGCGGTGAGCGTCCCCGCGGGACCGCTGCGGATCGTCACGCAGAACAGGGGAATCCTCGCGCACAACCTGACGGTCGAGGACGAGCGCCTGGACTCCAACGGGGAGCATGTGATCGTCGCCACCACGCACACGATCAGCCCGGGCTCCAGCCGAACGATCTCGACTGGCTCGCTGGCCCCCGGTCGTTACCTGCTGAGCAGCACGATCTCAAACCAGGCCGATCTAGGGATGACCGGAACGCTGGTCGTACGGTGAGCGAGCCGCCCGCCCAGAGGACCGGGACGCCCGCATCCGAGCAGCATGCGCGCTACCGCGAGGTCATCTCGCATTTCGCGAGCGGTGTGAGCATCGTCACCGCCGAAGGGCCCGACGGCCCGTCCGGCCTGACGGCCAACGCGCTCTGCTCGGTTTCGCTTGAGCCGCTGCTCTTGCTGGTGTGCTTCGACAACTCCGCCCGGACACTCACCTCCGTCTCCGATTGCGGGCGCTTCGGCGTGAACATCCTGCGCCACGAGCAGCACGCGGTGTCGGGCGTGTTCGCGTCGAAGGCTCCGGAGCGGGAGAAGTTCGCGAACCTCGACTGGCGGCTGCGGTCCGGCGTGCCGATCCTCGACGACGCGCTGGCGTGGCTTGTCTGCGAGCTGCACGAACTGCACCCCGGCGGCGATCACACGATCGCCATCGGGACGGTCATCGAAATGGATCACGACTCCGACGGTCAACCGCTGCTGTGGTATCGGGGACGTTACGGAGTGTTCGCCCACTCCCAGCCAGCCGAGGCGGACCTGATCTGATCGGGATCTAGCCGAACCCGTGCGCGGTGGCGGCCGCGCGCAGGACGAGCAGCACACCGACCAGCGCGGATGCCGTCATCACACCCATCTCGCGATGCATGATCGTGCCGACCAGCTCGTGCTGTTCTGCCTCGGGCAGCTCGCCGACGGCCTGGGAGTTGACCAGGCCGCGCTGGTCGAGGATCATCTGCGCAGAGGCGACGCGCAACTGCTCGGCGAGGAAGGCGACAGCGAGCGGCGTCAGGGCGTACAGATAGAAGAGGTGTTCGCTTGAGTATCTCCCGGCTACGGCCAGAGAACCTATCGCGATGGCGAGCATCACCGTCGCGCCCTGGCCGATCCGCAACAGCACCCAGAACGTGGCGCTCTGCTCTTCCCGATACCAGCGCCATCCTCCCAGCAGCGCAGGCAGCGCGTTCAGCGCGGCGACCGCCAGCGCACCGGCGACAACGGCGTGGTTCATGACGCCGATCCTCGGGCAGCGAGCCTGTCTTTCACACGCGACTTTCTCGATTTCGAGCCGATTGCCACTATGTAACACCTTGACACAAGCGGTGATATAACAGCCCCGGTGCTACGCAGCTACCTCCCCGCAATCGTCTTTCTGATCCTCGGCGGCGCCGTTGGGGGGGCCTTCGCCGTCTTGAACACCTATATCGGCCCGCGCAGGCAGGTCGCCCACAAGCAGGATCCCTACGAGTGCGGACTGCCCTCGGATGTCAAGCGGGGCATGCGTTTCGGGATCAGCTTCTACCTGATCGCGATGCTGTTCATCCTGTTCGATGTCGAGGTGGTGTTCCTGTATCCGATCGCGCTGGAGCTGCGCGTCTATGGAAGCTTCGCTCTGGCCGAGACGATCGTCTTCATCCTGCTGCTGTTCGTCGCTTTCATCTACGTCTGGAGAAGAGGAGCGCTGCAATGGAAGTGAAGCGCGAGCCGATCGACGCGCTGAGATTGCGCGTGCACGACCACAGCGCACGTCAGCTGCTGCGCGGCGGCGACCTCGAGGGACCCTCCCAGGCGGCACAGCTGGAAGAAGACCTGGAGGGCGATGATCTGGAGCGTCACGTCGCCGAACGGGTCCTGACGACGACGCTCGAGAAGGCCGTCGCCTGGGGGCGCTCCAACTCGTTCTTTCCGCTCGCCTTCGGGCTGGCCTGCTGTGCGATGGAGCAGTTCCAGACCGCCGGCCCGCGCATGGACATAGCGCGCTTCGGCTTCGAGGCGTTCAGGGCCTCCCCCAGGCAGGCCGACCTGATCATCCTGGCGGGACGGGTGTCGATCAAGATGGCGCCGATCGTGCGCCGACTGTATGACCAGATGCTCGAGCCGAAGTGGGCGATCTCGATGGGCGCCTGCTGCTCCTCGATGGGCGTCTTCAACAACTACGCGCTCGTGCCGGCCGACAAGTTCATGCCGATTGATGTGCACGTACCCGGCTGTCCCCCCCGGCCGGAGGGGCTGATGCACGGCATCCTGAAGCTGCGCAAGATGGTCCAGGATGATCCGGACGCCGGCTGGCGTGAGCGTTACGAAGCCCACGGCACCGAGGAGACCCTCCCAGGTGCCTGACGCCACGGGCCTGGAGTTGCTCGCCAAGGAGCTGAGCGCAGCTGTCGGGGAGGAGACGATCCTTCAGACCGTCTACTTCCGCGACCAGGCGACGCTCGAAGTCGCACCGCAGGGCATTCGCGCCGTGCTCGCACACCTGCGTCGGCACGGATACACCGCCCTTGCGAGCGTGCACGGCGTTGACTACTACCCGCACGAGCCGCGCCTGGGCGTGCACTACGAGCTGCTGGACATGACCAGCTGCGAGCGCCTCACTGTCAAGCTGCGCGTCGCGAGTGAGTCACCCGAGGTCGAGTCGATCACCCCGGAGGGCCCCGACGGCCCAGGCTGGCCGACCGCCGACCACCAGGAGCGCGAGATCTACGACATGTTCGGGGTCGTCTTCCACGGCCACCCCGACCTGCGCCGCATCCTGATGCCCGAGGACTACAAGGGCCACCCGCAGCGACGGGACTTCCCGATCGGCGGGGAGCCAGTGATCTTCACCTACAACGAAGCGGACATGCGGGGGGCGGCACGGTGACGACGGGCCAGATGTCGGAGTATCGACGCCGGGAGCAGAGCATCACGCTGTCGGCGATCGAGCAGCCGACCGACGACGCGCCGCACCAGGAGCTCTTGACGCTCAACTTCGGCCCGCACCACCCGGCCACACACGGTGTGCTGCGCCTGCTGGTAACCCTCCAGGGGGAGGTGGTCCGCTCGATCAAGCCGATCATCGGATACGTGCACACGGGGATCGAAAAGACCGCCGAGGACAAGTCCTACTGGAAGGTCATACCCGTGGTCGAGCGGATGGACTATCTCTCCTACTACTTCAACGCGATGGCCTACTGCTGCGCCGTGGAGAGGCTGGCCGAGGTGGAGGTCCCCAAGCGCGCCCAGTACCTGCGCGTGATCCATCTCGAGCTCAACCGGATCGCCTCGCATCTGATCTGGCTGGGAACCAGCGCTTTGGACCTCGGAGCGGTGTCGATCTTTCTGTACTGCCTACGCGAGCGCGAGCAGATCCTCGACCTGTTCGAGATGTCCTCGGGGCAGCGTATGCACACGCGTTACTTCCAGGTCGGCGGCGTGATCGAGGACATACCGGACGGGTTCGAGCAGAAGCTGCGCGCCTTCACCAAGATCATGCCCGGCCGCGCCGACCAGTATGGCGCGATCCTCAACGCAAACCAGATCGTGCTGGAGCGCCTGCGCGGCACCTGCCCACTGGACGCAGAGAAACTGCTCGCGCTCGGCGTGACCGGGCCGCTGCTGCGCGCCGCCGGCAACCCGTGGGACCTGCGCAAGGCCACTCCATACAGCTCCTACGAGGACTTTCATTTCAAGATCCCGGTGGGCACGGTCGGCGACAACTACGATCGCTTCGCGGTGCGCCTGGCGGAGATCTACGAGTCGGTGAAGATCATCGACCAGGCGCTGGACGGTCTGCCCGAGGGCCCGCACATCACGACCGACCGCAAGATCGCCCTGCCTCCCCGGCACGAGCTGGCGACCTCGATGGAGGCGCTGATCCACCACTTCAAGCTCGTCACCGAGGGCTTTCGGGTGCCACCCGGCGAGGTCTACTTCCCGATCGAGTCACCCCGCGGAGAGCTCGGCTGCTTCGTGCGCTCCGACGGCTCCTCAAAGCCGGCGCGCGTGCACATGCGCGACCCGTCGTTCGTGAACCTGCAGGCGCTGTCGCACATGGCGGAGGGCTCCTACATAGCCGACATGATCGCGACGCTGGCGATGCTAGATCCGATCCTCGGGGGGATCGACCGATGAGCCCGTTCACCGACCCCATCGACTCCCCCGCATCGTCGCTGAACCAGCCCGGAACAGCGGGCGGCACTCCGTGGCCGGTTCCACGCTACGAGCACGGTTCGCGGGTGCCGGGCTGGGATGAGGCCGCCGACCTCGAGAAGGACCCTGCGGAGATTCCCGACCCGGCCATCACGGAGGTGCCGGCGGATCTGCGCGAGGAGATCCAGGCGCACATGGCCAACTATCCCGATCGCCGCTCCGCCGCGCTGCCGGCGCTGGCGGCCGCCCAGCGGGTGCACGGATGGTGCTCGCCGGAGGCGATCGATCAGGTGGCGTGCGTGATGAGTGTGACCCCCGCCTACCTGTACTCGGTCGCCAGTTTCTACGACATGCTGGAGACCACGCCGGTGGGTACTCACGCCGTGTATGTGTGCACGAACATCTCCTGCTCGCTGTGCGGAGCCGACGAGCTCCTGCGGGCGATCCGCGCCGCCGCCGGGGAGGATCCTGATTTCAACGTGCGCGCGTTTGAGTGCCTCGGCGCCTGTGACATCGCCCCGATGGCCTCTGTCAACGGTGTGTATGTGGGGCCGCTGAGCACAGAGGACATACCGCAGCTGCTGGAGGACGCGCGCGCCGGGCGTCCGGTGCTGCCCGAGAAGCAGCTGGCCCGCCGTCCGGTCGCCGACCCGGAGGCCAGCTCGTGAGCACCAAGCTGCTGTTTGACCGCATCGACGAGCCGGGCCTGGCCACGCTTGAGGTCTACGAACGCCGCGGCGGGTACGAGTCGCTGCGCAGGGCGCTCGGGACGACTCCCGAAGCGGTGCTTGGCGAGCTCGAAGCCTCCGGTCTGCGGGGACGCGGCGGCGCTGGCTTTCAGATGGGCAAGAAGGTGTCGTTCCTGCCAAAGGGCTCGATGGACAAGTACCTGGTGTGCAACGCCGACGAGTCCGAGCCGGGAACGTTCAAGGACCGCGAACTGATGCAGAAGACCCCCCACATGCTGATCGAGGGGATCATCATCGCCTCCTTCGCGGCGGGGGCCAATCGCTCGTTCATATACATACGCGGCGAGTACCAGCTGCAGGCCGACATTCTGGACGCGGCGCTCGAGCAAGCGCGGGCCGCCGGCTACATCGGCGAGAACATCCTCGGGTCCGGGCACTCCCTGTCGCTGGTGGTGCACCGCGGTGCCGGCGCCTACATCTGCGGTGAGGAGACGGGCCTGTTGGACTCGCTGGAGGGCAAGCGCGGCAATCCGCGCCTGAAGCCCCCATTCCCGGCCAATCAGGGCCTCTACCAGGGTCCGACGCTGATCAACAACGTCGAGACGCTCTCCACCGTCCCGACGATCATCCGCATGGGCGGCGAGCAGTACGCAAAGCTCGGCACGGACACATCGACCGGCACGAAGCTCGTGTCCGTCTCCGGACACGTCAGGCGACCCGGCAACTATGAGATCGAACTGGGCATCCCCTCGCGGGAGATCATCTACGGCCTCGCCGGAGGCCCACCCGAAGGCCGCCATGTGAAGTGCTGGTTTCCCGGCGGCTCCTCCTCGCCGGTGCTGAAGGGCGGCGAGGATCTGGACATCCCGTATGACTTCGACTCGATGGCAAAGGCCGGCACAATGCTCGGATCCGGCGCGATCATCGTCGTGGACGACTCCACACCGATTCTCGAGGTGGCGCTGAAGGTCGCGAAGTTCTACAGCCACGAGTCCTGCGGCAAGTGCACCCCCTGCCGGGAGGGGACCAACTGGACGGTCAAGATGCTCGAGCGGATCGATTCCGGTGAGGCGACCCCGATGGACATCGAGATCATGGCCAGCGTGCAGGAGCACATCATCGGCAACTGCCTGTGCGTGCTCGGCGACGCGATGGCGATGCCGATCGGGTCGATGATCGCCAAGTTCCGTGACGAGTTCGAAGCGCACATCGAGGCCGCCCGCCACCGCAACGGCCTCGGCGCGGGAGCACCGCAGCCGCTGCTGACGGGAGCGGCGCACTGATGCCCAGGCCCGAACCCCGCACCATCACCCTCACGATCGACGGACGCGAGGTCAAGGCGCCGGAAAACAGCATGCTCGTGGACGCCGCCAAGCACGGCGACGTGGAGATCCCGGTCTTCTGCTACGAGCCCAAGCTCGGCAACCCGGTCGGCGCTTGCCGCATGTGCCTGGTGGAAGTCGAGGGCATCGGAAAGCTGCAGACCGGCTGCTCCACGCCGGTCAAGGACGGAATGGTCGTGCACACCTCCTCGGAGCGTGTGAAGACCGCGCAGCAGGCGGTGGTGGAGTTCCTGCTGATCAACCACCCGCTGGACTGCCCGGTGTGCGACAAGGGCGGCGAGTGCCCGCTGCAGGACATCACCTTCGGCTGGGGTTCTGGCAGCTCGCGTTTCATCGAGCCCAAGCGCCACTTCGTCAAGCCCCTGGAGCTCTCGCCGCTGATCGCGATCGACCGGGAGCGCTGCATCCTCTGCTACCGCTGTGTGCGCTTCTCCCAGGAGATATCCGAGGACTATCAGCTGGTGCTCTCCGAGCGCGGCGCGCACTCCTATGTGTCGACCTTCGATGGGCATCCATATGTCGCGCCGTTCTCCGGCAACATCGTCGAGCTGTGCCCCGTCGGGGCGCTCACCTCCCGCCCCTACCGCTTTCGTGCGCGTCCCTGGGACATCGAGGGGGCGGGCTCGATCTGCACGCTGTGCCCCGCCCAGTGCAACGTCAGCTTCACGGTGCGAGACGAGCGTGTGCTGAGGGTGCTGGCCCGCGACAACCACGAGGTGGACGACGGCTGGCTGTGCGACAAGGGGCGCTTCGCCTACCAGTCGATTCACGTCGAGGAGCGGATCACCGAGCCGCTGGTGCGCGACGGCGGGCATCTGCGCCCGGTCTCCTGGGAGCGCGCGCTGTCGGAGGCGGCGGCCGGTCTGCGCCGCGCCCACGGCAGAGTCGGGGCGATCGTCGGCGGGCAGAGCTCCAACGAGGATGGCTTTCTGCTCGCCCGCCTGATGCGTGAGGGGCTTTCAAGCGAGGCGATCGACACCGTCGGCGGGATCAGGCCCGACTGGCTGCATCAGCTCGCCCGCCCGGATCTGCAGGCACACGTCGGCGACCTCGAGTTCGCCAACACGGTGCTCGTGATCGGCACCGAGCCGGTCGATGACACCCCGATCTTTGACCTGCGCATCCGCAAGGGGGTGCGTCGCCACGGCATGAAGCTGGCGCTCGCCAGCGCCCGGCCGTCCTCGCTGGACGCTTCGGCGAGGATCTCGATCCGCTACGCCCCCGGCGCCGACGCGGCGTTCCTGCAGGCGCTCTGCGCGGCGGTGCACGGCGAGGAGGCGCAGTCAGGCGCCGCCGCCTGCGACGTGGAGGCCGAGCGGGTGTCAGAGCTCGCGGCGCTGCTGCGCGAGGGCGGCGAGGAGGTCGTGATCCTCTACGGCCAGAGGGTGCTCGGCGACTACGCGAGCGTCAACGCGCTGCTGAGGCTCGCCGACGGGCTCGGACTGTCCGGGCGGTCCGGCGCGGGGTTGTTGGCGGTGCCGGCCAGCGGGACCAATGGCCGCGGCCTGGCCGAGGCGGGAGTGATGCCCGGCTACGGCCCGGGCTATGACCGGCTGGGCCAGGACGGGGCATCGGCGCCGCAGATCGCCGGACAGCTGCGCGACGGTCAACTGGGCGCCGTTTACCTGCTGGGGGCGGACCCGCTGGCCGAAGCGCTGCCGCGGGAGGACTGGGCGTTGGCCCTGGAGAAGGCCTCGACTGTGATCGCCCACGCGAGCTTCCTCACCGACGGGGTCCGTGAGCACGCCAATGTCGTCTTTCCGGCGGAGTCATACGCCGAGAAGGAGGGCACCGTCGTTCACCCCGACGGGCGCCTGCAGCGTCTGCGTCCCACGATCGGCCATCCGGGCTCGGTGCGCGCCGGGTGGTCGGTGCTCGCCGATCTGGCACGACGCATGGGCCTCGACCTCGAGGTGCACAGCGGAGCGATGGCCTCGCGCCAACTGTTCGAAGCGGTTGGCTTCTACGCCGGGCTGACATTGGATGAGATCGGCGGACGCGGGATCCGCTGGAGCGAGCGCCAGGCCGCCGCGGCGTTCCCCGACCCGCCGCCGCGCTCCGAGCAGCCACAGCCGCTCTCGCCGCCGCCCAGCCCCAACGGCGCTCTGCGCCTCGGGTCGTTCCGCTCGATCTGGGCCGGGCCGGAGGTCGAGGCCTCACCGGCGCTGCACTTCCTGCGTCCCATCCAGCGGGCGGAGATGTCCCCGATCGACGCTCAGCGCATCGGCCTCTCAGACGGTGAGCGGGTGCTCGTCTACAGCAACGGTCACTCGGTGAACGCGACCGTCGCGCTGCGTGAGAACAACCCGGCCGGCACGGTGTTCCTGCAAGAGGGCATCGGCGCCGATTCCGCCAGCGCTCTGGTGGCGCGCATGGTGCACGTGCGCAGAGCCGACGAGCGGGAGAGCCAGCCGTCATGACGCTCGCGCTGGTCGGCTACTACGAGCCGTGGTGGATCCAGATCATCAAGGCGATCGTGATCTTCGCGGTGGCGCTGCAGCTGGTGCCGGTCGTGCTGCTCGCCGAGCGCAAGCTGCTGGGACGCTTCCAGGCCCGCTACGGACCCAACCGCGTCGGCCCCTACGGCGCTCTGCAGCCGCTGGCGGACATCGTCAAGCTGCTGACCAAGGAGCAGTTTCGGCCGACCACCGCGACCGGTTTGCTGTTCGCGGTGGCGCCCGTCATCTCGATCCTGACGGCGGTGGCGGCGTTCGCGCTGATCCCGTTCGGGGACGTGCAGAACATCTTCGGCACACCGGTGGGTCTGTATGGGATCGACGTCTCGATCGGACCGCTGTACGTGTTCGCGTTGGGGGGCATCGCCTTTTACGGGATCATGCTCGGCGGCTGGTCATCGGGTTCGAAGTATTCGTTTCTGGGCGCGATGCGCGGCGCGGCGCAGCTGATCTCCTACGAGGTCTCCCAGGGTCTGGCGCTGGTCGGTGTGATCTTCACCGCCGGCACGCTGTCACTGACCGGCATCGTCCACGCGCAGGAAGGCATGTGGTACGTCGTGCCGCAGTTCTTCGGCTTCCTGGTGTTTCTGGTCGCCGGTTTTGCCGAGACCAACCGCGCGCCGTTCGATCTGACCGAGGCCGACGCGGAGCTCGTCGGCGGCTACAACACCGAGTACGGCGGCGGGCGCTTCGCCTCCTACTACTTCGCCGAGTATCTGAACGTGCTGGTCGTCTCGGGCATCGTCACCACCGTGTTCCTGGGCGGCTGGCTCTTGCCGTTCGGCATCCACCCGCCCGGCTGGGTCGATCCGTTCGTGGTGCTGTTCAAGATGGCGCTGATGACGTTCCTGTTCATCTGGGTGCGCGCGACGCTGCCGCGCCTGCGCTATGACCAGCTGATGAGCTTCGGCTGGAAGGTGCTGCTGCCGCTGGCGACGCTGAACGCGCTGGTGACCGCGGTGCTCGTGGTGGTGACCCACTGATGGTGTGGGATCCCCAAGATGACGTGATCGAGATCGTGCGCACCCCCGCGCCCGGCGCTGCACGCAGCACCTACCGTGCGTTTGGGGAGACGCTGCGCGGGTTGAAGACCACCTTTGGACGCATGCTGGAGCGGCCCGTAACGATCCAGTACCCGGAGGAGAAGACGCCCGTGTACCCGCGCTACCGTGGGCGTCACAAGCTGCACCGCTTCGAGGACACGGGCCTGGAGAAGTGCGTTGGCTGCTCGCTGTGCGCCGCCGCCTGCCCCGCCGACTGCATCCGCGTGGTGGCGTCCGAGAACACGCCGGAGAACCGTGTCTCCGCGGGCGAGCGCTACGCGGCGGTGTATGAGATCAACCTGTCGCGCTGCATCTTCTGCGGCTACTGCGAGGTCGCCTGCCCGTTCGACGCGATCACGATGGGCCACGACTACGAGCTGTCCGCCTACGAGCGCTCCGACCTGATCTTCACCAAGGAGATGCTGCTCGCCGAGCCGCTGGAGCGCACCCCGCTGCGCCGGGAGGGCGAGTGAGCGCAGTCCTGTTTTTCATCGCGGCGATTGGGGCGCTCAGCGGTGCGATCGGCGTGGTGCTGCTGCGAAACCCGTTCTACAGCGTGCTCGCGCTGGTCTGCCATCTGGTCTCGCTGGCCGTGCTGTTTCTGCTGCTGCGAAGCGAGTTCGTGGCGGCCGTGCAGGTCGTCGTGTACGCCGGCGCGGTGATGGTGCTGTACGTGTTCGTGGTGGCGTATGTCGGGGATGAGCAGGCGTCCATCGGTGATCGTCTGCGCGGTGTGGGCGGGCACGGAGCGGGCGGCTCCGGTCTGAGGTTCGGCGCGTTCCTGGCGGGTGGGGCACTCGTCTGCGAGCTCTTGATCTCCCTGCTGGGAACGGGCCTCGCCGGGATCAACTCCAAGGGCGCCCCCTACGCCCCGGGACCGCGCACGTTCGGCACCCCCGCCTACATCGGCAACCTGCTGCTGACCCGCTTTTTGCTGGTCTTCGAGATCGCCTCGTTTCTGCTGCTCGTCGCCGCTGTCGCGGGCGTGATGCTCGCGCGCCGCCGGGGTGGCCTGGAGGATGAGCAGGATCTGCTGACGCCCATCGATCTGCTGCGCCCACAGAGCACCGGCACGATGGCCGAGGCGGTCGGAGGGCTCGCGCATGCGCACGCGCGTGGCCCGGTCGATTTTGAACAGGACGGCGAGACCGGGGGCGGCTGGTGAGCATCGCCTGGTATCTGGCTGTCTCGGCGATCATCTTCACGCTCGGCGCCGTCGGGGTCATCGTGCGCCGCAATCCGCTGTCGGTGCTGCTGTGCCTGGAGCTGATGCTCAACGGAGGGAACCTCGCGCTGATCGCGTTCTCGCGCATGTGGGGCAACGGCGACGGGCAGATCCTCGCGCTGGTCGTGATGACCGTCGCCGCCTGTGAGGTGTGCATCGGCCTGGGCATGATCGTGGCGATCTACCGTCGGCGGCTGCCGATCGACGTGGACGAGATGCGGGAGCTGCAGGGATGAGCACGACCACGTTCGGCTGGCTCGTGCTGGCCTTTCCGCTCGCCGGCACGCTCGCGATCGGCGCTGGCTTCAAGCGCCTGGGCGGCCAGACCGCGGGCTGGATCGCGACCGGCGCGATCTTCCTCTCCTTTTTGGCGGCGCTCGGGGCGCTGATCTCACTGCAGGGCCATGCGCCGGAGCATCGCCAGATCGTCTCCTCGCTGTGGAGCTATGCCACGAGCGTGGGCATCGACGCGAAGCTCTCGATCCTGGTGGATCCGCTGTCGGTGTTCATGATCCTCGTCGTGTCGGGGGTCTCCACCCTGATCCACCTGTACTCGATCTCATATCTGCGTGAAGACCGCGGCTTTGCCCGCTACTTCTCCTACCTGAACTTCTTCGTCTTCTCGATGCTTTTGCTGGTGCTGGCCGGCAACTTCCTGCTGCTGATCGTCGGCTGGGCCTTCGTCGGCGCCGCCTCCTACCTGTTGATCTCCTTCTGGTACCGGCGGACCACCGCGACGAAAGCGGGCATCAAGGCGTTCGTGATCAACGTGCTCGGCGACGTGGGGCTGGTGCTCGGCACCTTCTTCATCTTCAAGCACACGCACACCCTGGACTTCCTGAAGGCCTTTCACGCCGCCCCGCAGGTGTTCACGCATGGCGATGGCGACCTCACCGCCGGCTGCATCCTGCTGCTGGTGGGGGCGTTCGCGAAGTCCGCCCAGATCCCCCTGCACACCTGGCTGCCGGACGCGATGGAGGGCCCGACCCCCGTCAGCGCGCTGATCCACGCGGCCACGATGGTGACGGCCGGGGTGTACCTGATCGCGCGCATGCACCCGTTCTTCGAACTGGCCCCCGCAGCGCAGGACACGGGAGCGATCGTGGGCTGCGCGACGCTCTTGATCGCCGGCACGATCGGCCTGGCCCAGACGGACATCAAGCGGGTGATCGCCTACTCCACGATGAGCCAGATCGGCTACATGATCATGGGCGTGTCCGTCGGCGCCTACGCCGCCGGCCTGTTCCATCTGATGACCCATGCGTTCTTCAAGGCGCTGTTGTTCATGGCGGCCGGCTCGGTCATCGGGGCGATGGCGGGTGAGCAGTCGCTTCAGAAGATGAGCGGCTTTCGCAAAGCGATGCCGTTCACATACGGATGCTTCATCGTCGGCGGCCTGGCGCTGTCGGGCATCCCCCCGTTCTCCGGCTTCTTCTCAAAGGATGAGATCCTGCTCGTGACCGGCGAGCAGGGCGGCTGGCACTGGGTGCTGTACGTGCTGGGGTATATCGGGGCGCTGCTGACCGCGGTCTACACGTTCAGGATGATCTTCCGCGCCTTCCACGGAGAGCCGTGCGCCGAGGCCAGGGAGCTCGAAGAGGGCCATCTGCACCATGCCGAGCACCCGACGAACCCGGCGACGGGAGAGGTCGAGGACACCGATGTCGGCTTCCCCGGACCGAACCACGCGATCGCCGAGCGCTCCCTGGAAATGAAGGTCGCGATGGGTCTGCTCGCCGTCGGCGCGATCGGGGCGGGGCTGCTGCAGATACCCAAGGTCGATTTTGTGATCGACGACTTTCTGCGCCCGTCCTTCGCGGGCTCGCCGCTGTATGAACCGCACACGAAGAATGGTCTGCTTGCGTTCGGGCTGGCGCTGGGCACGCTGCTCGGCGTGGCTGGCATCGCGATCGCCTACCGCATCTGGGTGGTGGGCGGACGCGACGCGGAGGGCCGCTTCCCCGTGGCAGCGGGGATCCGCGAACGCACGCGGCCGTTGTACGAGCTGTTCGTGAACAAGTGGTACTTCGACGAGCTGATCGACCTCGTGGTCGTGCGGCCAGCGGCCTGGGCGGGACGTTTCGCCAGCGGCGCGTTTGAGCGTCTGGTCGTCGAAGGGGCGGTGATCGACGGCACGGTCAGCCTGGTTCGTGCCTGCTCGGCCACCGTCCGCGCGCTGCAGAGCGGCCTGCTGCGCTACTACGCCGCCCTGCTGGTACTCGGCCTCAGCGCCGTCAGCCTCTACTTCCTGTTGCAGAGCTAACGATGCCGCCGCTCTCCATCATCATCTGGCTGCCGGCCTGCTGCGGGGTCCTCGGGGCGCTCTCCACGCTGCTTCCAACGCGCTCTGGGCGTCTGCCCGGGCTGCTCGCGCTGCTCGGCGCGCTCGGGTCGCTCGGCCTTGCGATTGCCTACATCGCCGACTACAAAGCCGGCGGCGGTCTGCAGCACGTCACCGACACCGTGTGGATCTCAGAACTGGGCATCCACTACAAGCTCGCGATCACCGGCTTGAACGTTTTCCTGGTCGGGATGAGCACGCTGCTGTTCTGCGGGGCTCTGGTGGCGGCCAACATGCGCGAGTGGGAGCGCCCGCGGCTCTTCTACCTGTTCTTCACGCTCGCGGAGTCCGCCGTGCTGGGGGCGCTCCTGGCCCAGGATCTCGCGCTGTTCGTCGCGTTCTTCGACCTGATGCTGATCCCGTTCTATTTCCTGATCGGGATGTGGGGCGAGGGACCGGATCATGTGAAAGCGACGATCAAGCTCGTCATCTACACGCTGGTGGGCTCGCTGTTGATGCTCGCCGGCGCGATCGCGACCGGTGTGCTGGCCGCCCAGCAGGGAGGCGGGCACATCACGTTCGTGCTCTCAACGCTTCAGGCTCTGCCGCTTTCCAGCGGATCACAGGAGTGGATCTTCCTGTTCTTCGCCGCCGCGTTCTTGGTGAAGATGCCGGCCTTCCCGCTGCACGGCTGGATGCCCGACGGCTACAGGGCGATGCCGATCGAGGTGCTGATGGTCTTCTCCGGCGTGCTCTCGAAGGTCGGCGCCTACGGCTTTCTGGCGATCGTGCTGCCGCTCTTTCCGCAGGGCGCCGCGCACTTCCAGCTGTTGATGCTGCTGATCGGCCTGCTTTCGATCCTGTATGGGTCGGCGGTCGCGTTCACCCAGACCAACGCGCGTCTGATCGCCGGATACTCCTCGGTCGCGCAGCTGGGCTTCATCACCATCGGGATCTTCGCGCTGAACCCGCAGGGGGCGCAGGGTGCCCTCTTGCAGATGGTCAACCACGGCCTCGTCGTCGCGCCGCTGCTGTTCATCGTCGGGCTGCTGGCCCGCCGCGCCGGGGGATCTGAGGACATCCGCGACATGGGTGGGATCGCGTTCCGCGCACCGGTGCTCGCGACGCTGTTTCTAATCGTCGCGCTCGCCACGTTGGCGATCCCCGGTTCCTCGAACTTCGTCGGGGAGTTCCTGATCCTGCTGGGCGTGTTCAAAGCCAAGCTGGTGATCGCGCTGATCGCCTCGAGCGGCGTGGTGATGGCGAGCGTCTACGCGCTGCGTCTGCTCATCAGAGCCATGCACAACCGTGTGGGAGCAAAGGTCCACTCGCAGGACATCCGTCCGCTCGACGGTCTTGTGCTGGCGGGATTCGTGGCGGTGATCCTTTTCCTGGCGCTCTACCCGCAGCTCGCGCTCAAGCGTAGTGAAGGTTCTGTCAAGACTGCCGTGTTTCAAGCGCAGGCGCTCGCTGAGAACCCGCACGCCCAGTTCCATCTCTTCAGCGGCACGGCCGGTGCCGCAGCGCTCTCCACGACTCCGAGCGGCACCGTCCCCGCGACTTCCGAAGGCAGCGCGAGCGAATCGTCTGAAGGCGGCACCGGTGAAGCGAGCGAAGGTGCGTCCTCGGAAGGGGCTACACGATGACCCACATCCCCCTCTTCTCCGCTGCGATTGCGACCACCTACCTCAAAGGCCCGCATGTCGATTTCGCGGGGCTCTCGCCGCTGATCGCCCTGCTCGGCGGCGCCGTCGTGGTGTTGATGGTCGGCCTGGCCGGCTCGCGCCGCGTGCGGGAGCACGTCGTCCCCGCGCTCAGCCTGGTCTCGTTGGGGACAGCCACGGGGCTCGTCATCTGGCAGTTCAACCAGGACAAGTCGATCCTCTCAGGCGCGCTCGCCGTGGACCGGCTGTCGCTCGTGTTGAACCTGATCCTAATCGCGGGCGGCGCCTGTACCGTGCTGTTGGCATGGCGCTCGGAGGCTGCGCGCGAAGCCGCACACGGTGAGTTCCACACGCTGCTGCTCAGCTCGATCGCCGGTATGTCGCTGCTCGCCTCGGCGCAGAACACCGTCGCGCTGTTCGTGGGGCTTGAGCTGCTGTCGATCCCCCTGTATGTGCTGTGCGCCTCGCAGCTGCGCCGCGAGCATTCCCTGGAGTCCGGTCTGAAGTACCTGATCATCGGCTCGGTCGGATCGGCGACGCTGCTGTATGGCCTGGCGATGATCTATGGCGCCACGGGCGCGACGGACTTCAGCGCCATCGCGAGCTCGCTCTCCAAGGGCGCAATGAGCAGCGACGTGCTCGTCCTTGGCGGGATCGCGCTGTGCGTCGCCGGCCTGGCGTTCAAGTCCTCGGTGGCGCCGTTTCACCAGTGGACACCCGACGTGTATGAGGGCGCGCCGACGCCGATCACCGCGTTTATGGCGGTCGCGACGAAGGTGGCGGCGCTCGGCGCGTTCCTGCGCTTCTTCGACGTCGCGCTGATCGAAGCCCAGGCGAGCTGGGGTCCGGCGCTAGCGGCGCTAGCCACGATCACGATCGTCGTCGGCAACGTCGGCGCGCTCGGCCAATCCTCGCTGAAGCGGATGCTCGCCTACTCCTCCGTCGCCCAGGCCGGCTACATGCTCGCGGGCGTGCTCGTCGCAAGCCAGCTTGGGGTGCGCGCGACCGTCTTCTACCTGGCGGTGTATCTGTTCATGAACATGGCCGCGTTCGCGGTGATCGTCGCGCGCGAACGCGAAACCGGGGAAGGCGATGGCGTGCAGACGGTCGCCGGCCTGGGACGCGAGCGCCCACATCTGGCATGGCCTCTGACGATCTCGATGCTCGCGCTCGCCGGGATCCCCGCCACCGCCGGGTTCATGGGGAAGTTCTATTTGATCGACGCCGCGGTATCGGGCGGCTACACCTGGCTGGGCGTGGTGATCGTGATCGGCTCGATGATCTCACTCGGCTACTACCTGCCGGTGGTCGCCGCGATGTGGATGCGCGAGGCCCCCTCACAGGCGGTGGCCCCCGAAGCGCTGCCGACCCTCGCCGGCGGCTCGCCCGAGCTCGATGAGGATGGGCTGCGGTCCGCGCCCGGCGGTGGGCACGCCGAGGTTACGTTCATAGCCGTTCTCGCGGGCGCCGCGACGATCTTCTTCGGCATAGTTCCCCAGCCGTTGTTTGACCTGGTCAGTCACGTAGGTGGCGGACTGGGGCTGTTCTAGAGCCCGGACACGCTGATAGTGTGCCCCCGCACATGGGGGGAGCCAAGAGGCCGGCCGCGGCGTTGGGATGTCTGCTTTGCATATCGGTGCTGCTGGCCGGCTGCGGCGGATCGTCGTCTTCGGGCACGATGAGCGCCCACGAATTCCAGGCCAAGGGCAACGCGATCTGCGCTTCCGCCAGCAGGCAGCTCCACCAGATCGGCACCCCCACCTCCGAAAGCCAGTTCGCGCCGTACCTCAAAAAGGCGCTCGCGCTCGCCGAATCGGAGATCTCACAGGTCGCGGCCCTGCGCCCACCGTCTTCCTACAGGCAGCCGCTTGAAGATGCCCTCAGCCAGTCTCGTCACGCGGCGTCGCTGCTCGGTGAATTCGCCGCAAAGCTCGCCGGCAAACAGGTGAAAGTCAGCGCCTTCGAAAGCTTCTCAAAGCAGCTGAATCCACTCAACAAGCGGATCAACGCCGACTACATCAAGGCGGCGCTGCCCGAATGCGCCAAGGAAAGCTAGATCCTCAGACGCCGGCGGGGAGTGCTGGCGTTTCCCCTCAAGGCGCGCTCTACAGTCGCCCCGAAGCCTCTGCCGCCGCTTCGGCGTCTTTCAGCTGACGTTCGACGAGGTCGAGCCCGGCGTCCCAAAAGCCGGGGTCGGTAAGGTCCACTTCGACGATCTGTCCCAGCTCCTGCGGGGAGCGTGATCCGCCGGCCGCGAGCAGCTCCAGGTAGCGTGGCACGAACTCCTCGCCACGCTGCTCGTAGCGCTGGTAAACGGACAGGGCGAGCAGCTGACCGTACGCGTACGCATACACATAGCCTGGGGAGCCGATGAAGTGCGGGATATACGACCACCAGGAGCGGTAGCCGTCGGTGACCTCCACAGAGTCCCCCACCATCTCCGTTTGACTTTGAACCCACAGCTCACCGAAGCGATCGACCGACAGCTCTCCCTGCTCCCGGCGCGCGGTGTGCACGAGTTCCTCGAAGCGGTTCATCGCGACCTGCCGAAAGACGGTGGCGATCGCTCCCTCGATGTTCTCGGCCAGTAGCGCCAGGCGGGAGGCCGGGGAGCGGTCTTCTTCCAGCAGCCGCCCGAACACGATCGTCTCGCCGAACACCGAAGCGGTCTCGGCGAGCGTCAGCGGCGTGCCTTGATGGAAGACGCCCTGTTTGGCGGCGAGCGCGAAGTGAACTCCGTGGCCGAGCTCGTGCGCGAGCGTCAGCACGTCGTTGCGGCGTGAGGTGTAGTTGAGCATCACGTACGGGTGGGCGGAGGGAACCGCCGAGGCGCAGAACGCCCCGCCGCGCTTGGCGGCGCGCACGGGCGCGTCGATGAAGTTCCCCGCGAAGAAGCTCTCCGCGACCGTGCCGAGCTCAGCGGAGAACGAGGAGTAGCAGTCGAGCACGATCTCACGGGCCTGCGCGAACGTGTAGGTCATCTGATCCTCTGTGACCGCCGCCATGCGATCGAAGTCCGCCAGCCGTCCCACCCCGAGCAGGCGCGCCTTCAGCCTGTACCAGCGGCGGGGAATCTCATAGCGCCCGCGGACCGCCGCCACCAGGGCCGCCACCGACTCGTCGCTCGCCTCGTTTGAGAGGTTGCGAGCGGACAGCCAGTTCGGATAGCGCCGCAGCCGGTCGTCGGTCGCCTTGTCGGCCAGGAGGGTGTTGAACAGGTAGGCGCGTGTGCGCAGCCCAGGGGCGAGCGCGTCGGTGACCGCCGCTGCGATCGTGGCGCGCAGCTCGCGGTCGGGTAGCACGAGGCGGCTGAGCGCCACGTCCAGCGCGACCTTCTCCTCGGGAAGGCGCACCTCGATCGCCGACGTCAGCTCGTCGAACAGGCGCGACCAGGCACTCGCGCCGGTGACCGCCTTCTCCGCGAGGATCTTCTCCTCCGGTTCTGAGAGCAGATGCGCGCGGTAGCGGCGTACGTTGCGCAGGTAGTGGGCGCAGAAGTCGAGCCCGTCGTCGGCCAGCAGCTCGCGCGCGCGCTCATCTGCGAGTGCCGCCCATTCCAGCTCGAAGAACAGCAGCGTCGTCTCGATCTGGGTGGCGCGCTCCTGGACCTCCTGCAGCAGGGCGCCCCGTGCCGCGTCGGCGGTGTCCGTGGAGAAGCGAAGCCCGGCGTAGGCGCCCGCGCGTCCGATCAGTTCGTGCAGGTCCGCCAGCTCGTGCATCGCCTCCTTCAGACCAGCGGCATCGAGCTCGGCCACCTTGCCCGCGTAACGGGCGGCGAACTCCTTGGAGCGCTCCAGGGCCTGCTCGAGCTGGCGGCGGGCGCCGTCCTCGCCCTGCCCCTCGACGAGCGGGTCGAGATCCCAGGCCGTCTGCTCGAGCTCGGGGTCTGCCAGTGTGGACTGGGTGTTCGCGTTCATCGGCCAGGGAGCTTATCCACAGATGGCGGTTCGGCCAGGCGCGTGTCAGATCCTCGCGCACAGCGGGGACATGAGGCACCCCGACCCTACTCGTTGGCGAGCGCGCTGAGGACGTCCAGCTTGGCCGCGCGTCGAGCCGGCAGTTGGGCGGAGAGCAGGCCGATCACGGCAGCGGCTATGAGCAGCCCGATCAACGTGCCGACGGGGACCGAGAGGAGGTAGCCGGCGCTGGACAGCTCCAGTTCGGTGACGAGCACCGCGCCGACGACGCCGATCACCAGCCCGAGGATGCCGCCGATCAGCGCGGTGATCACGGACTCGTAGCGGATCATCTGGCGGATCTGCCTGCGGGAGGTGCCGATCGCGCGCAGCATGCCCAGCTCGTGCGTGCGCTCGTAGATGGAGAGGATCAGCGTGTTGACGATCCCGAACAGGGAGACGAGCACGGACAGCGCCAGCAGCACGTACACGAGCAGCAGGATCTTGTTGACATTGTTGGCCTGTTCCTTGGTGAATTCCGCGGCGGTCTGCGAGCGGGCCTGCGGGAAGCTTCGGCGCAGCAGCGTATCGACGGCGCCGCGGGTCTGCCCTTCGTTCGCGCCCGCAGCGTAGGTGATGAAGTCAACGCCGTCTTCGCGCTGCCCGAAGGCCGTGCTCGCGAGCGAGCGTGAGATCGTGAGGTTGGACAGCAGACCGGTCACTTCTTCTTTGGCGATGCCACGGACCGTCAGCGTCACCATCCGGCTTGTGGGTGTGAGTACCGACAGGCGCTGGCCCACCGCCAGCTTGTGGGCGCTCGCGAACTTCTTGGCGAGGATCGTGCCTTCCTGTCCGAGCGAGGCGAGCGTGGCCTGCGAGCCTTGCTCCCACGAGACTTTGTACATCTTCCCGAACGATTCCGGTTCGATGGCTGTCAGGCGGCCCGCTTCTTCGATCACCGGGTCGCCGGGCTTTGCGGGATTGCGCACGGTGCCTTTGGTGAAGGCGACCGCGGTGACCGTGCCGACGCCGGGGAGCGCCCTGACCACGGGCGCGATGGCCCCGGGGATGCTTCCACCGCCCTGTGTGTTGTCGACTATCAGGTTGCCCGCAAACGAGCGATGCACGGCATTGTCGATCGTGGCCTTGGTGCTGGCAGCCAGCACCGAGATGAACGTCACGAGCGCGAGCCCGATCGTGAGCGCGAGCGCGGTCACCAGCGTGCGGCCGGGCTGACGCACGGAGTTCTCGCGCGCGAGGTGTCCGGTGATGCCCCGCCAGCTCACCAGCAAGCCGATCGCGCCCGCCAGCGCGGGCACGACGCGGTAGCGTCGGGGCGGTCGCTCGCCCTCGCGGCGCAGCCGCACCCACAGCCTGGCCGCGCGGGCTACCCACACGACCACGAGCACTAGCCCGACCCCGTGCCCCAGCAGGCCGCCCAGCGCAAGGACCACGATCAGCCCCATCACAAAGCGCACGATCAGCATGCGCCGGGTGGGCAGCGAGCGCGGAGGGATCGTCACGCCCTCGCGCAGCGCCGCGATCGGCGGCACGCGCGTCGCGCGCATCGCCGGGAACAAGCCCGCGAGCACGGTCACGACGATGCCGACCGCGAGCGAGATGATCACCGTGCGCGTCTCGAGCACCGTGCCGTTGTCCGGCAAATCGGCGCCCAACGCCTTGAACAGCCCGTCGAGGGCGGGCGCCAGGCCGATGCCGCCAAACAGGCCCAACACGGCGCCGCCGACGCCGAGCAGCACGCCTTCCTCAACGACCGAGCGCATGAGCTGGCGGCGCGAAGCGCCGAGCGTGCGCAGCAAGCCGAACTCGCGCGTGCGCTGGGCGACCGTGATAGAGAACGTGTTGAAGATGATGAACGCGCCGACGACCAGCGCTATGTAGGCGAACACCAGCAGGAAAGTGCGCACGGAGCCCAGGACTTCTTCCAGTTCCGCGGTCTCGTTGGCTGCTTCCTGGGCGCCCGTCCGCACCGTCAGCGTGCTCGGCAGCGCGGCGCGCACACGCGAGGCCAACTCTTCTGGCGTGAGGTTCGGGCGGGCGGCAACGTTGATGCTGTCGTACTGGCCCTGCTTGTCGGCGATGTACTGAGCCTGCGCAGGGACGAGCAGCGCAACGCTGGTGCCGCCGAAGGATTCGCTGCCGGCGAACTTGGCGATGCCGGCGATTGTGTAGGTGCGCGCCGGCGCCCTGCCCGCGATCACGATTTGCTGGCCGAGTTTCAGATGCTCGCGCTGGGCCGTGGATTGGTCGATCGCGACTTCGCTGGCGCCGCGCGGCAAATGCCCCTTGGCCGCCGTGAACGACTCGAAGCGCGGCGGCTGCAAAGCGCTGACGAGCGACGGCGCGCCGCCTTTGGTCAGCCGTTTGTCGCCAGTGGTGAGCAACGTCGCCCTCGTGGAGATCCCGCCTGAGGCGGCCGCCACGCCAGGCACCGCGCGCACGCGCGCAAGCGTCGCTTCGCTCATCTGCGACGCCTGAGAGCGCGTCCCCCGACCGAGCGCTTCCTTGGGCGTGACTACAACGGCCTTGTTCTTGTAGGAGGTGGCGAAGACTTCCGCGAAGGCGTGGTCGATGGTGTCCGTGAGGATGTAGGTGCCGGCCATCAACGCCACGCCCAGGGCGATCGCGATGCCCGTCAGCAGGGCGCGCACCTTGCGCTGGGCGAAGCCACGCAGCACCAGCTTGCCCATCAGCCCACCGACTTCATCAGGTCCAGCACCTGCTCCGCTGAGGTCGCCTCCCCGTCGTGCACGATCTGTCCGTCGGCGAGCAGCAGCAGGCGGTCGGCGAACGACGCCGCGTGGGCGTCGTGCGTAACCATCACCACGGTCTGGGAGAAGTCGTCGACCGCGTGGCGCAGCAGCTCGAGCACATCCCCCGAGGATTTGGAGTCGAGGTTGCCGGAGGGCTCGTCCGCGAACACCACCGCCGGGCGTGAGATCAGCGCACGCGCCACCGCCACGCGCTGCTGCTGCCCCCCCGACAGCTCAGCGGGCCGGTGGCTGAGCCGGTCGCGGATGCCCACGGTGTCCACCAGGCGGTCGAACCACTCGCTGTCCGGCCGCTTACCGGCGATCGACAGCGGCAGCAGGATGTTCTCTTCGGCGTTCAACACCGGTAGCAGGTTGAAGGTCTGGAAGATGAAGCCCACGCTGTCACGCCGCAGTTGCGTCAGCTCGCGGTCGCCGAGCCCGGTCAGCTCCACGCCCGCCAGCCGCACGCTGCCGACGGTTGGCCGGTCCAGACCGGCGAGGATGTGCATCAGCGTCGACTTGCCCGAGCCGGACGGGCCCATGATCGCCGCGAAGCGGCCTTCGGGGAAGCTCACGCTGACGCCCGCCAGGGCATCGACGGCCGCCTCGCCCTCGCCGTAGCGGCGGCCCAGATCGGAGGCCTCGACGATTGCGTCCGCGGTGCCGTTCGCTGAGAGCCGGTTCATCTCCATCGAGATTACTTGCCCGGCCGGAGCCGCCAGCGTGCGGTGGCCGAATCGACCCCAAGGGCTCCGAAAAGTTCTGCCGAGGGGTCCGGCTCCCGCAGTTCCAATAGCGCGGCCATGACATTTTGTGGACCGGGGTGACGGTGCCCGCGACGCATCTCGCGACCGGAGTCCCGCAGGACCGACTTGGCGGCCGGGGTCATCGGCAGGCGTTTGCTGAGAAGCTCCTTGAACGTCGGTTTCGACGGGCGATCGGCCACGCGAGCCGCTAGCGGCGGCGGTCCGGCGGCGATCTCGACACCGAAGACAGCGAGCGCAGACCGGTCGAGCTCCGCCAGCGCGGCACGAGCGCTGGCACTGTCGCACTGGAGAGCCGCGGCCACGTCGGGCTCTTTGAGCAGCGCGATCGCAAGGTGCTCAGTACCTACCTTACGATCCCCCATTCGCCTGGCCTCCTCGCGAGCGACTAGGAAGGTACCCCAGGGGTGATATTCCCGCGGTTGTGTTTGTCCAGCGGCCTGACGGCGCTTGCCCGTCATGAGAACCTCACTTTCCGTATTTGGCGTGAACCGACTGTCGGGTGACGCCGAGCGCGTCTCCAATCTGCTGCCAGGACCATCCCTGCTGGCGAGCGAGCTCCACCTGCTCGGCCTCGAGCCGCTCGGCCAGGCGCCGCAGGGCGAGCACTCCACGCAGCCCAACCGCGGGGTCGCTCGATCCGATCGCCGCCGATATTTCACTTTCATCCATTCCGTCAGTCTAGACTGACAAATCTCTTCTTGTCAAGCCAGACTGACAATTTCCGCGCATCGCCCTCACCTCGTAAGCGCAAGCGCAGACGTCCGGGGCCCTGCTTAGCATCGTCGGCCCGATGCACGAAACCAACCCGAGCGTCTTCTTGATCGCACGCCCCTCGATCGACCTCGCCGGCATGCGCGCATACCTGCAGGACGTCGGCGGCGAGTCCTGGCTGGAGCGGCGCGTCGAGGAGTCTGGGGGCGCCGGCGGGGAACTCAACTCCGGTGAGCTGCTCGTGGAGTTCGGCGGACGCGCCTGCTACCGCAGCTGGGAGCCGGGGCTGAACCCCAACGTCACCAAGGTACGCACCGACCAGCGCGAGTACTTCGCGAACATCTTGCGCTCGGCGCACGGGAGCGTGCTGGAGCACGCGAACTACTCTTTCGCTATTCGGAATTGTTCGAGAGTATTCACCCACGAGTTGATCAGGCACCGCGCCGGCTCCGCCTTCAGTCAGGAGAGCCTGCGCTACGTGCGCCTGACCGACATCGGCTTCCGCATGCCGCCGGCGCTCGAGCCGGTTCGCGAGCAGGTGCTCGCGATCGTCGAGCAGCTCGAGGAGTTTCAGGTCAGCGCCGCCAAGGAACTCGGCATCGACGAGGAGGGCATCCCCTTCCACGTCAAGAAGGAGGTGACATCCGCGCTGCGGCGACTCGCCCCCACCGGGCTGAGCACCGACATCATCTGGACGGCCAATGCCCGCACGCTGCGCCATGTGATCGAGATGCGCACGGCAGAGGGAGCCGAGGAGGAGCTGCGCCTCGTGTTCGACGACGTCGCCCGCATCATGCAAGCGGAGGCACCCGGCCTTTTCCAGGACTTCACCCGCCAAGACGACGGTAGCTGGGTTCCCGAACACCACAAGGTCTGAGGACTGCCGCCGCCCGCGGAGAACGCACACGGGCGGCGGAGCTGTAGACGGCGCGGCTCAGGCGTCCATGGTTCGCGTGCGCCACGCACCGAGCACAAGGAAGACGACGATCCAGCCGAGCGACACGATCACGGCCGTGCCCGTGGACATCGTCACGGTCGCGCCGCCGCGCGGGCCGTGGTGCTCGCCGATGGAGATAGGGCTGAAGTGCGCGACCGCCTGACTGAGGATCAGCTTGCGCGAGCTGCCGAGCGATTCGATGTTTTCGAGGATGCGACTAGCTATCAGCTGCCAGCCGATCAGCACCGTCAGCGCCGCCGGTCGCGAGCCGACGAGCGAGGAGAAGCCGACGGCCACCACGCACACAATGCCGGTTGCAAATAGCGTGAACAGCAGGCCGTTGATCACGAGCGCGCCTCCCGGCGTCGGCGTCCCAGAGGCAAGCACATAGGTGCCGATCACCATCACCACATAGGCGATCAGCATCACCAGCCAGCACAGTCCGAGCGCCGCCGGGACACGGGCAGCGAACAGCGCTACGCGTGAGCGGCCGGTCACGACGAGGTCACGGAAGACCCCCGCCGCGAGATCGCCCGCGCCGGCATCGGTGCCGATCATGATCGCTGCGAGCGGCCCGAAGAACAAAGCCAGTACCGGCATCGCGTCTTCGTAGCCGTGGGTGCCACCCGCGGGAGAGTGTTCGGCCGGGCTCGACGAGTGTTGCACGCCCTTGAAGATGAAGTAGATCACCAGCGGGGCTACCGCCAACACCAGCGCCCAGATGACCGTGCTGCGCTTCTTGCGCAGCTTCAGGAAGTCCGCTCCGGCCATGCGCAGTGCGATTGTCGGGTTCATGCCCTCACCTCCTCTGGCAGGAGGTCCGCGTCCAGCCTTTGGGTGATCTGCAGAAAGCGCGCCTCGAGGCTGTGGCGGACCGGCTCCAAGCGTGTGACGCCGATTCCAGCCTGCACGAGCGCGGCATTGATCTGCGCGGCGGTCTGCGGCTCCCCGGCGAGCACCACGCGAATGCCCTCGTCCGCCGGTCGCGCTTCCGCCACAAGCTCGCTCGCGTCGAGCACGCCGAGTGCCCGGTCGCCGTCGTCCACGCTCAGGATCAGCTCGTGACGCGCGCCGCCGCCCGCGGCCAGGTCGGCGATGGCTCCCTGCGTGACGATCTTGCCACGATCCACGATCGCCGCCGCGTCGCACGTCTTTTCGACCTCGTCCAGCAGATGCGATGAGATGAACACCGTGCGCCCCTCCTGCTCGACCATCCCACGAATCATTTCGCGGAACTCCTGGATACCGGCCGGATCCAGGCCGTTGGTCGGCTCGTCCAGGATCAGCAGCAACGGATCGGCCAGCAGGCAGCGCGCGACGCCGAGCCGCTGTCGCATGCCCATCGAGTAGCTCTTGACCTTCTCTCCCGCGCGCTCGGACAGACCCACTCGCGCGAGCGCCGGGGCGACCCGCTCGAGCGTCTCGGGACCGCGCACGGCGGAGACGATACGCAGGTTCTCGCGGCCCGTGAGGTGCATGTGAAAGCGCGGCTCCTCGACGATCGCACCTACGCGCTGCAGCGCCTGCCCGCGCTCTGCCGGCACCGGATGCCCGAGCACATGCATCGTACCTGCGCTCGCCGGCGTGAGACCGAGCAGCGTGCGGATGATCGTCGTCTTGCCGGCGCCGTTGGGGCCGAGGAAGCCGAACGCGCAGCCGCGCGGCACCTGCAGGTCGATGCCGTCGAGGGCCGTGCGCTCGCCGAAGCGCTTGGTCAGGCCGACGGTCTCGATCGCGGCGGTTTCGCCGGCGGCTCGTTGCAGTTCTGTTGTGGAATGCATGTGGCTCCTGCTAGGGATCGGGGACTGGTCAACTGTCGCGCAAGCGAGCGCCCACCGCAATCGGGGATTGCCCCTACTGGTGGCCGGCATCGCCGTTACTTCGTTATATGTTATAACGTTAGACGTACTAAGGGCTCGCGCCCGCGACCTCGGTGCTCAGGGCCCGTCGAGCGTCACCAGCCGCCGCTGAACGGCCCAACGGCTGAGCTCGTGACGGCTGGAGAGCTGCAGCTTGCGCAGCACGGCGGAGACGTGAGCCTCGACGGTCTTCACCGAGATACCGAGGCTCTGGGCGACCTCCTTGTACATGTAGCCACGGGCGATGTGGCGCAGGACCTCTCGCTCCCGGGCTGTCAGCTGATCGAGATCGGCCTCGTGGGCATCTGCCTGCCGATCGATTGGCGGCTCCGCAGCGAAGGCGTCGAGCACGAAGCCGGCCAGCCGCGGCGAGAAGACGGCGTCGCCGTCGGCGACCCGCCGGACGGCCGCGGCGAGATCCTCGGCGGAGATGGTCTTGGTCACGTAGCCCCTGGCGCCGGCGCGGATCACGGCGATCACGTCCTCGGCGGCGTCTGACACCGACAGCGCGAGGAACCTGATCTCGGGATGTGTGGCGCTGACGCTGCGGATCACCTCCACGCCGCCGCCGTCGGGCATGTGCACGTCGAGCAGCACAACGTCGGGGGCCTGCTTCTCGATCAGGCTCACGGCCTGGGTGACCTGGCCGGCGTCGCCGACGACGTCGAGCTCCCCGCCCAGCTCGGCCCGGACGCCGGCACGGAACAGGTCGTGGTCGTCAACGATCACGACGCGGGTACGGGCGCTCATGAGGCGGGTGCTCCTTCCATGACGAGCTCGACCTCGGTGCCCGCCCCGGGCTCGCTGTGGATGCTGGCGCGGCCGGAGTGACGCTCCATGCGACCGACGATGGAGTCGCGCACGCCGCGACGATCCGCGGGCACGGCGACGGGGTCGAAGCCGACGCCGCGGTCGCGGATGAAGACCTCGACACGGCCGCTGTGCACCTCGGCGAACAGGTCAACCCGGCCGCTGCCGGCGAACTTCGCGGCGTTGGTCATGGCCTCGCGGGCTGCCTTGACGAGCGCCTCGAGCCGGCCGTCAAGGGGAGCGTCGCCGACTGTCACGACCTCGATCGGGACACGGTGCTGCTGCTCGACCTCGGCCGCAGCGCGTTCGAGCGCGGCGGCGAGGCTGTGCCCGACGCCTGGCGCCGGCCGCTGCTGCAGCCAGCTGCGCAACTCGCGCTCCTGCTGGCGAGCCAGGCCGGCGACCTCGCGGGGGTCCGCAGCGCGCTTCTGGATCAGGGCCAGCGTCTGCAATACCGAGTCGTGCAGGTGGGCGGCCAGCTCGGCCCGCTCCTGCTCGCGAATGCGGGCGGATCGCTCGGAGGCGAGGCTGCGAGCTAGCCTCACGAACCACGGCACGACCAGGAAACCGCCGATCGTCGCGATGATGGCGACGGCGCCGATCGCCCTGCCCAGGCTGTGCAGCTCGCGATAGTGATGCAGCAGGGAGGCCGCGGCGAAGGCCACCAGCAGCGCCCCCAGGATCACACGGGAGGCGCCGCTACGCCGCCATTGGCCGGACTGCGCTTCTCCCTGCGCGATGGTCCTTGCGTCCTCGCCGCCGACGATCGGCCTCCACACGAGCGCCAGCCCGCAGGCGCCCAGCACGGCCGGCCAGATGATTCCCTGGGACACAGGCATCCCGAAGCTCCGCACGGCCACAGCCATGAACAAGACGCCGATCACGATCAGCACCGCGTCCAGCCACGCGCCGCGACGTCTGCGCCGCAGGCCGCTCTGCGGGTCAACCGGGACTAGCGCCCAGGCGAGGGCATATAGGGCGATGCTGATCCCGCCCAAGCTGACCGAAACGGCCGCGATCAGCCGCACGACCGAGGCGTTGACCTGCAGCCTCTCGGCGATCCCGGCGCAGACCCCTCCGAGCAGGCCCTCGTCGGGGCGGCGGCGCAGGGGTGCACGAGCGCGCGGCCGCGGCGCCGGGTCGGGACCGGGATCGTTGCCTTCGGCCGGTGTGACGCCCGGCAGACTGGTGTTGGCCGATGCCATCGACCAATGATGTCACCGGCGCTCAAAACGCCCATAGGGGATGTCCCTGATATGTGCCGGGCCGATCGGCGAGCTATTTAGCTCCCGGGGCCGCGAGCTCCGTGTGCCCACTCCCGGGCAGGGACGCGCCCGGTTTTAGAGCGATGGGTGTCGGATATCTGCCAAAGGACGAGCCAAGTCAGTCTTCCTGGGCCTGCAGCTCCCGCACGCGACCCTGCAGTTGTGACATGACATCAGGGTCGCGCAAGGTCGTCACATCGCCCAGCGCGCGTCCCTCGGCTATGTCGCGCAGCAGCCGGCGCATGATCTTGCCCGAACGCGTCTTTGGCAGGTCATCTGCCCAGATGATGCGCTTTGGCCGGGCGAACTTACCGATCCGCTCGGCGACCGTTTCGCGGATGCCCTCGACGGTTTCCTCATCGCCCTCCAGCTCTCCCTGCAGCGTCACGAACGCCACGATCGCCTGGCCGGTGTCCTCGTCGTGCTGGCCGATGACCGCCGCCTCGGCGACGTCGGGATGCGCGACGATCGCCGACTCGACCTCGGCAGTGGACAGGCGATGCCCGGAGACGTTGACGACGTCGTCGATGCGCCCGATCACCCAAAAGTAGCCGTCAGGGTCCTTGCGCGCCGCGTCGCCGACCAGATACGTCTCGGGCCCAAAGCGCTTGTAGTAGGTCTCGATGAACCGCTCGGGCTCCTTGTAGAGGGTGCGCAGCATCGACGGCCACGGGCGGGTCAGCACCAGCAGGCCCTGGCCGTTCTCGATCGGCTCCCCCGTGGACTCGTCGAGCACCTCGGCCTGCACGCCGGGGAACGGATGGGTAGCGGAGCCCGGCTTGGTGGAGGTGATCCCCGGCAGCGGGGTGATCATGATCGCCCCGGTCTCGGTCTGCCACCAGGTGTCTACGATCGGGCAGCGTTCTGCGCCGATCACCTTGTGGTACCACAGCCACGCCTTCGGATTGATCGGCTCGCCGACCGTTCCCAGCAGGCGCAGCGAGGAGAGGTCGTGTGCTTCCGGCCACTGCGCACCCCACTTGATGCAGGCACGGATCGCCGTCGGCGCGCAGTACAGGATGCTGACCTTGTGGCGCTCGACCAGCTCCCACCAGATGCCCTTGTGGGGATAGTCGGGCGCCCCCTCCCACATCACCGAGGTGGCGCCGTTACAGAGCGGGCCGTAGACGATGTAGGAGTGGCCGGTCACCCAGCCCACGTCGGCCGCGCACCAGTACACATCGGACTCCGGTTTGAGGTCGAAGACGTAGCGGTGCGTCGCGGAGACCCCGGTCAGATAGCCGCCAGTTGTGTGCAGGATGCCCTTCGGCTTGGCGGTGGAGCCCGAGGTGTAGAGGATGTAGAGGGGATGCTCGGCGTCCAGCGGCTCCGCCTCGCACTCTGGGTCCGCCACGGCGCAGATCTCCTCGTAGAAGAAGTCGCGGCCCTCCTGCATGTGGCATTCGGTGCCCTTGCTGCGGACCACCACTATCTTCTCGAGGCTCTCCAGATCGGCCATCACCTCATCCACGCGATCCTTCACCGGCGCGGTCTTGCCCTTGCGGGCGGCGCCGTCAACGGTGATCAGCACCTTCGCCTGCGAGAACTCCATGCGCTCCCGGACGGCCTCCGCCGAGAAGCCGCCGAAGACGACGTTGTGCGGGGCCCCGATGCGCGCGCACGCGAGCATCGCGACGACGACCTCCGGGATCATCGGCAGGTATATGCCGACAACGTCCCCCTTGCGCACGCCGAGATCCTTCAGCGCGCTGGCAAAGCGCTTGACCTCAGCCAGTAGCTGCGCGTAGGTGATATCCCGCTCTGAGCCGTCCTCGCCACACCAGTGAAGCGCCACACGCTCCCCCAGGCCGGCGATCACGTGACGGTCCAGACAGTTGTACGAGGCGTTCAGCTCGCCGCCCACAAACCACTTGTAGAACGGCGGATTTGAGTCGTCCAGGATCTGCTCCCAATCCTTGAACCACTCGAGTTCGCGCGCCTGGGTCTCCCACCATGCGAGCGGATCTCCAGCCGCCCGCTGATAGACGGAGGGGTCGTTCAGTCGCGCGTTCTCACGGAACTCCGCGGGTGGATCGAAGCGCTCGACATCGAGCAGTCGCGCCAGATGCTCATCCAGCAGCGCTCCCGTCTGAAGCTTCTGTTCGCTTGCCATCGCTCACCTCTTCTAGTTGAAGTCTCTCTCCGCCGTCTACTCCTAATCAGTATGCAGCGCCGCGGCCGCCGACCGCGGCTGGGCGGGACCGTCTGGCTGCGATCCCGCCCCCCGCGTGTCCTCTCTCGAGGCTTGCGGGCGTCGGTTGCCCGCCACGCTCGCTATGGCTTTTGCAATGGCACCACGGGTGCGACCACATGCCCGAAGGTGGAGTTCACCACGGCCGCAAAGGAGGCGTACCAGGCGGCGACAGCTGTCGCGATCCCGACATAACCGCCCCAGTGGGTGACCGTTTCGTGTGCACCGGTCGCTCCGATCGCGAGCAGGATGAAGGTCGCTGTCAGCAACACGAACACCAGCAGCACCGCCACGTTGGTCCGCAGCGCAGCGACGGTCATGTATGCGGTGAAGATCGCCCATGCCCACAGGTACACGCCGACCGCGTGCCCCGCGTTGCCGCCGATCTGCTTGGCGTAGAACACGTTCAGCGCCCAGAACGAGATCCAGAAGGCCCCATAGGAGCAGAACGCCACCGCGCCAAATGTGTTGCCTGTCCGGAACTCCCACATGCCCGCCAGCAGTTGCACGATCCCGCCGTAGACGAGCGCCAATCCCAGTACAACGGGAAGGCCCTTGCCGTTGACGAGATTGGAGTTGAACATCGAGAGCACGAACGTGGTCATCGCGAATCCCGCGAGCCCCAGGGGACCGGGATCGGCCGGTCTCCAACCACTGACAGCGGTAGATGGTGGCGTCACCCGTGCCTGTGTCGGATGTCGCTCAATCGTTGCCGCCTGCATGAGTCCTCCCTTCGGTCAAATGCTGGCAATAGGTGATGTCAAAGTGAGAGAAGCCTTGTGGCGATCCTCACACTCTTTGGTTTTATTCCCTTGCCCCCAGAAAGCCAATCGCCGCAGTGCTCCAACCCTCTGGGCGCGGTTGTCCAAATAGGACAATCGCCGCCCGCAGGATCAAGCCTTCAATTGGGCCTCCCATAGGCCCGGCGACTGTCTCAGCGGCGTCCGCGCTTGCGACGCCGACGTGGATTTCCAGCCGTCGGCTGCATGGGGTCTGGAGCGGCGTCCGTCTCGCTCTGACCGCGGGACGGGACGAGTTGCTTGTTGGTGCGCTGACTCTTGCCGGCGCGCTTGGCGTCGCGTGCCGTCAGCTGTTCGGCACGGACCTGGGCCTGGGACGGCCATGGCCTTGCCTCCCCAGCCTCCCACGCCGGCGGATCGCCCTTGGGCCAACGGCCCATCAGCAGGATCCCAAGCGCGACCAACCAGAAGGAGGGGATCAGATCGAACGTGGGCGTTGGCAGCAGCAGCAGAACTGCCGCGACACCGCCGAGCATCGCCATCCAGCGAGGCAGCAGGCCGACCCGCACAGATCCGAGCATCGTCATGATCATCCCGGCCACCAACGCCAGGCCGGCCAGCGGTGTGACTATCGCGAGGATGTCATAGCCGCTGTTGTGGGTGATCGCGTTGACGGCATGGATGCTGTAGTCGTGCGCGGTTACGAACTGGTGGCGGCGGATCGACAAAACCACCTCGTTGCCGACGCTCAGCAGAGCGATCAACGAACCGCCGACAAGTACCAGAGGCCTTGCGATTTGCGATGTCTCAGGCCGGCGGTGGATGGTCGCCCGCAACAAAAACAGCAGGCACACCGTCAGCAGGACCAGCGACACCGAAGTCAGCAAACTGCCCGCGATCAAGCTGAAAGCGTGATGGCTTTCGTAGATGACCTCGGTGGCCTTGGGGCTCCGGGGCGGAGCGGCCTGCCCTTTCAGGGCGGGAGCCAGGCCCTGGATCAGCCCCACCGTCGGTGCGCTGTTCAGGACGGCGTTGAGGATAATCGCGCTGAGCAGATACAGCACGCCGGCCGCGACGGCAGGCGCCCCGAGACGTGCCCGGCGCTCAGACTCGGCCTGCAACTGGGACTTGGTCTCTGTACTGAAGGACATGAGCAGCGCAGTCTACGTTCTCGACGCTAGGATGGCTTGCATGGAAAGCGGTGACCTAGGAGACATGTTCGGTGACCCCGAGGAGATTCAGCGGCGTTTGGCTGAGTTCGCTGAGCAGATGCAAGGCCAACAGCGGCTGGCCTGGGCGGACAACGCGATCAAGCTGGCGGTCGATATGACCGTCGCGGCGGTCAATCGCGTGAACCTCCAGGGCAACGCGGAGGCTCAGGCGCAGCAGATCCGCCAAGTCATGGCGTTGGTGTTCCCCGAGGCGGTCACGCTGGTGCGCGAGGCCCGCGCGGGGCTTCAGTAGCGAGCCGGGGAACCGCGCCGCCCGCGGCCGGGCGGCGGTAGTGCCTCGCCGGCGGGGTCGATCACCAGCACACCGGCGCGCTCGGCTTCACGCTCGGCCTCGCGGGAGGCGCGACCGGCCGCTATCACTTCTTTGAAGGAGCGGAAGCGAAAGATGAAGACCACTGAGCCCAGGCCGATCAGGAAGGTGAATGCCGCTATCGCTATCTGCTGGCCGGCCGAATAGGCGACCACCACCGCGCCGGATGCGCTGTGGGAGAAGACCTGAACCAAAAGCGCCTGCTGCACACCTGCCCCGCCGGGCGTGAAGGGCACGGCGCCGGCCACCTGGTTGACGCCGAAGACCAGCAGCACCCGCTGCACCGACCCACCGACACCGAACGCGTCGAGCAGAAACCAGAACGCGACGAAGCGACACAACCAGGCGAACACCTGCAGAGTCGCGACCTCGCGCAGGTAGCGACGGCGATCGGAGAGGATGGTGACCCCCTGGCGCACACGCGCCCAGAACGCCTTCACCCGTACCGACAGGAGCGCGAACGCCACGAGACCAACGACGGCGAGCAGAGTGATCAGAAACAGGGTGAAGCGAAAGTGCTCGGCGAGATAGGAGATGTCGAACGAGTTGAGCTTGGAGAAGTCCGGCGGCTTGGGGAAGACGCCTTGGGTGAACGCGAAGATCAGCACCAACACACCGACGCTCGCATCGAAGATCGACTCCACGAAGAAGGCGGCCGCGACCGTGGGATATGTCAACCCTGGGATCGAGGAGCGTGTCAGGAACAGCTTGATGACGTCCCCCCCGCGTGCCGGAACGACGTTGTTGAACCCGACGGCCGCGAAGTAAGCTCCCCACACCCGCCGCCACCGAAAGCTGACGGCTGGATAGGCGGCTCTGAGGCTGTGAAAGAACGCGCGTGAGCGCAGCGTCAGGTTCAGCCCAAAGAACAGAAGACCGAGCGCCAGGGCGCCCCAGTGCACGGCCGCCAGATCGGAGAAGAATTGTCCGACCGCATCGAAGAACGTGCTCAGGCTATGAGCGATCGACGTGGACGCTAGCGTCGCGGGCACACCCCTAGCGTAAGGGTCTTCGGGCCGATCCGCGAAACCCTGCTCACCGCCGGGCGGTCGTGGTTTCGCCTACAAGTCTTCTTCTACCTCGAGGCCTTCGTCGTCCTCGTCGAGTTCTAGCTCTTCATCGTCGGTCCCGAACTCGTCGTCCTGCTCATCCCAGTCGTCGCCGAGATCGTGTTCTGGACTCTCGAGTATGGCGCTCCTAGACATACACCCTGTCCTTTCCGATCGGATCCTGAACCAAACGCTTTCCGGCAAATTGACGGCAAGCGCGCGCATCATAGACTCCGCTAGCGTTGAATCGCTGAGGGTCGATCTTCACGCAACCAGATCCTCACAACGACGCCCCACAACAGAGCTCGCCGCCAGCGCGGCAGATGATCCTCAGCACGGGCTAGCGCTCCAGGCGAGAGGCCATTCCCCGGCAGTCCAATAGGTACAGACCCTGTGAGCTCGCCCATTCAGGAGGACTCCACAGGCGGCGTGGCACCTGCCGGCAGACCTTCTCCGCCACCTGGCTGGCCTTGTTGCCGCCGAGATAGTCATAGCCTCCACCGATCAGCACGTAGCGCGCCTGTCCGGCGGCTACCAACCGCCCGAGACCGCGGCCATCGAGCGCCTGATCGACCCCGCCGTAGCCGCCCATGGCAGCCGCCTTGATGCCCAGCAGGATCGGGGCGGCGGCGGTCACCGAAGCCTGCGTAAGCAGCTGAAAGCGGGCTCCTGGCCGGTGCGCCAGCAGATAGTCGATCAGCTCATAGTTGGCGGCGAGACCTTCGGGGCTGAGACCCACACCGCCGTAGCCCCCGACCGCCCTGGGACCGGCCGCTGGGAAGGTGCTCTCCACAGGTCGCCTCCAGGTCGAGAGCGAGTATGCGCAGGGCGCGATGAGCAGCGCCGTGAGCGCCGTGGCCATGGCCGGCATCGACCATCTCCGCACCGCGATCAGGACCAGAACGCAGATCGCCACGACCGCCACCAGCACCGGCACCCACACTCGCAGATAGTGATCGTGGCGCAGCAGAATGACCTGCACGGCCGCGCTGGCACAAAGCCCTAGCCCCGCCATGACCCAGCGCCACCGCCCCCGCAGGTCGAGGACGGCCCCCGCGCCAGCACCGACCAGGGCGGCCACCCCCGGGCCCAGAGCCGAGACGTAATAGGGATGCACGATGCCACCGGAAAAACTGAGGACCGCCGCCTCGACGAGGAAGAACCCGCCGAGCACGATCAGCGCCGCCAGGCGTGGATCGCGACGTCTCGGTCGGGTGAGCAGAAGCGCAAGCAGTCCGGCCAGGGCGAACGGTAGGAGCCAGGCTCCCTGGCTGCCCATACCGGCTTGAAAGAGACGCAGTGGTCCTGGCGATCGACCGAAAGCGACAGGGTTGTCGTCGATCGTGTGGCCTACCGCCGGGGTCACGTTGGGCGCCGGTTTCAGCGGGGTGACAGACGCAGACACCGGATGGTGCCTGCGGCGAACTTTCGTGTGGGTTCCGCTCGGAGCCACGAACAGCTGCGGAACCGGTCCGGGGCCGCCGAGCTGACCACCAACGCGACCGAAGCCGTTGTAGCTGAATGTCAGGCTGAACTCCGAGTTGTCGGTTGACCCTCCGACGAATGGACGCTTGCTGGCGGCTGTGGAGTCAACCGCCACCATCCACGCCAGTGACAGAAACGCGAGCATGGCTGCGGCGGCGAGCAGGTGTGTGATGCGCTTGCGGACCGAGCCCGGCGCGCAGAGGAGATAGGCCACCGCAATCCCCGGAAGCGCCAGATAGGCGGCCAGAGCCTTGGTGTTGAACGCCAGGCCTAGCAGTACAGATGATGTGAGCAACATCCCCAAGCGTCCGTTTTCCACGGCGCGCAGCGCGGCGCCGCAGGCAAGGATCATCAGCAGGATCAGCAGCGAGTCGAGGTTGTTGTCGCGCGTGACCGCGACGAAGGACGGGAACACCGCCAGCGTCACGGCGCTGGCGAGGGCAGCCACATGCCCAAAGCGTCGCCTGACAACCAGATACAGGGCGCCCACGGAGAGCACTCCGGCGATCGCCTCAGGCAGAAGCAGGCTCAGCGGGCTGAACCCAAACAGCTCGGCGCTCGCCGCCTGCAGCCACAGCCCCAGGGGCGGCTTGTCGATCGAGACCAGTCCGCCTGGGTCGAAGGACACATAGAAGAAGTTGTGCCACGAGAGCAGCATCGATCTCACACCAGCCGAGTAGAAGGTGTTGGCATAGCCGTTCTGGCTCAGCGCGTGGGTGTAGAGAACGCTTGCTAGCGCGAGGACCACGACAAGCGAGAGCAGCCGCGTGGCCGTCCTGTCGCCGACTCGCTCGGCGAGGCTGGACGCACGTGTACTCATGCCGGCTGAAGCCGGCTTCTGGGGTATCGCATTCTCGGCCATGGGTTTCGGCTACCTCGGGAGATATATCTGATCGGCGATGCACGGGAGTCCGATGCGATGTCGCCACGCGTGCTTGTGGTGATGGCTTTGGCCTGTAGGTAGCCAGGCCCTCGCTTGGACTCGACGACGGCCCGCAATCCACCACCGCGATCGCGCAGTTTCTCAGCACCCCCCCGAGCTCGCTCACCCGAACGCGTGACGAGCTGCTGCGCAGTTCGGTCATCTACGCCCCACGCCGCGGGCAAGTGGACTTCACCGCGCCGCACTGCGCAGCCTTCATACGGCGCCGCTACGCGTCCTGAAAAGCTGGATGCTCCTCCAATGCCTTCAGCGCCAAGTCATCGTGCTCGGCCGGCTTGACCTTGCGCAGGACACGAGCGACCTTGCCATCGGCGCCCAGGACGAACGTGGTGCGCTCGTTGCCGAAGTACTTTTTCCCGTACATCGAGCAGGCGATCCAGAAAGGCGCGATCGCCAGCAGGCGTTTGAGCAGGACAGTGAGAACGACCTGGGGTTCGGGATCGAATAAACCTGCCGGTACTCCCCACCCGGCGAATCTTGTTGGCACTAACCAGCTCGGAGCCACGAAGCGACACGGGATTACGCGTTTTGCCTCGGGCCGCTCTAGCGATCGCCGCTGCCGCTACTCGACGGTAGCTATACGAAGACGACCGCATAGTTCCACGATGTCGGATAGCATCCGGCGCATGCCTGGTTTTGGGGGAGTGCGACTCGCTTGTGCAGCACTTGCAGTGTGCGGGACCGCTGCTGGCATCTTGGCTACTGGGGCGACTGCCTCGCTACCACCGCATTCAACATCGCCGTCAAGAACGGCCCCGCAACTGAAACATGGGCTGCAGCAGAGTCAGGGCACGCCTAGACCCCCTCTCGCCGACCTCCTACCCGACAATCACTTTCGACGAGGTGCCCCTGGAAGAATTCGTTTCCAACCAGTACAAAGACGACGGGATCATCTTCACGAGCACGGTACAGACGGCAGAAGATGGGTCAAACCCGACCAGCCCGGTGCTCTCAGGCTACCCGCGCTTCGAACGAGCGGTCGAAGGCGAATTCGTGAACCCGTCAACCGGCGCGCAACAGACCGTCTCGAGCTTCACTCTGGACGTCGGCTACATCGATAATCGCGACTCGGTCGTAGTCGAAGCCTTCGACAGCTCGGGCAATGAGGTGCAATCGGTGCTCGCCGAGGGCTATGGCATCAATACGCTCACCCTTACCTACGCCGGGATGGCGAGCTTCTCCGTGTACGAGATCGCCGAGGAGCCGAACGGATTTGCGATCGACAACCTCACCATCGACCCTACAGCAGACCCGACGCCTGTGACCTCGGTCGCCTCAATGGGGGACTCCTACAGCTCCGGTGAGGGACTCCTCGCGGGCTTGGGCACGAACTACGACTGCGGCACCGACATGGGCGCCGGCCTCTACTACGAAAACACAGATCTCCCGGTTCTGCCGGGAATCCTCCCGTCCTGGGACGGCCTCGACTGCGACACAACAACGCTCACGAACACAGAGCCGGACCTACTCACACGCCTGCCGAACTTCTACGAAAACACCTGTCACCGCCACGACTTGGCCTATCCGGTGCAGATCGCGAGCATGCTGAAAGCGACCGAGTCGATCTTCGTTGCCTGTAGCGGCGCGACGACCGCGAACATAGGAGCTATCCCGGAGACCGCCAAGCCCCAGCGTCCCCATTCCCCACTGAACGTCGCCGGTGGCAACACCCAGCTAACCGACGTCGAAAACTTCAGCCGCGAACGCCTGGGAGGGCAGAACCCGTCGCTGATCACCATCGGGATCGGCGGTAACAACGCGGGCTTCTCGAGTATCGCCGAGCACTGCATCGTGACCATCACACCGTGCAGCAACGATGGTAACTTCGTCCACACCGTTTTGAACAAGATCACCGGCACTGTGTATGAAAGTCTCGAAGAAACGTTCACGGCACTTCGCGACGACTTCCCGAACTCAACGATCGTCGCCTTCGGCTACCCGAGCCCGCTATCCGCCTCCGCGCCGGCCTGCAACGGCCTTCCGCTCTATCAACAGGACAAGGAATTCCTCGCCACCGAAGTGCTCGGCGCCCTGAATCAGGCGATCTCGGAAGCCGCGGAAGCCGCGAGCATCAGCTACGTCAACATCGCCCCAGCCACCGTGGGCCACGAGATCTGCACCGCCGAACCGTGGTTTCGCGGCCTCAGTTATCCGATCGTTGCGTCTTTCCACCCAACCCAGCTCGCCCACGACGCGATAGCCGCCTACTTCCGAGAGCACTACACCAACGGCACCGGAGAACTCCTGATCCACAATCCGCCAGTGCCGGTGAATCCGATCAGGGTGCAGCCGGTGGGCGCGACCGGCAACGTAGGCAACCTGCAGGGTGGCGCCGTCGTCCCGTGTGGTACGGGCTGTGAGCAGTCGGTACCATGCATCCAGTCCTGCAGCGTGCAGATCCAGGGCTCGGGCTATGCGCCAGGTGCTCAACTTGAGGCGGTCCTTCACTCCACGCCGTATGAACTCGGGTCGCTCACCGCCGACGCTGAAGGCGACGTCGAAGTGATCCTCCCGATCCCCGCTGGTGTGCCTGCTGGGGAGCACGTCATCACGCTCGAAGGCACGGCACCAGATGGCTCGCCGCAATACGGCGCGCTGGGCCTTGAAGTCCTTGAACCGCCAGGAGCGTCTCCAAACTCATCGCCACCGACAGGCAACTCAACAATCGCTGCCCACCAAGTGCTAGCTGCGGGTCCTCTTCGACGGACGCGAGTGCTAGTCCGGATCAAGCGTCACGGGCAAAAGTTGAGGATTACGGTGACCTGTCCACGAACGGCAGCATCGACGTGCAACGCGAGCCTCGCTCTACGGCTAGCTCGCCGCGCCCACGGGCACAGCAGCTGGAGGGTGCTCGCCACACGAACGATGACCATCGCCGTTGGGCATTCCCGAGCGGTGACGCTGCGAAGCGCAGCCGTAATGGCGTCACGACACCAGCTGACACTCCTTGTGGCCACACAGACTCAGGCCGGAAGGTTGACCCAGTCCCTCGTCATTCCGAAGTAAACTGGGCGACTGACCCCAACATGTCCAGCGGTCAACTACATAGGCTTGCACCGGCATCTCTCGCTCGTCTGACACGCAGCGATCCATGCCAGACACGCCCACGCCGACTCCGTGAAATCCCACCTGACGGCGACATCACAATATTCCCATCAGGACTCAGACGGCGGCATCTCCTCCAGCAGAGTCGGCTGTATCGCGCGGGTATCGGGTAGCTCCGCCTCTGTAAGAAGACGGGTGCGATCCTGATGACCGAGCCAGATGAGAAATCCTCGGTCCACTACCTTGAGCTTCCGATCGGTCTGGTCGTAGTCGAGGATGATCGGTGTGATACTCACCTTGACCTGCAAGGAGGCCACGGACTTGAGCGCCTGGGTTATGTTCCCGGCATTGACCTTTCCGGTGGTGTGATATGAGTTAATCACCTTGGTGATGTGTCCGTACGTGAGACCAGTTTCGAGTTCACCAGTCGTGGCGACAAGCACTGGCAGAAGCAACCACTTATACATCTTGAGTGACGTGTCCTGAAACCCTCCCGCGAGCTTCTGCAGGAACGCACTGTACCTCGCCGATTGCTTATCAACAACGTTTCGGATGATTGCGAAGGCGTCTGCATCTTCACCGATAACGGCGAGGTTGTCAACTGTCGCGGAGATTCCGGCCTCCTCAGCAACCATATGACATGCCGTCTGAAGAATCGAGACAGATTCGAAGCATCCCTCGATAAGGCCGTCCCGAAAGGTCGGAGCGAACTTAATGTTGAGCAATCCTTCACCCAGCCGGATTACTTCCGAGAGCTGCGCGTGGGACCAAGCGTCGGCGTTTACCGACAGTACTCGCTCTGTGAGGTCTCCGTTGAACTCGATGAGCCGGTTCTCATCCAGCCACACCCCCACCACGATGAACGTCAGATTCGACGACTCGTGGAACGCCTTCAGCGCTATAGAGAAGTCTTGCTGAACCTCATCCGACAGATAGTGGAAATCCTCCAGAACGATGAACTTCTCGAGTCCGATCTCAGCAAGGGCGCCGATAATGTCGTTTACATCCGCAGGATCCAACTCGAGCGCCACGGTGGTAACCGACTCACCCGTCTTGCGCTCGTACCCTGTGCCGCCCCCCGCCTTACCTTTCGCCACGAACGGGACGCCGATGCTGCCCTCAAGCTTCGCGTTGATCTTGAAGTTACCCTCAGCCGTCCGAGTCGTGCTCTGCTCGATAGCGTATCCAGCAGCCTTAAGGATGGCGCCGTGCAGCGACGTAACGGTCCACTTGTTTGAGCACGTGACGACGATGTAGTCGTCTTCGTTGAGGTTGCTCTTCCGGAGACAGGTCTTGCCCTGCTTGGAGCTGCCGAACACCACGATGTGCTTGTCCCGCGCTAGGCTGGACACGAACACGCCATCGACCCCGTCCCGCGTTACGTAATTGACCGGGACATCACGCGCGACGCCATAGACATCATCAAGTCGGTGCTTCTGCGACATCGCCAGAGTTTGCCACGTCACCCCGCAAGAACCAAGCAAGTGAGCTCGAGCGGCAACTGGTATTCGGCGCGTAAACGGGCATCTGCCTTTGGGCGCAAATACACGACGACCGGCCGGCTGCGGACGTCTCACACCCTGCGGCGCGGCCGTCCTAGTCCGGGAAGTTGATGCATCGTCCTGGGTGATCCATGCCCCAGGTAGGCGTCAGGCGGGCATCCGAGCGTCACGATCGAGTCCGCCCGCCTAGCCAACTTGGCCGCGTTCGAGCACCTAGAGCGTGGACAGAGTGGCGCGCTCTAGGGCCTTCAGCACCAGCTCGTCGTGCTCGGCCGGCTTCACCTTGCGCAGAATCTCGGCAACCTTCCCAGCAGAGTCGATGATGAACGTCGTGCGCTCATTGCCGAGATATTCACGACCGTAATTTTTCTTGGTCACCCAGACGCCATAGACCTCCGCCATAGCGTGATCCTCGTCGGCAAGAAGAGCGAAGTCGAGGTCGTACTTCTCATGGAACTTCTTGACCTTGGCCACGGGATCAGGGGAGATACCCAGCACGACTGAGCCCACTTTCGCGTAATCAGGCCCGTGATCCCGCACACCACAGGCTTGCACGGCGCAGCCCGGAGTATCGGCCTTTGGATAGAAGTAGACGACCACAGGCTGCCCGCGGAAGTCCGAGAGCTTTACAACTCGACCATCTTGGTCGGGGAGCTCGAAGTCGGGAGCCTGTTCTCCTTGCTCGATCATGAGTGAGATCGTACTCGGCGGCTTCCCATCCGGTCCGCTAGACGCGCGGACGAGCAAGATGGCCGTACTGATAAATCTACTGCCAAGATGGCTTTACAGTTGCTTTTCAGTAGCGTGCTCCTGAAGCGAGAGAGTAGACAAACCGCTAGTTCGGAGGAAGCGACCACGAGGCTCGCGGATCCTTGGCGGACTTGCCGGTCCACACAATGAGGCCCGCATCCCGGAGAGCTCGCAGATGGCTGCTCGCAGTCGGCCGAGAAACCCCGATCGCCTCGGCTATCTCACCAGTGCTCAACTGCCCAGCGTCGCGCAGCGCGGACATGATGAGCCGCGAGCCGCGAGGTAGACGTGCCTCAAGCCGCCGGTCGGCCGGCTCGGCCAAGAGGGTCAGTCTTACGCTTGCTGGGGTCTCCTCGTAAAGAGGATCGACTAGACCAGCAAGCCGCATCTCCTCAAACATCCGACGAATGCCCTCACCGAGCTCCTGGCCGAAGTTCTGATCCGCGCAGACGCGCGCGATCCGGGGATTTCGCGCATATCGAGGGGCGTCAAGCGGATTCGCCGCGTCAACGAGACCCGAGAAACGACCGGGGCTCATCACCTCGATGCGGTTCGAAAAGATCTCCACCCGAACATGATCACCCGCGAGGCTGTAGGAGCGATGAACGACTGCGTTGACGAGACCCTCAAGCCATGCATCTTCCGGGACGAGCGGCACCGCCTCAAAAGCACCGCGGCTGGTGAGAGCCCGTCTCCGTGGCTGCTCCTCCTGGATGACCTCCCGCGCTCGGATCAACTGTCGCGCAACCGGACCCTCGATCTTCTCGTCTCGGATCAGGCGCTGTCGTACTCCGGTACCGCGCTCATTGCCGCTGTAGCGGAGCACGCGAACAAAAGACTCAGGAAGAAAACGCTGAGGGTGCTGCGCGAACAATACGACTCCAGCCACCGTCAAGTGTTCACCGTCCGCCAGTCCCCGGGCACGCAGAAGCCGCTCCGGATCGGGATGCCCGAGAGCCTGCGCATATCCGACCAGAAGGTTGTGATCAAGGTCGCTAAACGATGCCTCGTCCACGACGCGGCCCTCATAAGACCCGTGGCCACGGTCGTAGAGCAGCTCTTGACGCTGCGTGTAGCTCAAGCGACGATTCTCGTCGCCAATTCTGAGGAAAACCTCGTCTCTGACGTTGGCGTATACCGTCTCTCCGGGCGGTATGTCGATGACGAGGAGTTGGTCAGCGTGTCCGTCTGCTCGACGACACTCAACGAGCGTCGTCTTCACTCGGACAGGAGGCTGGCAATACTGAATGTGGGATTGGCTCAGCTCGTTGCGATGACTCGGAGAGCTGTCCGTCCCCTCGATTTTGCCGTCGTGAATGCCGACGACGATGATGCCACCGTCAGCGTTTGCAAAGCCGATCTCGGCATTGGCAAGCTCGCGGGGAGAGAGACGGAACGACTTCCGGTCGAACCACTGATCCTCGGCGATCGCACCTAGAGCACGCCCAACGTCAGCCGGAGTACTACGTAGCGCTCGCCCAACATCACGGGTTGAAGACATCGATACTGCAAAAGTTTATCAGTAGCTCTGCTAGAATGGCCATTAATGGGTCGGATTGACGGATGGACAGATATGATCGCTCAAGACCTGAGCGCCTTCGCGGATCCGGGCACGAACCCATCCTTCGAAGCTGACGGCAACGTGCTTCGAGTTGAGTGGCAGGTTCAAGGCAACAAGCGGGACACGGTGTTCACCGTCAAGACCGGAAGTGGGCTTCGCTGGGCATCGGGACCATCCGGCGATGACCCTTACTATGCATTCCTCGCGTCCGACGAGATGGCGGGATTCGCCCAGGTAGCGCGGAGCTGCATCGCGAAGATTGATCGTCAGGGCAATTTCGTCGCGAATGATGCGGTGCTGGATGCCGGACAGGACACCGAGGCGATATTGCTCACCCCCGCCGCCCTCTCCGGCCTCATCGACCTCGCCCGCGAGCACGCCGAAGAGGGATCATCCACGCAGCTTTTCTTCCTAAAGGGCGACGCCGGGGCCGGCAAGACAACGCTGCTACGGGAGACCACCTTGCTGCAGGCGCAGCGCTATCTGAACGGGGAAAGTGAGTTTCTATGCCTATATGTACCCGCCCAAGGACGCGAGCTCAGCAACCTGCGCGACGCTGTTGCGAGCGAGCTCGGCGACCTGCGTGCGGCGTTCAGCCACGATGCGATCGCGTGCTTGGCACGTGAGGGTGTACTCGTCCCAGTCATAGACGGCTTCGATGAGCTGCTCGGAACTGCCGGTTACGGTGGCGCGTTTAGCTCGCTGCAGACGCTGCTGGGCGAACTAGAAGGCTATGGAACATTGGTGGTATCGGCCCGTTCGGCCTTCTACGACGTGGAGTTCGGCCGAACCAACGGCAGGCGCACAGACGCAGCGACGACTATTTCTACAGCAGAGATACAACCATGGTCTGACGATCAGCTGCAGGAGTACCTCGCAAAGCACGGTGACAACCCAGATGAGACCGCTGCTGCGTTTGCACAGCTAGACACCTCAGATCGGGAACTCCTCCAACGACCGTTCTTTGCCAGCCAGTTCGAGAACTTCGTGCGCAGAACTAATGCCGACGGTGACCGCCGGCTGCTTGACCATCTCATCGACGCCTACATCGAGCGTGAGGCGGGCAAGGTCGTTGACGCGCACGGCGAGCCGGTGTTGGATGCCGACGGTCACCGCTATCTGTTTGAGCTCGCCGTAGGCGAGATGTGGGAAAACGGGGTACGGCAGCTGAGCGAGAGCGATCTTCGTACGATCGCCCTGCTTGTCGCTGAGGCCTTCGACTTGGACGCCGGACAGGCAATCCAGCTGGAAACCAAGGTGACTAGCTATGCAGGCTTCCGCCGACGGCGTGGAACGCACAGCTCTCAGTCGAGTTTTGCCTTCGAGCACGAGGTGTACTTCGACCACTTTCTTGGCGGTGCGACTGGTCGTTTGCTGCGGGAGTCCCGCCTAGATGAGCTCGTTAGGTTCTTGGATCGTGGAGTAATCCCTCAGGCTGTCGCGGCCGCGAGTGTGGCGAACCTAACAAGTGGGCAGACGCTCGACGAGACACTGCTCAGATGCCCGACCGGTGTCAACTTCGAGAATGGCGGCGCAACCTCGGCAGCCTCGCGCTCGCCTACGGCGGCAGCAGGCGCAGTTGCTCACGACGTGACCGTCCGTGGCCTGTCCTTCTGTGACATTAGTTCTGGGATGGCACACATGCGACGCGTGCACTTGGAAGGCTGTCAGTTCGTTGACGTTGATCTCCGCGGAGCCATCTTCGAGGACTGTGACGCAGCCAGCTCCGACTTCGACGGGATCACGCTCGATAACTCCTCACGCATCGGGATCGCAGGGCTGCGCCCCGGCATCAATATCAAGCGCATCCATTGCGAGCCTACCGGTTACGTTTACGCGCCTGCAGCGATTGCCGATCTGCTACGAGGACTCGGAGCGCCGCTTCCCGATGAGCCGAGCAACGAGCGACGTACTCCGAGCATGCCCACGAGCTGATAGCACTATTGGAGCGAGTCGCCCGCACTTATCAGAGGGCCACTTTCATATATGAGACGGACCACCGACGTGGCCAGTCGATCCTTGGCTCTCAGCATTGGCCTGACTCAAGACGCTACTCATACAGCATGGTGTAATCAGCGAAGAGGAGCGTGAGGCCAAGGGCGCAAACGTTACTGCGTATAAGCTGAAGGCCAACCCCGACGAGCTACTGACCGGTAATGGCGCAGATGGCCACAGCTCGACTCAAGGACTCTGGAAGGCGCTCAGCGCAGTCTAGAGCTGAAGGTTTCACTAGCAAGACCTCTGGATTGCACGATTTCTTAGCAGGACGGGATCACAGTGTGTCCCAAAGCCTGCGGGGAAGAACTCTGCTCTAGATACTGTTTTTAGAACCCTTGGTGTCAGCCTTTGGGTAGAAGTAGACGACGACCGGCTGGCCACGGAAGTCTGAGAGCTTCACGATACGGCGGTCCTGGTCGGGAAGCTCGAAATCCGGAGCTGTCTCTCCTGGTTTGGGCATGGCAGGATCGTAGTCCACTTGTCCTCGCTAAGCCTCCCGACTGCACGCTACAGGCGACTCATCGACCGGCTCGCTCTCCGACCATTTGAAGTGGCCGCTCCTCCACAATCGCCAGAATTGTGTACCCGGCGAAGACGGTGCCCACGGAGAGACACAGAACGTTGCGCCAGCAGTAAAACCGCAGACTCCAGACCGCCCGGGGAGATCTCAATATCGCAGCCCAGGCGCCGACCTTGGTCTCTGCTGCTCAACGTCACGCCCATCCGGCCACCCGGATCACTCCTCGCCGCTTGAGAGAACTCGGCGCAGCGCCGAAAACGCATCGAATACACCCAGCGCATCAGCCGCACCGACCGCTTCACCCGACAGCCGAGCCATGTCGAGCAACTCCGCACCGCTTGGCTCGACACCTCGAACAATCTTGGGCGGACGGGCTGGCGCGCGAAAGGACCCGAGACGCCCGCCCGGAAGAGGCCCAAGGTGATGGGTCAGCCAGTTCCAGAGCCTTGACAGCCGCCCGCTGGACTGGCTTCGCCTTGGGGCGGACAGGGACACCGTGCGCCGGTTGAAGCTCCGCGAAGGCGGAGTCTCCGTCAACGATGCGCACCGGATCATGCTCGTTGCCAGCGGCGCGTCGCAATGCGAGCGCCGCCACTGTGACGCACCGACCAGCCAGCTCTGTCTCCGACATCCCGCCACCGAACCGCGCACGCATCTCCCCCAGGGCATCGCCATTAGGGACTCCGGCGTCAACCATGGCCTCGACGAACGTGTCCAGCACCTCTGAGCGCAACAGCGGCTGACTTCCAGGGGGGAATCACGTTCGTGATCACCGGCTCGAAGAACGCAAGGCCGGCACGCTCAAGCACCTCGGACCAGATATCGCGGGTGATCACCAGTGCGCGGCGAATCGTGGGCGCATTGACGACCACTGCGAGCTCAGGGCCAACCATCACAGACGGAGCTGTCGATTGAGCCATCAATACGTGCTCGTAACCGGGAAGGATCGCCTCGGCTCCGCGGGCTACTGCAGCTTCATCTGTTCGGGAACGAAATGTAGACGCTGATCCCGTCCGGCCGACGGAGCAATAGATCGTCGAAGTGCTCGCGTAGCACCGAGTAGCCCGCATCTGTCAGCGCCGCTTCTACGCTCGCATAATCGTCGCGCCGGACCACGCACAGGGCGTCACCTCAAGACGCCTAGCACAGCGCTAACCAGGTCCAAGGGCAAACTGGCGCGGCGTGCGAGCAATGACGGAGACGCAAACCCAGCCTCCGCTGCTAGCAGCAGCAGAACCTCGATCGCCGCCTGCGGCATCGCAGGCCGCCGCTCCTCCTCGACCCCTCCTGTGCTCCGTGGCGATACAGGGTCTGCCGAGCAAGCCCCGTTAGCCGCTGCATCTCAGACATGGAGAGTCCGACTGCCCGCCCAATCTGTACGCAGTCCGCCAAGGGTGCGACCGGATGGTCAGTCAACCGGCTGAGCAGCCGCTGCCGCGCAACCGCCTGGGCGAGATCGTCGTCCGCCAGCCCACGCGCGACACCACTAAAATAAGTCTCCATTGACTCATTTTAGCGCACCCTGTCATCAAGAGACGCCATCATCTAACTGGCTGTTTTTTACGCCGCTCTCGCCGCCTGATTTCCGTTCCGCCCTATTTACTACCCTATGAATTAACTCTATACATCGACTTCTCCACCCAGACGCCGTAGGCGTCCGCAACGTGATGCCCCTCGTCGGCTAGCAGAGCAAAGTTTAGGCCCTCCTTGTCGTGGAACTTCTTGACCTTGGCGACAAGATCGGGGGAAACCCCGAGCACAGTGGCACCCGCCTTGGCGTAGTCGGCGTGGTGGTCGCGCACGCCACAGGCCTGGGTGGTACAGCCTGGGGTTGCTGCCTTCGGATAGAAATAGACGACGACTGGCTGACCACGGAAATCGACAAACTTCACCATCCGGCCATCCTGATCAGGCAGTTCAAAGTCGGGAGCCCGGTCTCCTTGTTCGATCACGCTTGTGATGCTAGCCGGCTGCTGTTAGGCGAGCGTTGTGGTGGCAAGCATCGCAGATCTATGAACAGACGCTCCCACAAACCGAGAACCGAGTGCAAGCGGGTCACAAGACAGGCCTAGACGTACCACCACCGGCACGGTCACCGCAGCCAGAGCCCCCGCATACGCACACAGTCCAATCTGCGCTCGTGATCGTCAGTGCTCGACTGCTGGGTGCGGTTGGACGGCGCGTGAGAGCCGACTCTGCGAGTCAACCCCCCAAGAGACGATCCGTCGGGGATGGATGCGGATCAGTGGCTTAGCCGTTTCGATTGCTTGAGCTTGGCCGCGGATCTCGATCCCGCGCGGGCGCCACGGATCGGTGCTCGCGAGGTCGTCGATCACGATCGCGGCCAGTCCGTTGTGCTTGACGTCGCGGAACTTCTTGGTCTGAGCGAAGTCGTGTCCACTTACCTCGATTGTGTCCAGGTCGGTGTTCAGGGACCAGCCGACTGGGACGACGTGCGGTCCTCCGTCCGCGCCAACGGTCGCCAGGCGTGCAAGCCGCCGCTCTCCCTGGAGGTAGGCGAGCTCGTCGTCGGTGAAGATGCTCATCGGAGGATCACGCCGCGTGTGCCGGCGAGCCTTGACGGCCTGCCGCACGGTCGTAGTTCAGGCGCATCAGCTCGATCACGTCGCGGATATCCCCGTCGTTGGCGATCGCACGTGCAGCCGGGCCGCGCCTGCGTGGGAACACCGGGTGAGGCACGATCCGGCCTTGCGCTCTCAGGTCTTCCCAGACGTGCTCGGGAAAGAAGAAGTGCGCTGAGTGATCGCCGTGCAGATGACCGATCTCTGTGGCGCCAAGCTTGAACGCAAACTCGCCGCGGCGGCCCGGTCCCGCGTGCACCCCGGGCCAGGACGTGACTTGCTGTGTGATCTGCTGGCTGGCTGTTGGTGTGGGGGTCACGGTGCCTCCTGGACACTCGAGGGTTCGGTTGTCATAGCCACACTACAAGTTCAAGTAAGCTTGAAGTCAAGGGCGTGATGTGGTTTGCTGATTTACGTGTCCACATTGCTCACGATCGGCGAGGTCTCGCGGCGAAGCGGAGTCGCCGCCTCCGCGCTGCGTTTCTACGAGGATCTGGGGATGCTGACTTCTGAGCGCGCAGGCTCGGGACATCGTCGCTATCCCCGGCCGGTGCTCGGCGAATCGCGTTCATCGTTTTCGCTCAGAGGATCGGGCTGAGTCTCCATGAGATCGGCTCAGAGCTGTCCAAGCTGCCGGACGATCGCGCTCCGACACGACGTGATTGGTCGCGTCTATCGACCGGCTGGAGGAAGAGGATCGATGAGCGGATCGCCGAGCTCGAGCGTCTGAAGGACGGCCTGACCGGATGCATCGGATGCGGTTGCCTCTCGTTGGATCGCTGCAAGCTGGCAAACCCAGAGGATCGCGCAGCGCGTTTCGGCCCGGGACCGAGGTATTGGGTCGGCGACCGGCCAGTTGGCTGAGGCCGATCTCTACACACCCTCAGCACAGCTCATCCGTGGCCGCGGATCACCGGTGACGTGATGGCGTGCGGTCGAATGCGACCGCATCCAGAACGATTCCTACTACCGGGCTATGGAGGCGGCAACGACTGTTTCTCGAAGTCGCCTGTGCGCTTGATGCTCGATGGCGCTATCCGACCGGGGAGGCGACGGCCGGCTCGCCACCTCCCTCGGCCCGCGCCGCATCGGAGTGCTCGCGGCTGTCGCGCGAGGAGATCAACACGAGCGTCAGGAAGGCGCCGACGAGCGCGAAGCCGGTCCCGACCTGGAAGGCGCGCTCGAAGCCCTTCGTCAGCGCGATCGGCAGGCTGTGCTGGCCGGCGTGCATCACATCCTGCGTGCGGCTGTTGGCGATCGACGCGAGGATCGCCAGACCGAGCGCGCCACCGACCTGCTGGGCGGTGTTGACGAGCCCAGAGGCGAGCCCTGCCTCCTGCGGACGCGTCCCCGTCACGGCGGCGATCATCACCGGCACGAACGACAGGCCGAGCCCGATCGCGGCGAGCACGGATGGGCCGAGGATGTTCGCCGCGAACGAGCCGCCAGTGCCAGGCACGTGCGAGAACCAGTACAGACCGCCGGCGACGAACAGCAGCCCGACGAACAGGATCGGCTTGAAGCCAAAGCGCGTCACGCCGACCGAGGCGGCGCCGGCCGAGAGCATGATCGCGACTGCGAGCGGCAGGTAGGAGACCCCCGCCCTCAGCGCCGAGTAGTGCAGCACCTGCTGCATGTAGAGCGAGATGAAGAAGAACATCGAGAACAGCGACATGCCGATCAGTAGCGCCACCGTGTCAGCGCCACGCAGTGTGCGGAGGCGGAAGATCGTGAACGGCATCAGCGGCGCGCGCGAGCGAGACTCGATCGCGATAAACGCGATCAGCAATACGAGCGCGCCCGCGATCAGCAGCAGCGTTTCGGTCGAGCCCCAGCCCGCGTTGACGGCGTTGACGAGCGCGTAGACGAGCAGCGCGAGGCCGGCGGTGACCGTGACGGCACCGGGGATGTCGAACTTGCGGGTGTCGTGCCCGGCACGGCTCTCGAGCAGCACGCGCGGGGAGAGCAGCGCGCAGATCACGCCGATCGGGACGTTCACGAACAGCACCCAGCGCCACGACAGACCGCTCGTGAGCACCCCGCCGAGCAGCACGCCGGCTGCGCCGCCTGCGCCGGCGACCGAGCCCCACACGCCAAGCGCGCGGTTGCGCTCAGCGCCTTCGGCGAACGTCGTCGTGATGATCGAGAGCGCGGCAGGGGAGACGATCGCTGCGCCCATGCCCTGTACGGCGCGTGCCACGATCAGCCAGGCCTCCGACTGAGCGAGCCCACCGGCGAGCGAGGCCAGCGAGAAGATGATCAGCCCGATGATGAACATGCGCCGCCGGCCCATCAGGTCGGCGAGCCGCCCGCCGAGCAGGAGGAAGCCGCCGAACGTGAGCGTGTAGGCGTTGACGACCCACGTCAGGTCGTCCTGGGAGAAGCTCAACGCACGGCCGATCGATGGCAGCGCGACGTTGACGATCGAGGCGTCGATCACGACGACGAACTGGGTCATCGCGAGCAGCGCGAGCGCGAAGTTCTTCGCACGGGGTGTTTCGAGAGATGGCACGTGGGGGCGACTAGACAAAGTCATTGGAAGCTGACCTCCGGTTCCGCTTGCGGCCGAGACAATAGTGAACTACGATTCCGTTTGTCAAGGGAGGGTGCGTAAAAGGCTATGAGCAGTACACCCATTGAGAGCGAACGGCCGCTGCGCGCTGACGCGCGACGAAATCGCGCGCGCATCATCGACGCGGCACGCGAGCTGTTCGCCGGCGAGCAGCCGAATGTCCAGATGGACGACGTCGCACGCCAGGCCGGCGTTGGCGTCGGCACCGTCTACCGGCACTTCCCCGACAAGGATGCGCTGATGGGGGAGCTCGTCCGCGAGCGTTTTGTGTTGTTCAACGTGCGCCTGCGAGCGGCGCTCGCCGAGGAACGCTCCGGCCCATTCGAGGCGCTCGCCGATGCGCTGCGCGACAACGCCGCCTCACTGGACGCTGACGCCGCCACACGCTTCTCCTTCATGAGCGGGGGCGAGCGCGTGTTCGCCCACGCCACCGCCGAGGTACGAGGAGTTCATGGACCTCGTCTCCGAGCTCGTCGCGCGAGCCCAAAGAGCCGGTGAGCTGCGGGAGGACGTCCGGGCGCTGGACATCCCAATGGTCATGTGCGGGGTGGGCACGGCGATGGACCATCGCAAGGCTGGTTGGGACTGGCAGCGGTTCCTCGAGCTGGTCCTCACAGGCATGCGCACCTAAAAGCAGTACCGCTGAAACCGCTCCGCGGTCAACCTGCAGTCGTAACTTTGAACGGGTTACCCATTGGATCTTCTTCCTATGAGCGTGGTTGGCTCGTGTGTGCAGTGGATGATCTGGGATGACTCCACCACTCGCAAACGCATCGAGGCCGCCGTCCTCGACCCGCTCGGCTAACACAACCCTGCGATCCGCAGAGCGGCATCAGACGCGTCCCGACTCGACGATCTGATGTTGAAAGAGTGACTCCCGGGGTAGGTCTAGCCGACACGACGAGCGTCGTGTTCCCCTTGTCGGCCGCTGGCTCTGCCTGAGACGGCTAGTCAATGAGCGGCATTTGTCCCGGGAGCTTGACCGGCGCCCACGGCTCTGTATCTTGGACCGACCGGGACACCATGGGCTCGATCGCCCCTTGGCGCTCGAGGCGCAGACCGCCACGGGTGCGTGTACGGCGCATCTCTTGCGCGACGCGTGTAAGGAGGCGCTGGGTGCTTGTTGATGGCGTATCGCCGGGTCGCTGTGTTTGGACTGCCACTTCGAAGCTGTCAGGGATCGGCATCGACGTTAGGGCTCCTGGGAGTTATTCCCCACGTTCCTACCCGTTGCCCACTCGTTTACACCACGGCGAAGCGCGCCGTGTTCTGGGTGCTGAGCACGATCGTCGCCAACCTTCCTCCGCTCGCCTGTTGGACGGCGAAGTGCCGCGACGAGCTGTTGGACAATGTGAAGCTGTTCTGGCGCCGTCAGCGATCCTCGTGTGTCTGTCGTCCGCCAGGGCTCTCCCCGGCGCGGTCCCGCTCCTTGGCGCTGCGACTGAGCTGCTGGGCGTGCCGTCGAGCGGACTCGCGCGCCGCGCCTTCCTCGGCCCCGGGCACGTCGTCAGGAACCTGCTCGGCTGGCGCCTCCTCGGGCATCTGATCTGAGGGCTTCCCCGGCTTGGAGTAGTCAGGCCTCACGTTATTTCTGTTACCCGGGGCGTATATCTCCAAACGCTGGCGCGGAATGAGATGCGGTCCTCCAACGAATGCGCGGCCTGTCGATCCTCTCCACTGTCTGAAAGGGGAGGCGGACGCGTGCTTTTCTCCGGAATATGCGGAATGCAATCCGTGGAAGGGGTTGTGCGGTGCAAAGGCAGGCTTGTATGTTTTTTCCTAGACGCGGAACTGAGTCGCAAAGAGCGAGGCCATTAGAGGTGTGAGGCCGCGCCACCCAAACCACAACGCCGCAAGGTGAGGTGGGGAAGGTTCCTCAAGCGACGAGGGGCCGCGTCTTCTTTTTGCCCTGGAGCGGTGGCGCAGCAACCGGCGCTTTGTGTACGTTGAGCCCGTGGTTGGATGAGTGAGGATGATCTCGAGACCAGACTGGTGACGCTGGTTCGCAGCTCGCTGGTGTTGATGCGCGCGCTGCGCGCCGGACGGTCTGTCGGTCCGCCTGATTGGCTGATTGGTGCGGGAGCGATCCGTGACCGTGTGTGGGATCACCTGCATGGGTTTGCACACCTATCTCCATCGAGGGATCTGGATCTAGTGTTCTTTGATCGCTCGTCGATCGGCAACAAGCGCGAGCGAGACATACACCGGGAGCTCAGTGCTGTGGCACCGGATATCTGCTGGGACGTGACCAACCAGGCCGGCGTCCACCTCTGGTATCCGAAGGTATTTGGCCTCAAGGTCGAGCCACTCACCTCATCCGCGGACGGTGTCGGAACCTGGCCGGAGACCGCGACAGCAATCGGTGTCCGCCTGCTGGACGACGACAGCATCCAGGTGGTCGCTCCGTGTGGCCTCGAGGATCTGTTCGGGCTGGTGTGCCGACGCAACCCACGCCGCGTTACCGTCGAACACTACCGCCGCCGGCTGAAGACAAAGCGAATCGCCAAGCGCTGGCCGCACGTAGAGATCATGGACGAGGCGGACTGACTCGGACGACTGCACGGTCATCAGGAGCCAGAGGTCTCGTACTCGCGCAGGAATCCCTCGAACAGCCGCCGGTGCCCTTCCTCGTCGTGCAGGATCGCGATGACCATATCGTTGGTGACTGGATCGATCTCGTCTGTCTTCTGGATGATCTCGTTGTAGTAATCGATCGCTCCTGTCTCGGCCGCGATCACGCCCTTGATGACGTGGACGATGTCGGTCTGGCGCTCGGGCGGCTGCAGATAGGACTGCTCGGCCTGGAAGTCCATCGAGCCGGGGACGATCCCGTAGAGCTCCTTGATGCGGTTCGCGTACTGGGTCGCGTGGCCGAGCTCCTCCTGGATGTCCTCGCGCAGCGACTCAATGATCTCCTGGGCGCGCACCCCGTCGGGGTTGACGGAGTTCGCGAGGTAACTCATCACGGTCTCGATCTCCATCCAGTAGGCCTTGCACAGCATCGAGATGATCTGCTCACGCTCGCCGCTCATGTCCTGCGCGAGGATGCCGTTGCTGCTCTTCAGTGTTCCCATCAACCCTCCCTTACAGATCGCTGGCCGGAGTGTCTGAGCACATACCCGCTCTCCGATGGGCCAACCGTGAAGGGACCTCGCGGTTGGCGTCTACCACGCAAAGGCGGATTGCGGGAGAGCACGAGACGGTCGTGTGTCGGCCTTCATGTTGAGCTCCATCATCCGCAGCGTCGCCTGTGCGAGGTCCTGTGAGCACCCGTGTAACGGGGACCCACGATCGAGTAGTGACGGACGTACCGATCAGCACGGAATAGAGGATGCTCTCCTCTGTCATCTGGCCGATCAGGGACGATCCGCTGGATCTGCACGCGGTCCAGCAGATAATCGAGCTGCGTTTCGTCGTCGCTACCAGATTCGCGGCGGGAGATTCACCACTTCACACAGGCCCGCAATACAGCTACAGGAGCCTGCTGGTTGCGCCCCCGTGATCGGCTGCTAATCGCGGGTAGGTTTGGAGGCAGGAATGGGAGCCCTGTTGATTTGAGATGAGCGACGTGCTGATACTTGTTTGTAAGGCGGTGGCGGGTGGCCTGCTGGTTGTAGCGTTCGCGCTGCTAAGCGAGACGTTGGAACCAAAGCGCTTCGCGGGCCTGTTCAGCGCGGCACCCGCGGTGGCTATCGCCGGGATGACGGTGACGCTCCTGAGCAAAGGGTCCCATGACGTGCGGGAATCGGCGATCGGAATGCTCGCCGGTTGCGCGGGCATGGCTGCATACGCTGCCGCCGCGATGCTGCTGCTCAGGCGCATGCCCGCGTGGGCAGCTTCGGCGCTGGCCATGACTGCGTGGGTCACCGTCGCCGGAGTGATCGCGTGGCCGCTGCTATGAAGAGTAATGAGCCGTCGCTGCTTCACGGACCGGATGAACCAGTTGGGGTCTCCCCAGGGAAGCTGTCGGCGGTCCGTTGGCAGCAGATGGCACTGCGTTTCGCGTTCGGCGCGGGAACATCGGCGCTTTCAGGAGCGCTCGCCACGATTTTCAACGCTCGCGCAAGCGGAGTGCTCCTGGCATTCCCTGCGATCCTCGCGGCGACGATCACACTGATCGAGAAGGAGGAGGATGGTCACATGGCAAGAGAGGATGCGCGTGGGGCGATAGTCGGCTCGATCGCGCTCGCGGGTTACGCCGCAATCGTCGCACTCGTGATCGAGCACGTGCCGGCGGGAGTGTCCTTTCCGATCGGCGCTGTTCTGTGGCTTGCGCTTGCGATTGGCCTGTACCGGCTTGCTTGGGGAAGGCGCTCATCGAAACACTCGAAGAGCGATTAGCGTTCGTTGCTGCTTGTCAGCTGGAATGTCGCGGGTCGTGTGCGTCGCATCAGCGAGCAGGTTGAGCGGCTCCTCGCGCTGGAGGCAGATCTAGTGTGCCTGCAGGAGCTGACGGCGAGGACGCTGCCGGTCTGGAAGCGACTGCTGCGCGAGGCGGGGTATGTGGGGATCTCTCACGGTGAGCCCTCCGAGACAGACCGCTCTCGCTCGCTTGTGGTGTTGACCGCGTGTCGCTCGGAGGTCGAGCGGGTGCCGGCCGCCGGCGTGCCCTGGCCAGAGCGAGTGCTAGCGGTGCGGGTCGCGCAGGGGCTGGAAGTCGTGAATGTCCACTCGCCGATCAGCCCCAAGCCCGACCTGGTGAAGGTGCGCACTCACGAGGCGGTCCACGCCCACCTCACGCGCTCAGAGGCACAATCTCGAAGGATCCTGTGCGGCGATCTGAATACACCTCGCAAGGAGCATCCGGATGGGCGAGTGTGGACGTTCGCACGCGACCGTTTTGGACAGCTGCACCAAGACCGCGACGTGCGGTGGGATAACGCTGAATTGGGCCTGATCCGTGGGCTCGAGCCCTATGGGTTTCACGACGCGTTCCGGTCGTTGCATGGGCTCCAGCGCAAAGAGATCAGCTGGGAATGGCCGCGCTGGCCAGGCGGCTACCGCCTGGATCACATGATCGTCTCAGACGACATCGCGGCCGGGGAGTGCGAATACGAGCATACGTGGCGCAAGGAGAAGCTCTCCGACCATTCTGCGCTCATCGCCCGTCTGGCGATCGCATAGCTCGCTTACCGTGTGAGAGTTCGGGGTAGTGGACGGCCTGAACCTATATGCAAAGGAGCGAGGTATGTCTGAGCTGAGAGCGCGCGAGAGTAAGCTCGTGCAGTACCTGAACGAGGCCTACGGCAAAGAGAGGGAGCTTGAAACAGCGCTTGCGGCGCACATCGGGATAAGTACTCGTCCTCCTTACACGAAGCGTCTGCGGGCGCACCTCACCGAGACCAAGCGTCACGCGCGCGACCTCGAGAAACGCATCAAGAAGCTGGGCGGCACGCCGCAGACAGTGCCGATCGAGGGACTGGACCCGATCGCGAAAGGAGCGGGCGTGGCGGTCGAGATCGCCGGGCGCGCTGCCGCGGCCGCACAGGGGCCGTTGCATGCGATTCGCGGTACCGGCGAGCAGGAGAAGATGCTCAAGAACGCCAAGAGCGAGTATGCCGACGAGCATGAGGAGATCGCAACATACATCGCTATCGAGACCCTCGCCGAGAAGCTAGGCGACAGCGAGACCGCAAAACTCGCTCGTTTGATCCGCCGCGAGGAGGAAAGCATGGCGCGGTTCCTGCAGCGACTGATCCCAGCGCTGACCAAGGCTGTCGTACAGGCCGAGATCCCGCCGGCCGAACGCCGACCGAGTAACGCGCAGCCGCAAGGCAGATCCCGCACCAGCAGCAGAGGCTCCACCACAAGCCGAACGAAAACAACGCGAACGCGCACACGCGCCTGAGGTTTTCTGGAATACGCGGGTGCTGGGCCATGGCCAACCTCCTGTTCTCGAGACACGTTTCGCTGACCTAAATATCAGCCGGTTTCTCGTGACTGCTCAGGCGAGGGCGAGTGCGCCGCCGATGACGGCGAGGCCGCATACCAGCCATGCGATGTAGTCGTTGACACAGCCGGAGTGAAGGCGTCGCAGGGCGATCACGAGCGCCGTGCTGGTGTGCTCGATCTTGCGGATGACCGGCGGCGCCTGGATGGCAACCAGACTCATTGCCGCGACGATCAATGCTCCGACAATGGTTGCGGTGGCGAGGATGAAGTCGAGAGCCACGAGATGCGGATGCGGTGCCTGGACCGCCGGGCCGGCATGTCGCCCGAGAACTTGGGCGGCATAGGCTGCGCGGTCGGTTAGGTTGGCGGCGGCGACGGCGATCCCCTCGCGCAGCTGCGGCAATAGTCCCACCAGCATTCCGCCTATCAACAGCAGCAACGGAGGAGCGATCATCACCGCCGGTGTCCGGTTGTGGGGGCTGAGTGTCTCGGGCTGCTCACTGACGGCGCTCAGGAGCTCGTGGTGGCGGGGTACACGCTTGCCCCACCCGGCGAACACTCTGGCGGCGGCTCTGAGGATCGCCCCTGCGGTGAGCGCCGAGGCGATCACGAGGGCCGCGAGCACCCATGTGTAGCCGGCCGTGTGGGTGAGGGCGTCCTCGAGCGCTGACTTGCCGAAGAACGTGCCGAACAGGGGGAGCTCCGCGAGCCCGATCCCCCCGAGGACGAATACGATCGCGGCGACCCTCAGACCCAGCTCGCGTCCCCGCCCGCGGCCGCGCAGCTCGTGTTCGTCAACGCTGCCAAAGCGGTGCAGCAGGATGCCGGCGGCCATGAACAGGGCGCCCTTGAGCAGCGCGTGCTCGAGTACATACTCGCCGCTCGCGGCGAGGCCCGCCGGGGTGAGCAGCCCGAGGCCGACCAGGAACATGCCGCTGTGGCTGATCGTCGAGAACGCGAGCAGCCGCTTGAGATGACGCTGGGCCAGACACATCGCCGCCCCGACGAGCGCCGTGAGGACACCGAGACCAATGAGGATCGCGCGCAATCCTTCTGTATGGGTGTCCATCGGTGCGGATACGACGGCCCAGTAGACGCGGGCCAGACCGTAGAGCGCGAGCTCGACCATCACACCGCTGAACAGCACGCACACCGGCACGGGCGCAACGGCGTGCGCGTCGGCGAGCCAGAAGTGCAGCGGGACGATCGCCGCCTTCACGAGCAGCCCGCCCATGATCAACAGCAGCGCGACCTTGACGAGACCGTCGGCTGGGTGGCCTGAGAGCGCGGTGCCGATCTGTGCCATGTTGAGCGCGCCGGTGCGCCCATATAGGAGGGCGATGCCGGTGAGCATCGCGAACGACCCGACGCTGTTAGTGATCGCGAAGTTGATAGCTCCCTGCAACGGCCCGGCCTCCTCAATCTTGTAGGCAGTCAGGGCGTAGGCGGCGACGCTCATGAGCTCAAAGAAGACAAAGAGGTTGAAGAGGTCCCCGGTCAGGCAAAACCCGCACATCGCGGCGAGAAAGACGAGCATCAGCGCGCCGAAAAGCGAGCCGACCTCGTCGAAGTAAGGCGCGGAGTACAGGAGCACGGAGCTGACCATTAGGGCGACGAGCGTGGCCATCCCGGCACCAAATCTGTCAACTGAGAAGGAGATCCCGATGACGACCCCGTCGTGGGGATGAAAGCCGCTGAACCAATAGACCCTCACGCCGTTTCCGACGTGTGCGACGAGCAGCGCACAGAGTCCTGTCACGGCGATAGCGCAGGTGATGCCGGTGGTGTCGGCCAGCCAGCGGGGGAGGACCGCGTTGCCGGCGGCAAGAAACGCCGCGGCGAGCAGGGGTACCACTACCGGCAGAGGCAGTAGCGCGTCCATTGCGCCTAGCCCCGCAGCGGTGTGAGCTTCGCCGGGTCGAGTGTCCTGAAGCGCTTGTGCGCCTGCACCGCGAGCGCCAGCAGCAGTGCAACAACGGTCGCCTCGACGACCACGTCGGTCAGCGCGAGCGCCTGGACAACCGGGTCTACGGCACGTGACCCCACGGGGATGTCGGCGAAGATCGGGGCGGCCGCCCCATGGCGGTAGCCAATCGAGAGCAGCAGCACATATGTGGAGGACTGCATTATCGACAGACAGATCACCATGTGGATCAGGTTGTGGCTGCTTACCACCCCATACAGGCCCACGAGAAACAGCCAGGCGGCGACGGCGTAGGGGAAGAAGCTCATCCGGCCCTCACGAGGAGCGCCTGGTCGAAGAACTCTCCCCACAGCAGCACGAACCCACCCGTGACCTCAAGGCCGATCGCCAAGCTCGAGAGCGGCATCGTGCCAGCGGATAGCAGCTGTCCGGGAGTGCCGAGGGGAAGGAAGTTCTCAAAGAAGGCCGAGGCGAACACCATCCCGCCGAGGCCGACGAGGGTATAGCCGGCCGCGCCAGAGGACTCGGCGAGCTCCACGAGGGCGTGCGGGGACAGCCGTCGCATCGCGACATAGCCGCCGCCGAGGAACACCAGCAGCAGCCCCGCGGCACCGATCACCCCACCCTGGAAGCCGCCGCCTGGGGTCAGCGCGCCATGCGCGTCAACATACAGCGACAGCGCGACCACAGGCCCGACCATCAGAAGGGTGAGGGCGCGCAGAGCGTGACTTGCGCCCTGGAAGTGGTGCTCGTCGTCGGCTTGCGCCAGGGCGCGCTCGTGCTCTGAGCGCTGCTCGCGCAAGAGGACCGCCAGCCCCACGACGGAGGTGAACAGGATGAACTCCTCACCCATCGTGTCGAATCCGCGGTAGTCGAAGTTGACGGCGGTAACTGCGTCGGTCGCGTGCCGCTGGGCGACGACGACGTGGTTGATGAGCAGCGCGAGCGCTCCGCCCGTATGCCCGAACGCGGGCAGTCCGGAGAGACCCCAGACGAGCAGAGCAGCCAGCCCCGCCACGCCGGCGAAGAACAGTCGGACCCGTGCGCGCTCGCTCACGGCGCACCGTCACCAGGATGAGTCATCGGTCGTTCTCCTTGCGATCGCCGCTGTCGTGGCCGCGGACCTTCGCGAGCGCGAGCAGGATCATCAGCGGCAGCCCAACGGTCGATATGACGATCTGGGAAAGCGCTACGTCGGGTGCCGCGAGGACGAAGAACAGCAGCGCCAACAGCAGCCCATATACGCCGACGACGAGTGCCTGGCGCAGCGGGTCGCGGGTCAGCACCACGGCTGGCGCACCGAGAGCGACAAGTGCCAGTAGCCCCGCCTGCAGACCGGTCATCGTTGCTCCTCTGGATTGCCGGCGCCTTGCACGCCGCGCGGGGCGTTCCACTCGCCGTGGTCACGGATGCGGGCGGCGCGGGCGGTGGCGTGCGCAAGCACCGGTCCGCACACCACGAGGACCGCGGCGGTCGCGAGCGCCTTGTCACCGACCAGCGACAGCGACCGGGATACCACGATCGCAATCGCCACGAGCAAGGCGCCCCAACCGGCCGCGGAGGCGTAGTGCAGCCGGTCGTAGGGGTTTTGCATGAGAAGCACCCCGGCGGCGCACATCAGCAAGACCAGCACCCCTGCCGCGAGCAGGACGTCGGCGATGACGATGGTCATAGCCTCCGCTCCAAGAGCCGGGCGAACGCGAGCGAACCGATGAACGCCATCACGGCAAGCACGAGTGCGAGGTCGATAAACGGCTGCCGGCGCGTTCCCTGTGCGAGCAGCATCAGCTCGACGGCGCTGAGCACCCCGGCGAGCTCGAGCGCGACGAGGCTGTCGATGACGGGCGAGCGAATACACACAACGCCACATGCCGCCAGCGCTGGTAGGAGCGCCAGTGCGGCAATGATCCAGGCGTTCACCGGGAGATCTCCCGGAAGACGTCGCGCTCGCGGTGTCGGGCGGTGAGCTGGTGCACGATCGTCTGGTGCTCGTCAACCCCGAGGACGATGGTGTTGGGGGCGAGCGACCCGAACAGCTCGATGGTCGCACGCAGCCCATTGCCGCGCGCATCGGTCCCACCGTGGAAGGGCACCGCGTAGAAGCGGCCACCGCGGTGCGTGCCGGTGAGTGCTCTTCCGAGCTCCAGGGTGAGCAGCCACAAGTCAGCCGGTATCCGGGCGAGCTGTCCGGGTAGGGTCAGCAGGAGCCTCAGCTCGGGTCGCTGGCGGGTGAGGTGCTGCGCCGAGGCAGAAGCCGTGGCGAGCGTTCCGAGGGCCGCCGCTAGGGCACCGGCGAGTATCTCAGCAAGCGTTGGAGTGTCGACGAGCAGCATCCACACCGCGCCGATAGCACCCCAGATCAGGATCCAGATGCCGAGTCTCGTCTTCTTGAGCGCTGTCCTCATCGCTCGCCTTTCACTATTACTAGACTTGATCGGCGGATTAACCCCGGCTCAGCGGCGGGCTAGCCGCCGGCCACTCTCGATGTTCGGTGGGGTGTAGTTGAGCTGGAAGTGGTGATAGAGAGCTGACTCGTCAGCTTGGGAGAGCTCCTCGCCCTGCATCTCAATGTTCGGGGCGTCCTGGACTTGCTGCTTGGTCACGGCGGCCTCGAGCTCGTCGGGGCCGACCTTGATCCCGCCGAGTGGTACGAAGGTCAGATGACGGCCGATCAAGCCCTCCTTGACGGTGGCGAACTGTGGCACGTCGGTCTCAACGTCCACGTAGACATCCTCTAGCTTGCCGATCTTCTCTCCGCCACAATCGACCAGCGTCCTTCCGTGCCATTCCGCCACGTTCCACTCGGCCTCAGGCTGTTGATCATTCATTGTCTTCTCTCCTAGAGACGGCCTCGCCGCCCACGGTAGGGACCCAGGAACAGCACCAGTACCACGATCAGCAGGAGTAGCACGAGAGGGTTCACAAACGCCCCGCCCGCGACGCTGAGAATCACCAAGAGGATAATCAGAAGCAGAAGGTAGATCCATAATCTATTTCCTGTCCCCGTCGAGTACATCCTTGACCTTCTCTGCAGCCTTATCGACCCTGTCCTTGACGGACGCCTTTGCCTGGTCGGCCTTGCCCTCGCGCTTGAGATCCTCATCGCCCGTGAGGCTGCCAGCGGCCTCCTTCAGGCGACCCTTACCCTCATCAATATTCTTATCAGTAGCCATTTCTCTCTTTCGTTGAAGTCTCATCTGTTTGCTGAGACGCATCTACCCCGCCTGACTAGGCCTTCAATCATCCGACCCGGATTAGCCGACGTGCCATCCGGGTAGCGTGAACCACGCTGAGGAGATACGAGGGCTATCGAAGCGACAGGAGCGATTTGTCGTGCTGGTGACAAGCGCAGGGTGGTCGATCGGAAGCGTCATCGGGCTCGGTAGCAGGTCGCGATCTCCTCCTGAGGGTCGCCAGCCTCCTGGGAAACTGACAAATTCGATCGAAGGGATGAGCAGATGCGAATCGGTTATTTCCTCTCAAGCGAGGAGTTCGACCCGCGGGAGCTGGTGCGTCAGGCGCGTCTGGCTGAGCAGGCGGGCTTCGATGGGCTGTGGATCTCCGATCACTTCCACCCATGGAACGATCAGCAGGGCCACAGCTCGTTCGTGTGGTCGGTGATCGGTGCGATTGCACAGGCCACCGACATGCGTGTCACTACGGCGGTCACCTGCCCCACCATTCGTTTGCATCCGGCGATCGTCGCCCAGGCGGCCGCGACCAGCGCGCTGTTGTTGGAAGGCCGTTTTGCTCTCGGTCTGGGCAGTGGCGAGGCGCTCAACGAGCACATCCTCGGTGATCGCTGGCCGGCAGCACAGGAGCGCCTTGAGATGCTCGAGGAGGCTGTTGAGGTCATCCGCACCCTCTGGCAGGGAGACACACGGAGCCATCATGGCCACCACTACCAAGTGGTGAACGCCCGCATCTACGACCTGCCTGAGGAGCTTCCACCGATTCTGATTTCTGGGTTCGGGCCGAAATCGACATCGTTGGCGGGCAGGATCGGCGACGGGTACTGCACCGTGAAACCCGACCGGGAGTCTGTCGAACGTTTTCGCCGAGCAGGTGGCGAGGGCAAGCTCGTTGCCGGCGGCATGAAGGTCTGCTGGGGCGCCGAGGAGAGCGAGGCCAGAGCGACTGCCTACCGGTTGTGGCCCAACGAGCAGCTCCCGGGCGAGCTCGCGCAGATCCTCCCCACACCCGCGCACTTCGAGCAGGCCTCAGAGCTCGTCAGTGAGGACATGGTCGCTGAGGCGGTCCCCTGCGGCCCCGACCTGGACCTTCACTTGGAGGCGATCAAACGCTACGAGGACGCAGGGTTCGACGAGCTCTACATCCAGCAGATCGGCCCCGAGCAGGAGCGGTTCTTCGAGGTCTACGCACAGGAGGTGCTACCTCGTTTGGCCGGCACGGCTAAAGGCACGGGCATCCTCAGAGACGGGGATCTCGAGGTGCCGGCACAGATCCGCGCCGCAGCGGGAGGCTGAACACACGAGGGCCACCCAGAAGCCGAAGGCGTCCGGCGAAATGCTTGATCAGGCCATGTCAGCCTCGAGGCCGAATGGTCTCGTCAACCGTTGGGCGCGTCCCCGGCTAGGAGGATCATCCAGCGATCGGGAGCAGCCGTCGATTCTTGAACGCGTTTCTTATTTGTGAGCGCCTTGAGGTGGTCTTGACACGTGCCCGCGGCTCGTTGAAGAATGCGGCCAAGTCGGCGGAGCTGTATGTACGGTCGCCGGTGTTGGTGGCATGGGCGACGCGTTGTCGCAATCGGCCGAGGATGAGCTCGTCGAGTTCTTCGTCGTTCATGGGCGGCGGGCACTGTAGCCGGGGGCCCCGGCCGGCACGAGCACACCCAGAGCGACATCCGGAACATACCCGCCGCGTGGCTTCATTGGATCAGTGCTCGCGCCCGTCAAACCCGCTGCTCGGGTTTCGGACGACGACTTGTCCGTCCCACCCTCGCAATGGGTGCGCCCGCGCGCGGGTGAGCTCGATGCAGATCCGTTTGGTGATGAGGAACACGAATATGGGGACGATCAGGAACGCACCGCGGAAGAACCACACGGCGCCTTCGTAGCCGAAGCCGAACTGGAAGAACAGCCTGTCCGCGGATCCAGCGGCGAACACGACCGTGACCGCGGCAAGTACGGCTGCGGCAAGCGCGGAGCGTCTCGGGTTGTCTCGGGGGCGCTCGAGCAGGTCGTGGGGTTGGTAGTCCTTTGAGATGTACCGCCGGTCTAGCCATGGCAGTGCGTAGAGCACCCCGAAGACGATCCCGGGGAAGAGCACGCCGCCGAAGAACGGGTTCGGCACGAGTGTGTGACCGAAGATGTGGATCTCGAGGTTCGGCATTAGGCGCAACGCGCCGATCAGCCAGCCGAGATACCAGTCGGGCTGCGCGCCGTTGGTTCCGATGTAGGGGTGGTAGGGCCCCCACAGCCATACGGGGTTGATCTGGATCACCCCGCCCATCAGCACCAGGATCGCGGTGACGGCGGCGAACAGCCCGAGGGAGCGAAGCGCGTAGCCGGGCCACATGGGTGTCCCGATGACGTTGCCCTCGCGCCGGCCCGGTCCGGGGAACTGCGTGTGGCGCTGGCGCATGATGATCGTCAGGTGGATCGCGACCAGACCACCGATCACGGCGGGCAGGAGGAATACGTGTGCGATGAACAGGCGCGACTCGAACACGCCGGAGCCGGGGAACCGCCCGCCCCACAACGCGGTCGCGAACGGCCCGCCGATCACCGGGAGTGACATCGCGACGGCCCAGGCGATCGCAAGGCCGATCCCTGAGAGCAGATCGTCGGGGAGTGAGTAGCCGGCGAATCCCTCGAGGATCGCTAGCGCGAGCAGGGTGACGCCGATGAAGTAGTTGATGTCCCGTGGCTTTCGGAATGCGCCGGTGAACACGATCCGCAGCAAGTGCAGGGTGATCGCGGCGACGAACACGAGCGCCGCCCAGTGGTGTATCTGCCGTGCGAGCAGTCCGCCGGTCACGTCGAAGGAGATGTGCAGAGTGGAGGCGTAGGCGGCGGATACGTCCTGTCCCTGTAGAGCCTGGTAGCTGCCGTGGTAGACGGTCTGGGTGGTGCTGGGGTCGAAGAACAGCGCCAGGAAGGTGCCCGTCAGGACCAGCACGATGAACGAGTAGAGCGCGATCTCCCCGAGCAGGAAGCTCCAGTGGTCTGGGAACACGTAGTCCATCAGGAACCGCAGGCCGCGGGCGGCGCCGAGACGCTCCTCCACGAACGCGACCGGGTCGGCGAGGCGCCCAGACGGCCGGCTCACCGCGAGTCACCCCACCAGGAGGGGCCGACTGGTCCTGACAGCCCTCCTGCCGCGCGCAACACGCCTGCCGGATCGATCTGTAGAGGCAGCTGAGGCAGCGGCCGTCCGGCGGGTCCGAACTCGACGTTGCCGCCGTCGAGCACGTCGAAAGTCGAGTAGTGACAGGGGCACACGAGCGCCGGGCCGCGCGACTCAGTGGATGGGCTGAGCGGGTCGCGGAACAGCGAGATCGCACACGCTGCGTGGGTGCAGATCTTCGAGTAGGCGAGGATGCCTTCCGGCGCCCAGTCAGACCGATCGGCTGGGAGTTTCAGTGTGGTCGGGTCAACGCGAACGACGACTACCGGCGAGTCGAGGTCCTCGGTGTCGGCGCCCTGCGGGAAAGCTGTCTGGAAGCTGCGCTGGACGATGTCGGCGGCGAGTATCGGGGTGCCTTGCTCGTCAACGAGTGCCCGCCCGGCATCCCATGGCGTGCGCCGTAGCTGCTCCTCGAGGCCTGGACCGAGCGCCACGACGGGGATCACGACCGCCGCTGTGAGGCCTGCTCCAGCGACACCCGCCGCGCCGCTCAACAGCCGCCGGCGGGTTATTCCCTCGACACCCGCGCCGGCTTTCTCGATGACCTCTCCAACCGCCCCGCCGTCGGCGTAGCGTGGGCGCTGCTCGACCTTTGTCTCCTGCACCACCAGGAAGCGTCCGGTGACGACGAGCGCCACGGCTAGAAGCGCAAGGGTCACGCCGAGTGTGAGACCGAGCAGCTGTGTGTTGGGGTGAAACACGAACAGCGCGGCGAACGCAAGGCCCACCAGCGACACCAGTCCGAGCAGCGAAACGACGAGTCGTTCCGCCCAGCCGCAAGCCCCGGCGCGCCGCTCGGAGGGATCCGGTTCGGGCGCGTCCGCGGGGCCTCTGCGCAACGCTCCGGAGCGCCAGAGCACGAACACGACGATCGCCTTCCACAGAGCACTCATCCTCTTCCCCCAGTCGGTGACGGGCTGTCGGGTTGCTCGGGGGTACGCTCACCGAGCAACCTTGAGATCAGCAGTAGCGCGGCAGCCGCGAGCAGCCACGCGACCATCCCCTCGGGGATCGGGCCGATCCGCCCGATCCCCCATCCACCCAGGTTGTTTGGGTGCTGGATGCTGTGGATGTAGCGGGCGAGCGAGTCGATCTGGACGGTCGAGAGCTCCGCGGAGCCGAAGCGAGGCATCACGTACGGACCGATCCGGACCGCCTCCGCGATCTGCCGGGGGGTGGCCTCGTTCAGGGAGGGGACGATCGCTCCGGTGACGATGCCGCCCTGTCCTTGGATCGTGTGGCAGCCGGCGCAGTCGAGCGCGAACAGCCGCTGCCCTTCGGTGAGCGACCCGGCCCGCGTCTGGACGACTGGGATAGCGGGGCCGCCGAATGACGCGACGTAGGCGACCAGGGCGTTGATCTTGTTTTGGGAGAAGGCGGGTTTTGTGCGCAGTGGCTGGGCGCGGCTGGAGGACAGTGGCATCCTGCCGGTCTGCAGGTAGAAGTCGGCGGCGAGCGCCCCCACGCCCTCAAGGCTCGGCGCGCGACCAGAGATCCCCTGTGCGTTGATGCCGTGGCAGGCGGCGCAGGAGGAGAGGAACAGGCTGTGTCCCTCAGTGAGGAGCGAAGGAGATATCTGCGTCGTAGATGTGACCGCGCCGCTTGCCTGCAGACGGGTCGCGAAGTCGCTCAGCGCGAGGGTGGCGCACACGAGCGCCGCGAGTCCGATCAGCCGGCGTCTCATGTGCCCGCGAGCTCCGTGTAGGTGTCGCGCCGACGCTGGCGGCGCTCTTCGACGATCATCGCGCGCATCGCGATCACCATCGCAAGGCCCCCCATCGCGACCCCGCCGCCGACGAACATGATCACCCCGGCGTTGCCCTGGTCGGCGAGCGCCGAGGTATGCAGCACCTGGGCGGGATGCTCGTAGAACGGGTAGCGCACGTGGCCGTCGAACAGAAACACACCGGACGGAATCGACATCACAACCATCGCCGCCATCAGCCAGGCAAAGCGCGCAATCGCACCGGGCGGATGCGGGATCGGGTCGCACGCGAGCAGCGGCGCCAAGAACAGCAGTCCTGTCCAGAAGTACGCGGCGTGCTCGAGCTCGTGTAGCGCCGGATTTCTGAGCGCCGCTTCATAGAGACCTGTCATGTGGGTCCCGAGCACGACGAGGGTTACCAGCGCGAACCCGAACGCTGGACGCGTCAGAAGCCGAACCGGGAGCGTGCGCAACAGGTAGCCGATCGCGTGGCGTGCCGCCCGTGGCGAGGCGCTGAGCGCGAGCCGCACCGGCGTCCCCCACAAGAGCAGGGTTGGCGCGAGGACGATCAGCAGCAGGTGCTGGATCACGTGGATCGACAGCAACTCCTGCGCGTAGGGATCGACGCCGGAGCAGAGCGCGGCTGTGAGCACAAACAGGCCGGCGAGGAACGACATGGCTCGCGGCCAGGGCCAGCGTCCGTCCAGCCGCGCGACACCCACCCCATACACGATGGCTGCCAGGGAGCAAACGATGAGGACTCCCGGGTCAAGCGTCCAGCTCCCTAGCACGCGCCCGAGTGTCGGCGGGTGAGTGCTCACCGGCTGCCTCCCCCTCGCAACGAACGTCCGCGGGCCAGCTGCTCACGCACAATGCCGCCGAGACCAAGCGCGGCGATGCCCACGCCGATCAGGATCAGCCAGAACCCGAAGCCCGCGCCGAGCAGCGCGAACGCCAGCCCGACGATCAGAGTGGCCGTGGCATATGAGGTGTCCGCGATCAGCCGCAGGCGCTGATCGGCCACCCTGCCCCGGTCGGCCACCCACAGCACCAGACCCGTGAGGATGCATGCTCCGCTCGCCACTGCTGGTATCGCGAATTGGATCAGCTTGGGCGCGAAGATCGCCTGCAGCGCAGTCAACACGGCAAGCCACAGCCCCCAGCCGAGGAGCACGATCGCCGCGCGCCTCACGCCGGCGCTCCTTCGCGGGCTTCGCGCAGATCAAGCAGCGGCGCGTGCGAGCGGATCGGCGGCAGCGAGTGAAAGTTGTGCCGCGGCGGCGGGGAGCTGGTTGCCCACTCGAGCGTGTGCGCTTCCCACGGGTCCTCCCCGGCGGCGCGTCGGTGGCGAAGCGCGGAGATCACGTTGATCAGGAACAGCAGGACCGACATGGCGATCACGAACGACCCGACGGTCTCGAGGATGTTCAGCCCCTGCCAGCCTGTCGAGATGGGGTAACGCGCGATGCGCCGCGTCATGCCGTCGGCGCCGAGGATGAACATCGGGAAGAACGTCAGGTTCGTACCAATCACCATCACCACGAAGTGCGCCTTGCCGAGCCGCTCTGAGAGCATCGCGCCGGTGAGCTTCGGGAACCAGTAATAGATGCCGGCAAACAGCCCGAACGCGCTGCCGGCGAAGATCGTGTAGTGGAAGTGCGCCACCACGAAGTAGGACATGTTCAGCCCGTAGTCCAGCGGCGGCGAGGCGAGGATCACCCCTGTCAACCCACCGACTAGGAACTGCACGAGAAAGCCGAGCGCGAACAGAAACGCTGTGGTGAACCGCAGGCGCCCGCGCCAGATCGTCGCCAGGAAGTCGAAGTACTCCACACCGGCGGGGACGACCAGCGCCGTCGAGGTGAGCGCGAAGTACTTGTTCGACAGCAACCCGAGCGTGAACATGTGGTGCGCCCACACGGTCATTGACAACCCGGCGAACGCCAGCAGCGCGAGCACGAACGCCGAGTAGCCGAAGAACCGACGTGAGGAGAAGACGGCGAGCACCTCCCCGACCATCCCAACAAACGGGAAGAACATCACATACACCACCGGGTGCCCGTAGAACCAGAACAGCGCCTGGTAGTCGACCGCCCCCGCGCCGCCGAGGAGCACCCCGCCGAAGTGCCGCTGCGCCCACAACAAGCCGAGAGCGACGATCAGCGCCGGGAACGAGAAGATGACCATCAGGCACGTCGTTACCTGCGTCCAGGTGAAAACCGGCATCCGCATCAGCGTCATTCCCGGTGCGCGCTGGCGCAGCGCGGTGGCGAGGATGCAGCCGGCCCACAGGATCTGCGAGGCCGTCGCGAGCACCACCCCGATGATCCACAGTTCCATGCCGCTGCCGGGCGAGTGAATCGATTCCGAGAGGGGATCAAAGCCCCACCACGATGCGCTTGCCGCGCCGCCGCTGGTGAGAAAACCAGCCCACATGCACGCACCGCCACACATATACATCCACAGCCCGGCTAGCGCGACGCGTGGCCCGGCGATCTCGGCGGCGCCCACCTGCAGTGGCACGAAGTAGACGCCGATCGCAAGCGCGACCGGCACGATCACGAGGTAGACCATCGTCGAGCCGTGCATGGTGAAAAGTTCGTTGTAGGTCTGCTGGGAGACAACGCCGCCGTCGGCGGCGAGCTGGCTTCGCATCAACAGCGCGAGCAGCCCGCCGGCGAGGAAGAAACGAGCGCGAGCACGCAGGCGTAGCTGGCGATGCGCTTGTGGTCAGTAGAGGCGAGCGTCCTCAGCGATGTGGCGCGCTCAGACAGCGCGATCGTGCTCACGTTCGCCCTGCCTTCACGCGTGCCAGCCATTCCCGGAAGCGCTGCGGGCTGACAGCCTCGAGCGCGAAGTACATCTGCGAGTGTCGCTCGCCGCACAGCACGGCGCACTGTCCGCCGTAGCGGCCCGGTGCCTGGAACAGCAGATCGAAATGGGTGGTGTAGCCGGGGAGGATCTGGCGCTGGTAGTCCAGCTGCGGCACCCAGAAGCCGTGGATCACATCCTCTGAGGTGCCGGCGAATTCGACCTCGGTCCCGGTCGGCACATACGCCGCCGTCGGATGCCAGGTGGCCACGTCGGCGACGCTCACCCCATTCGGGTAGACGAACCGCCAGCTCCACTGCGCGGCGATCACTTTGATCCGAAGGCCGGGGTCCGCGACCGTCCGATCGATCGGCCCCTCCGCCGTGAACGTCACCCACACAAGAAACCCCACGACGCACACCAGCACGAGCCCGTATCCGGCCTCCACGCCCAGCGCCTCAGAACGCCGCCCCGGCTCCTTTCGCCGGGCGCCGAGCAACAGGAGAACCAGCAGGACGACCACGACGATCGCGAACACGCCGATCGCGATTGGAAGGTAGATCCCCCACACGTGATGGAAGGCGTGCCGTGTGCTTGGCATCAGCGCTCATAGCGTTCGGCGTCGCGCTCCCGCAGCTCGAGGCCCAGCCCGGGCACCGCGGCGTCGGGGCACAGCGCCCCGTCCACGAGCGCTGGAACACCGTCGAAGAGCATCCGCTCGATGCGCCCGTGGTCGTGGAAGTACTCGACATGCGCGAGCGGCTCGATCGCGGCACACACGTGCGCGTGAATAGAGGGGCTCGTGTGCGCAGACAGCAGCATTCCCTGCGAGGCGCACAGGGCCCCCACCTGGAGCAGCTGCGTTATCCCTCCGCAGCGCGTGACGTCCGCCTGCAGCACATCGACTGCGCCCGCGTCGAGCATCCGCCGGAAATAGAAGATGTCATAGCCGTACTCCCCCGCTGCGATGTCCATCCCGGCGGGGGCACGGTCACGCAGCAGCCGCAACCCTTCCAGGTCATCGGAGGACACCGGCTCCTCAAACCACACTACGCCCGCTTCGGCAGCGAACATCTCGGCTAGCTCGAGCGCCTGCTTACGCGAGTACGCACCGTTCGCATCGACGAACAGTCCGGCGTGATCGCCGATCGCCTCGCGTGCGACCCGCACCCGCTGTGGGTCGCGGCCGGGTTCGGATCCGACCTTCATCTTCACCGAGGTGATCCCCTCCCCTACCCATCCGTCGAGCTGGCGCTGCAGCTGCTCATCGGTGTAGGAGGTGAACCCACCGCTGCCATACACCGGCACACGCTCGCGTACCCGGCCGAGCAGCACCGACAGAGACATCCCGAGCAGCCGCGCCTTCAAATCCCACAACGCGATATCGACAGCCGAGATCGCGCTCGAGGCGACTCCGGGGTAGCCGACGTTTCGCACCGTTACGCGCATTCGCTCCCACGTGGCTTGCGGCGAGAGCGCGTCGCCGCCGAGCACCGCACCCGTCAGGAGCTCGGACACGACCTGGGCGCCAGCACCGGCGGCATAGCTGAAGCCAAGCCCTGTGTGGCCGCCAGCGCTCGCCTGCACGACGATGAGCGTGGTGGAGTCCCAGCTCAGAGTGCCGTCTGCCTCGGGCACATCTGTGGGGATCGTGAACGTCCTGGCACGCAGATCCTCGACGTGAATCTCCGAGCCATGATCAGCTCTCTGCTCGGTTTGGACGGTGCTCAACGGTCGGTGCCCCGCTGCGCGCCAGCTCAGCGGGAGCCGACGAAGTGAGCATCCTGTTCGTTATCGACCTCGAGGTGCTCGGGCCGCTGCCGATGCGCTGCGTGCGAGGAACCCTCGACCTTGTCTTCTTCGGGGTCGAGCTGTTTGTGCCGTAGCCAAGCCGCGATCGCGTACACCCCGCCACCCAGTACAGCGAGCACCACCAGGACGATTATGAGAATGAAGAAGCCTCCGATTTCCATGCGTGCAGACCTACCCCTTCGACGGATGGTCAAACGGAGTGATTGTCCTCGTCGACATGCGTCAGAGCGATTGCTGCCGCGATGTGGGAGAGGTGGGTGAGCGCCTGGGGATAGTTGCCCAGCAGCTCGCCGCTATCGGGGTCGATCTGCTCGGAGAACAAGCCGAGTGTGTTGCTGGCTCCGGTCGCCCGGTCGAACACCTCTCGGGCCTCTTGCCCTCGACCCTGGCGGGCATAGCACTCGGCCAGCCAGAACGAACACGCCAGAAACGCTCCCTCCCGACCCTTCAGATCATCGTTCTGACGGTAGCGGTAGAGAAAGCCGTTTGCGTCGAGCTCCTCCCGCACGGCGTCGGCGGTTCGCATCATCCGCTCGTCGTCGAACTCGACGAAGCCGACGACGGGAAGCAGCAACAGCGCGCCGTCCAGTCGCGGTTCGTCAAAGCACTGCACGAAGACACCGCGGTCGGAGTCATAGCCGCGGGCCTCGATCGCCTCGCGGATCTCCTTACGCGCCTTTTTCCAGCGCCGGGTGGGCGCCTTGCGTGCGCACTCCTCTGCCAGCCGCAGGCCGCGGTCAACCGCGGCCCAGCAGCAGGCCTTCGAGTGAACGAAGTGACGGGTGTCGCCGCGCCACTCCCAGATCCCGCGGTCCGGCTCACACCAGCGCTCCACGGCAGTGTCAACCAGCTCGCTGAAGAACCGCCATTCGTCGTCATCGGGCGAGTGTCCGCGCAGATGCCAGCGCCAGGCGAGGTTGAGTATCTCCCCGAGCGCGTCGAGCTGCAGCTGCTTGGCCGCATCGTTACCGATCCGCACCGGGTGCGATCCACGGTAGCCGTGCAGGTCGAGCTGTTGCTCTGAGACTCTGCGCTCTCCACCGACCCCGAAGAGGATTTGGAGATCCTCGGCGTGTCCGGCGGAGCTGCGGACGATGAAGTGCCGAAAGCGCTGGGCCTCGCGGTCGCAGCCGAGCTCTGCCAGGGCGTGCGCCGCGAGCGTCGAATCCCTGATCCAGCTGAAGCGATAGTCCCAGTTACGCTCGCCGCCGATCGTCTCCGGCAGCGAAGCCGTGGGTGCCGCGGCGATCGCGCCCGTCGGCGCATAGGTGAGTGCCTTCAACGTCAATGCCGAACGGACGACAGCGGCATGTTCGGCCCCGTCGCGGCCGAGGCGTTCACGCCATTCCCGCCACCAGTCGATCGACTCGTCCAGACGGTCATCGACCGCGGCGGCGTCGGGAATCGTCTGCTCGTCGGAGAGCAGATGGGGTCGCACGAAGTGGACCAGCAGGCGCAATCGCTCACCGGCGTGGATCTTCTTTTGTGCTCTCAGCGCTTCGCCGTCACTTGAGAGCTCACCGTCGCTCCACAGGAGTAGTCCATCGTTGCCACCGATCGCCGTGAAGGCGTTTGTCCCCGCGCGCCGCAGCCACGGCCTGACCTCACCGTAGTCAAACCGCGGCGCGACCTCGATCCCGACAGTTGCGTTGCCGCGCTCGCACTCAAGGATCCGGATCAGCTCGCGACGCGGATCGTTGGCCCCGTGCTGGCGCATCGCGAAGAAGTCGATGACTCGCACTGTCCCCTGCGAGCTCTCCAGCACGGTCTGCAGGATGAGGGTGTCATCGATGTAGGTGCTCGAGCCTGAGCGTTCCGCCGCCCCCTTCAGCGAGACTGAGCAGAATCCGCCACGCTCGCGGTCCAGCAGCCGCCCGAAGCAGCTGCCGCTGTCGAAGCGCGGCAGGCAACACCAGTCGATCGAGCCGGCAGACGAGATAAGGGCGGCGCTGTGGCAATCCCCGATCAGACCGTAGTCGGCGATCGCGGGAGCGTCGTGTGCACGGCTCATCGCCGCCGGCGCCATGCCAGCCCCACGGTCAGGGTTCCACCGAGGATGCCAGCGCAGAGAGCGCGCCGGTGGCGGGTGAGCTTCCACTGCGCGCTGCCCGGCTTTGCTTCCTCGTCGAAGTCGCCGTGGGCACCCCGGTCGCCGGGCAACGCCTCGAACAGGTTGTCCGGTCGATTAGGCTGCAGGGGCTCATCGGTCTGCTGTGAGTCGTATCCGGTTCGTGCCAGGTAGCGGTCGGCGATACCGGGAAACAGCGCGTTTCCGATGAGGGTAAGCGCGGTTGGCGCGCCAACCCACCACTCGCGACGATCCGGGTGCTCAGCTGCGGCCACGATCGCCCTGGCGGCCACCTCGGGCTGGAAGATCGGTGGGACGGGCTGCGGACGCCGTGGCAAGCGGGTCCGGACCACATCGAACTGTGGCGTGTTGAGCGCCGGCATTTGTACCATCGTCACCCGCACCGAGCTTCCTTCGTGCATAAGCTCGCAGCGCAGCGACTCGTTGAATCCCTGGATCGCGTGCTTGGCGGCACAGTAGGCGCTCTGCAGCGGGATGCCACGGTAGGCGAGCGCCGAGCCGACCTGCACGATCACACCGCGGTCGCGCTCACGCATCCGCGTAAGGGCGCTCAGCGTGCCATACACGACCCCCAGATATGTGACTTCGGTGACGCGCCTGTACTCCTCGGCGGTGATCTCGTGAACCGGGGCGAAGACGCTCGCCATGGCGTTGTTCACCCACACCTCGATCGGCCCGAGATCACGCTCGATCTTCTCCGCCGCAGTCTCCACGGCATCGGCATCGGCGACATCGGTAGGCAGCACGAGCGCCCGCGAGCCGCAGTTCTCGACCTCAGCCTTGGCAGCCAGCAGCCCGTCGTTGCCCCTGGCAATCAACGCAACCGAGGCACCTGCGCTGGCAAAGGCGCGAGCGCTCGCGCGTCCCAACCCCGCGCTGGCTCCTGTGATGGCGATGACCATACCCGTGGACACCTACCCCGCCCACGCGGAGACAGCAGCTCCCTTTGGCGAGTCCTCGACGGTCAGGGGCTTGGCGATGCTCTCGAGGCTCTGGCGCTCAGCTCTTATGCCGAACACCAACTCCGCGATTCCACCGATGATCATCATCACCGCCCCAGCCCACCTTGCGATCGGCCCACGAAACGCCCAAGATGGCTCGGCCATCGCTGGGCACGGGCTTTGCTGTGCGCGACCAGAAACCTGCGAAGTCCTCGTTGAGTCTCCGCAGATTTCTGGCCCTCCCAATTCGTCTCCTTCGATCGGAGACGGACCGACGTCAAAGACGAGCTGCCGGATCTTCGTAAGGCTCGCGCTCGATCACACGATCGCGCACCACCTGTCCGCGTCTCGGCCTCCAGGCGAGCATGTAGAAAAGCGACAGCACCAATCCCGCGATGCCGATGATTATGAGGATTAGGCCCACCGTCAACAGCGAAACACCCGACACCGTGGTCGTGACCGCATAGCGCAGGATGGCGCCAACGGCGATAAAAAACAATGAGGTTCCAGTAGTCATGGCGATATAGCTACCCACAATTCGCGTCTTGAACCATCTTCCTCCTTGCGCCCGCTGCGCTCATGCCATGCGTCAGGACAAGCCTCTTGGCAAGTAGCTCGAGCACCGCGGCCTGGATTCGGGCGCTGGGCGCAAGCTTCGGGCCGGATCGCGCCAAACCAGCCACGGCCGCGTCCACTGTTATGCACTATCCGCCTGGGTGGCGGCGTATGACAGCAGGCTGGGTGTATGAGCTGAACTCGAGCGCCACATCGAGCACGCATCGGCGATCGTCGGGCCGTGCTGGTTGGTGTTGGCATCTGGACGTCGCTAGCGGCGACGATCGAAGGACGTGCACGGTCAGAGCAAACTGCCGATTGGGCGAAGGGCACGGGGCGGCCAGGGCACTCGAGGTTCCTTTGGGGAGCATCTGGATGGCCTCGAGTACGAGGCCGGAGGGCGCCAGCAGTTGTTACTGAGCAGCTGCCGTTTCGCCAAGCTCCACGGGGGGTAGCCCCTTCGAGCATGGGCATCCAGGAATCCGACAAGTCGCCGGGATTTACGACCACTGATCGAGTCGTCGGTGGGATCGGGGTGCTGGCGCTCATCGCCGGCGTCGTGGTGCTGCTCACCGTCCACGGCACGGTTGCTGTGGTCCTCGCCATAGGACTGCTCGGTCTCGCGGGCATCTGCCTTGTCTCGCTCCTGTTCCTGCTCGTCGGCGAGAGCGAAGACCGCCACTACCAGAAGGGATAGCTATGAAAGAGACTGTCGCCGATCATCTACTCGAGCGTCTCGCCCACGAGTGGGGCGTGAAGCGGATCTACGGCTACCCGGGTGATGGGATCAACGGAATCATGGGCGCGTTGGGACGGGGAGAGAACCGCCCGGAGTTCATCCAGGTACGTCACGAGGAGATGGCCGCGTTCATGGCATGCGCGCATGCGAAGTTCACCGGCGAGGCGGGCGTGTGCCTGGCAACCTCGGGTCCCGGTGCCATCCACCTGCTGAATGGGTTGTATGACGCGAAGCTCGATCACCAGCCGGTGGTGGCGATCGTGGGCCAGCAAGCGCGGCTTGGTCTGGGCGGCAACTACCAGCAGGAGGTGGATCTCACCACCCTGTTCAAGGACGTGGCGCACGAGTACGTGCAGATGGCGACCGAGGCGGGGCAGATCCGTCACTTGATCGACCGCGCGATGCGAATCGCGCTGGCTGAGCGGACCGTCACGTGCGTGATCATTCCCAACGATCTGCAGATGGAAGAGGCGGTCCCGACCCCGCCGCACGCGCATGGGACCGTGCACTCCGGTCCCGGATACGCCTCGCCGCGGGTGCTGCCCGAGGATGAGCACCTCAAGCGCGCGGCCGAGGTGCTCAACGCTGGCGAGAAGGTGGCGATGCTGGTCGGAGCCGGCGCTCTGCGCGCGACCAAAGAGGTCATCGAAGTCGCCGATGTGCTCGGCGCCGGGGTGGCGAAGGCATTGCTCGGCAAGGCCACGGTTCCCGATGACCTTCCGTTCGTAACCGGCTCGATCGGGCTGCTCGGGACAAGGCCCAGCTGGGATCTGATGCAGGACTGCGACACCCTTTTGATGGTCGGATCTAGCTTCCCCTACTCGGAGTTTCTGCCTGAAGAGGGCAAGGCGCGGGGAGTACAGATTGACCTCGATGGGCGCATGATCGGGATCCGCTACCCGATGGAGGTCAACCTCGTCGGCGACAGCGCCCTCACCTTGAGGGCGCTCATACCACTACTCCAGCGCAAGCAGGATCGCTCGTGGCGAGAGAAGATCGAAGGCAACGTTGCGGATTGGTGGGGAGTGATCGAGCGTCGGGCACACGAGCCGGCCGAGCCGGTCAACCCGCAGCTGATCTTCCACGAACTGTCAAAGCGCCTGCCCGACGGTGCGATCCTGACCTCCGATTCGGGGTCGGCCGCAAACTGGTATGCACGCGATGTGCGGCTGCGCGCCGGGATGATGGCGACGCTGTCGGGGACACTAGCGACGATGGGGCCGGGTGTGCCGTACGCGATCGCGGCGAAGTTCGCCTACCCCGACCGTCCCGTGATCGCGCTCGTCGGCGATGGCGCGATGCAGATGAATGGCTTGGCGGAGCTGATCACGATCGCCAAGTACCGGGAGCGCTGGTCAGACCAGCGGCTGATCGTGCTGGTTCTGAACAACCGCGATCTGAACCAGGTGACATGGGAGCAGCGCGCCATGTCGGGCGACCCGAAGTTCGTCGCATCCCAGGAACTACCTGACATCCCCTACGCGCGCTGGGCGCAGCTGATCGGCCTGAACGGAATCCGAACCGACGATCCCGAGGCGATCGGCGTCTGCTGGGAGCGGGCGCTGGCAGCTGACCGGCCGACGGTGCTCGAGATCTGTTGTGACCCGGAGGTGCCGCCGTTGCCGCCGCACATAACGCTCGAGCAGGCCCGCTCGTTCGCTTCGGCGATCCTGCACGGTGATCCCGCTAGGCGGCGGATCATCTCGCAGTCGATCCGCCAGAAGTTGCCGGAGTTCGTTCCCGGGCGATGAAGGCGATAGAGGTTTTCAAGCGCAACCTGCGGCGGGGACGGCTGCAGCGGACCCTTGCCGGTGCGACCGCGGTCAGCGCGGCCGGGCTGGGGCTCGAGATCTACTTCGAGCACTTCCGCGGATCGTTCGGGGACAAGTGGATGTGGACGCCGGTGGCTCTATCTCCGGCATTGGGCGCCGCCGGCGTGGCGGGCGTTTGCTCGCAGCGGGCGGCCGAGACTGTACTGCCGGTCTTCTCCGCCTTGTATTGCCTGGATGGCCTGATCGGCGTCTACACCCACATTCAGGGGGTGCGCAAGCGCCCCGGTGGATTCTCCGAGCCGCTGTACAACATCGTGATGGGCCCGCCGTTGCTGGCGCCAGGGTCCCTGGCATTGGTGGGTGGCATGGGTCTGCTCGCGGCGCTCGCCCGCAGGGAGCGCTGAGTTGTCACCGGTTTCGAGCAACCCAAGCCATCTGCCAAAGAAGGGCGCCGACACGAGCCCCAGCCCGCCGCGGGAGCTACCCCGCCAGCGCAAGGGGACCGCTCCTCAGATGCGCGGGCGCTACCCCGACTATGACGTGCTCGCCACGGTCGATCACTGGGATCCCCTCACGAGGCGGGTGGTGCTGGAGCGGGTCGCGAACGTCCCGGAGATCCGGCTCTTCAACGAGGATGAGACGCGGGCGCTTCGCTCGTTCTGCGATGTCGTCACCGGCCAGGACTGTGATCCTCGGATTCCCGTGCTGGAGATGGTTGACGCGAAGCTCTATGAGGGCCGTCTCGATGGGTTTCGCTACCACGACATGCCGCCCGACCCCGAGACCTGGAGGCAGGTCGCGGCGAATCTCGACACGACAGCTCACGATCGGGGATTCGCCGAGGGCTTTGCGGCTGCGCTGAGCGACGTCCAGCACGAGATCGTCGAATGCTTCTCCAAAGGCGAACTGCAATGGAAGCTGCCGGTCAAGCGGGCCTGGGGTGTTGTGATGCGCGGCGTGCTCGGCGCGTTCTATTCGCACCCATGGGCGTGGAATGAGATCGGCTTCGGCGGACCCGCGTACCCAAGGGGCTTCGCGCGTCTGGGCCCGGGTCAGCGCGAGCACTGGGAGGCACCGCCCGAGTTTGAGCGTGATCCGGTGAGTGATGTGCGTGAGCGGGGGCTCGAGTGAGGGAGCGGCTACGTGTCGCCCTGAAGGGCGCTCTGCGCCCGCCCGAGAACGACTCGGCGTTCCTGCTTGATCCGCACAGTAGGGGCGTACCTGGGCGCGAGCGTATGCGCCGCTACAGACCCGACGAGACAGTCGACATGTTGATCGTCGGTGCGGGAGCTGGCGGCGCGACGCTCGCGCAACGCCTCGCGAGAAGAGGCTGGAAGGTGCTGGTGCTCGATGCCGGACCTTTCTGGGACCCGGACGAGGATTGGGTCTCAGACGAGGCCGGTGCACACGAGCTGTACTGGACGGAGGAGCGCATCATCGGCGGCGAGGACCCAGTCGAGCTCGGCAAGAACAACTGCGGGCGCGGCGTGGGCGGCTCGATGGTCCACTACGCCGGGTTCACCCCGCGCTTTCACCCCTCGGACTTCGAGGTGCACACCCGCGACGGGGTGGCGGCTGACTGGCCAATCTCCTACCAGGATCTGAAGCCCCATTACGAGCGTCTGGAGCGCGAGCTGCCGGTCGCCGGGGAATGGTGGCCGTGGGGTGACCCACATGGTTATCCGCACGGGCCGCACCCGGTCGGCGCCGGCGCTCTGCGTGCATGGGAGGGTGCAAGGCGTCTGGGGATCGAGATGCGCGTCGGCCCGGTCGGGATCGCCAACGGCAGCTTCGGGCACCGGCCGCACTGCATCTACCGCGGCTACTGCCTGCAGGGCTGCAAGGTGAACGCCAAGGCATCGCCGCTGGTGACCCATATCCCTGACGCGCTCGAGCATGGTGTGGAGGTGCGCGCCGACTGCATGGCCACTCGGATAGAGACCGACCACTCAGGGCGGGTCACCGGCGTCACTTACTTCCACGAGGAACAGGAGTGTTTCCAGGCTGCCGAGGCTGTGACGGTGGCCGGCTACTCGATCGAGACACCCCGGCTGCTTTTGCACTCGACGAGCAAGCGCTTCCCGAACGGTCTCGCGAACGACAATGATCTGGTGGGCCGGGGGATCATGGTCCAGGGCGCCCCGCAGATCGCAGGGCGGTTCCCCGAAGAGATGCGGATGTATAAGGCGCCGCCACCGGAGATCAACTGCGAGCAGTTCTACGAGACCGAGGAGGCTCGCGGTTTCGCACGGGGGTTCTCGATCCAGACCGTTGGGCCACTGCCAATCGGCTGGGCCGAGCACGTCCTCGCCGACGGTCACTGGGGCCAGGCCCTGCGCGAGTACATGCGCGACTACAACCACTGGTACACGATCGGAGTGCTGTGCGAGCTGTTGCCCCGGGCGGAGAACCGAGTGACGCTCGCCGAGGAGACCGACCGCCACGGAATGCCCGTCGCCCGTCTGGACTACACCCAGTGCGACAACGACCGTGCCAACATCGCATACGCCAAGAATAAGCTCCACGAAATCCTGAAAGCTGCCGAAGCGCAGGACGTCCTTGAGATCGACCGCTACGCCCACCTCGTTGGCGGCTGTGTGATGTCCGACTCCGCCGAGACCGGAGTGATCGACCAAGACCACCGCGCATGGGGTATCCCGAATCTGTTCGTCTGCGACGGCAGCGTGATGCCGACACAGGGGTCGGCGAACCCGGCGCTCACGATCATGGCACTCGCCTCACGCTTCGCCGAGCGCCTCGGCAAGAAGCGCAGCGACCTGTCCACCAAGCGGGCCAGAAGCTATGCATGAACTTCCTGACAGCCAAGCGCCGGCACGGCTGGACCGCTTCCTCGAGGAGGTCGCCACGTGACCCGCATCCGCACCAACCGGCTGTGGGATCTCAGCCAGCCAGTCGCGCACGACGGACCCGCGTGGGCCGAGTACGACCCGCCGGTCATCCAGCACAACTACCGACGCGCGGCGGAGGGGTTCAACGCCGAGACACTCACCCTGAACACGCACACCGGCACCCACGTCGATGTCCCCTACCACTTCGACAATCACGGCCCCGCGATCGAGCAGATGCCGCTCACCGCGTTCGCCGCGCCGGCTTTGTTCATGGATCTGCGTGAGCGGGTGCGTCCCGGCGAGCCGATCGGCCCCGCCGAGCTCGCCGATAGCGTCGAGCGGCTGAACGAGGGGGATATCGCCGTACTCGTCACAGGTTGGGGAGAACGTCGCGCCGTCAGCGAGGAGTATCTGAAGCGCTGGCCCTACCTCGACGGTAAGGGAGCCGAGCTGTTGCTGCAACGGGGCGTCAGCGGCGTAGGGATCGACGCGCTCAGTATCGGCGGCTGGGGCGGTCCTGAGAAGGGCGAACCGAGCCATGTCGTGCTGCTCGGTGCCGGCAGGATCATCATCGAGGAGCTCCACGTACCGGAGGAGCTGGCTGGGCGCCGCTGCTTTTTCACTGCCTTTCCCGTACTGCTCAAGGGCTGTGGAGGAGCGTGGACGCGCGCCGTGGCCTGGGATTTCGACGAGTGAGCTGACCGCGGCGATGCCGCGCCTACGACGATCGAGTTGCGCCGCGCCAGGAATCGCACGAAGACGCCGGGGCCAAGGCTTTGAGTACCTCGACCCGGATAAAGAGCACATCGACGATCCCGAGGTGCTGGAGCGCATCGATGCGCTCGCGATCCCGCCGGCATGGCGGGAGGTGTGGATCTGCATGGATCCTCTCGGACACCTGCAGGCAACCGGCCTGGACGCCGCCGGACGTAAGCAGTACCTCTACCACGAACATTGGCGCAACCATCGCGACCGGATGAAGTTCGACTCGATGCTCCAGTTCGGGCACGCTCTTCCGCGACTTCGCAGACGCGTCGCCAGGGACCTGAGATTCCAGGCGCCGCTGAGCAGTTCGGGACTGACCGAGACGTTGGTGCTCGCCTGTTCAGTAAGGCTGCTCGATCTCGGCTTCTTTCGCATCGGCTCGGAGGACTACACCGAGCGCAACGAGTCCTACGGGCTGACGACGATGCTCCGACAGCATGTCACGATCGAGGACGGTGACGTCGTCTTCGACTTCCCGGCAAAGTCTGGGCAGCGCCGCGTCCAAGCGATAGCCGACACCAAGGTGCTGCGGATCCTCAGCGCACTCAAGCGCAGACGCTCAGGTCAGCAATTGCTCGCATACCGGCAAGCCGATCGATGGGTAGACCTCGACGCCGCGGAGGTGAACGAATACATCAAGCGCCTCAGCGGTGGGGAGTTCACCGCGAAGGACTTCCGTACCTGGAACGCGACGGTCCTGGCAGCCGTGGCACTGACGGACGGTAAACCGAAGGCGAGCGTCCCTCAGCGTGAACGTACCGTGCGGGAGACGGTGAAGACGGTCGCCGCGTATCTGGGAAATACCCCGGCGGTGTGCCGGGCCTCATACATCGACCCGCGTGTCATCGACCGCTACCACGCTCAGGTAACGATCGCCCCGACGATCGAGGAACTCCCTTCAGGCACGCCGAACCTCGCGAGCACTCACGCCCGCGCGAGAATCGAGCACGCGGTCCTCGAGCTACTAGCCGACACACCCGCCGGCCGCCAGGCTGAGTGAGTCACGCATTCCCGCTCGCCGCATTTGGTGAGGGTTGGCTGACTATTTGCGAGTGTCGAACGGGGTGCTGGCGGGTAGCTCTAGCTCATGGCCGCTATCGAGGCGCGACACATCAGGTGGGGCTCCACACAGATAGAAGACGGAACGCTCATCGTCGAGCTCTCGGGTCCAAACTCAAAGGCATGGAATGAGCGATTCGCAAGCGTGCTCGCGTTGCTGGACACCCCGCATAGTGGGTGGGGCGGGGTCCGGCTCACAAAGAAGGGCATCAAGGTCAACGATTTGCAACAGGGCATCGAGGAGCAGTTGCGTCACCTCCTCGAGAGCATCGTCATGCAGGTAAACACCGACACCGATGCGGAAGAGAACCTCCCAGAGAGTGAGATTGAGAACGAACCGGACGCAGACGAGCAGATGGCGGCTAAGTTCAGGGGCTTCGCAAGCGACCTCGGCTAACCGCTTTGTGCGGTCGCGAAGTGGGTAGTGCAGCTGATAGTTAGAGCCTGTCCCACCAGCAGAGGAGCAAAGAGGATGGCCAAAGATCATGGTCGGAGTGTGAAGAACGACAAGCAGTACGAAGGCTTGCGGAAAAAGGGCATGAGCAAGGAACGCGCCGCGAAGATCGCGAATAGCCCCGGGGCTTCCAAACGCGGCGGCAAGAGCTCGGGCAGCGGCACCAAACGACACGCAACCAGCCAGGGCGGCACGAAAGCACAGAAGGCTGCCGCTGGTCGCAAGGGCGGCAAAAAGAGCAGCTAGCACAGAATGATTTATCCGACCGTCTATGGGTAGCTGTAGGGAATGGCTGATACCGCCGCCAAGACCCATGCCCACAACGGGTCACTGGTCCACTCCAGGTCGCTCGCCTCACAGTATGCGCCGGGACAGGAGCCTCCGCTCGGTGCCTACGTGCTTCTGACAGGGACCTATGGGACTGCGCTGGCCGGCTCGTTGATCGCGCTGCGAACGGCGGGGCGTGAGTTGCCACCACGACCCACGGCACCAGACATCCTGCTCGCGGGTATCGCAACCCACAAGCTCAGTCGGCTGATCGCCAAGGACAGGGTTACAAGCTTCCTGCGGGCCCCGTTCACCCGATTCCAGGAATCGAGTGGCCAAGGCGAGGTCCAGGAGGAACCATGCGGGGACGGTCTTCGTCTTGCCGTGGGTGAGCTGATGGTGTGCCCGTACTGCGTGGCGCAGTGGGTGGCAACAGGCCTCTCGCTTGGTTTGGTCGCCGCCCCCAGGCTGACGCGCCTGTTTAGCGGCATTTTCGTCGTGCACACGATCTCCGACTTTCTGCAGATCGCCTACCGGCTGGCCGAGGAAGAGCTCTAAAGCACGCTCATGCCCAGTTTGAAGCGACCGAGGAGCGCACGTCTCCCGCCGGACGCTTCTCTGGTTCGTCATCCCGCTGTGGATGGGGGCTCGGGGCTCGCCGAACTCGCTAGTGCAGAGAGCTAGACACCGCTTGCTTGCGCCTCTGCGCTATCGCCTCCGTAGGATCATCCAAAGAGGCCTCGCGCCGACGGCTATCGCGATGCTGGCGATGACCGTCAGCCCGTGGCCGGCAGTGGAGATAGCGATCATCTCAGCGGGTCACAATTAGGAGCCGAGAGCGCTATCACCGTTCATATCAGTGCCAGCGTCGTCGAGATGTTGGGTCGGCTACAGCCGTGATCCGCGCCCGCGGTAGGGGCCAGCGAACAGCAGCAGGGCGACAATCAGGAGCAGGAGAACGAGCGGATTGATAAAGGCGCCGCCTGCGACGCTGAGAATGACCAGCGCAATGATGAGAAGCAAGAGCAGATCCATGAGTCCCTCCGTTCGGTGGTCTTAGTTGCGCGTGTTACATACCCCGCCTTGGGTTTTCTAACCTTTGCGGGCTTTGCAAACCAGTATCGGCCCAAAGGACCCTCTCGAGAATCGCTCCGTCTGATGCTGCCGTGAGTGTTCGCTTTGCCGGCTCAGCGGCGCGAGGCATCTCGCCATGCGTCTACCCCTCGGCCATGCGGTGATGCCCAACGGACCGACTCACCTGCTACGAGATCGTTTCAGCAGCGAAGGAGGCCGGCCAGCTGCGGACGTTTTGAGTCAAGACGGGCCGGAGAACGCCAAGTCGTGTGGGTGCCCGATCGCTGTCAGTGGCCGGATGCTCTCGGACTGTTCAACGTACTGCCGATTATCATGACAGTGGGTCGCAGCGTGCCTAGCCAGGCTCGCGACAGGGAGTCTGGGTCTGCTCGGCGGTGCCCGAGCCCCAACGGATAATCAGACAATGGGTTCGAATCTGACTGAGCTGCTCCTGGATCGGGCGCACAATGCCGTCGTCTCGATGGACGAACAGGGCCGCGTGACGTACTGGAATCCAAGTGCGGAGCGCATGTTTGGCCTGACCCGCAAGGAGACGGCTGGAAGACCTGTCGCGGAGCTGATCATCCCAGGGCGCTTCCGCGCCGCGCATGAAGCCGGGCTTCAACGTTTCCTGGCGAGCGGGAACGGGCCGGTGCTGGATCAGCGGATCGAGATCGTGGCACTCAGAGCTGATGGGAGCGAGTTCCCGATCGAGATGACGATCTCCGCGCTGAAGGACAGCGAGCGCTGGATCTTCCATGCGTTCATCCAGGACATATCCGAGCGTAAGGACGGCGAACACGAGCGAGAGCAGATGGTCGATGAACTGCGGCGCGCCCTGCGAGGAAGCGAGCGGCGGTTCGATGCGATCGTAGGCTCGCTGAGCGACGCGGTCACGATTCGCGATCGCGAGCATCGCTTTCTCTACGCCAACAGCGCGGCGCTTGCTCATCTCGGCTTTGAGTCGTTGGAGGAGCTGCGCGGGACGCCGCCTGCGGCGATCATGAGCGACTATCTGGTGCAGGACGAGCATGGCGGCGAGATCGCGATGGCAGACATTCCCTCAGTGCGGATCCTGCGCGGCGAGGACGCTGAGCCGCTCTTGATCCGCACCGTCAATCGCTCAACCGGCGTGCAGCGCTGGAACTTGTTGAAGGCCGCTCCGCTCACCGACGAGAAGGGCGAGGTAGAGGCGACGATCACGATCATCGAGGAGGTCACCGAGCAGAAGCGCGCCGAGCTGCGCAACGCGTTTCTCGCCGAGGCCAGCGCGATCCTCGCATCGTCTTTGGACTACGAGCAGACACTTCGGAATGTCGCAGAGCTCGCGGTGCCGAATATCGCGGACTGGTGTGCGGTGGATCTCCGTGATGGGGACAGCGATCGGAGGACCGTGGCGGTTGCGCACATCGATCCTGGGCGGCTCGGTCTGGCTGAAGAACTTCGCAGCTACGAGCCGGATCAACTCAATCCGAAACGCGGCATGGGTCTGGTTCTCCAAACAGGGGAAGCATTGCTATACCCGGAGATCTCTGAAGAGATGCTCCTGGCGGCCGCGATCGACGATCGCCATCTGGAACTGCTGCGCGCTGTGGGGTTTCGCTCGGCGCTGATTGTCCCGATGCGCATCGGCGAGCGTGTCTTGGGTGCGATGACGCTCGTAAGCGCCGAGTCGGGGCGTGTGCTAGATCAGTTCGACCTGCAGGTGGCCGAGCAGACCGCCGCGCGGGCAGCAGTGGCGATCGAGAACTCGAGGCTATACAGCGAGCGCTCCTTGATCGCCCAGACGCTGCAGCAGAGCCTGCTTCCCGAGGAGCTGCCTGAAATCCCCGAATACGAACTCTCGAGTTTCTATATGCCAGCGATCGAGGCGGGCATGGTCGGTGGGGATTTGTATGACGTCTGGCGCGTGAAGGACAGCTGGATGATGATCATCGGGGACGTCACCGGGAAGGGTGTTCAGGCTGCGGCGTTGACCGCGCTGGTGCGACACACGATGCGGACAGGCTCACATTTCCAGAGGAGTCCGGCCGGCTTGTTGGCGCTCGTGGATGCGACATTGAGGGAACGCCCGGCGCTGTCGCTGTGCACCGCCATTTGCATGCGACTGTGCGAGGATCGACTGACTCTCGCGATCGGGGGGCACCCTTGGCCACTGCGGATCACATCGGAGTCGATTGCGGAGGTCGGCGAGCACGGACCGCTGCTTGGCGCATTCGAGGACGCAAGCTGGCGTGATCTCGACTTGTATCTCGAACCGGGTGACACCCTGATGCTTTATACAGATGGCGTCACCGACGCACAGAACGCCCAAGGCGCCCGCTTCGGGCTGGAGCGGCTACGCGCAACGCTCGACACCCTGCGCTGTAAGTCGCCCGCTGAAGTTCTCCGCGGGGTCACCGACAAGTTGGACGACTTCCAGGGCGCTACTCATGCGGACGACACGGCGGCACTAGTGCTTCATCGTATAGCTCACGAAGGTGACGGGCAGCACCCCACCCGCGAAGCGCCAGCACTGACAGGCACAACAACGGCCTAGGAGGAATCAGATTTGGTAAGACCAACCCCCTTTCAGATCACCGAGCAGACGGAGGGCCAAGCCTCGGTACTGTCGCTCAGTGGGGAACTGGATCTCGGCACGATCACAGCGCTCGCGCGCCAGATCGATGCCACGCTAAATAAGAAACCATCCACCCTCACGGTGAACCTGGCCGAACTTACGTTCATGGATTCGTCCGGACTGCGACTTCTAATCGAACTCTACGACCGCTCGCGCCGAGAGTCATGGACGCTGAAGCTCATAGCCTCTGAGGACAGCAGGGCAACGGCCGTCCTGCGCTTGACCGGAGCTGCCTCGGTGCTTCCCTTCGAGTTCCCAAGCAACTAATGACTCCCACGGGTCGCCTACCGCGACCCGTGCAGCTCGCGTAGGCTGCCTCTTTCAGATTACCGTCGTCTCGAGTTCAAGAGTATGCGCAGTAGGGCGAGGGCGATGAGGGTCACTATGCCGAACCTGACCTGGTAGAGAGTGCACGAAAGACGAGGACCGTCAAACCGCACTTTGTGGGTTGGCGACCGCGTGGATGGGTAGCTCGATCGGGTGTCCTGGTTGCTTGCAACTGTTGTGTTGGGCGGGCTATTGCGTTCGCATGGCCACAAAACTTGGGTCGCCTGGGTCATGACAGCGGTCGTGGTGCTGGTTTTGCTTACCGTTCGTTTCGTTCGCCGCCGCAGATAACGCCGCTACACAGGTTCGGACCCAGTCTCAAGTTGAGGGTTTGCGCGCCGAAGCAACGGGTAGGAAAGAGGTTGTGCACGAGGTCGGGCCGGGTTTTGGTTAAATCTCTCCGACGTTGAGGGGTTGCTGTGACACGGATGTGCAGGCTCGGAGTTGTTGCACGTTGATCGGTTCACTACGTCTCGCGGGCATGGCGCAGGCAAGCGAGCTAGGTGGCCCTGCAGTCCTCTAGGTCACCCGACACGTCCACCGCTCTTCTCGATGAGGAGGTTCGGTCGCTCTGATGGTCAAGCTAGGCACGGAAGCCACCCGTTTTCCGCAGCCACTCAGTGTGGGGCTCCGCCGTGACCCTGAAGCCTCGCTGACAGCGCGGACTGTCGTCGGCAGTATGTGTGAGCGGCTGGGAGTGAGCGATGCCTGCCGCGACACTCTACTGCTCCTCGTGGCGGAGGTCATCAACAACGCCGTTCTGCATTCGGATGCATCTCCCGACACCCCCATCCCGTTCGACGTGAAGGTGGACGCGCAGCGCTTCCGGGTGGAAGTCAACGATGGCGGAGGAGAATTCGCTCCTCACCAGCATGGTCAATCCAGCAGCGGAGGGTGGGGCCTGCGCCTCCTGGAGATGCAAGCCGAGAGCTGGGGCGTGGAGAGGGTCGATGGGACACTCGTATGGTTCGAGCTGGCCCACTACCGAGACACTGCTGAGGAGGTCCGGTGCGCCGACAACAGCCGCCAAGATCTCGATCCCGCTGGGGCCGGTCGGTTGCATTGGAAGGCCATGGGTAGATAATCCGAGAAATGGAAGTCGAGAACCTGCAAGCTGAGCAGACGGTCGCCGCGGGACGGTCAGCGTTTGGGAACTCCGAAGCGGCTTCGAGCGCCACGGTGTCCGAGACGCGGCGCGACCATCTGCTGAGCATCAACGACTCCGCGCTTGGATACATGTCGCTGGAGGAGATGCTCTCCGAGTTGCTCGAGCGGATTCGCTGTTCTCTGGAAGTTGACACGGCGGCGGTGTTGTTGCTGGACGAGGATCGCGGGGTACTGCTCGCGCGTGCTGCGCGTGGGCTGGAGGAGGAGGTCCGGCAAGGTGTTCAGGTTCCCTTCGCACGGGGCTTTGCTGGAAGAGTCGCGGCCGAGGCCCGCCCGATCATCATCGAGGATCTCGATCACGCCGAGGTGGTCAACCCGATTCTTCGTCAACGTGGAATCCGCTCGATGTTGGGGGTGCCGGTGCAGGTCGAGGGGCGTGTCATCGGCGTCATGCATATCGGGACGCTCGTGCTGCGCGACTTCGACGAGGACGACGTCAAACTGCTGCAACTCGCGGCCGATCGGGCGGCGCTCGCGATCGACAATGCGCGTCTCGCCGAGCAGCGAGCTGTCACCGAGATCATGCAGCGCACTCTGCTCCCGGAGGCGCTGCCGGAGATACCGGGTCTGCGTTTTAGCGCGAAGTATCTGCCGGCCGGATCCGGGGTGAAGATCGGTGGGGACTGGTACGACGTGTTTCCACTTTCCAACGGGCATCTCGTTTTCGTCATTGGCGACGTGGTCGGGCGTGGTGTGCTCGCCGCCTCGGTGATGGCGGAGATCCGAACCGCTTTGCGGGCTTACCTGATGCAGAGGCCAGAGCTCTCGGAGCTGGTCTCGCAGCTGAACGAGCTTGTGGTGTCAATGGGACGCAACCGTGGCGCGACGCTTTCGATCCTGGAGCTTGACCCCGAGCGGGAGGAGCTGGTGGTGCTTACCGCCGGGCATCTTCCTCCCCTGCTCATCGATCCTGGCGGGGACGCGCGACTACTCGAACAGACTCCCGGGCTACCGATCGGCGTGCGGGCACGGGAGGACTATGTCACCTTCACCTACCCCTTCCCGACAGGAAGCAGATTGCTGCTCTACACGGACGGGCTCATAGAGCGCCGCGGCGAGCCGATCGACGAGGGCTTCGAGCGTCTGCAGACGGCTGCCCGCGCAGCGGCCCAGAGCGTCGACTCGTCGTTCGCGGACCGCGTCTACCGCGCGCTACTCGACGAGTCGCCCCTCGACGATGACGTGGCACTGCTTGCTATCGAGAGCGTTGCACTCGAGGATACGCTGGAGTTGACGCTGTCAGCGCGGCCGGGGACCCTGGGGACATTGCGCAACACCCTCGGACGATGGCTCAACACGATTGGCGCCTGTGAAGACGAGTTGTTTGACATAACGCTTTCCACGTCGGAGGCGGCTGCCAACGTGGTGGAACACGCCTACGGTGCTCGGGAGGCGCTCTTTACGGTTCGCTGCGAACTGGAGGGGAACGAGATCAAGGTGACTGTTCGCGACGAGGGGCGGTGGCGGACGCTGCGCCCACAGGGCGGCGGTAGAGGTCTGGAGATCATGCGCTCGATGATGGATACCGTGAGGGTTGACAGTGACGAGGACGGGACCGTGGTAAGCATGACCAAGCGACTGGGCCGCTCGACATGAGCGTCTTGACGGTGGAACGCGTTGACGGGGTCTCGATCGCGCACGTCGCAGACGACATCGACGCCGCGAATGCCGCAGCCGTGCACGCGAGACTCGCCGATGCTCTCGGTCCGGAAGACAGCGGCCTCATCGTCGACCTAAGCAAAACGCGCTACCTCGATAGCGCTGGCCTGGACATGCTGCTGCGTCTGGGCGACCGGCTGGATCACCGCCGGGCAACGCTGATGCTCGTGATCCCCGACGGCTCGCAGCTGAACCGGCTGGCCGCAATTGTTGGCCTTCCGCAGGTGCTCGCTATACACCCCACGCTTCTTGAGGCACGCGACGCCGTCGCGAAGCTCCCCACAGGCGCCACGATAGAGCCCGACAGCGTCAGCGGCGCTGGCCCCATTTCAAGGCCCGATCAATCCTGAGCACGGGTCTTCGCTCCGAGTGAACCGCCGACTCGAGGTCGATGAGATCAGCGGCCGGGGCTAGCTTTGAGATTGGGACTACGCACGTGTTGGAGACCAGGGCTCGAGACGCAGAATGTGGATACCTGGAGCGGGAAGCTGCCGCACTTATTGACTGCTGCGAATAGGTAGAATGTCGTTATACGTATTGAAGTTGGCCTCTGCTACTTTAGGCTTTCTCGCGTGTTACACACGGAGCCGCTTGCTTCGTGGGGGCAGCCCTAGACATGAGACCGCCGGGTTGGCGGGTCAATGCGCTTGTATGTCAGATAGGGGGACTAGTGAACTTAGGACCGTTGCATCTCACGATCGACGTGACGGCGTCCCGCCAGCGCCACACGGTCATTCTCGCCGGCGAAGCCGATCTGCAGGGTGCGCCAGATCTGGAGGCGGCGCTCGCGGATGTCTACGCAAACGCGAAAAAAACCATAGTTATCGATCTCAGAAATCTTACGTTCATCGACTCAAGTGGCTTGCACGTTCTCATGGGAGCATTTGAAACGTGCAAGCGGTACGGCCTGGAGCTGGAGATCATTCCAGGCCCGCCGAATGTGCAGCGGCTATTTCAGCTGACGGGGATCAACGATGTCCTTCCGCTTTCCCAGGCCGTCGATCAGGGTCTCGACGGTGAGCAGCCTGATCGCGGCGAGGCCACGCCAAGAACCTAGGCTTCGAGGCAACCTGCACTAGGTGCCCGTTGCGCCAGCGATACCGTCCGGGCGACGGAGTCCGCGTGAAAATCGAAGGTTGCGGCTCCTGCGTAGCGGCCGAATTCGAGGGGAACAATTGATAGCGGAGCTGAAACCGACACCGGAGAAGAGCGTCAGTTGACGAAGGGAAGCCGGTTCTCGACGCCAGCGACCCTCAGGAGTCGCTGCACACTCTCGGGGCCGCGTCTGAGCAGCACGCGGCAGGCCGGCCCGTAACCGGTCTTGACAGTCACCTCGAGCAGCAGCTGCACCGCCGTAGAGTCCATGAAATCGAGGCCGGCGAGATCGAGCACGACGGTATGCGAACCATTTGCCTGAGCTTCCCTCAGCTCCCGACGGACCCGAGCACAGCTCGCCATGTCCAGTTCTCCTCGTAGCGATATGACGTGTTCGTCAGCGTCGTCAGCATGGAAGATCGATAGGCGATGGCCTTGGGGCCAGACGCCATCGCCATTCAAGGCACCGATCGTCGTATCCGCTCGATGTCGCCGATAGTCGTATTTACTCACCTGCATTGCTCTACCCGACTTACAGCTTAAAACGCTGCGGTCGAGCGCAGCTACCCGTGTATGTGTAGCTGAGTTCGGGTGCGGGTAAGTCCAAGACATGAGAATTCACAGAGACAGAGCTCCAGACGAAAACCCAGCGACCGATACGAGGACTGGCGCAGACCGGACCGCGCGTGAATCGCGCAGACGAGCAGGAATGCGATGGCGCACCCGCGAAACGAGCGCCGCTGCGGTTGGCGCCCTCGGTTCAGGCGTCCTTGCGATCGCACGACTGATCATGACCGTCGCTGTCCTGATCGCTGCGCTGATCGGACTGGCCATCGTGCTGCGGGACGTCGGCGCCAACCCAGCGAACGGCATCGTCAAAGGCATACACGAAGGCGCGAACTTCTTCGCCGGGGCGTTCACTGGACTGATCTCCTTCCATGGCCACGCCAAGCGCGCAATCACCGTCGATTGGGGTATCGCTCTGATCGTCTATCTGATCGCCGGAACGATCATCGCCGGCTATGTCAGGCGGATTGGGGCGAGCGGACTGCGCTTCGGGGGCAGACAGCGCACCGCCATGCGCTGAGTGACCTGGCGTTAGCCACGTATCTGCACGGCACGCCCCAGAGGCAGCCGACGATGATCGCTGTCGTTCTATGCGGCTGTGGATTGGAATGCCAGCCTTCCGATAGAACTAGACGACGACGCTCTGACCTCAGAAGTCAGAGGGCTTGACCAGACGGCCACCCTGGTCGGGTAGCTCGCAATCTGCTGCGTTGAGAGTCTCAACCCGCGCGCCCCGGTCAACCACGACCGCGTCCAGATCGACGACGTATGCATGAGGAAGCCCAAGACGGGTCGCCGCGGCGATCAATCGATCGAGATATGCACGCGACGGAGGCACTTCCTCCGGCTCCTTGTCGAGCACCGTGTACACGACCGCTTCCCGCGCCGAACCGTCGGCTATGAGCGTCACGCGCTTTTGCTCGCGCATATAAGCCCAACCGACGCCCTCCTTGCGGTCAAGAACCTCGAACTCGTCCTCATCCAGCTCATACAGGGCGCCCCAGACCGTGTGTCCCGGTGTTGGCAGCACATCGGCGACGCCGGTGGCGCTCCTGATCGAGCGACGCGTGAACGCGAGCCTATGCCCATCCAGACGAGCGGACCCCAGGGGGCGAGACCCAGGACAACGCCTGCGCATGTCCTGCTCGTCCATATTGCTGCCATATGCGAAGTACGGGGTACGCATCCGCCGCAGATGATCCCGCGCGAGCGCGCTCGGCGTCGCTAGCAAACATTCAAGAGGAGAGCCGGAAGCTAGACGACTGTCCCGGACTGGTCGCCTCGCGCCCGATGTCCGACGATGCCGACAACGTTTCCCGCCGGATCGGAGATCCTCGCAAGCCAGCGCACGGGCCCGTCCGCAGTGGGCAGCTCGAGCACCTCGCCGCCGGCGACTCGAACAAGCTCGACGCTGGCGTCGATGTCCTCGACGTTGATCCAAATCATGACGCCCGTGTTCGCGGCCGGCGGCCTGTCATCCACCCACTGGCCAATCAGGCCCGGGGCTTCAAAGCCAGACTGCGGCGGCTGCACACGCCACCCGAAGACCCGCTCGTAGAAGACAGCGGACGCTGCCACGTCGAGCGCCGGGATCTGCAAGTAGGACACTTTCCCGTGTGTGAATCGGCTGGCGTCCGCGGACTCGCTGTGCTCCTGCCCGGTCATCTATCTCGAGGTCCTCATGTCACGGTCACAGACCGTGGGCAGATCGTCCTGGCGTTGTGTCTGAAGGTCATGCGGTTGCTGTCCGGGTTTGATCATGTGTGCTGTCTGCCTGATCTACTTCAAGAGTCGCGAGAGCCTGCGGTCCTTCAGCACACGCCCCTCGGTCTGGCACTCTGGACAGTAAGCGATCACATAGTCCTCGAAGTGAACCGCCTGTAGCGTGGTGGCGCAGCGAGGGCAGGGCTCGCCCTCGTGTCGGTGCACCTTCAGCGGCATCGGCAGCTTGTCGGGGATCGGCAGTTTCACCACGTCCTCGTAGTGCTCGAGCGCCCGCGTGAGGGTTCCCGGTATCTCCTGAGCGAGCCGCCGCAGCTCCTCGGCGTCGAGATCCGCGCCACGCTTGTACGGGGACAGCCGCGCCTCCCACAGGATCTCATCGACCCACGAGCGTCCGATGCCGCTGATCACGTGCTGGTCGCGCAGCAGCGCGTGCAGCGGCCGGGGAGCGTCGAGCAGCTCGTCGAGCGCAGGGGCCTCGGGCCAGGCTTCCGGGCCCAGCTTGGCGAGCGCGTCATCGCTCTCGAGCTCTTTCGTGTGCAGCAGCTTCACCCAGGCGGCCTGCTTTGAGCCGAACTCGCGCAGACGCAGCTCCCGCTCCTCCCCCACCCGCACGAGCAGCCGTGAGGTCCTGTCGCGAGGGCTGGCCCGCTTGTCATACAGCTGCAGGCGCCCCGCGGACATCAGGTGGATCAGCAGCGAGAGGCCGCCGTCGGTGTCTACGATCAGGTGCTTGCCGCGTCTGCGCAGGCCGCTCACGACACGCCCGTGCAGGTCAGACAGCGGCGGATCGAAGCTTCGCAGCACGTTGATGCCAGGGGTCAGCACCGACTCGATCACGGCGTCGCGCAGCGCCTCATCGAGCCGGCGGGCTGTTATCTCGACCTCGGGGAGCTCCGGCATCCCACACATCGTAGGATGCCGGAGCTCAGCCCAAACTCAGATCGCCTTGTAGGCGCGGATCGGCGGCCCTTCGTATTTGACGCCCGTCGGGCTGACCCAGCGAATCCGCCAGCTGGTCCCCTGGACGCGCGATTTCAGAGACCAGTAGCCGGCGCCGTTGGTGGTGAGCGTCTTCAGCGTCTTGTAGCGGCTTGAGCCCTTCTTGCGGATCAGCACGGTCACTTTCGTTGTTTTGTGAGCCGGGCGAACCAGACCCCACAGCGAGAAGCCGGAGTGCTGCTTGACGACCACCAGCGGTACCGGGAAGGCGGAGTAGAGCGGCTTGGGCTTTTCGTTGACGTACTCGAGACCTGTCTGGAAGCCGATGAAGCCGCCGTTGACGCTCGAGCCAGGCTTGCCGCCGAGTGGATCGTCACTGAGCAGGTACTGCGAGAAGGCGGCCACCCGTGGATTCTCGTAAGCGATCTTCTCGGCGATCGCGTAGTACTCGGCCTGCTGTGCGACGGGTACCCCGAGTTCCTTGTTGGGGTAGCTCTGGATCCCGAACTCGGTGAGGTAGATCGGCATGCCAGCTTTGATCATGTGGGCCTTGGCGGCCTTCGTCAGGGCGCTCGACAGACGCGAGAGCGTGGCGATCGTCACGTCATCTTTGTTTGGCGGCACGTAGGCGAGGTCGGGCTTGGTGTAAGCGTGGTGGGAGTAGCCATATGCGGGCAACGGGCCGCAGGAGGATGACTTCTTGTATTTGGCGTTCAGGCACAGCGCGTCACGCAGGAATTCCAGCGGGGCCACATCGTGCAGGCCTTTGTTGCGATCGGAGCCGGTGGGCGCCGTTTCGCCCATCAGCAGCTTTGGGCTTGAGATTCCGCCCGCCTTCAGCCCTTCATAGCCGGCCTGGAACAGACTCCGGTAGATCAGGGGCGAGGAGGGAGTTCCGTTGGAGTTCCACTGCGGCAACAGAAAGGCGGGATGGTTGGGCTCGTTCCAGACCGCGTACAGCGAGACCTCCGAGCCGTAGTGACGGGCCACCGCGGTCATGAATTCCCTGAAGTACACGGAGCTGGGCCTGGTCACATAGGGCGCCTTGTGGTTGGAGGTGGCCCAACTGGGAACCGGCGAGGTGACGGTCAAGAGCACCTTCCAGTGCAGTTCGTTGGCCTTGGCCAGCAGCCAGTCATAGCCCCCCCAGTTGTAGCTCGAGGGGTTGGTGGCGTCGAAGTTCGGCTTGGTGGCGCTCTGCGGGTCTGGTGCCACCTGGGCCCAGTAGAGCTCCACCCGCAGGGCGCTCACGCCCCGCGATTCCAGCTGGGAGATCGCGTGTTCGCGGGTCTGCGGGCTCAGCAGGTCACTCGCGCCCTCGAAGTAGAGCGCCTGGCTGTGGGAGGCCAGCGCCTGACTGGCGCCGAAAGCGACCGTGGAACTGGCGAGCAGTGCACAGAGAAGTATGCGGATACGCAGCATTGACAGGCTCTTTCTGTGGTTGGCGGACAGGGCGCGTAGGGACGTGCTCGCGGAGCAGCCCATGCCGCCTCGTTGAAAGGCGGGCACGTGTTCTACGCGTCAGATAAGACACCGTAGCGCAGAGTATGTTGCGCAGGTCGAGCAGCGAGACCGAGCCGGAGGCCCATCTCGCCGGTCGGGTAGCGTTGCGTAATCGATGAGTGCTCCGAGCGCGCCCGACGACATCCTGGACACGCACGCACAGGCGCGCGGAAACGCCCGTCCGCCGCTGCTGGTGCTCGAGCCGTTGCGGGAATTCCTCGACGAGCAGGGCCTTGGATCCGGTGAGATCGTGCCGTCGCCGATCGGCGAGGGACACTCGAATGTCACCTACCTGCTCCGCCGCGGAGACGGCAGCGAGATGGTGCTGCGCCGTCCACCCCGCCCCCCGCTGCCGCCGAGCGCCCACGACGTGCTGCGCGAGGCGCGCCTGCTCGACGCTTTGAGAGACACGCCAGCGCGCGTGCCGCGCGTGCTCGCCGTATGCGATCAGCAGGAGGTGATCGGCTGCCCGTTCTATGTGATGGAGCGTGTGAGCGGGGAGGTCATCACATCCAGCGTCCCGGATGACCTCGACACACCCGAGCAGCGGCGGTCGATCGGCGAGCAGCTGATCGAGGCTCTGGTGGAGATCCACGCCGTGGACTGGACGGCGGTCGGCCTGGAGGGGTTTGGCAAGCCGACCGGTTATCTGGAGCGTCAGCTGCGGCGCTTCTCGGGACTTTGGGAGCTGAACAAGACACGTGAGATCCCGGCTGTCGAGCGTGTGGGGTCCTGGCTTTCGGAGAACATGCCCGAGTCTGGCCCGGCGACGATCGTCCACGGCGACTACCGGCTTGGGAACACGATGTTCGCCGCCCAGCCACCGGCCCGGCTGGTGGCGGTCTTCGATTGGGAGATGGCCACGATCGGCGACCCGCTGGCGGACATCGGCTACCTGTGCATGTTCTGGACGCAGGCGGGGGACCCGACGGGCGGTCTCAGAGAGCACCTGGGTCGCGTCACCCGCGCGGAGGGGTTCCCCACGCGAGCGGAGCTGATCGAGCGCTACGAGGCGCGCTCCGGGCGTTCGATGCGCCAGTTGCGCTGGTACACCACGCTGGCGCTCTGGAAGAGCGTCGTGTTCATGGAGGGCAACTACAAGCGTGCCATCTCCGGCAGCACCGACGACCCGTATCTGAAGCAGTTCGGCGAGGGTGTGCTGGAGCTCGCCCGTCAGGCGGAGGCGGTGGCATATGGACAGTGAGCACGACGGCCGGGATGCGCTGCTTCTCGACTGGGGCGGGGTGATGACCACGAACCTGTTCGAGTCCTTCGGCGCTTTCTGTGAGGCGGAGGGACTCGATCGGGGCGCGGTGGTGAGCGCCTTTCGCTCGGACCCGTCCGCCCGCGAGCTGCTGATCGCCTTTGAGGAGGGGCGCGTGGAGGAGCGCGATTTCGAGTCGAGCCTGGGAAGGCTGCTGGGGGTCGCCTCCGCGCAAGGGCTGATCGACCGCCTGTTCTCGGGTGCCCTTCCGGAGGAGTCGATGGTGCAGGCCGTGCGCATGGTTCGGGCCGCGGGGATCAAGACGGGTCTGATCTCAAACTCGTGGGGCACCACCCGCTACCCGCGGGATCTCCTCACGGAGCTGTTCGATGGGGTCGTCATCTCCGGCGAGGTCGGCATCCGCAAGCCGACCCCCCGCATCTATGAGCTGGGCGCACAGGCGATTGGGGTCGAACCGTCGCGGTGCGTGTTCGTCGATGACCTGCCGTTCAACCTGACACCGGCGCAGGAGCTCGGCATGGCGACCGTCCATCACACCGCGGCGCCCACCACGATCACCCGGATGGAAGAGCTGCTGGGTGTCTCCCCGCTCTGCGGGCCCTGATCCGGTGCCCGTCCGCTAACGCAGCGGATACCGCGGCTGAGGGCTTTCGATGATCCCCGCCTGCACACCGCCGTGCTGCATATGGATGGCGTAGGCGGCTATCAGAACGGCGAACGCCGCCAGCGCGGGGATTCTCCAGCGCGGGTGCCGGGCCAGTGTGTAGGCGCCGGCGGGGTACACCACGGGAGCCGCGAGCAGAATCATCCGCCCCCAGTCCAGGGCGAATGTCATCGACACTAGACATGCCGCGGCCAGCACCAGTCCGCGCCGCGCGAACGCCATGCCGCCGAGCGCGATCGGCGCGGCCACCCACAGCGGCCCGTAGATGGAGAACATCCTGCGAGCCTGCGGCCACAGCTCGCCCAGTCCGCTTTCGATCATCCTCAGACGTTCCGCCACCAGGGAGCCCCCGTATCCCGGAACCTCAGAAGAGCCGACGCTTGAGATCGCCGCGTGCAAGCCCACGTACAACGCAAGCGCCGGCAGCGCGCACACCAACACGCGCCTGGCGGCCGCCGCATCCCAGCAGCGTTCCGCCCACACCGCATAGGCGAGCGGGACGATGAACAGCTCCGCTTCCCTGAACAGAACACCGACCGCGAGCGTCACCGCCAGCGCCACCGATTGGCGGCGTGCCACGAACAGGGTCCCGGCCATCATGAAAAGCACGGTCGCAGCGTCCGGGTTGCGGCCCCCGCGCAACACGACCAGCAACATCGGAGGCGAGAGCGCCAACGCCAGCGCGAGCCAGAAGGCAAGCGTGTGGGGCGCCTGTAGGTGGCGCATCAGCAGATAGGCGAAGGCCGCCGACCCCGCGACGCACACCCACGCCGCCAGCTCGAAGGAGAACGTGTGGCCGAAGGGCAGGATGTGCACCAGCCACGGCAGCCCGATCCGGTACGCGAACGGGAACGTGTGGGTCCCCAGCGGATGCTGAGCCATCCGCTCGTAGATCAAATCGTCCCCTCGGGGCACCGTCTCGTGGCTCATCAGCGAACCGAGCAGCGCCAGCGAAAGCCCGCCGATCAGGCCGACGGCGAGCGCCGAGCGTGTCCTTGAACCGCGCATCGCCAGGCCCGAGATCCAGCGTGCGGAGGCAGCGGAGCGACCCTCTACGGCAACCCAGACCTGGCCCGTCATGCGCGGCCCTCAGCGGCTGCGATCAGCGCGCGGCCGCCGACGCCACGGGTGTGCGTCCTAGTCGCGCTTGCCGCGCCCATACATGAACTTGAACAGGCGCGCCAGCAGCCGCGATGTCCGTGCCTTGTATGGATACATGTGGACTTCGCGCTTGAGCGCCAACTTCGAGGTGACGACGATCGCCTGCTGTGAGCAGTACTTGCGGATCCCGCCGGCGCCGTGACGGGAACCGAGCCCGGAGGACTTGGCGCCGCCCATCGGCAGCTCTAGCACCGTGTAGTTGATCATCGCGTCGTTGACGTTCGCCGCGCCGACATCCAGGCGCCGCGCGATCTGCTCGCCCCGCTCGGAGTCCTTGGAGAAGACCGAGGCGCCCAGACCGTAGGGCGAGTCGTTTGCCAGCCGCACGGCCTCGTCGGCGTCGGCGACCTTCATGATCGGCAGCGTCGGGCCGAACGTCTCCTCGGTCATGATCTTCATCGTGTGGTCGACATCCACGAGCACGGTCGGCTCATAGAAGCGTCCACCGGCGCTCTTGGCCTCCTGGCCGCCGACCAGCACGCGGGCACCCTTGTCGATGGCATCTTGAACGTGACTCTTGACCGTCTGCAGCTGCGGAGCGAACGTGATCGCTCCGACCTCCACCGACCCTGGGCCCTCGGGCTTGCCGACCCGCAGCGCGCGGACCTTCTCTGACACCTTCGCGACGAACGGCTCATACACCGACTCCTCGACGTACACACGCTCGATCGAGATGCAGGTCTGTCCGGCGTTCTGCATCGAGTAGTAGGTCGCGAAGTTCGCGGCGCGCTCCAGGTCGGCGTCTGAGAGCACGATCATCGGGTCCTTGCCGCCGAGCTCCAGCGAGCAGGGAATCAGACGCCGCGCGGCCGCTTCGGCGACCTTGCGACCGGTGGCGGTGGAGCCGGTGAACATGATCATGTCGACCTGCTCGATCAGCGCCGCGCCGGTCTCGCCACGGCCGGTGGCGACCTGGAAAACCCCGTCGGGCAGGCCGCACTCGCGCAGACCTTCGGCCATCAGCATCGAGGTGAGCGGCGTCACCTCGGAGGGCTTGAGGATCACGGAGTTGCCGGCGGCCAGCGCCGGGATGCAATCGCCGAAGGAGTTCGTCAGCGGGTAGTTCCACGGGCCGATCACACCGATCAGGCCCAGCGGCTTGTGGCGCAGGATCAGCTTCTTGCCCTTGACCAGCATCTGGCCGGATTTCACGCGCTCGTCGGCGAGGTAGATGGGGGCGTGCTCGGCCCAGAAGCCAAACGCGTTTCCGGCATAGGCGATCTCCGCAAACTCGGCGTCCTCGAAGGTCTTGCCGGTCTCCGAGACGATCGTGTCTATCACACGCTCGGAGTTGTCCATCAGCCACTTCTGGGTGCGCCTGAGCACTTGCGCGCGCCCGTCGAAGCCATAGGCCTCCCACTGCGGCTGGGCGGCCCGGCCGCGCCTTGCCATCTCCGCTACCGTCTCGGCCCCGAGGTCGGGGACGGTCCCCACGATCTGGCCAGTGGCGGGGTTCTCGACGGGAATCTCCCGGTCGGTGTGAGCGCCCCCGTTGTGACTGTGGGGTGTGTCGTTGAGGATCTCTGACTGCTCGACGCTTGCCATCTGTCTCTCCCCTTCTCGTTCGCTCGTGAACACAGGCTACTCGGAATTCTCCATCCCGCCGGTAGAAGTGTTCATCTCACGGCCGGGAGAGTTACTCCGACAGGGCGAGCGAGGTGATCGTGATCGGCTCGGAGGGGCGATCGGCGCCGTCGGTCGCCGTACCCTGGATGCGCTCGACGACGTCCATGCCCTCGGTCACCTGGCCGAAGACCGTGTGCTTGCCGTCCAGCCAGGGGCAGGCGTCGGCGGTGACGATGAAGAACTTGATCCGTTCGTGTTCGGTCCGGCGTTGGCCATCGCCAGTGCGCCGCGCACGATCTTGTGGCTGTTGATCTCGTCCTCGAAGCTGTAGCCCGGACCGCCGGTGCCCGTCCCTTGCGGGCAGCCGCCCTGGATCATGAAATCCTTGATCACGCGGTGAAAGATGAGCCCGTCGTAGAAGCCCTCTGCGGTCAGCTTGCGGAAGTTCTCGACGGTCTTGGGAGCGTCCTCGTCGAAGAGCTCAATCGTGATTTGGCCCTCGCTGGTCTGCATCGTGGCTGTTGACATGCATGGCTCCTTGGGTTTGGTATGAGACTTACTAGCAGACGGACGCCGATCCGCCCGTCTTGATGAGTCGCCCCTTCAACCGTCCGCGGTGAGCAGACGCAGACGGTGACCGTCCAGCAGCTTCCCGTCGAGGAGCTCGATCACGTTCGCGGCTGCGCTGGATGGCACCTCCAGCAGCGCGAAACGGTCGAGCACGCGCACGTTGTGCACGGCCTCGCCGTCCAGGCCGGTGGCGGAGGTGATCGCGTGGATCAAGTCCTTGGGCTCAACGCCATGGGAGCGACCGGCGGAGACGATCAGCTTGGTGAGCTCGATGGCTTCCCGCGTCGGTGAGTCGTGCGGCTTTGAGTGGCGGCGCGGGGGCGCCTGCACAGGCGTGGGCGGGGGCCGTCGCGCCCTTCTCCCAGCGCGTTACCTCGGTCCCGATGTGTCGTTCGATCGCCTCCAGCTCGCGCTTCTGGCGATCCTCGACGAACGTGATCGCTCGCCCCGTGCGCCCGACCCGGCCCGTCCGCCCGATGCGGTGGACGTAGGTGTCGGGACTGGTCGGCACGTCGTAGTTGACGACGTGCGTGACGGTCGAGATGTCCAGACCCCGGGCCGCCACGTCGGTCGCCACGAGGATCGGCACGCGCCCGCCCTTGAAGGCCAGCATCACGCCATCGCGCGAGCCCTGGCTCATATCGCCGTGCAGCGCGCGCACGTTCATGCCGCGGTCGCGCAGCGTTCGGAACAGCTGGTCGCAGCGCACCTTGGTACGAACGAACACGATCGCCTGATCCGGTTTCTCCGCGCGCAGCACCTCGACCAGCATCTCCGGCTTGTGCTTCGTCTCCACCGGCAGCTGGAACTGAGCGACGGTGTCGATCGTCAGCGTCGCCGCCTCTACCTGAATGATCGACGGGTCGTACATGTAGCGGTCGGCCAGTTTGCGGATCGGAGGCGGCATCGTGGCGCTGAACAGCGCCGTCTGGCGGCTCGAGGGGGTCAGAGAGAGGATTTCTCGACGTCCTCCAGGAAGCCCAGGTCGAGCATCTCGTCGGCCTCGTCGAGCACCACGAAGCGGCAGTCGGTGAGCATCAGCGAATGTCGTGAGATCAGGTCCAGCACGCGCCCAACGGTGCCCACGACGACGTGCCCGCCGGCCCGCAGCTGGGCCTGCTGGGTACGGATGGGAGCGCCGCCGAAGACGGCCACGACATCGATGCCGCTGTGTGCGCCGTAGGTGCGCAGCGCCTGCGTGACCTGGATGCAGAGCTCTCGCGTCGGAGTCAGGATCAGCGCCTGCACCGTTTTCTCGGCGGCATCGACGTACTCCATGATCGGCAGGCCGAAGGCGGCCGTCTTGCCGGTCCCCGTCGGGCTTGGCCGATCACGTCGCGGCCCTGCAGCAGATCCGGGATCGCCTGTTCCTGGATCGGGCTCGGCGACTCGTAGCCGACATCGGCAAGTGCGCGGAGTGTGGGCTCGGAGAGGCCGAGCTCGGCAAAGGTTGTGGTCATGTTCAGCGTCTCAGCTTATGCGGTGAGCCGCTCACGCAGTGGGGTCGAGCAACAGCTTGCCCGTTGTGCGCCGCTCACGCAGGTCGATATGTGCCTGGGCGGCGTCTCCCAGCGGATAGGTCTTGCCGAGCACCGCTCGCAGCTCACCGGCGGCGGCGCGGGCGAAGAGCTCCTGCAGTGCCTGCGCCAGCGCTCCCGCGGCGCCCACGCCGAAAGGCGCCGGCAAGAGGTGAAAGAGATAGAAGCCGACGATCGCGCGGGAGTGGCGCAGCAGCGATCCGGTGGAGATCCGGTTGGGCTCCTGCGAGGCGATTCCGCACACGACGATCCGCCCGAATGGCGCGAGCGCTCGATAGGAGGCGTCGAACACCTCCCCGCCCGCCATGTCGAACACCACATCCACGGGCCGGCCCTCGTTGGCGTCGATCAGCCGCTCGGTCAGCCCCTCCGGCTCGGGGTCGATCGCCGCGTCGGCACCCAACTCGAGCGCCAGCGCGCGCTTCTGGGCGCTGGAGGCGGTCGCGATCACGCGCCCGGCGCCGAGCGGGCCTCCCAGTTGAGTGGCCAGCGAGCCGACGCCACCGGCGGCTGAGTGCACGACCACGGTCTCCCCCTGCGCCACCCGCCCGGCGGTGCGAAACAGATGCCACGCCGTCAGGCCCTGGATCAGGATCGCCAGCGCGCTGTCGTCCTGGAGCTGATCGGGGATCGGGAAGACGAGCTGCTCGGGAGCCTTCGCGTATTCGGCATAGGCACCAGTGCCGGTCAGCGCGATCACCCTCTCGCCGGTGTCCTCGCGGACACCCGCCACCTCCCCTCCCGGTACCAACGGCAGCGTCGCCTTCTGCACGTATGAGTTGGTGCGGGTGTGGGTGTCGGCGAAGTTCAGTCCCGCGCGATTGACACGGATCAGGACCTCTCCCTCAGCCGGCACGGGCTCTGGCAGCTCGGTGAGCCTCAGCACCTGCGGGTCGCCGAATTCGGTCATCTGGATGGCACGCATGGGCGCCCAGGCTATAGGGTCCGCGCCCAATGCCAATAACCGTCGTCGGATCGATCGCCTATGACGCGGTCAAGACACCGTTCGGTGAGCGCGAGCGCATGCTGGGCGGCGCCGCCGTGCACTTCGCGCTGGCCGCCTCCTTTTTTGACGAGGTGCGGGTCGTGGGCCCCGTGGGAGACGATTTCGGCGAGGAGGATCTCGCGGCGCTGAGTGACCGTGGGGTCGATGTCCGCGACTTGGAGCGACTGGAGGGCAAAACTTTCTTCTGGCGCGGCGAGTACGGGTGGGATCTGAACTCGCGCGAGACGCTGGACACACAGCTGGGGGTGTTCGAGGGCTTTGCCCCGAAGCTCTCGGAGAACTCGCGCTCCAGCGACGTGCTGTTCCTGGCGAACATCCAGCCAGATCTCCAGCTGGAGGTGCGCCTGCAGCTTCCCGACGCGCGCTTCGTGGCCCTTGACTCGATGAATCTGTGGATCGACATCGCCCGCGACTCGCTGGTGGCCGCGATCGGATCGGTGGACTGCGTGATCCTCAACGACGCCGAGCTGCGTCAGCTGACGGGCGAGCCGAACGTGATCTCCGCGGCCCGGAAGGTTCTCGCCTGGGGACCGCGCGCGGTGATCGCCAAGCAGGGTGAGTACGGAGCGGCCCTGATCACCGCCGATGGTTTCTTTGCCCTGCCGGCGTATCCGCTGGAGAGCGTGATCGACCCGACCGGAGCGGGCGACACCTTCGCGGGCGGGTTCGTCGGCTACATCGCCGCGCACCCCGATGAGGATCTCTCGGATGATCTGCTGCGCGGCGCGATGGCCCACGGCACGGCGCTGGCCTCCTTCAACGTCGAGCAGTTCGGCACCGAGCGTGTGCGGATACTCACGGCCCAGGAGATCAGCTGGCGGGTCGCCCAGCTGGGCGAGATCACAAGCTTCAGCAGCCGGCCGTTGAAGCTGCGCGGCTGAAGATCCCTCCGAGGCCCAGTAGGAGCGGGCCGTTTGGCGCCGGGTGGCTATGCAGCGAGGCGCCCAGTCGCTAGCATCGCAAGGGTGGATGCTTGGACGTTCGTCTGGCTGATGGTCTTCTTGAAGATCCCGATCGTCGCGCTCTTTTTGATCGTGCGCTGGGCGGTGCGCCAGACACCGGAGATCGCACCGGATGAGAATGGCGGCATCGGTCCGCGCCCGCATCCGCACCATCCCCGTCCGAAGCTGCCGCGAGCGCCCCGGCGCGGCCCACATCACGGCGCCGGCAGGCCCGCCGCCCCGCCGCGTGTCCGCTCCGTCGTGGCGAGAGCGCGTTCGGTATCCCACTGAGCGCCGCGCGCGCCGCCATCGTGTGCCGTCTCGCCAACGGACAGACCATCACGCCCGCCAGGACGTGTGCGAGAATCGCCGCATGAGCGAGCCGCCAATCTCCTCGGTGCTCTCCGACGGCAGCATCCTGCGTCTGGTTTCGGAGGGGCGCATCCTGATCGACCCGTGGGATGAGCGTCTGGTGCAGCCGGCGAGCGTCAACCTGCGGCTCGGCCCCACCTTCCGTGTCTTTCACAACCACAAGATCACCGCCATCGACCTGCGCGAGCCACCACGGGAATTGACCGAGCAGGTCACCCCGCCCGATGGCGAGCCGTTTGTGATCCATCCAGGCGAGTTCTGCCTCGGCCGGACACTCGAGCACGTCGAGCTGCCAAACGACATCGTTGCCCGGATCGAGGGTAAGAGCTCGCTTGGCCGCCTCGGCCTGATCGTGCACGCCACCGCCGGCTTCTGCGACCCGGGCTGGAAGGGCACGTTGACGCTCGAGCTCAACAACCTCACGCGCGTGCCGATCAAGCTCTATCCCGGCCTGCCGATCGCCCAGCTGTCGTTCATGACACTCGACGCGCCCGCACTGCGGCCCTATGGCCACGAGCAGCTGGGCAGCCACTATCAGGGTCAGGTCGACGCGACTGAGAGTCGCTACGGCCAACGGCCCGAGCAGCCCGCGGCGAGCCCCCTTTCCTAGGGCCCTCACGGCCGCCGGCGGATAAGACGGCTCCTTGACGCATAATTGGAGTGATAGCCAAAGACGCAACGGGCATAGGAGAGAGCATGAGCACCGAGACGCAGAGCCAGGAGCAGAGCACGGGCAACGGCGCAGCGAGCGGATCGACGTTGACGGTGCACGACAATCGCACGGGGCGCACCTACGAGCTTCCGATCACCGACGGCACGGTGCGCGCGAGCGACCTGCGTCAGATCAAGGTCGACGAGGACGAATTCGGGATGATGTCCTACGACCCGGCCTTCATGAACACGGCCTCGTGCCGCAGCTCGATCACCTACATCGACGGCGACGCGGGGATCCTGCAGCACCGCGGCTACTCGATCGAGCAGCTGTGCGAGCGCTCCAGCTACCTGGAGGTCGCCTATCTGCTGATCCACGGCGCGCTGCCGACCGCCTCCCAGCTGGCCGACTGGATCCACCAGATCACGATCCACACGTTCGTGCACGAGAACGTCAAGGACTTCATGCAGGGCTTCCGCTACGACGCCAACCCGATGGGCATGCTCGTCGCCTCGGTCGGTGCGCTCTCGACGTTCTATCCCGACGCCAACCAGATCCACGACGAGCAGATACGCGCGATCCAGATCATCCGCCTGCTCGCGAAGATGCCGACGCTGGCGGCATTCGCGTTCCGCCACAACATGGGCCAGCCCTACGTCTACCCGGACAACGACCTCAGCTACGCCGGCAACTTCCTGGGGATGATGTACAAGATGACCGAGCTGAAGTACGAGCCGGATCCTCGGCTGGAGCGCGCGCTGGACGTGCTGTTCATCCTGCACGCCGACCACGAACAGAACGCCTCCACCAGTGCCGTGCGCTCGGTCGGCTCAACGCAGGTGGATCCGTATTCGGCCGTGGCGGCCGGGGTCGCGGCGCTGTACGGTCCGCTGCACGGCGGCGCCAACGAGCAGGCCCTGAGGATGCTCGGACGAATCGGCAGCGTGGACAACATCCCGGACTTTCTGGAGGGCGTGAAGGCCGGCAAGGAGCGCCTGATGGGGTTCGGCCACCGCGTCTACAAGAACTACGACCCGCGGGCGCGGATCATCCGCGAGCACCTGGATGCCGTCTTTGAGGTCCGCGGCAAGAGCCCGCTGCTGCACGTCGCCACCGAGCTCGAGAAGCGCGCCCTGGACGACGAGTACTTCACCTCCCGCAAGCTGTATCCCAACGTCAACTTCTACTCCGGTCTGATCTATGAGGCGCTCGGCCTGCCGGTGGCGATGTTCCCAGTCATGTTCGCGATCGGACGCACCTCCGGATGGATCGCCCAATGGCTCGAGATGGTGCAGGACCCCGAGCAGAAGATCGCCCGTCCACGCCAGATATACACCGGCGATCGCGACCTGGACTACGTGCCGGTGGGGCAGCGCGGCTGACGGATCTGAAGGCCTTCCGTGACGGCCTGAGGGCTGCCATCATCGGGGCAGATGGCAGGCCGGTGGACACTCACGCTTCGCAATGGGCCGCGAGTCCAGCGCTTTCGCTTCGAGAGCATGGCGCTAGCGGTCGATGCCCTGCAGCAGCGCCTCGACGAGCTGGCACCACAAATCAGACGCGAGACGATCGGCGTCTTCAAACGCCGGTTCGACCCTGTCGCGCAGGTCGCGGTGAGAGCGGAGCTGACCGGTCCCGGCGGTCTGTGGGCGGCGAAGAGCGGCGGGGTGGATTTGCGTGGGGATGGTTCGGCGGAGGCCTACACGGGGCGTTTCCGTCGCTCGCTGGTCAAGCCGCGTGCCGGAGAGAGCGCCTCTGACGCACTACGTAGGGCGCTACAGGACGCATAGCTGTCATCCGGCGGCTCAGGCGAGGGCGAGCTGGAGTACGAGCAGCGCCGCGATCGAGCTCAGACAGAAGAGGTGCTCACGCCAGATCGATCTGGCCAGTGCGCTCTGGTGGACGGTTGGGTCCACGCGGCTACCCAGGCGCACCGCGCTGGGCACGGTGCGGGTGCCCGCGAGCACGATCGGGGCGCCCGCCAGCACGATCGACGCCCACCCGACCCAGCCCGGCTCCTGCCCGCGTGCGAGCTCGGTCACCAGCGCGGCGAGTGTCGCGAGCATGACGCAGGCGATCAGACGGTTCATCGGCCGGGCGGCGCTCGTCACCCGACGGTAGTAGCCCGCGATCGAATCCAGCACGTCTGCGGGCAGCTCCCGCCCGCGGTGAGGAACGACCTGGATGTCGAACATCGAGTCGAACCACAGAACCGCGAGCAGAAAGCCGGCGCCGGCACACGCGGATGCTCTCATCGCGGCAGACCCGTGATCTCGCCCGTCCTCAGAGCACCAGCGTCGCGCCGTTGCGGCGCAGCCAGTCCCGGTCCTCGCGATAGGTCGGCCAGCGCCTTCGCACCAGCTCCCAGAAGCGCGGCGAGTGGTCGAGCACATCCAGGTGGCAGACCTCGTGCCAGACGACATATTCGAGCACCCGCTCGGGTGCCAGCAGCAGGCGCCAGTTGAAGCTCATCTGAGCGCTGGCCGAGCAGGACGCCCACCTGGTTCGCTGCGAGCGGATCGTCAGGCCGCTGTAGGGGGTGCCGGTTTGGGCGGTCGCGCGATCCAGGCGTTCGGTGATCTCAGCGCGTGCCGCACGCCGATAGAAGCGCTCAATCGCCGCCTCCCGGTCCCCGGCGGGGACGAGCAGACGCTCGCCTTCGCGGCGCACCCGCTTGCGGGCGGTCTGCTCCACCAGCAGCAGGGAGCTGTCGAGGTAGGGCACGGTGCCCCGGCGCTGGGCGGCGATCCGCTCCCGCACCTGGCGGGCCTCGCCGAGCCGGCGCTCGATCCACGGCCGCAGCTCGGTGACGGCGGCGGTGGCCGCTCGCTCGGGAGCACGCTGGGGCAGCACGACCTCCACGCCGGTGTGGACGTGCACGTTGACCCGCACCCGCCGTGCCCTCGGTGAGCGGCGCACGGTGTATGGAATGTCCGGCTCCGGCATGAGGTGAAGCGTACGCGCCCTTCCGGGCGCCGCGGCCGACGAGCACGTACGCTTGGCCTGTGGACTCGACAGCGGACATCGTCGGTCGGGCTGATCGCGGGCACGGCCGGACGCTCGACGAGGAGCTCCTGCTCTGGCTTGGCGATGAGCCGCAACAGGTGCGCGCGGCGGATGTCGAGCGGGTCCGGGACATCGCCGCCGAGTTCGCCCACGGCTTCGCCGCGCTCTCGGTCCTGCCGCGAGCGGTCACCGTGTTCGGTTCGGCGCGCACACCGCGGGACCATCCCCACTACGAGCTCGCTCGAGCGATCGGGGCGTGCCTGGGACGGGGCGGCTACGCGGTGATCACCGGAGGTGGACCGGGTTTGATGGAGGCCGCCAACCGCGGCGCGAAGGAGGTCGGCGCGGTCTCGGTCGGGTGCAACATCGAGCTGCCACGCGAGCAGTCGCTGAACCCCTATCTGGACATCGGCCTGCGCTTTTCGCATTTCTTTGTGCGCAAGGTGATGTTCGTGCGCTACGCGAGCGCGTTCGTGGTGTGCCCCGGCGGCTACGGCACGCTTGACGAGCTGTTCGAAGTTCTGACGCTGATCCAGACGGAGACTACCCGCCACGTCCCGGCGATCCTGGTGGGCGAGGGCGAGTGGGACGGGCTGCTGCAATGGCTGCGCACGAGTGCGCTCTCGGATGGTCGCATCGATGCGGCCGACCTCGATCTCGTGCATGTGGTGAGCGATCCGCAGCAGATCTGCGAGATCGTCGAGGACGCATATGAGCGCCAGCGCGCCTACGCCAGCGGCTATCAACGACGGAAGCGTTCCTAGCGGGTGACGAGCGATGGCGGGCTCCAGAGTCAGGCTTCCGCGTGAGGTAAGCGAACCCTATGAGGTGTTCATCAACGGGGTGCCTCAGCGGCCCGGTGTGGACTTCAAGGCCCGCGGGCGTGAACTGCTCTTCAACCGGGAGCTGCGCAAGGACCGCATCTCAAAGCGCCGCTGGCTGCTCGGCGCGTGGGGCATCGGCACCTATCGCCAGGACGACTCGGTGGATGTGAGTTACCTGGCGCCGGACGGCTCGCCACGGGTCGCCGAGGCACTCGAGATCGAGCCGGGCTAGCGCCCCCTCTCCCAGGGGCGGGCGAGCTTCAGGGCACTGAGGATCGCGCGTGTCGCCGGTGAGCGGTTGAGCGTGTAGAAGTGGATGCCCGGCGCGCCGGCGGCGAGCAGCTCCGCGCATTGCAGGGTGGCGTAGGCGACGCCGAAGTCGAGCACCGCCTCGGGGTCCTCCCCTCGCGCGCGCAGCTCCTCGAGCAGCGCCGGTGGGATCGACGCCCCGCACATCTTGGCCATGCGCTCGACCTGGCCGACCTGTGTGATCGGCATCACGCCGGGGATGATCGGCACCTTGACCCCGGCGGCGCGGGCGCGCTCGATGAAGTCGAAGTACAGGGCGTTGTCGAAGAACAGTTGCGTGATCAGGAAGTCCACCCCGGCGTTGACCTTCTCGAGCAGGTGTTCCAGGTCGGCGTCGGGACTCTGCGCGTGGATGTGGGTCTCCGGGAAGCAGGCGGCGCCGATCGCGAACGGGTAGTCGCCCGCGATCAGCGCCACCAGTTCGCGTGAATACTCCAGGCCACCGTCGGTCTTGACCCAGTCCTCCTGCCCGGCGGGGGGGTCGCCGCGTAGGGCGAGCACGTTGTCGATCCCGGCGGCGCGCATCTCATCCAGCGTGGAGCGCAACTGCGGCACGGTCGCTCCCACGCAGGTGAAGTGGGCCATCGCCTCCAGCTCGTACTCCTCTCTGATCCGCTTGACGATCTCGATCGTCTTCTCCCTGGTGGACCCGCCCGCCCCGTAGGTGACCGAGACGAACGACGGCTGAAGCGTCTTGAGCTCAGCCAGCGCCGCATACAGGTTGCGCTCGCCGTCTGCCGTTTTCGGCGGGAAGAACTCGAACGAGAAAACCGGTTCTGATGCCTGCAGGAGATGATCTATGCGCATATCCGGGCAAAGCCTAACACGCCTGTGTCAAGGTTTTGTTGGCTCGGTCAGTCGGCGAGCGTCCAGCGCTCGGGCTCGCCGGGTATGCGCCTGACCTGGCCGCTGGCGCTGAGGTGGGTCAGATAGCAGAGGACCTTCGACAGCAGCCAGTGCGCGTTCAGCGAGGATATCTCTCGCTCGTACACGCCCGGCACGATCTCAAACGCCGTCGATGGGCCTGACCGCAGTGTCTCGAGCACCTTTTCTAGCCGTTCGTGAATGAGCGCCCGGTTGCCCTCTATGTGGGCGTGCACGTCGGTGAACGTGCGCCCGTGCCCGGGCAGGCACAGCCTCGCGCCGAGCCGCTCGACGACGTCCAGCGAGTTCAGGAACTCACCGACGGGATCGGGCGAGTAGCCGTAGTCGAAATACAGCGAGATGCGCCCCAGCAGGTGATCTCCGGAGATCAACAGGCGTCGCTCGGGCTGGAACAGGCACACGTGCGACGGGGCGTGGCCGGGTGTCTCATAGGCGACCCACTCACCCAGGTCCGTGTCGATCTTCACGCCGTCCAGCAGGGGCTTGTCGGGCGCTCTGACCGCGGCGATTCCGGGATTCTGTTTGCCGCGCTCGGCGGCGAACCGCCGCAGCGGCTCCTCGGGCACGCCGCTCTGGCGGGCGACCTCCAGGCGCCGGGCCAGCGCCGCATCGGGATCCTCGGCCATGCCGAGGATGTGCTGGTAGTTGGGATGCATCCACAGCTCGCAGCCGGCGCGCTCCACGATCGTCGCCGCCTGGCCGTAGTGGTCTGAGTGCGCGTGGGTGCAGACCACCAAGCGCACGTTCTCCGGGCGCAGGTTGCACATCGACAGCGCCCGCTCCAGGTGAGCCCACGAGCCGGGCTCGTGCATGCCGGTGTCGAACAGCACGATCCCATCACCGGCAGCGATCGCCCAGGCGTTGCAGTGTGGCACTCCCGGCCAGGGCAGCGGCAGACGCAGCCGAAAGACCCCGGGTAGCACACGCTCGCCTCGTCCTAGCTCGCGTCAACGCTTGGTTTGTGCCACAGAGGCACCCTAACGCGACGACGGCCGGCGCGCCGGTGCGGCGCGCCGCGTGTCACCTCTGATGGCGCGCGCCTACACTTCAGGGCCTGCACACGAGGAGGATGGTGATGGTCGAGCAGGAGAGCTCAAGCGCAGCGGCCACAAAGATCCAAGAGGCGGCGGCGAACATCCACAAGCCGGCCGCGCGCCGCGGCCGCCCGGGCGCAAGCGAAGCTGAGGATGTCACGCGCCGCTACTTCCAGGCGATCAACGACCGCGACCTGGAGGGCGCTGTGGCGATGTGGGCGCCTGGTGGCCGCGAGCATGTCCGTGGCCAGGTGGACGTGACCGCGCCCGAGGGCGTGCGGAGCTTCATCGGAGGGCTCTTGAGCGCCCTACCAGACCTGAGTTTTGAGATCCCGACCACCACCGCCGACGGAGAGCGCTGCGCGGTGCAGTGGCGTCTCACCGCGACGTTCGCCGGTCCCGACTCGTTCAACGGGGTGAATCCGACCGGCGATCCGATCGTGCTCGAAGGCGTGGACCTCCTGACGGTGCGGGACGGGCTCATCCAGTCAAACGACGCGTATACCGACGGCATGGCTTTTGCGCGGGAGATCGGCATGATGCCGCCGCTTGGCTCGCCGGCCGAGCAGCGCCTGATGGGCGCCTTCAATTTGAAGACAAAGGTAACCAACCTCCCCGTCCAGGACGCCAAGCTGGTGGCGGCCGGGGTGTGGGTGGTGCAGGGACAGCCCGGGCGCTGCAACGTCTATCTGATCGAGGACGATGGCGGGGTCAGCATGTTCGACGCCGGAGCGCGCAACATGGTCAGGGCCGTCGCCGTGGCAGCGGCCAAGCTCGGCGGTATCAAGCGGATCGTCCTGGGTCACGCCCACACAGACCATCGCGGAACGGCCCCCGCGCTTGACGCGCCGGTCTTTTGCCACCCCGACGAGGTGCAGGACGCCGAGGGCTCGGGCGGCTTTCGCTACTGGCCGTCTGACCTGGCCGGGCTGCCCACGCCCGCCCGCCAGATCCACAGGACCCTGCACAGGCTTGCCTGGGACGGCGGGCCCGTGAAGATCGCTGGCACCGTCAAGGAGGGCGATGAGATCGCGGGCTTTCAGGTCATCGATCTACCGGGTCACGCCCCCGGGCTGATCGCCCTGTGGCGCGAGTCTGACCGTCTGACTCTCTGCAGTGACGCCTTCTACGACATTGACATGTGGGGGCGAAGCTGCCCGCCGCACCTCGGCGAGAAGATCTACAACTTCGACATCGAGCAGGCACGAGCGAGCCTGCTCAAGCTCGCCGCCCTGGAGCCCGCCGCCGCCTGGGCGGGTCACGGCAAGCCCATCACCGGCGATGTGCGCAGCCAGCTCGAGCGCGCCGTTGCCAAGTGACGGCTCATGAGACCCGCGTGATGGCAAAGCGCAAGGCTCGGGCCGAGAAGCTAGTCGCTCCAACCGCCGACTACACGGATCCGCAGGGCAACGTGCTGACCCTGCGCGGATCGTTGACCGCGCCGACCAGGGCAGAGTACGCGCGTGTGCTCGCCGGTGAAGACGCGCGGGCATCGGCCACCAATGAGGATCTCTGGCATCGCGCGGTGGAGTTCCTGTTCGAGCGCTTGGCGGTCCGCTGGGTGATCGCGGGGGTTCCGATGGAGCGCCAGCGCGAGCTGCTCGGGCGTTTTCGCGTCGCCTCAGCGGACGAGCGCGCATGGGTGCGTCAGGTGCTGCGCGAGCACTGCGCCGAGCACTTTCCCGACGTGAAGGCGCCCTGAGGACGTCGCTACTCGAGCAACTCCAGTCGCGGCCCGTGCGCGGCACCGGCGGCGATGAACCGGGCGCTCGCCGGGTTCAGCGCGAACCTGTAGACCTCCCCGCTCTCCCCGCGAACCTCCAGCTGACGTCCGCCGTCTGAGATCCCGATCACGGTGGCGGGCTCGTATTCGCCTCCGAAGTGAGCGATACGGGCTGTGCAGCCGAGCCGGGGAACGGGACGAGTGGGACCTAGCACCGCGGAGGTGATATCAGAACGCTCGCGAGCATCCCGTGAGGAGGGCTACGCGAAAAGCGACCCCGAACGGTACCGTGCAAAACATGCGCCGCACGAAGATCGTCGCCACCATCGGGCCCGCCTCGCGCGAGCCGGAGACGCTCGTCCGCCTCGTCGAGGCGGGCATGGACGTGGCACGCCTGAACTACTCCCACGGCACGCTCGAGGAGCACGCGGAGACCGTTCTCCGCGTGCGCGACGCGGCCGGACGGGCGGGACGACCGGTCGCGATCCTGCAGGACCTGCCCGGCCCGAAGCTTCGCATCGGCCCGCTCAGCGAGGGCGTCGTCGAGCTCGCCGCGGGCGCCGGCCTGACGTTCTCCTGCGGCGATGACGGGGTCGCTGGCGACGCACAGCGCATGAGTCTCTCCTGGGCGGGCCTGCCGAACGCGGTCGAGAAGGGCTCGGTCCTGTATCTCGCCGATGGCTCGGTGCGCCTGCGCGTGACGGAGGTGCGCCAGGGCGACTGCGAGGTCAACGTCGAGGTCGAGGTCGGCGGCGCTGTCGCCTCGCGCCAGGGGCTGAACATCCCCGGGCCGGTCGCCTCGCTGCCGGCGGTGCCCGAGGAGGACCTGCAGCTGCTCACGCACGGCGAGTCGATCGGCGTCGATATGGTCGCGCTGTCGTTCGTGCAGAAGCCGGAGGACGTCGAATCGGTGCGCGACCACACGCGCCTGCCGCTGATCGCGAAGATGGAGAAGCCCCAAGCGGTAGAACGCGCCGCGGAGATCGTCAAAGCGGCCGACTGCGTGATGGTCGCGCGCGGGGATCTCGGCATCGAGCTCGCGATCGAGCGCGTGCCGCTCGTGCAGAAGCAGCTGCTCGAGCTCGCCGGCCTGATGGCACGGCCTTCGATCACCGCGACGCAGATGCTCGACTCGATGGTCAGCTCCTCGCGCCCCACGCGCGCGGAGGTCGCGGACGTCGCGAACGCGATCCTCGACGGCACCGACGCGGTGATGCTCTCCCAGGAGACCGCGGTCGGCGCATATCCTGTCGAGGCGGTCGCGATGATGGCCGCGGTCGCCGTGCAGGCCGAGTCGATCGCCCCGTATGAGCGCTGGAACGCCACGCGCGTGCACCGCACCGAGTCCGACCCCGCCTACACCCTGGCCCACAGTCTGTGCATCGCCGCTCGCGAGCTGAACCTGGAGGCGATCGTCGTGCCCACCCTCTCGGGACGCTCGGCGCGGCTGGTTTCCGCACACCGTCCCACGGTGCCGATCTACGCGCTGTCCCCCGGGCGAGAGACGGTGCGCCGCTGCGGGTTGATGTGGGGCGTGCGCGCCGCCTCGATCCGCCGCCACGAGACGACCGAGGAGCTGATCGCCGATGCCGCCAGAAGGGTCGTGGAGCTGGGCTGGTGTCAGCCCGGTCAGCGCGTGGGGATCACGGCCGGGCTGCCGAGCGGCCGGCCGGGCACCACGAGCCTCGTCCAGATCCAGGTGCTCTAGCCAGCTCAGCCGGCCGCCTCGACCCCACCGGCTGCATAGAACTCGGCCTCCTGGCGGCCCAGCTCGGTGACGGGACCCTCGCCATACATCCACTCGCGCGCGATGCGGTGCCAGTTGGCGTTCGAGCGCAGCTGCGAAAGCACTGCCAGAGTCAGCACCTCCATGCGACGCCCGAACAGGTGCTCGGGGCGCATGTCCTGGTGGCGCATCTCCCGGAAGTGCGAGGAGCGGGGGTCGGAGCTTTCGATCAACACCTGGGTGGCGATCTCCGGCGCCAGCTGGAGAGGTTCGTCGGCGGTCGTGTACCACCAGATCGCGTCTTTGATGAATTCCATCAGCTGTTTTTGGTTGACGCGCTCGGGCTCGGGCAGGAACCCCGACTGGGCGAGCAGCCGGTGCAGCTCCGCCTCGTCGCCCTCGACGACCGCCCGCTGGCGGCGAGCTCGAGCTCCACCGCCTCACGCTCCATCCGCTTGAACAGGCCGAAGTCCAGAAACGCGACGCGACCGTCGTCGAGCAGCAGGAAGTTGCCGGGATGCGGATCGCCTGAGAACTGGCGGTGGCGGTACAGGCAACCGAGGAAGAAACGAAAGACGATCTCGCCGATCCGGTCACGCTCGGCTTGGGGGTAGGTCTTCAGCTCCTCGAAGCCGACTCCTCTGACGAACTCGCTGACCAGCACCCGCTCGCGGGAGAGCGAGGTGAGCACGTCGGGGACGACGATGAAGGGGTGACCCTCGAAGATGCGTGCCAGCGAGCGTTGGTTCTGCGCCTCGAGCTCGTAGTCGAGCTCCTCCCCGATGCGCGCCCTGATCTCGGCGGCGATCGCCTTGGAGTCCATGCCCGGTGTCATCCGCTTGAGCAGGCGCATGATCATGTCCAGGTTCTGCATGTCGGCTCGCACAGCCGCGGCGACACCCGGGTACTGCACCTTGACCGCCACCTCGCGCCCGTCGCGCAGGACCGCACGGTAGACCTGGCCGATCGAGGCGGCGGCGATCGGCTGCTCGTCGAATTCCTCGAAGAGGTCGCCGAGCGGCTCTTCCAGGTCGTCCTCGATTACGCGTCGCATCTGCTTGAAGGAGACCGTCGGCGCAGCGTCTCTGAGCTTCGCCAGCTCGCGCTGGAACTCGTCGCGGTACTCCTCCTGCACGAGACCGACGTCCAGGAAGGAGAGCACCTGGCCGAGCTTCATCGCGGCGCCCTTCATCGTCCCGAGCGCGGCGACGATCTGCTTGGCGGTCTCCAGCTGGCGCCGCGCCAGCGCCTCCTCCGACGCATGCTCGTCGCGGGTCAGGTTCGCGGCGCGGGTGCCGAACTGCTTGACCGCCTCTGTCGCCGCCAGTCGTCCGACGGTTGCTGTGCGACGCACTCTGGAGGTGGGAATGTTTTCGCGGGCCACGGCCCATGCAATGGTAGGGCCTCGGGGCACCCGATCACACGACGCGACGGACGCGTCGCTGCAGGCTCAGGCTGCGTCGGTGATTCTGCGGACGGCGGGCGAGCGCCTGGAGAGCACCGCCCCCCAGTCGGCGTCGTCGATCCTGCCGGGGAGGGTGGCGGCGAGGAACTCGTGCAGCGTCCGCGCAAGGCCCTGCGGGTCTTCCAGATGGGGAAAATGAGCCGCGCCGGCGAGGGTGGCGAAGTGGCTGTGGGGGATCGCCTCGTGCGCGCGGCGGCCGTGAGCGAGCGGGATCGTGTTGTCGCGCTCACCCCACACGATCAGGGTGGGGATCGTCTCCAGCAGATAGAGCCTGTCGGTGGCGCTGACGCGCTGTCCGTGCACGTCGATCACCGCCCGCAGCGTCTGCAGGAAGGCTTCTCTTGATTCGCTCTGCTGCAGGGGGCGCAGGGCGCGCACGAGCGCATGCATATACACACCCTGGTGAACGCCGCGGCGGCGCAGGACGCTGCCCGCCCCCCAGATGGCGTCCAGCAATCGTGGATGCGTGGCGCCCCCCAGAAACGCCGATACTCCCGGCAGCGCGGCGGTGCGCAGCATCGGGCTGACCTTGTGGCCCAGACCGCCGCTCGAGATCAGGATCAGGCGCTCCACGCGCTGGGGGAATTGGTAGAAGAACTGCATCGCCACCCCGCCGCCGAGAGAGTGGCCGACGATGCTTGCGCGCTCGATCCCGATCGCTGCCAGCAGATCGCGGATGCTGGCGGCATGCGCGCCCAGCGAGTAGTCGCCGCGCGGTGTGGCCGAGTCGCCGTGACCGATCAGGTCGGGGGCCACCACCGTGTAGTGGGAGGCGAGCTCGAGCGCCACCGACTCCCAGTGGCGCGAGGAGTTGAGCATCCCGTGAATGAGCACGACCGGCGGGCCCTGCCCCGCTATGCGGTAGACGACCCGGTGCCCGTGAAGCTCGATCTGCCACTCGTCAAACGGCGAGCGCGGCTCACCGGCCAGGCCCAGCTGGGCTCGCGCCGTTCTCTCGCGGCGGTCCGATTCGTTGTCTGCTGACGTTAGCGTCGCACCTCGCGTCAGACCCTATCAAGCGTCCTCGGGCGCCTCGCCCGGCTCCTGCACGCTCACCTGTGAGCCGGGGACGATGTCATCCGAGCCGTCCGGCCAGCGCACCCACGCCTTCTTGCCGCCGTCGTAGTCCTCTCCCAGCAGGATCAGCGTGGCCGGCTCGCCGAAGGCCAGACACGACTCGGTTCCCTCCGGGTCAAGGCCCCGCCAGACACGGATGAAGGCGTTTGACTGCCACTCCTCTCCCACCGTTGTGGAGTCGGTGTGGCCGGGATAGATGCGGGTCTGCGACGGCAGCTCCATCAGCGTCCCCATGATCGAGTCGCGCAGATCGGTGTAGGTGGTGTGGCCGGGCGCCCGCACACCCCCCACCGAGCCCTTGAACAGCGTGTCGCCGGTGAAGATGACCGCCATGCCGCCGGTGAATCCCCCGGGGGCGGTGCTGCCCGCGGTCTTCGGGGGATCGGCCGGCTCGGACACCAGAAAGGAGAGCATGCCGGCCGTGTGCCCTGGGGTATTCAGCGGGCGCACCTCGAGCACGCCGAAGCTCAATGTCTGCCCGGCCTCGATCGTGGATGCCTGCAGGCCGTCGGCCAGCTCGAGCTCCCGCGGATGGATCAGCACCTCGATGCCCGAGAAACGCTCGCGCAGAAGCCCCACCTCGCTGACGTGATCGTAGTGGTGGTGGGTCAGCAGCACGTGGGTGGGCTTCACATCCAGGCGCTCGGCCGCCTCGATCAGAGGCTCCACGGGACCGCCGGCATCGATAAAGAAAGCCGGTCCTCCACGTCCGTCGCCGACCAGGAAGGTGTTGGAGAGGAACTGGGGGTTAAGCGAGCGCTCGACGATCATGGCGCCATACTTGCACGAACCAAGCCAAATCAGTCGCGACAGCCGCCGGTCGGGAGGAGTGTCGGGAGCAAGGACCGAAGAAAACCCCACGGTGAGGTGTTAGGCAGGCAAGGATGAAGATCGCACTGATTGCAATGATCGCGCTGCTTGCCGGCGCCACCACCGCCCGGGCGAGCTCGAACACGAGTACGACCCTCGGCCAGCTGGCTAACTCCACACACGCGGCCTGCGAAACCAAACGGCTGTATCTGCAGACCTCCAGCGCGTCCGGCCTGAGCTCATACACCGTTTCCCCACCCGCTGGGATCATCACATCCTGGTCTGAGACGCCACTGCAGGGAGCGGGCGAAGAGCGGCTGGTGCTCGCGGCGCCGACCGCCACGACCGGCCTGTACACACTGCTGGCGGCCAGCGCCCCACAGATGGTGGCGGGCACCGAAACCCAGACGTTCCCGGCTCATATCCCGGTCCAGGCCGGTGACATACTCGGTCTGGAGATCCTCTCCGGCAGTGTCTACTGCACCTTTCCCAACGGTCTACCGACCGGCACCGAAGGGGACTTGGTGCAGGTCTCCAAGGCCGACCCGGCGGTCGGTGAATCTTTCACGGTGGAATCGCAGCCGGGAGGCTCCGGCGAACGCTTGAACGTGACCGCCCTGCTGCAGCCGGACGCCGACCACGACGGCTACGGAGACGTCACCGAAGACGGCTGCCCGACCGACCCCTCCACCCATGAAGCCTGCCCGATCCCCCTCATCACCGGCACCGCCGCGCTCGGCCAGACGCTCACCGCCAACCCGGAGGGCTCTCCCGAAAACCCCTCCTACGCATGGCTGCGATGCGGAGCGGGCGGCTCGGGCTGCTATGCGATCCCGGGCGCCACCGGACTCAGCTACACCCTCACCTACGCCGATATCGGACACACCCTGCGTTTCCGCAAGACGGCCACCAATAGCCAGGACACCCAGATCACCGAATCGGCGCCGACGGCGCTGACCCCATTCGCCAGCGCCGCGGCGGTCACCCCGCGTCTGACCTCCGTCTCGCAGTCCGCCTCGCACTGGCGTGAGGGCAGCGCGCTGGCTCGCTACGCCAGCTCGAAGTCGCCGCTGGGCACCGTCTTTCGTTTCGCCGTGAACCTGCCGGTCGCGGTCACTTTGAGTTTCACCCAAAAGCAGAGCGGCCGTATCTCCGCGGGCAAGTGCACCACTCCCACCAAGCACAACCGCCACGCGCGGGCGTGCACCCACACCGTCACCCTCGGCGCGCTGCACACGATCGCGCACGTGGGTATGAACAAGGTCTCCTTCCAGGGCCGCATCTCGCGCTCTCAGAAGCTCTCCCCCGGCCTCTACACGGTGCTCATCAGCGCCGGCTGGCTTCCGCAGCACTCGGTCAGCCACTCGCTGACCTTCAGGATCCTTCCCGCCTAGCGGGATGTGAGAGAGTTCCAACAGATCCAGCGAGCCACAACCGGAGATTGAGACTATGGCCTTGATTCACACCTGCTATCGCATCACCGATATCGACCGGTCCATAGCTTTCTATGAGGCGCTCGGGTTCCAGGAGGTTGGTCGCATCCCGATCCGCGAGGAGGCGGTCAACGTGTTCATGAACCAGCCCGGCGACGGCGACATGCCGCGCCTGGAGTTGACCTACAACTACGGCGTGGACTCTTATGAGCTGGGCACCGCCTACGGACACATAGCAATCACCTCGGCTGATCTGGACGGCATGCTCGCGCGCCTTGCCGAGCAGGGCATCGAGCCGGAGAAGCCACCGTACTCTGTGCGGGAGGGCGGCTCGCGGCTCTGCTTCGTCAAAGATCCCGACGGCTACCGAATCGAGATCCTCGAGCAGCCGTAGCGCCGGCACAAGTGGTCCATGTGCTACCTTATGACGCACAATGGCCGCCACACGCCCCACGCCAGCTGCCAAGACAGTCGGAGTACGTGAGCTCCGCCAGAACCTAAGCCGCTACCTGGAGCGCGTCAAGGAGGGCGAGACCTTGACGGTCACCGAGCGCGGCCACGAGGTCGCTCGGCTTGTGCCCTCGTACCCTGATGTCGATCCCTACTACATGGATCTGGCAGAGAAGTACGGGGCGACGGTCCCAACGCGGCGTCTGGTGGACGCGATGAAGAGCCTGCCTCCACTCGACAAGCCTGCACCTGCGGGAACGACGGATGCCTTCCTCCAAGAGAGCCGGCGCGAGCGCTTCTAGCCAGGCTTCGGCTGTCTACGTCAACACGAGCGCGCTGGGGCGCTCGCTCCTGGACGAGCCCGAGAAGCCTGCCATCGAGCGCGCCCTCGAGACGTTCGTGCGCTGTGTGTCGAGCAGCCTGCTGCGCACCGAGCTTCGCCGCCTCGGGTTTCGCCGAGACATGCTCGAACGCGCCGATGCGCTACTGGCCGGTGTCTCTCTGATCAAAGTCAACGATGAGATCCTCTCGAGCGCGGAGACCATCACCCCGTCGACAGTCGCCACGCTCGACGCCATCCATCTCGCCACAGCAGTCCGGCTCAGAGAGGCGGGCAAGCTGAACGCGCTGATGACTTACGACAAACAGCTTGCTGACGGCGCGCGCGAGCACGGGATAACGGTGCTGTCTCCAAGCTGACGTATCGTCGGCCTACGGCGCCTCCTCGCGCATGCGCAGGTTCGCACGCAAAGACCTCGGCTGCCGACGATCGACAGCGCGTGCGACATCGGTGCGAGGAAGCTGCCAGGATCCAGGAATGGATACCCAGACGATTGATCAGCAGTACAACCAGCTTCAAGCCGAGTTCCAGGACGTAGCCAAGTCGGTCGAAGCCTTCGCGCAGAAGCTTCAGAGCGCCGCGGAAGGCGGGGATGAGAAAGCCAAGGAATGGCTACTTGATCTCAAGCAGATCGCCTTGGACATCAAGGACGAGCAGATGCAGATCAACAATCTGCTCACGGCGCTTCACCAATTCGTCGCGAATGTCGCGCAGCACGAACAGCAGTCGGCCCCACCACCACAGCAGGTCGTCTACCAGCAGCCGCAGCCCGGCTTCGGGATGGGCGGCGGGGGCATGTTCGGCGGGCTGCTCGGCGGCGGCTTCGGGCGGGCGATGGAGATGGGCGCCGGCATCGGTCTCGGTCAGGACCTGATCAACAGCATCTTCTGAGAGTCCCAGAGGCCCGCTCGGCAGGGGGGGCCGGAGGGCAAGACCCCGGCGGCTAACGCCGCCGGGAACCATCGGTCTGCGCGCGGTGGACAAAGGTTGCTGTGCGCGGATCGTGGCTCTGTATCTAGCTCACGCGAGCACACGCCCGCGGAACTTGCGCAAACCGACGGCGAGGAACACGGCGCAGAAGCCGATCAGAACCGGATATACGATGTAGAGGTGCATGTGCGAGGCGTGTGTCAGGCCGGCGCGCATGCCCTCGGTCACATAGATCAACGGGTTCACCAGCACGAGGATCTGCAGCCAGTGGATGCCGTCAACCTGCACGGGTGAGAGCTTGGTCCATTGATAGTAGGTCCCACCGAGGAACGTCAGCGGCAGCACCACGAAGCCGAACATCAACCCGAGGTTGCGCGCCTCGAACACGGTCCCCAGCAGCAGGCCGAGCGAGGTCATCGTCACGCACGCGAGCGGGATCAGGGTGAGCACAACCGCCCAATGGACGGAGAGGTGCGCTTCCACCCCTTTGGCATGGATCACGGCCGCGATCGGGAAGACGATCAATGCCGCGATCAACCCCTGAGTGGCTCCTGAGAGAACCTTTGCCACGGCCACCAGCCAGATCGGGCAGGGCGCCTGCACGCGGTCCTCGATCTCGCGCGTGTAGCCGAACTCCTGGGCCATCACCATCGCCACCGCCTGGATGCCCTGGAACATGATCGAGATCCCAACCACTCCGGCGACCAGCACCGTCGCGAAAGCCGACTCGCGCCGCGCCGCCCGCCGCCGCCCTCCGCCGCCGATTCCCTGGCCGATGGTGGGAAACACGTACAGGAAGACGAACACCAGCAGGAACGGCTGGACCAGCGTGCGGATCACGAACTCGCCGAAGTTCTTCTTCAGCACCGTCAAGTCGCGCAGGATCAGGGCAAGCAGGGCCGAGCGGCTCGCGGCGATCGTCGAGCGCGTCGGCTCGATCGCGATGCTCGCCGGCGCCGGCGCGGCGGGCGGAGGTGCGTCGTGGCCATCAGTCGCGCAGCTCCTTGCCGGTGAGAGTGATGAACACGGTCTCGAGGCTCGGCTCGGAGACGGACAGGTCGGCGAGGTCAAAGCCCCCGCTCTCGGCCGCGTTGACGATTCGCGGCACGAGCCGTTCGGCGCCCTTGACGTGGAGCTCCACGCCACCGTCGACGAGGCGCGTGCGGGTGACTCCATCCAGCTGCTCCACCAGGCGCTCGGCGAGCGCCTGCGTGTCGCCGTCGGCCTTGACCGTGACGATCGTGTCAGCGCCGACCGACTGCTTCAGCGCGCTCGGGGTGTCGAGCGCGAGGATCTTGCCGTGGTCCATGATCGCCACCCGATCGCAGAGCTCGTCGGCCTCCTCCATGTAGTGGGTGGTGAGCAGGATCGTCTGGCCATCGCGGTTCAGCTCGCCGAGGATCTCCCACAGCGCCAGGCGGCTCTGCGGGTCGAGGCCGGCCGTCGGCTCATCCAGGAACAGCACCGCCGGGCGGTGAAAGATCGCTCGCGCCATCATCAACCGTTGCGCCATCCCTCCCGACAGGGCGTACACCGACGCCTTCGCCCATTTGGAGAGACGCAGCTGCTCGAGCAGCTGGTCGGCACGCGGCGCGACTCCGACGCCGAGATCCCGAACAGACGGCCGTGGAAGTAGAGGTTCTCCCACACCGTCAGCTGCCGGTCCAGGGTGTTTTGCTGCGAGACGATCCCGATCAGCTGCTTCGCGAGCGCCGGGTGAGCCACGACATCGATCGCGCCGACGTAGGCGTTCCCAGAGGTGGGGATCACGCGCGTTGTGAGCATCCCGGCGGTCGTCGTCTTGCCGGCCCCGTTCGGTCCGAGCAGCCCGAAGATCTCACCGGCGTGGACGCTCAGGTTGAGCTTGTCGACCGCAGCGAGATCCATGCCTTGGTAGATCTTTGTCAGCTCGATCGTGCGGATCACCTCGCGGCTATCGCCGTCCACACCATGAGCGACCGCCGTTGCCCCCGAGGGTGAAGTATCGACTGGCGGGGGGCTGCTCATCGCTTCTCAATGTATAACGCCCGCGCTACTCTTCACCCGGCGATGGCTGACACCAGCAAGGTGGCAAAGAACCTCGAGCGCTTCGCCCAGGCGGTAGCCGCCCACGATCGTGAGAATCCCACGCACACGGCTCACGGCATCGGACTGCACCACTTCGACATCGAGCGCCTGGGGTTCGAGGAGGGCGAGAAGATCCTGCCCGGCATCACGATCCAGAGTGACAGCGGCGTGACCGGCAACTTCCGTGTGCTGTGCGACGGGCAGCACGACGCCGAGCAGAGCGAGTCAGAGCGCGAGGCCGTCGAGGCGGTGTCCACCCAGGCCGTTCCCGTCCTGCCGAGCGGTCCCGGCCCGTCCACGCCGTTTGGCGCATAGGCGATCGGCTTCGGGCGGACTGAGGATGGCCCGTGCGGCCGGCGTCAGCGGCCGAGCGTGCGCGTCAGCTGGCGTGCGTCGGCGGGCAGCTCGCCGAGCAGTCTGCGGACCTCGCCCAGGCCGGCGCGCAGCTCCTCGTCCCCGACCTCGATCGGCAGCATCGAATCCTGCAGCGAGGCGAGCGTCTGCTCGGCTGTGGCGGCCGCCGACACAGCGCCGTCCAGAAAGCTCTTGGCACGACCGGATGGGGCGAGCGCCGGTGTCGCCTGGAACTCTCCCGCCGGCAGGCCATGGCGTTCGGCGAACCCGGAGTGCGTGCGCTTGGCGCGGGCCAGAGCCATCTGGGCGGGCCTGAACAGCTCGCTTTCCAGCCGCTGCGCCATGTTCTCATCGACGGCCTCGTAGGCCTCCCCCAGACGAGCCAGGCAGAGCGCGATCTGCTCGATGGCGCTTGCCAGCTCGTCGAGCAGCTGTTGTCTTGCCTGAGCGGTGGTGTAGGTCACTGAGGCCCTTAGGCTAGTGGCCTGCAAGGCGACGGGAGCCGCGCCTCACTTGCGAGTGGCTTGATCGGGCGTCCTCACGTTCGGAGCCTGGGCGGCGATACGCGCGGTTATCGCCTCGATGAGGCGTTCGGTGGTGGGGCAGGCGATGGCGTGCCGCGCGGCGGCTCGCAGCACCGCTCCAGGGATGGCGTCCAGCTCGGGGGGGCGCCCGGCGGCGATGTCGCGCTGCATCGAGCTTCCGAGTGTTGCGTGCGCCTCGCTCAGTTCCCTGATCGGCTCCGCGGGGTCGATGCGGGCGCCCTCCGCGGCGGCCACCTCGCAGCCCTCCTCGATCGCCCCGATCAACTCGGCGCGCAGCCGCGGGTCCTCGCGGATTTCCCCGAGCAGGCGATCGTGGGCGCTGGTGGTGCAGGCGAGCGCGTTGAGGCGCACGAGCTTTCCCCACATGACCTGCGGCTCTGAGTCGAGCACCCGCGCCGGGATCTGCGCGTCGGTGAGCACCCGTGCGAGCTCACGCATGGCCTCGCCGGCGCTCAGGTCATCGCAGGCCATGTCGATCCGCAGGAATGGGCTGGAGTGCACGATGACTCCCGGCTGGGGCCGGTCGGCCTCGACGCGGATCGCGCCCGCCAGGACCGCTGTCCCGGAGCCCCGGAAGTGCTCGCGCAGGACGGCGATGTGATCGAGACCGTTGAGCAGAGGCAGCACGATCCCCGGCTCTACCGTGATGCGTTTCAGCGCATCCAGCAAGCCGGGCGCCTTCGGGGCGACGATCAGCGCCGCCACCGGCTCGGTCAGCGTGGGGACGGCACGTGGATGAGCGGTGAAGTCGCCCATCCGCACCGAGCTCACACGGATGCCGCGTTCGTCGATGAGTCGCGCGGTCGAGTCTCTGGCGACCACGGTCGTGTGTGTCCCCGCACGATCGAGGGCGCCGGCGAGCAGGCCGCCCACCCCTCCGGGTCCGAGCACCGCGACGTTCACGGCAGCGGATCCACGAGCACGCCCGGGTTCATGATCCCCTGGGGGTCGAGCGCTCCCTTGGCGGCACGCAGCGCCTCAGCGAACGGCTGCGGCCGCTGACGGTCATACCAGGGCCGGTGGTCGCGCCCGACGGCGTGGTGGTGGGTGATGGTGGCGCCGCCGGCGATGATCGCCTCCGACACGGCCGCCTTGATGTGCGCCCACTGCTCGAGCTCTTCGCCGTGACGGGCTGGGGCTATGACCGTGAAGTACGGCGCCGGCCCGTCTGGGTAGACGTGTGTGAGGCGGCAGGACACGATCGGTTTTCTGGCCTCTGGGCAGACTTCGCTGACCGCCTGGTTGGCGGCGCTCAGCAGGCGCGCGTGAAGCTCGCCGAACCGCTCCCAGGTGATCGCCGTCTCGAACGTCTCCGAGAGCACGCCCATGCAGACCAGCAGGTCGCGGATGTAGGGGGCGCGCAGGAAGGCCTCCCGCCAGCCGCCGGTGGCGTCCTGGCCGTCGCTCTGGCCGGAGCGATGTTTGACTGTCCCTCCGTGGCGCTCGCAAAGCTCCACGGCCCTATCCATCCTCGAGTCCAGCGGATGGTCGTCTGACTCGAAGCCGAGCAGCAGCAGCGCGCTGGAACCGTCGCCGACGATCGTCAGGCGTGCCTCGGAGGGGTCGATCAGCCGGCAGTTGCTGGGGTGAAGCCCGGATTGGCTGATCACGCGCACGCACTCCACACCGAGGTCGAAGCTCGCGAACTCGACGGCGGCCGAGGCGCGGTGAGCGGGCCGCGGCCTGACCCTGACCCATGCGTCGCTGATCACCGCGAGCGTGCCCTCGGATCCGGCCAGCATGCGGTCGGGGCTGGGACCGGCGCCCGATCCGGGCAGCCTGCGGGAGACCCACTCGCCCGTCGGGGTGAGCGCGCGGGCGGACTCGAGCAGATCCTCGATGTGCGTCCACAGCGTCGCGAAGTGACCAGCGGCCCTGGTGGCGATCCAGCCCCCGAGCGTGGAGAACTCAAAGGACTGCGGGTAGTGGCGAAGCGTCAGACCGTGCTCGGCCAGCCCAGCCTCGAGCCGCGGCCCGCTCGCGCCACATTGGATGCGGGCGGCGCGAGAGACGGTGTCCACCTCCAGCACGCGGTCCAGCGCCCGCAGATCCATGCTGACCACGCCGTTGTAACGGGAGTCCACCTCGGCCCGCACTCCCCCCACCACGCTCGTGCCGCCCCCGTGTGGGATGACAGCTACACGCTCCGCCGAGCACCATTCGAGCACCCGCTCGATATCGGCCTCCTCGCGCGGGTAGACGACGAAGTCCGGGGGATGATCGAAGCGCCCGTGGAATCCCCGGACCACGTCGCTGTAGGACTTACCCCAGGCGTGGGAGGCACGGGCGTGAATATCGGCCGAGCTGATCTGGCGCAGGCGCGGCGGCGGGGCGATCCTCGCGGCCGCCAGTCGCACGGCCTCGATCCCCACCGGTGCTCGCGGCTCGGTGGAGCCAAACCCCAGGTGTGCGCTGATCGCGTGCGCCTGGGCGCGGCGCTCCTCCTCGGAGGGCTGCTGGTCCTCGAATCCCCAGCCCCAGTGGCTATAGCGTCGAATGTTCACCGCGGCGAGTCTAGGCCCACTAGCCTTCTGTGTGCGTGAACACCTCAACGGAGCCGACAACGATGCAGCCGGAGATACTCGCCCGCGGGCCGTGGCAGCTAGAGCACGTCAGCGCGCGCTGGCGCGAGGAGCACTACGAGCCCTCCCAGTCTCACATCCAGGCGGCCGACGATGCGATCGCCGCCCTGCGTGAGCGCGGATCCCCGAGCCACGACGGGCTGGCTGCCCGTCTGGTGGACTTCAGCAGCAGGCCACGGGGGATCATGCTCGAGCTGCAGCCCTCGCGCTGGGCTCTGCGTCTGGTGGCCGGCGACGCCTCCCACAGTGTCGCGGCGCTGTGCGTGACCCGCTCCGCGGAAGGCCGCTGGCTGGCCGGTAGGCGCGCGCCGTGGCTGTCCTCGTGGGCGGGACGTTGGGCGCTGGGGGCCGGCGGCGCGGTTGACCTCGGCGAGAACCCGGCCGACACGCTCGTGCGCGAGCTGCAGGAGGAGTGGTCGGTCACGCCTGAGCGGGTGCGCGGCGAGGCACTGATACGACTTCCCCACAGCCTCGTGATGTTCGTCGGGCAGGCATGGCTTCCGGAGGGGGCAGAGGTCACCCCCGACCACGAGCACGACGAGTTTGCGTGGTGGCCGGCGGAGATCGACGATTGGCCACCAGAGGCCGGCGAGGCGCTGCCCCGCATGGCCCGCTGGCTCTCGGAGTGAGCGGGCGAGAGCCCTCGCTGGGGCCGCTGAGCTTCACCCGCCTGAAGTGGGCGTCCTTCACGCACTCCTGCGTATATCTGGCGCTGCTGATCAGCGCGTTCGCCGCCGGCAAGCCCGAACCCCTGACCGAAGTGCTCGGGTGGACCCACGGGGTGCTGTGGATCCTCATGTCGCTGGCCTGTGTGACCGCGGCCAGGGCGCGCATAGTGTCGCTGCGCCTGGCGGTCGCGGTGGCGGTGCTGGGCGGCATCGGACCCTTTTTTGGGAGCTATGAGTTCGTTCGCCGCCAGCGCTCGCGCGGGCGCTGATCGGCACGATCCCGGCGGGCGATCACAGAAAGTGTGAAAGTCCGTCGTCAGCAGCGAATTCCCCGACCGCTCGCGATAGAGTGAGGAATCGATGGCAGTGACACCTGCGGCCGAGCAGATGATAGATGTGGTGACCCCCGCCGCGGGCGAGTCAGTGACCGAGGGCACGATCCTGGAATGGCATTTCAAGGTCGGCGATCAGATCAAGGTCGATGAGACAATCGTCGAGATCTCAACCGACAAGGTCGATGTTGAGCTGCCGTCGCCCGCCAGCGGGACCGTCACCGAAATCCTCGTCGCCGAGGGCGACACCGTCACCGTCGGCCAGGTGATCGCGCGGATCTCCGTGAACGGCGCCGGCAGCCCACCGGCCACGCCGGACGCCGCCGGCAACGGCTCGGCACCCGCCGAGCAGAGCTCAGGCGCCAACGGTGCACAGGCCGAGCCCAAAGCTCAGGCGAGCGAGACCGTTCAAACGATCGATGTGGTGACCCCCGCCGCGGGCGAGTCAGTGACCGAGGGCACGATCCTGGAATGGCGCGTGAAGGTCGGCGAGCGCATCGGCGTGGATGACACGATCGTGGAGATCTCAACCGACAAGGTCGATCTGGAGCTCCCGTCTCCCGCCAGCGGCATCGTCACCGAGATACTCGCCCCAGAGGGCGAGACGGTCGGTGTGGGCCAGGTGATCGCTCGGATCTCGGTGGATTCTGGGAGTGCGGAGCCCTCCCGGCCGGCAACTGAGAGCGAGCAGCAGAACGGCGCCATCACCACCGGCCAGGCACCCGCGGGAACGCGCGTTTCGCCTGTCGCCGCACGCGTGGCGGCCGTCGAGGGTGTCGATCTCGCCTCGGTGCAGGGCAGCGGACCGGCCGGGCGGATCACCAAGGCGGATGTGCTCGACGTGGCCGGTGAACCGGCCTCGCCCGTCCAAGCACAGACACAGCTGATGAAGGGGTCCTCGGCGGCGCTCGCCCGCTACATGGACCAGTCGCGCTCGATCCCCACGGCGACCAGCTTCCGCACGCTGACCGTCACGACACTCGAGGCACGGCGCAAGGAGCTCAAGACAGCGGGCCTGAAGGTCTCCTTCACGCATCTGATCGCCTACGCGATCGCGCTGGCGGCACGCGACATGCCGGTCATGGCAGACCACTTCGCCGAGGTCGATTCAAAGCCCCACCGCGTCAGCGACGGCCAGATCAATCTCGGTCTCGCCGTGGACGTGGAGAAGAAAGACGGCACCCGCACGCTGATGGTTCCGGTCATCTCGGGCGCGGCGAGCATGCCCTTCAAGAGCTTTCTGTCTGCGTATGACACGCTCGTGGAGAAGGCCCGCACGAACACGCTGACCGCGGATGACCTGGTGGGGGCGAACCTCACGCTGACCAACCCTGGCGGTCTCGGAACGATCGCCTCGGTGCCGCGGCTGATGAACGGTCAGGGCACGATCATCGCGACCGGATCGATCGCCTACCCGGTTGGGCTTCAGAACATCGGCGCGATGATCGGCGCCGAGAAGGTCATGACGATGACCTCCACCTACGACCATCGTGTGATCCAGGGAGCGGAGTCCGGTCGCTTCCTCGGCTTGATCGAGCGCTATCTGCAGGGCGAGGACGGCTTTTACGGGGAGGTCTTCTCCTCCCTGGGGGTGGAGCTCGGTCCGCCACCCAGCCTGCCCGCGCCGGCGGCGGCCGCCGCCGCCCGTGAGCGCTCGAGCGCTCAGGAGTCGGTGGCCAGCGAGCAGCTGCTGGAAGCCGTGCAGGCCGCGACCGCGCTGCTGAAGGCGTTTCGCACCCACGGCCATCTCGCGGCGCGCCTTGACCCGTTGGGTACCGAGCCCGAGGGCGATCCCGCCCTGGACCCCCAGCCGCTCGGTCTGACTCCCGAGCTGATGGCGCAGATCCCGGCGCGGATCCTGCGCATGTATGTGCCGGGGGGCACGCTCGCCGACGCTCTGCCGCATCTGCGCGAGACCTACTGCGGCACGATCGCCTATGAGATCGAGCACATCGCCTCACACCGCCAGCGGGTGTGGCTGCGGGAGAAGATCGAGTCGGGCGCCTTCCGTCAGCCGGTCGGCTCCGAAGAGCAGAAGACGCTGCTCAAGCGCCTGATCGAGGTCAACGCCCTGGAGCGCTTCATGCACAAGGCCTATCTGGGCCAGCACCAGTTCTCGATCGAGGGACTGGACATGACCGTGCCGATGCTCGACGAGCTGATCGGGCTGTCCGCCGCGCATGGAGGCCGGGAGGTGGTGATCGGCATGGCTCATCGTGGCCGGCTGAACGTGCTCGCTCACAACCTGGGGCGCTCCTACGACACGATCTTCGCCGAGTTCGAGGGCGCCTCGACGCTCGAGGCGGTGACGACGATCCCCCAGGGCGGCACGGGCGACGTCAAGTACCACCACGGCAAGCAGGGCTCTTACCAGCTGCCCGGCGGAGAGAGCATCTTGGTCAACCTCGAGTCCAACCCCAGCCACCTGGAGTACGTATCGCCGGTGGTGGAGGGCGCCACCAGGGCGGCGCAGACAACGCGCGAGGGACCGCACGCCCATCACGACACCGACGCGGCGGTCCCGATCGTGATCCACGGCGACGCCGCCTTCCCGGGTCAGGGCGTGGTGGCCGAGACGCTCAACCTGCAGGCACTCGACGGCTACAAGGTCGGCGGCACGGTGCACCTGATCACCAACAACCAGATCGGCTTCACGACCGACTCCGACGACGCTCGCTCCACACGCTGGGCCTCGGATCTGGCGAAGGGCTTCGACGTGCCGATCATCCACGTCAACGCCGACGATGTGGAAGCGTGCGTGAGCGCCGTTCGCTTGGCGTTCGCGTTTCGCAAGGAGTTCGGTCACGACGTGCTGATCGACCTGATCGGCTACCGGCGGTTCGGGCACAACGAGTCCGACGAGCCCGCCTACACCCAGCCTGAGATGTACGCGAAGATCAAGAGCCACAAGCGGGTCTCGGAACTGTGGGCGGAGCGCCTGGTCGTAGACGGCGTGGTGGACAAAGAGCAGGTCAACCGTCTCGCGCAGGGCGTGTGGGACAACCTGACGATCCTGCACCAGCGCCTGAAGGCGAAGATCGCCGCCGCCGCCGAGCAGGGGACCACCGAGCACCACACCGGCGAGTATCAGCTGGACCGCTCGCCAAGCCCTGAAGTCAGCACCGCGGTATCCGCACAGAGACTTCGCTCTCTCGGCGAGGAACTGCTGCGCGTACCGGAGGGCTTCACGGTGCATCCGAAGCTGCTCAAGCAGCTGGAGCGTCGCCGTGAGGCGCTGACCGAGGGCTCCGAGCCGAAACAAACGATCGACTGGGCTCACGCCGAGGCGCTGGCGTTCGCGTCACTGCTGACGGAGGGCACACCGATCCGCCTGACCGGGCAGGACACCGAGCGGGGCACCTTCAGCCAGCGTCACCTCGTTCTGCACGACGCCAAGACGGGCCAGACGGTCTGCCCGATCCAGAGTCTGCCCGACGCGCTCGCGCCGTTTGAGCTGCACAACAGCCCGCTCTCTGAGCTTGCCTGCCTGGGCTTCGAGTACGGCTACAGCCAGGAGGCCCCGGAGACGCTCGTGCTGTGGGAGGCTCAGTTCGGCGATTTCGTGAACTCCGCGCAGGTGATCGTCAACCAGTTCATCGTCTCGGGCCTGGCCAAGTGGGGGCAGACCTCGCGCCTGACGCTGCTGTTGCCGCACGGCTATGAGGGCTCGGGCCCAGAGCACTCCTCGGCGCGGCTGGAGCGGTTCCTCGCGCTGGCCGCGGAGGGCAACATCCGCGTGGCGAACCTGACGACTCCCGCGCAGTACTTCCATCTGCTGCGCCGCCAGGCGCGCATCGCCAAGCAGAGGCCGCTGGTGATCATGACTCCCAAGTCGCTGCTGCGTCTGCCCCAGGCGAGCAACGACATATTCGAACTGGCCGACGAGAGCCGCTTTCACCCCGTGCTCGCGGAGCCGGGCCTTCACGAGGAGAAGATCACGCGCCTGGTGCTGTGCACCGGCAAGATCTACTACGACCTCATCGGCCACCCCGACCGCCAGAACAACGAGGGTGTCGCCGTCGGTCGTGTGGAGCTGCTCTATCCCTTCCCCGAAGGCCAGATCCTGTCATTGGTGGACCGCTATCCGAACCTGCGGGAGGTACTGTGGGTGCAGGAGGAGCCCCGCAACATGGGCGCGCGGGCGCACATGTTCCCGCGCCTCATGCAGATCCTCCCCGAAGCCATGCACTTCGGCTACATCGGCCGTCCCGAGCGTGCCAGCCCGGGTGAGGGTTATCCGGTCGCCCACGCCGCCGAGCAGAGCCGTATCGTGCGCACCGCGCTCGATCTCGGCGAGCCCGTCTCGCAATATCCGCGCAAGACGCCGGGAGAGCGCTGATGACGACGCTGTTCAAACGCCTCCTGCGCATCCTCGCGCAGCGCCGTCGCAAGCGACGCGCGGGAGGTCGCTGAGAGACGGTGGTCCGGCTGGACCCAGATGGTCCGCGTGCCCAGCGGATCATCGAGCGCGTGCGGGCGACGCCAGCCGGTTTCGTGCGTACCTACGGCGACTGTTCGCCGGGAGCTCCGAGGCTCACCGGCGCGGTGCTGTCGGCATGCCAGGACTCCAGTCTGCCGTGGCACCGGATCGTACGCGCCGACGGTTCCCTCGCCAAGGGACGACCTCAGCGCAAGCTGCTCGAAGCGGAGGGAACCCCCTTCCGCGGTGAGAAGGTCAACATGCGCCTCGCGCGTATGTTCGACAACGTCTAGGTCTGTCAGGCATCTGGGCGCGAGCGCTCAGACGTCTCGAGCTGGCGTCGCATGCTGATTGCCGGACCGTCCTGATAGCGTCGCCGGGAATGATCGCCAACATGTATGAGAGCCGCTCGCGCGAGGTCCATGCCGGCCACATCAAGGGGGTGTGGCGCGACCTGGGACGCGAGGTCGCCACGCGCACGGTGGGCCTGAGGCGCATCGAGGTCGCCGCGGGTCACTTCTCCACGCCCGCGCACGAGCACGGCGCCGACGAGGAGATCTTCTTCGTGCTCGGCGGCGATGGAACGCTGTGGCAGGAAGACAAGACCTACGAGGTCGAGGCCGGCGATTGCGTCGTGCACCGGCCAAGGAGCGGGGCCCACACCCTGCGCGGCGGCGATGAAGGGCTCGACGTGCTGGTCTTCGGGCAGCGACTCGACGCCTCGCTGACGGCGCTCCCGCGAGCGGGCGTGGCCTGGTCCTTCCCGCGCTGGGTGGAGCTCGGCCATGGCGATTCGCCGTTTGTCAGAGAGGCGTCCGTCGGCGCGCCTCAGTGCCCCGAGGCCGAGACCGAACGCCCGCCGAACATCGTTGCGCTGGCCGACGTGCCGAGCGTCTTCGACGGCCGTGCGCGACGCGCCGGCCATGCCGCCGGTGCCCAGGCCAGCGGTCTCAACCACGTCGTGCTGAGAGCGGGCGAGGAGGGCGCGCCGGCGCACTGCCACTCCCAGCAGGAGGAGCTGTTCGTGGTGCTCGACGGCTCGGGCACACTCGAGCTCTGGGATCCCGCGGCGCAGCATCCTCGGGAGCATCCGCTGCGACCGGGAGATGTGATCTCGCGACCGGCGGGAACCGGCGTGGCGCACGCGCTGAAACCCGGCGCGGAGGGCCTTACCTATCTCGCGTACGGCACCCGCGATCCGGGCGACATGTGCTTCTACCCGCACTCCGGGAGAGTCGCTCTGCGCGGCCTGGGGATCGCGCTTCGCTCCCCTGAGATCGACTACCTGAGCTAGCGTCCGGCGCGAAGCCGGTCAGCCATGCACGACCTGGTTTCGCCCCGCCCGCTTGGCCCGGTAGAGAGATTCATCGGCCTGGGTCATCAGGTCGTGCGCGGTCAGGTGATAGCCGGTGGCGCAGCCGACGCTGATCGAAATACCTCCGCTGACGCCGATCGACGATAGATCCAGTTCCTCCACACAGTCACACAGGCGCTGGGCGACTATCAGCGCACCCTCCTCCTCCGTACAGGGAAGCGCGGCGACGAACTCGTCTCCTCCCCAGCGTCCGTGTATGTCGCTGCTGCGAAACACCTCGCGCATGCAGTCGGCGACCGCCCGCAGCACGTCGTCCCCGACGGAGTGACCGTGGTCGTCGTTTATCTGCTTGAAGTGATCGAGGTCAACCATCAGCAGCGAGAGTGACTGCTTGTAGCGGTTGGCCTGCGCCACGGCGTGATCGAGTTGCTCAGTCAGCGATCGGCGGTTGGCTAGTCCGGTGACCGAGTCGGTCTGGGCGAGATCGGCCATTTCCTGGGAGAGCTCCACGAGCCTGGCGCGGTCGGCCAGGAACCCCGAGAAGAGGACAAGCAGGACCAGGGCCAGCACGGTGACCAGCGCAAACACCATCCAGGGGACCCACTGCGACCATCCGTTGACCGAAGCGAACAGCTTGCTGTCGGATACCTCGATCACGAGCCGCCAACTCGTACCCGCCACCGGCGAGACCATGAAGGTGGAGGGTCCGTCGTCGTCGGTGAGACGACCGCTCGAGCCCTTCGTAAGCGCCCTGGTGAGAGCCGGGTCGATCGCCGACAGGGAGAGCGCGTGAGCGCGGGGGCTGGAGGCGATCACCTGCCCGTGAGGATCGACCAAGAACACGCGATGCTGGGAGTAGGCGATCGTCTGGTCAACAAACGAATTGAGGACCGTACTCGATATGCCGTAGGCGACGCTGAAGACCCGACGTCCGGCGAGCGTTTCAAAGGGGGTGGCGATCGCGACGACTGGCAGGCCTCTGGCGGCTGACGCGACGACGCCCGAGACCGCCACCCGGCCCTGCTCGGCCGCTGTCAGATAGGCATAGCGAGAGGCGATCGCCGAGCCGATGATCGCCCTGTCGCTGGGAACGACGTTGAGCAGCCGGCCACGGTCGTCGAGCAGCACGCCGGCGTCGCTGCCGAAGGTGTCGAGGATCGATTCAAAGCCAGTGTTTGGTATGTGGGTGCCCGACAGAAAGTGATGAGCGGTCTGGATTTGACGGCCGGCCTGCTCTGAGATGTAGGAGGAGAGGAACTGCGCGGATGTGCCCGCCCGCGCGCGGAGGTTGTTCAGCAGCCGTTCTCTGCCCTGTTTCTCGGAGAGCACGATCCCGACGGCCATCGTTCCGAGCAGCAGCGTGAGCGCGAGCGCAGCCAGCAGCAGAGTCTGGCGTCTGCCCTTTACCGTGGAGACAGTCCTGTTTGCAGTCATCTTCCTCTTTGCGGCCAAGAGACCGGGGGACTTTTCAGATATACGCGTCCGGATCACATAAGCGGCGCGTTGATATCTCGGCCATCCGGGACCGATTCTTTAGAGATGCAGAGCTTCTTGGACCGGGTGGCAGACGATTCCGACTAGCGGTTATCTGCCGCTCCACATGGGGTCGCGCTTCTCCTTGAAGGCACTGGCGCCCTCCTTGGCGTCCTCGGACTCGAACACCGGCCCGGAGATCGCTCGCTGGCGCTCCCACATCTCTGCGGTCGTCCAGTCGTATTGCTCTTGGAGGATGCGCTTTGAGGCGATCAGCGCCAGTGGCCCGTTCGCGGCGAGCTTTCCGGCGAGCTCGAGCGCGCCTTGCACCGCCTCACCGGGCTCGGCGAGACGATTGACGAGGCCAAACTCATGGAAGCGTTCAGCGGGCAAGACTTCACCCGTCAACGCGAGCTCCATGACGACGTGGTAGGGCATGCGCCGCGGGAGCCGCAACAGCGCCCCGCCAGCCGCCACAAGCGAACGCTTGGCCTCGGGGATGCCCATCTTGGCGCCCTTGGCGGCCACGATCAGATCGCAGGCCAGCGCGATCTCCATGCCACCGGCGACGGCAAAGCCCTCGATCGCCGCGATCAACGGCTTGCGCGAGGCACGTTGAGCGATGCCCGCGAAGCCACGGTCGCCGAAGTAGGGCGACTCGCCCTTGACGAATGCCCCCAGGTCCATGCCGGCACAGAAAAAGCCGCCTGTGCCGGTGAGGATCCCCACTGAGAGGGTGTCATCCCCGTCGAGCTCCTCGAGCGCTCCCGCGATGCCGGCGGCGACGGCGGCGTTGACGGCGTTTCGCACCTCGGGCCGATTGATCGTGATCACTAGCACGTTTTCGCGACGCTCGGTCAATACGGCTGGCTCGGTGTCGGTCATTGGTGAAGTCCCTTCCCTAGAGAGATCAGCAGCCTAGTTGCTTGCCGGGCCCTTCCCATGAAAGACTCGACCTTGTGGCACATGTGTTAGACGCAGTCCAAACGCGAAAACTACAAGACGATGCGTGATCGTATGGTCTCACCGGAAGACTCCCGGTGCGGGGCTCCAAGAACGAAACGACCGCGTTTGCTTTAGGTCCATTCAGACGAGCCGGTGAGCGGCAGACCTCGATGTCGCTCATCGCGGAGAACGCTGCTTCGCCGAGAACTCAGCGCGTAACTAGGCTGCGAACAGCCTGAGCTCGGGCTCTCGTTCGCCTCTGAGTACCGCGAGATCGACCTCAACGCAATCGATCCCACGTGACTCGGCCAGCACACGCGCCTGGGGCTTGATCACCTGAGCCGCGAGCACCCCACGACAGGATCCAAGCGCGGGATCGGTGCGGATTCGCTCCAGGTAGCGCGTCAGCTGCTCGACCGCGTCGATCGTGGCGACTCGCTTGATCTCAACAGCGATCCACTCGTCCTCGCAGTCACGGCACATCAGATCGACTGGCCCGATATCCGTAGGCCACTCACGTCGCACGAGCCTGAAGCCCTCACCGCACCAATGGGGCTGGTCAGCCAGCAGCTCCTGCAAATGGGCCTCCACCCCATCCTTCTCAAGCGCCGCCGCCTCACCCATGTCATGCGTGACATCTGAGAGCACCTCGGTGATCGTAATGTCCAGGCGATCCTCGCTCGTGCCCGCGCGCTTACGCACGACGATCGAACCTCCCTCCTCTTCGATCACTGTGGGCGGGACCATCCAGTTCAGCGGCTTGACATTGGACCCCCCACCTTCCGACCAGACCATGAACGTCCCGTCGTTCTTGATCATCAATAGGCGTACGCCCTCCGGGAGCACCGTCGAAAGACGACCCGAATACCGAACCTCACAGCGAGCAACGATCAGCCGCACGGCGGCAAACCTAGCCGCCCCACCGGACAAGAAGGGCAAGGCTGCGGCGACGGTCGTCAGCTTGCGCATTGACCGGTTTGCGATCAACTAATCGACGAGCGTATCTGAGATTGGGTTGTCCAGTCCTCCGCCACCTCGATAGCGTCGATGGCGGTGCTATAGGCCCCCAAAGACACAGGGCAGAATAGCGTTTCGTGCCAACCTTGCGACTAGGTGACGCCCCGTAAAATGGGGGATTGAGCACATGAGCGAGAGTCCAAATGGTGGGAAGGATCGCCAGCGCGGGGTAGCTTGGTCTGCGCAATGGATCCGACCGGCTCCCGCCGGAGGAGGGACTTATGAGCAAGAACCCCGACCTGCCACCGCTGCGGGGGACGCCGGGCGTCCTGGCGACTAAAGCTCGGCAGCGTCGGACTTGCTCTCCCCCGACGACCTCTCTACATGCGCTATGTATGCACGTAGCATGCCTACCGCCTGCGGGGCTGTCACTCCCCACAGGAGCACCTTTATGATCTCGTCACGCGATGTCCTAGCTCCTTCGAGCCGCATCTCGGCCAGCATACGGGCTGCGTCGTCAACTGCCGCAGCGTCCAGGCGGGCTGTCGTATAGCTAGATTTCGCCATCCGACTGTGCTCCTAGTATGGATTATGCATACATAATGCATGCAACATGACTCTACTACGCTAGGGCGGTGGAGGTCTAGGAATGAGCGAGCCAAAGTTCGATCCAGCAAAGTTCAATGAGCTAATCGTCTACATCGCCAAGCGGCTTGGCCCGGAGGCGGCACTTGGCCGCGTAAAGCTCGCCAAGCTCTTGATGCGGAGCGACTTCGGCGCCTTCGCGCGTTTCGGCAGGTCGATCACTGGCGCCACCTACGAAAAGTGGGAGCACGGACACCTGCCTAAGATCCGAAGCCGAATTGCTCTGGATCGAGGAGCGCGTCTAGGTCCAGCCGGCAGCCGATTTCGGCGTACGGCCATCCAGTTCTGAGGCTTGTATCCCCCGGTGTCGGCGTACACCATCACAGAGCCATCGGACTTGATCATGATGAGCCGCAGAGCCTCCGGAAGCAGAGCCTCAAGACGGCCTGTGTAGCGCACCTCACAGCGGGCAACGATCAGACGCATGGGGCGGGAAACTAACTTTGATGCCGGACGCTGTCTGTGCCTATGGTCGCGACGACCCGGATGGGATGGCGATCGTCGCGCGCGTGACCGCGGATTAGGCGTCCGCGAGACCCTGAACGACTGCCTCCAGAGCGGGCTGCCCGGCGTCTGCCAGGGCTGGCTCACCGTCCGGCGCGTCGAGCGTTTCGCTGAGCGGGTCCGGATGATTTGAGGCATGCTTCCGCGCGTCCTTCCTGGCCTGCTTGTCCAACCGACGCTCGCGGAGCTTACTTTCGCGGGTGAGCTTTGCCATCGTGGTCTTCTTCTTGCCGCTTGAGGCCATGCCTGTCCGTCCTTTGTTGTGGAGTTTCGAGCGCGTCCCTTGCCGGGTCATTCCATGTGGCGATTCCGCAAGCCCGGGTCGTCGTCGCGCCACCTGATCCTGTGGCGGTCGCTTGTCTCCCTCCGGCTATCTGCGCTTTAGACGCGGAAGTGCCGCGAGGCATCGCCTTGGTCGAATGGGCACTCGACCGGTAGGAGCACTCTAGCGCCTCGCAGATGCGGGTCAGCGGGGGCACCCTCAGAACGACCACATCTGCCGGCTATCGCTGAACAACGAGGCAACACGCCTACCGACCCTGCTTCAAGCGAAGACGAGGGCTTGCGGCGGCGCGATGAGCGGCTCGGCTTCCTCCGTCGGCGTGGGCAGGGCCATCGGCTGCCCTCCGCGTAGCCGTCGTTGCTGGTAGATGACGTAGCAGTACTCGACGATGCGACGCTGTGTCTCCTCAGTGCTACCGGTGATGCGAGCGCCGATCATCCACTTGCCGGCCTGTGCGCGCGAGGACTGGACCTCGAGATCGAGGGTCACCGCTCGGGTCTCCCCCGACAGCCTGGGCAACTGGAGCACCACTACGGCAGCCGCCCCCGGCGCCATTGTCATAGGGAGCTCGAGACCGATCCCTGAGGGCGAGAGATCTCGTGCCCGTGCGATGATCGGGCCATTGGGGTTGCTGGCAGCGACAGCAATCGCCGGTGAGTCGAGCGCCATCCGATACTCGGTTCGCAGCTGGCGACGGCGAGCGACGAGCGTGAGTGTGCGCACGACGCGACGCAGCTCTACGGCGGCGACTATGGGAACCACCCAGATCGCGATGCCACGCAGGTTCGGCACGAGGTTCATGCCGGTCTCGTCGAGGATCCGTACAACCAGGCCACTGGCGAGCAAGAAGGCGATCAGCGACACGAGCCGCAGTTGGCGCACGGCGGCCAGGCCACCGTAATCGACGCCCTCCTTGGGAGTGACCTTGAACTTGGCGCGCCCTGGGCGCACCACACAGCGCAGTGCCCGCATGAATATTTCTGCGGTGCAGAGTTCGAAGTGGGTGGTGTCGGCGATCCGCTGGTAGCCGCGGCAGAGCGCCGATCCCGAGGCGATCGACAGGAGTGTCGCCGGCGCCCACAGCAGCCCGAGCGTGAGCAGCGTCGCGGTGAGCGGCAGCTGTCCGGTCCACACCACCGCGGCGAGCGTGACGAGCGACAGCAGCCGCATCGGGCCGGCCAAATAGGCGGTGAGGCTCACGAAGTAGCTGAGCCGTTGGATCGCTGTCAGGTCACGGGTGCGCAGTGGCGACTCGGGAGTCGCGAAGACGGACAGATTCCCGCGCGCCCAGCGGTCGCGCTGGAGCAGATAGGCGGCGAGGTCGTGCGGCGCGAGACCCTGGATGATCACTTCGTTGTGGTAGCGCGAGCGCCAGCCGGCTCCGTGCAGCTTGATCGTGGTGTGGAAGTCCTCGGCGATCGTCTGCACGGCGACCCCGCCGACCTCGAGCAATGCGGCGCGACGAATCAGTGCCCCTGAGCCGCACCAGAACGCGGCGTTGTGTCGGTCCTTGCCGGGGCAGATGACCCCGTAGAACACCGACTGCTCGTGACGGCCTACCTCATAGTGCTGGATCGAGTCGTGGTTGTAGAACTCGTGCGGAGTTTGCACCAGCGCGAGGTCGTCCTCGTCGAAGTAGCCGACGATCGCGTCCAGTGCGTCTGGAACGGGAACGTGGTCGGCGTCGAGCACCAGCACGAGCTCGCCATCGGTGATCGGCAGAGCGTTGTTGATGTTCCCCGCCTTGGCGTGTGTGTTCTGCTCGCGAGTCAGGTACTTGGCTCCCCATTCGCCGGCGAGTCTCTCCATCTCCGGCCGACGACCGTCGTCCAGCAGATAGGTCGTGTGTGAGTAGGTCATCGCCGCACAGCCCGCGAGGGTCGCGCGCACCACGGCGGGAGGCTCGTCATAGGTGCAGACGTAGACGTTGACGGTGTGCCCGCGCTTCGCTGACGGTCGCTCCACATCCGGCAGGCGCCACGAGAACCAGGTCAGGGTCGCCAGGCTCCAGAGCCCGAACCCCTCGGACACCAGCAGCATCGCCCACAGCCACCGGCTCGCGCCGTGCCAGCTCCAGCCCACGCGCCAGACGAGGTAGACCGTCATCCAGGCGAGCGCCAGCAGCGCAAGCCCGTGCAGCAGCCGTGGATGGCTCTCCCACCAGCACCCCCACCGCGTCTGCCTGCGACCAGTGAGCGTCGGTGAACCCTCGGCGAACGGCCGCCCGGGCGTGCCAAGCAGCGCTTGCTCGAGCGTTACGCGCAGCCGGCGATATCTGTTGCCCAGAAGGCCAACCGGCCCTCGGAGCTTACGTGGCTGGTTTTGGTACACATATCAGCATCGGTCGCCGGCGCCCAAGCTTGAGACCCGCATAAACCATCGTGGCGTTGCGGTGTTGGAGAGCTGTGTATGTGTCGGGTTGTGTTGGCGCAAAAACACGAGATGCGCGGTGTTGATGTTCAAAGGTCGGCCCTAGACGAGCCCTGTCGCGATGCACGATCGATTTGTGATCGGTTGGGCGATGATTTTCAGGCCCACCTATGGTTGACAGAGCAGGACCTTTCCCAGTCGAGGCCATCGACGCGCAAAAGAGGCTTCGTCGAGAAATCACCTCACCGTCAGAAGAGGAGCTTTCATGTTCACGAACACCAAGGCATTCAGCAGCTTTGCCGTGGATGACATCTCCAGGGCACGCGACTTCTACAGCCAGACGCTCGGGCTGGAGACCTCCGAGGAGCACGGCTTGATGACTCTGCATCTCGCCGGTGATCGCGACACGCTCGTCTACCCTAAGCCCGATCACACACCGGCCGGCTACACGGTCTTGAACTTCCCCGTGAAAAACATCGAGGAGGCGGTGGACGAGCTCACAGCGCGTGGTGTTCGCTTTGAGCGATACGACGGTTTCGACCAGGACGATAGGGGCATCTTCCGCGGCGGAGGACCGTATATCGCCTGGTTTACAGATCCTGCCGGGAACGTGCTCTCGGTGCTGCAGCCGGATTGATCGACTCAGGGAGCCTGTTTGGTTGGATCGGTTGGCGCCGGCAACTCCGGGGTTCGGGGCGGTTGCTCCTCGTCGTTGGCGGCGCCGTTGAGCGCCTCGCGGAACTCCGCCATGCCCTTGCCCAGCGCCCGCGCCAGCTCCGGCAGGCGCTTGGGACCGAGCACGATCAAGGCGACTACCCCGAGAAACAGCAGATGGACAGGGCTCTCGATTCCCATGCGCTCCTCTCTAGGCGCCGATACGCTGACCGATCATCTGAAGGCTAGCGCTCCACGGCCGCTGCCGTAAGCGCAACGCCCGGACGCGCCCCTAGGCTTGCGTGTGTGCAAGCCGCGTCCAGCCAGCCGGGCCGCTCCTATCCGCCGGCGGCGGCGAGCGAGCCGTTCTGGCCCGCTCAGATGACGGTGCTGACCGCGATCGCGGTGCAGATACTTCTACCCAGCCGGTTGACGATCGGTCCAACGTGGCTGATACCCGCCCTGGAGGGCGCCCTGCTGATAGGGATGTTCTTCGCCACCCCACGTCAGCTCGAGCACGAGCATCCCCGCCGACGGCGCGTGGCGCTGGGGCTGACCGCGTTTGTCTCGGCCGCCAATATCTACTCGCTGGCCGAGCTCACCCACTTCCTGCTGCGCCACAGCAGCCCCGACGCGCATCAGCTGATCATCTCGGGTGTGCTGATCTGGCTGACGAACTTCCTGATCTTTGCGCTCTGGTACTGGGAGATGGACCGCGGCGGACCGGGCAAGCGAGCCGCCGGGCACGACGGGCCGCCCGATTTCCTCTTCCCGCAGATGTCCGACGACCGCATCGAGCCAATCGATTGGCGTCCCAAGTTCATCGACTATCTGTATGTGTCGCTGACCAACAACACGGCCTTCTCGCCGACCGACACGATGCCGCTGACGCCGCTTGCCAAGAGCATCATGGGGGTCCAGTCGATCGTTTCGCTTCTGACGATCGGCCTGATCGTCTCGCGCGCCGTGAACATTCTGTAGGGCGCGGCGTCAGCCAGCCATGCTCGGCTCGATCGCCAGCGCCTGCGTGACGAGGTCGTGCACGTCGTCCTTGCCGGCGCCCAGCGCCAGTGCGCGCCTGAGCGCCTCGAGTGCGCCCTCGCGGTCCATCAGCGCAAGGCGCAAACGCCCGAGGCGCTCCCACGCGCTCGCGTCGGAGGGGCCACACTGCGCCGCGCGCGCGGCGGCCTCCTCGGCGAGGTCGATCGCACCCATGTCTTCGTAGATCCGGGCCGCGAAGCGGTGGGCGGCGGGGCGGCTGCCCTCGACGCGCGCCCAGTCACGCACCGCTCGCGCGGCCGCCTCGAGCTTGCCGGCGTTCCAGAAGGCGAGCGTCAACAGGCGCAGCACGGCAACGTTGCGCGGCTCGGCATCGCGCGCGTAGATGAGGCGCTGCGCGGCCAGGTCGTACTCGCCTTCGGCCATCGCGCGCTGCGCGGCTATCAGGAAGCGTTCGACGCGCTCCTCGGCGGGGTCGGGCTTTGAGAAGTCCACGAATTTCATGCTGCCGGCGGGCACCGTGCGGATGCCGTGGCTGAACTTGACGCGCGCCCACTGCTGTACTTCCTCGCCGGCTCCGACCGGATCGGAGGAGAAGTAGATGCCGGCGACTGTGCCCACGCCCCACTCGGGGTAGGTGAGGCAGCGCGCGTAGCGGTGCACGACCGAGTGGTCGGGAACGCGGCTGCCGAATGGGTCGTTTTCGGCGCGGTCTTTCGCGGCCGCACGGGTTCGCTGCTCGGCCTCGTACGCGCGCCGGCCGGCCTCCTCGCGCTCGCGGCGCGCCGCGGCGGCGCTGACCTTGACGGCATTGGCCGACACCTTTCCCCCGCGCGAGCCCTCCGCTAGACGCTCGAGCTGGTCGGCGGCCTCGTTGATCGCCTTGAGGTGACGCTCGTGCTCGAACTGGCGCCCCTGCGGCGCGACGTCGGGGTGCCAGCGCTTGGCCATGCGCCGGCGCGCGAGCTGCACGTCGCGCTTCGTGAAGGGGGGCTCGAGCTCCAACAGGAGCAGGTGCTGCTCTATGTCCAGAATGCTGGTCGGCATCTCTAGAAGTCACGTTAGCGACAGGTGGTGTAAGGACGGGTCGTTCGACGGTCCTTCCTCCGCCGAGATGCCCGTCCCTTTATTCTCAGAGGCCGAATGTCCTCCCAATACATATTCACGATGCACCGGCTCTCCAAGCTGCATCCGCCGGACAAGACGGTGCTCGACAACGTCACGCTCGCCTTCTACCCCGGCGCGAAGATCGGCGTGCTCGGCTACAACGGCGCCGGCAAGTCCACGCTGCTGAGGATCATGGCCGGGGTCGATCAGGAATATCGCGGCGAGGCGGCGCTGGCCCCGAACGCCAGCGTCGGGATGCTCGAGCAGGAGCCGCATCTGGACGAGTCAAAGGACGTCAAGGGCAACGTGCAGGACGGCGTGGCGGAGACCAAGGCGCTGCTCGATCGCTTCAACGAGCTGGCCGCCAACTATTCCGAGGATACGGCTGAGGAGTTCGCCCGCATCCAGGCACAGATCGAAGCGGCCGACGCGTGGAATCTCGACACGCAGCTGGAGTACGCGATGGACGCTTTGAGACTGCCCCCACCGGACGCGGAGGTGAGCACGCTCTCCGGTGGCGAGCGCCGCCGCGTCGCGCTCTGCCGCCTGCTGCTCAGAGCGCCCGACCTGCTGTTGCTGGACGAGCCCACCAACCACCTCGATGCCGAGTCGGTGGCGTGGCTCGAGCAGCACCTGGCGGAGTACAAGGGGACGATCGTCGCGGTCACCCACGACCGCTACTTCCTGGACAACGTCGCCGGCTGGATTCTCGAGCTCGACCGAGGCCGGGGACTCCCCTACGAGGGCAACTACTCCAGCTGGCTCGAGCAGAAGCAGGCGCGCCTAGCGCAGGAGGAGCGCGGCGAGAAGGCCCGCCAGCGCACGATCTCCGCCGAGCTTGAGTGGGTCAGGACCAACCCCAAGGGCCGTCGCACGAAGTCCAAGGCGCGGCTGGCACGCTACGAGGAGCTGGTGGCGCAGGAGCGCAACACCAAGCTCGAGGAGGTGCAGATCCACATCCCGCCGGGTCCCCGTCTGGGCGAGAAGGTGCTCACGGCCAACAATCTGCGCAAGGGGTTCGGCGAGAAGCTGCTGATCGAGAATCTGTCCTTCGATCTGCCACGTGCCGGCATCGTGGGCGTGATCGGCGCCAACGGCGCTGGCAAGACGACGCTGTTTCGCATGATCACCGGCGAGGAGTCACCCGACGACGGCACGCTTCAGCTAGGCGACACGGTCAAGCTCGCCTACGTCGATCAGTCGCGGGACGCCCTTGACCCGGACAAGACAGTCTGGGAGGAGATCTCCGAAGGGCTGGACCAGCTGAAGGTGGGTGACCGTGAGATGGGCTCGCGCCAGTACACGGCCGGCTTCAACTTCAAAGGCTCCGACCAGCAGGCGAAGATCTCAAAGCTCTCCGGTGGGGAGCGCAACCGCGTGCACCTGGCGAAGCTGCTGCGCAGCGGCGGCAATCTGCTGCTGCTGGACGAGCCCACGAACGATCTCGACGTCAACACCCTGCGCGCGCTGGAGAACGCGCTGCTCGAATTCCCGGGCTGTGCGGTGGTGATCTCCCACGACCGCTGGTTCTTGGACCGCATCGCCACGCACGTGCTGGCCTTCGAGGGCGACTCTCAGGTTGTGTGGTTCGAGGGCAACTTCGAAGCCTACAAGGAGCACCGCAGCGCGCTGCTCGGCGACGCCGCCGAGCGGCCACATCGCATCACCTACAAGCGCCTGGCGCGTTCCTAGCAACCCGCGGCGGCGCCGGATCAACCTAGGACGGACCGAGTAGATCGGCCGCCTCCCGTGCTAGTGGTGGCGCCTTTTCGATGCGCTCGAGCTCGGCTAGGAGCAGCTCGCGCAGATGCTCGCTGCTGAAGGCCACAGCGTCAGCCGCTCCCAGTTCACTGGCTCGATACGGTCCGGTGGTGACGGCCAGGCAGCGCACGCCGTCGGCGCGCGCACAGGCGATGTCCCGCGGTGTGTCTCCAATCACCAGGGTGCGCGAGCGTGGATGGGAACGCCCGCCGAGGGCGGCTCGCCGGCGGGCGATGGCGGGCAGCTCGGTGCGATCCTCGGAATCCGAGCCGAACGCCCCCTGCCCGAATGGGAAGTGGTGGCCGATGCCCGCGCGGGTGAGCTTCGAGCGAGCGATCGGCTCGAGATTGCCGCTGAGCAGTGCGAGTTTGATCCGGCCGATCTGGGAGATCTCGGTCAGCAGCTCCTGCATGCCCGCGACCACACAGTCGGACAGGTCTTCCGGCGCGCAGCGAGCGTACTCCCGCACACAGACCTCGCGCAGATCGGCGAGCCCGTCGTCGATCACACGTGCCGAGCGGCCGCACAGCAGCAGCGTCTCACGGGCTATCTCGAGGTCAGTGCGGCCCGCGGCCTGAACACGTGGGAGGGCAGATGGGTCATCGTCGCGATCGCCGACGTCGTAGACCTCGTGTAGCGCGCGTCGCAGCGCCCGCCCGTGCGCCGCCGAGGCCCCGGCGAGGAGCGTCCCATCGATGTCGAACAGCGCGAGCATGCTCGATCAGTATCCTCGCGCGCTGCATGGACAGCGCCTTCGATCGACAGACCGCCGTACGAGCGCTCGGCGCGGGGAGGTTCAGCGCTGAGATAGCGGACGGCTGGCGTGCCGGGCGAGGGCCGCACGGCGGCTATCTGGCGGCGATCCTGCTGCGCGCCTTGAGCGAGACGATCGCCGACCCCATCCGCACGCCGCGATCGCTGACCATCCACTACACGAGCGCCCCGGATCTCGGGGCGGTTAGCATCGACACCAGGATCGTGCGCCAGGGACGTTCGCTCTCCACCCTGTCGGCCAGCATGGAGCAGGACGGCGAGGTCGTGGCGCTCGCACTGAGCGCCTTCTCGGTCCCCTGGAGAGCACCGGAGGCTGGCGGCCTGCCGATGCCACAGGTAGAGCCGCCGGACCCCGACCGGCGCTCGACTCCCCGCCTGTTCGACGGAGCGCCGCCATTCACCAGGAACCTGGTGCTGCAGCCGCGGGTCGGGGCGGTGCCGTTCACCGGCGCGCAGGCCCCCATGGAAGTCGGGGGCTGGACCGGCCTGTTGGATCCCCGGCCGCTCGACGCGCTGTCGCTGGCGCTGTTCGCCGACGCCTGGTTTCCCCCGTCGTTCATCGGATTGCGCGAGCCTGCAACCGCTCCGACTATCGACCTGACCATTCACTTCCGCCAGCCGCCCCCGGCCAACTCGGATCCCGCAGAGCTGTGTCTGGCGATGTTCAGAACTCAGCTGGTGCACGAAGGGTTCTTCGAGGAGGACGGGGTCATCTGGGCCGCGGACGGCACGGTGCTCGTGCAATCGCGTCAGATGGGGCTGGTGATCCCGTTCCATCCACGCCGCTAGCAGCGCTGGCTCGCGCCCGGGCGATAGGCTGGCCGTCCTGGCTGCACGACCAAGGAGCGTTCAATGGCTGACTACACGGCAAAGCGGATCGACGAGATGGAGGCCGGCTTCGGCGGAGGCTTCGTGAAGGCACGAGCGGAGCTGGGAGTCACCGCGTTCGGCTTTCAGATAATCCAGATGCCGCCGGACTACACGGACTACCCCGAACACGACCACGCGGAGACCGAGCAGGAGGAGGTCTACGTAGCGCTCGGCGGCTCTGGGTCGATCGACGTGGAAGGCGAGCAGGTGAACCTGAACGCCGATACGCTCGTGAGGGTCGGATCTGCGGCCAAGCGGAAGGTGCACGCGGGACCCGAAGGCCTGCGCATGCTCGTCATCGGCGGCGCCCCCGGCAAGGCATACCAGGCGCCCGCGATGACCGAGCTCGGCACTGCTTGACCCGAACTAACCGCATGTGATGTATGCTGTGCTGTATATGGCTACATCTACTCGCACGCAGGTCTACCTGACCGTCGAGCAGCGCCGTGAGATCGACGAGCTGCGCGCCCGCGATGGACGCACGCTCGCAGAGGTGATCCGTACGGCGCTGGATGAGTACCTGTCCACGCACGGCCGCGATGCCGCCGAGAGGGAGCGTGCCGAGACGCAGCGTGTGCTGGATGAAACGTTCGGCTCGATACCTGATCTTGAAGTTCCTGCACGTGACGAGTGGGATCGCTTCGACCTGGACTGGAATCGCATCGAGCATGATTGAGCCCGACACCAAGGGATGACTGCAGTTCTGCTGGACACTGACGTCCTGGTCAACCATCTACGCGGACACCGACGGCTCGACCTCGTCGATCAGGCGTGGAGGATTTCGGTCGTAACTCGCTGCGAGCTGTTTGCCGGGCGCAACACGGACGAGCCGCGTCTACGTCAAGTCCTCGGACGGCTGGTGGAGCTTCCGGTGGGGAGCGACGTCGCGGAGTTAGCGGGCCGAATTCGTCGGATGACCCAGCTCGCTGTCCCCGATGCTCTGATCGCAGCGACAGCACTTGCACACCAGCTCCCCCTGATGACGCGCGATCGGCGCCACTTCGAGCGCGTCACTGGACTCACGATGCACGATCCGCCCAGCCAGCCCAAGCCTCCCGCACGGGATGACGAGCCAACAGACGCAGGCCTCTCACGACCGGCCACGCCGAACTGACAAACCTCAGCGCGCGAGCGAGGTGTCGCCGCTCAGGCTCATCGCCGTGGCGGCGATCAGCGCGGCGGCGTGGTGCACGTCATCGAGCTGCACGAGCTCGACCGGCGAGTGCATGTAGCGCAGCGGAATCGACACCAGCGCGGTCGGCACACCCCCGCGGCTGATGTGGACGGCGTCGGCGTCGGTGCCCGTGTTGCGCCCGATCGCCTCGACGGTGAACGGGATGCCCTCACGCTCGGCCGTGTCGTGCAGCAGCTCGAACAGCGCGGGGTTGAGTGTGGAGCCGCGGCTCAGCACCGGGCCCGAGCCGAGCTCGTGCTTGCCGGTCTGCTTGACCTCGATGCCGGGCGCGTCGGTGGCGTGCGTCACATCGACCACGATCGCGGCGTCGGGCTCCAGCGAGAAGGCGCTCGTGCGCGACCCGCCGAACGTCGTCTCCTCCTGCGCGGCCGCGACCGCGACCGTCTCCCAGTCGCTCGCTCCGCCGGCCTGCGCGACGAGCCGCGCGGCGGCCAGCGCCACGTAAGAGCCGAGACGGTTGTCGAGGGCTCGCGAGGCCAGCCGCCCGTTGGGCAGCTCCACCGGGTCGCCGCCGAGCACCGCCACATCCCCCACTCGCACGAGCCCACGCGCCTGCTCGCCGTCCTTGGCGCCAATGTCGATGTGCAGGTCGCGCACCTCCACCACCTTCTTGCGCTCCTCATCGCGCAGCAGATGGATCGGCTTGCGACCGATCAACCCGGTGACCTCGCCCTCGCGCGTGGCGAGCACAACGCGCTGACCAACGAGGATCTGGGGATCCCACCCTCCGACCTCGCGAAACCACAGGTAGCCCTCGTCGTCGATGTGGGTGACGATCAACCCGATCTCGTCGATGTGCCCCATCACGATCAGCCTCCTGGGAGCCGGCGTGTCGATGCGCGGCGACACGCGCGCGGAGGGGGTGCCAACCACGTCGATGCTCGCCTGCGCGAACTGCTGCGCGTCGGCGTGCCAGACCGCCGCGGGTGCCGTCTCATAGCCGGAGGGTCCTCGCGCGCTCAACAGCGCGCGCAGGATCGGGGGAAAGCGCTGGCCGGGGTCGCTCATGCTGCCAGCAAGCTTCGCAGGACATACTGCAGGATGCCGCCGTGGCGGAAGTACTCGGCCTCGCGGGGCGTGTCTATTCGCACGCGGGCGTCGAACTCGACCGGCTCGCCACCGTCACGCTCGGCGCGCACCGCCACCTGCCGCACCCCGGGGGTGGGTGGGCCCCCATCATTCATCGCCTCTGCCAGCCCGGTTATCGAGAAGACCTCCTCGCCGTTGAGCCCGAGCGCGCCGGCGCTCAGACCGTCGGGGAACTGCAGCGGCAGCACGCCCATCCCGATCAGGTTCGAGCGGTGGATGCGCTCGAAGCTCTCGGCGATGACGACCCTCACACCGAGCAGCTTGGTGCCCTTGGCCGCCCAGTCGCGCGAGGAGCCGGTGCCGTACTCCTTGCCCGCTAGGACCACCAGGTCGATGCCCTCCCGCATGTAGCGCATGGCCGCGTCGTAGATCGACATCTGCTCACCGGAGCCGTCGGCGAGATAGCGCGTGAAGCCGCCTTCGCCCAGCGGCTCGCCACCGCCGATGAGGTTGCGCAGGCGGATGTTGGCGAAGGTGCCGCGCATCATCACCTCGTGGTTGCCGCGCCGCGACCCGTAGGAGTTGAAGTCGCGTGGCGCCACCCCCTGTTCCTGCAGGTAGCGCCCGGCGGGTCCGTCGCGCTTGATCGACCCTGCCGGGGAGATGTGGTCGGTGGTCACGCTGTCGCCGAGCAGAGCGAGCACGCGTGCGCCCCGCACGTCCTGTACGGGCCCCGGCTCTGGTGGCATCCCCTGGAAGTAGGGCGGCAGACGCACGTAGGTGGAGTCCGGATCCCAGGCGAAGCGCTCCCCGGCGGGCACCTCCAGACCGTTCCAGCGCTCGTCGCCGGCGAACACCTCGCCGTAGCTCTTGTGGAACATGTCGGCGCGCACCGCCTCCCCGATCGTTTCGGCGACCTCCCGCTCGGATGGCCAGATGTCGCGCAGGTAGACGTCGTTGCCGTCCTCGTCGCGGCCGAGCGGGTCACCCACGATGTCCACGTCCATGCTGCCCGCCAGCGCGTAGGCCACGCACAGCGGCGGTGAGGCCAGATAGTTCATCTTCACGTCCGGGTTGATGCGTCCCTCGAAGTTGCGGTTGCCGGACAGCACCGACACGACCGCCAAATCGCCCTCCCCCACGGCCTGTGAGATCTCCTGCGGCAGCGGGCCGGAGTTGCCGATGCACGTCGTGCAGCCATAGCCGACGAGGTTGAAGCCCAGCTGCTCGAGCGGCTCGGTCAGTCCGGCGCGGTCCAGGTATTCGGTGACGACCTTCGAGCCGGGAGCCAGCGACGTCTTGACCCAGGGCTTTGAGTGAAGCCCGCAGGCGACAGCGTTGCGGGCGAGGATCCCCGCGCCGATCATCACCGACGGGTTGGAGGTGTTGGTGCAGCTCGTGATCGCGGCGATCACGACGTGGCCGTGGTCTACCTCGAAGCTCTGCCCGTCGATCTCGACCGTCTGGGCGGTGCCATTGCGGGCGAGCATGGCGGTGGGCGCCGGCAGCTGCGGCGGCGTGACGCCGAGCGGCGACTCGTGGCCGGGCGCCCCGTTGGCGGGAGGATCGGACGCGGGGTAGGACTCGGCGAGGCCCTCGTCCAGCGCGTCGGGCTGTTCGCCATCGTCGGGGACGTACGCCTTCAGCGCCTCGCGGAAGGCCTGCTGGGCATCGCTCAGCGCAACGCGATCCTGCGGACGCTTGGGCCCGGCGAGGCTGGGCTGCACGGTGCAGAGGTCGAGCTCGAGCGTGTCCGTGAAGGTCGGCTCCTCGGCGTGCTCTTCGTGCCACAGGCCCTGCTCGCGAGCGTATGCCTCCACCAGCGCGATCTGCTCGGACGAGCGCCCCGACAGCCGCAGGTAGGCGAGCGTCTCGGCGTCGATCGGGAAGATGGCGCAGGTCGAGCCGAACTCCGGCGACATGTTGCCGATCGTGGCGCGGTCGGCTATCGGCAGGCCGACGAGGCCGGCTCCATAGAACTCGACGAACATCCCCACGACCCCGCGCTCGCGCAGCATTTGGGTGACGGTGAGCACCAGGTCGGTGGCGGTGGCGCCCTCCGGCAACTGCCCATGCAGGCGGAAGCCGAGCACCTGCGGTATCAGCATCGACATCGGCTGCCCGAGCATCGACGCCTCGGCCTCGATGCCGCCGACCCCCCAGCCGAGCACACCCAGCCCGTTGACCATCGTGGTGTGCGAGTCGGTGCCCACGAGCGTGTCGGGGTAGGCCTGGGGTGGCTGGGATCCGGATCGCTCGTCGGGGAACACCACGCGCGCTAGGTACTCGAGGTTGACCTGGTGGACGATCCCGGTGTCGGGCGGCACGACGGCGAAGTCGTCGAAGGCGCCCTGACCCCAGCGCAGGAAGGCATAGCGCTCCTGGTTTCGCTCGAACTCGCGCTCGGCGTTGAAGCGGAAGGCGTCGCGCGTGCCGAAGGCGTCCACCTGCACGGAGTGGTCGATCACCAGCTCCGCCGGCGCCAGCGGATTGATCTTCTTGGGGTCGCCGCCCATCTCGGCCATCGCGTCACGCATCGCCGCCAGGTCCACGACGGCCGGGACACCGGTGAAGTCCTGCATCAGCACGCGCGCGGGCGTAAACGCGATCTCCTTGCTGGGCTGGACCTTTGCGTCCCAGCTGGCGAGCGCCTCTATGTCGGCCGCCGTCACCGACCCGTTTCCCTCGGTGCGCAGCAGATTCTCAAGCAGCACCTTCAACGAGAACGGCAAGCGAGCCACGTCGAAGCGCTGCTGCAGCGCGTCCAGGCGAAATATCTCGTACTCGCGCCCGCCTACCGCGAGCGTTTGCTTTGCGCCGAAGCTGTTCTGCGACATGGGGCGCCTCCGGGAGCGTCGTTTTCTTTGAGAGCTGTACCTCCCAGTCTCGCAGAGCGGGCCCGCACGGCGCCCCGAAAGCTCCCGGAGCGGGGCGGTGACTACTCGGCCGCGATCGGCCCCTGTGAGGGCTGCGCTTGCGTGAGCGTGGCGGCCACCGCCGGTCGAGGCTCAGAAGGGCCCTCGCCGTCGGTGCTGAGGGCATCCTTGAAGCCGCGCATGCCGCTTCCCAGCGAACGGCCCATCTCCGGGAGTCGCTTGGCTCCGAAGACGAGCAGCAGCATGATCAGCAGGAAGGCTATGTGTATCGGGTTGTCGAGTCCCATCATCAAAAGGTCTCCTCGTGTCGGTCTCGTTGACGGTGTGAGGCTTTGGCTAGGCCTTGATCAGGGGGCCCACGGCCTTCAGCACGCTCGCCTTTGCGATCGGCAGGTCAAAGCCCTGGTTGGGGGTGGGGCTCTTGTCGATCAGCAGGTTGATCGCCGCGGCGTGCCGTGCCTCTATCTGCACGATCGACCCGGCGGCCGCGAGCACCTTCTTGCTCTTGATCTGCGGCGCCGCGCCGTTGTATGCGCCCACACCGGTGTTCTCCAGGGTCGAGGCGAGCTTCAGGAAGCCGGCCTCGTCGCTTCCAGGGAACACGAAGGTGGGCTTGGCCACGGGTGTGCCGCCCAGTTCCTTGATGGTGGCGATCAGCGCGGTGACGTGATCCTCCTCCTCCAGCCCGAACGTCGAGGCGTAGGCCTTCGCCTGGCCGGAGAGCCCGACCTGCTTGCTCTTGACCCGGTAGAAGTCGCTCTCCAGGTACTCGAGCGTCAGGGCGAAGTTGAGGATTTCCACATCGCCTGAGCCTTCGCCCGCGAACGCCTGGGAGACGAACGGCGCGACCGCCGAGGTGCCGTACAGGGCGCCGGCCGCCAGCGCACCGCGCAGCAGGAAGCTCGAGCGGGTGATTCCGTGGACCTCGAAGCCTTGAAGCTCCGGATTTGAGGGTCTGTGATCTGACATCTTTAGCTCCTTTGCAGGCTGTGTTGACTAGGCCAGAAACGGCTTCACAGCCGCCAGCACCGTTGACATGTCCGCGGCCTTGCCAAACGCGCCGTTGGGGGTGACCGGCTTTTTCACGAGCGTTCCGAGCGTGGCGGCGTGACGGGCCTCCACCGTGTGGATCGCCAGCGCCGAGGCGAGCACTTCGGGGTTCTGGATGCTCGCCGCCTGCCCCAGATAGGCGGCGGCGCCGAGGTTCTCGACCGTGTAGGCGAGCTCGGCGACCTGGGTGGCGCTCTGGATCGGGAACTTCCCCGCCGGTTGGGCGACCGGGGTTCCACCCAGCTTTTCGACAGCGCCCTTGAGCGCTTCGACGTGTGTCTTCTCCTGGCCGCCGAAGTCCTTGATCAACGCCCCGACCTTGCCGGTGAACAGGCCGGCGGACACAACCTTTTCGTAGAACTCGGTCTCCAGGTACTCGAGCGTCAGCGCGTAGTTGAGGATCGCCACATCCCCCGTCGTACCGGAGGGACTTTTTGCGGCGCTCGCGACGGTGGATGCGGTCGAGCTCGTTTTTTTGCCGCCGCCGCACGCGGCTATCACGAACGCTCCGAAGCTCGCCGCGCCGGCGGAGCCCGCCATCTTCAAGAAGCGCTTGCGGTCTGAATCGTCGCGTACGAGTCGCTCGACGATTCCAGCCGGTGTTGAGGCATGGGTCTGGCCTCCAGGATCCTCTGGCATTTGAAACCTCCGATAGATAAGGCCCGGCTGGGACCGGATCGACTGGCCCTCGCCGGCTGACCCGAGGCGCTATCGGCCACGGCTCTCAGGGGTCTATTGCGCGCCGGCGCCTTTGACGGATCACAAAGCGGGAAAGAAAAGTGCGGATCGGGAGATCGAGCCGATGGCGGAGCTGATCAGGAGCGCGACCACGGGCCTGGCGTCGTGGTGGCTCGAGCGCATCCCCAGGTGAAGCGCCGGCTCCTGGTCGATGTGACGAGCAGGACCATGGACAGCTCGCCAAGGCGAACCGGGCGGCTGCTAGCGCGTCAAACCGCCCTGAGTGACGCGGCCCTTGCCCTCGCGCTTTGAGCTCAGCAGCGCGGCGTCACACACCTCCAGCAGCTCATCGGCGCGCATCGGCGCCTGCCACTGAGCGACGCCGATCGACGCCGCCACCCCGGAGGGCTCGCCGAAGGATGGGAGCCCCTCCAGTCGTCTCAGCGCCCGTTGCGCCGCGCTGGTCGCGCTGTCCAGAGACGAGTTCGGCAGGACCACCACGAACTCATCGCCTCCGTACCGGGCCACCCGGTCGAACGCGCGAAACTCGCCCATCAGGGCTCCGGCGACTTCGCGCAGCACCTGATCGCCAGCCTGATGGCCGTAGCGGTCGTTGACGAGCTTGAAGTTGTCGAGGTCGATCAGCAGGCAGGACAGGGGGCTGTCGGTGCGGTGCGCACGGCCGATCTCCTCGTTCAGTCGCTGGCGCATGGCGCGCCGGTTCATGCTGCCGGTCACGGCGTCTGTGCCCGCTTCGGCCCGCGCCAGCAGCAGAGCAAGCGCCGTGGCGGCCTGCCCGATGAGCGTCTCGGCGACTTCGGTCGCGGAGCTGTCGAACGCCTCGCCTCCGCGACGCACCGGCACGATCACCGCCCGGGCCTCGCCGCGCACCGTCAGGGCGACGAGCAGCGCACGGCTGCCGTTCTCACGCTGACCGCGCAGGTCGGTCTCGGCCAGACGCGGCAGACTGGCTCGCAGCTCCCTCTGATCGCAGGTCGTGAGGCTGCGTCTGGTGCTGGCCACCCAGCTGACCCCAGGGGATCGCTCGGCGCGCGCGACCAGATAGCTCAGGCGGCCACCGCCTTCGAACATGTAGATCACGACGAGATCCGGCTCGCCCTCGCTGGGCGAGAAGTGGTGGACCTGGACTTCCTCGGCGTCGAGTACCGCCAGCAGCTCTTCGCCCAGGGCTCTGAAGATCGCCTCGGGATCGTCGGCGCGGTCGGCCAGCATCGCAAGCCGCCTGACGCTCAGGAGCGTTGGCGTCGCCTCCCGCGGGCTGGTCTCTGTCCCCATCGATACCGGCATCGATCCTAAATCTAGGGGATCGGCCGGGCAGGCGGGTAATGATTCTGTAGGAATGGCCGAACGCGGGCTCCCCCATCCATCGCGCCGATCGCCAGATCTCCCGTGGCCGCTCGCTACCTGAAGCGCACGCTCGTCTGGGTCTTTGAGTGTGCACCTCCCTTTTCGGTGAAGCCGATCAGCAGACGGATCTTCAGCTTGCCCGCTCGGCTCAGCGCGGTGCGACCGTGGCCTGAGAGCCCGAGCTTAAGAGTCACGTGAGTCGCTTTGGCAAGCCGCCTACTGACTCGCGTCAACTGGCCCCCTCCGGCTGTGATGGTGCCGGCGCCAGCGACGGCTAGCACGAGCCTCACCGTCCGCCCCCTGATCTTCTTGGAGAGAATTCGCGGGGGGCAGCCCTTGACGGCGATCTTGATGTTCTGCTTGATCGTCCGGGAGCCCTGGGAGACGATCGCGGTCGGCATGATCAGCCGCTTGGCGCAGGTTTCCCCAATCGCTGTGATCGCCGAGTCGCGGCCCGCGGGCAGCTTCAATTCAAAGGAGTTGACCGGAACGTCGGGGATCGTGGTGAACGTGCTGGAGGTGATCCCGTTCTTGATGTTGGTCTTGCCGTCGAGGATCACGCTCACTCCGTCGCCAGAGAGCACGATCTCGAGGTCGGGGAACGCGGCACCCCCGTGGGAGACCAGATACGCGGGACCTGACAGCTTGTCCGGCAGCACGGGCGTCGAGGCTGTCGCCGTGCCGACCTTCGAGGCGGCCGGGCAGCTGGCTGAGTTGGCTTCGAATACTTCATCGCGGCAGGCCTTCTGCAGCGTCGATAGCCGCGCGGGGAGCAGCTTGGGCAGTTCGGTGTGCACTTCCCGGATGTTCGCCTGGCCAGAGCCCTGGGTGAGCCTGACGGTCAGGCTCGAGCCATTCAGGCGAGAGGTCCTGGGGCTGGTGGACACCGTCAACTTCGGCTTGAACGGCAACGAGGAGCAGCCCGACACCGCAAACGGACTCGACAGCGCATCGGTCGCGCCCATCGTGGAGTTCAGCAAGGTGTCGGTCGAGAGCGCGGCGCAGTTGGTCGGGTTCAGCAGGAAGTTCGGCCTGTTGACTTCGACTTTGAGCGTGCGCAAACGCAGCGGCACACCCTTGTAGAGGGTCGGCAGATCGCTCGAGACGATCAGGCGCGCCGTGTGCGGATCGACGTTGATCTGGGCGCGGGTCACGACGTTCCCCAGTTCGAACGGCCCGGCGCTCGCCGGCACCACGATCGACAGGCCATAGGGCGCGCCGTTGTAGGGTCCCGTCAGATACACCGGTCCGGAGAACGGGTAGGGATCGCCCGATCCGGCCGTCACGCTGGCCGTGCCGATCCTGCTCGCTTCAGAGCAGTCACCGGCGTTCGCCTGCGCTTCACCGCACAGTGCCACCGACGGTATCGGCCCCACCAGGCCGGGCGGCAGCGTCGTGGACACCTTCGACAGATACTGCTGGCCTTCTGGCCGGGTCAGGTCGAAGGTGTAGGAGGTGTGCGCGCCCGCGGTCGAACTGGAGCTGACGGTGCTCTGGGAGGGCGAGAACGGCGCCCCAGAGGCGCACACGCTGCCTTTGCCGGCGCTGAACGGCGAGAGCAGCGGGACGCTCGTCGCGGGGGTGCCGGTGAACGGCGCGGTGTAGGGGGTGAAGATCGAGCTCGGCTGGGGCTCGCACACCAAGGGATTGGCCAGCGGCGCGTGTTCGCCTCCCTTGAGGTGAAGGACGAAGTCCTCAAACGGCAGCGGTGGGGTGTTTTCGAATGTCGCCGTCAACTGGCCCGTCTGGGGGTTTGGCGTCACCGATCCCTGGAGGCGCACACCGACGCCGTAACGTGCCGACTGCGCCGCTACGTAGATGGCATACGGCGGACCGGTGATTGGCGTTCCAGAGGGGGCGGCGAGGTATACCTTGCCCTGGAGGGCACCGGGCGGCAGCATCGAGGTTTCGATCTGCACGGTGCCGATTTCCGATTCGGCGGGACATTCGACGGCTTCGTTGCTTGCGATCTTTATCTGTTGAGAGGTACAGGCCTTCAGCCCATGGGCTGCCGATGGGTTCATTGTCAGCCCTTCCGGCAGGGTGACGCTTCCGTCCTGCACATCGGAGCTGTTGAGGGTCGAGGCGCTTTCGCTCTGGGGCACGTGCACGTCGGTTGAGACTCCGTCGGGCCGGTCGGGTCCTTCTTCTGATTTACCGGCCGCAAGTGAAGATTGCGGAGCAAACGGAACCTGCCCGCAGCCGCTGACGCTGATCGCTTTCGGAGGGTAGCCAGAGAGCGTTTCGGCGAATTGGTAGTTGTTTTCGTCTCCGTATGGGGAGATGTGTAGATAGGAGATCTGCGTGTTGCAGGTGCTCGGCAGCGTGATGAACGTGCCGTTCCCCGCCGTGCCGGTGAACTTCAGACGGGTCTTTACCAGTTCGAGCCCTTCATATGGAGCGTGCCTGATAGTGAAGTACTCGTGATAGTTGCCTGTCGGCACACCGACATCTTCACTCGTGACCGGTTCTTTGTACCAGCTGAGTCCACCCACGATCAGAACCTTTGTTTTCACTGAACCCAGTTCGAGATCGAACCCAAACTCTGCCGGAACCCCCGGTGGCGGCACCAGGTCGTACATCGGGAGTGATAGGTGTTCTGGATTGGCCACGCCAACGTACGCAAACACTTCGTCGGTTCCCACCAGCGATTTGGGTGGGCATGCGGTGGCCTGGAACTGTTCCGGCGTGCATTGGCCAGTGCCTTCGCATTCTTTCTCGCTCTGGCCTTCCGAGCATGTTGCCTGCGGGTTGACACTCAGGCCGGGGGGTATGTCAACGCGGATGTTGTCGACATTGCCGATCGGCTTCTTGCTGTTTGGAAGAAGGCCGGGTTCGGTGTTGACTTCAAAACCGGTCAGGCCGATCGGTGGGTGACCCGCGGCCTGAGTGTAGAACTGGGATACAGGGGAGGTGTATTCGCATTCGGGAATGTCGATTGTGCATGTGCCGGCTTCCCATTTGGCGATACCAAACCCAGCTTGCGCAGCGGCTGTGAAGATCAGTGCGATCGTGACCGCGCCCAGCAGAGCGATCCAACCGCGCACGGCAGTGAGCTTCATCCCTACCTCCCGTCGCGATCCGGCCCCGTGCCGGATCTTTCTCAATTACCTGGGGAAGTAGCTACCCGGTTTTGGTGACTTGTAGTCAAAGAGACAAACTCGAGGCCCCGGGACACTGCTCTGCCGAACAGCCAGCAGTCCTATCTCGACGGCACGCGGACGCTTCAGGCACTAGAGTCAGACCCCGTCAGTCACCTGAAAGCAAGGGAGCGAGATGACACGGGAAAGTCTGGATGTGGGTCGCATCGCAACGGCCGGCGCCCCCGCGGCGATTGGGCCCTACTGTCAGGCGACGGCGTTTGGTGAGCTCCTGTTCTGCTCGGGGCAGATTCCGCTGGATCCGCGCAGCGCGACCCTGATCGAGGGCGACATCGGGCAGATGACGCGCCGCTGTCTGGAGAATCTGCAGGCTGTCTGCGGGGCCGCCGGCACTACTCTCGATCGTGCCCTGAGGCTCACCGTCTACCTGCGTGACCTCGGCCAGTTCAAGGACGTCAACGAGGCCTATGCCGGTTTTTTCACCGATGCGGTCCCGGCCCGCACGACGGTCGAGGTCTCCTCCCTGCCGATGGGCGCGGAGGTCGAGATCGATGCCATCGTGGCGCTCTGACGCTTTCTAGCGTTTGAACTTCACGGCCGCAAACGCCTTTGATGTCGGCTGCTTGCTCTTGGGGACAAAGCCGACCCGCACACGGATCTGGAGCTTGCCCCTGCGTCTCAGGACAGCCAGTCCCTTCTTCGAGAGAGGCACCTTCAGGGTGGTCGTCGTGGCCTTGCTCACCCTCTTGGTCAGCCGCTTCAGATCCTGGCCGCTGGCGCTCACCCGTCCAGCCGCCGGTGTGCGCACCTTCAGGATCAGCATGTGACCCTTCACACGGCGGCTTACGATCTTGACCCTCGCCGTCTTCTTGCTCGCCGCACATCCGGAAACCGCAATTGTCGTGTTCTGGGTTATCTTCGCGCCGCTCTGCGCGACTATCGTGGTCGGCATCAGCAGCGGTTTGGAGCACAGGTTGCCCTCGGCGGAGAGAACGGAGTTTGACCCGGCCGGGAGAGACAGTTCAAAGGAGTTGATCGGAACATCCGGTATGGCGTTGAAGGTGTTGGACGTGATCGCGCCGTTGATGTTGGTCTTGCCGTCGAGGATCACGCTCACTCCGTCACCGGAGAGAATCAGCTCCAGATCCGGGAAGGCCGCGCCTCCGTGGGAGACCAGATAGGCGGGCCCGGTCAGCTTGTCCGGCAAGACGGGCGTTGAGACGGTCGCCTGACCGACCTTCGAGGCGGCCGGACAACCGGTGAAGCCGGCGTCAAAGATATTGTCCGGGCAGGCCTTCTGCAGCGTGGCGTTCCGCGGGACGAGCTTCTTTGGAAGTTCGACGTGGACTTCGTGGATGTTCGCCTGGCCCGGTGCCTGGCTGACCTTGACGGTCAACTCCGCACCCGTTGCCTTCGAGGTCTTAGAGCTGGTCGAGACCGCGAATGTCGGCTTGAAGGGCAGCGAGGAGCAACCCGACACCGCAAACGGACTCGACAAGGAATCGGTCGCGCCCATCGTCGAGGCCAACGTGGTTTCCGTCGAGAGCGCACCACAGTTAGTCGGATTGAACAGGAACTTTTCACGATCGACCGTGACGCTCACGCTCTTCAGGCGTACGGGCACACCGCGGATGACTGAGGGAAGCGCACCCGGGGAACCGGCTGGTGGAGTGCTGATTATCAGCCGCGCCGTTGTTGGATCGACATTGATCTGGGCACGTGCGATCACGGCGCCGAGGTTGAACGGTCCCGCCACCGCCGGCACGACGATCGACAAGCCGTACGGCGCGCCGTCGTAGGGTCCCGTCAGATACACAGACCCAGAGAACGGGAAGGGTTCACTACCCGACCCGGCGGCGATAGAGACCGAGCCTATCTGGCTTGCTTGGGGGCACCCACCGGCGTTCGCCTGCGCTTCACCGCACAGCGTCACCGACGGGACCGCGCCCAACAGCCCAGGCGGCAAGACGGTCTTGACCGCTGACAGATACTGCTGGCCGTCAGCGCGCGTGAGATTCAGGATAAAGGAGGTGTGCGCGCCGGCGGCCGAACTGGAGTCCACGGTGCTCTGGGAAAGCGTGAAGGGCAGCGGGCTGGCACATTCCGTCGCGGTGAACGAGGTGGACGCAAGCGCCGCGGCGCCTCCGGTATAGGGGGTGAACAGGGATTCCGTGGGCGCGTTTGTGCACACCAGCGGGTTTGCCAGTGGCGCTCGCGACCCACCATTGAGTTTGAGGATCAGATCGCTGAACGGGAGCTGTGGGTTTTCGGTAAAAGTCGCTTCCAGCCGCCCCGTTTCGGGGTTGGCGCCAACCAGACCCGTCAGCTTGACCGACACGCCGAGATTGCTTTCGGCGTCTAGATAGATCATGTATGGCGGTCCGGTGATCGGCCCACCGCCCGGGTTGCCCAGATAGACGCCGCCGGTGAGCGATCCTGCAGGCAGGTCGGTTTCGATGGTTACCGTACCCACCCTGGAGCCGGCGGGACACGTGGGCGGATTCGCGGTCCCGATCGCGATCTGGCTTTCTGCGCAGGTTTCGAGACCGCGCGCGGCCGAGGGGTCGAGCGTCAGGCCTTCGGGCAGCGTCACATGCGCATCCCTGATATCGGCGGTGTTGATCTCTTGCGCGCCTGTATTTTGAGGAACGTGAACGTTGACGGTGACACCGTCGGGCTCGTCCGACGTGGCGATTTCGGGGGTGGCCGTAGCGGTCGGTTTGAACGGGACCTTGTCGCATCCTTCCACCCCGACCGGAGTGTGGGTGGCCGTGCTCGAGACCTGCCCTTCATAGGATTCGGCTTCCAGATAGGAGGTCGTGCTCGCCGAGCAGACGCTGGGCAGCGTCAGGAAGTTGCCACCCGCGTGCCCCTCGAAGAGCAGCTTTGACTTCAGCACTCTCAGCGGTGCTTTGATGCCGCCGATGCCGACTTCCCCTTCGGTGGGGACGTTGTCGATTTCGAAGTACTCGTGATAGTTCCCCGAGGGAACGCCCCGCGCCGCCAGTCCCGGTTCGAAGGCGTCGCTGAGGTGACCGACCAGCATCAGCTTCACGGGCGCCACGAGCGGCGCCAGCGGTTCGACGGTGATCCCGAACAACAGAGGACGGCCCGATTCGAGCGGGAGGTTGTAGACCTGACCGGTGAGGGCGGGCAGCGCGATCGGAACGCCGGGGACCAGTTCGACGAGCGCCTTCATTTCGACTTCCCCGACCAGACTGCTCGAGGGACACAGTTTCGCGTCTGATTCGAACTGCGTCTTGCTGCAGGTGGGCATCGGTGCCTGTGGGTCGGCGGCGAGACCCGGAGGCACATCGACGCGGATGCGCTTGAGCTTGCCTTCGGGCACGCCGCTTGAGCTGTTCAGTTCGAAGCCGGTGATGCCCCATTCGGGGTGACCCGCGGCCTGCGTGTAGAAGACGCTGGTTGGGCTCGAGTATTCGCAGCCCCGCACGTTGCAGGTGCCCGCTTCGAAATTTCCTTCGGTGACGCCAAATTCAGCGTGAGCCACGCCGGCTAGAGCGCCCAGCATCGACATGGCCAAGGCGCAGACGAGCAACAGTTGCCTGGAAGGGTTCATCTCGACCTCCTGAGTACCGCGACCCCCCGTCGCGAGGCCGACATTCGGTGTGGCTAAGAATCAACTACCCGATCTGCCGGTTTTTAGTCGCTGGCCAAGACCTGTCTCGCGGTCCCTGAGCTCGCCTCGGAACCCAGGCCGGTGGGCTCCTATCATCAGCGCCACGGCACCCAACCCTGGAGGGGAACCCAAATGCAGTACGTGAATCTTGGCGCTACCGGTCTTCGAGTCTCGCGTGTGTGCCTGGGGATGATGAGCTTCGGCAACGACAGCGACAGGCCGTGGGTGCTCGACGAGCAGGCGGCTGAGCCGATCGTGCGGGCGGCGGTGGAGGGTGGCATCACGTTCTTCGACACTGCCGACACCTACTCCAAAGGCGCGAGTGAGATCGCTACCGGTCGTCTGCTCTCGAAGCTGCTCACCCGCGAGGAGTACGTCCTGGCGACCAAGGTGTTCATGCCGATGACCCCCGGCGAGAACGGCGGCGGCCTGTCGCGCAAGCACATCCTCAGCGCGATCGACGCTTCGCTGCAGCGCCTTGGCGCCGATTACGTCGATCTCTACCAGATCCATCGCTGGGATCCGCGGACGCCGATCGAGGAGACGATGGGGGCACTGCACGACATCGTCCGCGCCGGCAAGGCCCGCTACATCGGTGCCAGCAGCATGTTCGCCTGGCAGTTCGCCAAGGCCCAGCACACGGCCGAGCGAAACGGATGGACGAGGTTCGTCTCTATGCAGAACCACTACAACCTGATCTATCGCGAGGAGGAGCGCGAGATGATCCCCCAGTGCATCGATCAGGGAGTGGGCGTGATCCCGTGGAGTCCCCTCGCTCGCGGTGTGCTCGCGGGCAACCGCACACGTCAGGGGGAGCGCCTGACCACCCGCTCTGACTCCGATCCGTTCACCGACTATCTCTATAACCAGCCGACCGACTTCGATGTTGTCGAGCGCGTTGGCGAGATCGCCTCACAGAGGAACGTCCCGCCCGCTCAGGTGGCGCTCGCCTGGCTGCTACACAAGCCGGGAGTGACAGCACCGATCGTCGGCGCCACAAAGCCCGAGCACCTCAAAGACGCACTGGCGGCCGAGCAGCTCGAGCTCGCAGAGCAGGAGATCGCGCACTTGGAGGAGCCCTACGTGCCCCACCCAGTCCTCGGACACGGGTAGCCCGGCTCGGGGAGTAGTCAGCCTGATTTCGCGACTCAGCAGTCCCAGCCTGTACCTACGCCCCGTGTCAACGCTTCACTGCATCCACGCGGGGCGCCCAACGTATGACTCGGGCCACCATGAGCCACCGCCCCGGAGCAGATGTCTAGTTGGCGGCAACAGAAAGAGATCCTACTCTCTCCTCAGTTGAGCACTGTCAAAGCTCGTGTGCCACCCTGTGTCCACTGCAGCTTGCTGCCGGTGAGCTTCAGCGAGGATGGCACGATGTTCGTGCCAGACGCCAGCAGCCTACTTCCTGTCTTGTCTACCGCATGCACCTGGTATTCAGTCGGCATAAACCCGCTTTCTACTATCCATGCCACAGCACCATCAGACTTGACGACAATCGCAACAGCCGGTCCGACCCCAATATCTTCAGGGCGCGGTTGACTAGGTGTGCCTGTAGGCACATCGTGAAGCACCCTGCCATTGCGCAGATCGCGCACCACTACCCAGTCCTTGCCGCTCACTTCCCCGGGTATACTCCGGACGGAGAATTGCGCAAACGCAACGATCGGGCCTGCCAGCGTCTCTCGCTTGATTCCGCCTCCACCAGTTGAGGAGCCTTGGGGTGGGGCTCCGAGCGAGTATGCATGTTTGTGCCTGTAGGCACATCCGAATATTTCTTCAGATTCGTATGGTTTATGATTCGCCGCTTTCGGGTCTCACATAGACCTCTGCTTGGCGGTTGGAGACCAGCACGTGGACATGCCTGCGCGGACATGCAGCAGACGCCTTATGCCGGACAGCCGCAGTGCTGGTCGAGGACGCCAGCAAGAGCATGATCAGGGCGGGGCCACCGTATGTCGCGATTCGTCGCATGATCCCTATACCGTCCCTGTTATCCAAAGTCGAGGCGGCCCATTCTGCATGTAAGACAGAATGAAACGAAACCGACTGCAAGAACCAGCATCACGATCTCGAAGGTTATCTCTGGTCGAATGCCTCAGCGAGAGATCGCCCGGTGGCGCCGACCTGCCAAATTGTGCCGCCGACACCGCTGGGGCGGGCGTTTCTGCCTAGTGACCTGCCTACAGAACCGATGTCGTCGCACGATCAGTTCAGCGTCGCAGAGTAAGGCTTGCCTTCCTGAGTCCAGTACAGCGTGTTACCGACGAGCGCGAGAGAGTCCGGTTCGATGTTCGAGCTGGTCGCCAGAAGCCGTGAGCCGGCCTTGTCGGCAGCGTGAACCTCGTAGCCGTGTTCACCTTGTTCGTCCACCACGCCTGCGATCCAGGCGACGGCACCCGCGGCGTTTACGACAATCTGAGTGGTCGGTCCGACTCCCTTCCATCCCTTTACGGTCGCCGTGCCCGTCGGCAGCATATGGAGCACGCGCCCATTACGCAGATCGCGCACGAACACAAGCCATTCTCTTTCCTTAGGCTCGCCCATTCCTCTGGTTGTCGATTCTTCCCATGCCACCATCGCGCCTACGACCACGAGGTGCCGCGTCTCTCCCGAGACGCTCGAACTGCTCTCTCCTGGCCCGCCCACTTCGTATACGCGTCTCCCGCGCCGCAAACATCCGACGTACGCCGGATATCTCACGTGATGTTCCGTGACGTATCCGAGATAGACGACAGCCTGAGCATCAGCAACAATCAGCCTCGACTGGCCCGGCCTACAAGCAACGCCACCGCTTGAGAGGGCGGATGCTCGGGCGACTAGCCCTGCGGCCAAGAACACGATCGTGAGCGACGACGCAGCAACTAGCAAACACTTACGCGGCATGATCTCCAATAACTAGCACGGTGGCGGGAAGTTGCGCATCGCCTGGACCTATGTTGGATGCTGGACGCCACGGCCATCGGTCTCGCTCTACTTCCCGACGGCTATGTGTCACCGCAGTCGTCTCGGACGGCATCTCACAAACCGGCAACCGTGATCAAGATGAAGCCACCGCTGCTAAACGGCGCTTCATGCTTTAGCATGATGCCACTGGTTCCTTCGCCAGTGCTCGTCAGGTCTGGCGCATCACTACTTGTGGCAGCATACGACGACGTTAGAGTTAGAGACGATACGGTGTGCCAGACACCTCCTTCCGCCTTTTCGATTGCATGAATTTCTCCACCATTGGTACCTTTTTGCCCTGGCGTCAGTGTAGGGCCATTGAACTTTGAAGTTTCACCTTCTTCCGCCAACGGCGGCTGAGCATAACCAATGAACCACAGTTCTAGCCTGTAACAGGCCGTGGTGACCGTCTGGTCGCCGCCAAGGCTTGGTGTGCCTTCGTTGGCTTCGTTTTCGGCGATGACCTGGTAGTGGTAGGTCGTACATTCGCTGAGCCCGCTGAATTTTACGGTCACGCTCTGGGCACCTTCGGTCTCGCTTGTTTTGGCCGCGCTGGTTAGGTGTCCGTATGCTGATGTTGTTCCCCATTCGACTCGATAGCTGGTAGGCAAGCCGTTCGGTTCGATTGTCCCTAGCACGGCGGTCGCGGAGGTGGATGTCTGGTCTATGACCGGCCTGTTCGTCGAGCCTTTCGCTGGGCATCCGTGGCGGTTGAGAACGAGGTAGCAGTAGGCGGGACGTAGGTCTGCTGGTGGCGCTATTTTGCCGTCTAGCAGCGCACTGTCGAATTCAGGTGTTTCTGTTGGGCCGCGATATTGATAATAGTCGAGGACATCGACGTTAGGCAGAAGACCTAGTTTGGGGAAGTCTTCCGCGGCAAGGAACTGTCGGTGGTTCGCGGTCTTTGGTTCATTCGCGAGCCTTGTTAGTGCTTTTACTGGTTTCTTTTCTTCAAGCTTGACTCCCTGCTCGCTGAAGAGGATGTGAGCGTGGCCGCCGAAACGTTTTTTTACGATGTGCAAGAACCTGAGCGCGTTCGGGTTGGTGTACCCGAATAGCGATTCCGGTACATTCACGAGATCGGAATAGTCATGGAAGCCGATGTTGCGAGGCTTACCCGAGCGGTGGTAGTGGTCTTTCAGTATGTGGTTCAGGTACTTTTCGATGTATTCGATGTCTTTTCCCGATTGGTCTCCGGCGAATTCCCCGGCGACAACGCGACAGGCCCCGCAACGGATCACTTCCTGCGCGATCTCCCAGAGCCGGGCCGCGCGTTCCGGTTTGTCGGCGAGCGGATCGCGGTTTTTCGTCGAGTCGAGGTTCAAGTCAGGCTCGTTCCAAGCGCCCCACAGTTGCACGCTCGGGATTACCGGTTCTTCCGGTCCTGTTATTTCTTTGGCTTTGATTTTTGCGTTGTGTTCCTTCTCTTTAGCCTGTGTTGCGTGCAGTTCGCCGATCAATTCGACGAGCACTTCCCTGTAGTGGGCGGGCGTGGGCGCCGGACAAGGCTGGTCAGGATTGCAAAACTCATATTTGCCGGTACCGAGCGTCCCGAGCGTCAGATACGGCTTCAACCCAGCCTCTCCGACCGCCTGCAGCCAGCTAACAAGCTGTTTCATTTGTACTTCGCTTTTTGCAATGTTGTAGGGGATCACGTCACGTGCGATACCGACGTGGAGCTTTCCCGGCCCGGACCTCAGCTTTGGATCAAGACTTTCGAACACAGGCGCGTTGGGGTCCGATAGCCCGTAGCGGACCGTGTGCGCTTTTGCGGCTGTCGCCTGGTCGCTGGATGCTGTGAAGCTCTCCGTGGCGATCAGCGGATAGGCGGGTTCGCCTCCAGGTGTGATGCTCAATGTGACCGTGCCGCCGTTGACCGACAGGTGAGAGGAGACGGGGTTGCCTTCGGCGTCGAGTACCATTGGTGCCTCGATCACCATGAGGACCGTCCCGCCTGCGTGCCCTTCGGCATACGTCAGGGCGTCGCTGTCGTGTTCGGCCTGGGTTGCGGTGTCCTGTGGGTGCGGTTCGGTTGATTTCGGCGTGAACGGCGGTGTCGTGATCTGTGGTGCGGCGGCGAGTTTTTCAAGCGGCCCTTCTTCGCCGATCGAGCCTTCGAGGTGTTCTTCGGCTTCCGTTTCGGCGTGGCCTTCTTCTTCAGTTTCGGCCGGTTCTACTTCCGAACCTGGCGCAACTTCGCTCGGGATCGGGCCTTCGAGCGATTCGGTAGACGCTTCGACAACGGCGACGCTGCCGTCCGGGAGTTCTTCGAGTTCCTGGTTGACGCCGAGACCGATTTCCCAGGAGAACGACGTCGGTGCCGCTGCCGAATGCACCTGCAGGAGCGTAGTGGCGCCCAGCGCGTCTGGGCGAACGACCATGTCGGTGTCGGGGTAGGTGCCAGCGAAGACGGCGGCGGTTCCGTTTGCGACCGTCGGCATCGCGCTCGCCCCCGGCGCGGTGCCGAGCGGCGCGAGCGCGATTTCACCGCCGGCCGTGCTCAGCGCGAGTTCGCCGGGTGTGTCCTTGGAGATATCGGCAGTCGTCAAGCTGCTTGTCGCATGCAGTTCTTCGCCTGGGTCGGTGACCGCTGGTGTGACCGTCTGTTCTTCGACGCTCGCAGATTCGGCTTTAGCGAGCGCCGAGGGGTCTGCTTCTTCGGCGAGTTCGACCGCGTGCGCGCCGCTGGCGCTTTCGTGGCTGAGGACCGATTCGGTAGGCGCCGAGGCGACACTCACTGTCCCGCTGGTGTTCTCGGCGGTCACGAGGACGCGTAGGCGCGAGCCGACATCGCCGCTGACCGGCGTATAGCTCGTCCCCGTCGCGCCTTCGATGTTCGTACAGGCTTCGCCTTCGGCATTGCAGCGCTGCCACTGATAGCGATAGTGCAGCGGCCGCGAGCCGGTCCACTTGCCGTCGTCGAGGGCGAGGTGTGCGCCTTCCATCGCGCTGCCGAGAACACTCGGCGCTTCGGCGTTCACTGGTGGCCCCGGTGTCCCCACGGCTTCGGTCACATCCGAGGTCGCTTCAGCGCTGCCAAGCGCGTTGCTTGCCGTCACGAGCACTCGCAGCGTCCCGCCGGCGTCTGCTTCTGCAAGCGTGTAGGTCGCTTCGGTGGCACCTTCGATGTTCGTGCAGCTTTCGCCTTCTTCGTTACAGCGCTGCCACTGGTAGGCGTATTCGATCGCTTCGCTGCTCAACCATTTGCCGGTTTGCGCGGTGAGGACGTTCCCGACTGTCGAAGCGCCTTCGATCGAGGGAGCGACTTGGTTTTCCGGCGCGATCGGGTCGGCGGCAATCCCCGCTGTCGGCGCGGAGGTGACGTTGTTAGATTCAGAGCCGTCACTCGCGTGCACGCGCACCCGCAGCGCGTGACCGGTGTCCGCTTCGCCCGGCAAGTATTCAGCTTCAGTAGCGCCTTCGATGTCCGTGCAGCTTTCGCCGCCTTCGGCACAGCGCCGCCACTGGTAGGCGAATTCGATCGCGCCTGCGCCGGTCCAGAGACCGGGGCTCGCTTGCAGCGGACGGTCGAGTTGATGCGGGCCGGAGAGTGAAGGTGCCATGACGTCGTGCAGGGCGCCACCGCTGATCAGGATTGCTGTGCTCGCCGCAGAGCTCGAATGCCCTTCAGTGCTTGCGGTGACGCGGGCACGCAGCGTCATACCGGCGTCGCTGCCGGATGGCGCGTATTCGGCTGCGGTCGCTTCGGAGATCGGCGTGCATTCCCCGCCGTGTTCGTCGCAGCGCTCCCACTGGTAGGCAAAGGAGAGCGATCCCGTGCCGCCCGACCATTCGCCGTCGGTCGTCATGAGCGAGTAGCCGACAAGCGGCGAGCCGGTCGCGCTCGGCGCCGCCGTGCTCACAGGCGCGTCGGCTTCGGCGACCGGCGCACTCGTCGCTGAGACCGTGCCAGTCGCACCATGCTCTTCGCTTGCGCTGGCGAGCACTCGCAGCACATGGCCGACATCGCCGGAGGCAGCTTCGTAGGTTGCTTCGGTTGCACCTTCGATATCGGTGCAGCCTTCGCCGTCTTCGTCACAGCGCTGCCATTGGAAGGCGTAGCCGAGCGCTTCAACGCCGAGCCAACTGCCGGCGCTTGCGATCAGCGTCTGGCCGACCTGCGGGGTTCCGCTGATCGTCGGCGGCCAGGTGTCGAAGAGCGTGGATTCGTCTTCCACCGGGGTCGTTACATCCGAGATCGCAACGACCGAGCCGAGATTGTTGCTCGCGCCGACCTCGAGTCGCAGGGCGTGACCGAGCTCGGCCGAAGTCAGCTCATATTCCGTGCCCGTGGCCCCGACGATGTCAGCGCATCCGCTGCCGTCGCCTTCGCAGAGCTGCCACTGGTAGCTCTGCTGCGTTTCGGTGCCGCCCCATTCACCGGGGTTAGCCTGCAGCGCCTGGCCGACCTGCACGGTGCCTTCGATCGCCGGCGCGCTCAGCTCGCTAGGCGGGCCGAGAGTGACTTCTTCGCTAACCGCTGAGGTCGCCATCGCGCTGCCCCCGAAATTGCTCGCCGTTACAACTACACGCAGCGCGCCTTCGACATCGGCCGACTCGATCGCGTAGCTGCTCGACGTTGCGCCGTCGATGTCGCCGCACCTGCTGCCATCGGCTTCGCAGAGCTGCCACTGGTAGGAATAAGTCGGTGTAGACGGGCCGCTCCAGCTACCCGGAAGTGCTGTCAGGGTCGAGCCATCGCGCGCCACGCCAGCAATCGTGGGAGCGCTGACGTTGGCCGGTGGCGTACCAGGGGACACAACGGCAGTGGCGGAGGACGTGGCAGCGGTCGAACCGTCGGAGTTCGACGCCGTCACACGCACTCGCAGCGTGTGCCCCACGTCGCCGCTGCCGAGTTCGTATCCAGCTGCTGTAGCACCTTCGATATCGGTGCATTCCGAGCCGCTTTCGTCACAGCGTTCCCACTGGTAGGCGTAGGAGATCGGCGTGGCACCTTCCCAACTGCCGTGCTCCGCCGTGAGCTGACCGGCTTCCGCGCTGCCGGCGACCGTCGGAATGCTTAGATTGGTCGGTGCCCCCGATCCATTCACGACTGCTGTCGGTGCCGAGGTGGCGCTCGTTTCGCCTGCTCCGTTGTACGCCGTGACTATCACGCGCAGTGTGTGTCCGACATCTTCTTCGGTCGGCGTATACGTTTCTCTCCAATAGAGTTCGGTGTCAACGCATCCTTCGCCAAGGCTGTTGCAGCGCTGCCACTCATAGTTGTAGCCATTTGCTCGTTCCCATTCGCCGGGATCGACGGTCAGTTCAACACCTTCGTGCGGCGTGCCAAGGATCGTCGGCAGCACCGTGTTGACCGGCGGTTTGACGATGACTTCGCTCGGAGCAGAGGCGCCGGAGGCAGAGCCAAGCCCGTTGGTCGCCGTGACGACCACCCGTACAGCGCCGCCTAGGTCGCCTTCGCTGACCGTGTAGCTCACACCGGTCGCACCGACAATGTCTGTGCATTCTTCGCCGTGTTCGTCGCAACGCTGCCATTGAAAGGCATAGCTGCGTCGCGGAGAGCCGCTCCAGACTCCCGCGGTCGCTTCGTAGGTGTCGCCCACTCCCGGGCTCCCCGACATGGAGGGCACGGCGAGATTCGCAGGAGCTCCTGGCGCTTCCGGGCTCCACTTCTCCACACGGTTGTTGCCGACGTCGGCGATCAATAGAACGTGGGCTGGGTCAACTGCCAGCCCCAGCGCGAAGCCGAGCTGTCCCAGTTCTGAGCCGGGCACCCCCAACTGCGCGATGTAGCCGCCTTCTTCATCGAACTCCTGGATACGTTCGGAGCCGAATTCGCTGAGGTAGATATGGCCCTCGTCAACGGCGATTCCATTCGGACCGCTCAGCCGACCGGAGGCCGCACCTTTTGAGCCAAACTGCGAGAGATATTCACCGGCTTCGTTGAACTCATCGACGCGCTCATTGGCGTGGTCGGCTACCCAAATGTGACCACTGGCGTCCACCGTCAATCCCATCGGTTCTCCGAGCTGCCCCGATTCTGAGCCGTGTGAGCCTACGTCTTTGAGGTGTTCACCGTCTTCACCGAATACCGCGAGGTGTCCGTCGGAGGTATCCGAGACCCAGATGTGCCCCGCTCGATCGACGGCGATGCCTTCTGGGTAGCCAACAAGTTCTTCGCCGGCGGTCCTAATGAATTCGCCGTGTTCGTCGAACTCCTCGATGCGTTTGTTTTCGGTGTCGGCCACCCAAACATCACCTTTGGAGTCGACCACCAGCGCACGAGCATGCAGTAGCTGCCCATCGCCTGAGCCTGCCGAGCCGAACTGCCCGAGATATTCACCGACTTCGTTGAACTTCTCGATACGACCGTCGCCAAAGTCCAGTACGAAGAGATCGCCTTCAGCGTCAACTGCTACAGCAGCAGGTTCGTCGAACTGACCCGGACCAACGCCCGCTTCACCGAACTCGGACGCATAGCCCAGTTCGGTCAGCGGCGTTGGCGCGACGAACAGACTCGCCGGAGAGAGCGCTTCGCCCGAGCCGGCTGCGTTCGTCGCGGTGAGCAGGACGCGCAGCTTGTGCCCGACGTCTGCGAATCCCGCGTTGTAGGTCGAGTTAGTGGCACCCGAGATGCCAGAGCAGCCTTCACCAGCACCATTACAACGCAACCACTGATAGCCGAATTCGATCGGCGCGAGACCCGTCCAAGCTTCAGCGTGTGCGGTCAGAACCTGTTCGTCTTCGACGCTGCCCGAAACCGTCGGCGATGTCACGTTGACCGGGAACTCGCCGGCATCGTAATGGGCCTTGATGCGACTCGCCGAAAGCGCTTTAGTGTAAAAAGCGACATTGCTCAGGCGCCCCTGGAAGTCGGGCGCGCTCCCAAGCGACTTGCCGAGATATGCCGTCGGGGTGCTCCCAAGCGACGACGGACTCACGGTGGCTTCTTCTGTGTGCCCGACTTCGGCCCCGTCTACATACAGCTTCAGCTCACCGGCGCTGCTCTCGGTAGCCGCTACGTAATGCCAGGCACCTTCGCCAAGCTCGGGTGCCGTGACCTGCGTGCTAGCGCCTTCGGTCGTGTGCAGTTCAAGCGTCAGGTCGTGGCTACCAGCGCTTGCGGCCGGGGTCAGGTAAACATGGTTGGTCGCGCTGGAGCCGAAGTCGAAGATCGGCTGGTCATAGGAGCTTTCCCCGCTCCAGTAGACCCACGCCTCTACCGTGAATTCCGTTGCGCCTTCAAGCGGATCGGAGGACAGCGAGGCATAGGCTTCGCCGCCGAACAGACCCGACGCGCTGCCGCCGAACGGACCTGCGCCCGCGAGCGTGATGCCGTGGTTGGTCGCGGCATTCGACCCGGCCGAATCGGCGAGCGTCGCTGATTCCGCCGCATCCCCGAAGCGATACTGCGCCAAGGGACTATCTGTCGTCACCGTCGACTCATACGTCGCATACGGCTGCGTTCCGCCCGCCAGCCCCGTCCACACCAACACACCGATCACAGCGCCCAGCACCGCCACCACCACACGCCGGCGAGAACCCAGTCGTGACCGGTCTCGACCGCTATGCCACGGCCACCTCATCGGTGTTCTCTCCTCATCACGACCGCAACGCTACCCCGCTTGGGAGAATTTCTATAATCGGAACTCATGAAAGGAATGCAATGTGCGAACGTTTCGACATTCCGGTACACCCGACGACTAGAGATCCGGACGGGCTCCCAAGCACGCGAAAGCGACCCAACCCCATGACATACCTCCACCCCAGCCAGTCATCCCGACCGCCACCAAAGACACCCGAAGCGCTACACACTGTCTCGGATGGCCCGAGAAACACGCCGCCAGCTTCCAGCTCACGTTGTAGCTCCCCTCACGGACATCCGCAAGTCCGGATACAGGAATTTATCATCAGAAGGGAACCCCGGCGCTTGCACCACATGTCCCCCCAGCGGTCCCGCCACCCGGCAACACCACCTCTTTGCAGCGTCTTCGTTTCTAAAGTCGGTAGCACGCCGAACTGATGATCGTGCCTACAACTGAGGCCGCTCGTGGGCGTACGTACTAGCTGTTGGTTGCTTCTCGGGCAGGCTTAAACATCGCCATTGCCTCTTGTACCTCCCAGGGGACGCCGTTATCTATTTGGAGGGCTCACCAGATGCTCGGGGCCGTCAGCAAAGGCCCACGCCAGTACATTGGGCAGCAAGCAGCAGATGAGTGCAACCAGTGTCTGCACCGTTGACCTTGGGAGAAGCGGCCTCCACCAACCTGGTGCTCGCCAGAGGCGCCTCTGTCATATCTCTAGCGGGCCGGGCGCCCTACCAGGCACCCGGCCCACCACGGGAGCGACACGGGAACAGCCCGACGATCAATGGGCTCCCGGACGCTTCCCGCGACCCGCGTCTGACCTCTCCGGCAAACACACGATCGACCTCGCGCCCATGTAATTAGGGATCCTGGCAATCGCGGGAGGCTCCAGCTAGTCCAACCTTGAGTACTCCATTCTTGAGTTCTCAACTTTGGGGAAGCGGTACTTCAGGCCAAACGGGCACGATCCCACGGCTCGATTGGCCGTCTACTCGGCTGGGATGACGCTTCTGGTGTTGACCAGCACCGGCGTGGGGAGGGCCTGGTCGGCCATCGCTTCCTGCAGGAAGAGTTCGCACGCATCGAGCGTGAGTGGACGCGCGAACAGGAATCCCTGCCCGCTGTCGCACTCCTCCTCGCGCAGGAACGAGAGCTCCTCAGCGCACTCGATGCCCTCGGCCAGCGTCTCGATCGAGAGCGCCTTCCCGAGCTGGATCAGGGTGCGCACGAGAGTCTGGCCCTCGTGTCCATGGTTCAACCGTGACACAAAGGAGCGGTCGATCTTCAGCGCATCGACCGGGAAGTGCTGGAGATAGGCAAGCGAGGAGTAGCCGGAGCCGAAGTCGTCGATCGCGATCCTGACCCCCAGCGCCTTGATGGCCGCCAGGCGAGCGGCTGTCTCCTGGGCATCGCGCATGATCGTTGTCTCGGTGACCTCGATCGTCAGCGCGTCGGGGTCGATGCCGCTCTTTTCCAGCGCCGCGCGCACGTCTGTGACGAAGTCGTCTGTATCGAGTTGCTGGGCGGAGGCGTTGACGGCCACACGGATCGGATAGCCGTCCTGCCGCCACGCGGCGCCCTGATGGCAGGCCTGCTCGAGCACCCACCGGCCGACGTTGTTGATCAATCCGGTCTCTTCCAGCAACGGGATGAAGTCTCCCGGGGGCAGCAGACCGCGCGTCGGGTGCGACCAGCGAATCAACGCCTCCATGCCGGTCGGGCTCATGTCACGCAGATCGACGGTCGGCTGATAGACCAGGAAGAACTCGTCGCGCTCGAGCGCCACGCGCAGGTCGAGCTCCAGTTCCGCTCTGCGCTTGACCACGTCCTGCATCTCCGACTCGAAGATGACGTAGGTGCCCTTGCGCTCCCGCTTGGCCCGATACATCGCGATGTGCGCGTCTCGCACCAGATCCTCGGCCGAGGATCGATCACCGACCGCGACCCCCACGCTGGCCGTCAAGATCAGGGGCGTGTCCTCGCGTCCCTCCAGTTCGAATGGCTGCTGGAGCGCATCGAGTATGCGCTCGGCGATCAGCTCCGGCCCGGCTTGCAGCGAGAGATCCTCGGCGATCACCACGAACTCATCGCCACCGAGGCATCCCAGCGCGTCGGTCTCACGGATGGTCGCATGCAGCCGCGCGGCTACCGTCCGCAGAAGCGAGTCGCCGACCCTGTGCCCGAAGGTGTCGTTGATGTTCTTGAAGTTGTCCAGGTCTATGAACAGCACCGCCATGGCCATCTGCTGGCGGCGTGAGCGGGTCAGCTGCTGCTCGATGCGGTCGATGATCAGCGTGCGGTTGGGAAGCCCCGTCAGCGCGTCGTGGGTCGCAACGAACGAGAGTTCTTCCTGGCCGCGCGCCAGTTGCTCCTGCGCACGCTGGCGCTCCGTCTCAAAGGACTCACACATGCGCACGAGCGTGACGTCGAGGCTGCGCTGCAGCATTCCGAGCGCCACCGCGAGCACATCCTCGGGGGTCTTTAGCTCCACGGCGAGCTCTCTGAGCACCTCGGCGGCCGCGTCGCGCCAGCGCAGGCAGCGCTTTGTAACCTCGTTCAGAGGGGCGTCCCGCCTGGCGCCGAATTCGCCGAATATCTGCCAGGCCTCGCGACCCACCTCGCGGGCCACGTCGGCACCCTCACCGGACATCCATCGGGCCACGGCGGTCGTGGACACAGTGCCGACACGCTGAAAGCTCTCCTCGACCTCGGGGTCGAGAATCCGACCGGACCCTTCCACGTGCTTGACGATCCTGGCGAGAACCTCGTCGGTTTGTCTATTCAGCGCCTCGCCCAGGCGCTCGAGCGCGCGTTCGCTATCCGAGCGCTGTGATCCCCCACAGGCCCCATCCTGCGCATGTTGACCCGACATGAGGACAATAATCGGAATTTCTCGCGGTTACTTGAGTCTCGACTCCGAGGCTGCAATTGCCAGTTTTGATGAGCATTGTCAGCCTCTGCTGAGCTTTCCCAGGAGATCCAAAAGCCAGTAAATGCAGGCTAAATCAGAGATCACGCATGTCTTGCCTCAAAGTCCCCAGCCCCGAGGCTAGTAAACAGAGAAACCATCTTTTGAGCACAAACCGGCAACGACGAAAGGCGGGCACCGAGGTGCCCGCCCATCTCGCCGGCTGATCGGAGCCGCGTTCCCTAGCGTCTGAACCTGACGGTGACCGACGCTTTGGAGGAGGCGCCCTTCTTGGTGGGCTTGAAGCCGACCTTGATCTTCACCTTCAATTTGCCCTTGCGATTCAGGGTCGCCACGCCCGCCTTTGAGAGGCTCACCTTCAACGTGACGGCCTTGCCCGCCCGACTGATCTTCTTGCTGGCGCGCCTGAGGTGGGCACCGGAGGCGGTGACCTTTCCAGCGGCGGGCCCGTACACGGTCAGCGTCGCGGTGTGACGCTTGACCTTGTGAGCGCTGATCACAACGCCACAGCCGCTAACCGAGATCCGGGTGTTCTGGGTGACCTTCGCCCCGTTCTGCCCTTCGATCACGGTCGGCATGACCAGCGGCTTCGTGCAGAGGTTGCCGTTGGCCGCGAACACAGAGTGCGGTCCCTGCGGGAGACTCAACGCGAAGCTCGACACCGGTGCGTCTGGAACGGCGGCGAATGTCGAGGTCGTGATGCCGCCCGTGATGTTCGTCGTGCCGTCGAGTATCACGGTCACGTTGTCCCCGCTGAGCACGATCTCCAGATCGGGGAACGCGGCGCCGCCGTGGCTGACCAGGATCGCCGGGCCGGTCATCTTGTCGGGCAGCACCGGCGTTGAGACCGTCGCCGTTCCCACAACCGAAGCGGCCGGGCACGTCGCCGGATTGGCTTGGAACGTCGCGGCCAGGCACGCTTTGTTCAAGGTGGTCAGACGCGAGGGAAGCTGCTTGGGCAGCGTCGTCTTGACGTACTTGATGTTCGCCTGGCCAGCGGTGTAGCCGACGTTGACGTTCAGGCTCGCCCGATTTTCCTCGTGGTCTTGCCATTGGAGGACGCGGTGAACTTCGGCGAGAAGCCAAGCGAGCCACAGCCGTTGATCTGGAATGGCGTGGAGATGCCCTGCGTGGCCCCGGCGATCGGTGGCAGCGTGGGCGTCCCACTCAGCGAGGTGTCGGTCGTGAGCGTCCCACAGTTGGTCGGGTTGAACAGGAACTTTTCCCGTTCGACGGCGACGCTCATGCTCTTGATTCGCAGCGGAACGCCGCCCTTGATCGTTGGCACGGTCGCAGTGACCGTCAGGCGTGTGTTTTCGGGGTTGACGTTGATCGTGGCCCGCACGACTTCGTTGCCGAAGTTGAACGGACCGGCCGCCGTGGGCACCACGATCTCCATGCCGTACGGCGCCCCGCTGTATGGGCCGGTCATGTAGACGGGACCGGAGAACGAGTACGGTTCTTTGCCGGCTCCCGCCAGCACCGTCGCGGTTCCGATCTTGCTGTTGGCCGGGCAGCTGACCGCGTTGGCTTCGGCTTCACCGCACAGGGTCAGCGACGGTATCGCCCCGAGCAATCCCTCGGGCAGTGTCGTTGAGACCTTGGTGAGGTACTGCTGGCCGTCACCGCGCGCGAGTTCGTCCTTGTAGGAGGTGTAGGCGCCGGCAGTCGAGTTCGACTCCGACGTGCTCTGGCTGAGCGCCAGGATCGACGGCGCGCACGTCCCGCCTGCCCCATTGCTGTCCACGACAAAGCCGCTGATCGGAGACTGCGCGGCGGTGCCGCTGAATGGGGTGAAGCTCGTCATCGCGGTTGCCGCTCCGCAGCTCAGCGGGTTGGCCACCGGTGCCAGCTGGCCCCGTTCGAAGTGTATGGACAGGCTGCTGAACGGCTGTTCGGGCGGTTCGTTGAATTCCGCCTTGACCTGTCCGGTCGTTTCGTTGGTTTTGACTTTGGCTTCCAAGCGCACCGAGACGCCAAACCGCACGGAGTTGGCCACCACGTACATCGTGTATGGAGGACCAGTGATCGTCCCTGATTCGGGCGCGCCGAGATACGCAAAGCCTGTCAGTGATTTCGCCGGCAGTGTTGGCACTTCGAGTTCGACTTCACCGAGCTTTGAGGCTTCTGGGCATTCCACACCGAACTGTTCGCTGTGGATGTGAGCCTGCGCCGGCGTGCAAGCCACGAGGCCCTTGGCGGCAGATGGGTTGAGGGTCATACCTTCCGGCAGCGTGAAGGAGGCTTCCTTGACCTGCGACTGGTCGGCGGCTTTCGGGTTGTGAGGCTCGGACGCCGCAGCGGTGAACGCGTTTGGCTGATCGGACTGGGTCGTACCAGTCGGTCCCGGTGTCAGGATGAAGCTCGGTTCGAACAGCAGATTCCCGCAGCCGCTCAGCCCGATCGGCGTCGTGAATGTCTTCGGTTGCGCTTCTTTGCCTTCCAGGTCGGTCATTTTCAGCATTGTCGTGTTGTGACCGGGGCAGCTCGTGGCATTGGTGATGAAATCGCCTTCCCCGGTTTTGTCTTCCTTGCCCAGGGTGCCTTCGAAGACGAGCCGCGAGCGAATCAGCGGCAGCTTCGGCGAGACGTTGATTTCGAAGTAGTCGTGGTAATCGCCTTCGCCGGTTCCTGCAGCTTCCTTGCCCCATTCGACGTTGCCTTCGATCAGTGTGTGGGCGAAGTACTGCTGTTCCTCGAGGAATTTCTGTTCACCCAGAGACGGGAAGCCACCGACACCTGGTACGGCGCCTTTTTCTTCGGCTTCTTTGAAACCTTTCGCGAGCGCGCCCCCGGAAATCGGGATTGGGATTTCCAATGCGACGCCGAACTCCGAAGCGAGGCCTTCTTCCGGTTCCAGGTTGTAAACGACTCCAGACAGGGGCGCGTCCTGGTTGGCTTCCGGACCGAGCCAGACCGTCACTTCGTTTGTTCCGATTTGGCTTCCAGCACAGTTGGGTGCAGCGTAGAAGCCAGAGTTTGGGAGGGCTTCTTTCGCGCCGAAGTGTTCGAGCGAGCATTGAGGGACAGCGAACGGGTTAGTTGCGAGGCCGGGCGCCACGTCTGTCCTCAAGTGTGTGACCAGCGATGTGGGGACCTTGTCGGGGTAGTTGCCGGTAGTCAGAACCTTGAAGTCGGTCACCCCGAACGGCACACGCCCGCCGGCCTGCGTGAAGCCTTCTTCTTCGGCTTCTTTGACCGTGACTTCGCCCTTGGGCTCGTTGAACGGACCGAGGACGTTTTCCTGTCCGCAGGTGCCGACTTTGCAGTTGACGGCGACGAGCTTTTCGATCACCGGCACTTCGGTGATAGCCAGCGCCGCTCCCGGCAGAACGCCTGCCAGCATCGCGCTGATGATCAGTCCTGGCAAAAAAAACCGAATAACCCTCATGACTATCTCCCCTCGTTCAGGTGCCGAGATTCCGTTCTGGTCCCCAACCCCAAAAGCGGCTGCCTTTGTACCGCGCGCTACATGTAAGCAGATGTCTGTGGAAAACCCCACGGGCCGAAACGAACAAGATTGTCCCCCGCCGTTATACGGATGGGTGCCGCGGATCTCTGGTTAGCCATAAATAAGGTGATGTTCCTACCAAGACCATGACAGGAACCCTCAGCCATGAAAAAGGCGCGTAAAACAGCCCGCTGGCAGCGGCTGAAGCAGGCCGCGGGGCGCGGCTAGCGCGGGGCGGGGCCGTCGAGTCGCCAGTGGCGTGTAACACCACTGATCCACGGCTCATCCGGGGCGTCCTGAGGCGGTGGGCGTAGCCCAAAACGGGTGATCGTGCGCTGCCCGCCCTCCTCGTCCCCATACAGCAGATCGACGCTCAGTCCTTCGCCGGCATCGAGCGCGGCACGCACCGACTGATAGCGCTCGTCCTGGGTATCGCGAAGCGCCCCCTGCCAGAAGCCGGTTCCGCCGACGGGTACGTATATGTCGCGCGTGAGCCGCTGAAAATCCTCGGGGTCTGGGTGAGGGTCGGCACCGCGCACGGATCTGGGAAGGATGTAGGAGGAGTGCAGCACGGCCAGCCCCGAGCCGACGTTGCGCAGCGAGATCACTATGTAAAAGCGACCGTCACGCTCGATCACCGCCGCGCATCCGCCCTCGACACTCACCACCACACCGTCCCCAAAGGCGATGCGTTGACGTGGATCGTCCTCACGGGTGGGCGCGAGCACAGGGCGCAGGCCGAGCATCAGAGCCCGCTCAGCCACGCGCGCGGAGCGCTGGGAAGAGCGCACCGACGAGAACGTCGCGACAGCCAGGACGAGCGTCCCGCCGGCTGTGCTCGGAGAGGCGATCGTCAACCAGTCCGTCATGTTCTTGGGAGCCACATTACCGTCCCAGCTAGGCATCACAGGTCCCGAATCGATGGCGTGACCCAAGCAGCTTGAAGCGCCCGATCCCTAATTCTGAGCTGTTTTGTGCGGATCGGGTCTGCGACAGGCGTTGTCGCGGGCGCTCTGGTCCTCAAGGTCGTGGCGGGATGGGGCGAAATTACTGAGGATGAGAGAGAGCGATGGTTCCTGGCTCTGCCCGACAGAGCTCGATCGCGCCAGGGTAGTTGACGCAAACGACCGCGTGCGCACAATCCGCAGGGTAGGCTCGGCCGCCGTCGGCGCGGCGCTGATCGCCTCAGCCCCCTGGATCGGATGGTGGACGCTCGCCCTGTTCGCCATCTCGGCCGTGAACTTCGTCACCGTCAACCGACGCCTGCGCACGAGTCCCCGCCCCGAGCTGGTCAGCGCCACCGCGATCGTGATCACACTGCTGCTGCTAGCCGGAGGGGTGATCCTCAGCGGCGGCCCCAAGAGCCCCGCGCTTCCCTGGATGGTGCTCCCCGCCGGCATGGTCGCGGCACGCTTCCGCCCCCAGGTCGTGATCGCCGCACTCGTGCTGACCGTCGTGCTGGTGCTGAGCGCGACGCTCGGGGTCAATCCCACGGCGACGATCGACAACCCCGTCCCGGTGATCGCCGTGCTGGCTCTACTCGCCGGGGTCGTGTCGATCGTGTGGGCCCTGCAGGCAGCCGAGCTGCATCACCGCGGCGAAGCGATCCTCGACCCGCTCACCGGCCTGCTCAACCGCAACGCACTGCTCCCCCGCTTCGTGGAGCTCTCCCACCAGGCACGCCTGACCCACCAGCCCGTGTGTCTTTTGCTGTGTGACGTCGATCGCTTCAAGCGCGTCAACGACCAGTACGGTCACGACCGCGGCGACGCGGTGCTGCGCGATGTGGCATATGAGCTGCGCAAGAAGCTGCGCTCCTTCGAGCTCGTCTACCGGCTCGGCGGAGAGGAGTTTTTGGTCGTGCTTCCCGGGATCGGTCCGGGCGACGGCCAGCAGACGGCCGAGCGGCTGCGGATGGCAATCGAGCAGGCCCAGCCGACGGGCATCCCGATAACCATCTCGCTCGGCCTGAGCGCCGGCAGCGGCGAGGATGTCGAGTACGACACCCTGTTCAAGGCCGCGGACGAGGCTCTCTATGAAGCCAAGCGGGCAGGACGCAATCGCGTGGCGCTGTCGCCATCCTGCGCGACGAGCGTCAACGTGAAGATGACGGATGCAAGGCGCGAGCCCGACTCCCAGCTCCTGGCCGAGGCGCCGGTTCTCACGTAAGGGGCGGGCGACGCTCGGCCCAAGGATGGGCCTCTTCCAGCTGCGCTCCCAGACCGATCAGCCTCGCCTCCTCCCAGGGCCCGCCGACGAGCTGCACACCGACCGGCAGACCCGCCTCGGTGAAGTGCAGCGGCAGGCTGATCGCGGGCAGTCCCGTGACGTTGCCAAAAGCGGTGAACGACACGCTCGCGACGACGTCGAACACCGGCTGGTCGGGCGTGGCGTGCTGGGCCTGCATGACCGAACCGGCGAGCGGTGGCAGGATGGCGGAGGTGGGCGTGAGCAGCACGTCGAAGTCACGGCCCCAGCGCGTCACCTCGCGGCGGCTGAGGAGCTCGAGCTGGCGTGCGGCGAGGACGTAGTCGTAGGCGCCGGTCTGGCTACTCTGAGCGCGCTGGTGGACGATGTGCGGCTCGACCGCCGACCAGTCCACGCCGTCATAGTCGGCCAGGCCACCCTGCGTGAGCGCGATGAAGGACGGCACCATCTCTTCGGAGATCGTCGGTACCTGCACCTCTGTGACCGTATGACCGAGCTCCTCGAGCGCCGCCGCCGCAGCCCGCGCGGCCGCTGTGCACTCCGGGTCCGTGGGGATGCCAAGCGGAGCCTGAGCCATCAGCCCAATCCGCAGTGGCCCCGGCTTGCTCGCAACCTCTCGCGCGAACGGACGCTCGGGCGCGGGCGCGTTGTACCAGGCGTCCCGGTCCGGGCCACACGTGGCGTCCAGCACGGCGGCTGAGTCGGCGACCGTGCGCGCGACCACGCCCTCCACGACAGCTCCCAGCCAGCTCTGTGCCAGGCGCGGCACGCGGCCGCGGCTGGGCTTCAGTCCGACCAGCCCACAGTAGGAGGCGGGGATGCGGATCGATCCGCCGCCGTCGTTGGCGTGCGCGATTGGGAACAGCCCACCGGCCACCGCCGCGGCCGCGCCGCCGCTCGAGCCGCCGGGCGAGCGCTCGGTGTCCCACGGGTTGCGAGTGATGCCGTAGCGGCTGTTCTCGGCGACGGTGATGACGCCGAACTCGGGGGTGTTGGTGCGAGCGCATAGGACGAACCCGGCGCGCACGAGCGCGTCCACCACCAGCTCGCTCTCCGCGCTGACACCCGTCGGAGCGCCGTTTGAGCCGTACGTCACCGGCCATCCCGCCACAGGTGTGAGATCCTTGATCGGCAGCGGCACGCCCAGGAACAGAGCCTCCTCACCGGCGGCCAAGCGGCGGTCCGCCTGCTCCGCGGCGGCGCGCGCCTCTTCGTCGTTGCGCCAGATGACGGCGTTCAGCTGCGCGCCGGCCCCGTCGATGGCGGCCAGGCACGCGTCCAGCAGCTCGACGGCCGAGCACTCCCGGCGACGCAGCGCGTCAGCCAGCTCCAACGCCGGTGTGCGGGGACCGAGGTCAGCCATCGAGGCCGACCCTATCACCCACCGAAGTATCGAACACGACACCGCTCGCTCTAACGCTGCTCATACAAAACTCCAACGGACCGCTTAGGGAGCGAGCGCAGACTGCCGTGCAAGGCCAACGGAAAGAGGCAAACTCAACCGGCGGCACTACCGCGACAGTCAGGAGCGACAGTGATGAAAGACAAGCGACTTCGATACACACTGATGGCAGTGGTGTGCGTCGCGATCGGAGCGATGGCGGGTATCGCCAGCGGCTCGGCCGCCGGGACGCACCAGAAGGCCCATGCGTCGGCCAGCAAAACGCCTGCCCCGGGCACGAACGGTCAAGGACCGGGTCCGGGAGGGCCGGGCATGGGTGGACCCGGCATGGGTGGACCTCCCATACATTCGGTCAGCGTCGTGCCCAACAAGGAAGGCACCGGGTTTGACACCCTCACGATCGACAGCGGAACCGTGCAGTCTGTCTCAGGGCAGCAGCTGAGCATCACGGAGGGAACCAAGAGCCTCACCTACAAAACGGTGACGCTGACGATCCCCGCCGCGGCGAGCATTCAGCGCGACGGCAAAACCGCACAGTTGAGCGAACTGCAGTCCGGCGATCACGTCACCGTGAGTGAAAACTCCGACGGGACGACGATGGTGTTCGCCGCCGACTCCTCCTTCAAGCCGAGCGGCAATCCGGGAGGGCCGGGCATGGGTGGGCCTCCTCCCCTCGCGGCCAGCACCCAGTCAGAAAGCAGCGGCGGCTAGCCAACCGGGAGCGTTAAAGGCACATCGGTTGACGGCGAGCGGGCCGGCGCGCACGAGGATTCACCGTGCGTGCCGGCCTCTCCCGTTGGATCCTCGCGCCACACCGAGGCTATGACTGCACGCTTGCCCCCAAGCGCCTGGGCGGGACCGCAGATTGATTCTCGGGCGCCGTGTAAGGGCCTCCGTACCAGCACACCCGCGACCCGTTGAGCTGATAGCTGCAGTAGCGGTAGGGGCTCGACCGGTCGAAATGAATCCTCTCGGTGGAGGGGCCGCGCAGGTCGTTGTTGACCCCGAGCGCCAGCAGAGCGAGCACCGCCGCGAAGCCAACCATGCTGACGCGATTCATCACCTTGAAGGAGATGCGCCTGCCGCGAATCCATTCCGCCAGAGCCCACGCGATGTGCCCGCCGTCGAGCGGGAAGATGGGCAGCAGGTTCATGATCGCCAGCGACAGCGAGAGCAGCGCCAGCAGGTGCAGCGCCGCCGGAAAGCTCGCGTTGAATTCCCTGTTGGTCATCGAGGAGATACCGATCACGGAGTGGACGTGCGCACGTGCGTTTTCGCTGGTGAACAGGTCCGGTATCAGCGAGAGTGTTTCTCTGAGCTCCGACCAGAGTTCACCCACGTTCGCGCCCGCCGCGTAGCCGCCCACGCCCAGGGTCGCGAGTGCCTCACCGCCCGGCCGCTGACCATCAACCACATAGGCGATGTCCCGATGGTCGGTGGCTGGCAGCGTGGTGCTCCTAACGGCTGCCTGCGTCCGGTAGATGGGCCGCTGCTGATAGCCGTAGAGGTTCAGGCCCCAGATGATCACGACTGCCGCCAGCACATTCATCGCGGGACCGGCCACGATCACCACCAGGCGCTTCCACACGGCCTGGTGATAGTAGGCGGCGTGAGATACGCGCAGATCGATCTTGTTCATCTCGGACGGGCTCATCCCGGTTATCTTCACGAACCCCCCGATCGGGATGGCGCCGAGCGAGTACTCGGTCTCCCCACGGCGCAGCCGCAGGATCCGCGGCCCGAAGAACAGCGAGAAGCGCTCCACGCGCATCCCAACCGCCTTGCCGGCGAGAAAATGCCCGAGCTCGTGCACGAAGACCAGCGCGGTGAACCCGAGCAGCGTGAACACCCAACCCATCGACAGAGTCTTACACCTGACCGCCGGGGTGTCACGTTCTGTGCGAGCCCGTCATACGGGGAGACGCTCGACGCGGGGCCCCGCGGGTTGAAGCGGGTCTCTCCCGAGCGCTAGTGTCGGGCACCGTGAGGCATGCCGTGCTGTTTGATCTGGACGACACCCTGCTGGTGGAGGAGCCGGCGGCCGCCGCCGCTTTTGAGGCGGCCTCGCGGCTGGCCGCGGAAAGCCACCCCCTTGACGTGGAGACGCTTGCCCGCTCGGCGCGTTCCCACGCCCGGGATCTGTGGCATGCCGGCGCCATGCATCCCTATTGCAAACGCGTCGGCATCAGCTCCTGGGAGGGCCTGTGGTGCCGCTTTGAGGGAGAGCATCCGGAGGTCCGTGCGCTGCGGGAGTGGGCACCTGGCTACCGTCGAGAGGCCTGGTCCCTGGCGCTGGGCGAGCAGGAAGTCCTCGACGAGGAGCTGGCGGCAAAGCTCGGCGAGCGGTTCGGCCGCGAGCGCCGGGCCCGCCACGAGGTCTTCGCGGATGCCAGCGACTGCCTGGAAGCGTTGGGCGAATCCCACCAGCTGGGGTTGATCACAAACGGGGCGGCGTGCCTGCAGCGCGAGAAGCTCAGCGCCTCGGGTTTGGCCGAGTGCTTTCAGGTGGTGGTTATCTCAAGCGAGTTCGGCCTTGGACCTCGATGCGCCGCCGCGCCCCCGGGTCGGGACGGCGGCAGGCAGTCCAGGCTGCCCGCCGGGCAACAGCCAGCGTGAGGCGCCCTGGCCACCGCACACGGGGCGGCCACGCCGCGCGCCGGTCCAGTGTGCCTGTATGGGCGGCCACCGGCCCGGCAACCCAGGACCAGCTAGACTGCGCCATCGCCGATGCCCAGGCCGCCCAGGGCAAGCCGGCTGTCGCTGCCCGGCGCTCACCCATGCCGATGTGTGCGCGCTCGGACGGCTCGTGACGCGCGTATGCGCGATGACTTCCGCGGTCGTCGCACGTCGTATCTACCAGATGCTGTTAGCCAGGATGTCCGCTGGACAATGAAGGGATGCCTTATGGAGATCACCAATCTGGGTAAGGCGGATGGGCTGCCGCCGGTGGATTGGGCCGCAGTTGCTGACAAACTCGGTGCAGGGTCGGCGCCAGCTCCGGACGCGGTGAACTCCCGCACGACCTGGCTGTCCACCGTCAACGAGGACGGCAGCCCGCATGTGACCGCGGTCGGTGCCCTGTGGCTCGACGGCACGTTCTGGTTCCAGACGGGCGCGGGCACGCGGAAGGGACGCAATGTCGCGCGCGATCCGCGGTGTTCGATCGCGGTGTCGATCCGCGACGCGGACGTCGTAATCGAGGGTGACGCTGCGCGAGTGACCGAGCCGGGCGCGCTGGCGCGTATCGCGAAGGCGTGGGCGGACAACGGCTGGCCGGCCGAACCCGACGACAGCGGGCCGGGCATCACTGCCCCGTTCAACGCACCGTCGCAAGGACCACCACCGTGGAACGTGTATCGCATGGAGCCACGCTCGGCGATCGTAACCTTGGCGGCGGAGCCGGGCGGCCTGACTCGCTTCCGGTTCTGACGCCGGCCGGCCAGGGCCAGTCATCCGCTCATGCGAAATGCGTAAAACATCCGCTCGAATATCTATGCACGAAATGGAATACTCACTCACGCTATCTTCGCCTTGCCTGCCGTCGCCTGGAGCATTTTCCATCTTTCTGGCGGGAAATTAGGTCGCCGAATAGGTATTCCTACTGAGGCGATAGGCATATCTCGGCACGTGCGCGCAGATCTTCTGTCCGGGCGCGGGATGGCATGACGCGTGGCGGCTAGCCGACTCGCCGCAACGAGGTCGTGCGGACCACCCGGCCGCGGTGGTGCTGGGTTGTCAGCCCGGATGCGATCGCCGGTCTCCCCGGATCAGGTGCGTAACCCATCGGCTGGGGCGGACATCTTCGGTGTCAGGAACTTCGCGCCGTCCCGCGATCGCAGGGCGGGCGATAGGGAAGGCCCGGGATGTATTCCTTCCATTGCGCTGGGGTGATCGTGTCCCCGGCGCTGGCGCACAGGTTCTGGACGATCTGAGCGGGGTTTGTGCTCCACAAGTTGATGTCGTACTGTCCTTCCGCCACGAGGACCTCGCCGCCCGGACTGAACCCGAGCGCGTCAACATGGTCATCGTTCGGCTGCGCCCACTGGGCTTCCAGCCTGGGGCCGCCGGGATTGGCAACGTCCCAGAGATTGATGGCCGGGTCAAAGATGTTCGCGTCCAATAGTCCGGCTACGGCAAGCGTCCGCCCGTCCGGGCTGAATGCGACGGCGGTTACAGTCGCGTCCTGGTTCTGCAGGATGGCCTGGCTGGTGAGACGGTCGTGCGCGACGTGCCACAGCCACAGCACTCCTTCGCTGTCCTCAGCCGCGAGCAGCGTCCCTTCTGCGGAGAACGCCCCGTCCGCGAAGACGGAGCCCTGGCTCAGGTGCTGCTCCGGCAGCTCGACCGGCCTGCTCGGGTCGGAGATATCCCATGACAGCAGCATGTTCGCGGTAAGGGCGACGAGCATGTGGTCGTCGGGCGAGAACATCACGCGGAAAGTGTTTCCCGGCAGCGAGGCGATGAGCCGGGGATGCGAGAGGTCCTGAATGCCGTAAAGCCTTACCGCGGGTGGCTGGACCTCCGCGCCCTTGTAGTTGGAGTTGTCCGATACGGCGAGCAGGTTCCCGCTGGACAACGCGAGCGAGACTGCGCCATCGCTCAGGTTCCGGATCGTGGCCACCGGGGCACTCCCCGGCTTCGCCGTCCGGTACAGGACAACGACCGGGCGGTCGTTGTCGACCGCGCTCGCGGCGAGGATCGTCCCGTTGCCGCTGAGGGCGACCCCTTCGGCTAGCGCATCGATTTCGGTACTGGCGGCCTGCGGGCTCGCGTCAGAATAGACCGTAGCGTGGGGTGGATTGGCGGGGTTGTTGCTGAGAGCCCAGAGGCGAACGAAGCCCAGGTCGGCGGTATCAGCCATGAACGGCCGCCCCGACGAGTTGAGGGCGACGCTTCCAGGCGCCAGCCGGGAGTTGGCAGGCACACTGGCCAGCGCGCCTGGCTCAACATCATCGTTCAGGTACCACTCCGTTACCCCTACCGGGCTGACATTCAGCACCACGTCCCGGCCTGCCTCCACCAGCACCTGGCCGCCGGTTCCTGAGCCACCCGACGAGTCGGGCAGTGAGGTCACATTTTGCAACTCCGCCGCACCCGTCGTCTGGTTAGGCGAAAATACGCCAGACGTCCAGACTGCTGGGAGCGCCGCAGGAGGAAAGGAGCTTGTTGCCCTTGGGCATGAAGGCAAGTCCCATCACCACCTGGCCACAGGCTGGCGATGCGGAGGTAACGTCGGCGTACACGTGGGGCGCCCGGGGGTTGGTGACCTTCCAGACTTCCGGATACTCCCCGGAATTACCTCCAGCGACGCCCGCGAGATACGTACCGTCGGCGCTAAACGCGACACGGTGCGGCATCGCGGGATCGGCGGGATCAAGGCCCCCGGTCGACGCCGAAAGGCGCGACAGCGGTGCCGGGTGCACGGGCTTGGACAGATCCCACAGCCGGATCATGTGGTCGTCCCCGGTCGAGGCCAGGACGCTGCCGCGAGGATCGAATGCCAGCGAGTACACCCCCTTGCCGTCACCGGGCAGCGTCGAAAGCAGCGCGGGGCGCCCGGGATCAGCGATGTCCCAGATTCGTATAGCACCGTCCAGAGACGCCGCGGCGAGTGTCCGCTCGTCCGGGCTGACCGCGAGTGCCACCACGTCCGTCGCGCGCGCGGGCACGGCTGCGAGCAGCCGGGGATGAGCCGGGTCCGCGATGCTCCATATCCGGATCTGGTCCCGAAGCTCTTGCAGGCCGCTATCACTGCTGACGTAGGAGGTTACGGGATAGAGGGACCCAGCGGTCCAGTGGCGCCGACCAGCACGCGCGTGGCGGGCACGATCGCGACCGGCCCGGTGGCGAGGCCGCTGATCTGTGCGCCGAGCTGGCCAGTCAGGGCGTTCAGCAGCCGGATCGCGGTGCCGGTCGAGACGGCGACCACGCTCCCGTCATCCTGCTGCGCCATGTCGAGGGCGGGCTCGCCGTCATCCAGTATCCCTGGGCTGCCCTGGCTGGCCAGCAGGGCATCGGTCCCCGGCTCGGGGTCAACGTGGTAGGCCACGATGCTCAGCTGGGTGGCCAGGTTGGGATCGGTTGACCGCAGGAGGCTGGCCTCCGCGGATATCAGCTGAGCCAGCGCCGCGTCGCGCTGGGCTCCCGCCTGCCGCTGGAAAACCAGGGCCGTCCCGCCTCCTGCCATGGCCAGCACCAGCAGCACGGACAGCACGATGATCGCGGCGGTCCGGCGCCTGCTGACCCGCCGCGCCGCGTGGTGCGCGGCGCGGAGGAACGCCTGGCTAGTGGCGGGGAGCGGCGGGTAGCGGGCAGGCGCATCCCGCCAGCGGCTGGTGGCGGCGTCGATCGCGGCGAGCCGCCCCGGGCGGTACAGGTAAGAGGAGTCCTGGCCGCCGTGCTCTCCCATGCGTCCGCGTCGGTGACCACCTGGCTGTACAGGGCACGGTCGAGCTGATCATCTCCCAGCCAGTCCCGGAGCTGCTTCCAAGACTGCAGCAGCACGTCATGGGAGATCTCGACGTTGTCCTCACCTAGGACGAGCAGGCGGCAGGCGCTGAAGACGTCGATGACCGCGTCGATGTCCGCCGCCATCTCCGCTGCCGGGGAGTGCAGGCCGGTCCTGCTGCACCGGCGCCGCGCAAGCTGACCATCGACCGTGATGACTGTGAGCTGGGTGAATACCAGGCGCGCCGCGTCCTGCTGCCGGCTGGTCAGGGTGTCGTAGGCGGCCTGGGCGCTGCGGTTGACCGCGTCAGCGACTCCGCCGGCACGCTGGTAGGCGCGCAGGGTCAGCTCGCTGTCCTCGCGGTGTTCCCAGGTGGCGGCCATCGCCTGGGACATCAGCGGCAGCACGCCGCTGCCCAGCCCGCCGTCGGCCCCTACGCGCAGCTCGGCGATCACCGCATCGACCAGGGCCGGCTCCACAGCCAGGCTGGCCTCAGCCGCAGGCCCGGTTATCGCGAGCCGCAATTCGGCCTCGCTTATCGGTCCGACTGTGAACGGCCCGGCGTCCAGCGCAGCCTTCAATGGCGGGTACGCGATGAGGCGGCCGAGGAAATCGGCGCGTACCGCCGCGACCACCAGCGCCGGCGGGTGCCTGTGCGGGCCGACCGGGACGGTGGCCGCCGCGTGCAGCGCCGCGATGAACGCCTCCCGCTCCGCCCGGTCGGCGTCAGCCCCCATCCGCGGTGAACAGGTCCTCAAGTTGGTCGGTGACCAGGACCAGGCGCGGCGCGCGGCGGCCGCGGCATCGGCCGACGCGCCGGTCCAGTGTCGACGTCTCGCGGCCGTTCTCGCCGCATACTCGGCCAGCATCGGTGCCTCATCCGGCGCCACCGACAGCGACCGGTACACCGACACTGGATCCATGCCCGAAACGTCGGCTAGCTGCATCGCCAGCTCTCGCAACGGATTACCGGCGGGCCGGATGACCCGACGTGGCCACCGCTGCGACCCCGGCCCCAGGCACCCGCCGCCAGGCGCGGCAGTCAAGCCCGCTTTCAGCAGCGAGGACTTCCCCGCCCCCGACTCCCCGGCCACCAGCAAGATCCCCGGCGCGTCCCGACGCTCCGCAAGTCCGCTGCACCAACTGGTCCACCAGCTCGCCGCGCCCGAAGAAGAACCCGCGCGTCCCGCTCCTCGAATGGCACCAGCCCCAGGTAAGGGCATCCCGGCCACCGCCACGCGGCGTCCCCACGCAGGAGGGCCAGCACCTCCGTAGCCGGGACGCGGCCGCGGGCCGCCGCCACGAACAAGGCGCTCACGGCTCCGCCAGGCCCAGCGCGGCGGCCAGCAACTCGGCAGTGTCCTTGCGGGCGGTGCGGTTGATGCCCCTCTCCAGGTCACTGACCGACCGCGAGCTAAGGCTCGCCGCCTCCGCCAGCTCCTCCTGGGTCAGCTTGGCCTCGGTCCGCAGTTGCCGCAGCAACCCGCCGAACCCCAGCGCAGGCTGTCCGGCCACCAGCCCATCGTCCCCTTTCACCCCGCAGCGGGTGCCGAGAACTCGTTCCAAGACTACTACCGCAGACGGGCACAGAACCCCGGCGCGGCGTGTCGGCGATGACCGGATCATAGCCCTGGCCGACGGCTCCCGTAGCACCCTGTCGGCAACAACAACCGGCATCACGATTTAAGAGGGGTCTGCGCGCCTTAACGACCGGGCTCGGGCAACCGCCATATACCGCCGGGCAGATGGCCTGCGGTCCGCGCCCGTATGCCGAAAGCCACGCGAAAACTTGACACAAACGTCCAGAAGCTAGCAGCCAAGGATCAAAAGCCGGAATCTGAAGCCGCAAGAATCGCGCTGAAATCGGGCTCGCGTGCTGGCGACCGGCCACGTCCCAGCCGAGGCGCATTCCTGTGGGCAGTCCTGTGGGCAGTTACGTGTGGTGATCACGCATGACTCGGACCAGATTCGGAAACGCGAGCATGCCCGCACGGACCCGCCGACCGCGACCGGCAGGCACCGGCGCGGCGCTGAAGATCACCAACGCGAGGAGATCCAACCATGAAAACGGTCACCACAGCCGCCGCGGCTATCAGCATGGCAGTCGTACTGACAGCAGCCGCAGCAACCCTAACCGCCACCACCTCCGCCAACGCCCACGCCATCAGTCACTCCAGGCCCGTCACTACCGCGCCCGCCGATATCTCCGCGGCGGCTTTCAGCACCGCCGGGGTCCGGTTCGCCACTGGCGCTGCGCAGCTGGATGCCGCTATCCACCCCGATATCCCGGTAGCGCGGGACAGCGGCTACCAGGGCGCGCTCAACGCCTTTTGGATCTGGCTCACCGGAACCGTTAAGGCAGGCATGCAGATAGCCTGCCAACCTCCGCGGTACAGCACTATTTACCTCAAGGCAGGCGACTACGTGTGGAACCTGTTCCTCAGCGCCGATTCCGAAAAAACCGTTACAATAAGGCTGGAATCCGGCTACTACACATGGAATGACTGCATTCTGCCTGTGCCAGGGGAGCGCAACTACAATTACAATCAGTTTTCAATCCTGTGTCCGCCGAACGCCAATCCGCACACTCCTTGTGTGCAGCTACAAGCTGATCAGTGGATCGACTCCGGCACCTACTGGGTCGGCTCCTCGCTCACCTGGCTCCATCGGTAAACGCGTCGTCACCACCGCGACGACGCCGTGACGTCCGGGTTCCGGCTGGGCACTTTCCGGTCCAGCCGGAACCGCCTGCCGGGCCGCCAAGCCCGGGCACGTCCGGTTCGGCGGGGACCGCGCCGAGAAGGACTCGCCAACGCGGGCACCTCGCGCGCGGTATACCCAACCTCTGGTGCCGTAACCGGTAACGTTCGCCCGGTCCCGGCTGCCCGTCCCGTCCCGTCAGGTCAGGTCAGCGATGCGTTTGCGGTCGGCGCTCGCCGGCACGATGGAGCATTGATCCGGTCGTGACCGGCCCGATGTTCATCGTTCCCGTCGCCAGGAGGTCCCGGGCCCGGTCATGCGTCAGCCAGGGTGCGCCATGGGGCAGACGTAGCCTGCTGCGGCACAAGCGCCGATCCACTGGCTCGGCGTGCCACGTAGCCGACCGTGTATTTACGCATCAGCGCGCTTGGGAGTGAACGTCCAATTTGCCGCGTTCCGCGTCTGCGTAGGTCAGTCGGGCTGGCGGTCGGTCATGGTGGCTGCGGGCGGACCTGTGCGCGCGAGGGTATCGGCGCGGCGCAGTGCGTCGGGCAGCCGGTACCGGCCGGCCATGCGCCGGACCAGGTCCGCCGCGTCGGCTGCGGGCATCCCGGCCGCGGTGACGAACAGCGGGCGTCCCGAGGATCCGCGCACGACCGGTACCGCGTGGGTAGCGGTGCGGAACCGGGACTTGGCCACCCCGATCACCGGGATGCCGAACTCGGCGTGCGCATGCGCGCCCAGGCCGGGCCGGCCGCCGGGGTCCAGATCGGCGTAGCCGTCGACCACCAGCAGGCCCAGCCCGCTCAGGTCGTCCAGGACCGCGCGCAGCGGCGGGAGCTCGCGCAGGTAGAACTCGCCCGGCCGGTAGGGCGCTACCCGGGGCACCACCGCGGTGCGTTCGGCCAGCACGTGCGCGAAGGCGGCATCGGCGGCCAGCACGGCTGCTGCCCGGGCGCCGCCGGTCCCCAGGTAATGCACGTCCACGGCGGCGCACACGCCGCAGTCCGGGCGCCCGCCGGTTTCCATGTCTTGAGGATGCCCGAACCTGCGCCAGGCATCAGGACCGTATTCTGGCGGCCGCCGGCACGGGTCCGCAGCAAGCGGCCCAGCGGGTCACGAAGCGTAATTGGTCTGTGCCGAGCACGCGCACGTGTAACCGCCGTTAGGTATCCTCCGAGGCGTTATCGGGTTCAATGCTATGGCAGGCACATATTGCGGTGATCTGTGTCCCGCGCGCGTCAGGTGCGGGCCGCCAGCATCGCCAGGGCCGCGTCGGGCAGGCCAGGCCCGGCTGCCCATGGAGCAGCTCGACCGCCTCCTCCGCCGTGAACCGTAGCTCGGCGGCGCGCAGCTCAGCGAGCTGCCGGCAGCGGCAGGTCTTCGCGGAGCACATTCAAACCGCTCGGGGTACCCGTCGGCCGAATCATGTCTATCTGCTCAAGTGGTAGAGGAGTGCTTGGCGGGAGGAACCAGGAAAGTAAGCCTGATGCCTGTATCCGCCGTGAGACGGTCGGCCACCGGCCACCATCGCGTCGGGCGCCGATGACAGCACGACTCGCGCGTCGGCTAGCGGCAGCGCGGATATACCGAGATCTACCACCATGGTGACGTCCGAATTGACATGAGTAGCGTGCCGGAGCTTGCTCCGCTGATACGGCTGGCCGCGACGCAGGCGGGCGTGATTCCCCGGCCATGGTGAGCCCCTCGAATTTCAGTAAGTGTTCTTGGCGGACAGGGCAACCAGGGACCGCGCGGATACCGGCTTTGAGTCGGCTTGCCTGCCAGGCTTCCCTGCTTTGGTGGCCATGGCGAGGAACACCGCCGCAGTCGTAACCGCGTCGCCGAGCGCGTGGTGCGGTGCGTAGACCGGCAATGAGAGTTGCCGTGCTAGCAGTTCGAGGGATGGCTCGCGGCCGTGCGGGCTGCCCTGGGCGTAGCCCAGTACGCGCGCGAGCGCCGCAGTGTCGATCACTGGTGCGGCGAACCGGACGCCGACCTGGCGCAGCAGCCTGCTCAGGAATGCGCGTTCGATCCAGGCCGCGTGCGCGACCACGATCCGGCCAGCAAGCTGACGGGCTATCTCGTGGCCGACATCCCGGGGCCCGGGTGCGTTCTCAAGGTCGGCGGGACGCAGGCAGTGGATGCGCATGGATGCCACGGAGACGGGGCAGGCGGGCCGGATCAGGCTGTAATAGTTGTCGCTGCAGACGATCCGGCCGTCACGAATGCCCGCGGAGCCGATGGAAATGATGCTGTCGCGGCGGAGATCAAGGCCGGTTGTCTCGACGTCAATCGCGCAGTACCTCGCCTCACGCCAGCCGGCCCGCAGATCGATGCGGGCCGTGGCAGCCGATCTGGCGACCCATCTCATGCCGGTGACATCCGTGCTTTCCATCCGCTCTCGAGCTGGGCCTGAACGGTGGAGATGGCACGGAAGGAATCACGGAGATGTCGGCGGGTCAGGGGATCCAGGTCACGTGGCGCTATCCAGTTGGACGGGGGCCTGCCGTCCCGGATGGCGGCAACTTCCTCCCTGAGCAGCAGTTCGTAGACGTCTTTGAATGCGCCGGCCAGCGTCTCTGCCTCGTCGATGGAGAGCAGGCCCGCGGCGGCAGCACGGCTGAGCCGCTCGGGAGTGCTTCCGCGGACCTCGCCCATGGCAATGGCCAGCCACCGGGCCAGCGCCGATATGGGAAGAAGGCCGCCGCGCTTGAGGTCCAGACCGCCGCGGTGCTCGCCGGAATGCTCGACCACGAAGTCGCGGATGAAACCCACGGGGGGCCTGGCGGTCAGGGTGTAGCGCAGCAGCGCGTCGAGGAAATCGGCGCTGCGGGTGGTTTCGCGGATCGTGTCGGTGACCGCCCGGCCGATGGTCACCTCGGTGATCGGCCTGCTGTCCGCGACGATGGAGGACAGCAGCAGGGCGCCTTCCCGCGTGGGATCGGTAATCCAGGTCCGGGCTGCTGCGGCCCAGGCCGATCGGGAGCGGCTGAACAGTGGATTGTCGGCGTTGGCGCCATCTGGGCATCGGCGCAGGCCGCACTTTTCCATGTCGTCGAGTACGCGGTTGGCGCTGTCGCGGATGCGCTCACCGAGATCGGCACCGCCGTTGTGATCGGCCCAGACGATGCCCGTGTCCACGTCGGATGCGGGCAGCGGCTCATGGCGCGCCATCGACCCGAGCACCAGCCACGAGCAGGCTGGCAAGGGGCTGTCATCTTGGCCCGACAGGATCAGAAGGCGGCTCATGATGGCGTCGGTCAGGGCGGCGATCAAGGCCCCGATGTGCCCGGCGGGCACGCCCGTGTCGTGGAGTTCGACGATGGTGGAGGGCAGCAGCCGGCAGGCCTGGCTCAGTTCGCCGACATCGGCTGCGGCGTCGATAGCGGTGCGTATCAGCAGCGGGTCACGCACTTCAACCGAGGCCAGGTCCACGGCACCCAGAATGCCGACGGGCTCTGCGTATTCGTCCTGGACGACGAGGTGATGAACGCCCCACTTGACCATTTGCACGAAGGCCGTCGCGAGAGTCGCGGTGCTGGGCACGGTGTTGACGGGCGTGCTCATGATGACGTCCACGGGGGCTTCGACGCTGACGCGGGCGGTAGCTACCTTGCTCCTGAAGTCCCGGTCAGTAACGATGCCGGTGCCTTGACGTGTCCGGACGAGGGCGCAGGACTGATCGGCGCGGGTCACCGCCTCAGCCACCTCCCGCACCGGCGCCGAAGCGTCGCACCAGACGATCGCCCGCATGTGCCGGGTTACCGGGGTCTGCGGGCCGGCGAGCAGTCCGCTGCCGGTGAGGCGCTCCTGAGCGATCATGGTTCCGAAGTGGCTGAACTGGAGCGCGGATGGATCGTTAACGACCTTCCGCGGATCGGGCAGACGGTAGCACAGCGTGTCCTCGGCCGCGCGTGCTGACAGGGCGGGCGCGAGCCCGGTGAGCACCGAAATATGGCCGAATGTGTCACCGGGTCCCAGCAGATCGACCGTCCGGCCCCGGTCGGCGATTTCCACCGCTCCTGCCCGCACGACATAAAGGTGATCAAGCGGCGGCGAGCCGGCGGGCACGATCACGGTGCCTGCGGCGAAGTACTCGACCTCGACATGGCGGGCCAGGCGGGCGAGGTCGTCAGCGCTGAGCGCGTCGAAGGGAGGCTGCGAGCCTAGGAAGTCTGCGAATTCCTGCACTTGCTGCTCCACTCTAACCCGGGATAGGCCATTCTCCCGATCATGATCACCGGCTAGCCGAAGGCCGGGCTCAGGTGGGGGCCCAGGAAGGTGCCCGAGGGATCCAGGCGTTCCCGGATGCCGGTAAACCGGTCGTACTGAGGGAACGCCGCCTGCAGGCGCTGCCTGTCCATGTAGTGGATCTTTCCCCAGTGCGGGCGCGGGTCGAACGGATCCAGCGTCCTGGCCACGTCGGCGAGGAACCCGCGGTAGTCGAGGTATTTGTGCCCGCAGATCGAAACCGAGATTGAATCGCGCGCGTAGAACGGCGAAAGGTAGGCGTTGTCGGCTGCGATCGACCGGATCTCGATCGGGTACTTGTTGTCGGGGTACTTCGCCAGGACCAGTTCCCGGAGCGCGAGGAAGGCGTCCTTACCCCGGTCGAAGGGCACCATGTATTCCAGTTCCCGCATGGTGATCTCACCCTGGAAGTCTGGGTCGGGGTAGATCCGGTAGGGGCGGTCAAGACGGTCCGCCCCAGCGGCGCTACCCCTGTCATCCAGGCTCGATGCGGGTAGTTCGTCGTAGAGCTTCACTCGTGCCCAGTCCGTCATGTCGAGCCCGTCGGGATATTCCATGAAGAGCCGGTCCGGGGAGTCGGCTGCGGGCATCCAGAAGAAGGAGAAGTGGCGCCGGTTAGACACCTCATCGTCCCAGCGGGCGAGGATCTCTTCGAGCGGCCAGAACTCGATCCGCTCGGCGATCGCGAAAGCTTCTCTGGCCTTGAGTTCTACCTCGGTGATGACCCCCAGGAGCCCCAGCGAGACTTGCATCGCAGCCAGCAGCTCCGGGTTGTCCTCGGTGACGTCGATCGCCTCTGCCGATGGCAAGACCACCCGGAAGCGCCTGGCGGTCGCCGAGAAGCACTGCTGGCGGATTCCGGAACCGTGGGTGGCGGTAGACATGGCGCCCGCGATGTGCTGAGAGTCGATGTCTCCCTGATTCTTCAGGCACAGTCCCATGCCCCAGAGTGGGTCACCGAAGTCGCGGATGGGGGTTCCGGACCGCACCCGGACCAGTTTCGAGCCGGGATCGGCGTGCACGATGCCGCTCGAGTTGTGATAATGGACTAAATATTGCAAAGAATGAGATACTAAGGTTGAGTATTGAAAACCTCGAATGGTACCCGTCAAGAATACACAAGACAGATATGAGAGCTTCAATACCTTTGTGATAATAATTCTAGAGAACCAGTGCTTCCAAACCTTGCCGTTTTTGAACTACCAGTTGCAAACTTAATAAGGCCCTGTTTCATTTTTCAATGTTCGGAACATTGATCGTCCACATTGGCCTGTTAAATATTTCGCGAACATGGCATCAATTTCAACCTTCATTATTATTGTGCACCATTGACTTTTCAATGGCGCTTTGACCTTCGTTGACATTTTATAAGGCAATGGGGCAATGGAGGCCCAGAGCTATATTGGACCATTGAAATAGCCAAGACTTTGCCAAAACACCAACTTTTGTCAACTTTATTAATCAATCTACTTCATGTATATACACTTACCACCCGACATGATGTAATACAATGAATTTTCATCAGTAGAAAGATGGGATCAAAGCAGAAAATACACGGCTTTTACTTTGGAAGAGTGTCTGACAGACGTGTATCTCTAGTGGAAATTGGCGTGTCAGTTTGGCGGAGCCAATTGCCAAGCCATTGAGTTTACAATTGCCAAGCCTTTCGGCGGCCGACTGCGCGATCAGCCCGCTCCCGGCAAGGCCCGCGACTCCCGCGAGGCCCATGCCGAGCGCACTCCGCCGGCTCAGTTTCCCGTCCGCCATGAGCTCCTCCGTCTAGTTACGCTGAACAACAATGTCCTCATCGGGTACACCCGACCGTTTCACCCGTTTAGGGGATTTGCCAGTGATTCGATCACCGACAGTACCGGCCAGATCAGCGCACTACCCCTCCAAATGTTGCTGTCAGTTTTCCGTTACGTAGTCCGACGGAGCGGCTGTGTAATCACGGTCGATGCCGAAAAAAGTTCGGCCGACGCGCCCCCTTTTGTGGCCCCGACCGGTCTGTACTCGCGATGGGACCAACGACCCAATCGAAAGAGGTGTATCCGTTGGCTATCAAGCACGGTGTGTTCCTGCCCCAGGGATTCGCACTGGAGCTGGCCGGTCACCAGGACCCGGCGCAGGCTTACCAGGCGATGATCCAGGTGGCACGAACCGCGGACGAACTCGGCTACGAGACAGTGTGGGTGGCAGACCACTTCCACAACGCCATGAACACCCAGCACATGCTCTTCGAATGCTGGACGACCTCGACCGCCCTGCTGACCTCGACCGAGCGGGTCCGGGTCGGCACCCTGGTGTCCGGCAACAACTACCGCAACCCGGCCCTACAGGCCAAGATGGCCTCGACCCTGGACGTGATCTCCGGTGGCCGGTTCACCTTCGGCACCGGCGCAGGCTACTGGGAGTCCGACTACGTCGGCTACGGCTACGAGTTCGCCGACGCTTCCGACCGGCTGCGTCAGCTCGACGAGGCGCTGCAGATCATCCTGGCCATGTGGACCGAGAACGAGCCCAAGTTCGACGGCCAGTACTACCGCATCAACGGCGCCATCAACCAGCCGAAAGGCTTGCAGCAGCCGCACGTTCCGCTGCTGATCGCAGGCGGCGGCGAGAAGGTCACGCTGAAGCTGGTGGCCAAGTACGGCGACATGTGCAACGTCTCCGGCGACCCGGCCACGCTGGCCAAGAAGTTCAGCGTGCTCAAGCAGCACTGCGACACGATCGGGCGCGACTTCGACAGCATCCACAGGACCGCGCTGACCCTGTGCGTCATCGCCGACACCGACGAGGAAGCCGCGGCGCAGGTTCCGCCGTGGGCACCGACCGTCTACCCGGGCAACGTCGCCGAGTACGGGTTGGTCGGCACCATGGACACCGTCCGCGACCGCCTCGCCGCCTACGAGGCAGCGGGTGTCGACGAACTCGTCATCACCTTCACCGACGCGCTACAGCTCGACACGATTCGCCGCTATGCGGCGGAGTTCCTGGGTTAGTCTGATTCGTCGTCTCGTTCGCGGACCGCGCCCGTCCCGGCGTGGTCCGCGAGCGAGTATCGCGACACACGGAGGACCACATTGCGCAAGCTCATCGTCTCATCGCTGGTGACGCTCGACGGCGTCATCGAGGATCCGGGTGGCATGGCCGGCACCGCGTTCGGTGGCTGGGCGAACCCCTTCTTCGGCGAGGAGGCCAGCAAGAAGTCGCTGGAGCGTCTGGTGGACAGCGACTACTTCCTGGCCGGCAGAAAGACCTACGAGATGTTCTCGAAGGCCTGGTCGAACTCGTCCGGCCCGTACGCCGACCGGTTGAACAGCATGCCCAAACTGGTCGCGTCGAACACGCTCACCGAACCGCTCACCTGGAACGCGACGCTGCTCAAGGGCGACGCCATCGCCGAACTGAAGAAGATCAAGGAAGCCGACGGCGGTGACATCGTCATGTACGGCAGCGTGGGGCTGATGCGCTCGCTGTTGGACAACGGTCTCGTCGACAAGTTGGATCTGATGGTCTGCCCGGTCGTGCTCGGCACCGGCGAACGCCTGTTCGCCGACGGTTCCCCGCACCTGGAGCTCGAACTGACCGGGCACACCACCCTCAGCACGGGGGTCGCGATCCTCAGCTACCACCCGAAACAGGGTTCCTGACCCGTGCGCCCGGCCAGTTGACGTGCTCAGTCCGTCGCCTCGGCGTACTCCACCGGGGACTTCGGCGGCACGCTTGCCCGCTGTCGGCGGAAGACGCCGGGCAGCACCACGAGGGCACCCAACGCGGCAAGTCCGATGGGAATGCTGATCGCCGGGCCGAACCCGGCGATCAGCGCCGTCGGCGAGTTGCCGGCGCCGCCGTTCGCGGTCAGCACCGCGGTCACCACAGCCAGACCGATGGCGCCACCCACCTGCAACGAGGTGTTCAGCAGACTGCCCGCGACACCCTGCTCGTGGTCGGCGACACCGGCCGTGGCCTGGATGTTGAACGAGGCGAAGGCGAACATGAACCCGACCCCGAGCAGGATCATGCTCGGCAGCACCGCGCCCAGATAGCTGGCATGTTGGTTGACCCGCAGGAACAACGCGTACGCTGCGGCATGCGCGAGCAGGCCCACGAAGATCATCCGTTTGGTGCCGACCTTGAAGATCAGCGGGCCGATCCTCGGTGACCCGAACGCGACGAACAGCGCGCACGGCAGGAAGCCGAGCGCGGTGGCCAGCGGCGACCAGTGCAGCACCGACTGCAGGTACAGCATGGCGATGAACTGGAAGCCGAGATAGGCGCCGAAGAACAGGGCGGTGCTGATGTTGGCCGTGGCCAACGAGTTGGACCGCAGCAGTCCCAGCCGCAGCAACGGGTTCTTGCTGCGCAGCTCGATCAGCACGAAGCCGACGAGCAGCACGATCGCGCCGATGAACGTCAGCAGCGTCTGCGCCGAACCGAAACCGGCCGTCGGCGCCTGCACGATGCTGTACACCAGCAGCAGCGAACCGGCCGCGCCGGTGATCGCGCCCGGCAGGTCGTAGCCGCCAGCCCGGCGCTGTTCACGCTGGCCCGGAACCACCCGCATGGCCACCAGCAGCGAGATGAACGCGATCGGCACCGGCAGCAGGAACGTCCACCGCCAGCCCACCTGGGTCAGCAGCCCGGACAACACCAGGCCGGCGGAATACCCGCTCGCGCTGAACACCGCGTAGATGCCGAGCGCGCGATGCCGAGCAGGCCCCTCCTGGAACGTGGTCGTGATGATCGACAGCGCGGCCGGCAGCGTGAACGCCGCGGCGATGCCCTTGACGAACCGGGTCGCGATCAGCAGTTCGCCGGTCCACGCGACGCCGCCGAGTAGCGAGGCCAGCATGAAAACCGTGACCGCGACGATGAAGACCCGGCGTCGGCCACGCAGGTCGGCGGTGCGACCGCCGAGCAACAGGAAACCGCCGAAACCGAGCGCGTATGCGCCGGCAACCCATTGCAGCGCACCGGTGGACATGTGCAGATCCGTACGGATCGACGGCAGGGCTACGCCCACCATCGAGACGTCGAGCGCGTCGAGGCCGACGATGACGGATACCGCCAACAGGATCGCCCACAGCCGAGCGTCCCATCTGGCAGACGTTGTGGAGAGCGTGGTCGAACGATTCATGAACCGAAGTTAGCCGCGCGCAGGCACGAAAACTTCTCGCCGAATGCCGAGTTTCCCATGCAACAGTGCCCAGCCGAGAACTCGACTGAGCACTGTTTCGACGACGCGATCAGCGGAAAAGATCCACGTGGTCGGTGACCCATTGGTCGAAGGACATCGGCGGCCTGCCGACCAGCTTCTCGAACGTCGGCAGCACCTTGCGCGCGTGCAGCCGGAACTCCTCGCGGGTCAGGTTGCCCAGCGTCGTCTCCACGACAAGGGCCTGCCGTCCCGCCTTGGCCGCGGCATCGCGGGCGGCCGCGATCGGAATCGGCACCAGCTTCAGTTCCCTGCCCAACGCGGCACCCAGCTTGGCAACGCGCTGCCGCGCGGTCAGCGCCTCAGGCCCGCCGAACCGGTAGGTCTTGCCTTCGTGGCCCGGCTCGAGCAGCGTGGTGACCGCCGCGGCCGCCACGTCTCGCGGATCGACGACCGCGACCTCGGTGTCGACCTCGGACCAGAACACGGTCCCCTGCGCCTTGACCGGCCCGACCCACAGCCGCGCGTTGGAGCTGAACTCGCCCGGCCGCAGGAATGTCCACGTCGGTGCGCCCGGTCGAGCGCCGATCTGCTGGATGGCCCGCTCGCCCGCCAGATGCCAGGTGCTGACCAGGTCGGTGAAGCCGTACTCGGCGCCGATGATGGACAGCTTGACCAGGTGGCCGACGCCGGCCTCGGCCGCGGCCTGCGCCAGGTTGGCGTCGTGCAGCGGGGTTTCCGGCCCGCCACCGGAAAGCAGGAAGACACTGTGCACGCCGTCGAGCACCGCCGACAGCGTCTCCGGCCGTCCCAGGTCCCCCGCGACGAACTGGACGCCGTCGCCGAGCGCGGGCGCCTTGTCCGGATCGCGGGTCAGGGCGCGAACGGGCTGGCCCGCCTCGAGAAGCTGCCGCACCACCTCTCGGCCGACCGTGCCGGTCGCGCCGGTCACCAGAATCATGTTTTCTCCTCAACTGGGCACGCACATCGCAGAGGCGTCACAGGTCCGCGGACGCCTCTGCGATGTCACGACGTACGTGTTGGCATGTGCCGGATGTCGCCGGCCGTCACTCACCCGGCAGCGTCTGGTCGGCGTTGCGCGTGTTCTGGTAGGCCGCGATCTTCCAGGCGTCGTTGTCCTGGGTGATCACCCAGGTTGCCCGGATGGCCCGGTCGGCCGACGGCTCGGTCTCGCCGGCCGCGAGCACGCCGCCCTCGGTGACCACGACGGCGGTCTCGGGCGAGAGGAACCGCATGTCGACGATGTTCTGCAGGAGCGTGGTACCGCGGTGCGCCGACTGGAACTGGCCGACCACCACCTTGCGGATGACCTCGCGCCCGGTGAAGTAGCGGTCGCCGGAGAGGATCATGCTGGCGTCCTCGGTGTATGCGTCCGCGAACCCGTGCGGGTCGTTGGCAGCCCACGACGCGGCGATACCGTCCACGACGCCCCGCACCGCGGCAACGGCGGGCGCCTCCGCATCAATCTTGATTGTCACGTCGAGCCACTCCTCAAAGTCATGGAAATCGGTGTATATACACTGCGATTCCCATGGTGTCCGAGGAGGAAGGGCACATCGTCCTCAAAATTGCCGTTATCGATCCGACGAAAACAATGAGCGAACAAAAAGAGAATACAATTCATTCCCGGCCGTCATAATCCGAGCCAAGGCCGACCAGTCCACACGCCTCGACATGTGCTACGCACCGTAGCCAACCGAACACGATCCGACGGCAGGTCACAAGTAGATCTCGATGACGCCCAACACGCTGCCCGGCGCGGCGCGGACCGGTCCAGGACCAGCCAGCGCACCTGGGCGAGCGTGCCCCCGGCAGGACTCGAACCTGCGGCCAAGTGATTAGAAGTCACTCGCTCTATCCGCTGAGCTACGAGGGCTTGGGCAGCAGCCTTCGCGAGTACGCGAGTCGACTCCCCTACTGGTTACATCGTCGGGCGGCGCCGTCTCGTTTCCGAATTTCCTCCGACGCCATCCAGTCGGGTGATCCACACGACCCGATCACCGTCCATTCACGACGAAACGTACCGGTCACGGCCCTGGCGCCCGGCGCAAGCCCGGCCGAACCGGACCGCCCCTGATCATGACACGTCCGCATTCCAGGACCTGCAACAGGGAACCGCAGCGCGCATCCGCGCGAGCAGACCGTGCGATAGATCACATCCACGCCCCGCTCGGGCGGCACAATGCCTGTTATGCCTTGTATCTCTCCCGGTCGCCGAACCACCACGACGAGTGAAACCTCGTCCACCAACAGCGAACAACTCGGACCGCCCACGCCGCCGCACAACCAATTCGAGCAACCCGGGTAGCCCATCCGGGGCATCGACTCGATACTCCTTGTCGCCACGACCGATTCCTTTCCCGGCCGAGCCCGGTCTTGTAGTAGGTAGGCACCCGCCCGAGGAGAACCCATGGCCCGGACCGCCACCAAGCCCGACGACGCCCAGTTCACCAGCAGGACCCAGTCGTTGCGCGCAGAGCTGCTCGCGCACTGTTACCGGCTGCTGGGCTCGCTGGACGAGGCCGAGGACCTGGTCCAGGAGACCTACCTGCGTGCCTGGCGGGCCTACGGCGGGTTCGAGGAACGCGCCTCGATGCGGGTGTGGCTCTATCGCATCGCCACCAACGCCTGCCTCACCGCGCTCGGCCATCGCAGCAGGCGGGTGCTGCCCGCCGGCCTCGGCGCGCCCGCCGACGACCCGGACGCGCCCACCCCCGAGGCCGGGCCAGAGGTCCGCTGGCTGGACCCGCTGCCGGACGCCATGGCCGATCCAGCAACGATCGTGGCCGAGCGGGACAGCCTGCGTTTGGCACTGATCGCCAGTTTGCAGTATCTGCCGGCTCGGCAACGCGCCGTGCTCATCCTGCGCGATGTGCTCGCGTTCTCGGCCAACGAGACCGCCGCCATCCTGGACACCACCACGGCAGCCGTGAAGAGCAGCTTGCAACGCGCGCGGACCAGGCTCGATCAGGTGGCACCGAGCGCGGAAGACCTCGTCGAGCCGACCGCGCCCGAGGCGCAGGTCCTGCTCTCCACCTACATCGCCGCGTTCGAGCACTCCGACGCGAGCCTGCTCACCGAGGTGCTGCGCAAGGACGCGACCCTCGAACCGGTCGGCACCGCCACCTGGTTCGCCGGAAAGACAACCTGTCTGGGCTACCTCGACCGAGTGGTCGGCTCCCCCGGCGACTGGCGGATGCTGCCCACCACGGCCAACGGTCAGCCCGCCGCCGCCGCATACCTGCGCGGCGCGGACGGCCTGCACGACGGCTTCGGCATCGGCCTGCTGACCGTGACCCGCACGCACATCACCGGCATCACCGCGTTCGGCGATCCGAGCCTGGTCACCAAGGCCGGCTTCCCGCCCACCCTGATCTGAATGTCCATCGTGGACGCTCAGGCCGTGCTGCCGTAGTCGCCCCAGCCACCCGCCAGCAGGTCGAAGATGTCGTCGATGGCCTGCTGCGGGTCGTCCTCCCACCCGGCCAGCGTGTGCGCGTCGACCACGTACCGGGCCAGCGCCCGCACCTTCATCTCGCGCGGATCCGCGCCAACCTCGGCCGCGATCGCCTCGGCCAGCGCCTCCCCGTGCCGCAACCACATCCGATCGGAGTACTCGCGCAACTCGCGCGAGCGGTTGACCAGCCGCAACAACTGCCGCAACAGTTCGCGCTCGGCCGGGCTGTACTCATGCAGAGACTTCAGGTACACGCGCAGCGCATCCAGGATCGACTGCCCGGCCGGCCGGTCCCGAACGGCCGCGACCAGCGCTTCCTGCTGCGACGTGTCCTGATCGAAGACCAGGCTCTCCTTGCCCTCCGGGAAGTGCTTGAACAGCGTGGTCACCGACACGTCCGCGGCCTCGGCCACCTCGGTCACGGTTACCTCGTCGTAGCCACGCTCGCTGAACAGCCGCATCGCCGCGTCGGCGAGCGCGGTGCGCGTCTGGGCCTTCTTGCGCTCTCGGCGCCCCGGTTGGGTCACCCGGCCAGCCTAACCAATCGAGTTGAGGGATACAACTAGTTGAGTGATTGCACTTTTGCAGTCGTTGTGGTTTTCTAGTGGTGCGGCGATCACCGCACCACGCCACCAAGACAGGAGAACCACCATGAACACGCTGGAAAACACCCGAATCGCCGTCATCGGCGGCGGCCCCGGCGGCCTGACGCTGGCCCGGGTCCTGCAACGCAACGGCATCTCGTGCACGGTCTTCGAGCGGGAAGGCTCGGTCGTCGCCCGACCGCAGGGCGGCACGCTGGACATGCAGTCCGAAACCGGTCAGGTCGCGCTGCGCACCGCCGGCCTACTGGCCCAGTTCCTCAGCCTCTCCCGCCCCGAGGGGCAGGACGGCCGAATGTTGGACAAGACCGGCACGGTGCTGCTCGAACACCAAGCTGATCAGGATGATCAGGAGAAACCCGAGATCGACCGCGGCCAGCTCCGCACCCTCCTGCTCGACTCGCTGGCACCCGGCACCGTGCGCTGGCACAGCGACGTCCGCGAGATCGGCGAACACGAGCCGACCGGCTACGAGATCCGCCTCGCCGACGGCACCACCCATCTCGCGGGCGTGGTGGTCGGCGCGGACGGCGCCTGGTCGAAGGTGCGCCCCCTGCTGTCCCCGGCCACGCCCGAGTACAGCGGTGTCACCTTCGTCGAGATCCACCTCGACGAGGTCGACGAACGCCATCCGGACCTGGCCGAACTGGTCGGCAACGGCAGCATGTTCGCGCTTTCCGACAACAAGGGCCTACTCGCCCAGCGCAACAGCGGCAACCACGTTCGGGTCTATGCCGCCCTGCGCGTCCCCGAGGATTGGGCCCGCACCTGCGGCATCGACTTCGCCGATCCGTCTACGGCCCGTCCGGCCCTGCGCGGCTACTTCGCCGACTGGGCGCCGGAACTGCTCGCCCTGATCGACACGAGCGACAAGGAGTTCGTCCCGCGCCCGCTCTACGCGCTGCCGTTCCCGCATACCTGGAGGTCGCGACCGGGCGTGACCTTACTGGGCGACGCCGCGCACCTGATGTCGCCGTTCTCCGGCCTGGGCGCCAACCTCGCCATGCTCGACGGCGCCGAACTCGGCACCGCACTCGCCGAGGCGATCACGGCCGGCACCTCGGTCGACGACGCGATAGCCAGATATGAATCCGTCATGCTCCCGCGGAGTGCGGATGCTGCGGAAGGAGCCGCGAACGGAATCGATATTGCCATTTCAGCGGATGCTCCACATGGTGCACTCGCCTACCTTGGAGAGAACGCTTGAGCCCGACTTATTCAGCTGACCAAGCTGATCCCCACACAACTTCATAGCCACCGCATCGACGGGTTCATCAAGGGCTTGCGTCCACAACTGTTGCTGCCGAGTGAGTAGAGACGAGCGATGACAGAACTGTTGGCGACTTCCCAGGATCACGGCGATCGGGCCTGGCACGACCATTCCTGCGTGGAGCACTCGTTCGCAGGCGAACAGGCGCTGCAACGCGGATTAGCCGGCTACCTCGCGGCGATCGGCACGGCGCTCGGCGTCGGGCTGGAGTCATGCACGATCGACGCGTACTCACCGGCAAGCGCGTATCTCGCGCTGGACTGGCAGCAACGACGCTGCCCCGGTGTGGAACTGGCGCTGTTGTGGGACGAACAGTGCGGCTGGGCAGCCGCACTGGAGGGCGAGGCCGCCGAGGACTTCACCATCCTCGGCTACCTCGGCGGCGACGTGCTACCCGAATCCGAGGTAGTGGCCCGGTTCGCCGCCGCGGCCCAGCACGGCACCCTCCCGCAACGCACCGATTCCGCGCGCGAAGACACCACGGGCCACCGCCCAGGTGCACCGCCGCTGCCCAGATCGGAACTGGTCCGAAGACTGGCAAGGTACGCGCTACTGGTCTGACAACGCCCTCGGCCCAGCCGCGCCGCCTGATTGCGCTACCACCCTGGCCGCGCTACCAGCCTGGTTGCGCAGCCAGCCTGTCTGCGCTCCTGGTCGGGCCACGCCCTGGACCGACCGCGCTCCTGGTCGGGCCACGCCCTGGACCGACCGCGCTCCTGGTCTGGCCGCGCGACCAGTCCAACCCCGCCGCCGCTCAGGCTGCGCTACTGGCCTGGCAGCGCTACCGGTCAGGCTGCGCTACCGACCTCGCTGCGCGGCTGGTCCCTCCCGACCGGTCTCCACACCCTCGCGCACGAGGGTCAGCAGTCGGTCGCGGCGTTGCGGCGGGGCACCGCTGAGCGCGATGCCGTTGGCCAGGCTGAGCAGTTCGGCCACGTCGAGGTCGGCCCGGATCACGGCAGCCTGCTGGGCGCGGGTCAACAGGGCGGCGGCGGTCGCGTGCATGGCCATGTGCCACTGGCCGAACAGCGTGGACCGCGTGCCGGTGCGGTCGTCCATGATGGCGAGGGCGAGTTCCTTCTTGCTGGTGACATGGGCGATGAAGGCAGCAAGCCAGGAGAACAACGCCTCGCGTGGGCCATGCGTGGTGGCGAGTTCGTCGCCGCGCGCGCACAGTTCGGCGACCTCGTCGGCGTAGACGGCGACGATGAGGTCGCTGCGGGTGGGGAAATGCCGATACATCGTGGCGTTTCCGACCCCGGCTCGCCGGGCGATGTCGTCGAGGGGCGCGTCGATGCCACGTTCGGTGAACACGTCCTTGGCGGCGGCGAGCAAAAGGTCGCGGTTGCGTTGCGCGTCCGCGCGGCGAGGCCGCGTGCGCGGTCCGGCTTCCGCGTCCGGTGGCGACATGCTGCTCCTCGGTCGATGTGCCTGCGTGCCTGAGTTCGAACCTACCAACGCGGGCTCAGCCGAACAGGCGCGCGAGGTGGTAGTCGATGACGGCGACTACATCGTCGAGTTGACGGCGGCCGTGCAGGAGGTCGATGCCGAGCCCGTTGGCTCCGGACACGATCAGGTCTGCCTCGTGCCTTGCGTTGACGCGGCTCACGAGTTCGCCTGCCTCGTGCGCCTGGTCGAGCATGCCCGCGACCAGTTCCTCCAGCGGCGTCTCGTCGTTGAGGAACACCGCGGCCAGTTCGGGGTCGTTGAGGCTGCGAACGTAGTACGCCAGGTGCACCCGGAGGGTGTCGCGGTGTTCCTCGTCGATCGGCAGGAACTCCATGAGCACCTCGCGCAACACGACCCTGGTCGACGTGGCGCCCGGGGTCGCCGCGATGCGGGTGGTGGCGCGCTGCTCGCTGCGCTCGTTGAGGTAGCGCAACGCGAGGACGAGCAGGTTGTGCTTGGTCTCGAAGTAGTACTGGACCAGGCGCAGCGACACGCCTGCTTCGGCGGCGACGTCGCGCATGTTGACCGCGTCGAGTCCCTGGTCCGCGGCGATCCGCCAGACCGCTCCGGCGATCTGGCGACGGCGCTCGTCGTGGTTGACCCGCTTCGGCATGCGCCGATTCTATGATACGCCCGTATCTGATACGTTCGTATCATCAAACAATCGGGAGGGCACCATGGACGACGCCGGCTATCGACTGGCCGAAACGCTCGTGGCGATCATCGGCATTCGGGAAGGCCTGGTCCCGATCGTCATGAAGCTGATCGGACGGGACGAACCCGGCTGGATGAGCCTGCCGCTGTACCTCCTGAACCCGTGGTGCTACCTGGTCGCGGCAGCCGTCGTCGCGGTCGCGTTTGCGCTGCTCGTCGTGCTGGACAAGGCGCGAACGAGGGCAACCGCCCGCGCATCGAGTGAAAAGTGAGGCACCTGACATCGATGGACAGCGAAGTTAGGTTAGCTTAACCTAAGCTCGCTCAAGTCGATCGAGGTTCGATGCGCGAAAGGTTGTCCACGATGCCCGAGGCCCGCGTCCCCCAGTTCGCTCGACGCTCGGTGTCCCGTCGCGGATTCCTCGCCGGCGCGGGCGCGCTCGGCGTCGGTGTGCTCGCCACGGCATGTGGCGTTGGCGGCGGAAACCCGGGCGCGGCAAGCGATTCGGGCGGCGGCCCGTGGTCGTTCACGGACGACCGAGGCACCAAGGTGAGCACGAAGGGTCGGCCGAACCGGGTGGTGGCCTATGTCGGCTCGGCCGCGGCGCTCCACGACTTCGGTGTGGACAGCTCGCTGGTAGGCGTGTTCGGGCCGACGAAACTCAGCAACGGCAAGGCAGATCCGCTGGCGGGCAGCCTCGACATCGGCAAACTGACCATCGTCGGCAACACCTACGGCGAGTTCAACGTCGAGAAGTACGCGACGTTACGACCCGACCTGCTGGTCACGAACATGATGCAGCCCAACGTGTTGTGGTTCGTGCCGACGAGCAGCCAACAGCAGATCCTCCAACTGGCGCCGAGTATCGCGTTCAAGTCCGCGAATGTCTCGCTGGCGTCGACCATCCAGCGCTACAGCCAACTGGCCGGTGCGCTGGGCGCCGACCAGAACGCGAAGTCGGTGACCGACGCCAAGGCCCGGTTCGACAGGGCGAGCGCCGCACTGCGCGCGGCGACCTCGGCGAATCCCGGCATCAAGGTGCTCGCGGGATCGGCGGCCGCCGACCAGTTCTACGTGTCGCTGCCGAGCGCGTATCCGGACCTGACCTATTTCCAGAGTCTGGGTGTGGAATTCGTGCGGCCGAACAATGTCGTCGGCGGCTTCTTCGAAGGTCTCAGCTGGGAGAACGCGGACAAGTACCCGGCCGACCTGATCTATCTCGACTCGCGGTCTGCCGCGTTGCAACCCAAGGATCTCGCCGGCAAACCGAGCTGGCTGGCCCTGTCCGAGGTCAAGGCAGGCCAGATCACGCCGTGGCTGAGCGAGCCGAGGTTCTCCTACGCCGGCTGCGCACCGCACATCGAAGCACTCGCCGCCGCCATTCAGCACGCCAAGAAAGTCAGCTGACCCCTTCCCGCCGCCGGCACCGACCCGCTGGGCCGGGCGCCGCGGCATGCCCTCATGACGCTCTGAGGAGGAATTCGCCCATGACCGCTGCAATCGCCGTGTCCCCCTTCCGGTTCTTCGACCTGCGGGTCAAGCGCACCGCGCGGCTCGGCCCGTCGTTCGTGCGGGTCACCTTCGGCGGCTCGGAACTCGCCGACGTGACCTGCGGTGGACGCGACCAGCGCGTGAAACTGTTCTTCCCGCATCCGCACCAGGAACACCCGGTGATGCCGGCCGACTGCGACGCCGAGTGGTTCGGTCGCTGGCGGGCGACGGACCCGATGGTCCGCGCTGTGATGCGCTCGTACACGATTCGCGAACACCGGCCGGAAACCGCCGAGCTGGACATCGATTTCGCGCTGCACGGCACCGGCGGCGGGCCGGCGAGCCGTTGGGCGTCGGGCGCCGACGTGGGCAGCCCGGTCGTGTTCCTCGGGCCGGTCGTGGCGGACAACGGCGGTGTGGACTTCCGGCCGCCTGCCGACACCGACTGGGTACTGCTGACCGCGGACGAGACCGCACTGCCGGCAGTCGAGGCAATCCTGTCCTGGCTGCCGGCGCGGATGAGCGCCCGGGTGTGGATCGAGGTGGCCAACCCGGACGACGTCCGCGGCCTGCCGACCCGGGCGCGGGCCGAGATCACCTGGCTGGTTCGCGAAACCAGCAGCCAGACCGGCGCGACACTGGCCGCGCTGCGTCGCGCGGAGCTGCCCAGCGGTACACCGTATGCCTGGATCGCGGGCGAATCCGCCGAGGTGCGGGCGCTGCGCCGGCATCTGGTGAACGAGCGCGGGTTCGCGCGGGACACCGTCGTGTTCACCGGGTACTGGCGGCGCGGCGCGGGCGAGGACGACCTCCTGGCCGAGCATTTCCGCAACTCGTCGGATCAGGGCTGAGCAGAGAACGGAAGACCCGTGGCCTTTGAATCGCATCTGCTCAACCGGCAGAACGCGCAGCGCTACCGGCACTGGCTCGGCGAGGCGCTCGATCTGGTGGCCGACCGGTTCGGCGCCAACCAACAGCCTTTCACCGGGGTAACCGCCGATCAACTCGGTCGCGTCGTCGACGCGGTCGACCTGGACGCGCCACTGGGCGATCCGCGCGCGGCGCTGGACGAGCTGCACTCCGTCTATCTGCGGGACGCGGTCTATTTCGATCATCCGCGCTATCTCGCGCACCTCAACTGCCCGGTCGTGATTCCCGCGCTGCTGGGCGAGGCGGTGCTCAGCGCGGTCAATTCCTCTGTGGACACCTGGGACCAGAGCGCGGGCGGCACCTTGATCGAGCGGCGGCTGATCGACTGGACGGCGGGCCGGATCGGGCTGGGCCCTGCCGCGGACGGCGTGTTCACCAGCGGGGGCACCCAGTCGAACCTGCAGGCCATGCTGCTGGCCAGGGAGGAGGTCTGCGAGCGGGTCGTCGGCAATGGGCTGAGCAGGCCGGAAGTCCTGTCCCGGCTGCGGATTCTGACCTCGCCGTGCGGCCATTTCAGTGTCACCAAGGCGGCTCGGCTGCTCGGGCTCGCCCCGGACGCGGTGGTCGAGGTCGCGGTGGACGAGGCGAAGCGGATGGGGCCGGGCGCGTTGCGGGAGGAGATCGACCGGTGCCGCGACGAGCGGCTGATCGTGATGGCCGTGGTCGCGACCGCGGGCACCACCGACTTCGGCAGCATCGACCCGCTGCCCGAGATCGCCGACGTCTGCGCTCGCACCGGTGTGTGGCTGCATGTGGACGCGGCGTACGGGTGCGGGCTGCTGGTATCGCGGCGTCGGCAGCTGCTGACCGGGATCGAGCGGGCCCACTCGGTGACGGTCGACTATCACAAGTCGTTCTTCCAGCCGGTCAGTTCCAGCGCGATCCTGGTCCGCGACGCGGCCGTGCTGCGCCACGTCACCTACCACGCCGACTACCTCAACCCGGCGCACAGCCGCGCCGAGCGCATCCCGAACCAGGTCGACAAGAGCATCCAGACCACGCGCCGGTTCGATGCGCTGAAGCTCTGGCTGACACTGCGGATCATGGGCGCGGACGCGGTCGGCCAACTCTTCGACGAGGTGGTGGACCTGGCGGCCGAGGCCTGGGGACTGCTCGACGCGGATCCCCGGTTCGAGGTGCTGGTGCGGCCGCAGCTCAGCACGCTGGTGTTCCGGTACCTGCCACCGAACACGGAGCCGGCCGATGTCGACCTGGCCAATCTCTATGCGCGGCGCGCGCTCGCCGCGTCCGGGGAGGCGGTGGTGGCCGGCACGGTCGTCGATGGCCGGTCCTATCTGAAGTTCACCCTGCTCAACCCGCATACGACCGTGCGCGACATCGCCGACGTCCTCGATCTGCTGGCCGGACACGCCCGCCACCACCTTGGAGAGCCCCTTGCCAACGCCACCAGCACCGATGCCCGATCCGCTTGATTTCATCGGGATCGGGGTGGGGCCGTTCAACCTCGGTCTCGCCTGTCTGACCGCGCCGATCGCCGAAGCGTGTGGGATCTTCCTGGAGCGCAAGCCGGACATCGACTGGCATTCCGGGATGCTGCTGCCGTCGGCGACCCTGCAGACACCGTTCATCGCCGACCTGGTCAGCCTGGCCGATCCGACCTCACCGCTGTCCTTCCTGAACTACCTCAAGGAGTCCGGGCGGCTGTACTCGTTCTACATCAGGGAGAGCTTCTTCCCGCTGCGCACCGAGTACGTCGAGTACTGCCGCTGGGCCGCGGCCAAGCTGGACTCGATCCGGTTCGGCCAGGAGGTGGTCGCGGTCGAGTACGTCGACGGCAGCTACCTGGTCCGGGCGCGGGCGGTCGGCAGCGGCGAGGTGACCACGTACCGGGCGCGACGGCTGGTGCTGGGCACCGGCACTCCCCCGTACCTGCCCGAGGCATGTCGCGGTCTGGCCGGCGAGATCACGCACAGCTCCGGCTATCTGGCGCGCAAGTCGGCGTTGCAGCGCAAGCCGAGCATCACGGTGCTGGGCAGCGGGCAGAGCGCGGCGGAGATCTACCACGACCTGCTCCAGGACATCGACGCCTTCGGCTACGAGCTGACCTGGATCACCCGCTCCCCCAGGTTCTTCCCGCTGGAGTACACCAAGCTGACGCTGGAGATGACGTCCCCGGAGTACACCGACTACTTCCACGCGCTCCCGTCGCCGACTCGCGACCGGCTCAACGCGGCGCAGAAGAACCTGTACAAAGGCATCAACAGCGACCTGATCAACGACATCTTCGACCTGCTGTACCAGAAGAACGTCGCCGGTCCGTGCCGGACCAGGCTGCTCACCAACACCGCGCTGACCGGCGCGCACCACGACGCCGCGCGCGACGAGTACACACTGGACCTGCGCCAGGTGGAGCAGGGCGCGGACTTCCGACTGCGCACCAACGCACTTGTCCTGGCTACCGGCTATCGGCAGCAGATCCCGGACTTCCTCGCGCCGGTCACCGACCGGATCGCGTTCGATGAGTCGGGGCGGTTCGCGGTGCGGCGGAACTACCGCATCGAGCGTGATCCGGCGAATGGCGCGATCTACGTGCAGAACGCGGAGCTGCACACGCACGGCTTCGTCGCGCCCGACCTGGGCATGGCCGCCTACCGCAACTCGTACATCATCGCGGACCTGCTCGGCGGCGAGTACTACCCGATCGAGAAGTCCATCGCGTTCCAGGAGTTCGGGGTAAGCCTCTCGTGAGCAACGAATTCACCCTGCGGCCGGTCGATCCGGACCGGGATCTCGACGTCCTGCACGCGTGGCTGACCGATCCGAAGTCGGTGTACTGGCTGATGCAGGGTTTCTCCCGCGAGGAGGTGCTGGCCGAGTACCGGAAGATCGCGGCGAGCCCGGTGCACGACGCCTTCCTCGGCCTGTACCGGGGCGTGCCGGCCTTCCTGGTCGAACGCTACGACCCGTACGGCGAACTGGGCGACGTGTACGCCTACCGGTCGGGCGACATCGGCATGCATTTCCTGACCGCGCCGACCGACACTCCGGTGCACGGGTTCACGCGCGCGGTGATCACCACGGTGATGGAGCTGATGTTCGCGGATCCGGCCGTGCAACGGGTCGTGGTCGAGCCGGACGCGCGCAACACCGCCGTGCACGCGTTGAACGCGTTCGTCGGGTTCCGCGCCATCGGCACGGTCTCTCTGCCGCACAAGGACGCTTACCTCAGCATCTGCACCCGCGCCCAGTACGCGGCCAGCCGAAAGGCGAAGGACTCATGAACCCCACCGACGCGATCGCCCACCTCACCCCGGCGAACTGGGCGAGGGCCAACCGGCTGCTGGTGCGCAAAGCGCTGGCCGAGTTCGGCCACGAACGCCTGCTCCGCCCCACTCCGCTCGGCGCCGATCGCTACGTGCTGACCAGCGACGACGGCTCGGTCGAGTACCGGTTCACGGCCATGATCGGTCAGTTGGAGCACTGGCGGATCGACGCGGCGAGCATCACCCGGCATCGCGCCGACAGCGCACTCGCGCTGGACGCGGTCGAGCTGATCATCGAGTTACGCGACGCGCTCGGTCTGAGCGACCGCGTGCTGGCGACCTACCTGGAGGAGATCACCAGCACGCTGGCCAGCACCGCGTTCAAGCTGGCCAAGCCCGAGGTGAGCGCGGCCGATCTGGCGGAGGCCGATTTCCAGGCGATCGAGCGCGGCATGACCGAGGGGCATCCGTGTTTCGTGGCCAACAACGGTCGGATCGGCCTCGACGTCGACGAATGCCGTGCGTTCGCGCCGGAGGCCGGCCGGCCGGTCCGGTTGGTCTGGGTCGCGGCCAGGCGGGATCGGGCGACGTCCACCAGCTGCGCCGACCTGGACTACGCCGGTCTGATCGAGGGCGAACTGAGCGCGGCCGTGCTCGATCGCTTTCGGGGCGTGCTCGCCGAACAAGGGCTCGACCTGGACGAGTTCCTGCTGATCCCGGTGCATCCGTGGCAGTGGTCGAACCGCCTGGCGGTGACCTTCGCCGGCGAGCTGGCCAGGCGGAGCCTGGTGTTTCTCGGCACCGGCGACGACGACTACCAGGCCCAGCAGTCGATCCGGACCTTCTTCAACACCAGCGCGCCCGAGCGGCACTACGTGAAGACCGCGCTGTCCGTGCTGAACATGGGTTTCCTGCGGGGCCTTTCCGCCGAGTACATGCGCGACACGCCGGCCATCAACGACTGGGTCGCCGACCTGGTCGCCAACGACCCGGTGCTGGCCGGGACGGGGGTCGCGGTGCTGCGCGAGCGCGCCGCCATCGGC
>CAVQZJ010000036.1:0-16828 GCA_963718425.1 uncultured Solirubrobacterales bacterium
GCGATGAGGCTCTTGCGCATGAAGCCGGTCATGGGGCGATCCTGCTCGCCGAGGGGGACGTGGAGGACCCCGAGCAGGAGGGCCGAGCTGATCGAGGCGTTCGCCGTGAGCTCGACAACGCCGGCATGTGGGCGACGATACGACCCAGACGCCGGCGGGCCGCCGTCAGGCCGAGCTCGTAAAGAGCTTTCAGGAAGTGCCACGCGACACCGAGCGGGCGATCTCTCTTTCCCCGTGCGCCGGCGGTCACGCTGAGAGCGGCTGTGGTGCTGCTCGGATGAGTACCGCAGCGATCGTCCTGATCGTCGGCTCGCACTGCTCTGCCTGCCGCAGCTGCGCGTCCGCCTCGGGGGCTGCGCGACCGCTCGAAGCACGAGCGCAGCTGCAGTCGACTACGAACCGGGCCGTGAACGCCGCGCCGAGCTCGCGCCCAGGCGCTGCTGCGCTCCTGCGTGGGCGGCGAGGATGGGAGATGTACCGGGATCTCGGGTTCCTGCGGGTACGGGGATCGCTGGAGGTCAGGGCAGCACCCCGCCGCCGCGTACGCGTACCTGATTTGTCCCCACCGTCCGATCGTCGCCTACCTCCCGCAGACCGGCTCGCCTGCACGAGTGCGGCGTGACCTTTCCCGACCACACCCGCCCGTACGGAGCACGAGGCCCCCAGACTCAACGACGTGCTCGCCAGGGCGATGGCTCTCACCGCCGACGAGAAGGGGCTCGACCTCGCGGCGAACATGCACATGCCCGTACGCCAGCGGATCCGCGATGCTGCGCCGCGACCTGCAGCGCTCTCCGGTCGGGAGCGGGCGCGACTAGGACTGAGTCGCGCCACGACGGCAGTGTTCGCGCCCGGTAAACGTCGCAAGCTGAATCCAAGCATCGCAGCGCCTCCCTCATCGAGGACCGGAGCGCGCCGCCGCGCGCGCCTACCTGCACGGGGTCGGTTACACGCCGAGGACCTCGCCAAGCCGATCGTCGGGATCGCCCACTGGTGGATCGAGACGATGCCCTGCGACTTCAACAACCGCGTGCCGGACGCCAAGGTCAAGGAGGGGATCCGCGCCGCCGGCGGCACCACGATGGAGCTGAACACGATCGCGATCTCGACGGCATCACGATGGGCACCGCCGGCATGCGCGCCTCGCTGGTCTCCCGCGAGCTGATAGCCGACTCGATCGAGCTGGTCGCCTCCGCCCACCGATTCGACGCGATCGTCACGATCTCCGGCTGCGACAAGACGATCCCGGGGCGGTGATGGCGCTCGCCCGCCTCGAACATCCCCGGGCTGATGCTGTACGGCGGCTCGATCCGCCCAGGCCACTTCGAGGGCCGGGACGTGACGATCCAGCAGGTGTCGAGGCGGTCGGCGAGTTCGCCTCCGGCAAAATCTCAGAGGCCCAGCTACACGCACTGGAGGAGGCGGCGTCCCCAGGCGCGGGCGCGTGCGGCGGACAGTTCACCGCCAACACGATGGCGATGGCCTTCGAGGTGCTCGGCATCTCACCCGCCGGATCGGCGATGGTCCCCGCCGAGGACGGGCGCAAGCGGCCGTCGCGAAGGAGTGCGGCGAACTGGTGATGGACGCTGCTGCGCCGCGGCCAGCTCCGAGCGAGATCATCACCAGGCCCGCCCTGGAGAACGCGATCGCCGCGGCCGCCATGAGCGGCGGCTCGACCAACGTTGTTTTGCATCTGCTCGCCGTCGCCAGGGAAATCGGCATCCGCTCCAGATCGACGATTTCGACCCGATCTCCGAGCGCACACCGCTGTCGTGCGACCTGCAGCCGGGCGGACGGTATGTCGCCAGGACCTGTACAAGGCGGGACGTGCCGCTGTGCTCAAGCGAACGAGCGAAGTCGGCGTCTGAACGCAGACGTCGACCTCACCGGACGAACCATCGGCGAGCATGCCCAGGAGGCGCAGGAGACACCCCGGCAGCGCGTCGTACGCCCGCTCGACAGACCCGCTCAAGCCCACGGGCGGCTTCGCGATCCTGCGCGGTAACGTCGCACCGGAGGCTGCGGGTCAAGCCCCCGGCCACGAACGTCGCCGCCACGTCGGGCCGGCCCGCGTCTTCGACGGAGGGGAGGCCGCGATGGCCGCGGTGCTCGGCGAAAGACTAAGGACGGTGACGTGGTGGTGATCCGCGGGGAGGGCCCGCCGGCGGACCCGGGGATGCGGGAAATGCTGGCGGTGACCGCGGCGATCGTGGGTGAGGGGCTGGGGGAGACCGTCGCGCTGATCACCGACGGCGCTTCTCGGGCGCCACCCACGGCTTCATGGCCGCGCACGTAGCCCCCGAGGCCGTCAGGGGCGGCCCGATCGGCGCGCTTGCCGACGGCGATGAGATCACGATCGACGTCGACTCAAGACGCATCGACGTGGCGCTCGCAGACGGGGAGATAGCCGACCGCCTGGCCGGCTATGCCGCACCGCCGCACGACGAGCACCTCGAGGTGGCGATCGCCAAGTACGCGAAGCTCGTGGGCTCCGCGGCCGAGGGCGCGATCGCGCGCTGAGCGCCGTCGCCAGTCGTCAGCCCGCGCACGCTAGGGGACGAGAAACTCCTCCAGCAGCGCGTTGAACGCCGCCGGGCGCTCGAGCATCGCCAGATGACCGGTGTCGGGGAAGATCACTACCCGCGAGTCCTCGATCAGCTCGCCGAAGACCTCCGCGTCACGCACCGTGATCAGGCGATCCTTGCGCCCCCACACGATCAGCGTGGGGCAGGCGATCTTCACCAGACGCTCACGCAGCGGGTAGGTCGCGATCGCCGCAAACGCCTGCAGGAACCCCGGCTTGCCCGCTCCACGCAGCTGCTCGGCGGCGAGCGGCCCCGGCAGTCGCGCCGGATGGGCGACGACCACCGACAGCGTCGCCTGACGCAGCCGGGCGCGGCGAGCCACCAGATCGGAGCGGGACGCAAGCCACGCGGCCGTGACCCCCGTCACACGCTCCAGGCGACGCGCCAGCGGCACATACGCGCCCCTGCTCGCGGTGCTGATCCCCGCGGCGGACACGAGCACCAGCCGCCGCACACGCTCCGGGAAGGCGATCGCCAGCTCCGCGCCGATGAAACCGCCCATCGAGTTGCCGACGACCATGGCGCTGTCGATCGAGAGCTGCTCCAGCAGCCCGTCGAGTGTGCGGGCGTAGCCGGCGATCGTGATCCGCTCGCGGGGCATCGGCGAATGCCCGAAACCGGGGAGATCGACGGCGATCACGCGATGCGAGCCAGCCAGCACCGGAATGTTCTCAAGCCAGTTCTGCCACGATCCGGAGAGGCCGTGCACGAACAGCAGCGGCGGTCCCTCGCCCAGCTCGATCACTTAATCGGGCAACCGTCTAGGATCACCCAGCGCTGATGCTCGCGCCAGTCGATATCCAGCCACATCGAGCGGCCCGCGGGACCGTACGAGCCCGGATCGATTGAACCCCGGGTGACTGTGGAGGCATCCACCGCGCCGTTAATGTACATGGCCATATGAGAATCGCGATCGACATCGACTCCACGCTTCACCACTACTGGGATGTGCTCTCGGACATCTCCGAGCACCGCTTTGGGATCGAGCTGCCCTACGAGGAGCAGCTAACCTGGGGCATCACGAGGCTGCGCCCCGAGCAGCTCGAGGTGTGCGTACGCGAGACCCACAGCGATGAGCGCATCATGGCGGGCGTTCCCTATCCGGGGGCTGTGCAGGCCGTCCGCGACTGGCACTCAGAAGGCCACTTTCTGCACATCACAAGCCACCGTGACAGCTCGCGGTATGAGGCGACCAGCCGCTGGCTGGAGGAGATCGCGCTTCCCTTCGACGACCTGCACTGCTCATTTGACAAGATCGCCCGCTGTGTGGAGCTCGAAATCGACCTGCTGATCGACGACAGCCCGGCGAACCTCACCGCCGCGGTCGAGCGGGGCATGCTAGCGGCGACGATAGTCCACCCCTGGAATCGTGAAGTGTGCGAAACCGAGGACGTCGTCTGCGCACAAACCTGGCCAGAGCTCCAACTACTATTGGCTGCAGTGACAAACGGCAAGGCCGGCTCGCTCGCGGGCTAAAGCGCTTCCCGCGCCCCGATGACACTGGAGGGTGACGGGGCGCGGTGGCGAAACACAACACTCAGATGATCACCAGGCACGATCGAAGCCAAGTCGCGCTGGATGCTGGCTGGCGGCAGGCGCTCGAGCTGCTGGACGCCGACCTGGCGCGCAGCGGCCGGGCTCCGAGGACGCGCCGCGCCTACCGCGTGGACCTCCACCAGTTCGCTGGATGGGCCCAGACACAGGGCCTCTCGCCCGCCCAGGTCACCCCCCGCGCACTGCGACGCTACGTGGCCTGGCTGTCCGAACGTCACTCGGCGCCCGCGAGCACCGCCCGCAAGCTGGCGGCACTGCGTGCCCTCTTTTCAAGCCAACGCGAGCACGGCCAGATCGCGCAGAGCCCCGCCGAACTCATATCCACCCCGAAGCTCGGCTCAAAGCTGCCGCGCGTACTGAAGCCGCGGGAGGCCGCCGGCATGCTCGAGTCGATCCCCGCGGGCGCCTCGGGCGCGCCACTTCAACTACGCGACCGGGCGATGTTCGAGCTCGCCTACGCCTGCGGGCTGCGCGCCGAGGAGATCGTCACCCTGCAGATCGGGGACCTCGACCCCGACGGCGAGCAGCTGCGGGTCCACGGCAAGGGGGGCAAGACACGGATCCTGCCGGTCGGGGAGCACGCTCTGGCGGCGCTGCGCGTCTATCTGGAGCGCTCGCGAGGACCCCTGCAAGGCGGCGAGCGGACAAACGCGATGTTCCTCAGCAAGTCCGGCCGGGAACTGTCCACCAGCGACGTTCGCCGCCGTCTGGCGATCTGGTCGCGCCGCGCCGGCCTCGACGCCGGCCTCAGCGCCCACACCCTGCGTCACAGCTACGCCACCCACCTGCTGGAAGGCGGTGCCGACCTGCGCTCGATCCAGCAACTGCTCGGTCACTCGAGCATCTCGACCACCCAACTCTACACTCGGGTAGAGTCCGCGCGACTGAGAAGCGCATATGCGCGCGCTCACCCGCGCGCGTGAACGGGGAAAAGGACCTGGAGACAAACGTCAAAGCGATCGAGCTGCGCGAGTTGTGGCGACGCCACAAGTCGCAGGGCGACGGGCGGGCACGAGAGCGACTCGTGCTGGCCTATTCACCCCTGGTCAAGTACGTGGCCGGGCGGATGGCCTCCGGCCTGCCGCCGCACGTCAACGAGGCCGACCTCATCTCCTACGGACTGGGGGGACTGATCTCCGCGATCGAACGCTTCGACCCCTCGCGTGAGATCAAGTTCGAGACCTACGCCATCACCCGCATCAAGGGGGCGATCATCGACGAGCTGCGCTCGATCGACTGGGTGCCGCGCAGTGTGCGCGCCCGCGCGCGGGAAATCGAGCGGGCCAACTCCAAGCTCGAGCATCGTCTCCAACGGGCCGCGACGGACGAGGAGCTGGCCGGCGAGCTCGGCATCAGCACCCAGGAACTGCAGGATTCGCTGATCGCCATCTCGCACTCCTCGGTGGCGGCGCTGGACGAGCTGTGGAGCGTGTCTGACTCGAGCGGCGACCAGGTGTCGCTGCTGGACACGCTGGAGGATCCCGGTGCCCCCGATCCCGCGCAGGTGCTGGACGTCGGTGACCTGAAGGACCGCATTGCCGAGTCGATCGCCCGGCTGCCCGAGCGCGAGAAGCTCGTGATCGCCCTCTACTACTACGAGAACCTGACGCTGCGGGAGATCGGGGAGGTCCTCGGCGTGACCGAGTCGCGGGTATCCCAGCTGCACACCAAGGCCGTTCTGCGGTTGCGCTCGCGCATGCAGAGCGACTCCTTCGACGACTGACGCTCAGCGGCGCGTTCGCTGGCGTTTGCGCCAGCCAGTCAGCATCGATGCGTGTATCGGCCGGACGGCCCGGTTGCTCAGCCTGCGCTGACCGAGTGTCGAATGGCACTAGCGTTCGCTGAGGGCCGGCGCTATCGTGGCCTGACCCTACCTAGTAAGGAGATAGGCATGCGTCCAGCAGCGGACCGGATACGCAACGTCGCCCTCGTCGGCCACCGTGGGGCCGGGAAGACCTCGCTGCACGAGGCGCTGCTGTTCGAGGCGGGCGTCAGCACCCGCCTGGGCTCGGTGACCGACGGGACCACCGTGTCGGACTCCGACCCCGACGAGCAGGCGCGGCAGATGTCGATCTCGACCGCGCTGAGCTCCTTCGCCTGGCGGGAGCGAAAGATCAACCTGCTGGACACGCCGGGCGAGCCGAGCTTCGTGGCGGACGCCCTGGGCGCCCTGCGGGTGTGCGAGTCGGCTGTGTTCGTCATCAACGCCGTGATGGGCGTGGAGGTCTCCACGGCGCGTCTGTGGGCCCAAGCGCAGGAACTGGACATCGCCCGGATGCTGTTCGTGAACATGCTCGACCGCGAGCGCGCCGACTTCTTCCGCACACTGGAGGCGCTCAAGGAGCAGTTCGGTCAGCACGTAGTCGCGACCGAGATCCCGATCGGCGAAGAACACGAGATATCCGGCGTGATCGACCTCGTCAACATGAAGGCGTTTCGCCAGGACTCCGCTCAGCGCGGCGCCTTCACCGAGATCCCGATCCCCGCGGAGCAGGCCGAGCTCGCCCAGGAATACCGGGAGAAGCTGATGGACGAGGTGGCCGAGGTCTCAGACGCGCTGATGGAGCGCTACCTGGAAGGCGAGGAGATCTCCCACGAGGAGATCGTGCAAGCGCTCAAGGATGGCACCAATCACGGCCGTATCTTCCCGGTTGTGTGCGGTGTGGCCAGCGGCAACCTCGGCACCACACGGTTGCTGGACGCGATCGTCGAGGATCTCCCCTCGCCGGTCAAGCACGGGGCGCTACGGGTCGGCGAGGTCGAGCTGAGCGCGAGCGAGGAGGGCCCACTGTTCGCCTACGTCTTCAAGACCCGTGCCGACCCGTTCGCGGGCCGCATCAACCTGTTTCGCGTCTACCAGGGAGTGATGCGCCAGGACACCCACGTGCTGAACACCCGCGCCCACGTCAAGGAGCGCATCGGCCAGCTGCTCGAGTTCGCCGGCAAGCAGACCGAGCACGTGCAGGAGTTCGCGCCCGGGGACATCGGCGCGGTGGCCAAGCTGAAGGAGACCCACGCCGGGGACTGGCTGTCTGACAGCGAGACGCCGATCGAGATGCCCGGATTGAAGCTGCCGGCGGCCGTGATGGCGTTCGCGATCGAGCCCAAGAACCGCGGCGACGAGGAGAAGGTGTTCACCGCCCTGGCCCGCCTGCGGGAGGAGGACCCGGTGATCGACCTGCACCGCGACCCGCAGACCGGCGAGCAGATCGTCGCCGGCCTCTCACAGGTCCACGTCGAGGTGATCATCGACCGGCTGCGCTCCCGCTTCGGGGTGGAGGTGAACCTCAAGCCGCCGCGGGTGCCCTACCAGGAGACGATCCGCACCAGCGCCAAGGCCCACGGCCGCCACAAGAAGCAATCCGGTGGCCGCGGCCAGTTCGGCGACTGCCACATCGAGATCGAACCGCTGACCGACAGCGAGCACCCGACGGGCTTCGAATTCGTCGACCAGATCAAGGGCGGGGTGATCCCCAGCTCGTTCATTCCCGCCGTCGAGAAGGGGGTGCGCGAAGCGATGGACAGCGGCGTGCTCGCCGGCTACCCGGTGAAGGGCGTGCGCGTGCGCCTGTACGACGGGTCCTACCACACCGTCGACTCCTCCGAGATAGCGTTCAAGCTCGCCGGCGCACAGGCCATGCGTGCGGCACTCGAAGGCGCCGGGCCCGTGCTGCTCGAGCCGGTCATGCTCGTGACCGTCTCCGTCCCCGAGGCATATGTCGGCGAGGTGATCGGCGATCTCAACAGCCGCCGCGGCCGCCCGCAGGGCATGCAGCCCGCCGGGGCGATGACCGAGGTCAAGGCGGAGGTACCGATGACCGAAATGCTCTCCTACGCCCCCGATTTGAGGTCGATCACTGCCGGTCAGGGGGAGTACACGCTCCAGTTCCTGCGCTACGAGGAGGTGCCGTCCCACCTCGCTCAGAGGATCATCGACCAGTCAGCCGGCGAGCGGGCTGCCGCACACGTATGACCGGCGGTTTGGTGAGGTCTTTTGCCAGGGCCCGGTCAGCTGACCGTCAGAGGACCCGCTCGCAGTACGTCCGGGTCGTGGCCGGGCATCACGGTGGCGCCCGCTTCGCGCAACTCGCGCAGCCGTATCGCCGACTGCTTCTGACGGCCGAGGTCCTCGCCGAAGGCGGGGAACACGTGATCGTCCAGGCCGCTTGCGAAGTGGGTGACGTCGGCGCCGAGGACGAGGTCGCCGATCTGCACGGACTGATGGCCGGGCGTGTGCCCCGGGGTGAACAGCAGCTTCACCGAGCCGTCCCCGAGCAGGTCGTGGTCGCCGTCGATCAGCCGCACGTCGCGGACGGCGTAGTCGCGCGCAAGGAAGAAGTTGCGCGCGATCGCGGCGTCGTCGTGTCCGGCTTCCCACTCGGTGCGCTGCACGACGACCGGCACCGACTCGGGCACCAACGATAGCCCGCCGGCGTGGTCGAAATGCAGATGGGTGAGCACGACCATCGTCAGCGTGCCGAGGTCAACCTGGTCGGCGATCGAACGCTCCTGCTCGGCCGTCCAGATGCCGAGCACATTCGATGGCCCATAGTGGGCCTCGCGATCGGTGACGAACGCGGGGTGCAGGCCGGTGTCCACCAGGATCCGCTCGGTCTGCGACTCGATCAGGTAGGCGGGGACGGGAAAGCGGATGTCTTCGCCAGATGTGTCTCCCGCGCGGACTATCGCGGCCGCCGTCGTCAACCACCCAACCTCTAGTAGCTGCACCTTCATCGCCTGACCCCCTAGTTCGCTCGCGCCAGCTTACCGGCAGGCGAGCCCCTGGCGTGCGTGCGTCAAACCACCAGTCGCCTTTTCAGCAAACACGTTCACCGCCACGGTTCTCGCGGTCACCGGCGGGCTGGTGACGAGCGCCCGCACGGTTGTCTGCGCCGATCCTCACCGACCCGCGTAGGATCAGGGCCCAAGCCCACGAGGAAGGAGAACCGCCATGGCCCTCTCCCGCAAGGTCGCGCCCGCCGAGCGTCGGTTCCACGGAAATGACCCGGAGGAGATCTATGCGCCCCGCCACGAACTGCGTGAGAGGTCGATCCCGGCGTCGATCGCCCACGACCTGATCACTTCCGAGCTGCTGCTGGACGGAAGCGCGCGCCTGAACCTCGCGACCTTCGTCACGACCTCGATGCCCGGGCCGGCCGCCCGGCTGATGGCCGAAACGGCCGACAAGAACATGATCGACAAGGATGAGTATCCGCAGACGGCCGATATCGAGGCGCGCTGCGTGAACATCATCGCCTCGCTGTGGAATGCGCCGGAGTGCGACGGGGCGACCGGCTGCTCGACGACGGGCTCCAGCGAGGCGGTGATGCTCGGTGGCCTGGCGCTGAAGTGGCGCTGGCGCGAGCGGATGCGCGCCGCGGGCCAGCCAACCGACCGGCCGAACATCGTGATGGGAGCGAACGTCCAGGTCTGCTGGGAGAAGTTTTGCCGCTATTGGGATGTCGAACCGCGCATGGTGCCCGTCGAGGGCGACCGGTTGCACATCGGCGCGGCGGAGGCGGTTGCGCTGTGCGACGAGAACACGATCGGCGTGGTGGCGATCCTCGGCTCGACCTTCGACGGCAGCTACGAGCCGGTGGCGGACATCGCGAAGGCGCTCGACGCGCTTCAGGCCGAGCGGGGCCTGGATGTCCCGATCCACGTCGATGCCGCCTCGGGCGGGTTCATCGCGCCGTTCCTACAGCCGGACCTGGAGTGGGACTTCCGCCTGGAGCGCGTGCAGTCGATCAACGCCTCCGGGCACAAGTACGGCCTGGTCTACCCGGGCGTGGGGTGGGCGGTGTGGCGCGAGGAGGCGGCGCTGCCCAGCGAGCTCATCTTCAACGTCAACTACCTCGGCGGAAACATGCCGACCTTCGCGCTGAACTTCTCCCGTCCGGGCAGCGAGGTGATCGTCCAGTACTACATGTTCCTGCACCTCGGCCGGGAGGGCTACGAGCGTGTCCAGCGCCGCTCACAGTCGGTGGCCATGTATCTCGCCCAGGAAATCGGGAAGATCGGCCCGTATGAGTGCCTCACGGACGGGAGCGAGCTGCCGGTGTTCGCGTTCAAGCTCAAGGACAACGTCGAGAACTACACGGTGTATGACGTCTCGGGGCGGCTGCGCGAGCGTGGCTGGCAGGTGCCGGCCTACACCTTCCCGGAGAACCGTGAGGACCTCGCCGTGCTGCGGATCGTCGTGCGCGCCGGGATGAACCACGACATGGCCGACCTGCTGCTCGCCGACCTGCGCAGCCAGACCGAGTACCTCGAGAGCCTGACGGCGCCGCTGCCGCCGCGGGACCCCGCCAAGGCTGGCGGTTTCGCGCACTAGGCGTGCGCTCAGACCGGGTTGTGCATCGGAAGGCGTGCGGCCCGCCAGAGAACGTAGATCTGGTCATCTGCCAATCAACTTAAGGCGCGAGTAGTCAATCCCCATCCCCGCCCTCACCGCAAGTCAGCGTCCGGTTGTGCTCGATCCGCGGTACCGGGTGTGCGCTGCGTGTTGCTGGGCTGACGGTGTGCGGGTTTCCAACCCCGTGTGCGCTTGCCCCCGGCGCTCCTGGCCAAGGATCTATGGATACGTGCGGCCTTTGGCCGGCCGCTGGCCTCGACGCTCGCTCTTGTCGGCTACCGACTGCTACTCGATCAATGGCGCCCGCCAGTTGTGTGCTTGCAGGCGATTGTCGAGCTCGCGCCTCTCCTTCGCGAGCTCGTCGAGCTTGCTTTGCAGCTCGCTTACGTTCACCTGCCGCACCATGCGAATCTCCGAGCGGCTGTAGCGCGTCAATCCGAGGCCGATCGACCGGCCCGTCGCCGCGGTGATCGCGGCACGAAGGGCACCTTGGCGCAGCGTGATCGTGTCGCGACGGGCGAGTCCCTGGGTGACGGTCTCCCCGGTCTGAAGCCTGGACATGGCGTTGGTGTGGTTGATCTTCGCGATCAGCTCCTGCAGCTCGTCGCAGAGGCCGCCGAGCTCTGTCAGCAGCTCCTGCGGATCCTCCGGCGGCTGCTCGTCCTCCTGGACGACCACGCACGCGGACAGGCGATCCTGCAGTTGGGCGATCCGCTTCTGCAGGTCGGATCGACGGTTCAGTGCCTCTCCAATCATGGTCGTCATGGCCAAAGTATTACACACTATAAGTATCATCGCAAGCGGTGTCCTCGATGCCCGGTCGCGCTCCCCTAAACGCGCGGATCGACGCGCCCGGCTACTCTGGGTCAGAGATGGCCACCCGACAGGTAGTCACATCCCAGCCGGATATCGCCTGCGACATCTGCGGGCGCCGCCTCTTGCGAGGTGAGCGTCCTGAGGTGTTCCTGGCGGGAGCCGAGCGACGCACGGTGTGCGAGCTGTGTGCGCCCCGTGCGAGGCACGAGGGGTGGCTGCGCGAGTCCGATGACGGCGTCAGCGGTCATCGGTCGCTGCGCCGCAGACGCGGCCGCACGTTTCTGGATCGTCTGCGTCAGCTGCGTGACCCCGCGCCCCGCACGCATTCCAACGGCGCCGCGCGTGAGCAGACAGACTCCCCGGGATCCGAGGCCTACGAGTTTCTAGCCGCACCGTCGCTGAGCGAACCACAGAGGGAGAGCTCCTTCCTGGATGAGTCGCTCACCTACGTCGCCGAGGACCGGTCAGTCTCGGGCGGCGAGCTAGAGCATCAAATGGTTGCCTCAAGCGCCGATACGGATCTGCAGATCGCGCTGGAAGCCTTCAACTCCTCCGAGCAGCCGCGGCGGATAGCGGGGGTCGCCCGCTCCCTCGGTGCGCCGGAGGTGACGGTGCGTCACTCGCCGGATGTGTCTGCCCGCGTGTGGATCACCGTCGCCTGGGAGCTGTGCTGGTACCGCTACGAGGTGGATCTGCAGGACACGGCGGGCGTCTCGGTGATCGAGCAGGGAATGGAGCTGGATGAACTGCCGTCCGAGGACCGGGCTGCCAACGCCACCGTCGATGAACGCGGAGAGCTGTCGGGCACAGCCCACTGAGCGCAGTCCCGAGTCGTTTCGGGTTCGCCTTTTCATTTCGCTGGCCGATGAGTAGCATGGACGGGCGATGATCTACTGTGTCGTCCCCAAGGCGCTGGCCGACGAGCTGTACCCGAAGCTCGTCGAGCACTACAAGAACGACGAGAACGTCACAGTGATCGTCGACCGGCGCGTAGAGGACCGCCGCGCCCGCCACTCGCGCTCGAGCGCATCCGACGATGTCGCGCAGCGGCGTGAGGTGCGCGATCGCCGTCGCGCGCGTATTCCCGGCGAGTTCGCCCCTCTGGCCAGCCCCTCCGAGTGAGCTCACAGGAGAGCGCCGCCGGCCCGGATGGCACCGGCGCCAAACGCATAACGAAGGTTCTCGTGCACATCGACGGGGGCGCCCGCGGAAACCCCGGCCCGGCGGCCGCGGCGGCCGTGCTGTCCTCGCCAGCGGGGGAGATCCTCGACGAGTCCTCCCGTTTTCTGGGGAAGGTCACCAACAACGTCGCCGAGTACCACGGCCTGCTGCTGGGATTGGAGCGGGCAAGCGCCCTCGGCGCGCGCGAGGTCGAGGTGATCAACGACTCCGAGCTGATCGCCAAGCAGGTGCAGGGCCTGTACAAGGTCAAGCACGAGGATATGCGCAGGCTTCACAGCCAGTCGATGGCGGCGCTTAGGAGCTTTGAGCGATGGTCGATCCGCAGCGTCCCACGGGCCCAGAACGCCGAGGCCGACGCGCTCGTGAACGCGGAGCTCGACCAGCAGCGTTTGACCGCCTAGACCCGTTAGCGCGGGGCGGAGGCGGAGCGCGCGATCGCGATCATCTGCTGGTTTGAGAGTTCCTCGAGCAGCGTGTTGGTCAACCAGTACAGGACGTTGTGGCTGCGCCAGCCAATCGCGTGGATGTGTTCGCCGTCGTCGACGAGCATGTATGTGCGTGAGCCGATCTTTTCGGAGCGGGCGTGGTCGAACAGCGGGGGGTTCAGCCAGTCGGTGCCCTCGAAGTCGTAGTAGCCGCCCTGGATGTTCCGCTGCCACACCACGACATAGGCGTGGTGGAGGTGGCCTTCCTGATCTTTCAGCGTGTAGGGGTGCACATCCTGCTGGATGGCCGGGCCGGTCTGATAGGACGGATACAGCACGGGGAAGGGGATGCTCACGGCGGCGGCGACCGCTTCGTGTCGCCGGTCGGGGATGCCGCAAACAGGCCCAGCGCGGCTGGGGAGAGGCTCGTGGAGTGATGGTGATGGGAGTGGCTGGAGGAGCGGTGGCTGGTGGAGGCGGTGGGCGGCTTCGGCGGCCCCTGCAGGAATTCTTTGAGCGTCGCCCGCTCGAGTTCGGGGGTGCTCGTCACGTAGGAGCCTTCACCGTATTTGTAGTTGACGTTCGAGCTCTGGAATCTGACCTGGCGCAGCGGCTTGCCCTGCGAGAAGACGATCAGCTTGGCCAGTTCGATCAGCGTCGAGGCGGAGGAGTGGAAGGTGCTGACGATCGCGTGTCCGACGGCTGAGGCGACGGTTTCGATCTGCCCGAGCTCGTTGGCGGGATGGTCTGCTCGCGCAGGTCGCGTAGGAAGTCCTGCTGGCGTGCGACGCGCACGAAGTCAGAATCGTCGTGGCGGTAGCGCACATATGACAGGGCGCTTTCGTAGCAGAGCTTCTGGTAGCCGGGCTGCAGGTTGATTTCCGAGTAGTTTTCTTCCGGCGTGCCGTTGTTGACGTGCAGATAGCGGTGATCGACGTTGACATAGGCACAGCCGAGCGCGTCCACGACACGTATGAATCCGGCGAAGCTGACGTTGACGATGCCGTTGAGCTTCAGGTCGGGGAAGACTTCGCGCTCGATCGTTTCGGCGGCGAGGACCATTCCGCCCCGCACGCCGCCGACCCTGTTGCCGATCGTGTAGGCGGCGTTGATCTTTTCGTGGCCGTAGATCTGGCCGGTCGGGGTGGTTATTTCGACCATCAGATCGCGCGGGATCGACAGCACCGTGGTCTGACTCTGGTTGGGGTCGAAGCGCACCAGCAGGATCGTGTCGGAGTGGGGCGGGTTGGCGCGGTCTTCGGCGTCCTTGGACTGCGCGCGGCGGTCGGAGCCGAGGATCAGGAACGTCTTCGGGCCGCCGCTGTATTCCTGCACGATGCTCTTGGGGGCGGTGATCTGGTTGATCTTCGGGAAGACCTTGTCGGCGATGTTGGTGACTTCGTTCAGCGCGACGGTCGCGGTGGTCGCGCCGCTGAGCGCGACGATCAGGACCGCCGCGATCGCGAAGCGCTTGAGCATCCCCTTCCAGTGCGCTGGGGGGCTCTCCTCGGGCATGGGATGTACGCTCATGTCGATCGGTGGCGCTCGCCCCTGGGCTCGAGTGGGCTGGTCGTTGAAAAAACTCGAGCGGCGCTAGCAGGGGCGAGCCACATAGGATAATGCCCGCGCCGGGCGGGCTTGCCGGTAGACCGTGTGGCCAGCCGCTTTGCAATGTAGCCTCGGGCGATGCTCAGTCCCCGAAATCGTGAGCTATTCGGTCTTCTGCCGGCGGCGCTGCTGGTGACCGCCGGCTTCACCGCGATCTTCATCCAGGCGCGAAACTCCACGCCGCACGCCTCCACGAACGTCACGCTCAGCCACGCCTCGAGCGCCTCGCTGACCTACGGGGCGATCTCTGGGCCTGTGCGTGGCGGCGCACCTGGTGATCCGCTACGCGCTGCCGCACGCCGACCCCTACCTGTTTCCGCTGGCGGCGGTGCTCGCGAGCGTGGGGATCGTGATGGTCTACCGCATCAACCCGTCGCTGGCGCGCCAGCAGGCGCAGTGGATGGTGCTCGGGATCGTGCTGTTCACGACGACGATCCTGCTGCTGCGCCGGCATGGGCTGGGGCTGCTCGAGCGCTACCGCTACACGATCGCGGCGCTCGGCATCGGGCTGACCGTGCTGCCGCGGCTGCCCGGGATCGGCGAGCAGGTCGGCGGCGCCTACCTGGACATCCATTTCCGTTCGGTCTCCTTCCAGCCCGCGGAGTTCGCGAAGGTCGCGATCGTGATCTTCCTGGCCAGCTATCTGCGCGACAACCGCCAGATCCTGGTGAGCGCCGGGCGGCGCGTGCTCGGGCTGAGCATCCCGCCGATGAAGCAGTTCGGCCCGATGCTGGTGGTGTGGGGGGCGGCCATGGCGACGCTGCTGCTGACCCGTGAGCTCGGCACCTCGCTGATGTTCTACGGGGCCTTCCTGGCGCTGCTGTACGTCGCCACCGGCCGCTTCTCCTTCCCGCTGATCGGCCTGGTGCTGTTCGCCGTCGGCGCCTGGTTTGTCGCCACCCACGTCAGCCACGTTCACAGTCGCGTGCTGGCCTGGGAACACCCGTTTGAAAAGCGCCTGTACAACGCGCCCGGCGGCAGCTACCAGCTCGCTCAGTCGCTGTTCGCGCAGGCTGACGGGGGGCTGCTCGGCACCGGCTTTGACCAGTCGCTGTTGCAGTACCCGGTGGAAGTAGCCCCCCACATCGTCGAACGCCGTTCGATCCTGCCGGTCCCGGAAAGCGACTTCATCTACGCCGTGATCACCAACGAGCTCGGTCTGGCCGGCGCGATCGGCCTGCTGACCACTTATCTGCTGTTCATCGCGCGCGGTCTGCAGACAGCGGCGCTGGCGCGGGACTCCTTCTCCAAGCTGCTGGCGACCGGCCTGTCGTTTGTGGTCGCGATGCAGGTGTTCGTGATCGTCGGCGGTGTCACCCGCGTGATCCCGCTGACGGGTGTCACGCTTCCCCTGGTCGCCTACGGCGGCTCCTCGGTCGTCATGAACTTCGTGCTGCTGGCGCTGCTGCTCGCCGTGTCAGACCGTGCCCGCCGCCCGTTCCTGGCCGACACCTGACCCGCGGCGGATTCGCGAATTTCGCGAGAAGTTGAGCGCTTTGTGCAGTTTTGGGCGCTCAAAGCTCCACATACCTTCACATCTGGAAGGCGAGCGCCGGCGGGCGCCGAAGATCCACGCCAACATGCTCACTTCGACGACTTCCGCCAGGCCACGCTTTCTCATAAAGGCCGAACGCCCCGCCGCCCGCCGCTACACCGCCAGTCCGGGGGATCTCTCCTCCCCGGCCGGGCTGCACCCCAAGCCGTGGCTGGAGCGGCTGCGCCGCGCCGTGCGCCAGGAGAGCTTCGTGCTGCACTACCAGCCGATCGTCTCACTCGCCGACGGGGAGATCTCCCACTATGAGGCGCTCGTGCGCCTGGACGACGCACCCGATGGCCGTCTGTGTCCGCCGGCGATGTTCCTGCCCGCCGCCGAGCGCTACTCGCTGGTGCAGGACATCGACCGTGTCGTCGCCAGCAAGGCGATCGGCCTGCTCGCCGAGCTGCGGTCCATGTCCTCGCCGCGCGTGGCGATCAACCTGTCGGCGCTGTCCATCACCGACGGGGGGATGCTCGCCCACATCGAGCGCGAGCTGCAAGCCCGGCGGGTTGACCCGTCGATGCTGATGGTGGAGCTGACGGAGACCGCGGCGATCTCCAACATGACGCGCGCCAGCGCCTTCTGCGGAGAGCTGCGCAGGCTCGGCTGCACCGTCGCCCTGGATGACTTCGGGGCCGGCTTCGGCTCCTTTCAATACCTCAAGCACCTGCCGTTCGACTATCTGAAGATCGACGGGGACTTCATCCGCCAGCTGCCCGTATCCCACAAGGATCAGCTGGTCGTCAAGGCGATGGTCGGCCTGGCG
>CAVQZJ010000037.1:0-65268 GCA_963718425.1 uncultured Solirubrobacterales bacterium
CGGCGCGGCCGGAGACAGCCAGTTCCGCCACCTCGGTAATCACCGCGTCGGCGTCGGCACCGGGGGGCAGGACAGGCAGGGCGCGGTGGACCTCCCAGCGGAGTTGCGCCATGGACCAGACGGCATGATGCTGCTGGACTTCGGCGGCCGCCACTCTTGCGGCCTTGCGCTTGGCCGCATCATCCAGCACGACGGGGGCCTTGCCGCCGCGTCCTGCCGCAGGCGGCCACCTGCGCGTGTACCTGGGACAGTGCCCGGATTTCCCGCCGGGTGGTCTGGGCTTCCCACGCGGCCAGCCGCTCGGCGTCGGTAGCGCAGGAGGAGAAGACGCCGCCGTCCACGCGACCGCGCCCGCCGGCGGCGTTTCCAGCCCACAGAGCCAAGATCGGCGCGAGCCCGCAAGGTTCACCAGCGGCACAAGACCCGAGCGCCGCCTCCTCGCCGGTACAGCTACAGGACGAAGGGCATCAGCTGCTCGGCGAAGGGCGCTACCAGGCGGCGATCGGCGATCTGCGCGCCGCGCTCCTAGCCACCGGCCAGTCGGCCATTGGGTGCGCCCGCCCGACTACCGAAACGTGCCTCACCTACGCCTACGCCCTGTATGACCTCGGCCGTGCGCTGCGCCTGGACGGAGACACCGCCGCCGCCGTGCCGATCCTCACCCAACGGCTGCGCATCGACAACCAGCGTCCGACCGTACAAAACCAACTCGACCTCGCGCTCGCCCAACTGAAGAACCCGCCAGGTACGCCAGGCAAGCGGATCCCACGGTATTTGAGCCCGGGCAAACGATGTGATGCGACGGCTCCTCCTCGTTGTGCGCGGCCGCCATGCCGTGCTGATCCCGGGCCCGCCAATCGGCGGCCTCTCACGCCAACCGTCTCTCTGCGTAGGGATCTCAGTGACCCAAAGCGCTACCGGTGTGTCACCTCGGCCACCTCGATGAATCGCTGAAACGCCGCCCCGTCCCGCATCGGTCGCCCGTGGCCAAAACAGACGATGTCGGGCTTCAGCGCGGCCAGACGCCGTGCCGACCGCAGGTTGAGGGCGGGGTCGGGGGTGAGCGCCGCTGGCGGCAGTCGCAGCCCGCTCCACCGGATTGGGGGCTTCATGTTGAACAGCACGTCGCCGAGGATCAGCACCCGATCGCGCTCGCGCCAGAACGGGCGAGATGCCCGGGCGAGTGTCCAGGTGTCTGGAGGACTTCGAACCCGGCGATCTCCTGCCCCTCCGGCGAGCGTACGCGAAACCGGGTGGCCTGGGCCCGCCACCAGGCGGTGTGCCAGGCGCATCGCAAACGGCCTCTTGGCCAGACCCGCGCGGGCGCCTGATCGCACGGCCGTCACGTCCGCCTCGCCACACATGAGGGGTATCCCGAGTTCCGCGCAGATCGCGTGCTTGCGCCCATGTGATCCATATGGCCGTGGGTCAGGACATGGCCCGAGAGCGAAAGCCCGTGCAGGGCACGGGCAATGCGTCTGTGAGCGTGGCGGGTGGCCGCGTCCACGAGCACGTCTTGCATGAGATACACGTTCAGCGCGTAGCGAGGGCGGCCATCGAGAAGCCACAGGCCGTCGGCTATGCGCTCTGAGTTGCGCGGAGCCAACTCCGCATACGGTGGCGTATCCATACGGTGGCGTACTATGTCTGGGATGGCTAGTCGTGTCAAGCAGCTCGCGGCCGAGGACTGGGAAAACGCGGCGCTGCTGGCAATCTCCGACGGCGGGCTCGCGGCAGTCGCCGTGGAGCCGCTGGCGCGACGCCTGGGTGTGACGAAGGGCAGCTTCTACGCGCACTTTCGCAACCGCGATGAGCTCGTCAACGCCGCATTGCGCCGCTGGGAGCAGGTGCACCTAGATTCGTTCGCCGCCGTGATGGAGCGCTTTGGGGATCCCACGAAGCGCCTGGAAGCGCTGGCCGAGCTCGCGATGGGCGGCGCGCGGTCTCGCCCAGTCATTGCTCGGCTGCTGCTCGAGAGCGAGGATCCGCGCGTCAGGGCGGCGCTGGGCCGTATCGCGGAGTTCCGCATAGCTCACATCCAGGCCGCGCTGCGCGAGCTGGGGCTCCCGCGCGGTATGGCCGCCCATCGAGCCACCATCGCCTACGCGGCCTACATCGGCCTGCTGCACCTGGCGCGCGAGGCGCCCGAGCGACTCAGCGCCGAGCGGCCCCTCGGGCGCGAGCTCGTGCGAGCGCTGACCCAACGCGACTCGCCTCGGGGCTGAGCCCGCGGGTAACCGTATGCATGGCCGTCCGTGGTGGCCGGTCTTCACAGCCAATAACGTCGCTATGCGACACTGCGAGGGATGAGTCCCAAGACCGCCGATCCCGACATTCGCCGGGCCCTGATCGAGGTCTCAGCCCGGCTGCTGGCGAGGGAGGGACCGAGCGCGCTCAGCACTCGCCGCCTCGCGACCGAGGTCGGCACCTCCACCATGGCCGTGTACACCCACTTCGGCGGCATGGAGGAGCTGCACCGTGCTGTCCGGGAGGAGGGCTTTCAGCGGCTGATGGATCACCTGCGCTCCGTCCCGACCACGCGCGACCCGGTGGCCGATCTCTCCGCGCTGGGCTGGGCCTACTGCTTCAACGCCGTCACCAACCCGCACCTCTATCGCGCGATCTTCCTCGAAGCGCCGGTGGGCGAGGCGCAGAGCACGATCGGACGTCCGACATTCGAGCATCTCATCGACACCGTGGCCCGCTGCATCCAGGCCGGTCGCTTCCGGCCGGCCAACTCGGAGTCGCTGGCGATCCAGCTGTGGACCGCCGCGCACGGAATGATCTGCGCGGTATTTGCCCACGTGCTGACGCTCGAGCAGATAACCGAACATTTCTCGGCGATGGCTCGCAACCTCTATGTGGGCTTCGGCGACGATCCGGCCGCGGCCCTGCGATCGATCAAGCGCGCGCGGCAAAGGATGCAGCCCGCGGTTTGAACGCGCGGACTCCCGCGCCGTGTGAGGTGGCCGGCGCTCAGCGAGCGACCCTCGAGGCGAAGGTTCCGTGAAAGCCGTAGGGGACGTGGTGTGAAAGACGAGCCACGGCTATCGGCTCGCTCTCAACGTCGCGGGCGTCGAGCACATAGAGGTCGGAGCGATGGCCCCGACCGTCGTAGACGAGTGCCAGCAGCCAGCCGTCGTCCTCTCCATGGCGCTCGGGGCGGGGCACGAAGATCGGCTCGCCCATGCCAAAGCCCGTGCCGAGATCGAACGACCAGTGACGTCCACTCTCGTTGTCGACCTTGACCACCGCCGTGGGATAGCCCGCGCCCGACGGTCGCGCCGCCAGATACGTGTAGCGGTTGCGGATGCCGGTGCGCTCCAGGTCCAGTTGGGGAAACTCGGCCTGGCATGGGCACAGCTCGTGCTGCTCCACCGTTCCCGATGGGCCGACCCGCAGACGCCACAGCGAGCTGTGCGCGCTCAGCTCCGTCTCGTCTTTGAAGGTGCGCAGCAGCTCGCCGATCGCATAGTCCTCATAGCGACAGAGGTCGATGACCGTGTCCGAGCCGTCCTGGAACGCATTGCTGATATGGAAGTGAAAGAACGGGTCGCACTCCGCGACGCGCGGCTTGCCGCCATCGCGCGGGACGAGGATGATGCGAGTCGCCCTGGACGGGTCCCACTCGAAGGACCTGTCGAAGCTCGAGAAGCCCGTTAGGAAGCGCGTCATCCGCAGAACGAGCGGGTCGATCACAAAGACCATGTACTTGGCGGTCAGCGCGAAGTCGTGGTTGAGGACCGGGTAGGGAAGGGTGACCGGCTGCAGGTAGTGCAGGCGTCCGCCACGATCGACGCGGTAGGTGCGGATCCGCGTGCGCGGGCCATATTGGATGCCGAAGTTGAACAGCTCGCCTGTCGCCGGGTCGAGCTTTGGGTGAGCGGAGAATGCGTGGGCGCGCTTGAGGCGACCGTCGAAGTCCTCCTCGCCGAGCGTCCTCAGCGAATCCGGGTCAAGCCGCCACGGGTGCCCTCCCTCCCACAGCGCGAGCAGATTGCCCGCGTGCAGCACGACGCTGGTATTCGCGGGGTTGGACGCGGTGGGCATGCGAAAGGCGTTCGCCAGTGCGCCGCCGGCACGCTGGGCGCCGAAACCGCGGGAGTGTGGCTCTGTGGCGCTGCGCTCCCCCAGGTAGTGATTGGTGGCGATGTAGCGGTTGCGGTAGCGGACCTCGCCGTCGGCGAAGGTGAACTGGGAGAGCATTCCGTCGCCGTCGAAGAGATGGGCGAACGGGCTGCCGGCGATTTCGTTGCGACTGGGGCCGTTGCGATACAGCGTCCCGCGCAGCTGGTCGGGGATGTGGCCCGCGATGTCTTCGATCGTGTAGTCGTGGCCGTCGGCGATCGCCTCGAATACGCGATTCATCTTGGGCTCCTCGACGGTGGCGGTCTGTGAGACGACGACGCTGGTGCTCACGGCGGGCTCCCTTGGTCTATTGCATAACGCTGTTCTGCCAACTTATAACACCGCTATGCAACTGTCAAGAGCTTCCGCCGGACAGCGCGCGCTCCTATTCAGTTTTGATTGAGGACCCGGAAAGCCGGTGATCGACAACCTCACCCAGGACGCGACGCAACGCGGTTCGGCTGGCCGGGAGATTCCCCCACAGCTCATGGAGGCAGGTAGCGCCTGCCAGAGGGGTTTAGATGGACGGCGGTCCCGCCCTCGACGGTCGCGATGTCCTTGCGCGCGTAAGAGAACGCACCGACACGACCGTCACCCGACAAGATGGTCAGGTAGGCAGGATCGATCTGCCGTACGGACACCCTTGAAGACAGAAGGCCTGCGACCCGAGGCGGTGATCTAAAGACGAGGAGGAGCATTTCGAGGACCAGCGACAAGCACCGCTCACACCCGCGAGAAACATGCTTGGTACTCATATCGCTATCCAAAGACCTCACCGTCGTACATCGGGGCCACGTCCATACGTCATCCGACATCGACCTCTGGCCGGGACAGCGGCTGGGTGATCACCGGATCCGGGGGCCGGCGCCGAGTGTCTGACCGTGCACGCCATCGGCGATGAGGCATGTAATCGGCGAGCACCGGGGAGCAAGTCCGGCGCGCGAATCGCCGTCCTCAGCCACGGCGTTAAAGGTGCGGTAATGGATGCGCCGCAAAGGAGTGAGCAGCAGCCGGCAAGCGACCAGACCTGTGCGCTTCACGCCGCGGCACTGAGTGAGCTCCCGTTCGAGGACCGCGAGGATTTCGAGGACGCTCAGCGGGGCCTGATCGACACGCCGGCGAGCCTCGTCCTGCGCGACGGGGAGGGGCGCGTGGTGTGGGACATGGACGCCTACGCGTTCGTCTCCGCGCAGGCACCGGCGCCGCAGACCGTGCACCCCAGCCTGTGGCGCATGGCGCAACTGAACGGTGTGCACGGCCTGTTCGAGGTGGTGCCCGGCATCTATCAGGTGCGCGGATATGACCTCTCGAACATCACCTTCGTGGAGGGCGCTAGCGGCGTGATCGTGATCGACCCGCTGGTCTCCGCTGAGTGCGCGGCGGCGGCGCTCGAGCTCTACCGCACTCACCGTGGGGAGCGACCGGTGAGCGCTGTGATCTACACCCACAGCCACGTCGATCACTTCGGGGGAGTCAAGGGAGTTGTGGACGAGCGGGCCGTGCGGGACGGCGAGGTGCCCGTGTGGGCGCCCTCCGGCTTCCTGGAGCACGCCGTATCGGAGAACGTTCTGGCGGGCACCGCGATGGGACGGCGCGCCTCCTACATGTTTGCGCCCACCCTGCGAAGGGGCCCGTGCGGCCAGGTTGACGCGGGGATCGGCAAGAGCACATCCAGCGGCACGATCACGCTGATCCCGCCCACGCACGAGGTGTCGTGCACCGGCCAGGAGGAGCTGATCGACGGGGTGCGCTTCGTCTTTCAGCTGGTGCCCGACAGCGAGGCACCGGCCGAGATGAACTTCCACTTCCCCGATCTGGGTGTGCTGTGCGTGGCAGAGAACGCCGTCCACTGCATGCACAACGTGCTCACGCCTCGTGGCGCGCTGGTACGCGACGCGCTGGCCTGGTCGAAGTACCTCGCCGAGGCGATCGAGCTGTTCGGTCAGACCACACAGGTCATGTTCGCCCAGCACCACTGGCCACGCTGGGGAACACGGCGGATAGTCGATCACCTCGCGCTGCACCGCGACATGTACCGCTACCTTCACGATCAGACGCTGCGGCTCGCCAACCGGGGTCTCACACCCACCGAGATCGCCGCGCAGGTGAGGATGCCGCCGGCGCTGGAGCGCAGCTGGTCCTGCCGCGGCTACTACGGCACCGTCAGTCACAACGTGCGCGCCGTCTACCAGCGCTACCTCGGTTTCTTCGACGGCAACCCCGCGCACCTCGACCCCCTCCCGACCGAGCAGGCCGCACGCAACTATGTGCGGCTCGCGGGCGGCATGGAGGCGCTGCTCGCCCACGCGCAGGACGCTTTTGCGCAGGGGGACTACCGCTGGGTGGCTGAGATCTGCTCGCACGCCGTGTTCGCCGACCACGACTGTGAGCAGGCGAGGGACCTGCACGCTCGGGCGATGGAGCAGCTCGGCTACCAGTCAGAGAGCGCGGTGTGGCGCAACCTGTATCTAATGGGTGCCAAGGAGCTGCGCGAGGGACCTCCCAAGGGCGGCGGCGGACGACGGGTCGCCAGCGCCGACGTCGCACGGGCCCTGTCGATAGAGCAGCTGTGGGACGCGATCGGGGCGCGACTGGACGGGCCGCGAGCATGGGAGACGAAGATCCTCACCGGCTGGAGCTTCACAGACACGGGGGAGACCTGGACCGTCAGCGTGGAAAACGGGGCGCTCTGCGCCGTGCCAGGCAGGATGGGCAGCGACGTTCACGTCACCGTCACGCTGACGCGAGGAGCGTTTGACGCGATGCTGCTCGGCGAGGGCGAGGTGACGGAGCTGTTCGCCGAGGGCGCGATCGAGGTGCAGGGAGACGGCGCCAAGCTCGGCGAGCTGTTCGGTCTGCTCGACGACGGGGACCCGACGTTCGCGATCGTCACACCCTGACGAAGTCGTGAGCTGTCGCCGAGTCACGGCGTCCCGGTTGCTTGTCTCAGCCTCTGTGCCTCTGTGCTTGCGCAACCCTTGATCTCCGGTGTGGGGCGCTGAAGGTGGTGCGCACGGTGCCGCTTTCGCCATAAAGCGTCAAAGTTCCAGACGATGGTGCCCACGACACGATACGCCCGCAGCGGCGATGCCACCATCGCCTACCAGGTGACCGGCGACGGGCCGCTCGATCTGCTGTTCATGACCGGCTGGATCTCCCAGGTCGAGCAGCTGTGGGAGTCGCCGGCGCTACGGCGTCTGCTTGAGCGCCTGTCGGTGTTCAGCCGCCTGATCCTCTTCGACCGCCGCGGGACCGGACTGTCGGACAACGTTGGCGGCTTCTACACGCTCGAGCAGGACACGAGGGACGCGCTCGCGGTGCTGGACGCGGCCGGCAGCGAGCGCGCGGCGATCTTCACCTACGGGCTGGGTGGACCGGTGGGCGCGCTGCTCGCCGCCGAACATCCACGACGCGTCGGCGCGCTGATCATGTATGCGTCGATCGCCCGCACCACCTGGGCGGAGGACTACGACTGGGCGATGACCGTCCAGGAACGAGCCGAGTGGACCGAGCGCACGATCGCCACCTGGGGCCAAACCGACGGGCCCGCCCTGCCGGTGCTGGCTCCCTCGATGGCCGGGGATCCGGCGATGGCGGCGTGGTTCGCGCGATTGCAGCGGCTTGCGGCCAGCCCCAACGACGCTCGGATCCTTCTGAGCGCCAGCGCCGAGCTCGACGTGCGCGGCGCGCTTGCACGAATCCAGGTTCCCACCCTGGTCCTGCATCGATCTCAGGACATTGCCTGGGATCCGCGCCACTCCCGCTATCTGGCCGAGCACATCCCGGGGGCCCGCTTCGTGGAGCTCGAGGGCGGCGACTCGCTGCCGTTCGTCGGCGAAAGCGAGCAGATCATCGAAGAGATCGAGGAATTCCTCACCGGTGGACGGGGCGGCGCACAGCTGGCAAGGGCGCTACTGACGGTGATGTTCACCGACATCGTCTCCGCTACGGCGCGTGCCGCCGAGCTCGGCGACGGGCGCTGGCGGGATCTGCTGGCACGCCACGATCAGCAGGTGCGGCGGGAGCTCGCGCGCTTCGAGGGTCGCGAGATAAAGACCGTCGGCGACGGCTTCCTGGCGGCCTTCGCCGGTCCTCCCTCACGAGCTCTGCGCTGCGCCCTGGCGATCACCGAGGAGGCGCGCGAGCTCGGAGTGCAGGTGCGCATCGGCGTGCACACCGGCGAGTGCGAGTTGATCGGCGATGACCTCGGAGGGATGGCGGTCCACATCGCCGCACGGGTGTGTGCGCTCGCGGGCGCGGGCGAGGTGCTCGTCTCCGGGACGGTGTTCGGGACCGTCGTCGGCGGGCCGTTCACCTTCGAGGATCGCGGCCTTCACGAGCTCAAGGGCGTACCGGTCCGCTGGCCGCTGTTCGCGCTCGGCGCGCTCGAGCGGTGAGGGCGTCTGTGATGAGAACCAGCGCGAGACCTGCTGACTACCATGGCTATCGGGAGAGCCAGGGACCGTCACCGTGAGAGGCATCCGAGCCACAGCCGCCCCGGTCTTCCTTTGGCTTGCGAGTTGCCTTGTCCCATGCACCTCGCAGTCGGCGGACACGCTCTCGCCACTGGCGTCGTCCAGCTACACCGTGCGAGTTGTGTGCGGCGGTGTGAGGCCCGGACGGGCTCGCTGTCTTGGGCTGGAACTGCAGCCGCACAGCGCCAGCGCCCGTGCGCGCACTCACCCGCTGGGAATGACGCGTCGCGAAACGATCAGAGCGGGTCTTGCCTCAGAAGGCGCCTACGGCCTGCGCCCCCAGGACCTGGGCGGCGTCTACTTCCCCGGCCAAGCACCGGAAGCGCCCGCGACACAACCGCAGACGATCGCCCTCGTGGACGCCTACAACAACCCCAACGCCGAAGCGGGCCTGGGGGAATACGCTCGGGAATTTCACCTCCCCGAATGCACCGCGGCCAACGGCTGCTTCCAGCAGGTAAACCAGAACGGGGAAACCGGCAATCTGCCGTTTCCCCAAAACAAGGAAGCGATCGAAGCCAGGGAAGCCGTCTGTGAACAGGGCGCCTCCGAAACCCAGGTCAGAGAAGCCGCCTGCCGGGAAGTGGAAGAAGTGCGCGGCTGGTCCCTTGAGATCTCAAGCGACATAGAGATCACCCACGGGATCTGCGAGAACTGCCGCATCCGCCTGGTCGAGGCCAACTCACCCGACGCCAGGGACCTCGAAACAGCCGAGCGGACGGCCGCCCGCACCGAAAGCGAAGGCGGGATGGGGGCGAATGAGATCTCCAACTCCTGGGGGCTTCCAGAACCACCGATCGACAGCGAAGCGTTCAACCATCCCGAGGTGGCCATCACCGCGGCAAGCGGTGACTTCGGCTATCTGAACTGGACCGAAGCAGAAGAAACCAAAGCCCATGGAATGGCCTACTACGAGGGCGTCGAATACCCCGCCTCCTCGCCACACGTGATCTCCGTCGGCGCCACCAAGCTGCTCCTCAGTGGCGGCTCCCGCCAGAGCGAGACGATCTGGAACGAAGGCCCCAGCGTCGCCGGGAAGAACGAAGGCGCCGACGGGGGCGGCTGCAGCGTCAACTTCCGGGCCGCCGCCTGGCAGCGCGAAGTACCCGACTGGACGGCGGTCGGATGCGGATCAAAGCGGGCGGTCGCAGACGTCGCCGCCGACGGTGACCCATACACCGGGATAGCGGTCTATTACGCGGCGCCCAGAGGGACGGGGAGCTGGAGAACGTATGGCGGAGCGAGCGTCTCCTCGCCGATCATCGCGTCGATGTTCGCGCTGGCCGGTGGATCACATGGAGTCGCCTACCCAGCCCAAACGCTGTATGAACACCTCGGCACACCCTGGCTGTACGACATCGACCAGGGAGGGGACGGCAAGTGCAACGGCGACTACACCTCGGGCTGTAGCGGCTCCATGACCCCACTGTCCCCGTTTGACTGCGGGGAAGGTGTGCTGATCTGTAACGCCGGGTCAGGCTATGACGGGCCGAGCGGTGTCGGAGCGCCAAACGCGCTCTCGGCCTTCATCCCCGGTGCCCAGCCACCCAGCCAACTGCAGACCACGACACCCATCACCGACCCAGAAAGCCCCGGGGGGAACGCATCTCCGCCCGGCCAGGTACCAAAAACGGACAGCGTGCCCTCGAGCACACCCAAAGGCCCTGCGCCGATAAGCATCTCGCACATCCTGCTCACCCCACAGGCAAACGAGGCGATCTCCCATGGATGGCCGCAGGTGGCGAGCATCGCATTTGCCTTCACGCTCAGCGACCCCGCGACTTTGGAGGCGACCCTCTCGAAGTTTGTTCATCGCCACCGACACTCACGCTGGCAGATCCTGCGCGACTCGGTGGCGATCGCAGGCCGTCGAGGAGCAAATCACGCACGCCTGCAGGCGCCCGGAAGGCTCGCCCCCGGCCTCTATCGCCTGAGGCTGAGGCCGGTCCGCGGCGATGCAGGGTCGCTGCTGATCCGCATCGCTGCAGGCGGCGTCCTCTGAGGCGAACCAAGGGCTCCTCGACACACCGTCGAGCACTCGGGCGAAACAACTGGATGCCCGAGAAATTACCCATGTACATCCCTGGTGCGCCTCGCTGTTCGCCGGTAGGCTTGAAGTTGGTGTGGGGCTAAACGACCGACAGATCGCAGAGAAAGACCGGTGCTCGACCTGTAACGGATCCGGCTGGACCTGGTGGTCAGGAGGCGGGGAGCCAGCGGCGGAGGGCAAATGGGTCGTTTGCCGAGTGTGCATCGGGACTGGTCGCACCGACAAGAAAGGCCGCAAGCGACAGAAGCCAACCGAGGCGCCCAGTGGTTGACATACCACTGTCGCGCGGGGTGCCGCTGTGCTAGTTTTGGGGCTCAAGAGCTGGGTGCTCTGCGCAAAATGGAGCCGGACGGTGAGAACCCTTAGAGGGCGGCGCATCGTTCGATACGGAGGCTGTCAATGAGGGCTAGTAGCGGGTCGCGAAGCAGCCAGCATCGATCGAATTCTCCTGTACGTGCTTTGGTTGGGGTGGCCCTCGCTCTTTGCTTGCTTCTGCTTTCGAGTATCCCCGCGTTCGCTTCGAGTGGGAACGAAGGAAAAATCGTTTATGTCCAAAGCGTGAGCGAAGGCGGAATCGCGACCTCGGCGCTGTTCACCGCGAACCCTGACGGCACGGGCGCCAAACAGATCACCACACCCGGCGCTGCCGCTGAAGACAAGCAGCCGAGGTTCTCCGCCAACGGCAGCAAGATCGTGTTCATACGGGTTCCAAAGCCTGAAGATGACCCTCAAATCTGGGTGGTAAACGCCGACGGCAGCAACCCTGTCAATCTGTCGGCGAGCTCTTCGCTGGCAGCAGGCGAGTGGCCGGGACAGCCGTCGTTCTCCCCCGACGGAACGCAGATAGCTTTCGACGCTCCGTCATATGCGCCGACCGGCATCTATGAGATCAATAGCCACGGGGGCGGCTTTCACCAGCTGACTAACGGCCGTGACACGAGTCCTGTGTTTTCTCCGACGGATGGTTGACTGGCGTTCGAGCGCGCTGGGGAAGACAGCGAAACAATCGAGCTGGCTGACGCCAACGGTTCCAATCCAGAACCGATCCATACGAGCATCCCCGGCTTCGCCCCGTGGTTGGATTTTTCTCCTGATGGCACAAAGCTCGCATTCGTGCAGGAATGGAACGTGTTCACAGTCGCGATTGCGGATGGATCGGTGCTGCAGGTGACGCACAACCACGAACCTCCGGATGGGGACTCCTCGCCGACGTTTTCCCCGGATGGCACGATGATCGCCGTCGTGCATGTCGTGCCTCCCGCTATCGACGGTGGGTTTGCGGGCTCCCGGTCTTTTGACTTGATGAACACCGACGGCAGTAACCGGCAAACGGTTACGGGCCCCGCGTTCTCCACTAATGGGTTCTCAGAAACAGACTGGGGCGTGGAAACGACGACGAGCGGGAACCCACCGGAAGCGCCGATCACCGAAGCGTGCTCGGGGCCGATCAAAGCGGGTGGAGGAGTGAAGCTCTGCGGCACGTTGAACCCGCACTCCAGTGCAAAGGTCGGCTCGTACTTCGAGTACAACTCCGGTACGAGCTGTACCGGGGGTGGCGAGACTCCCGCCGGGGGAGAAGTGGAAGGCCAGGACGTCGCGGTCTCGGGCGAACTGTTCGGGCTCAAAAGCGGCACCGAGTACACATACTGTCTGGTCGCCACAAACGCCTCTGGAGAAACCTTCGGGCAGCCCGTCACCTTCACGACTGAACCGGGCAAGCCTTCGATCGAAAGCGAGTCAGTCGCGCACATCACGCAGCACAGCGCGAGTCTGGAAGCCAAGATCAATCCCGACGGCAGCGAAACCGGCTACGAAATCTGGTTCTTGCCCGGGTGCTCCGCGGGCGCCTGCGAACGCGTCCCCCCGCGTGTGGTGGCCAAAGCCGCGGACATCGGCAGCGGCACCGAAGGCCTCGGCGTCGGGGTTCAGCTCACTGAACTGGAACCGGGCGTCTCCAACAATGAATATTGGGTGGTGGCGTCAAATGCGGCGGGCACAACCGAAAGCGCTCATCAGATGTTCGCGACCCCGCCGCAGCCCCGAATTGAAGGCGAGTCGGTCTCGGCGATCACCGAACACGACGCGACGCTGGAAGCGACAATCAATCCAGAGGGTCTACCCAAAGGTGCCGACTATCAGTTCCAGATCGTCGAGAACACCAGCGAATACCTACCGGAGCTGGTCTGCGCCGAACATGGCGTGGTCCAGCCCGTCGGCAATGACGGATGTCTTGCTCCGCCGGACTGGCCTTCGGGCGTCATACCGCTCCGCTCAATTGGCTCGTCGGAAGGCAAGCAGGTCAGCCTCGATCTCGCCAGCGTGGGTGTGACGCTGCAGCCTGGCACGACCTATCACTACCGTGTGCTTGCGGCCGAGTCACTGAACGGCGAAGATGGGGTCCTGTGGGAAGCGCCAGCCGTAATCGGCTCCGATCAAACATTCACCACGGACTCCTCGCGTGCCCGTCCGCTGGGCGGCGAACCGGAACCGTCCCCAAGCGTCCCGCCAAGTTCCTCCAGTTCCGGCGGCTCGCCTGGAAGCGGTTCTGCGCAATCCTCCTCTACACCGTCGAGGACTCTCAAGCCCAAGCCTTTGACCCGAGCGCAGAAGCTCGCCAAGGCGCTTCGTATCTGCAAGAAAGGGCCAAAGCGCAAGCGGGCGGCATGCGAAAAGAAAGCTCACAAGAGCTATGGCCTAGCCAAGCAGCGCAAGCACAAAAGTAGCCGCGGAAAGTAGCGCCGGTCCGGCTGTCCAGGTCGGCCAGGATCGTCTAGCTCTAGCGCTGAGTTCGGCCACTGGAAGATTGACACTTCGGGTGCTCGGCGGTAGCCTGAGATTCATAAACCTGGGTTTTCCATCGATGTCCTCTCTGGGTGTCTGGCCTTTGAGAGGAATGGGGTCGTTGCTATGAGGGGGGGCGCGCTCACATGAGCTTGTTCGCCGCAAACATGCCGGTCGTGGCTCTCAAGCCCGGAACTAGATGCCGTAGCGAAGCTACGTCATCTCTCTCTCTCTCTCTCTCTCTCTCTCTAGGATCGGCCAGCCAGATCTAGCTTCTCGCGGTCGGCGCAAATGACGACAGCGCCCATCCCAAGACAGGCAAGCCGCACTCGCGAGCACGGCGCAGGGAAGACTGCCAAGAGGACGGCGACCGGCCCGCAAGGTGCTCGCCTGCGCCTCTCCCACACGATCGCTGTCTTTGCCGCAGCGATTCTCGCCGTCTGTGTGTCGCTGCTTGCCGGTGCACCGGTGGCCGCGGCGTCGTCTGCTGTCGTCTCGGCCTGGGGCGATAACACCTACGGCCAGCTCGGCGACGGCTACGAAGGCTGGGAATACGACAGCAAGGTCCCGGTTTCCGTCAGTGGCCTCTCCGGCGCCAAGTCGGTCGCGGCGAGTGGCTCGGCCGGCCTTGCGCTGATGCAGGACGGGACGGTGATGGGGTGGGGGAACAACGGCGCCGGCGAACTCGGCGACGGCACCATCACCCAACGCGATACGCCGGTGGCGGTCAGCGGGCTCTCCGGGGTCAAGCAGATAGCAGCCGGTAGCCAAGATAGCTACGCGCTGCTTGAAAACGGGACGGTCGAGGCGTGGGGTTACGACAACCTCGATCAGCTCGGCCCGATCAACCCAACGGAAATCTGCGAGAGCGGCGCCGCCTGCGTCCGCACGCCGACACCCGTGCCCGGGCTGGCGGGCGTCAAGGCGATCGCCGCCGGAGAAAGTTACGCCCTCGCGTTGCTGGAAAACGGGACGGTCGAGGCGTGGGGCGAAGGCTCTTGGGGCCAACTCGGGAATGGCCCGATCATCGGACTGGAGATCTGCCCGGAAGAACCAGCGGTAGAAGGCTCGCGGCTGTGCAGCAAGACGCCGGTGGCGGTCAGCGGGCTCTCTGCGGTCACGGGGATATCGGCTGGTCACGGCGACAGCCTTGCGCTGCTCGAAGATGGCACCGTCAGGAGCTGGGGCTACAACGGGGCGGGGCAGCTCGGAAACGGCAGCACCACAGGTCCGGAATCGTGCGTGAACGGGGTTTCGTGCAGCGACGTGCCGGTGCCGGTCAGCGGGCTTTCCGGGGTCACGCAGGTGTCCGCGGGAGATCTTCACAACCTCGCGCTGTTGAGCGACGGGACGGTGATGGCATGGGGTTACAACCAAAACGGCGAACTCGGAGACGGCACTAGCGGGCACGGCGCCGAAGCGAACAGCGACACACCCGTGCTGGTGAGTGGCCTCTCAGGGGTTACTCAGATCTCCGCCGGCAACTACCACAGCCTCGCCTTGTTGAGCGACGGCACGGTGGAGGCGTGGGGCTGGGATGAGCTCTGGCAGCTGGGGAATGTCGAAACTGAGGAAGAAAGCGACGTGCCGGTTCCCGTGAGTGGCCTCTCCGGCGTCACGGCCATCGCGGCCGGCAACGGCCAGAGCTACGCCGTCGGGCAGCCCCGGTCGCCTACCCGCAGATCGCCAAGCTCGCCCCCTACAGCGGCCCCGAAGCGGGCGGGACCTCGGTCACGATCACCGGCTTGAACTTCACGGGCGCGACCGCCGTCGATTTCGGCTCCAAGAGCGCCACGAGCTTCACGGTGAACTCGCCGACGTCGATAACCGCCGTCTCTCCGGTGGGAGCCAAAGGCAAAGTGGAAGTCACCGTGACCACCCCCGAAGGCACCAGCTACACGAGCCCGAGGGACACGTTTCGCTATGGCGAAGAACAACCCAGCGAAAAAGAATCCCCTCCCGAAGGTCCCGGGGAACCCGGCGAAAAGCCCGTGGTGAGCGACGAGTCCGCCTCCAACGTCACCGAACACACAGCGACGATCAACGCAAATGTCAACCCCCAGGGCACAACTGAGATCACTTACTTCGTCGAATACGGAACCATCCCGTCCTATGGGATGAGCGCCCCCAACCCGCCAGAAAGAATCGGATGGGTGACGTGCGGATTGGAGTGCGCAGGCGAAAACGAAAGACCAAAGCCGGTCAGTGCCAACCTGACGGACCTGGTACCAAACACGACCTACCACTATCGAGTCGTGGCCAGTAATGGTAGGGGCGTGGAGCACTACGGTCAGGATGCGACGTTCACCACCGGCTCATCGGGTGCCAAGCCCACGATCGAGAGCGTCTCGGTGTCTGGGATCACTGAGCACGACGCCACGCTGGAAGCACAGATCGACCCGAACGGACAGGCGACCACCTATCAGTTCAGGCTCGGCAAGGGGTGCTATCCCGCGGTCTGCGACGTCATAGTCGATATTCCGTTGCCGGTTGAAAATCTCTCGAGTATCCAGGGAGCTCAGTCCGTGAGCCTCGACCTGAACAGCGTGGGCGTGTCGCTGCAGCCAAACTCGGAGTACTACTACTCGGTGGTCGCGACCAACTCCGTCGGCGAAGCAGGCGGGAATGGCGCGACATTCCGGACGCCGCCCGAACCAGTGGGCGAAAACGAAAACGGCGGGGCGGAAACCGGCGGGGCGTCGAAAATCTCCCAGAACGGTGCGACGCTTGGCGGCGTGGTGACCGCGTGGGGATGGCGAGCGGCAACATACGTCTTCGAATACGGCACAACTACTTCGTATGGACAGAGCGCACCCGTGCCTCCCGGGACGATCGGGCCACGTGCGACTTGTGGCCTGCCGTGCGGTCCTCCGCACTCAGAACAATTCCCGGTGAGCGAGAACCTGACCGGACTGCAATCCGATACCACCTATCACTATCGTCTTGTCTCGACCTCTGCCGGCCACACGAGCTACGGCCAGGACGCGGCATTCACCACATCCGAAGCCCTTGCCGAACCGCTGATCGTCGCACCCGCAACGACTGGTGGTGGAGAATCTCAGTCCAAGACTGGCGGCGGCCAGTCGCAGAGCTCGAGTACACCAACAGGGTCGGGAACGTCGTCGGCAACACCCAGTACGACATCCCTTGCCTCCCCGCTTGGAGGGACAACCAAGCTCTCCGAGCAGAAGCTGACCAGGGCGCTAAAGCAGTGCCAGAAGAAGTCCAGAGCCAAGCGGGCGGCGTGTGAGAGGCAGATGCGCGTGAAGTACGCTAGAGCCGTGAACGCGCGAGGGCCAAAACGATGATGCGTTGCGGTATGCCACACGCTAATGGACGCTCCCCTAGGCCAAAGCCCTCCCCGTCATCACATGTGATGCGGCTCTCTGTCGCGCTGTGCCTCATCCTGGCTTGCCTGCTGGCGCTACCGGGGTTGGCCTTTGCGCACGAAGGCTATAAACCATCCACGGTGTCCTTTGCGCCATTTGGGGCGGGTGTGTTCGACGGTGTGGCTGTCAACAACTCGGCGGGCACCTCGGCCGGCGATATCTACGCTGCGGGCGAAGGGAGGACGATCTATGAGTTCAGCCCCGGCGGCGCGATCCTGAGTGAAGTCGAAATACCCGAAGCCGATGGCGAACGCACAGAGGGCATAGCGGTCAACAGCTCGAGCTCCTCCTCCGCCGGGGATGTGTATTTCGTGATGATCGGAGCGCCTCCCGGGGGAGAACCGCCGGGTACGCCGGTTCCCACACACGGCGCTGTCTACAGACTCAGCGGGGGCACGATCACCCCGTTCGTCACGGGGCTAGACTCCTCGCCCTCGGGAATCACCGTCGGCCCGTCTGGGGAAGTGTATGTCCTGCAGTCCGGGAGGGGAGAAAGCTGGATCGGAGATGTGCTCGAGTTCTCCTCCTCGGGTGTGCCGCTGAACGCAGGCAACCCGGTCGTTGAAGGGTTGAAGAGTCCGGCCGATGTCGCCGTCGATTCTCACGGTGATCTCTATGTCACCGCCTGCAGCAGCGAAGCGGGAACGGTCGAGTTCGCGCCTCTGCAAGGCGGGGGCTTTTCTGCTCCGGTGACGATCAACCCGGAAGCCGCCTGTGGCGGTGCGGATCTGGCTGTGGATTCGCGGACGGGAGAGGTGTTCCTGTCTGATGACAATGTCGTCCGTGTGCTCGACTCTTCCGGTACTCAAGTCGGAGGCCCTGCGCTTGGCTCTGAAGTGGAAGGCTCTGGCTCGGAATACCGCTACTTCGCCGTCGGCGTCAGCGAAGCGACGGGGGACATCTACGCGATCAATTCAGCGGCCGGCTTCCCGACGGACTCGACGCTGGAAGCGGCTGAACCGGCACCTGAAACGCCTTCGATCGAAGGCGAGTCCGTCGGGGTGTTCAGTGTCACCGAACACGAAGCGACGCTAGAAGCCACGATCGACCCGCAGGGCCTTGAAACCACATACGAATTCCTCCTAGGTGGTCAACCCGTCGGGTCGGGGCGCCTTGCCGCCGGTGAATCAGATCAACATGTCAGCGTCAGGGTGAGCGGCCTGGAACCCGACCACTCCTACACCTACTGGGTGGTCGCGACCAGCTCGAATGGGACGCGTGCGGGGCGCAAGCGGTCATTCGTCACAGACAACGCCGCCTCACCAGGGGCAGAGACGAGTTCTGCCACGGGCGTCACGCGCACGAGCGCGACGCTGAACGGCATCGTCAATAGGCGTGAAGCATTCGAAGCTCAGTACATCTTCGAATATGGCACCACCACCGGGTATGGGGCGAGCGCGCCGACTCCACCAGGGGCTGTCAAAGATGGCATATGCGGATTGATCTGCGAGATCAAGGAACCGGTGGCGGTCAGCGAGACGATCACGGGATTGCAACCCGGCACGACATACCACTACCGTCTCGTTACCGGCAACTACCAGGGGACCGGCTACGGCGAGGACATCACCTTCACCACCCAGTTCCCCGGTCCTGAAGAAGCGCCCAGCGAAGTTGTGACCGAACCGGCCGAACAGACATCTAGTGGCTTCAAGCTGAACGGCAAGCTCAACCCGGGGAACTCGCCGACGACCTACTACTTCGAATACATTGGAAATAGGGAAGCCGAATGCCTGGGTATCGAGAACTGTTGGCCCCATACGGCACAGCTGGGGCCGATCACCGGCGACTCTCAACAGCAGGTGCCGCAAATCGAAGTCACGGATTTGAGGCCGGCAGAAACCTACGCCTACCGTCTGGTCGCCAGCAACGCCAAGGGCACCCTCCAAGGGAACAGACTGACTTTCACCACTCCCGCGGCCAGGCCGCCCGGCGAAGTGATTGTCCAACCGGCTGAAGCGACCGCCAGTGGTTTCAGATTGGGCGGCAAGCTGAACCCGGAGAACTCGCCCACGAGCTACTACTTTCTTTACAAAAATGTGGAAGATGTCGAATGCGAAGACCTGGAAGGGTGCGGTACCAAGGTCGGTGAAGGCGGCCCACTCACGGGAGATGCCCAGCAGGAAGTCGCGCCGGTCGAAGTCACAAACCTGACTCCCGGGAAGACTTACATCTACTGGATGATCGCGACGAACGCTGAGGGCAGCACCGTCCGTAGCAACGAATCGACGTTCACAGCTCCATCATCGCACGCTCGTCCGCTGGGTGGCGAAGAAAAAGCACCTTCCACGCAAACACCCTCCAACGGCAGCGGTCAGCCCGAGACCTCGAGCACACCGCCTGTTTCAGGAGGACCCTCCCTGGCCCCTGGTGTGACCACGCCCCTGGTCTCCGCGCTTGCGAACCCCAAGCCCAAGGTGCTCACGAGGGCGCAGAAGCTCGTCAAGGCTATGAAGCAGTGCGGGAAAGACAAGTCCAAGCGCGGGCGAGAGACGTGTGTGAAGCTGGCACGCAAGCGCTACGGACCGCTCAAAAAAAGAAGAGCGGCGGTAAATAGGGAGTAGAGGGCTTGGCTGTGGCCTGGCCGTCCAGGCACTGAGTCGGCCGCTGGGAGATTGACACTTCGGGGGGCCCGGCGGTAGGTTGGGAGGATAAACCTGGGTTTTTATGACTTCGTCTCTGGGTGTCTTCGAGAGGAATGGGTCATTGCTATGAGGGATGCCTCCAGTGGGGTAGACAAGCTCCCGATAAACGTGACTCGTGGTGCTCTAGCGAGGTCTGGTGGCAGGTCTCGTGAGCCTCTTGGCGGTGAGCCCCGCGGGCGGCTTGCTGTTGTCTTGGGCGGTTGCGCGTTGGCGTCGTCTGCGCCGAGGAGAATCCCGGTCGCTCTGAGACTCGCTCGCGGCTGCATGCCTGCGACGATCGGCCTAGTCCTGTGTGTGGCTGTTGTTCCTGCCGTGGCTGAGGCTTCGACTCAGACAGCTCCCGAAACCCGTCCGGTTGTTGACATCACGAGCGTTTCCGCGACTCTCGAAGGATGGCTGGGCTCCGAACAACCTGAAGAAAAAGCACCCAAAGAAGGGCCTGAAAAAGAAGGACCACCAGAAAAAGGCCGAGCACCCAAGGAACCCGTGGCGCCCGCAGATCCCAGGATGGAGCCAGCGAGCTGGTACTTCGAGTATGCGTCCGGCACGAGCTGCACAGGCGCGGGGCATCTGACGACCACTGAACACATAGCTGTGCTGCAGGGCTTCCATGAAGCGAGAGCCGCCGTCACGGGCCTGCGGCCGGGCACGGAATACACGGTGTGCCTCGTGGACTGGCACAACGTCCTGTCGGGCGTGTCGTTCACGACACTCGCCGCAGCCGGCGAACCCCACGCGACGTTGGGTGCCAGCGAGAGCTCTGGGCCACCGCCGTCATCCTCGCCAACCACGGGTCAGGCGTCCAAGCCGGGCCCGAAAACATCAAAGCTCGCCAGAGCGCTTGGGGCGTGTAAGAAGAAGCCAAAGCGCAAGCGAGCCGCTTGCGTGCGTCACGCACACAGAAAGTACAGCCAGTTGAAGAAGTGACCGGTGGGTTTGGCCGGTCCAGGTCAGGCACCCTCGCTCGTTGTGTGTCAACGATCCTTGGACAGATCCAGAGAGCATCCGCTGTCCCATGCTCGAGTCCTCCAGGCCGGGTATGCTCGGTTGAGCCGCCGGTAGGTAGCATCCACTGAGTGGCTCGCCTGCCCGTCCTAGACCTCGCCGACGCCGACCCTCAGGTGCGCTCGGCGCTCGAGCGTCTGCCGCAGCTGGCGGTGTTCGGGACGGTGGCCAACGCCCAGGGTTCGTTTGTGAACTGGCTGCGATTCGGGGGCGACTGTCTTGACGGGCGCTGGTTTGACCCGGTGCTTCGGGAGCTTGCGATCCTGCGCGTCGCACGGCTGACGCCAGGGGCCCACTACGAGTGGGCTCAGCATGTGCCGATACTGCTGGCGGTCGGTGGCTCAGACGCACAGGTCGCCGCTCTGCAAGACGACGATGTGGAGGCCGAAGCGCTCGGGCAGGACGGACGCCTGGTGGTCCGGTTTACAAGCCAGGTGGTCCTCGACGCCACCCCGGACGACGAGACGTTTGCCGCGATGAGCGCTCGCTTCAGCACCGCGGAGATAGTGCAGCTGCTGCTCGTCATCGGCCAGTACATGATGCTCGGGCGGATCATGGCGACCGCGAGGCTCGAGGTGGACGCCGTGCTGGGCGCGGACGTGCTGGCCGGCGTCGAGCGTGGGCGAGTGAAGCAGTGAGTCCCACCATGCGCTCGGGCGATTAGCTCAATCCACTGGGGACGCGAGCGTCCTGCCTGTTCGCCTCTATGGATGGAGGATCGCCGGCCCGCGCACACTCCTAGATGAGCATCGCGGGCCGGCGTCCTTACGTACTACGTGATGTACCACTACGGGACGCACCACCACGGGAGGTATTCCTACGTGATTCCCAGTTGGGCGATCTTCAAACATCTTTTTTCAAGGAGTCGCCGCCGCCGGCTCCTCGCACAGTCTTGCGGTGACCGCTTCGGCGCTGACATTGGCCCGCCGGGTGGTGCTGGCGAACCCCAGGATGAGCACGATTAGGCCACAGCCGGCGACGATCCACCAGGCCGGATGCGTGGCGGCGGCGAAACCGGGGCCGAAGGCCTGGCCGCCGCTGGCGCCCGCGACCGCCCCCATCACGGCGATCCCGAAGGTCTGTCCCACCTGACGGCTGGTCGAGGCGACGGCGGCCGCGACTCCGGCCTGGGACGCCGGCATCCCGGCCAGGGCAGTGTTGGTAATGGGGGTGTTGACAAGGCCGAAGCCAATCCCGAAGAGGACATAGGAGGTGAGCAGAACCTCGACTGGCGTATGCGGGGCGAGTCCCGTCAGCAGCAGTGGGCTGAGGGTCATCGCGAGGCCCACTCCGAGCAGCGGCCAGCGCGGGCCACTGCGCCCGACGATGCGGCCCGAGATTGGGGCCAGCAACAGCGCCATCAGGGCGATCGGGAGGGTGTAGATGCCGGCCTCGAGGGCCGAGAGGTGGCGGACCTCCTGCAGGTAGAGGGTGTTGAGGAACAAATAGCCGCCAAGCGAGGCGAAGGCGCAGACCGCGATCACACTCGCACCTGAGAAGGGCGCGCTGCGGAAGAAGCGGACTTCCAGCAGCGGCTCCCGCCGGCGGAGCTCGTACAGGACCAGGCTTACGAAGGCGATCAGCGAGATGGCGAACAGGGAGAGGATCTCCGTCGAGGTCCAGCCCCGGGACTCGCCCTCGATGATCGCGTAGACCAGGGATGAGAGCGCCACGATCACGAGGACCTGCCCGACCGGGTCGAACCGCCGGGCGTGCTCGGCCCGGGACTCAGGCACGAACAGGGTCGTCAGCACGAAGGCCACGACGCCGACCGGGATGTTCACGAGGAAGACGAAGCGCCATCCGACCGTGTCAACGAGGGCGCCGCCGATGATCGGCCCCAGTGCCAGGCTGATTCCCACCACGGCCGCCCAGACCCCGATCGCCTGCGCCCGCTCGCGGGGGTCCTCGAAGACGTTGCGGATGATCGACATGGCGACCGGGTTGAGCATCGAGCCGCCGACGGCCTGCAGGGCCCGCGCCCCAACGAGGACATTCAGGCTGGGAGAGGCCGCGCATAGTGCCGATCCGGCGGTAAAGACCACCAGGCCGATGCTGAAGATCCGCTTTCGCCCGACCCGGTCGCCGGTCGAGCCGGCGAGCATCAGCAGGCTGGCGATCACGAGCGTGTAGGAATCGATCACCCACTGAAGGCCCGACAGGGGCGCGTCCAGTGAATGGTGGATCGCCGGCAGGGCCACGTTGACGATCGTCGTGTCGAGGCTGACGATCAGCACGCTCATCGAGCAGATGGCGAGTATCAGCTTCCGTCGCGAGCGGGAGAGCTCAAACTCGGAGCCGGGCGCCGGCGAGAGGGGCATCTTCCCAGTGTGCCCTATGGCCGAAGCATCTGAGCGAAGACCCTGAGCGGCCGAGCTCGTGGGTGTCAACCGGCGTCGATCTGGGGCCCCGCCCACAGGCCCGCCCGGTGCACCGAGGGACGACACGCGGCGTGATTGACCTGTTTTCAAACATCGAAGATGGGTGTAGACTCACGCGGTCGTGTCTGAGATCTCGCCAGCCCTCTACAGAGCCGGATCCGGTGAGCCCGTGGTGCTGCTGCACGGCTTCACTGGAGCGTGGATGCACTGGCGTGCCATCCTGGCCGATCTGACTCCGCGCTACGAAGTGATCGCGCCGACACTGCCGGGCCACGATGGCGGACCGCGATTTGCCGATGATCTGCCGATCACCTTCGCGAACTCGACAGATGCGGTCGAGCGCCAACTGGACGAGCTGGGCATCAGCACGGCGCACTTCGTCGGCAACTCGATGGGCGGCGGAATTGCACTCGAGCTGGCCAAGCGCGGCAGGGCGCGATCGGTCGTGGCGCTGGCACCGGCCGGAGGCTGGAGCCAGGGCGACGGAGAGGGCCCACGCATCGGACGCTTCTTCGCCAAGCAGATCAAGATGCTGAGGCGGACCCACGCTTGGAGCGAGCGGATCATGAAGCGCCCGGGAACCAGACACCTTGCGTTCAGGGACGTCATGCGCCACGGCGAGCTCGTCTCACCGGCGGACGCGGCCGACTTCTCTATGGCTGCGCTGCGCTGCTCGATCAGCCAGCGCGCGATTCAGACACTGCTAGCCGACAGCGCTGAGCTCACGATCAGCGATCTGGACCGGATCACCTGTCCCGTGCTGTTGGGGACGCCGCGGTTCGATCGGATCCTGCCGGGGCCAAGGCACGCCCCCCGCTACCGGCGAGAGATACCGGGGGTGAAGGCGATCACGCTTCCCGACTGCGGGCACCTGCCGATGTGGGATGACAGCAAGTTCGTCACGAAGCTGATCGTAGACCTCGTCGATAGTCACACCACCACGGACGACACTCCGCCGGCCGAGCAGGACACGCTGGCCTCACACCAGACGGCTGTCGGGGCCTAACCCAATACCGTTGGTTGGGGCCGGCTTCGGCTCCACTTGAGAGGAGCGGCCAACCGCGCTGTCGACGAGGCTTGTTCCGGGCATGCGTGCTGCGGGCTCGGTGACGCTCGCGATGTCTCCGCGAGCAGGCATCGTGTCGTAGGTCTTGCGTGGCGGTCGCCCCTAGGACGATTGCGGGCCGAGCATCGTTCTGATCGTGTTGCGGGCGCCGGGGACCTTGCGTCCGGCCTCCATCTCGATCAATGCGGCCTCTGAGGTCAGCGCGACGATCAGGCGGGCGGATATGCGGGCCGGTGTCATGCCGATCGCGCGCATGCTGGGCTCTGCGAGTTGCGCGAACAGCGCCTCGCGATCCTCCATCGTGGTCGTCAGCGTGCTCTGTGCGCGGGTCTCAAACACGAGCGCCTTGACCGCGCGGTTCGCCAAGCAGACATCGAGATACGCCTCTATCGCTGCGCGCAACAGCTCGCGCCCCGCGGGAAGGCCGGCGACCGCATGCGAGACGGCCTCGGTTACCTGCGAGTAGAAGCGCTGATGGAGGGCGTCGATGAACGACTCGCGATCGTCGAAGTAGACGTAGAAGGTTCCCTTCGCTACACCAGCACGATCCGCGACGGCCGCGACGCTCAACCCCGACAGCCCATCGCGCTCGGCAACAACCTCGCCGGCCTTGAGAAGGGCCTCCCGCGTCCGACGCCCCTTGGGAGTCACCGGCGTGTCCTCGGTATGTGCATCGGGGGTCGCCTGCGATGCCATTCGGCACACTATAGATGACCGCGCGGTCATTGAAAACTGACCATACGGTCATAATTATGCTAGCGTCCCTACGCGTGCCAGCGAAGACGGATCTCCAGAAGGGAGCACCATGAACACCACTAACACACCCACACACCTGTGGCGCTCTGAGGCTCTGGGTGTCGAAGAAGAGGTATCGCTGCCGCAGGGGCGGCTGCAGTACTTTCGTCGTGGCGAGGGCCCTGTCGTCGTGTTTGCCCACGGGTGGCTTGCCAACGCGAATCTCTGGCGCAAGGTGGTGGCCCGTCTCGCGGATCGCTTCACTTGCATCGCTCTCGACCTCCCGCTCGGCGCGCACCGCCTCGCCATGGATCCCGATGCCGACCTCAGCCCGGCTGGCTGCGGAGACCTGATCGCCTCGGCTTTGGCGGCGCTCGGACTCATCGACGTGACGCTTGTGGGCAACGACTCGGGTGGCGCGTACTCGCAGATCGCGGTTGCGTCCGACCCCCAACGTGTCGCGCGGCTGGTGCTGAACTCCTGCGAGACACCCTACAGCGAGTTTCCACCCGCGCCGTTTGACGGACTGCCCATGGCGGCCAAGGACCCCGCGACGTTGGGCCAGTTGTTTGAGGCCCTGCGCGACCCGGCGATCCGATCGACGCCAGCTGCTTTCGGGCTGCTCATCAAGCGCCCACTCGAGGACATCGTCTCCGATTCCTATGCGCTGCCATGCGTCTGCGACCCCGCGATCCTGCGTGATGTCAGCAAGGTGATGTCGAGCGCGACCTCAGCGCCTGTGCAAGAGGCGGGAAGGCGACTCATCGCCGAGTTCAAGCGTCCCGTGCTGTTCGTCTGGAGTCCCGAGGACCAGGTGTTCGCGCCCGCCGACGCGCGGTGCTACTGTGAGGCGCTCAGCGACGGACGGATGGTCCTCATCCAGGACGCCTACAGCTTCACCCCCGAGGACCAGCCCGACCAGCTCGCCGAGGAGATCGCGAAATTCGCCGAGGATGAGCTTGCCCCGACCGTTACCGGCAAGACCGCCTCGGCCTCACCAGACGGCTACCGGGGCGTAGCGTAGAGCCCAAGTCCCGCCTGCTCCTCTTCGCCGAAAGATCTCCGCCGAACTGCGTTAAGGCCCCGAACCGGATGAGGCGCGCCGTTCGCTTGCCTACACTCAAGAGCAGCATGGGGGAGAGAAGATGAACCGGCAGGCCAGATGTCTGATCCTGCTCCTAACAATGACTGTCCTGGTGCTCGTGCCAGCGCTGGCCGCGGCCCCAGCATCGGCGCTCTCGGGGGTCGAGTACAAACTGCACTTCACCGGCGAAGGCAAGGAGACGCTCTCGACGACGAGCGAAGTTCTAGAACAGGAAACACGCCAGCAGAACGCGACCTGGACGTTCCTGCCCAGAGACGTAAACGTCTGGCTTCCCAAGTTCAACGGACCGCCCGGCCAAGCCAACGCAAGAGAAGCAGAAGTCCCGACCGTCGACGAACGGATCTCCCAAGGGCTATACAAACCGATCGGAGAAGTCAAAGAGACCGGCACCTACTTCGAAGTGCACGAATCGGAACCTGTCGCAGAACCGTTCTCGTGTAATGGATCGATCGTGTTCGTCGGCCCGATCATTCATCGCGTGATCGTTACCCCGCTCGACCCCACGATCGATCTGGAGACCGACTTCCAGGGCACGCTGGGAATCGCCAACAAGGGAGTCATCGGCAACACCGTCGGCGAACCGTGCTGGACGGCAGGTAAAGGCGAAGAAGGCTTCGGCTACTTCAACTTCCAGTGGGACAACCCCCACGGTCAGCGCCTGCAAGTGGGAATGTCGATCCCCGCCCAGCAGATCGGGGAGCCGAGCATCGGCGGGCCCGCCATGGACTTCAGCAACGTCGAAACTTCAGAATCAGCACAGGACTGCTTGGGGTCTCACGGCTGCAAAGTCACATTCAAGCTCACCGGCGAATACGACCTCGAAAAGATCTGCGAAGGGACGGATGCGAGCGGGGCGTTCGCCTGCGGATCTGGTTCGAGTGGCAGCAGCAGTAACAACAACAACTCCAACAACTCAAACCCCGGCGGCGGCAAGCAGGCCGAAGAAGCCAAGAAGGCAGAAGAAGCGGCGAAAGCGGCGGCGGCCAAGAAGAAAGAAGAAGAAAAGAAGAAGCAGTCCAAAGAAGAAGCAAAAGCGTCGGTGAAGATCGAGTCGGTCAAGCTGCATGGCGCGGAGCTCCTCCTAAAGATCAAGATCTCAGAGGCCGGCATCGTCACGGTTACCGGCGCCGGTTTGAAGAAGACGACAAAGACATTGCCTGCAGGTACTCACACGTTGAAGATCCCAGTCAGCAAGATGGCCAGGGCCAAGCATCAGAAGACCAAGCTGATGGTCAGCCTGAAGGTCGGCACCAAGACCGTCAGCACCTCAAAGAAGCTCACGCTCTAGAGCGCTGTGTCAGGGTTGCTTTGTCGATCTCGATCTCCTCAGTGAAGGGAACCCCACCGATGATCCACCGTGTGAAGCGAGGCCTACACATCGAGCGTCAGGCATTGCTGTGGCTGCGGGTTCCGTTGGCGTTGGCGATTGCCACGGCCGTGTTGGCGGTGGGCATGGCCGGTCAGGCCTGGGCGGTCGGCGGCTTCGAGTACAAGCTGCACCTGAAAGTGGAAGGCAAGACGACGCTTTCCTCCCAGGCCGGTGGGCTTCCGCAGGCCACGGTCAATCAGAAAGCGTCGTGGACGTACATGCCGAAGGAAGTGATGGTGTCGATCCCGCAGTTCAACGGACCGCCGGGCGCAGCGAACGCCAAGGAGGTGGAAGTCGAAACCGCGGACGAACGGGAATTCGGTACGCCGGTGGGCAAGGTGGAAGAAAGCGGCACGTACAAGTCCTTCAGCAGCGAAGACGCGATCCCGTTCTCATGCGAAGCGCCGATCCTCTACACAGGCCCGATCGTGCAACGCACGATCGTGACCCCGCTGGATCCGACGATTGAGTTGGAGACCGACTTCCGGGGTTCGCTGGGCGTGAAGCACAACGGCGGCTTCAGCGTCGAGGTGGGAGAACCGTGCTACCACGAAAACAACCCAGCAGAAACTGAACAGAACGGCCTGTTCTACTACGAATGGGACCAGCCGCACGGCCTCCGCATACAGGTTGGGATGCTGATCCCTCAACAGCAGGTTGGAGAGAGCTCCATCTCCGGGCCGGCGGAAGACTACAACAACGTTGTTGTGTCAGAACCACCATCCTCCGACTGCGAGCCCGGCGGAGGTACGTGTGAACGGACGTTCAAACTGAGCGGTGAATACGAGCTTGAATTGGTCTGCGCAGGGGCCGAATCACCGAGCGGCTGGGGCTGCTCGTCGGGCAGCTCGAGCGGCGGCAGCAGCAGCGAAAATCCGAAATCGGGCGGCGGCGAAGAAGCAAAGAAGGCGGAAGAAGCCAAGAAGGCAGAAGAAGCGGCGAAAGCGGCGGCGGCAAAGAAGGCAGAAGAAACAAAAAAGGAAGAAGAAGCAGCAAAGAAAAAACACGCGGAAGAAGAAGCAAAAGCGTCGGTGAAGATCGAGTCGGTCAAGCTGACCTCCGCGGGCTTGCTGGTGAAGGTCAAGACCTCGGAGTCCGGTATGGTCACGGTCACTGGCGCGGGCTTGACGAAGGTCGCAAAGACATTGCCGGCGGGTACCCACACGTTGAAGATCCCAGTCAGCAAGATGGCCAGGGCCAAGCATCAGAAGACCAAGCTGATGGTCAGCCTGAAGGTCGGCACCAAGACCGTCAGCACCTCAAAGAAGCTCACGCTCTAGACGTAAGAGTCGCCGCCGCCTTTTCAGACCGCGACTACAAGACGAGCATGGGCAGGCTAGGCGCCTGCCGGCGCAGCCGATTCGTCTGCCGTCCAAGTCCTGTGCGCCAAACAACGGCGGAGACTGTATAGATCGCGAGTGCGTTGGACGGTTGCAGCGGGGCTGGATCTTCCATACCCGGGGTGCGAGTGCGCTATGAGGACTTCTGCTTGGTCTTCCTCTTGCCGTATCTCTTACGTGCCGCTCTGTCGCATGCTCGACGCTGCTTGCGCCTTGCCCGCTTGGCGCACGCCTTCAGCGCCCTGCTGAGCTTCTGCGCTCTCGTGAGCGGCTTGGTCTTGGGCGGCGCGGGTTGTTCGGGTGTGGCCGGGTAGATGATCGGAAGCCACCCGGGGGGTAAGAGGTTGGATAGAAGTGGTGTCGGGTTGCTCGTCGGGGTGGTGAGCGTCTCTGTTTCACCGATCGTCACCCCTGAGACGTTCGCCGCCCGCAGACGGTAGTAGTACTTGGTCCCCGGCTGCAGCCCGGTGATCGTTTCGGGACCGACAGGAACTTCGCCTGCGCTTGCGGCGACTTCTTGATCGGCTGTGCTCTGTCCGAGTGCTTGGGTTCCTCCGTATTCGAAGTGGTACCGGGTGCTGGCGAGTTCTGGTTTTATGACGCCCGAGAGAACAGCCGTCGTGGTGCTCGCGCCCCACCCGGACGCGCCGATCACGGCCGGCTTGTTCGGTGCTGTCATGACCGTCCCCTGGCCTTCGCTCGGCGAGCTCTTGCCGATTTGGTTTTCGACGACGAGGCGGTAGTAGTAGGTCGTGGCTGCTTTTAGACCGGTGACGTGAGCGCTGGCGAGCACACGCTCACCGTTGTTCCCGAGCCCTTCCTTGCACGAAGCTGTGGACCCGTATGTTTCGCTCGTTCCGTACTGGACCGCACATGTCGCCGTTTGGGCGTCAGGGCTGGTTCTCGCTTCGATGGTCGCTTCGGAGTTCGTGCTCTGAGCACTGACCGATTCGATCTTAGGCGCGGTCGCTTCGGTCAAGAACGAACGTTCCCCGCCGACGGTAGAGCCGATTCTGTTCTTGGCCACGAGGCACACGTTGTAGTAGGCGCCAGGCTGTAGGCCTGTGACCGCGGCTGAGACTTCGTCCACTTCGCCGAGCTTGGTGTCTGGCTCTTCGGCGGTGGTGCTCGCGTGTTCTGATGAGCAGGTGAACTGCGGGGCGTACCGGAAGTACCAGCTCGTAGCGATCGGCTGAGGGCCGAGCTTGCCCTCGAGAGTCGCCGAGTCGGTGCTGACGTCGATGGCGGGGCTGGTCCGGGGCGGTGCGGGCGCCGCGGGTTCGGTAGTGAACGTCAGTGTTGGGCCCGTCGTTTCCCCGGAGGCATCGGTCGCGACCAGACAGTATGAGTATTCGGTGTCGGCTTCCAGACCGAACAGTTCGCCAGAGACGTGGATATTTTCGCCCTGCTGTTCTGGCTGCAGAGGGGTTTCCTTGCCGCCGACGCAGGCAGCGCCCTTGTTGTAGGCGAAGTAGTAGCCGGCTTTCGTGTCCGAGTGCGGGTCGAGCGCCCCGCACACCTGCCCAGTGCTGGTGAAGACGGTGCCGGCGCACGTTTCGGTTAGCGGGGCTTCGGGACCGCCGCCTTTGTGCTGGCGAGCGGGCTCAAACGCACTGAGCCCGTTGGGCGTCCCGACGCCCGTGGGGCCGTCGTAGCTGACGGCGGAGTTGCAGATCAGCACGCCCTGACCGCAGTCTGTCAGTGACAGCGGGCTCATCGAGCCGGAGCAGCCGGAGGAGTATTCGCCGAAGCACTTGCCGCTCGAGCCTCCGGTGATGTCGTGCAGTGCCGCTGAACCCAAATGGGAGTACAGCGTCTGGGCGGGGTATGCCACGCCATGCGCTCCACCGGCGAGCGCGAACATCGCGGCGATTATCGGCGTGGAGGCGCTTGTGCCGCCGACCGGCGTCCAGTGAAATACGTGGGCGCTCTTCAACCCGGCGTTCAGGGGAATGTAGGGGACCGAGTCATATACGGCGACCCCGGTGTAGGGGTCGGCGTCGGCAGAGACATCGTTGACCGCACGTCGATCTTCGCAGCCGACCCTTGACCAGTCGGCCACTTCGCTCTGCCAGAGCTGGGCTTTGAAGTTCAGGCTGCAGCCTCCCCCGCTCCCACCCCACACGCTCTCTTCGCTCCAAGCCGCGGTCGTGCTGTTCAGCTTTAGGGCAGTGCCACCGACGGCGATCACGTGTGGAGATGCCGCCGGGTAGTTGACGCCAGCGGTCTCGCCAAAGAGTTCTTCTTCCAGTTTGTCCCTCTCCCAGTTCAGATAGCCGCGATCGCCGGCAGCGAACGTGATCACGACTCCTGGGTGGTTGAAGGCTTCGCTGTCACTGGACGGTTCTGAGCCGGCCCACGAGTTTGAGACCTCGCCGGCGCCGAGCTGCACGGCCGTGTCCTCGGCGGTTTCCAGGGCGGTTTCTTCGCCTTCGGCCTCGAGCAGGACGATGTGGCAGTTCTGGCAGATAGCGTGGGCCGTCTCGATGTCCAGGGACATCTCCAGCGACCAGTCGTCAACTTCTTCGATGAGTCTGCAGGCGGCTTTGCTGAGCGCTGGGTCGGCGGCGCTGTCTTCGCAGAGGGCTTCCCCTTCGCTCTTGGCCTGGGCGCTCGCCGGAAACGGCGGCTTTCCGGTTTCGCCATTCTGGTTGAGCTGCTGAAAACAGCCGTTGGCTGTGGTGCATTCGGGGAGGTGAAATTCTTCGTCGTAGACGCGCAGATCGGTTTCGGCTTCGGGATCGTTGTAGGCGTCCACGATCGCTAGCGTCTGCGGTTCAGAGGCGGGAGCGTCGGGTTCTTCACCTGGGAAGTAGGCGGCTCTGAGGTCCTGCGGGCGCAGGCCGTCTGCGCCTTCGGATGCGCTGCCGTGGACGATCGCGTGGGTTGTGGTCATGCCCAGCGGGTGGGTGCGGGCACGCGCCGCCGGGGTTCTCGGCAGAAGGATTTCCGCCAGGCACGCCACGTGCCCAGGGGCGGGAGCGGCGCACGCCGGCTGGGTGCTGTAGTCAGAGGGCGGAAGCGGAGAGACAGCTCCAGCGTTTGTGGAGGAGGCACAAAGCATGGAGCAGATCACCGCGAATACGCGAGCGCTTGACTGAGCTACAGATCGGATGCTCGTGGTACTCATGGCCTTCTTCGGAATCAGCCCAACTACTTCTTGGCCGGCGCTTCGCGGAGATAGTGAGCTCGATTGAGGGGCTCCTTCGCCGCGTCCGGCGAAACGAGAAAGTGGGCCAGCGCATTCATCATCTGGCCGATCACACCCTCGCCCCGGTGACGGTTGAACGGCGGGTCCAACGCATAGATGAGACCGTGATGACCGCGGCCACTGTCTTCCCAATCAGTCCTCGCCCGCTCGTAGTCCGCGATGTTGTCGGTAACAACCGCACGCCCATCCTTCTGCGCACGGGCGAAAGAGCAGGTCGTCGCTGATCCCGGCATACCGACTCGCATGCGCCTGCTCGGTGATTGCGACCGCGTCGAGGTCACGCTTGCGTAACTCGACCGCGATCGTCGGCGTCCAGATCTCATCCAACACCAGCCTCACGCCGCAGACTGGCCGGCGGCACTCGCCGGATGGGACCCGAGAACATCCCGCAGCCGCTGGGCGGCCTCCTCGTTCATCCGGATGCGCTCGTCGATGTCATCCGGATGGGAGGCGTAGTAGCTCGCGCCCAGCTCGACCATGGTCCGGTCCAGCCCGCTGGCGAGTACCACTGCCGCGATCGGGTCCGCGGCGCCCTCGCCGGCAGCCCGCTTCAGGTCGCGGGCAATCTCCCACACATCGGGGCCACCCGCGATACCAGCCCTCCTGCCCGTGGGGCCCGACCGGAACACGATCCCGGGAAACGCTTCGATCCGCAGACCCTCTTCGATCAGACGCTCCGCAACACGTGCCTTGGACTCGCCGAGGTGCTGACTGCGAGCATCAAGCAGCGCCACCACCTCCGCCGAGAACCGCGCGGAAAAAGACCTTGTGCGCTTCGCGTCTGACATCGACACTGCCTCTCGTCACTCTTTGTAACACAATGTAGCACATTCGGAAGGGAGTGCGCTATTTCTTCGCCTTGCCACGGGTCTTCTGTCGCAGGAGTACCACCTCCCGCGCCGGTCGAGACCGCCCGGCAGCTGACGTTACCCTCACGCCAGGCGGCAACAGGCTGGATATCCGTGAGCACCCTTCCGTGGATTCGACCCGAGGCGCAGACCTGGTGGGGAATGGATCGAGTTATCCGGGATGGGCTGCAGATGCCGAGGTGGAGGGGACTCTGTAAGCGCCAACAACCTTTGATGCCCAGAGGTCCGCCGCCGCGGGCTCTAGTTTTGTCGCGATGCAGGCAATCTTGGAGGCAATCGAGGAGGCCAAGAGTGATCTCGAGCTCGAGCCGGAGGGGCCGGCGCGCGCACGTGCACACAAGGTATTGGCACAGGCACGGCAGCTGTGGGTGGGCCTCCAGAGCAGTGAGCGTCACACGCTGAGCGGTCCGGCGGGCGAGCTGCGGGCGCTGCTCGACGCTGAGCGCGACTCATCCGGTCTCCCACCGAAGCCAGAGGAGCTACTTCAGCGCGTCGGCCTGGAGGCCTTTCGCCCGGGCCAGCGCGAGGCGGTGGTTGCGGCGCTGGAGGGCCGTGACAGCCTGGTGGTGATGCCGACCGGAGGCGGAAAGTCGCTTTGCTACCAGTTGCCGGCGCTCACCGACAGCGGACTGGTGCTCGTCGTCAGCCCGCTGATCGCGCTGATGGCAGACCAGTCGCGCAGGTTGCGGGAGATGGGTGTGCGGGCGAGCATGCTCGCCTCGGGGATGGAGGATGGCCACAACGAGCGAGCGCTTGCCGAGGTGCGCTCGGGCGAGACACAGCTGGTGCTCCTCGCGCCAGAGCGCTTCGCGTCGCGTCCCCTGCGTGAGGCTCTCGCCCAGCGCAAGGTGGCGCTGTTCGTGGTGGACGAGGCGCATTGCGTGGCCGAGTGGGGACACGACTTCAGGCCCGACTATCTGCGTCTCGCAGACGCGATCTCCTCCGTCGGTCGCCCGCCGGTGATGGCGGCGACGGCGACGGCTACCCCAGCTGTCGCCAGGGAAATCGCCGAGCGACTGGGACTGCGCGACTGGGTTTCGATCCGCTCGGGGTTTGACCGGCCGAACCTGACCTTCGATGTCGTGAGCCTAGAGGGCAAAGGTTCGGTGGCCCGCAAGCGAGCCGCGCTCTTGCACATCCTCGGTGAGCAGGACGCCCGCCCCGCGATCGTGTACTGCGGCACCCGCAAAGACACCGAGGAGGTTGCCGGCCTGATCGCGGAGTCCGGAGTCACGACCGTCGCCTACCACGCCGGGATGGTGCCCGAGCACAGGCGGGCAAGCCAGGAGGCCTTCATGACCGGCGAGGCAGAAGTGGTGGTCGCCACCAACGCCTTCGGGATGGGTGTGGACAAGGCCAATGTGCGAACCGTGGCGCACTGGGCGCTGCCGACGAGCCTCGAGGCCTACTACCAGGAGTCCGGACGGGCCGGACGTGACGGCAAGCCGGCGCGTGCGCTGCTGCTGGCGGCGCGCATGGATCTGGGGCGGCTGATTCGTTTCATCAACGAGCGCGAGACCAGCGTGGAGGACGTAGGTAGTTACCTGCGCACCCTGCGGGGTCGGGCGCATGGACAGGGTGACGCGTCCCTCGTCGGTGGCTCGGGTGGCGCTGACCTAGCGGAGCGCGAGCGGATCCTGTTGTCGATCGCCGAGCGCTCGGGTGCCGTCGAATTGCAGCCCGCGGGCGGGGGTGCGGTGGCGGTGAGGATTACCGGACACTTCGACGCCGGGGCGGCGTACACAGCGATCAAGGTGGCAAAGGACCGCAGCTGGGAGGCGTACAAAGCGATCGAGCGTTTCATGTCAGACGCGCAGAAGTGTCGCCGCCGTCAGATCCTCGACCACTTCGGCGACGCCGAGGAGGGCGCGCCCAGCGGACGCTGCTGTGACTTGTGCGATCCCGACGAGGAGCTTGCGCGCGTGCTCGCGAAAGCTGCGTCCAGGCCCGGCCGCGCAACCATCCGGGGAGCGACCGGGGCGGCGGCAAACATCGATGACGACACTTCGGCTGAGCCAGTGAACGAGCGGCAGTTCGAGAAGCTGAGAGCCTGGCGCTGGCAGCGGGCGCAAGGCAAGCCCGCCTACACGGTGGCCGCCAACGCGGTGCTCGAGGAGATCCTGCGCGCCCGCCCGCGGAGCATCGAGGCGCTCATGGAGATTCGCGGTATCGGCCCGGCTCTGTGCGAGAAACACGGCGAATCGTTGCTGCAGGCGTTGAGCGAGCTGTAGGTAGCCAATCTCGCGAGGGCAGAGACGATCAGACTGGGTGGCCACCAGCCATTGGCCCGGTAAGACAGGATCGCATGCGCCTCACCCAGTAGGCACCCCGCCCTCTGAAGAGTCGGTTTCGGCGTCTTGATCTGCGGTCTCGCTCATGGGCTCAGAGTCGATCGCCTCGCCCACCAGCTCCCCAAGTAGCCTGGCCATCTGTGCCAGGGCCTGATCTTGGTCGGTGGTGTCGTAGTCGAGAGCGAGCCCGCGGGGATCGTGATAACCGATCATCGTCTGGCGGTTCTGCACCCAAACGAGTATTCGCAGGGGAAGTTCGATGCCGATGCGCGGATCCTGCCGCATCAATGAGGTGCCAGCCTTGGGGTTGCCGAAGATCAGCACCTGCTCCTGTTGGAGTTCCAGTCCCACGTCGCGCGCGGCGGCGCCGTGATCGATCCGTGCGAACAGCCGTAATCCACGTCGCCGGATCATCTGGATGAGGCGAGTCGTGGTCTGGCTGAAGTCCAGCGGGCTGGGATTGATTATCAAGCGAGTGTCGATGCGCGGTCGGTCTCGCTTTCAGGTCTGGTCGTTGGGTGGGGGCGAGTCCGCTGGTGTGCTGCTGGCGGTCGAGGTCTCGAGCAGCGCCTTCAGTCGCGCGAGATCCTTGCGGTTGGCTCGCCTCATAGCGGCCGCCATAACAGGCGCGAACAGACCGGGGAACCACGATGGCTGCCCGCGGTTTCGCAGCGTCATCCGTGTGCCGCCGCGGTCGGTGTCCCGCCAGGCGTAGGTGGTCTCCATCGGGAACGGGCCATCGGCGGTGCTCATCACAAACCGCTCCCCGGCCGTGACATCTCTGACCTCGTAGGTATAGGCCAGATCCCGTCCCAGAAAGTGGGCGAGAAAAGCGATCCTCGAGCCAACGACAGCCGGCCTCTCGGTCTCCCACTGAACGGCCTTGATGTTCTGGTACCAGGCCATCGCGTTATCGGGATCAGACGCGTAGGCGGCCACTTCCGAACGTGGACGATCGATCTCGATTTCGCTTGTTACATCTACCGTCATGAGTTGGTTCCAATCAGCCCCAAAAGATAGGACACAAGAGTACCGCTCTGACTGTGGTGGGAAAAAGAGAGACCGAGGGCGGGACATCTGCAGCGACCTCAGACGACTCCTTTCGCTGACGAAAAATTGGCCGGTTATCCACACGGGGATGGAAGACGCTCAACAACCGTGGCCGCGAAAACCCCCGAAGAACCGGCGTCCCGAGACGATTTTCGGCGTTCTACGCGTCGCTCTGCGCAGCTAGAACGATGTGGTCGCAGACGCCCTGAACGATCTGAATACGGTGATTGTCCCGACCTTACGAATAAACAGATGTTCTATTAATTTGAACTCAACGATTTATGGAAGAGAGCCGATGTAGGCCGGACAAGGCCAAAATTCCAATGAGAGGGATTGTTCGATGCTAAGTATCTCCCCCAAGTACGCCCGCATACGTCTGCCAGCCATTGTGGCTCTCTGTGCTTTTCAGCTTGCCGCGCTGTCACTAATCCCGGCTAGGCAGGCCAATGCCGCCGGTTCTGTTGCGCCGTCTGTCGTGGTGCCCGGTGGGAAGTTTGGATCGATCTTCTCTTCGTTGCCCGTTTCTGATCTCGGTCTCCAGAACGCTGAAGTGGCGCATCTGCTGTCCGGGCTATCCGGTTTGGGCGGGCTGGAAGGCCAGCTGAAAACAGTTGTCACCGGCGTGCTGAAAAGCAACCCGAACGCGACGATGCAAGAACTCACGGCCGGTGTGCTCGGCAATGGCCTGATTGGCACAACGCTAAAACTGCTCAAAGTGGGCGTGACTCCCAGCGAGGTCTTTGAAGCTCTCAGCCCATCGCAACTGTCCACACTGGTTTCGAACGTCACGCCGACGCTAACCAGTGGGCAACTCACAACGCTGCTCAGCGCCACTGCCGGTGGTCTGGCCGGTCAGGAAGCCGGTTCGTTTGAAAGCATTCTCTCCGCGGTTACCGGTGGGCTTTCCGCCGGCGGCTTGACAAAAGAGCGCGGAGACCTCGTGGGGCTGTTGTCCGGGCTGAGCAAGGCCGAATTGACACCGGTTCTGGAAGCACTCAAAGGTGTGTCCGGTGCGGGTGGCGTCACTGGTCTGCTGAGTGAATTGCAGTCACATAGCCCATCGCAGTTGACGGGTGGCCTGGAATCCCTGGTCGATGGTCTGGACGCCAATGGTCTGTCGGCGCTGGTGGGCGCTTTGTCGAGTGGCGTGGGGCCCGCCAAGCTGGAAGGGCCATTGCACGACGTGCTCGGCGGTCTGTCGCTCTCGCCGACGACCGGTGAAGCGCTGGCCGGCGAACTGGGTGTTTCGGTGCAGAGTCTTGGTGAAAGCCTGCAGAGCATCATCGGCTCTAGCACCCCCATGGTGAGCGCTCCGCTCGGCGCCAAAGGACCGGTGCTGGGTCTGCTGAGCAGCGGCAGCACACTGAAACTCGCACTACTGAGCGTGGAAGAACTCATAGAAACAGTCGGTGAAAAAACCGAAGGTGGCACCCACGAAGAAACCGGGAGCACCGAAGAAGGGACCGAAGGCGCCACCCATGAAGAAACTGGGGGGACAGAAGGTGGCACTCACGAAGAAACCGGGGGCAGCAAAGAAGGGACCGAAGGCGGCACATCAGAAGAATCCAAAACCACCGGAAAAGAATCCGAAAGCTCCGGTGGGGAAGTTGGCGGCGCAGGCGCTGGGGAAGGAGGCACGGAAGGGAAAAGCTCAGAAGAATCGTGCAGCCCGAGCTCCGCTGCGCCTTGTCTTGTCGTTCCCAATCGCAAGCTCGGATCGATGTTCTCATCGATGCCGGTCTCTGATCTCGGTCTCCAGAACGCTGAACTGGCGCATCTGCTGTCCGGGCTGCCGGGTTTGAGCGGGCTGGAAGGTGAACTCGGGTCGGTCGTCTCAGGTGTGCTGAAAGGCAACCCGAACGCGACGGTGCAAGAACTCACGAACGGCGTGCTCGGCAACGGCCTGATTGGCGGTGTCCTGAAACTGCTCAAAGTGGGTATGACCTCTGGCCAGGTCTTTGAAGCTCTCAGCCCGGCCCAGCTCTCCACGCTGCTCTCAAATGTCTCTCCGACGCTCGACGGTGGCCAACTGGCGACACTGCTCAGTGCCACCGCCGGCGGACTGACCGGCCAGGAACTGGGTTCGTTTGAAAAGATCCTGGCGGCGGCCACCGGTTCGCTGCCCGGCGGTGGGGTGGCGAAACTGCACGGCGACCTCGCGGGGCTGCTGTCGGGGTTGAGCAAAGCCGAATTGACAGCGGTCTTGGAAGGACTCGAGAGCGTGGTGGGTGCAAGTAGCGTCAGTGGCCTGCTGGGTGAATTGCAATCCCACAGCCCGTCGCAGTTGACGAGTGGGCTCGAAGGCCTCGTGGGCGGCCTTGACGCAACTGAAGTCTCAGCGCTCTTTGGGAAGCTCGCGGGCGTTGGGCCCGCCAAGCTGGAAGGGCCGTTGAGCGATGTGCTCGGCGGTCTGTCGCTCTCGCCGACGACCGGTGAAGCGCTGGCCGGCCAACTCGGCGTCTCGTTGCAGGGTCTTGGCGAAAGCCTGCAGGGTGTCATCAGCTCCGTCACACCGATGGTGAGCGCCCCGCTCGGCGCTGAAGGCCCGATCCTCGGCCTGCTCAATGGCGCAAGCGCCCTGAAACTCTCACTACTGAGCCCAGAAGCACCCAAACAAACAGGCGGCGAAAAACCCGAAGGCAAACACGAAGAAAACACCGGGACCGGCACAAAAGAATCCAAAGGGAGCGGCTCCGAAGACTCAAAAGGGTCCGAATCAAACAAAGAAGTCGTGAACGTGATCCAGGGCAGCCCGGAAACCGGCCACGGCACCAACGGCAACGCCGGCTCACAGCCCGGCCAGAACACGATCAACGTGTTCCTCCCGCAGGCCCAGAACACGACGTCCACCGCAAAGGCCGTGGCGTCAGCGGTAAGGATCAAGATCCTGAGCCACAGGGTGAAGGGCAAGACGGCCATCCTCGTGCTCCAGGTGCCGGGCGCGGGCTTGGTGACCGTCACCGGAGCCCATGTGACCAAAGCAAGTCACAGGACGACCAAGGCCGGGCGCCTGCAGCTCAAGCTGAAGCTCACAGCGGCCGGTCTGGCCTCTCTGCGCAGGCACAACAATCTGCTGCGGGTGGTGGTCAGAGCAAGCTTCAAGCCAAGAGGCGTAGGCGGGTCCAGCGCCATCACCTCACTCAGGTTCAGGTAGGCAAGGAGCGGCGTTGGCCGCGGGCCGGTGCTCGCGTCCAGCCACGCTCACTGCCCGGCGGCCTCGCCCGAGGCTCCTGGTCTGCCCCGCACCAGTCATGCCTGCGCGGTCATGAGCTCGAGGCTCCCCCAGACGGTTCGCCAGCGATCGCTCAGCCTGACATCGTCAAAGCCGGCCTCGGCGATCACCCCAGGCAACTGCCCGGCGGCGTGCTCGCGCGTGTTCTGAAAGCCATCCAGCACCCGCAGCATCAGGAAACCAGACCATGTCAGCGGGTCCCGCGGTCGCCCCCAGTCGGCGATCACCAGACGCCCACCCGGTTTGAGGACGCGGCGGGCCTCCGCCAGAGCGGCGCGCTTGGCGGCACCCGACAGGTGATGAAGCAGCAGGGAGGCGACCACGACGTTGACCGTGGCCGACTGCAGCGGGAGACGTTCGGCCGTCGCCACGATGAAGCTGATGTTCGGTGTGGAGGAGGCCTTGCGCCGCGCGGCGGCGAGAATCTGCTCGTCCCCGTCCACACCCACGACCTCGATGTCCGGGCCGGCGTCGGCAAGAGCAACGGCAAGCGTGCCGGTGCCACAGCCCAAATCGAGCACGTTCGCTGGACGCGGCTCGCGCAGCACGGCTCCCAGCAGCGCGGGACGAAACTCGCTCTCGCGCATGGTCAGGGCCATCACGGGGTCATACAGGCGGGTGAGCCATCCGCGTCCCGCCGCGGGCACGTAGCGCTCAGCCCCGTCCACGATGGGCCTCCAGGCAGTTCGCGCCGCAGAAGTAGAGGATCCGCCCGCTCTCCACGACCCGCAGGGCCTTGCTCCTGTCGATCTTCATCCCACAGACCGGGTCGGTCGCGCCGAGGCGCTCGGTGAGCCACAGCATGGCGAGGAACACGAGTGCCGCCAGCACGTTCAGCCACAGCTTGTAGTTCACGGTGAGCGCGCCGAAGATCGCGGTGCGCGACGGACGCACATGCGGGAGCAGCCCGGCGGCGCCGAACAGGCCGTTGACGATCAGGGCGGCGAGGATCATCGTCACGAGCATCAGCGCGGTTATCCGCAGCGCGAACGCCGCGCCGTAGTACTTGCGGTAGACGGCGATGATCGGCAGCACAATCAAATCAGCGAACAGGAAGGCGAGCACCCCGGCGAAGCTGATGCCGCCGGACCACAGCACGGCCGCGAGTGGAACGTTGCCGATCGAGCACACGAACGAGAGGACCGCGATGACCGGCCCGACGATCGCGTTCTCAACGCTGGCGAGCACACCGCCGGTGTGTTTGAGGAACAACCCGTTGAAGAACTCGTTGGGAAGCTGGGCGAGGAAGCCGGCGAGCACGAAACCTGTCGCGATCTCCCTGTAGAGCATCTGCCAGTCCCCACGGAAGTTGTGGGCCACGTCAGACCACGCCGAGGCGGAACTCAGACGCTCGCGCCAACTCATCTGCTCGCCGGCGGCGTGGTGTTGGTGGCCGCTGTCGGCCTGCTGGGCGTGCTCGCGAGCCTGGCGCTCAAGCCGCGGAGAGATCAGCGCTCGCAGCAGCACGGCCATCAGCACAATCATCACGATCCCGCCGAGGTACTCCGCGAGGGTGAACTGCCAGCCGATCAGCACCCACAGCACGAGGCCTAGCTCCCACACCAGGTTCGTGGAGGCGAACTGGAACGCGAGCGTCGTGACCGCGGAGGCGCCCTTCTCAAACAGGCTCTTGGCGATAGCGACGGCCGCATAGGAGCACGACGAGGACGCCGCGCCCAGCCCGGTAGCCAGCGCGATGGGCCTTGGGCCCGAACCGGAGAGGGCACGCTCGATCCGCTCGCGGGGCACCCATGCCTGCACTATCCCGGAGATGAAGAAGCCGAGCACGAGCGCCCACCACACCTCCCAGGCCATCAGAAACGAGTCTCGCAGGCCATGCCAGATCACATTCAGAACGTCGGCCATCGTGCCAGCACCTCGATCATCACATGGCCAACATACTCATGGGGGGTATAAGTATAGTGAGCGAGAGCGCCTGGCCGGCGATGCCGCCGTGAGCGGGCGGAGTGCATCAGCATGATCAGTGGGACGGGCCTGGAGGGTGGACCGGGAGCCCGCTCATCTCCCCGATCGCTGCTGCAACTCCTCCACGAACGAGCTGAGGGTCGCCGTCGCGAGGGCCAGCTGCTCGAGCTGCTCGTCTGGCAGTTTCAGCACATCGGCTCGCATGGCGGCGAGAAACCGTGCACGGAACTTCTGCTGCGCCGCGCGTCCATCCTCGGTGATGCTGATCATGACCACCCGTCCATCGTCCGGCAGCCCTTCGCGCCTGACCCAGCCGTTCTCCTGCAGGCGCTTGACTAGCAGTGTCATCGTCGGCTGCGCGATCCCCTCCAGTTCGGCGAGCTCGGTCACCCTCCGCGGTCCCTCTCCGAGGATGCTCAGCACCTCCAGTTCGGTGCGGGAGATCTCGCTCGTGCGGACCTGCTTGACGAGCAGTCGTACGAGCAGCACCGAACGCGAGAGCAGGTTCTCAACGATGTAATCGACGCGCTCCGCCCGCTGTCCCTCGGAGTTTGTGTGTTGCATAGACATATAGATTACTATATAGTTTGCTAATGTTTATGTAAAGCATTCCCTGCTGGCGCCACATCGAGAAAGGGGCGCATCATGTTCCACAACATCCTCCTAGCAACCGACGGCTCGCCCGACGCCGAGCAGGCGCTCGTGCAGGCAATCGACCTCGCGGACTCCGAGCACGCGCGATTGACGATCTTCAGCTCCGTCGTGTCGCCTCCCGTCGGCGCCTACATCGGCGCCGGCAGCGGGGTGGCGGCGACGCTCGCCAGTGACGCCGAGGCCGAAGCCGAGACGCTCCTGCGCGCAGCCGTCGAGGCGGTTCCCAACGACGTGTCCGTCAGCACCGTGCTGAGCCGGGATCCGGTCAGGCCAGCGCTGATCCGCCAGATCGAGGTGGGAGATCACGATCTCGTTGTGATGGGCTCGCGCGGGCGTGGCGCACTGCGCTCGGCGCTGCTCGGCAGCGTCAGCCACTACGTGCTGCACCACAGCCCCGTCCCGGTGCTGATCGTGCACGCCGAGGCGAAGGCGCAGCCAAAAGCGCCGGCGAGGAGCTCCAGTGATGAGCGGACAACGGGCACGGTGGTCAATGTCCCCGCGTGAGCCGGATCCTCCAGCGATCGCGACGGCGGCGTCCGCCAGCCAGCCACTCGAGCGCTTGGACGGTCTGCTCAATGGGGCGCAGGAGGCGGCCCGCGGCATGCTCGAAGCGGAGGAGGCGCTGCGACTGCTGCGGGAGCGATTCGACAACAGCGAGGATCCGGCAGTTCGGGGAGAGCTTGCGACCGAGGCACTGGACCAGGTCGAACACCAGCTGGAGCTCACGCGCGAGCGCCGCCAGCAGCTCGACAGCATCGAAGGGCGGCTGTGGGCGAGACGGAATCAGATCGAGCGGTTCCTGATCGATGTGCGAGGGCGGGCCTGGTGGCGCGCACGGCGTGATCGCGCACGGGCACAAACGCTCGCCTCCGTTCGCAAATAGCGGTCCGATCGCGCGAACGCCCGCCGGCCGAGCGCTTCAACGCGATATACCCCCATGGGGTTTATGCTAAGCTGCCGTCATGGGCACAGAACAGGCGACGCCGCTACGCGGCTACACGGCGAGCAAGGAGCAGCTGCAAAACCGGCTGCGGCGAATCGAGGGCCAGGTGCGCGGCATTCAGAAGATGGTGCAGGACGACCGCTACTGCATCGACGTGCTCACTCAGATCGCGGCTGTCCAAGCCGCCCTCGACAAGGTCGCGCTCGGGCTGCTCGACGGGCACGCCCGTACCTGCGTGATCGGCGGCGATAGCGAGCTGCAGGACGAGCGCACCACCGAGCTGATGGCTGCCGTCGGCAGACTTATGCGCCGCGGTTGAGGTCCCCTCACACCGCCATACAGGAAGGCATCTAGTGAGCGACGACTGCACACGACGGCCAACGGGCAGATATCCGGTCCCCATTCGAGCCCGCCCGAGGTAGATCCTCAGCTTGGTTCAGGCTCATAGTCAGTATGGACATGAGGGGCTGGCCCTCGTATCCACACTGACTAGCGATGCGCCGAGGAGGCCGTTCGCGGGGGTGTGCGTCACGCTTTCTGGCGACCTGCGTCTATAGAGGCATGACTAGATCGTGGTGGTGGCGGTGAGCCTGGATGGCGATGAGGTGATGGCCCTGTATGACCGCCACGCACGCGAGCTGACCGGGTTCTTCGCCCGGCGCACCGGCGATCCGCAGCTCGCGCTGGATCTGCTCGCCGACACGTTCGTGGCGGCGCTGCAGGCACGCGGGAACTGCCGGGCCCGCGAGGACTCCGAGCGCGCCGGATGGCTGTATCGGATAGCCGCCAATCGACTCTCCGACCACTACCGTCAGGGCACGAGCGAACGGCGCGCCCTATCGCGGATCGCCCACCAGATGCGCCCCCTGAGCGGGGAGGAGTACGAGCGCATCGAGGTGCTGGCGGCCAGCGAGCACCTGCACGCTCACGTGAACACGGCGCTCTCTGAGCTGACGGCCGAGCAGGAGCTGGCGATCCGCCTGAGGGTCCTCGAGGAACGCTCCTACGCCGAGGTGGCGAGGGGCCTGGGAGTGAGCGAACAGGCGGCGCGTGCGCGTGTCAGCCGCGGTCTGCGCGCCCTGCGCAGGGCGATCGACCCGTCGCGGAGGCAGGCGTGAAGAACACCCCACAAGAGCACTTTGAGGACCTGCCGATCCTGGCGGAGCTGCGCGATCACCTGCGGGAGCTTCTCGCCGAGGCGCCCGCGCGGCCGGATGGCCGGACGCACAGATGGCTCCGCCGACGCTCACGGCCGCTGCTCTCGCTCGCGCTGCTGGCGCTGGCCGGGGGATCAGCGGCAGCGGCCGTCTCCCTCAGCGAAAGCCCCTCAAAGCCGCTGGTGGGCAGCGTCCCCGCCGATGGAGTCAAACCTTCCGCCCACAACGAGGCGGACCGCCGCTACCGCATCACCTTCGTGCCCCAGATCTCTGGGGGAGCGGCGGGCTGGACCACGTTCATCGACCTGCGGACGCCCGCAGCGTCCCCCGGTACTCCTGGAGGGGACGGCGGTGAAGCCGGATACCCGACATCGAACATGCCGCTGGTGGGCGGCTTCGGTGTGGGTTTTCAGAGCGGTCCGCTGAGCGGCGGAGAGGTCGTTGACTACGTGCTGAGCGGCCCGCGGGTCGCGGCGATCCGTCTCGGCGACATGAAGATCCGCACGAGCACCGCCGGGGCTCTCCCCGAAGGGGACCGTGTCGCCGTCTTCTTCCGCCCCGCGAACGCGCCACCGATCGCGATCCCGCCGCCGGGAGCACACCTTCCATACCACGAGCGTGTGCTCGTGCTCCCCGGGCGGCGACTGTCGAGGCACACACACTCTAAAGGCCCCCAACTCTCGATCGGCAGGCCGCGCACCAGGCTCGTGAGCACCACCGCTCTGCAGCCACTCGATGGCCAAGGACACCTGATCCCGATCACCAGCCCGGCCCAGCGTCCGCTCGGTCCTTCGATGCGCGCCTGGCAGGTGCGGACGCCCGGCCAGAGCCATCCCGGTGCCGCCGCCGACCATCCGCTGCCGGGTGCCTGCGAACTGGGGGAGCACGGCCTGGACGGTCTCACACCGCAGTGGGGCCATGTCCTCGCCGCGATCGCACCGATCGCCGACGCCGAAGGCGAGCTGTTCCTCTCCTGCGTGGACACCGAGTACTTCCTGCACGGGTGGGGTCTGGACGCCGCGATTCTCATAGACGCACGCCGGCCGGGCCAGGTGCTCGGCGCGATCCCGGGCGCGGTCGCGGTGGCCGGTCATCCCGATGTCGTGAACGTGGCGCTCTCCGACTCACCGCGCGGGGACCTCAGCGCGCGACGGATCGGCGACGCCTGGCTGGTCGTGCAGGGAGGACGCGACCTGGACCAGCGCCTGGAAGTGCTCGGGGCGCTGCGAATCACAAAGCTCTCACTCGCTGCAGCGTCCGTATCGGCGACCGGAAAACTCGCCGCCCATGCGCGCGCTTGCCTGCAGGCCCATGATCTGAGCGTGCTCGCCAACAGCTCGCCGAGCGCGTACGAGGCATACGGGCTGAGCATCGCCGACAAGGACGGGCGGGGGGCGCTCATCGATATCTATGACAGCCCCAAGGAAGCGAAGCTACACCTGCACGCCGCCGTCGATAGCGCACGGGATGCCCACGTCAAGGTCGAACTCCACGGCTCCGAGACGATCACCTGGACTCCCAGTTCAAGCGACACGCTCGCATCCCTGATCTACAGCTGCTTGTCTGGCTGAGCCGGCACGCGCCCATCCGGATCCGGATTGCGGGGTCAGCGATTGCTCGCGCACGAAAGGCGGGCTAGCATTGAGACCGCCAAAAAAGGGGGGTGGTCTGGGTGGATGGCATCGGCGGATGCGCGACTGGGGTTCTTGCCGCCACGGCGCTGCTGCTGGCTGGCGGTGCCTACGGCGCCACATCAGTAGCCGTCGAGCGCTACAGCGGCCGCACCTCCCAGCGCGAGCCGATCGAGTTTCGGCTGTCCTCTGACGGCGGGCGACTGCAGTCATATCGACTCTACGGTCAGTTCAGCTGCAACCAGCCGGGCTTTCACGGTCCCTACCCATGGTCGGTCCTGCCCGCCGACTATCGTGGCGGGCGCGAGCCGGCCGCCACGGTCACAGCCGGCGGATCGTTCTCAGTGAAACTGACGCTGCGCGGCGTGCTGAAACCCACCCATGCAGGAAAGGCGCAGAAGGTCAGCGGCGCCGCCTCTTTCACCGGCAGACTGCAACTGGGCGCACATGGCCACGGCACCCGGGCTAGAGGCACACTGAACAGCCTCGCGCAGGGCGCACATGGGCTGCGCTGCTCGAGCGGCCCGGTCAGCTGGAGCGCTGCCTGAGTACCTCGCTCTCAGCTGCCGTCGCCTGGCGAGCGTGGGCGGCGGTTCGGGCCGAGCGCACAGCCCTGCTGAGCGTGTCAACGTCATATACGCCGTTGTGGCGACGTCCGTTGATGAAGAAGGACGGCGTGCCGGAGACGCCGCTCGAGTCGGCGCTGGCCACGTCTTCACTGACGCGTGCCGCATAGATGCGTCGGCGCAGCTCCTCGGTGAAACGCTCGAGGTCGAGTCCGAGCTGCTGCGCGTAACCCCGCAAATGGCTTGGCGTGAGCTCGCCTTGGTGAGCGAGCAAGAGGTCATACATCTCCCAGAACGCCCCCTGGGCGCCGGCTGCCTCAGCCGCCTCCGAGGCGAGCTGGGCCCAGGGATGCACATCGCTGAGCGGTAGGTGGCGAAAGACGTAGCGCAGCTCGTCACCCCAGTCGGCGAGCAGCTCGCGGATCGCCGGCTCGGCCTGCCCGCAGTAGGGGCACTCGAAGTCGCCGTACTCGACGAGCGTCACCGGAGCATCGGGAGCGCCGCGGATGTGGTCGCGCTCGGGGTTGACGTCCTCGGCGAGGTCTATCAGCTGCTCGGCGGTGCGTCCGAACTGGCGGGCGCGAACGTCGGTGGGCAGCCGGGCGATGAGCTTGAAGATGATCCACGCCACCAGCGGCGAGACGACCGCGGCGGCGAGGACGCCGAGCGTGGCTTGAGCCAGCAGCTCGCCATGGAAGGCGCGACCCGCGATCAGCAGCGAAACCGTGAAGCCGATGCCCGCGATCGCCCCCGTGCCAGCAAGACCGGGCCAGGTGAGGGCGAGTCGGGCGCCACCGAGCGCGCGACGGGTGCCGAGCCAGGAAGCTGTCAGGATGCCGAGCGGCTTGCCGAGCACATACGCGAGCACGATCCCGATCGTCACAGGCGAGCTGACCGCGTCTGAGAGTACACGCGAGTTGACGTGGATGCCGGCGTTGGCCAGCGCGAACAGCGGCACGACAAAGAAGCTCGTCCAGGGGTGCAGGCGGTACTGCAGTCGCTCGTTGGGCGAGATCGTCGCGGTCAGGCCACGCTGGGCTATATACGCGAGCTCGGGCGTGGGCTGCTCGCGAAAGGATCGGGTCAACTCGGTGGCGCGCTCGAGATCCTCGCGCGCGGGCGGGTAGGCGCTCGTCGCCAAGCCGATCGCAAGGCCCGCGACGACAGGGTCGATGCCCGACTCGAACATCGCCAGCCACACCCCGATCCCGACGAGCACCGCCGCGGACTCGCGCCAGCGCGGAGCGAAGCGCAGCAGCACGAGCGCCGCGAACAGAGCGAGAGCGATCGCCAGCGCGAGCAGCGAGATGTGGGTGCTGTAGGCGAGGGCAATCACGACCAAGGCGAGCAGGTCATCGACGACAGCTAGCGTCAACAGGAACACGCGCAGGCGCGTGGGCCCACTCGGCGCCACGAGCGCGAGCGCGCCCAGGGACAGTGCCGTGTCGGTTGACATCGCCGTGCCCCATCCGCCGGAGCCGGAGCCACCAGCGTTGATCGCCAGATAGATGCCCACGCACAGCGCCATGCCGCCGAGGGCCGCGAGGACGGGGATCGCCAGGCGATTGCGCACACGCAACTCGCCGAGGTCGAGCTCGCGCTTGGCCTCGAGGCCCACGACGAGAAAGAACAGCGCCATCAGGCCTTCGTTGACCCACTGGCGCAGGCTGCCGGTCAGCACGTGATGGCCGATGTGCAGCGCGAGCGTGGTGCGCCAGAACGATTCGTAGGAGTGCGGCCAGGGCGAGTTGGCCCATACGAGCGCCATGACAGCTGCCGCGACGAGCACGACCGCCCCGCCGGTCTCGGTGCTCAGGAAGTCGCGTACCGGCGCGGCGAGGTTCCGCGACCAGGCGGTGCGTGCCGGAGCGGCGAGCTCTGATGCCATCAGCGCAGTATCGCGGTGATCGCGCCCTTCACGACGCCACGGAACCCAAAACCGCGGGCTCGACGATCCCGGCTAGGAGCCGCCGGACTGGGAGCGTGGAGCGGCTGTCCTGGTTTTGGGTCCTCGCTAGGCGCCCGAGCCAATCAGCTCGACCAATCGCACATGCTGATCGCTGTTCGTGCCGAGCAGCTCGTCGATCCAGCGCAGCACAGTCGGCCACTGGACCGCTGTGCCCCAGCCGAGGATCTCTTCGATGTTGACCCAGTCCTTGGGCCGATCGAAGACCGCCTTGCACACGATCAGGTGCTCAGGGCTGAGGATCGGTATGCGCACGGGACCGAAGGCGACCTCGCGAGCGCTCGCGGCCATCTCGTGATGCAGAGCAAGGGTGGCGAAGAAAACGTCCAGGTAGGAGCCATCCCAGTTCAGGCGAGCTTGGCCGTCGCGCTCGATCGCGACTCGATCCTCCGAGGAAACGCTCACGCCCAGATGCGACAGCGCCCCGAGGACGGGCTCGGCCTCGTGCGGTGAGAGCGTCACGTTCAGGTCGATGTCGGTGGTCGCGCGCGGGCTGCGATACCAAGCCAGCGCTATCGCGCCGCCGAACTGGTGCGGCACACGCAGCGATTCGAGCATCTCATGGGCGGCGACGATCCGCGAGCTGAGGCCATCCAATCTCTGGGTGGCGCTCATCGAGCGTTTGTTGGCTCGGTGTCAGTTCGTCGCTCAACGATACGAGCCAGCGAGGGGAACGCGAGCGCCTCGAATGGCCGTGGTGGCTGGCCGGCCTTGATCGTGTCCGCGAAGCCCAGCAGCTCGATCAGCGCCGCTCCCGGGTCGGTGTCTGTGCCTGCCGGCTGTGCTCGCCCGAGTGCGCTGGCCATCCTCCTGGAACCGATTAGAAAGCGTGCCCGCGCGCGATCGGCGCCCGAGCTTGCCATCTGTACCTGCGCACCGGCCCGTCGCCCTGAGCGAAGCACGGCCTCGACGTTGAATGGCCGCTGCGCGCGCCGCACGGCAGCCTCCATGACGTCATCGGTCAACACCTGAAAGCCGGCGAGCGTGCGCGAGCGAGGCCCCTTCGCGGTATTGAATGACTCACGAATCTCAAATCGCCCACCGCGGCGCGCGACTACATAGGCCATACCCACTAATTTACCACTAACGACCCACTAGGTCGAGCGTGCGAGGCAGTGGCGGCCGAGGTGCAACTGATTGCACTAGCATTGTCCGCTCGATGCTCGCCCTCGAACAGGCCACAGCGGCGGCCAGGCTTCGCCGGCACGCACCACGCGCCGGCGGGCGGAGGATGGCCCTCGCGGTGCTCCTGACGGCGCTGGGACTCCTCGCGCCGGCGAGCGCTCTCGCGTCATCCACCGGGCGGATCTCCGGCACTGTGACCGAATATGCCCCGCCGCACAACCCGATCGAAGGGATCGAAGTCTGCGCCGACGAAGCGGGCAGCGAATTCGGTGAATTCCCAGGCGAACGGTGCTCGACGACCACCAAACAAGGCGAATACACAATCAGCGGCCTTCCGAGCGGCTCATACAAGGTGGAATTCTTGGCGCCACCCGAAGGGGGTCTCAACTACATCACCCAGTACTACAACGGCGCGTCCTCTCTGGAAACCGGGATGGCCGTGGCGGTCAGCTCCGGTGCCACCACCACGGGGATAAACGCGGAAATGAAGGTCGGCGGAAAGATCTCGGGCACGGTCACCGACGCGTCCACGCACAGCGCGCTCGAGGGCATCTTCGTCTGTGCCATCGCCTCGAGTAGGGAATTCGGAGACTGTGTGATGACGGGCGCCGGCGGCGAATACACGATCTCCGGTCTGGCTGGCGGCAACTACAAGGTTGCGTTCGGCCCCGGCGGGAGCACCCCTGGCTACGTCGTCCAGTACTACAGCGGCGCGTCCTCTCTGGAAACCGCGACCGCGGTGCCGGTCACCGTCGAACAGACGGCTGCAGGAATCAACGCCCAAATGCAGGTGGGCGCGAAGATCTCGGGCACGGTCACCAACGCGGCTACCGGCTCCGCGCTCAAAGGAGTCTTGGTCTGCGCCCTGGTGTCGAGCAGCGAACCGGCCGGATGCGAACTGACCAACTCGAGCGGCCAATACACCATCGAAGGCCTGGCAAGCGGCCAATACAAGGTCGGCTTCAGCGACGGAAGGAATTTCCAGGTCCAGTACTACAACAACAAGACCTCATACCCCGAAGCTCAACTGGTGTCGGTGCTCGCCCCGAACGCGATCACCTCCATCAACGCCGCGCTGCTGCCCACCGGCACTGCTGTTCCCGCCAACTCGGCCGTACCGCAGATAACGGGCACCGCCGCGATCGGAAGCACGCTGACCTGCTCGAACGGGGTTTGGAAAGGCAATCCCACGACCTACGCCTACGCCTGGTTGCATGACGGAGTGCCGGTACCGAACGCCATCGGTAGCACCTACCAGGTGCAGAGCACAGACGAAGGACACAGCCTCTCCTGCCAGGTCACCGCGAAGAACGTACTCGGGGAAAAGAGCGCAACCAGCGCGAGCCTTGCCATCCCAGTGCATACGCCCCCGACCCCGGTCGTGAGCCTCAGACAGTCAAAGCTGCTGCTCTCAGGCAAGACGGTGCAGGTGCACCTGCGGTGTGAACAGGCGACCTGCAGCGGCACGGTCAAGCTGACGTTGCGGATCACCAGCCGCCGTCACCGTGCCAAAAGGACGATCACCACCACCACGACGCTGGTGCTGGGAAAGGAATCCTTCTCGCTGGCCGCCGGGAAGAACGGCGTCGTAAAGCTGCGCGTGAGCGCCGCCGGACGCAAGCGTCTGAAGCACGCCAGGCACCATCCGCTCACCGCCGAGCTGACCGTCTCCCTGCAGGGGGGAAAGACGGTCAACCGCTCGCTGCTCATTCGCTGAGCAAGGCACGCGGTGAGCCGCTCACCGTTCATACGGCGCACCGGTGAGCGTCAGTCTGCGGATCTCCACTTGATTGAGCAGCCGACCGGCGTGGTTTCGGGCAAGTCGGGCGACTCGCCGGCCAGCAGCGCGTCGAGCGCCGCACGCACCCATGCGGCGTCGAGGCTCGGATCGTCGTGATCGGCGTCGGGCGCGCCGCGGTAGCGAAGCGTCAGATCCGCGTCGAGCACGAACACGTCGGGGGTCGTCCGTGCGTTGTAGTCGCGGGCTACCCGCTGGGAATCGTCGCGCAGATAGGGCACACCGTCGAACTCGCCGCGCCGCACGCGCGCGAGCATCTCCTGCGGCGCGTCGCGCGGATAGCGCTCCGCGTCGTTGGGGTTGATAGCGAGCACCCGCACTCCGCGGTCGGTGTAGTCGCGTGCGAGCGCGATCGTGCGCTCGTGCCAGGCAAGCGCGTAAGGGCAGTGATTGCAAGTGAACACCACGACGGTCGCGGGCGCGTCGCCGGGTCTGTGCACCTCGCCGGCGGTGTCCGGTAGCGCGAAGGTAGGGGCCTGCTCGCCGATTGCCGTCATCTAGTCTCCTGTCGTCGTCGCGGTTTGGGCGGCGCGGAGCGCGTCGCGGACATCCAGCGGGTCGGGCGTCGGCGATACACGGCCGTCGCGGCGATAGTAGATGCGACACGTCAGCCGGTAGGGCTCATCGCGCGGCGGCCGCACATCCACGCCGTCGATCCGAATCGTGGGGGAGCCCACGAAACGCTCTCGCTCGGCCTCGGCGTCCGTGTGGATCTCGCGGATCGCGACGGTGTCCGGGTCAAGGCCCACATCGGTCATCGCCTCGCGCAGATCGGCGAGCGCCTTGGGGTGGGAAGGGCATCCCTGCCAGAACAACAGCTCCACTTGCACTGAGGTGAGGTTAGGACACGGCGGCGACCGCAGCCGCTCCGACGTGGATGTCTGAAATCCGCCGGCGTACCGCGTGCGCTCGTGCCAGGATGGGCTCGTGCACGAGAACTTCGACAGCTGCTATCGGGCGGTGCGCAGCCGCGACCAGCGCTTCGACGGATGGTTCTTCACCGCCGTCACCTCCACCCGTATCTACTGCCGGCCAAGCTGCCCGGCGCTCACCCCCAAACGCGAGAACGTCCGCTTCTACCCAACCGCCGCGGCCGCCCAGCAGGCGGGGTTCCGTGCTTGCCTACGCTGCCGGCCCGACGCCGCACCCGGCTCGCCGCAATGGCTGGGCAGGGCAGACGTAGCCGCGCGAGCGGTCAAGCTGATCCTGCGCGGCGTCGTTGATCGGGAGGGAGTCTCGGGTCTCGCGTCCAGGCTCGGCTACTCCGAGCGTCAACTGCACCGGGTGCTCGTCGCCGAGGTCGGGACCGGCGCGCTCTCGCTCGCCCGCGCGCAGCGTGCCCAGACCGCCCGTCTGCTGCTGCAGAGCACCGATGTCCCGATCACGCAGGTCGCGTTCGCCGCGGGCTTTCAGAGCGTGCGGCAGTTCAACGAGACCGTGCGCGCCGTGTTCGCCCGCACACCCACGGAGTTGCGACGCAAGTCGGCCGGCCACACCGTCTCGCCCACGGGCGCGGCCACGCAGTCGATAGCCCTGCGATTGGCCTACCGCAGGCCGTTTGCCGTCGAGAGGATGTTCGAGTTCCTCGCGCAGCGGGGGATCCCCGGTTTGGAGGCATACGACGGCGCCACCTACAGCCGCGTCCTGCAGCTGCCGCACGGTGAGGGGACGGTCAGCCTGGCCGCCGGCGAGGGCCCCGAGATCACGGCCTTGTTCACGCTGGATGACCTACGCGATCTGACCAGCGCAATCGCGCGCTGCCGGCACCTCTTGAATCTCGACGCGGACCCTGTCGCGGTCGATGAGGCGCTCGGCTCCGATCCGCTGCTCGCGCCGCTGGTGTCGCGCACACCGGGGCTGCGGATGCCGGGGGCGGTGGACGGCTTTGAGCTAGCGGTGCGGGCGGTCGTGGGCCAGCAGGTGTCCGTGGCGGGCGCGAGGACCGTGGCGGGCACGCTCGTGCGGGCCGCGGGAAAGCCGCTTGAAAATCCCTGCCTGCCGCTCACGCACGCGTTTCCCAGCCCGGCCGCGCTGGCCGAGCTGGCGCAGGACAACCCGGCCGCGTTCGCGATGCCCGCCACCCGGCGGCGCACTCTGGCCGGGCTCGCCCACGCCGTGGCGGACGGAGAGCTCGATCTGGACCCGGGCGCCGACCCGCGCGAGCTCGAGCGACGGCTGCTCGAGCTTCCGGGCGTCGGCCCGTGGACCGCCTCCTACATAGCGATGCGCGCGCTCGGCGACCCCGATGCGTTCCTGCCCACGGACCTCGGTGTGCGCCACGCCCTGGCGCACCTGTCCCAACCCGAGGATCGCGCTTCGGTCCTGACGTTGGCGGAGCGCTGGCGTCCGTGGCGCGCCTACGCGGTCGGGCATCTGTGGGCGAGCCTGCAACATTCAGATGAGGTGGCCGAGCCGGTGCAGGCGATGGGCAGGGCGGCATGAGCGCGCGCCACCAACCGCAAACGTGCTCCACCTCGATCGACAGCCCGATCGGGACGCTGCGGCTGACGGCGATCGACGGGCGGCTCAGCGGGCTGTACATGGAGGACCAGCGCCACGCCCCGACCCCGATCGATCCAAGCCGCGAGCGGGAGACGATCTTCGCTGAGGTCACGGCGCAGCTGCACGCCTATTTCGCCGGCACACTGAAGGAGTTCGACGTGCCGCTGCTCATGCGAGGGACAGACTTCCAGCGGCGGGTGTGGGAGTCGCTGCGGGAGATCCCCTACGGCCAGACCACCAGCTACGGCGAGATCGCACGGACAGTCGGGAGCCCCAGCGCGTTCAGGGCGGTGGGACTCGCCAACGGGCGCAACCCGATCTCGATCATCGTGCCCTGTCACCGGGTCATCGGCGCCGGCGGTGCACTGACCGGCTACGGCGGCGGCCTTGACCGCAAGCGCTGGCTGCTCGAGCACGAGACCGCGGCGCGATCCGGACAGCTGCGACTGCAGACACTGGCGGGGTGAGCCGCCGCGGGGGTTATTTCGAGCGCCGGTTCTTCCCCTGCGCTTCGCGAATGATCCGCCGCCAGATCTCGATCGAGGCCAGCACGTGGTCGATACCGGCCTCCAGAGTCTGGCGTGGACCGGAGGGCTCCCCGTCGCCGAGCGTGGCATGCAGCCGCTGGTATCTCTCCAGCAGAGGGCACAGGACGGACAGCTGCGCCTGCGCCATGGCGGTCGGGTCAGCTCCGAAGAACAGCTTCAGGAACGCGAGATCGCGCAGCTCGGTGTACTCGACTGTGGGGGTGGAGCGCCAGCGCTCGAGCGCCTGGCGCCCGTGCTCGGTGAGCGAGTAGCGCTTGCGCCGCCGTCCACCGGGTTCCTGGCGCTCGCTCAGATAACCGGCCACCGCCAGACGCGCGGGCTCCGCGTACAGCTGTGAGCGGGGCAGCGACCAGAAATGCCCGACCGAGCCCTCGACCATCCGCTTGAGCTCATAGGGGGTCGCCTCGCCCGCCTGGTCGAGCAGCCCGAGCACGATGTGGGAGGTGGGGGTCAGCTGGATGTCTTGCATTCTCAGGCACATAAAGTACGCTACAGACCGTCTGTCTGAGACGGACGGTCTGTCTAAGACAATGGCGGCGCAGACCGCCGGAGAGGAGCAACCGATGAACGCAGCCGATCAAACCGCTCGCGCCCTCGATGACCTCGCGCAGGACCTGCCGGCTCTCTCGCAGCGCTGGCATGAGAGCTCGGACTGGCTCTCGGACTTCATGGAGCGCTGGGAGGATGCCTGGAACTCGCACGACCTCGACCGGCTGCAGGACATGGTCACGACCGACATCAGGTGGGAAGACCCCGCGATGCACGGTCAGATCGTGCACGGTCGCGAGGAGTTCCGTGCGTTCACCGCCACCTTCTTCGACGCTTTCCCCGACGTGCGCTTGGAGGGCGACGGCGCCACCTATCTGGCGCTCGAGGGGATGGGGCTCGCGCTTCCGTGGCGGATGACCGGGACGTTCACCGGCGAGCTGGCGCTGTGGGGCGGGCCGGCGGATTCCGAGCCGCCGCTGATCGCCCCGACCGGGTGCAGCTTCGACCTCAGGGGAATCGACCTGTACGAGTTCCGCGACGGTCTGATCGGCGACTGGCGGATCATCTATGACCTGACCGACTTCTCGCGCCAGATCGGGCTGCTGGGCTGAGCATGGATGACGATCGGGGCTAGGTCACAACCGCCCGGACCTCGCCCCGCGTCTAGGTTCGAGCGGGCGCGCCTACGCGGCCTGCGCCGCCGGCTCTGCCTCGGTGTCCTCGGGCTCAGCCGAAATATCGTGCACCGGCATGGCGACCGGCCGAACGACAGCCACCGCGACAAGGATCGCGCAGCCGATGAGCGCCGCGCCGATCCCGAAAGCGAGGTGGTAGCCGCTGGTCAACGCAGCCGCGGTGGAGTGCCCGCTCTTGATCAGGCTGTTGCTGTGTGAGGCCGACAGGGTGGCGAGTACCGCCAGGCCAAGCGCGCCTCCGACCTGCGCAGTCGTGTTCACCAAGCCCGAGGCGAGACCGGCGTCGCTCGGTGTGGCGCCGGACATCGCGAGCCCCATCAGCGCCGGGAAGCAGATGCCCGCACCGGTGCCGAACAGCACCATCACCGGGAAGATGTCGGTGAAGTACTTGCCGTGAACCGGGGCGCGCATGAACAGCAACAGTCCCACCGCAATCAATCCAAGGCCGGGGAACATCAGGTTACGCGCGCCGAATCGCATCGCCAGAGGTTGGGCGTAGCGCACCGACAGCGTGCCCATGATCACCGTCACCGGCAGGAACGCCAGGCCGATCTCAAGCGCGTCGTAGTGCAGGATCCGCTGCATGTACAGCGCGCCGAGGAAGAACATGCCGAACATCCCCGCGACTGAGAGCACCTGGATCAGGTTGGCGCCGCTGACGTTACGCGAGCGGAACACTCGCAGCGGCATCAGCGGCTTTGAGGCGGTGGCCTCGCGGGCGAGGAAGCCAACCAGCAGCACGAGCGAGATGGCGCCCAGAAAAAGTGTGCGGCCGGCTCCCCAGCCATCCTCGGCGGCTGGCTTGACGATCGTGTAGACGCCGAGCATCAACGCGCTGGTGATCAGCACCGCGCCGGGAATATCCGCGCCCTCGCCGATCCCGATGCCCTCGTCGCGCTTCAGCAGTCGCAGAATCGCGGTGGCGGTGGCGATCCCGACCGGGACGTTGATGAAGAAGATCCAGTGCCAGTTGATCGCCTGGGTGATAACGCCGCCGGCCAACAGGCCGACCGCGCCGCCGGCGGACGCGACGAACGCGTACACGCCGATCGCCTTCGCCTGGTCATGCGGCTCGGGAAACATCGTGACGATCATTCCCAGGATCACCGCCGAGGTCATCGCGCCGCCAGCGCCCTGCAAAAAGCGCGCGCCGACGAGCATCCCCTGCGATTGCGAGAGCCCGCACAGCATCGATGCCGTGGTGAATATGCCCAATCCGACCAGCAGGACGCTGCGGCGCCCGATCAGATCGCCGAATCTTCCGGCCAGCAGCAATAGCCCGCCGAACGCGATCAGGTAGGCGTTGACCACCCACGCGAGGCTCGATGTGGAGAAGCCGAGATCGGTCTGGATCGACGGGAGTGCGACATTCACGACGGTGACATCCAGCACGATCATCAGCACTCCGGCGCACAGGACGTAGAGGGCTAGCCAGCGGCTGCGGTCGGACTCTGTGACGCTCATCGATATCTCTCCTTCGTGGGACGGGTTTGAATGTGCAGACTGGCGGTCGTTCAGAAACTCATCGGCGTGCGGGGGATGCTCACGCGGATGCTCCTGAGCCCTGCAGGTGGGCGCCGAGTGCGTCCATCAGAACGCCTGTGCCGTGCTCGCGCTCGGCGGACGTGTCCAGGCCGTCCAGGAAGACGCCCTGCTCGGTCAATGTCAGCTTAGTGCCAGCGCCGTGCGCCTGGAGCTCGATCGTCGCCACCGACACCGAGATACGGTCCTCGTCGCGGTACATCTCGTAGGTGTGGATGAAGCGCACGCCCTCCACGATGTCCTGGAAGCGAGAAACTAGCCGGTAGACGGCGCCGGAGGAGGCCGGCACGGTCATGCGCTCGATCCCGCCGACGCGGAAGTCGAGCTCGTGCCCGGACTTGTCCTGTACCGGCGGACCGAACCACTGCAGCTTCTGCTGCGGGTCGGCCCAGGCGCGCCACACCCGCTCCGGTGAGGCTTCGTATGTCCGCTCGATGACGAACGTCGAGTGTGTGGTGGACCGCTCGCTCACTGCTTGCTCCTTTGCTGTTGTGGGTCGGGGTTCTCGGCCAGGAATTCACCGAGACGATCAAGGCGGCGCTCCCAGAATGTGCGCCGATCGGATATCCATCGCTCGGCCGAGCGCATCGCGTCGGCCTTGATGCTGCAGGTTCTTACCCGTCCGACCTTCTCCGATTGGACCAGGCCGCTGTGCTCGAGCACATGCAGGTGCTGGACGACGGCGGCCAGGGACATGTCAAACGGCTTGGCCAGCTCGCTGACCGAGGCGGGGCTCCGGCTCAACCGATCGATCATCAGCCTGCGGGTGGGGTCGGCCAGAGCGTGGAAAAGCAGGTCGATCTGAGGAGTCTCGGGCTCAGAGACTTAAGCATCGAACTGCAAGTATAGCGTTTGTTGGGATCGTTTTGCCTTCGCCCACCGCGCCCCGAAGCTTTTCTATTAAGTTGGCGAGTGTCGAGCGAGTGCCAGCCAGACTTCGGCCGCACGGCGACCGACTACGCCACCCACCGCGCGGGGTTCCCGGGCGAGCTGATCGACCGCCTCGCCGCGATGGGCATCGCCGTCCCCGGGATGCGCGTGGTCGATCTCGGCACGGGTACGGGCAGCCTCGCGCGTCTGTTCGCTCGGCAGGGATGTGAGGTGACCGGGGTGGATATCGCCGCGCCGCTGTTGGAGCAGGCACTTGGGCTCGACCGCGCGGCGGGCACGCGGATCGATTACGTGAACGCTCCCGCCGAGGCCAGTGGACTGCCCGACGGTGCTTTCGATGTGGTCTGCGCCGGCCAGTGCTGGCACTGGTTTGACAGGCCGGCCGCGGCGCGCGAGGTCGCGCGGCTGCTCGTCCGCGATGGCACGGTCGTGATCGCTCACTTCGACTGGCTGCCAATCCCGAGCAACGTCGTCGCCGCCACCGAGGAGATCATCCTGAGCCACACGCCCTCCTGGCCCTACGCCGCGCGTGCCGGCCTCTATCCACAGTGGCTCACCGACCTTCAGAGTGCCGGGTTCACACACATCGAGACGTTCTCATTCGACCTCGATGTGCCCTACACGCACGAGGCGTGGGTGGGACGCGTGCGCGCCAGCGCGCCGATCGCCGGGACGCTCGATCAAGCCGGCGTGAACGCCTGCTCGCGTGAGCTACAGGACATGCTGGCAGAGCGCTTCCCGGCCGATCCCCTGGCCGTGCCCCACCGCGTGTGGGCCGTGACCGCGACAGCGCCCGGCGGTCGGCCACCCGACCGCGGCACGCTTAGCATCGAAGCCTCTGGGAACCTGCGGCTGCGCACTGTGCAGGAGTCCGACGCGACCGAGCTGCACGCGCTGATCGCCTCCAACCGCGATCACCTGAGCCGCTGGATGGCCTGGCCCTCCACCCAGACCTTCGATGACACGCTGCGCTTCATCCGCTCCTGCGCCCGGCAATTGGCTGAGAACGATGGCTTTCAGGCGGCGATCCTGCGCGATCAGAAGATCGTCGGCGTAGCCGGGTTTCACGGCGTGGACTGGGCGCGGCGCAGCACGAGCATCGGCTACTGGCTCGCTGAGGAGCAGCAGGGGCAGGGAACGATGAGCAGCGCCGTGAGAGCGTTGTTGGACCATGCGTTTGAGGTGTGGAGGCTGAACCGGGTCGAGGTGCGCATCGCCCCGGACAACGAGCGCAGCAGGGCGCTTGCGATACGTCTCGGATTTCGCCAGGAGGGAACGCTGCGCGCGGCTGAACGAATCGGCGAGCGCTACCTGGACAGCGTGGTGTATTCGCTGCTCGACTCCGATCGAGGTCGAGCCGCTCCGGGCTAGGAGCCGTTGAACTTCGCCTCGCGCTTTTCGACGAACGCCGAGACTCCCTCGAAGAAGTCCTTGGTGCGCGCGAGGGAGTGCTGGATCTCCGCCTCCATGTGCAGTTGGTCATCCAGGTTGGGGTAGATGAAATTGTTCAGCGCCCGCTTTGAGCCCGCGTAGGAGCGCGTCGGGCCGTCGGCCAGTCGCCCCACGAGCGTGTCCGCCTCCTCCATCAGTCGCTCGTCTGGATAGACCCAGTTGACGAGCCCCCACTCGAGCGCGAGCGGCGCGGGCACCCGTTCGCCCATGAGCGCCATCTGAAAGGCGCGTGCCTTGCCGACCGCTGGAGGTACGAGCGCTGTGGAGCCGCCGTCTGGCATCAGGCCGATGTTCACGAAGGCGAGCCCGAAGAAGGACGACTCGCCAGCCAGCACGAGATCGCAGGCGAGCGCCAGCGAGCAGCCGATGCCGACGGCCGCCCCGTTGACCGCCGCCACCACGGGCTTCTGAAGATTGCGGATGCCCGCGATCACCGGGTGGTAGGTCTCATTGAGCTCTTTGCGGATATCGGGCATGCCGTCCTCGGCGGGCTCGAATCCGGCCTTCAGATCGGCTCCGGAGGAGAAGCCGCGGCCGGCCCCGGTGATCAGTACGGCGCGCACGGACTCCTGCGCGGCCTCGCCTTCCACCACTGCTTTGAGCTCCTGCCCGAATTGATCGGTCCACGCGTTGAGGGTCTCGGGGCGGTTCAGTGTGAGGCGCCCGACGGCGCCGGACTGCTGCCAGATGATGGTCTCATAGCTCATTTGCGGTGCTCCTTTGAGGGTGGGGGTGAGTTCTCTGTGGGTCGTCTAGATGGGTGTCAGCTCGGCGCTTGCGTCAGCGCGCGCCAACACCTCGCCGTCGTCGTCGAGCAGCTCGAGCGTCATCCGGCCGCGCTCCGCGGATCTGATGGGCGCCTTGCGTGGGCCCGCCGGTGTTCCGCGCAATCCGGCCCAGGCGGCGAGCGAAAGCTCATCGACAAACTCGCTGGGCGGGCGGTCGCAGTGGCCGGCGAGCCAGCGCTGCGCCAGCGCATGCGCCGGTCCGCTGACGATCGCGGTGATCACGAGCATCGAGGAGGTGCGTATCTCGCCAGACTGAATCGACGGTCTCATCCACTCGCGCATGGCGTTGGCCAGATCGCGGTTCAGCGAGGCGACCTGATGGCCGGCTGGGGAGTCCCACTCCAGATGGCCGCGGATGTAGACGAAGCGGGCCAGGTCCGGGTGTTCTTCGATCCATCGCATCTGGTGTGCGATCACGTCGCGTACGGCCGACCGCAGCGAACGGGGACGCCTGTGCACGAGCTCCCACAGACCCTCCTGGAAGGAGGAGATCCCTTCGACATGCAGGGTGTCGGCGATCGCCTCCTTTGACCGAAAGTGGTGAAACAGCGCCCCGTTGGAGACACCGCTGCGCTCCCTGATGCGAGCGATCGTGGCCTGCTCGTAGCCGTCCTTGAGAAAGCAGGTGAGCGCTGCCTGCAGAATGCGATCGCGGGTGTCGGGGGAACTCACGCGGGACAGAGTATCACTCCAGAGTATTACTCTGCCAGGGAGTTTGGGCAGCAACGGTGGCTCGGCCGTCGGGCGGCTCCTATGAAGGGAGCCGGCGACCGACGGCGCAAGCCCGCCGCGATCAGATCCTCTCGATGCTCACAAACAGGGCGCCAGCAGCTGGGATCACTTTTTGTGTTTCTTGGCCGCCGGCTTGATCTTGATCGTCTTGGTGCTGAGGATCGTGTGGCCGTCGATCTTCTCTGACAGCTGTAGCGAGGCGGTCAGGCGACCGTGATGGGCGGCCAACGCTTTCTTGCCCGCCTTCGTCAGATGCAGGGTCACCTTCTGGGTCCCGCCTTTGTGCAGCGTGAACGTGCCCGAAGCGAGCGTGACCGACTTTGGTTTTTTCTTGCTCTTGCGAGCGGACGCAGCCGAGGCTGTGGGCACCGTGACCGTAAGCGTGACCGTGCACGGCCCCGCGCAGCTGATGGTTACCGTCAGCGTGCTACCAGTGCTGGTGGCGCCTTCGCCAGCTTTGGGCGCAGCCGTAACGGTCAGCACCTCCGAGCCACAGGAGCTCGAGCTGGGGAGGTTTTTGGCGTCCCCGCTGTAGGACGCTTGCCAGTAATAGTTGCCCGCGGACAGCGCGGGCAAGACTGCTCCAGATGCCGCCGCCGCACCGGCCGTTACGGCGCCAGTGAAACCGATGATCTTGCTGGCGGCAGAGCAGTCAGACTGCGAGTAGAGGGTGTAGCTGACCGTCCCTGTCGCGGTGGCGGCATTCGTTCCAGCGATCGTCGCCCTGTCGTTCTCGCCGATGGTGCCCTCGGGTACCGTGATGTTTGCTCCGGTCGTCGTTCCCGCCGTCTGCGACGTCGAGAGGCTGGTGGTCGTTGGCGCGGGGGTGGACGGGGTCGGCGCGGGCAGTGCGTTGAGGTCGGCGACCTCCGGGCCTCCGGCGTCATTGAACGTGAGCCAGCCCTGGCCATCGGCAGCCACGGCGAGACGTGGTACTTCCGAATAACCGAAGCCGATCTTCGCGATATCACGTTCGCCGGTGAAGGTCATTCCTCCGTTGGTGGATTCCCACAGACGCATCACATATTCCCCTGCGCCGTTGATGACCGGCTGAGCCACGTAGAGGACGCCCGTTTCCGGGTTCTCGTAGATGTCGCCCGAGTTGAACAGCGTGCCCGCGCTCGTGGGGATCTTCGCGATCATCACCGGCGCTTCGAACGTATGGGTTGTTTCGTTGAACTTGCGCACGTCGATCGCCGAGGGCTGAGCTTCGGTTGATTCGCCGGGGGCGATATCGGTGGAGAGCATGAACAACCCTTTCGGACCGCCGGCCAAGCGCGGTACGTACCCATCGCTGACCTTGAAAGGCCCTTCCCATCCCTTTTCTTCGCCGTCTACGTTGCCTCCCTTGGCGTAGTACCGGTAGAAGAAGACTTCGGGCGCCGGAGATGAGAGGTTGTAATAGGCCTCGACCTCGGGGTGGATCTGCGCTTTGGTGGATTTGTCTTCGATAGTGCCGGTCACATAGCCGAGCGTCGAGCTGGCCACACCGCCCGCGCCGGGGTTTTCAAAGGTGAAGGAAGTCGTTCCCGAGGTGATCTCGTTGGCCGTGAAGCCAAATCCAAGGCCTGGGTTGTTGAAGGCCATACCGAAATAGTCTTCGGTCGGGCCGGCGCTCGTGGGAGTGTTCGGGTCCAGCAGCACATCGCCGACGCCCGTCTTACCCGGCGAGGCTGAATGAATTGACTTTGCGGCCGAGAACGTTTCGCCGCCGTCGGTTGAGGTCCAGATCAGCGTGACTTCGTCTTTGATGTAGCGAGGTCCGACTACGTAGACCACCCCGGGATGAGATCCGAGCACGGGGAACGGCTGGATGATTTCTTCGTAAGTGCCGGATGGCAGGCCCGATCGCGCCGGGCAATCCCGGCAGCAGGCGATCGACCTGTTCGTCGAGGCCCTCAAGCCCTTGGCCGAGCATGCCCACAAGCAGGACGTCCTGCTCCTGATCGAGCCCGAGCCGGGGCTCCTGATCGAGACGACCGAGCAATACCTGGAGGTCGCCGAGCGGGTCGAATGCACCCGCGATCGGCCTGAACTTCGACGTCGGCCACGCCTATTGCATGGCCGAAGACATCCCCGGGCGGTCCACCGGCTCGCGGCGCACACCCGCCATTATCACTTCGAAGACATAGCCGCCACCCGGGTCCATCACCACCTGGTCCCCGGGCCCGGGGGCGATCGACTTCGGCCGAGGTCGTCGAGGCCATCGAGGGGACGGGCTACGACGGCTGGATCACCGTCGAGCTTTATCCCAACGTCGACGACCCCGACGCCGCGGCGAGGGGGGCGCTGGACGTCCTCCGGCTGCTCGTGAAGGCGTCCTGAGGCCCCGATGCGACGGCTCAAGCCTTATCTCCAGCTCGTCCGCCTGCCCAACCTCTTCACCGCCGCGGCCGACCCGCTCGCCGGCTGGCTCCTCGTCGGCCGGGCCCTGGTAGAAGCCGGGGCTGGGGCCCGCTCGTCCCGGGTCGGTGCGTGACCTTGTATGCCGCGGGGATGGTCCTCAACGACGTCCTCGACTTCGAGGTCGACCGCCGCGAGCGACCGGGCCGGCCGTTGCCGTCGGGCCGGGTCTCGCGGCGAGCCGCGGCGATCCTCGGGGCGGCCCTCCTCCTGATCGGTCCGCTGGCCGGGGTCGCGGGCGGGCGGGGCGGATCGGCGGCGCCGTGCTCTGGTGGGGTGCGTCCTGGCTATGACGGCTCTTCTGAGCGGATGCCGGTCGGGCCGCTGGCCATGGGCGGGGTGCCGGTCGCTGAATTTCTGCCGGGGATGTCGGCCGACCCCGACCGGCGGGCCCGGGGGATGGCTAGCGGCCTCGGCGTTCGGGCTGTTCGTCGCCGGGGTGACGTGGATCAGCCGGCACGAGGCCGGGGACGAGGCCGATGACAGCCGGGCGCGGGGCGTCGTCGCGGGGATGGCCGTGCAGGACCTCGCGATCCTCGGGCTGATCGCCGCGGCCCTGCGGGTCTTCCCGTTTCCGGGGGGAAGGAGGCTCCCGGCCGATCGGCGCCGGCCGGAAGGGCTGCCCGTCCTTCCGCCGACGGCGTGGGCAATCAATCGGGCCGATGCCCGCGCCTTCCGCGACCCTCGCCGGCGCGGCTCCACGGCGGTGAAGACGGGGGCTCGCCATCTCTGGTTGACGTCGGCCGGCGGCCGCGGTCCGCGGCCCCGGTGCAGCTTCGTGTGTCGCCGCTCTGGGTGCCCGCGTACGTGCTGGCGAAGTGGCTTACGCTACCTGACGGCCGAGTCTTCCGTTGTCGCGATATCGGGCAATCCTGCCGAAGATCGGGCAGGACGACCCGGTGTCGACGGGGGTCTCATGCAGTGACAGGGCCGCGTCTCCCGGCCCTTCCTGGCGAATTCGGGCCGGTTTTTCCCGGCCATCGGGCCTTTCCCGGGCTGAGACGGCGGCCTCCGCCGGAGCCGCGGCACGGTGCTTGCGTCAGAGCCCCCTTGACACGCGGCGATTTGTGCCAGTCCAGGCGCTCGACCTTTCCATCGAGTTCGCCTACTCTATTCTAGTCAGCGTCCCGCCCTCACAGCCCGTCATCGCCCAGACGTACGCGTTCCCTCGATCGTCACGCCGCCGGTGAACTCCCGCTGTCCGACGCAGAAGGAGCGGTCCGACCAACTCGTGGAAGTGCTCGCCTTGGGGGCACCCGACCCAAAACCGGATGCGACACCGCATCCCGTCTCGGGAATCGTCTTCATTTCATCGTTTCCCCCACGGCCCGGAGAGAAAGGAAGGATCGATCCATGACAAGTCGCACCCTGCCGCGGTCCCGCCGAGCCTTCACGCTGATCGAGCTGCTCGTCGTCATCGCCATCATCGCCGTCCTGATCGCCCTGCTGCTGCCCGCCGTCCAGGCGGTCCGCGAGGCGGCCCGGCGGGCCCAGGCGTCAACAACCTGAAGCAGATCGGCCTGGCGCTCCCAACTACGAGAGCTCCAACGGCTGCTACCCGATGGGCCATAATGATCGGGTCGCCGAATCCCGGTGCGGGGATCCCCGCCCCGCCTGGTCAGTGATTCCCAGCGCGGCCACGGGCCTGACTACATCTGCCGCACATGGAGCAGGCGGAACCTTGCCAACGCGATGAACTTCGCCGGGGCGAATAATAGCGTCCGCAACTTCACCGCGTTCGGCAACAAGATCAACTCGTACAATTGCCCGTCCGACACGCCGAACACGCCGTCCCCCTTTTAAAAAAAAATTTATAAATTATAATTTTTTTTCTATATTTATAATATAGTTAATTATTTAAAGTTTATTAATTTAAATAAAATATATTATTAATATTAATATTATAATTATAAATATTATTAATTTTATTAATAATAAAAATATTAAAAATATTAAAAATATTAAAAATATTAAAAATATAATAAAAATATTAAATTTAAAAATATAAAAAAAATATTAAAAATAATAATAATATTAAAAATTAAAATAATAAAAATATTTTAAAATATTTTAAAATAATATTAAATAATAAAAATATTTTAAGTTTTTTTTTTAATGCTTAAATAAAAAAATTATTAATTATAAAAAAAAAAAAAATATTAAATTAATAAAAAAAAAATTTATTATTTTAATAAACTTTAAACTAGTTTTTTAGTAAAATTAATTAACTTTATAAGTTTTTTTTTAAAAATATATATATCTACTTGAAATAAAAACTATTATTTCGAGAATTCGGCAAAAGTATTTATAAATAGTGTGTTGAACGTATTTTAGTATTATA
>CAVQZJ010000038.1:0-46021 GCA_963718425.1 uncultured Solirubrobacterales bacterium
CGCACACACACACATGGCCGCATGGCCGGAGAGCTTCGGCGGAGCAGCGCCTGATACGTGTTCGAGGAACCCTCTGAAGGGCTCGCGTATCAGCTCGTGGTCGCCGCCGGCGGCGAGCCAGGTGTCGTAGATGAATCTGGCCTGGGGCTCAGCGCCATGATCTGAGAGCCACCGACTGACCCGCTCGCGTATCAGCTCGCGATCACCGCCGGCTTTCAACCAGAGGTGGTAGACCCTGCCGTCCTCGGGGGGCTCGCGGTCAACCCCCAACCACCCGCCAAGCGGCTCCTTGACCAGATCAAGTTTCACCGCCCGCCTCAAGCCAGGCGCTGCAGACAAGCTCCGCGCCATCGCTGTGTCCGTGACGGGTGAGCCAGCGAGCGAGCGCCCGGCGTACGAGGTGCGGCTCGCCGTGGCCCGCACTGAGCCACGCCCGGTAGACGATGCCGACATCGTGATCCTCGGCGTGATGCTCGAGCCACTTCGCAAGCGGCTTCCTGACCAGATCCAACTCACCGCCGGCCTCGAGCCAAGCGCGATACAGAAAGCCGGCGTCGATGTGCTCGTGGCCGTAACGGCCTAGCCAGCGGCCAAGCGGCTCCCTGACCAGATCCAGCTCCCCCTTGTGGGCAATCCACGACTCGAAGACGAAGTGGGTGTCCTCCATCTCTGCGCGCTCTCTGACCCAGGTGGCGATGGACGCTCGCACGAGCTCGAGGTCCCCGCCGGCGTCAAGCCAAGCCGTGTACAGGAACTTGGTGTCCGGTTGATTCTGCCCATTGCGGTCAAGCCACTTCTCCATCGGCTCTCTGACCAGCCCCGGATCGTCTCCGGCCTTCAGCCAGGCGCCGTAGAGGAGGTCGATCGCCGTGACGTCCCAGTGGCGCCCCAGAAAGGCGGTGAGCGGCGCCTGACCAACTCGATGTCACCCCCCGCACTGAGCCAGGGTCGATAGACCAAGCCGGCGTCGGGGTCTTCGCCGTGCTGGGCAAGCCACTTCTCGATCGGGCTTCTCACCAGCTCCAGATCGCCTCCTGCGGCAAGCCAGGCTCTGTAGAGAAAATGAGTGTCCAGCCGCTGACCATGGATAGCCAACCAGCGCCCCAGAGGACCGCACAGAAGCTGCGGCTCACCGTCCGCTTCAAGCCAGGCCCGGTACAGATGCATGGCGCCGAGGGTCTCGCCGTTGTCGGCCAGCCACTCGAGCACCCGTGGGCGCGCCAAGTCGGGCTCTCCCGCATCCAGCAGCTCGGCGATCGAAGGCTCAATATAGTTTGGCTCAAGACGGATGGATCGCTCATCGGCGCGTGGACAGCGCCTAGTCCGACAGCCGGCTGTCCGCCGTGACGCGCTCCTTGCCTGCCGGGCCGTGGCCTGAAGCTCGCAAGGCCTTTGCTGCGCGTGGCACCATAAGCACGTTGCCCTCGCCCTGACCCATCACCCCGCAGAGGCTCTCACCGCCTGCCCCTCGCCCGTCCGACGCCGTCAAAGAGTCCAACTTGGGATGAGCGTGCGTGATTCGCGGGTATGTTTGACTGGAGCGGGTCTGTGTATCCGAATTATGAATTCGCCGACTGCATCTGCCCCAATGTCTCGATCCGGCCTTTCCGGTTGGCGTGCTCGACTCGTGGCTCGTGGGAATCGGCGGTTTTCGCAGCCGGACGGGTCGGCTTTCACGTTTGCGGCCCGGCTGGCTCTGGCGCTGGGGATCACGCTGATCCTGATCGGTGCGGTTGCCTTACCTTGCGATAGATCACCAGTTGCAGCGACGAACTATTGACAACTACGCCGAAGCTCAGCGTGCGGACGTGAGGGGCTTTGAGGATGTGATCACCCGAGAAGCTCCCGCGACGAACACGATTCAACAGATCGATCGCCTGCTGGATGCCGTTGCGCGCAGACCCGGCACGGTCGAGGCGCTGCTGATCGACCAACGGCACACCGTCATAGCGGCCGGCGAGAGCGGACTCGTCGGCGACAGCGACTCCGATCCCCGGATCGAAGCGGCGCTCGAACACGGCCGCTCCTATGCGGGATACGAGGGCGATCAGCGCAGAGATACACGCAATTTCGAGTTTGTCGTTCCGGTGAACCTGCCGACGGGACGTTATGCGTATGAGCTCAGCTACAGCCACGGCGCATATGACACTCAGCTCAGTGACGTGCTCGGGGTGTTGGTCTGGGTTGGGCTGCTGGCTCTGCTGGGCGGCGCTGTCGTGTTCTATCTGGCCGGCGGCAGGACTCTGTTGCGTGACCATCGAAGGGCACTCGAGCGGGCCACCCGGGATGGGCTGACGGATCTTCCCAACCAGCGAGCCTTCCAGGAGGAGTTCCCGACAGCCGTCGCCTCCGCGGAACGTTACGGTGATCCACTCGCCCTGGCGGTGCTGGATGTCGATGACTTCAAGTTCATCAACGACCGCCATGGTCATCCATATGGCGATGAGGTCCTCGTCGGCGTGGCCGAGGTGCTGCGCCGAGGCGACCCGGAGACCGACCTTTCAGAACCGGTGGTGACGAGTTCGCGCTAGTACTGGGACACACCGACGCGCAGGGCGCCAGGGCGATCGCCAGGCGTCTGGAGCACGCGTTTGAGCAGGCTACATCAAGGTCAGCATCGGTGTGAGCGTCCTGCGCCCGGGACTCACCGCCGACACATCGAGAGCACAGGCGGACGCCGCGCTGTATGAGGCAAAGCGCCAAGACGACGGCCACAGCGTACATTTCGAGGACATCCGTGAGCAGATCGTGGTCACCACCTCAGACAGAAGGACGCCGTCCGCCGGCTGATCGAGGAGGGACGACTCACAACCGTCTTTCACTAATCTGGGACCTGCAGGCGGAGCGGCTGCTCGGGATGGAGGCGCTTACCCGCCCGGATCCCTCATATGGACTGTCCGGTCCGGCAAGGCGTTTGACATCGCGGAGCAGATCGGCCGCGTACACCAGCTCGACGTGCTGTGCGTGAACCGGGTCTGCGCGCGGATCCAGACCTGCCGGAGGGTGCGCTGCTGTCCTGAACCTCGCCCCGCAGACGCTCGATCTCGACGCGGAGGGCAACGACTGGCTACGCACGGCCGTGGAGCAGGCCGGTTTGCAGCCACAGCGCGTAGTCATCGAGGTGACCGAGCGGTTCGGCGCGCGCACCTGGCCGTCATCAAGTGCCTGGCACGTCTGCGAGAGCAGGGCTTTCAGCCCGCCCTGGACGATGTTGGCACCGGCAACTCGGGCCTCGAAATGCTGCGCAGCGTTGGTGCCGAGTTCGTCAAGCTCGATCGCAGCATCGTCACCGGCGCGCCCACCGAACCGGCTGCGCGAGCCGTGCTGATGGCGATGGCGACCTTTGCCAGACAAACCGGGGCATTCGTGATCGCCGAGGGGCAATCGAGGATCATGACACGCTCCAGTTCCTGCGTCACCTAGACGCCAGCGATCTGTTCACGGACACGATCATCCAAGGCGGCCAGGGCTATGAGCTCGGCCGACCATCGCCAATCACAACACCGCCAGAGCCAGACTCCCTGCACGACGAAGCCAAGATCACAAGCAACTAGAGTCGAGCCCGCCGCACGCTGCTCGCAATGGCTTCCCTACAACACCGGCGTCACAGTAGCCAGCCGCACAAAACGCGCCAGGAACACTCAGCGACTCTGGAGTAGGCCGCCGGCTGATGTGCTGGTGATCACGCGATCGACCGGCCGAGGTTTCGGAACGACGTGTCAGGCTGGATGGCGACCCTGCAGGCCGCGTGAGCGACGCGGTTCGATCACCGCCTTGATGATCGCCTTTGCTGTCTCGCCCACCTCAGAGAGCGGTGTGCCCTCGTGCGTGGCACGAGCGATGAGCTCCGCCACGCCGCCCATCAGCATCATGGCTGCGTCGGGCGTTACGGGCTGGACGCCGGCGCGTCGCATCGCTGGTCCGCCAGTGATCTTCACGACGAAATTCGCAAACCGCTCGCCTCCATGCCCTCGCGTTGGAGCGCCGCGCCACGGTCCCCAAGCGTCGGGAGCTCCCTCGAGACCGTCGCGGTGAGCGCCGGATCCTCAGTCAGTACAGAGAGGTATACGTCGATCGCGCCGTTGACTTGCTCGTCCCATGGCGCCTCGGGGTCGACGGCCGCTTCGACGAGCTCGAGGATCGCGATGCTCGACTTGCGGATGAGCTCCACGAAGGCTGACTCCTTGTCAGGGAAGCACTTGTTGGAGACGCTCCCCGCTGCGCGCATGCGCGCGGTGCCGCACGATGTCGGCGATCTGGGTCCGCTGGAGGCCTTCCTCGCGCAATGACTGGGCCAGCCCCTCTAGCAGGCGATTGCGATGGTCGATCTTCGTCTCTTCCGTCGCCACGAGCACACGCTACCGGTAGTTCCTGCAGGACAATCCCCACATCAATCAATTCGCGCAATCGGCTTGCGCTTTGCGGTACTCACCGATACCGTACATGCGAAGACACCGGTACTCACAAGTACCCGCACCGCGACAGGAGAACTGAAAATCAGTATGGCAACAACAGTCGCACCACCGCTCAGCTCCGAATACCAGCTTCCCGACGGGCCGAAAACACCCAAGTTTCTCAATGGCGCGCTCTTTCTGTTCGCGCGGAATTGGCTCATGAACCAACTTCAGCGCCGCTACGGCGACGTCTACACGATCAAGCTGCCGACGGTCGGCGAAGCGGTCGTCGTATCGCATCCGGATCTCGTGAAGGCCGTCTATACCGCCGACCCAAAGGTCCTCCACGGCGGGAAGAACCCGCTCGGGGAAGTGCTCGGCCCCGGCTCGCTCTTTTCGATGGACGAAGAGCGTCACCTGAAGGAGCGCCGCATGCTGCTTCCGCCGTTCCATGGCGAGCGCATGCGCTCCTACGACGGACTGATCGAAGAGGAGGCGCTACAAGCGATGGCATCGTGGCCCGACGATCAGGAGTTCGCGACACTGCCGACCTTCAACAAAATCACGCTCAGGGTTATGCTCCGCGCCGTGTTCGGCGCCGAGGGAGCCGAGCTAGCGGAGCTCGAGGAGCTACTGCCGCCCCTCACGGCGGTCGGCCAGCGGCTCGTCACGGCGAAGTTCCTACGACGCGACCTCGGACGGTGGAGCCCCGGCGGCCGCTTCAAGGCGATGCGCACCCGCTACGACCATCTCGTTGACCGTCTAGTCGAGAAGCACCTCTGCGACGCGCAGCTAGACGAGCGTGTTGACATCCTGGCGCTCATGCTCAGGGCGCTCAGAGACGCTGGCCAGGAGATCAACCGCAGCGACGTCGCGGACGAGTTGTTCACGCTGCTCGTCGCGGGCCACGAGACGACCTCCTCCTCTCTGGCCTGGACGGTCGATCGCCTGCGCCGTCACGCGGACGTGCTGCGCCGCCTCGAGGAGGAGGCCGCCGGGGATTCCTCGACGCTTCGTGGCGCAACCATTCTCGAGATCCAGCGCCACCGGCCCGTGATCAGCGGCAGCGGTCGCGTCGCCGTGGAGCCGTTCCAACTCGGTAAGTGGCAGCTCCCGCCTGGGACATTGATCTTCACGGCCGCCTCGGTCCTGCACGAGGACGAGCGCTTCTACACGAACGCGGCGAGCTTCGACCCCGACCGCTACGTCGAGCGCAAGCCCGACACCTACTCGTGGATCCCATTCGGCGGCGGAACGCGTCGCTGCCTTGGCGCCGCCTTCGCCCTGTTCGAGATGGACGTCGTGCTCCGCACCCTGCTCCGGCACTTCGAGCTGCTGCCAGCCAACGACAGGGAGGAGCGTGAGAGCTTCCGCGGCGTCGCGTTCGCGCCCGCCAAGGGAGGCATGGGCCGCCTCCGCCGCCGCAGCACACCGCTCGGTGCGGGAAGCCCCGCAGCGGCGGCGATCGCTGAATGTCCGGTCGATCACAGCACAGCGTCCGCGCAGTGCCCCATCGACCACGCCACGCCCGCGACGGCCGAGCGATGAGAAGACCGACCGCCACCTGAGAAGAAGAGCACACGAATGAGCCCAGAGATCCAGCCGTGCTAGCGGGTTGAGGAACACGCGACGGCGAGGACCACTTCCTGATCGCCCCAAGCGGTCTTCTCTACATGACACCTATCAAGATCTCAGAAGGCCTCGAATGAGACGACTGGCCCCCTCGCTCGCCTCCGCGCGCGCCTTGCCGGGATTCTGGGCGGTGGCGATCATGACGCCCGCCTCCTTCAATGCCGCGGCCAGCATCCGGGCGAGTGATTCGATCGGCAAATCGAAGATCTCGCCGCGGTCTCGAGCAGCAGCAAGTGATCCTTCGACCATGAATTGAGCTGTGTCGAGGATCTGGTGCCAGCCAAGCACCGCGGGCCCATCAACAAGAGCGATGCGGTGAAAAGCGGGATCGGCGCAGGCATCCAGATAGAGCTCGCAATCAGCGACCAGGCTTGGCTCCGCGGCACTCGCACGGGATTTGACGATTCGCGCCGAGACGCCTTGGACAACCTCTACGTAGACCGCCTTGAACAGTCCCTCCTTGCTGTCGAACTGGTGGTAGAGCGCGCCAGTCGTGACTCCGGCGCGCTGGGCCAGCTCGTTTACCGAGACGTTCGCGTAGCCACGATCGGCAAACAGCGCGCGGCCCACCTTCAGCAGCGCGTCGCGGGTGGCTTGGGTTCTCTCACGCTGAGTGGCCATTTGACATACGTAATGAGATTATGTAAGAATCGTAATCTCGTTACGCAAATAGTCTAGAGGAGCCGCCCGATGTCATTCAGCCGTGCAGGGATCGTCTAGTGAAGGCCCTCTACTACGACGGCGTCGGCGGCCTCGAGTGGCGAGACGACCCAGCCCCGGTCATCGAGGCAGCATCCGATGCGCTTGTGCGTCCGCTCGCCGTCTCGACCTGTGATCTGGACCAGGCGATCATTCACGCCCCGAAGCCGATCCCCGGCTCCGAGCAGCCCTTTGCCATCGGGCACGAGGGCGTCGGCGAAGTTATCCAGGTCGGTCAGGGAGTAACCAGTGTGCGGCCTGGGGACATCGTCGTAATCGCCTACCACATCTCGTGCGGACAATGCGATCGCTGCGTCGAGGAGCTCCCGCTCTACTGTCGATCCAGCGCGACCGACACGCTCGCGGTTTTTGGGATCCCAATGGGACGCGACTACGGAGGGCTCTTCTCAGACATGGTCCGTGTGCCGTTCGCCGATCACACGCTGCTGCGGGTGCCCCCGAACCTGTCGGCGCTGGACGCCGTATCGGTCGGCGACAACCTGACCGATGCGTGGCGTGCCGTCGCTCCCCACCTGTCGTGCCGGCCTGGCTCGGACGTGTTGATCCTGAGCACCGGCTCGATTGGCTTGTTCGCCGCCGATATCGCACGCGCGTGCGGCGCCGGAAGAGTTCGCTACATAGACCCCGACCCCAACCGCCGAGAGCTAGCGAGTCGGTTCGGTGCCGATTCTGCACCGCGCGAGGACTTCTCTCCCGATGAGCACAAGTACGCGATCACGCTGAATGCCACGAATGACTCGTCCGGCGCAACCTTGCGCGATGCCCTACTCGCGACCGCCCCCGGTGGGCACTGTGAGAACACGGTCTTTCATTTCAAGGATGTCGAGCTGCCGCTGCTGGCCATGCACCTCAACTGCCTGACCCTTCGCTCGTCGCTCTCAAATGCACGCTCCTACATGCCGGCGGTTCTCGAGCTGCTCTCGAGCGGACGTATACGCCCCCAACTCGTGGCCACCGAGACTCTCCCATTCGATACCGCCGCCGAGACATTGACAAACGCCGGGTTCAAGCCCGTCTTCACCCGTGAGTAATTGACCCTCCTCACGGCACCACTTATCAGCGACCCAGCACCGAGGAAAACCCGTCATGACCGCTATCGACGAACTACTCAAGCGCAATGAACGCTTCGCCGCAGAGGACCATCACGTCCTGCCACTCTCGCCTCGACTGAGAACATGCATAGTTGGCTGCCCGGACCCCCGGGTTGACCCCGCACACGTACTCGGTCTGGATCTGGGCGATGCCGCGGTCATCCGCGCGGCCGCCGGACGAATCTCACCGATCGTACTGCAGCAGCTTCTGTTTCTGGCGCAGACCGCCGTCGCCACCGGCCAGGACCAGGACGGCCTGGAGCTGGTCTTGATGCAGCACACCGACTGCGGCATCAAACACTTCCTGGGCCCTGAGCACCGCGACATGCTGGCGGCTTTCCTCGGATGCTCTCCGGACGAGCTCGACGCGAAGTCTCCCGCCGACCCCCATCAGGCGATTCGCGTAGATATCGAGACCCTCGCGGCAAACCCGTTCCTCCCCGCCTCGCTCTCGGTGACCGGCGTCGTCTACGACGTCACCAGCGGCCATATCGAGGTCGTCGAGCGCCGTTCACCTCTTCGCGGCTAACAAGCTCCCTCGGTCACCCTTCGGCTGCTCCGCGGGAGAGATCCCTGAGGCACTTCGAGGCGATATTCGGGCACGTAGCCGGCGAGGTCCTTAGCAGACACGCGCCGGTCGGGCTGCCGGCGGATTCGCGGAGATTCGTGTCACTCAGCGCGGCGAGAGCCTAGCCGAGCTTGGCCGGGACCCTGCGGGAAGCGCTTTTCGCGGCGCGTCGTCCGTTCTGTGCGGCTCCCGCTGGGCGATCGTCACTACGCCCCGCCGTGATGTTCGCCGGGAGCATGTCGCGAGTGAACACCTCAACCCGATTGCGGCCGTTCTTCTTGGCTATGTAGAGCGCGCGGTCAGCGTGGCGCAGCAGCGTGTTCGCGTCGCCAGCGTGGTCGGGAAGGACGGCCACGCCGATACTCGTCGTGATCGCCTGCTGAATCGAGGGGATCGTGATAGCGCCGACCGCGAGACGGACCTTCTCGGCAACCAGTTCAGCCGCTACCAGGCTCGTGTCGGGCAGGAGAATCAGGAACTCCTCACCGCCGGCTCGTCCGACGAAGTCGCTCTCCCGACACGTGGCCAGGAGCGTCACCCGACCGCCGCGAGCACCTCGTCTCCGCTGCCGTGACCGTGAGTATCGTTGATGTACTTGAAGTGATCGAGGTCGAGCGCGAGCGCCGCCAGAGGCGCCACGGCACGCGATGCGTGGCGGCCATGCGCTTGACGGTGTCGGCGACGTTGCGGTTGTTGGGTAGGCCTGTGAGGGAATCGGTCTGTGCGCGGCGCTCGGCGATCGCGAGGTTGCGGAGATTGCCGAGCACGGGGGCCGCCTGCGTGACCGACTGCCGGAACGTCTCGGCCTCCGCGTCGGAGATACGTTGCGGATGCGTAGCGAGCACCGAGCCGATCACCTCGCCGCCGACAAGCAGCGGCTCGCAGGTAGAGAAGTCCGAGGTCTTGCCACAAACTTCGCACGCGATCAGCATGTCGCTGTCGCGCTCCTCGGCATGAGTGCGAGCGAAGCGCACCGCCAGGCATGAGCGGGGCTTCGCGTTCTCCAGCCACACGGCGAGCTCGGAGTCCTCCGCCACCGGTGTGGTCGCCTGGAGGCGGTCGGCGCTGTTGTTGCGGTTGAGGGTCACGACGCTGCTGCCCGGAATCGCGCGCTCGACCTGGCGCTTGAGCAGGTAGTGCGCCTCCTCCTCGTTCTCGGTCAGCTGCATCACCTCGGCGAACTCTGATTGGGCACCATCGCGAGATCGTTCCTCGGAGCGTCGCTTGACCATCTCGTTGAGCGCCAGCCCAAGCTCGCTCAACTCGTCGTTGCCGCTCACCAGCACCACGGTGTCAGCTTCCCCGGCCACGACGCGCGAGGCGAAACGGGAGTAGCGGCGGATCCGTGGGACTACCAGCCGGATGAGCAGCGCCACGACCGCCGCGCCGACGAGCAGCGCGATCGAGCCGATCACCAGGACAAGCGTCTGGCTGTTGCCGTAGGTCGCTCTGGCCTGCTTGGCAAGCGCCGCTGACTGGGCGATCTCCAGCTGCGTCTGGTGGCGGGTTACCGTTTCAATCGGGGCAAAGATCGAACGGACCTCGACGGCCAGAACGGCGTCGTGGGCTGCGCTCACAGAAGTGGCTCGGTCGAGTGGCCCGCGGGCGAGGAGAGCAACGAACCGTGCCCACGATTGTTCAGCCTGCGTGATCTCGGCGCGCTCGGCCGCTGGGTCGCCGGCGTGCAAGGCGCGCAGAGTCGAGAGGTCCTGGTTGACCTGCGGGACGACCGAAGTGACGAGTTCGCGTTCTTGGCGGTCGATGTCGCCTTCGTCGTTAGAGGCGATGATCCCCAAAGCGAGCGCGAGCGCCTTGTCGCTGTCGTTAACGAGCGATGCGGTTCGCTGCAGCGTGACGATGTGATCGTCATAGAGGCCTTTGACTTGACTGTTCAGGTCGGAGAGACCCCGCAACCCGGCGAAGCCCACGGCGAACAGCGCGCCGGCCAGGACGACCAGCACGACGGCGAACTTGGTTGCTATGGGGAACTTCACATGGGCATGAGACGACCTTGGTTCATCGAGCCGATGCCGGGTCTATCGGCGCTTTTGCTGAGGTTCTTGACCCAATTGGTGGTCAAAGCGAGCAAGAGCAGCGCGCCTGGCAAGGCCGAACGTGGGTAGTGAACTCCACTGGCCGCGTGCTCGGGCGGGCGAGGAGAAGCAATCGTTCTCCAATATCGTATTGCGATATATTTTGGTCGTGCACTACGATTTGACGAACGAGCAGTACGAGCAGTTGCTGCAGCTGCGCAGCGGCCTGCGTCGCTTCCTGCACTGGAGCGGGGAGCAGGCCGAGGAGCATGGTCTGACCCCGGCGCAGCATCAGCTCTTGCTCGCGATACGCGGCAGCAATATGCGTGCGGGTCCTACGATCGGCGAGCTCTCGCAGGCGCTGGTGCTGCGCCACCACAGTGTTGTCGGACTTGTCGATCGCGCGCAGACCGCGGGGCTGGTGACGCGCCAGCGCGATCCGAGCCGCCATTCGGTCGTGCACGTTCGGCTCACCGATCGTGGCCGCAAAGCGCTGCGCGGGCTCGCGCTGGTGCATCTGCGGGAGATCGCCGAGCTGGCGCCCGCGATGCAGGCTCTGTGGCGGGCAATCGCTGCGACCGACGATGCGCCTACCGGAGGGCCTCCGGTAGGCGCTTTGACGGTGAACGCACGGTGAGCGCACGCGAGAGGGTCTCGCATCTCGGCGACTTCACGCTGGGAGGCGGGGTGCTGCGGCTCTGCTTGCTGGCGGTGCCCCTGGGTGTCGTGAGCGCTGTGTGCGCCCTGGCTCTGCTGCGACTCATCGGCCTGATCACGAACCTCGTTTTCTACGGGCGCCTGGACACCTCGTTGGTGGCGCCGGGCGCCGGGCACCACTCGACATTGCTGATCTTGCTTGCACCGGTCGCCGGTGGGCTGATTGTCGGGTTGATGGCACGCTTTGGTTCCGAGCGGATTCGCGGCCACGGGATGCCTGAGGCAATCGAGGCGATCCTCACGCGCGAGAGCCGAATCCAGCCCCGCGTGGCGCTGCTCAAGCCGATCTCAGCGGCGATAAGCATCGGCAGCGGTGGACCATTCGGGGCGGAGGGACCAATCATCATGACCGGCGGAGCCGTCGGGTCGGTGCTCGCGCAGCTTCTTCACACGAGCGCCGACGAACGCAAGACGCTGCTCGTCGCGGGTGCTGCTGGAGGGATGGCCGCGACGTTCAACGCCCCATTGGCCTCGGTACTGCTGGCCGTCGAGCTGCTGTTGTTCGAGTGGCGTCCACGCAGCTTCGTCCCCGTCGTCACCGCGGTAGGCGCAAGCACAGTCATGCGCTGGTCGCTGCTGGGTGCTGGGCCCGTGTTCGGACTGAGCATCGGCGCTCCGCACATCGGCGCGAGCGTGGAGTTGTTGTGTGTACTCGCAGGCTTGAGCGGGGGACTGCTCGCGATCGCGGCTACCGCGCTCGTGTACTTCTCCGAGGACGCCTTCGCACGACTGCCGGTCCACTGGATGTGGTGGCCGGCGATCGGCGGATTGATCATCGGCGTCGGCGGACTGATTGAGCCACGCGCACTGGGAGTCGGCTACGACGTCATCCGCGAACTTCTCCAGGGACGCGCGACGATGTCGCTGATCCTCGGCATCTTGGTGGTCAAGACCCTGATCTGGGGGCTCTCGCTCGGCTCTGGAACCTCCGGTGGCGTGCTCGCCCCTGTGTTCATGATCGGCGCGGCCCTCGGCGCCCTGGAGGGCACCGTCCTGCCCGGTGTCACCCCGGGGTTCTGGGCGCTCGTCGGGCTCGCGGGAGTGCTGGGTGGAGTCATGCGCTCGCCGCTCACGGGTGTTGTCTTCCCGCTGGAGTTGACGCACGCGTGGCCGCTCGTCCTGCCGTTGCTACTGGCGGCCACGAGTGCGTACACGCTCTCCGCGTTGACACTGCGCCGCTCCGTGCTCACCGAGAAGGTCGCACGACGAGGCCTTCACCTCACCCGTGAATACTCCGTAGACCCGCTGGAGGCAATGTTCGTCGAGGAGGTCATGAGCCAGGACTTCGCCACCGTCAACAGCCATGAGCGACTCGATGACCTCGGGACCGGCGCAATCCACTCGCGACAGCCGCTCTATCCCGTGCTCGACCAAGACGAACGCCTGGTTGGCGTGCTGACACGAGGAGCTATCTTGCGCGCGCACAACTCGAGCTCGGGATCCGCTGCGAGTGAGGCGCTGAGCGGTCCGCTGACGGTGCATCCCCATGAGACGTTGCGCGAGGTCGCGCAACGCTTCGCCGAACACTCGATCGGCTGTGCACCAGTCGTCGAGCGCGACGTTCCCGACCGCGTCCTCGGTCTCATCACAGTCGAGGATCTACTACATGCCCGCCTGCGGGACCTGCACGAGGAGCACCGGCGCGAGCGCGTGCTGCGCGCCCGGCCCAGACGCGTCGGCGATCCCCCACGAGTGGAGATCTCGACGTGATCCACGTCTGGTTTGTCGTGCGCTGGCTGCACATCCTGGCGATGGGGTTCTTCGTCGGCGGGCAGATCTTCCTCGCGGCGATCGTGGTGCCCGTCGAGCGTCGCTCGCCTGACCGCGAGCGGCTCCGGATGATCGCCCGACGCTTCGGCTATGGCACGCTCGCCGTATTCGGCGTGCTCCTTGCGACCGGCGGCGCGATGGCAAGCCACCTACACCTCTGGGGCGATACGCCCTTCCAGATCAAGCTCACGCTGTTCGCGCTGATCGCGATACTCGTCCTCTGGCACATGCGCCGGCCCACACTGCACGTTCTCGAGGGCGCGATTTTCATCACCTCGCTGGCGATCGTATGGATCGGGCTGTATCTCGCAAACGGGTACAGCTAATCTGGACAGACACCCCTCAACCAATCAGAGCGACCCAGTTGTCGGCCGCCTCCAATGCTGGCGATTTTGCGAAACTCGCGACGCCTTAAGTTGAGACTTGCCTTCATTCACACCGCTCGTGGCTGGCCGGCGCTTACGTAGCTTTCTGTTGGGTACGCAGGCACTCGTTGGTAGACGGTCAGCAAATCGCCGGTGCCACCATCTTGCGATCCCCGGCTGGGGCTTTAGCCTGACTTTCAGGCGGTGATCCCGCGGATGTCGAGCTTGGCGACCAGCTCGGGCTCGTTGAATATGTCGATCGTGACCGCGCGGTCGCCAATGACCGTGAACGCCAGCACCGCGAACGGACGCTCGTCGCCATCGAACGCGACAGCGCCTGCGGTGCCATTGACAAGCGCCGGACGAACGTGTGGCGCCAAACGCCGGGCCGACATCGCGCCGCGCGCGACCTTGTCGGCGCCGTGCAGCTCGATTGAATCCCCGTCGCGGCGGTGGGCGCGAAGCACGACATTTGGATCAAGCACGGCTACGAGCCCGTCGAGGTCACCCTCCCGGGCAGCGGCGAAGTAGGCATCGACGACCGCCCGCTGGCGGGTGAGGTCCGGGTCTGGCGGTGGTGCCGCGTCGCGGACACGGCGCCGCGCGCGGCTGGCGAGCTGGCGGGTCGCCTGCGGTGAGCGGTCGACCATCGCCGCGATCTCGTCAAATGGGACCGCGAACATGTCGTGCAGCACAAACGCGAGCCGCTCCGCCGGGCTGAGTGTGTCGAGCACGACCTGCAGCGCGATCCCGACCGAGCCCGCGAGCAGCGCTTCGTGCTCGGGATCGGTACCAACCGCCGGGTCATCGATGATCGGCTCCGGCAGGAAGCCATCGAGCGGCTGCTCCGCGCGGCTGCGGCGGGACCGGAGCATGTTCAAGCATATCCGGGCGACCACCGTAGTCAGCCACGCTCCGAGGCTGTCGATCTGCCCCACGTCGGTTCGCTGCAGCCGTAGCCACGCCTCCTGTACGGCATCGTCGGCCTCGCTGACCGAGCCAAGGATCCGGTAGGCGACCGCGCGCAGTTGGGGCCGGTGGCTGTCGAAGTTGTTGGCGAGCTCGAGTTCGTTCATGTCTGTCACACCTCCGGGGTCTCGCGGGTCATACCGGATAGACCCCCGAACCCCAACCAATGTGACAGGAGGTGCCTGATGGCACGTATCCAGGGAGTATCGAAGCGCAATGCCGGACCCGTGGTCAGGCTCGTGTACAGGCTCGGACCGAGGATGACGAGGAAGCTGACTGGCCGTGAGCCGCAGATCGGCAACGGGATCGAGCCGATAGAGATCTGGGCATACCAGCCGAAGATGATGATGTGGATGGGCAAGTTCAACCAGGCGGTGCGCAAGGGGAAGTCCGTCGATGAGCGGCTGCGGAATCTCATCGAGCTGAAGGGCGCACAGTTGATCGGGTGCGAGTTCTGCGTGGACCTCGGCTCGCAGATCTGCCGCAACTCCGGGTTCTCCGACGAGGAGCTGCTGGCGCTGCCGCGCTACCGCCAGAGTGACTTGTTCACCGAACGCGAGAAGCTGGCGCTCGACTACGCGGTCGCGGTGATGCGCACACCCGTCGAGGTCACCGACGAGTTGTTCGCCCAGGTCAAGGAGCACTTCAGCGACGAACAGCTGGTCGAGATCACCGCGCTGCTGACGCTCGTCAACCTCGACCGGTTCAACGCCGCGTTCGGGATCGGCTCAGCCGGGTTCAGCGAGGGAATGGTCTGCGTCCCACCCGACCGTCCCGCCCTCACCCCTGCACTGACCAAGATCGCCTAAATCCGGCCCGAGCACATAAGCCCGGACCTGTGCCATCGCTAACCCCGCGATGACACAGGTCGCGACGTCCGGAGGACGACCTCGAGCGGTTGAAGCCGGGAGCCTGTGTTCGGTGTCGGTGCGAGGCGTCGAGCGCCAACGCGGCGGTGGGCACGATCTGTCGGGTGGGCTCCTGTTACTCGGGGACACAACTCTCGCCGCCGACGAAGAGGACTGGGTGCCGAGTCATGCCAGCGAGATCCTGCTTCCACACACGTGTAGTCGCGGGACGTCAAGATCCGCGGTCACCCGTGCAGCAACGGTGTGTAGCTGACGCCGACGATCGACCCCTCGAGCGACTGCAGGCGAACGACAGTCTGCCCCCACGGCTCCTCGCGGACGGGATGCAGGATCTCATAGCCTGCTGCAGCGAGTTCGTCCGCCGCGGCCTGGACGGCGTCAGCGTCGGCGGCGTCGAACTCGAGACTGACCTGCGGGACAGGCCGATCCGCAGGCCACGTCGGCGTCCCGAAGCATGCTTGCGCGGCCTGGTGCAGTGGCCAGACGCCGAAGTGCTTGCAGCCCAGGAGCTCCTCGCTGTGGAAGTACTCCTCGTCGCCGCCGCTCGCGAGCGGCAATCCGAGCGTGCCGACATACAGCCGCCGGCTCGCCGGAGGATCGGCTGCGATCACGGCGACGCTGGCCAAAAACTCAATCTTCATTGGTGTCCTCCTCATACTCGTGCAAACATCGAATCAGTGTCGATGGTTCCCGTCTTGAACGAAACGGACACATATCGCGAGTTCGACCCGCCCGCGGCAGTGCGCGGCGCGATCGCGTGCTTCTGGGCTCGTCGCGGTGACGGGTCCGCAGTGCGGGTGCTTCCGGACGCGTGTACGGACATCGTCTGGCGCTCCGATCGAGGCGCTGTCGTGGCCGGGCCGGATACGGCCGCGTGGCTGTCGCAAACGCGCCCCGGTGAGCTGATCGTCGGCGCACGACTACTGCCCGGTGCGGGCGGTGCGGCGTTCGGGCTACCGCTGAGTGAGCTGCGCAATCAGCGCGTGCCGCTTCCTGAGCTGCGGCTCGATAGCGACGGCCGCTTGCGCAACGACGCCGAGCCCGGCGAAGCGCTCTGGTTGCTTGTTGGGATGACGACGGCGCTCGTCAGCGACCGACCGCCGGACCAAGCCGTGCAGGCGGCCGTCGTGCGCCTTCTCGACCCGAGCCAGCGGATCGAGGAGCTCGCCAGCGAGCTCGGCTTCAGCGAACGCCAACTACGCCGTCGGTTTCAGGCTGCGGTCGGATACGGACCCAAGACGTTGCAGCGGGTGCTGCGTCTGCGGCGGTTCCTCGCTCGCGCCGTGGCGGACGACGCCGACACCGACCTCGCAACAGCGGCGTTCGAGGCGGGATACGCCGACCAGCCGCACCTGGGACGCGAATGCCGGGCGCTGACCGGGCTCAGTCCGCTCCAGCTGAGCACGCCGCCCTCACATGACGGTCCGTGACAAGGACCCAGTCACGCAATCCTGGCGCGCGGCGATGCCGTCGATCAGGATGCAGCGGTCGGACGACGCGCTCGGTGCTGGTATCTACTCACGGACCTCCAGATAGGACTGGACCGTTCCGATCACAGATGCAGTTCTGTGTGTGGTCGGGCTGCCTCGAACTCGGACTGACGGTGGCGACATAGGTACACCAAACGCTGCTGTTCTCCCACAGACACTCCCATGGGCTTGATGGACCTTGTAGCGGCGGTAGTCATCGACGGCCTGGATGTCGATCTCGGGGAGAGCGAGGAAGACCTCGCCGATCAGCTATTCGCCCAGTGATGCGGCGTGCAGCGGATGGTTGTGCCACGGATCCATTGGCGACTGAAACGGGGCCTGTGCCGCGTCGCGATTCGAGTTGGCTTTGCGTGAGGCTGACCTGCGCGGCGTCGGCGTGGGATCCAATACTCAGTAATGCCTGATTTGCCTGCGTGGCAGGCAGCGCTTCGGCCGTGATCGTCTCCACCTGGCTGACAGCGGTGCCCGCCGATGTTTGCTGGTTTACGACTGCCTTGACCGGGAGGAACGTTTGCGCGTCCACGAACAGCTGCTCCGACACGGGCCGGCCGGCAAATTCGAGCTCATACACGTGTTCGCCGTTCAGTGTGGACTGTGCCCCGAGTCGCACCTGGACGCTACCCCTCTGGGCTTCTGCGTAGAGGTTCTGGATGTCTGTGGGGGTGAGGGCGCCGGTGTCGGGAAACGCGGCGGCGCCCGATGCCTGGCCGCCCGACGATGGCAGCGCGACTGTTGTCAGCGTGTTGTCGATCGGATCGTAGGACTGCTCCGCCTGAGCGTCCATCGCCGTCTCGTCGCCTGTGTTGTAGATCACGTGGTTGGACTCGCCAGATGCCCACTGTTGGTAGCGATAGGACAGCACGTCGGCGCTTGGATCCCGGCTGAGACCACCGGCCGCTGCTGCGGGGCTATCGAAGCATCGGGTCGGTAGCTCCTCGCCGAGGCAGAGGTTCCATCCGTAAACCGACACCCGGTCGTACATGATCACGTTTGCGGGATCGAGCGCGGCTGCGGCGCGGGAGATCACGGCCGCCGACGCGATCGCCGGCCCACTGGTTCCTGACAGCTCGGTGCTACCCACCGCGGCGGCGCCACAAGTCACCACCACGGCCGCGATGAATGCGACGCCGCGCGGCGTGAAGAGACGACTCCTCCGGTGTTGATCTGTTAGCCGCTCCGATGCGTTGTGCTCGTCAACTGCCGTCAGGAGTTCGGCGAGCAAGCGGTCTTCGAAATCGGTGCCCGGCGAGTTCGTTGTCATGACAATTCCCCTAGCGTGGTCTCTATTAGCGGTGTGTTGGCGAGTTCGCCCTTGAGTCGACTGCGCGCCCGATGTAGGCGCACTCGTGCTGCAGTTGGTCGGATCTCGGCCACACGGGCGGCTTCGGCTACCGAAAGCTCATCGAAAGCGACAAGCTCGAAGATCTCGCGTTCGGCTGGAGCGAGCCGGTCAAGAGCTCGGTCCAATGCGTCGGAGAGGCGCGCCGCGTCGATTCGCTCGTGCATACGAGCGAGGTCCCAGTCGTTGACGAGTGCCCTGCCCGAGATACGACGCACGACGTCCTGGTCTCGTCGGTTTCGACGGGCTTCGGCAGCCACCACGGTCTTTGCGATCCCGAACAGCCACGCTCGCGGCGTTCCGCGCTTCGCGTCAAAGCACGCGGCGCTCTCGATCGCGGCCACGAAGACCTCGGCCGTGAGATCGGCAACCAAGAACGGCTCGCCGACGCGACGCGCCAAGTACCTCTGGATCCCCTCCACGTTCTCCCGATAGAGCCGTGCGAACGAGTCGCGGTCGAGGCGCCCGTCGCTAGCGTTCTTCGTCACATCTGTACTTGGCTGCTGAGCGCCAAAGCGTTACATCGTTTTCGCGAATCACGCTCGGTCATGGGACGCGCCAACTCCGGGACGGACCCATCAGACGGAACGTTTGGGTCCTCGCACGCGCCCAGCCACATAGGTTGTCTCGATCGGCCAGAGAGCCAGAGCAGACTCGGGCGCGATCTCAAGCGACACGCGTTGCAACGGATTTGCAACTGACAGACCGGCGACCCCGCACGAACTCATACGATCTGGCTCCCCACAAGGCCCGTATTTACTGGCCATTTCGCCGGATTTCGTCTACCTTCGCCGACAACTCGCTATATCGGGGCGCCCGGATTCGAACCGGGGACCTCACCGACCCGAACGGTGCGCGCTACCAGGCTGCGCCACGCCCCGATGCCCTGGCTCCAGTATCCCATAAGCCGCCGGCCCTATATTTTCGCGACATGCCAGCTCCCTTGATTGACATCTTGGCCGAGGCCGACCGCCTCCTGACACCTGAGCGCTTCGAGGACTACGGCCCCAACGGCCTACAGGTCCCGGGTGCTTCTGAGGTGCAGAGGGTCGCCACCGGGGTATCGGCGCACGCACAGCTGTTCGAGCTTGCCGTGGCCGCGAAGGCCCAGCTGCTGCTCGTCCACCACGGCCTCTTCTGGGGCACTGGCTTTCAAACGGTGGACGGGCTCCTCAAGCGTCGCCTGCAGATCCTCTTCGATGCCAACCTCTCGCTCGCCTCCTACCACCTGCCGTTGGATGCCCACCCCGAGATCGGCAACAACGCGCTCCTGGCCAAGGCTCTGGGCGGGGAAATGCAGATCCCATTCGGCTGGCACAAGGGCGAGACGATCGGTTTCCTAGCGACGCTCCCCGGCGACGGCCTCCCGATCGCCGATCTCGCAGGCAAGGTCAGAACGGTCACTGCCCGCGAGCCGCTGCTGCTCGACTTCGGTCCACCTAACGTCAAGCGCCTGGCGATCGTCGCAGGGGCTGGATCGGACTACATCTTCGAGGCCTCCGAGGCGGGCGCCGACGCGCTCCTCACGGGCGAGCCCTCGGAGCGCGTTGCGGCTTCTGCTCGAGAGTTCGGTCTGCACTTCATCGCCGCCGGCCATCACGCGACTGAGACCTTTGGCATCAGGCGGCTTGGCGAGCATCTGGCGGAGCGCTTTGGACTGGAGCACGTCTTCATCGACGTGCCCAACCCGATATAGGCGGATACATCCGCGCCCATTGTCGAGCCCCAGGAATAATAAATTTCGCACATTGCGGGAACATTGGTGTTGAGGTCGTCCGTTCAGATCTGTATATGTTGCCTTGGCCGACTAAATCGACAGGAGGAAATGCCCAATGGCGAACCACCTGACGCCCACCGAGCTTGCGCGCGAAGCCGGGATTGGACGCAAAGAAGTGCTTTTGAAGTGCGTCGAGTTGGGAGTTCCGATTTTCAAGGGACGCATCGATAAGAGCCTTTTCCTGGCCAGCATTCGCCAGGTTTCGCCCAGACAGCGACCGGCCACTCTGAGCCGGTAGACGCGTCTGAGCGAAGGTTGCAACCGGTTCGAATTCGCGCCGGAACGGTTTGATACGAGATCGCCGCGCGTAGACCGGCAGATAACCCCTAAGATTGAGGCTGATCTGATTAGCGTTATCTAGTCGGCCTTTCTTGAGGAGGAGTCATGCAGGTCAGCACCGCCGAATCGGCTACCGGGTCACGGACGATCGCGGATCTGATTCCGCGGGCGGCTGGTGAGTTTGCGGAGCACACGGCTATCCGCTACAAGCGCGATGGCGAGTGGAACGACGTCAGCTACTCCGAGCTAGCCCAAATTGTCCAGGAGATCGGCCTTGGTCTGATCGATCTCGGCATCGAAGCCGGCGAGCGCGTTTGCATCCTGGCCAACACGCGTCCTGAGTGGTCCTACGCCGACATGGCTGCCACTTCTGTGGGGGCAGTGGTCGTGCCGATCTATCAGACCAACTCTCCCGAGGAGTGTCTGTGGGTGATATCCGACTCGGGCGCCAGCGCAATCGTTTGCGAGAACGCCGAGCAGCTAGCGAAGATCGTGGAGATCCGTGAGCGGGTCCCTCAACTGAGCACCGTGATCGTGATGGACCCAGAGGGAGTCTCCTCGGCACAGGCGATCTCGCTGGATGAGGTGCGCCAACGGGGACGAGGACGCTCTCCCGAGGAGCTCGAGTCACGCCGCGCGGCCGTAGGACCGGACGACTCGTTCACGTTCATCTACACCTCCGGGACGACCGGGCCGCCGAAGGGGTGCGTGCTCTCTCACGGCAACTATCGCGCGATCATGGACATGATCGCCGACGTCGGTCAGATCGAAGGGGATGAGGTCATATATCTGTTTCTCCCTCTGGCCCACTCCTTCGCGCTGCTGATTCAGCTCGCCTCTTTCGACAGAGGAACCACCCTTGCCTACTTCGGCGGAGACACCAAGCAGATCGTTGGCGAGCTGGTGGAAGTCAAACCGACCTATCTGCCGTCGGTGCCGCGCATCTTCGAGAAGGTCTACACCCTCGCGCAGGGCGCTATCCAAGCGCAGGGCGTTGACGAGCAAGCCAAGGCGAAAGCGGCGATCGAGCTCGGCGTGAAGGTGCGCAACATGATGGCCGCCGGTGAACCGGTCCCGGAGGAGCTGCGGGCTCCGTTCGAAGAGGCCGACGAGAACCTGTTCAAAAACGTACGCGCGATCTTCGGCGGCAATGTCCGGCACGCCACCAGCGGCGCGGCGCCGATCGCCCGGGAGATCCTCGAATTCTTCTGGGCGTGTGGTGTGCCCGTACTCGAGGGCTACGGAATGACAGAGACCGCGACCGCCGCGACCATCTCGACAGTCGAAAATCACAAGTTCGGCACGGTCGGTCGTGCGCTGCCCGGGGTCGAGCTGAAGATCGCCGAGGACGGAGAGATCCTGATCAAGGGACCGAATATCTTCGACGGCTACCACAACCGCGCTGAAGCGAACTTCGGCTCGGTCGAGGACGGATGGCTGCACACAGGCGACCTCGGCTCGATCGACGAGGATGGCTACCTCTCGATCACCGGGCGCAAGAAGGACATCATCATCACTGCCGGCGGCAAGAACCTGACACCGGCGAACATCGAGAACGACCTCAAGCAGTGCCGCTGGATCTCTCAGGCGGTCATGCACGGCGACCAGCGCCCGTACCCGGTCGTGCTGGTCACGCTCGATGAGGAAGAGATTCCGATCTTCGCTCGCGAGCACGGGCTATCCGAGGATGTCGCCGCGCTTTCTAAGGAGCCGGCGGTCCTAGATCTGATCCAGGGAGAGGTTGATCGCGCGAACGCGAAATACGCCCAGGTGGAGCAGGTCAAGAAGTTTGCGATCCTCGAGCACGATCTTTCTCAGGCAACGGGCGAGCTAACCCCTACCCTTAAGGTAAAGCGCAACGTCGTTGCGGAGATGTACGCGGATGTGATCGAGGAGCTGTATGCGGGCTAGTATCTTCATAAGACCACGGGTAACATGAATTATTATGCGTAGCGACCCAAGCGACAATGGAGGATTGTTCGTCGGGCGCCGCCCGGGGACAGCGCCTGTCCGTTTTCGAGTCCTGCCCAAGTTGGCCGGCAACCGTCGCCAGCATCTGGATAACACCCTGGCCAACGTGATGCTCGCCACGATCACGTTGCTCAGCCTGCTCTGTTGGGGACCGATTCCGGTTGCCTGCCTGTGGGTCGGGTCGCAGATCAACTATCTGACGGGCAGTGTGAGTATCGGCATACTCGCCGCTTTCGTCGCGCTTTTCGTGCTTCTGTTCGGAACGCTCATGATTTTGCGCCGGCTGGACAATGCGTGGATCCTCGTCCGTCGCGCCGCTGGACACGATCAGCGCGGGGGGATTCTCGGGCGGGTTTTTGGGATCACCGCCGCGATCTGCGCGACTGGGTTCTCGGTCTGGTTCTTGATCATTCACGGCCCGGGCTCGAGTGTCTTCTCCGGCAACTCGGGTATATGAGTCCCGATGTCCATCGCTCCGGCGAAAGCTTCAACGTCGCCTTTCTCCTAGTTGCCGCGGACGCCGCCGAACTCCGGCACCACAGCCGCGGGCGGATCGAGCACCGGGGGTAGCCGGGTGGGACTGCTCGACTACTACAAGCAGTTCGAGGGGATGACCGAGGAGGAAGTCAACGAAGGGCTACGAGCAGAGGCTGCCGAGCGCAAGCGCAAAGCGCTTACCCGGGTGCAGATCCTCGACCTCTCCCGCACCACCTGGCCAGAGCTTCCCCATCCTTACATCGTCAACTCGATTACCTTCATGGCTCGCCGCGGGCTGCACAGCTACCCGGAGATGCGCAGCTCGGAGTTGCAGAGCGAGCTGGCCGAGCGCCACGGTATCGAGGCGGCGCGCATAGTGATCGGCAACGGCGCCGCCCAGCTGCTCAGCTCGGCTACCCGAGCGCTGATCGAGCCCGGCCAAGAGTTGATCTCGCCCTGGCCCTCCTATCCACTGTTCCCGATCATGGCTCGCCGCGCCCACGGCCGCGCGGTGCCAGTCAACGGCGGTGTCGAGGCCCTGCTCGAGGCCGCTGGCAAACCCGACACACGCGTGGTGGCGCTCGCCAGCCCCAATGATCCAACCGGCGAGCTGCTGGCCAGCGACGACCTGGAGCGGCTGCTGGACGGGCTGCCGGATGGCGTGGCGGTCCTGCTGGACGAGTCGCTTGTGGAGTTCTCAGACGCACAGCCCCACAACTCTTCGCTACAGCTGCTCGAGCACCATCCTCGACTGCTCGTTTTTCGCAGCTTCTCCAAGGCTTGGGGCCTGGCCGGCCTGCGCGTTGGCTACGCGATCGGCGGTCCTGGCTCGCAGGAGCTGCTCGCGGAGCTGGAGCCGGACCTCGGAGTATCCGAGGTCTCCCAAGCGGGATGTCTGGAGGCCCTGCACAGCTGCTCGGATCTGCTGAGCAAGCGAGTGGGCACGATCGCACAGGAGCGCCGCCGTCTCACCGATGAGCTGCGCAAGCGGGGCCTTGAGGTCACCGACAGCCAGGCCAACTTCTTGTGGGTGGCACATCGAAGCCTGAGCGGCGAGCAGCTGGCGGCATCTCTCGCCAACGCCGGGATCCTGGTGGCGTCCGGCGCGGCGCTCGGCGAGCCTCGGCACCTGCGGATCAGCGTCTATAACTCGGCGGCATCCGATCGTCTGCTGGGCGCTATCGACGGACTGCTCGTCTAACTGGCCGTCAAACCCGACTGGCGCAACAGAGCGCCGGTGGTGCCTTCGAGGATCTTGCGCCAGGCGCTGACCCCCTCGGTCTCTTCGTCGAAGTGCGCCACCACCTGACGGACACGCTTGGCGGAGATGTCCAGACCATGGCGTTCGGCGACGGCCTGGTAGCGGTCGTATTCGCCGGCCAGCTGCCGGGTGACCGACTCGAAGCCGTGCCGGGCTATCTCCACACGCGAGGTGAAGCTCATCATCGAGGTCTGGAACATCAGTTCGTCGGTCGGCTCGGGCTCGATCAACACGATGTCCACACCCGGGTAGCGTTGCTCCCAGCGACCGGCCATCTCGTGCAGCCTCTGGTGGGCCAGCAGCTTGAACGCCTGATATCCGATCTGCGGGAAGCCCATGTCCGAGATCCTGCGAGCCCGCATACCTCGCGCCGTTCTGATCTGCTTTGTGAAGTCGTTCACGAACGGAACTATCGGGTTGATCACGACGACCAGCTTGGCGCCGGCCTCGACGGCCAGATCGAGATTCGTCGTGGAGACGATGCCGCCGTCGATCAGCTCGCGTCCGTCGATCTCCACGGGGGCGTAGACCATCGGCAGGGCCCCCGAGGCGCGTACCGCGGCGGATATCGGCACGTGGTCGAAGCCCTCGGCGCCGAACACGATCCGCTCACAGGTGTCCAGGTCCGTGGCGGTCAGGTACAGCTCGTGCTCCAGCTTGCGAAAGTCGTTGGTGCGGTCGGGGTCGCTGAGCACGTTACGCAAATAGCGCTCGATGCCCTCCCCCGTGTAGGCGCCGGACGGGAGGCCCTCGGCCAGTCCGACGACCAGGTCCATCGCCGAGACCTGGCCAACCTGGGAGACCAGCTGGCGCGCCATCGACGCGATGCGCAGCGGCAGCAGAGCCCCCTTGCGCGCGATCTCCGACAGGTTCGGGCGCAGCAGATCGCCGAGGTTGATGTCCTTGAACGGCGTCGGGCCCTGACGCGTGACGACGCGCATCATCTCCTCGGGGGTCACGCCGTTGGCGCACAGAGCGGCGATGAACGACCCGGCCGAGGTGCCGACGTACACGTCGAACTGGTTGACCGTGCTGTTGACCGCCAGCAGATCCAGGGCGCGCAGCGCACCGATCTCATAGACCCCGCCTGTGAAGCCGCCGCCACCGAGCACGAGCGCCGTCTTGTGCGGACGTGGGCGCCGGCGAGTGGAAGCTGATCTACCCTTGGCAGCGCTCCGCCGAGCGGAGGCCCGTGTTTCAGTGCCCGAACCCCTCCTGGTCGCTGCCTCCAACTCGACAACCTTGCCCATTAGATCTTTATTTTACGCCTGGCTCCCCCGGTATCGCCGTCCGCGTGCCTCACGGTCGCTCAGACACGCCTCCACAGTGGCTTTGGTTCTCGGCCTGATCGGGACATTGGCGCGCTCGGCACACGCCGGCGCGTACCCCACCTGTACTCCCCGCAGGTGCGCCCACCAGAGCTCTCTGAGCGGCCTGCAGTCCCATCTGCGGCACGAGATGAGCATTGCTGGCTCCTCTTCTGGGGCCTATGTGTATGACCTGTCCGACAAGCAGGTGCTGTTCTCATCTCAGCCGACCGTGCGTCGCCCGCCGGCGTCCGTGGAGAAGCTGTACACCGCCACCACCGCCCTTGAGTTGATGGGCCCCGACGCCCGGCTTGAAACAAAGGTTCTGGGTGTCGGGCATCTGGTGGGCGGCGTCTGGGAAGGCAACCTCTATCTGCGCGGCGGCGGGGACCCGAGCTTCGGGTCGAGCTCGTTTATCGCCAGCCACTACGGGGGTGTGGGCGCCTCAGTGACCACGCTTGCCGAACAGCTGGTCAAAGACGGTGTTCGCCGAGTGACCGGAAAGATCCTCGGAGACGAGTCCTACTTCGACTCGCTGCGCGGGGAGCCCTCGAGCAATTTCGGCCCCGATCCGTTTCTGGAAGGCACACTCAGCGCGCTGGCGTTCAACCGAGGGGAAAGCGGGCACCTGACTGAAGCGCATGCTCCCGCGGGCTACGCCGCTCACGAGCTGTGGGCGGCCCTGAGAGCCAGGCACGTGGCGGCGCCCTCTGGGAGCGCTGCCGGCAGCGCTCCGGCTGGTGCCGCGACCCTTGCGCGTGTGCAGTCGCCGACCGTCACGCAGCTTCTGAGTCTGACGCTGCCGCCGTCTGACAACTTCTTCGCCGAGACGCTGCTGAAGGACCTGGGCGCCCGCTACGGCGGAGCCGGCACCACGGCCGCTGGCGCGTCGATAGTGACCAAGACGATAGCCGCGGACTTCGACCTTCATCCGCGCGTGGTGGATGGCTCGGGGCTCTCACCGGCCGATCACACCTCGCCCTATGAAGTCACCGACCTTCTGTCAGAGCTGTATCCCACGCCTCTCGGCGAAGTGCTGCGAGGTGACCTGGCGGTCGCGGGAGAGACGGGAACACTCGCAGAACGCATGCGCCATACCGGTGCGGCCGGGCACTGTGAGGGCAAGACGGGCACCCTCACTGGGGCATCCAACCTCGCCGGCTATTGCGAAGACACCGATGGCTCAGAGCTCGTCTTTGCGTTCTTCAACGACAGCATCTCGACCACGGCTGCCCACACGATCCAGGACAACATGGTCATCTCGCTGGCGGATTACTGAGAGGCGCCGGCCAGCAGTTCTCTCAGCTTCTCTTCGTCCACGACCCTCACGCCGAGTCGCTGCGCCTTCTCGAGCTTGGTTCCGGGAGACTCGCCGGCAACCAGCAGATCGGTGTTTTTTGACACGGTGCTGGTGACGCGCCCGCCGGCGGCCTGAATCATCTCTGTGGCCGTCTCCCGCGAGAGGTTTGGCAGGGTGCCGGTCAGCACCAGCGCTATGCCCGCCAGCGGCCCTTCAGAGGGGGGCGGACCCTCCTCGTGGAAGCGCAACCCCACACCTCGCAGTTCGCTGATCAACAGCCGCATACGCTCGTCGTCGAGTTGTTCGCGGATCGAGCTGGCCATCTTCTCTCCGACGCCCGGGATCTCGGCGATCTGCTCGATCGGAGCCTGTAGCAGGGCGTCGATGTCACGAAAGCTCTGGGCGAGGTTTCGTCCGGTGATCTCCCCCACCTCCTCGATGCCCAGCGCGAACAGCACGCGACCGAACGGTCGTTGCTTGGAGCCGTCGATCGCCGTGATCAGGTTGTGTGCGGAGATCTGCCCGTAGCCTTCCAGCTCGACCAGTTGCTCCTCGCGCAGACGGTAGAAGTCGGCGGCCGTGCGCACCAGTCCTTCCCGTTGCAGCAGCGCCACCTGCTTCTCGCCGAGCCCATCGATGTCCATGGCGCCGCGCGAGACGAAGTGCTTGAGCAGCTGCCAGGCGCGCTCCGGGCAATCGCGGTTGGGGCACTTCGTGAAGACTCCTTCGGGCGGCTTGACGGTCGGTGTTGCGCAGAACGGGCAGACCGCGGGGGGGTGTGTCGCGGGCGAGCGATCCTTTTGCTCCACGACATGGGGAGCGGGTGAGATCACCTGGGGGATGACGTCGCCGGCCCGCAGCACTATCACGTCCTCGCCCGCGCGGATGTCCTTGCGCAGGATGTCCTCCTCGTTGTGCAAGCGTGGCGAGCTTGATCACCACGCCGCCGACCGCCACCGGCTCGAGCATCGCAAAGGGACGCAGATCGCCGAACTTGCCTACGTTCCACATGATCGCGTTCAGGCGCGTGAGCGCGGTGGTGGGCGGGAACTTCCACGCGATCGCCCAGCGCGGCTCACGCCCGACCGAGCCCAAGCGGTGCTGCAGGGCGAGGTCGTCGACCTTCACCACCACGCCGTCGATCTCGAAATCGAGCTCTCCGCGTCTGCGCTGCCAGTCAAGGCATTGGGCGATCACCTGCTCCTCGCTGTGCATGAGCTTCAGGTCACGGTTGACCGGAAAGCCGTGCTGGACCAGCCACTCCAACCCCTGCCAGTGAGTCTGCAGGGACAGCCCCTCGGTCACGCCTACCTGATAGGCCCAGAACGACAGCGGCCGCTCGGCGGCCAGCGCCGGATCGAGCTGACGTATGGTGCCCGCCGCCGAGTTGCGGGGGTTCATGAACGTCGAACAGACCCGCTTGGGCGCGGCGTTCGTTCAACGCCGCGAAGTCCGCCAGCGACATGTACACCTCACCGCGTACCTCTACCAGCGGGGGGGCGTTCGGTATGCGCAGCGGGATCTGGCCGATCGTGCGCAGGTTGTGGGTGACGTCCTCCCCTATGTGGCCGTCTCCACGGGTGGCGCCGCGCTGCAGCACCCCGGCACGGTAGACGAGGCTGATCGCCAGACCGTCGATCTTCGGCTCGACGACGAACTTGAAGTCGGGGTTTGAGATGCCCTCGCGCGCCAGGTGGTTTCGCATCCGCTCGATCCACGCGCGCAGCTCCTCCTCGTTGCGTGCGTTTGCCAGTGACAGCATCTGCTCCAGGTGCTCCACCTTCTCCAGACGGCTGACCGGTGGTGCGCCTACACGCTGGGTGGGCGAGTCGGGTGTACGCAACGACGGATGGCTCTCCTCCAGCGCGCGCAGCTCGTCGAGCAGCGCGTCGTAAGCATCGTCGCCGATCTCCGGGTCATCCAGCACGTAGTAGCAGTAGCCGTGGTGCTGTAGCTGCTCGCGCAGCCACTTGGCTCGCTCGGCCACCGTCTCGGGCGCTGAGGCTTGCGGGGCCCGGCTCACTCGCTCTCCCGCATCACATCCGCCAGCAGATCGGCCAGGTCAAAGCTCCTGAGCGCCTCGAGCGCTGAGCGGTCGGTCAGGTCGAAGTGGATCGGTGTCAGTGCGATTCGTCCGGCGGCGACCGCCGACAGGTCGGTGCCGGGATCGTCGTGATAGCCGGGGTCCGACCCGTACACCCAGTAGCGGCTGCGATGCTCCTCCTGGCGCTCGAGCTTCAACTCGTCCTCATAGATGCGCTTGCCCAGCCTGGTGAGCTCCACCCCCGTCGGGGGGCTTGCCGGCACGTTGATGTTCAGCAGCGTGTTGGGTGGCAGCGGAAGCGTCTCGAGCCGCTCGATCATGCGCGCGACGAAGCCGGCGGCCACGTCGAACTGGAAACCCCCGTCGAAACGGAAGTCCAGTGCCCGTGCCCCGGATTGTTGGGATACGGCGATCGCCGGCAATCCAAGTACCACTCCCTCGAGCGCCGCAGCCACGGTGCCCGAGTAGGTGATGTCATCGCCCAGGTTCGCCCCGTGATTGATCCCCGATACGACGAGATCGGGCCTGAAGCCGTCAATCAGTCCGAGGCTCGCCAGCCGCACACAGTCCACGGGCGTGCCGTCGGTCGCATAGCCCACGGTTCCGTCGGAGAATGGCACCTCCGTCACCCACAGCGGCCGCCGGGTGGTGATCGAGCGGGCCATCGCCGAGCGGTTGCCGTCGGGAGCGATCACCGCCAGATTTACATCGGCCAGGGCCGCCAGTACACGTCGCAGACTCTGCAGTCCGTCGGCGTCGATTCCGTCGTCGTTTGTGAGCAGAACGTTGAGCATTCCGTCGTCCAGCATAGGGGCCTCTGCGGTCTTCCGGCGGCGAGGATATGCTGGTTTTGTGAAGGGGGCTCGCTCTCGGGTGCTCGCCGGTGCCGGCTCGGTCCTCGTGCTGCTGGTCAGCCTTACCTGGTGCCTCTCGTCGGTGAGCGCATCCGAGCCCTCAAGCGGGAGCGTCCCGCCTCAGAACGCGGCTGCGACAAGCGCATACCTGAAGGCCACCTTCCTGGTGGACCGTACGATCGACGACAATGTGTCGGCGTCCGTTTCGGCCGAGAAGGCTGCCGCGAAGCAGTTTGGGCATGAATGCCATGGCGTGTTGGCGGGGGAGCCGCTGGAAGAACCTGGTCCCCGAAGCGAAACCCACGTGACCGCGCGAGCGAGAGGTGCGCTTCGTCGCAGCGAACTGGAGCGGCAGACGATCGACAACGAGCTCGACCTGACCACGGTTGAAGCCTTCTATGGGCCTGATAGAGCCGCGATCGAAGCATACGAGTCGCAGGTCGCTCACCTGAGTTGGAGCAACCCGAAGATCGTCGAACTCATCCGGTATCTCGCCAGGGCACGCAAGGAACGAATGGCACCCTCTGTCACGAGCGTGTGCGCCGATATGAGAGCGTGGGCGCAGAGCGGCTATCACGCGCTCTCACATAACAGCCGCGAATTCCAGGCGGCGCAGCAGGCCAGATCGCAGAGCGCAGAGCCGACCGGGTCGGTCGCCACGCTGTTGAAGCCCTACGAGAACGCCGCCGATCGCCGGCTGATACGCCGGACCACTGCCCTACAGAAGAGATTGGTTAGAGCCCTCTCCGGCGGGACAGACGTGTTGGGGAAGTTGCGACACACCCTCGGCGTGCCTGAAAGCCCGTTTGAAGAACATATTCACGCGCCGGTGCTGGGACACGGCACGACTGCCGACGGCGGCACTTTCGTCGTGCGCCGCGAAGCGTCCAGCGGGAGGTTCTTTGGCGGGAATTGCAAGCACTCCGTGTCGGTCGAAATCAAGGACCCGAGCAAGGGCTCCGGTGTTTTCAACACGAGTTCGGGAGGCTCCGTGTGCCTGTTGGGAAATTCCGAACGCAAGCCATCCGGCAGCTGCGGCAACGACGTCCAGTCGATACAAGTCGTGGTATCCGCGTCCGTTCGCACCGTAGGGTTGCGGCTGAGTAACGGGCGGACGATCACCTCACGCGTCGTTCAGGTTCCGCGCGGTGAGGGCGGGCCCGGAGGGGTCTACGTGCAGGCGATACGCGGATATAAGGTCCATCCCGTGTCACTGACCGAGCTGGATGCCAGCGGGCGGGCCGTAAAGACACTGAAGGTCGGTTTCCGCTGCCACCCTGAAGGACCTTCGCACGGCCCGACCTTCGTCGATCTAGCCCACGGTAGGACTCCCGAGAACGAACCGTTCACGATCCAGGGAGTGCTGGTCCACTACGGGAACCACCAGACCGATTTCAGCCTCAGCCTCGGCGCGGGCGGCTCGGGTGTGGCAAATCAGACAGAAGGCAGTCTCCTCGGTGGGGAAAAACCCAAGACCTTCGAACTCTCGCTCGCCAACGAATGCGCCCCGCATCCCTACGCGATCATCTACGGGATCCTCTCGGTCCCAGGAGACTCTGTGCTGGCGCAAACGCAGACAGGCCTCGTTCCCCTGACGAAGGTCGAACTGGCACCCAGCCTGCATTCAAAAGGCCCCCTCTTCTATGGGGCCTTCACGGCAATTCCAAGCGAACTGGTCGTCCAGCGCATGGACGGGACCACCCTCTACACCGAAAGCCTCGTGACGAAGGCCAAAGAAGAAGCCGAATTCTGCGAAGGCTACGCCGAACCCTGATCCGTCAGGCTGGGCCCCGCGCTCGAGTCGCTGTAGGTCACCGACGCGAGCGCAAGGCCGTGAGCCGGGGCCGTGGAGCCAGCCTGGCTGCGGTGGGTGCCGAGCAGCAGGCGCTCGAACTCCTCGATGGTGCGCCGCCCCGACGCGACCTCGAGCATCGTGCCGACCAGCACCCGGTTCATGTGCCTCATGAACGTGTCCGCCTCGATCCAGAACTCGAGCACCTCCCCGTCCATCAGCCATTGCGCGCTGAGCACTTCACGCTGGAAGCGGACGTGCTCTGTCTCCGTGGGTGTGAAGGCGGTGAAGTCGTGGCTGCCGCGCAACGCCTGAGCACAGGCGCAGAGCACCTGAAAATCCAGCGGGGTGGGCCACCACAGCGCCGTGCGTTGGTGAAAGGCGCTGCGGGTCCGCCGGTTGAGGATCCGATAGCAGTAGGTTCGGGCGAGGGCATCGCGGCGGGCATCGAAGAACTCTGTGGCCGGCTGCGATGAGAGGACCGCGATGTCCTCTGGCAGCAGCGTATTGAGCCGCACCGGGTTGACCGCCTCGTGGCGGTAGCTGGCGACCTGGCCCCATGCGTGCACACCGCGGTCGGTGCGTCCCGCGACCGTCAGGCTCAGTGGCTGCTCATCGTGACCGGTCTCCCCAAGGATCCTGCGCAGTGTGCGTTCGATCTCCTCCTGGACGGTGCGCAGGCCGGGCTGGCGTGCCCAGCCGGCGAAGCCGCCACCGTGATACTCGAGGGTGAGCTTGGTCACCATGCGTCTACCTCAGTGCGGCATCAGCGCCGCTAAGCGCGATTGCCGCTCGCGGCGAGCATTCGCCTAGGCGGATGTTCTGGGCCCCAGCTGAGGCGCCCATTGCCCGTGATCGGAATCTGCGGTCCGAGCACAACACCCTGGTCGATGCTCGCCTGTCCGACAGCCTTCACGCGGGCCAGCACCTCGCGCAGATCGCTGAGCTCCCCTTGTGTCCCGTATGAGTGCAGGTCGCTCGTGAGCCCGTGTGCCTGGAGGCCAGCCTGTTGTGCCAGATACAGCGCACGGGGCATGTGAAACCCCTGGGTGACGATGATCGCTGAGTGCACATCGAAGACCTTGCGTGCACGCACCATGCTCGCCCAGGTGTCAAAGCCCGCGTAGTCGGTGAAGATGTCTTGCGCCGGCACGCCGGCTTTCAAGAGTGCCTTGCGCATCGTGTCCGGCTCGTCGTAGGACCACGTGTGGTGATCGCCGGAGACGAGGATCTTCTGCACCTTCCCCGCGCGCCAGAGTTCGATCGCGCGCTGAACGCGGTCGGCGAGCATCTGACTCATCCGCCCATCCGGTTCGACGTAGGCGCCGAGCACAAGCGCGACCTGGGCCCGGGGCAGCTTGCCGATGTCTGCGGTCCCCTCGCCCTGGCTGGAGATGATGACGTAGGCGTTGAGCGCCGCGACCACAAGCACCAGCGAGACAGCCAAACCGACGAACACGAAGACGGCGGCTCGCGCCCGCGGACGCGCGATAAGCCATTGGCGCATCTTTAGAAGGCTAGCAATCACCCACCGGCAAGCGACACGGCGAAAGCCGGTGGACCAACGGCCTAGACCAGCTCCAGGAACACCATCTCGGTCGCGTCGCTTCGACGCGGCCCGAGCTTGAGGATGCGCGTGTAGCCGCCCGGCCGCTCCGCGTAGCGGGGTGCGACCTCCTCGAACAGCCTGTGTACGGCGAACTTGTCCTGCCCGAGCGCCGAGAGCGCCTGTCGACGGGCGTGCAGGTCGCCGCGCTTGGCCAGGGTGATCAGCTTCTCGATCTCCGGCTTGACCGCCTTCGCCTTCGCCTCGCTCGTCTTGATCCGCTCATGCTCGAGAATCTCCTTGGAGAGATTCATCAGCAGCGCCTTGCGGTGGGCGGAGTCGCGGCTGAGCTTGTTGCGTGTCTTCTGGTGGCGCATCGGATCGAAATGTTTAGGGCGATCTAGTCCTGGCGGAGATTCAAGCCGCGAGCGTGCAGCGTTTCGATGACCTCGTCGATCGACTTCTTGCCGAAGTTCGGGATCGCGTTCAGCTCGGACTCGGACTTGGAGATCAGATCGCCGACGGTCTGGATGCCCGCGCGCTTCAGGCAGTTGTACGAGCGCACACCCAGCTCGAGCTCCTCGATCAGGATGCCCCACTCCTCGCCCTGCAGCGCGGCCGGAGCGGAGCCCGCGCCCACCCCAAGACCGTGACCGTCGAGCTGTCCGGCGGGTCCGGCGCGCAGCTCCTGGATGCGGTCGGCGTCGGTGAAGATCGCAAGTTGTGAGATCAGCAGCTCGGCCGCCTCGCGCAACGCGGCCTGCGGCTCGATCGAGCCATCGGTCTCGATGTCCAGTGTCAGCTTGTCGAAGTCGGTCTTCTGTCCGACACGCGCCTGCTCCACCGCGTATGCCACACGGCGCACCGGCGAGAAGATCGAGTCGATCGGAATCACGCCGATCGGCTGGTCGGCGGACTTGTTCTCCTCCGCCGGGCGATACCCGCGACCGCGACCGATCGTCATGTACAGCTCGAGCTTGGTCTTCTTCTCGAGCGTCGCGACGTGCACGTCCGGGTTGAGGATCTCAACGCCGGCCGGCAGGTCGATGTCCTTGGCGGTGATCTCGCCAGGTCCGGTCACGACCAGCGGCGCCTCGACCTCGCTCGCGTCCGAATGCATGCGGCACACGACGCCCTTGAGGTTGAGCACTATGTCGGTCACATCCTCTGTCACACCCTGGATGGTGGAGAACTCGTGGGCGACGCCCTCGATGCGCACGCTCGTCACGGCGGCGCCGGCGAGCGAGGAGAGCAATACGCGCCGCAGCGAGTTGCCGAACGTGTAGCCGAAGCCGCGGTCCAGCGGCTCGATCGTGAACGTGCCACGGTTCTGCTCCACGGACTCGCTTGTGATCCGGGGGATTTGGAAGTCGAGCATCGGGATCCTAACGTCGTGTTGGTGTCTGATCGGCGCCCTCGTCGAGCGCCGGCTTCGGGTCGTCCCGCGGACGGTCCCCGGAGCTTCTGGAAAGCTTTACTTCGAGTACAGCTCGATGATGAGCTGCTCCTGCACCGGCGCGGCGACCTCGCGTCGCTCCGGCTTGCGTAGCACCTTGGCCGTCAACGACTCGTGGTCGGCCTGCAGCCACGCTGGGATCTGTCCTGTCAGCTCCGTCGCGTCCCTGACCACCTGTGTGGCCGGAGTCTCCGCCTTGATCGCGATCACCTCGCCCGGACGCACCTGGTAGCTGGGGATGTTCACCCGCCGGCCGTTGACCGTCCAGTGACCGTGACGTATGAGCTGGCGTGCCTGGCGGCGCGAGGCGGCAAAGCCCAGGCGCACGAGCACGTTGTCAAGGCGACACTCCAGCAGCGCCAAGAGGTTCTCACCGGTGATCCCCGGCTGGCGTGAGGCCTTCTTGTAGTAGCCGCGGAATTGCTTCTCAAGCACCCCGTAGTAGCGGCGCGCCTTCTGCTTCTCGCGCAGCTGCAGGCGGTACTCGCTCTGTTTCTGGCGTCCGCGGCCGTGCTCGCCGGGCGGGTAGTAGCGTCGCTCGACGCCACACTTGTCGGTCAGGCAGCGCTCGCCCTTGAGGAACAGCTTCTGCCCCTCGCGTCGGCATTGCTTGCACTGTGGGCCTGTGTCTCGTGCCATTCTCGGTGGACTCCTATACTCGCCGCCGCTTGCGCGGGCGGCACCCGTTGTGAGCCTGCGGCGTGACGTCCTTGACGCCCGTCACCTCCAGGCCGGCGGCCTGCAGCGAGCGGATCGCGGTCTCGCGCCCAGAGCCGGGGCCCTTTACGTAAACCTCTACCTTCTGCAGTCCCTGCTCCATCCCCTTACGAGCCGCGGCGTCGGCTGTCACCTGCGCGGCAAACGGCGTGGACTTGCGCGAGCCCTTGAAGCCGGCTCCGCCGGCGGACTCCCAGGCGATCACGTTGCCCTGGACGTCGGTGAGGGAGACGATCGTGTTGTTGAACGAAGTCTTGATGTGCGCCTGTCCGATCGGGATGTTCTTTTTCGGCTTGCGCCGGCCGCGGGCGCGCTTGGGTGCTGGCATTACTTCTTACCAGCCTTCTTCTTGCCCGCGACCTGCATGCGCTTGGGTCCCTTGCGGGTGCGAGCGTTGGTCTTGGTCTTCTGCCCGCGCACGGGCAGGCCGCGCCGGTGACGCAGACCGCGGTAGCAGCCGATCTCCTGCAGGCGCTTGATGTCGTTGGAGCGCTCACGGCGCAGATCACCCTCGACCGTCAGGCCCTGGTCGATCGAGTCGCGCAGCTTGGAGACCTCGTCCTCGGTGAGATCCCGCACAAATGTGTCGGGGCTGACCCCGGCTTGCTCGAGCAGCTTGTTGGAGGTGGAGCGCCCGATCCCGTAGATGTAGGTCAGGCCGATCTCCGAGCGCTTGTTCAGGGGCAGGTTGACCCCCGCGATACGAGCCATCTAGCGATCACCCCTGCCGCTGCTTGTGGCGCTTGTTCTGACAGATCACCAGCACCGCCCCGTGACGGCGGATGATCTTGCACTTCTCGCACATCGGCTTGACCGACGGTCTTACCTTCATGATCCCTTTCGGCTAGTACCGGCGACTCGGCTCTGGCTGCCGTGACGGCCGCCGCTACCGGGTCGTGGATGCTGGCAGCACAAATCGCTTGCCACCAAGCAGGATCAATGATGGTAGCAACTTCGCCTCGATGGGCGGAGTCTGGCGGGCAACGAGAGCTAAGTGCTAGGTGCGGGAGCCGGCAATCCTCTCGGCGTCGTTCTCCTTGCCCGTGGCGGGAACCCGTTCTCCCAGATGCCAGGGCGTGAGAATCCGTGGGCCTTGCGCGGTGACAGCGACCGTGAACTCGAAGTGGGCGGCCAGCGAGTCGTCCTGGGAGAAGATCGCCCAGCCGTCGCTGGCGACCCGCACCGCGGGGGCACCGGCCGTCGTCATCGGCTCGACCGCCAGGACCATCCCCTCCTCCAGCAGTGGGCCCTTGCCGGACTTGCCGTAGTTTGGGACCTGTGGTTCCTCGTGCATTTCCCGTCCGACGCCGTGGCCGACCAGCGAGCGGACCACCGACAGCCCCCCGGCCTCGGCCACCTGCTGGATCGCGCTCGAGACATCCCCCACTCGCTTGCCTACGAGGCATTGCGCTACCCCGGCGTGCAGCGACTCGCGGGTCACGCTCATGAGGTTCTCGGCCTCCGCGCTGACCTCCCCAACCGGGAATGTGCGGGCGGCGTCCGCGACCCAGCCGTCGAGCGTGACACCGACGTCGGTCGATATGACGTCACCACGAGCCAGGCGGTAGGTGCCGGGAATCCCGTGCACGATCATCGAGTTCGGCGAGGCGCAGATGGAGCCGGGAAAGCCGCGGTAGCCCTTGAACGTGGGCGTGGCGCCGTGTGAGCGGATGAATCTCTCGGCCGCCTGGTCGAGCTCCGCGGTGCTGATGCCCGCGCGGATCTTGCTCTCCAGCAACTCGAGCGTTTTCACCAGGATCGCCCCGGCGGCGGCCATCTTCTCGATCTCCTGCGGGGACTTCTTGATGATCATCTGTGAAGTGAGCTTAGCTTGAGTCGGCGGCAGAGCCGTCGCTCTATAGCCCCTCCTCCAAGCGCAGCGTCGCGATCGTTGCGCGAATCCGCCGGTGAACCTCGTCGGGGCCGCGGCTGCCGTCGAAGCGGCGCAGCAGGCCCGTGCGGTCGTAGTAGTCGATCAGCGGCTTGGTTTGGGCGTGGTAGACCTCCAGGCGCCGACGGATCGTCTCCTCTTGGTCATCGTCGCGCTGGATCAGCCGCGAGCCGTCCTGGTCGCAGATCCCTTCGTGCTTGGGCGGGTCGAATTCGACGTGATAAATGTGGCTGGGGTTCTTGACGCACACCCGCCTGCCGGCGAGTCGGCGCACGACCTCCTCGTCGGGCACCTCGATCAGCAGCACGGCGGTCGGCTTTCGATTGAGTGGCCTCAGTGCGTCCGTAAGCGCGTCCGCCTGGGCTTCGTTGCGTGGAAAGCCGTCCAGCAGGAATCCCTCGCGCGCGTCCTGCTCGACGATACGCTGGCGGATCATGCCGATGATCACCTCGTCTGGGACCAGCTCGCCTGCGTCCATGTAGCGCTTGGCTTCCTGGCCGAGCGGCGTTTCGTCGGTCACCTGGGCGCGCAGCATGTCGCCGGTGGAGATGTGCGGTAGGCCGAAGTCGGCCTGCAGACGGTCGGCCTGCGTGCCCTTGCCGGCACCCGGGGGGCCTAGCAGAATGAGATTTAGTTCAGACACGTCGCAGGCAGCCTACCCGCTCGGGACGCCCCGCCGCACGCAACGCTACTTCAGAAAGCCCTCATAACTACGCATCATCAGCTGCGCCTCGAGCTGCTTCATCGTTTCCAGGGCTACCCCGATCACGATCAAGATCGAGGTTCCGCCGAGCGGGATGTTCTGGTGGGTGCGCGCGAACAGGATCGCCGGCAGCGCCGCGACCGCCGCCAGGAACAGCGCGCCGGGGAACGTCAGGCGCGCGAGGATCCGGTCGAGAAATTCTGCCGTCGGTCTGCCGGGCCTCACCCCGGGGATGAAGCCGCCGTACTTCTTGAGGTTGTCGGCCTGGTTGACGGGGTTGAACGTGACGGCGGTGTAGAAGTAGGTGAAGACCACGATGAAGATCGACTCGCCGACGACGTAGTGCCAGCCGTTGGGCGTGAAGAAGTCGGAGATGTCTTTACCGAAGTGGGTTTTTATGAGCGACCCGACGGTCGGCGGGAAGGCCATGATGCTCGCCGCGAAGATCACCGGTATGACACCGGCCATGTTCACGCGCAGCGGCAGGTAGGTCTGGCCGCCCTCGGCCATGCGTCTGCCGATCACCCGCTTGGCGTATTGGACCGGGATGCGCCGCTGGCCTTCCTGGACGAACACGATCGCCGCTATCACGACCAGCACGAGGAACGGCATCATCACCTTGAAGACCTGGTCGTTGGAGGTCCACCACGTTTGGATGCCGGCCGGCAGGCGCGAGACGATCGAGGCGAAGATCAAGAGCGATATGCCGTTGCCGATGCCGCGCTGTGTGATCAGCTCGCCGATCCACATCAGCAGTACGCAGCCCGCGGTCATGCAGACGACGATCAGGAAGATGTGGGGTGGGTCGAAGTGCTTGACGACGTTTTCGCCTGACTGTGCCTGCAGGCTGTGGAAGAGGAACACATAGCCGACTGATTGGGCGAACGCCAGACCGACGGTCAGGTAGCGGGTGTACTGCGTGATGCGCACCTGACCGACCTCGCCTTCCTTGGAGAGCTTCTCCAGGGAGGGAACCGCCACCTGCAGTAGCTGCAGGATGATCGAGGCGGTGATGTAGGGCATGATGCCCAGCGCGAAGATCGCGATCCTGGAGAGACTCCCGCCGGAGAATGTGTTCAGCAGCCCGAGGATGCCGCTGCCGCCCAACTGGCTCTGCAGGCTGTTGACGGCCGACAGGTTGACGCCCGGCACCGGTACGTGGGAGCCCACGCGGTAGATCAGCAGCATCACCGCCGTGAAGAAGATCTTCTTGCGGATGTCCGCGACGCGGAAGGCGTTGAGAATGGTCGAGAGCATTGGCTTGGCGACTCGAGAGCGGTCCTAGCCGGGCCTATCTCGTCCGCTGGATCTTAGCTCTCGACGATGTGACAGGTGCCGCCAGCCGCCTCGATCCGCTCGCGCGCGCTCGCGCTGAATGCGTGAGCGTGGACGGTCAGCGTCTTTGACAGCTCGCCCTTGGCGAGCACCTTGACGGGCACACCCTTGCGGGTCGCAAGACCCTTGGAGTTCATCGCCTCGATCGTGACCTCTACGCCCGCCTCGAAGCGCTCCTCGAGAGCCCCGATGTTCACCGGCTGGGTGTGCGTGCGGAACATCTCAAACGGCATCGACTTCTTCATGTGCGGGCCGCGCAGCTTTCGCATCCGCATGTGGATCGGCATTTGCCCTCCCTCGAACGCGGCGCGGCTCTTCGAGCCCGAGCGCGAACCGGCGCCCTTCTGTCCGCGGCCGGAGGTCTTCCCGGTACCGGAGCCTTCGCCGCGACCGACGCGCTTGCGAGGACGACGGCTTCCGGGAGCGGGTTTCAGTGAGTGCAGACCGATTCGCTCCTCGGTCTCGTCTTTGGTTTTCGCGGGGGTCACTTGGACTCCTCGGAGACCTCGACCAGGTGGCGAACGGCGTGAACCATTCCGCGCGCCTGCTCGTTGTCCTGAAGCTGCACCGTGTGCCCGATGCGGCGCAGACCAAGCGAGCGCAGCGTGTCGAGTTGTTTGCGGTTTGAGCCGTTGCTCGACTTTCGTTGTGTGACGGTCAGCGATGCCATCAGGCAGGCGCCTCCTCGGTTGACTCCGCGGCGGCAGGTGCCTGCGCCTCGCCGTCGCCGGTCGGTGCGTCCTCTGTCGCGGCAGCGCCACCGTCGACGGTGACCGCGGCGCCGTTACCGTCGATGACCTCGCTTGGGACCTCCTGCTTCTCTGAGAGGCCCAGCACCTTGGCTATCGACAATCCGCGCAGCTCCGCGACCTCCTCTGGAGTGCGCAGGCCCCTCAGCCCGGCGACTGTCGCCTTGACGAGGTTGATCGGGTTCTGCGTGCCGAGGCTCTTGGAGAGGATGTCGTGGATGCCGGCGAGCTCGAGCACGGCGCGCACCCCTCCGCCGGCTATCACGCCGGTACCAGGGGAGGCGGGCTTGAGGAACACCCGCCCGGCGCCAAACACGCCGGTCGTCTGGTGAGTGATCGTGCTGCCGTGCTTGGGCACGCGGAAGAGGTCCTTCTTGGCGCGCTCGACACCCTTCTGGATCGCGAGCGGAACCTCGTTGGCCTTGCCGTAGCCGACACCGACGACTTCGCGTTCATCGCCGACGACCACCAGGGCGGTGAACGAGAAGCGCCGGCCGCCCTTGACGACCTTGGCGACGCGGTTGATCTCCACGACACGCTCTTGGAGGTCGAGGCCGGTGGAGTTTACGGAGCGGTTTGATTGCATTTGGGGGGCTTCTAGTTTGGTTTCTTAGATGGTCAGGCCGGCTTCGCGGATCGCTTCGGCGAACGCACGCACGTGGCCGTGATATTGGTAGCCGCCACGATCGAAGACGGCCTCTGAGATGCTGGCGTCTTTGGCTCGCTGTGCGAGCAGCTCTCCGGCGCGCTTTGTGCGCTCTGGTCCCTCGTGGGCGCTCAGCTCCGGCTCGTACCAGTTTACAGCCGCCAGCGTGTGACCGGAGACATCGTCAATCAGCTGAGCGGATATGCCCTTGTTGGAGCGGAACACGGAGATGCGCGGACGCGTGGCCGTGCCCGAGATCTTCGCGCGCACGCGGCGGCGACGTTTGAGCCGGCGGTTCTCCTTGGTGAGTACGGTCATGCGCGCTTTCCTACCTTGCGGGCGACGTACTCGCCCTCGTAGCGGATGCCCTTGCCCTTGTAGGGCTCTGGCGGGCGCTGCTTACGGATGATCGCGGCGGTCTCGCCGACGAGCTGCTTGGAGATGCCCTTGACGACGATGCGGGTTGGCTGTGGAACTTCGAATTCGATCCCGTCGGGCGCGGGGATCGGCACCGGGTGCGAGTAGCCGACGGCCAGCTCGAGGTTCTTGCCCTTCAGCTGCGCGCGGTAGCCGACGCCCTGAATCTCAAGACGCTTCTTGTATCCGGCGGTGACACCCTGCACCATGTTCGCGACCAGTGTGCGGGTCAGGCCATGCAGCGCGCGGTGTTCGCCGCGATCGGTTGGCCGCGTGACGAGTAGCTGCTCCCCGTCCTGGGTGACTTCGATATCCAGGGGAATGCGCTCGGACAGCTCGCCCTTGGGCCCGTTGACGCGAACCTCCTCGGGCTCGATCGCCACGGTCACACTGGCGGGCACTGGGATTGGCTGTCTACCGATGCGCGACATAGCTCACCAGACCTGCGCCAAAACCTCGCCGCCGACACCGGCGATCCTGGCTTCGTGACCGGTCATCACACCGGTGGAGGTCGAGACGATCGAGGTCCCCATCCCACCGAGCACCTTCGGGATGCTCTTGGCGTCCACGTAGGTGCGCCGTCCTGGGCGCGATACGCGCCGCAGCCCGGTTATCGCGGAGCGGCGAGTGTCGGTGTACTTGAGCTTGATTTCGATCACCTGACCGGCGGCGCCGTCGGGCGCGGGGGCGACGGCCCACGACTCGATGTAGCCCTGCTCGACAAGGATCCGCGCGAGTTCTCCCTTGAGTTTCGAGGCGGGAATCTCCACGGTCTCGTGCGCGGCGTGAATCGCGTTGCGGATACGCGTGAGAAAGTCGGCGATGGGATCGGTCATTGACATGGCAGCAGGATATTTCTGAGGTCTACCAGGAGGACTTCGTCATCCCGGGGATGTGGCCGTTGTGGGCGAGCTCACGCAAACAGATGCGGCACACCCCGAACTTGCGATACACCGCGCGCGGACGACCGCAACGAGTGCAACGAGTATAGGCACGCGTTTTGAACTTTGGCGTCCGCGTCTGCTTGACGCGCAGCGATGTCTTGGCCATCAGTCGGTGCTCTCTTTCTCGGTGTTCTCTGCGTCCCCGTCACCGGGGGCGTCCTCCTGCAACCCGTCTGTGCTCTCCGCGGCTGCCTCGTCCTCCACCTGCGCGGCGGCCTTCGCCTCCCCGACTATCTCCGCTTCCGCTACCGCCTCCTCAGCCAGAGCCTCCTCGGCCTCGACGAGCTCCTCTGGCTCAGCGGCAGCCTCCGGCTCAGCGGCCGACTCGGCTTCCGGCTTGGTCTCCGTCTCTGCGGCGGCCTCAGGCTCGCCGGGCTCGGGCTCGCCGGCCTCCTGCGGCTCGTCGGCTTGCGGCTCCGCGACTGCTTCGGGCTCCTCGACCTCCGGCTCCGCGACCTCTGCCACGTGTTCCTCGGGCTCTGACTCGCCGGATAGCTCGAAGAAGTCCTTGGGCCTGCCCTGGCGGGCGAACGGCATTCCCAGGGCCTGCAGCAGCGCAAACGCCTCCACATCGGTCTTGGCGGTTGTCGTGATCGTGATGTCCATTCCCCTGACCTGTCCGCTGCTCCCATAGTCGATCTCGGGAAAGATGGTTTGCTCCTTGACGCCCATCGAGTAGTTGCCGCGCCCGTCGAACGAGCGCGGGTTCAGCCCGCGGAAGTCACGGATACGCGGGATCGCGATCGAGGTGAGACGGTCCAGGAACTCATAGCCTCGCTCGCCGCGCAGCGTCACCGACACCCCGACGGGCATGCCCTCGCGCAGCTTGAACGCGGCGATCGACTTACGCGCGCGGCGCATATTGGGGCGCTGTCCAGCGATCGCCGCCAGCTGGTTGCTGGCAGCTCCGACGGCACTGGAGTCGTTACGTGCGTCGCCGACACCTGTGTTCAGAGTGATCTTCTCGATCTTCGGTGCCTGCATCACCGAGGTGTAGCCGAAGCGCGATACGAGCGCCGGGCGTATCTCCTCTAGGTAGCGGCTCTTCAGCCGTGCGGTGGTGGCCATGTCTGTCAGTCCAGTCTCTTGCCGGTTCGTTTGGCGACGCGGAAGCGCTTGCCGTCTTCGCGCTCGATGCCGACGCGTGTCGGCTTTGCGCTGGCGGGGTTGACGAGCATCACATTCGAGATGTGGATCGGTCCCTTACGCTCGATCACCCCGCCCAGCTGCTGTTCTGACTGAGCGCCGGCGACCTGCTGGGGACGGGTGTGGCGCTTGATCATGTTCAAGTGCTCGACGTACACCCGTTCCTTGGCGGGCTCGGTGCGCAGCACGCGACCGGTCTTACCCCTGTCCTTGCCGGCGATCACCTGCACGCGGTCGCCGGAGCGGATCTTCAGCGCTCGACGCTTGGGGGCGGCTGCGAGACGGGCCATCACAGCACCTCCGGAGCGAGGGAGACGATCTTCATGAAGTTGCGCTCGCGCAGCTCGCGCGCCACCGGTCCGAATACGCGCGTGCCGCGGGGGTTGTTCTGCTCGTCGATGATCACCGCGGCGTTCTCGTCGAAGGCGATGTAGGTGCCGTCGTCGCGACCGAAGGACTTCTTCGTGCGCACGATCACCGCAGTCACCACATCGCCCTTTTTGACCGACCCCTGCGGGTTGGCCTGCTTGACGGTGGCGGTGATGATGTCCCCCACAAACGCGTAGCGCCGGCGCGAGCCACCCTTTACGCGGATGCACAGGATCTCTCGCGCGCCGGTGTTGTCGGCCACGCGCAGCCGGGTCTCGTTCTGGATCATCGAGCCCGCTCCAGCACGTTGACCAGCTTCCAGCGCTTGGTGCGCGACAGCGGCCGGCTCTCGATCACCCTCACCGTGTCACCCTCGTGCGCCTCGTTGTTCTCGTCGTGAGCGTGCACGGTGCTCGAGCTGCGCACGATCTTCTCGTAGCGTCGGTGACGGCGAGCGACGTCGATGCGCACGGTGATCGTCTTGGCGGCCTTGTCTGAGACGACGATGCCCTGGCGCACTCGGCGAGCGCCCTCGACAGGCGCGTGCACCGGCGCAAGCGGCTCGGCCGCGGGCGCTGCGGCACGGCGCTCGGCCGTCTTTTTGCGTTCCGTGGAGCGTCGAGTGCGTCGTTGAGCGGCCTTGCGAGCACGCTCTGCCAGGCGCTCGGCGTGGCGCTCCTCGGGCGAACGTGCCGGCTTGGCCTCCCCCGCGTGCTTGGAGCGCGCCTGGCGGCGGCGCTCCTTGGGCGGCAGCTGTACCTCAGGCTCGGGGGCCTCGGTCGCCTCAGCGACCTCGGGGGTTTCCTCGACGGCAGCCTCGGGGGCCTCCGCCTCCGGGGCGTCCTCGGGTGTCTCTGGAGTCTCGTTGTCTGGTTCGTCAGCCATTGCTCAGTTCGCCTTCGTCGATGTCCTCAGTTGCTCTGCCGTGGGCCGGTCTGGAGTTCGCGCTCACGCACGACGGTCAATGCTCGTGCCAGGTCACGCCTGGCGCGAGCTATCCCGGAGGTGTCCTCCAATTCGCCCGTGGCGTTGGAGAAGCGCCGGCCAAAGACCTCTTTGCGCAGATCGCCGATCTGTTTCGCAAGCTCGGCGTCCTCCATGTCTCTTAGCTCCTTAGCCTTCATCGCTAGTCCTCGCGCAAAACGAACTTGGACTTGACTGGCAGCTTGTGCGCCGCGAGACGGATCGCGTCACGCGCCAGCGGCTCCGGAACCCCGGCGAGCTCGAACATCACGCGACCGGGCTTGACAACAGCCACCCACCCTTCGGGGTTTCCCTTGCCGGAGCCCATGCGCGTCTCGGCCGGCTTCTTGGTGACGGGCTTGTCGGGATAGACGTTGATCCAGACCTTCCCGCCACGCTTGATCTTGCGCGTCATCGCGATACGGGCAGCCTCGATCTGGCGGTTGGTCAGCCAGCCACACTCCAGTGCCTTCAGGCCATACTCGCCGAACTGCACCTTGACCTGGCCACGGGAGTTGCCGCGCCGCCGGCCACGGTGCTGCTTGCGGTGCTTGACACGCTTGGGGACAGCATCAGCGCCCGCCTCCCGCAGGTCCACGTCCGCCGCCGCCGGGGCCACGCCCGCCACCGGGACCGCCCGGTCCACGTCCACGTCCGCCGCCGCCGCGCCCGCCAGGCCCACCGGGACCGCCGGGCCCACCGCCGCGTCCACCCTGCCCGCCGCGTCCGCGTCCACGCCCCTCACGGCCCTCACGGCCGTCGCGCCCGCCACGCGAATCGCGGTCAGAGCTGGGCGGTGCGGGCGCCGTCATGTCGGTGAGGTCAGCGCCGGTGTATCCCTCGGGCATGATCTCGCCCTTGTTCATCCAGCACTTCACTCCGATGCGCCCGAATGTGGTGCGAGCCTCGTAGAAGCCGTAGTCGATGTCGGCGCGCATCGTGTGCAGCGGCACGCGGCCGTCAGAGTAGCTTTCGGTGCGGGCCATCTCAGCCCCACCCAATCTGCCTGACACCTGGACCTTGACGCCCTTGGCGCCGGAGCGCATCGCGCTGGTGAGCGCGCGCTTCATCGCGCGGCGGAAGGCGACCCGGTTCTGTAGCTGCTCGGCGATCGACTGTGCGACGAGCTTGGCGTCGAGCTCGGGGCGCTTGATCTCCAGGATGTTCACCTTGATCTGCTTTTTGGTCATCTTGTGCAGATCGCGACGCAGCGCGTCGACTTCGGCCCCGGACTTGCCGATCACGATGCCGGGACGCGCGGTGCGGATGTTGACCTCGAGTTCGGCGGCGTCCTTGCGGATCGTGATGTCAGACAGGCCAGCATGGGCCAGCTTGCCCTCGATGTGCTCACGGATCTTGATGTCCTCGGCCAAGTACTCCGCGAAGTTCTTCTCGCTGAACCAGTTCGACTTCCAGTCGTGGATATACCCGACTCGCATCGCCTCTGGGTGAACCTTTTGTCCCATTCTTCTCTAGCCTCGTGTTTGAAAGTTCTCGTGTGGCGCTTACGAGCCCGGGGTCAGCGTGATCGTCAGGTGGCTGGTGCGCTTGAGGATCGGAGTCGCCCGTCCCTGCGCGCGCGGGCGGAAGCGCTTGATCGTCGGTCCTTCGTCGGCATATGCCTCCCGCACGATCAGGTCGTCCTCGAGCAACTCGTGGTTGTTCTCGGCGTTGGCCACGGCGGACTTGAGCAGCTTTCCCCAGTCACGGGCCACCTCACGAGGGGTGAACGCGAGGATAGCGCGTGCCTCCTCGACAGACTTGCCACGCAGATGCCCGCACACCATGCGCGCCTTGCGGCGGAGGTGCGCACACCGCGGGCATGTGCGCGTACGACGGGCCGGCGAGCGGGCGGTTGACGACGCCCTGGCGGGGCTTCTCGGCCGGCTCGGCCTCCTTCTCGGCGGCTTTCTCAGCGGGCGCTTTTTTCCTGGCGGCCGGTTTCTTGGCTCCTGCGTCCTCCGCGGCCGGCGCCTGCTCCTCGGCGTCGTCCTTGTTCGCCGCCGGCTTCTTCTCGGCCGGTGCCTTTTTCTCAGCGGCGGGTTTCTTCTCCGCGGCCGGTTTCTCGCCAGCAGGTTTTTTCTCGGCGGCAGACTTCTTCTCCGCGGCTCGCTTTTCGG
>CAVQZJ010000039.1:0-47240 GCA_963718425.1 uncultured Solirubrobacterales bacterium
TCGCGCGATGTCCACGCTGACCCGCGCGGTCGCCGGGATCGAGATCCATCCGGCCGCCCATCGGCAGGGACTGTTCATCGACACGGCTCCGGCATCGTGATCGGGAGACCCGCCCGATCGGCGACGACGTAGCCTCTACCAGGGCGTGACGCTTGGAGGGACCGGCTTCGCCACCGGCAAGCGCCACCCGACGGTGCAGGATAACGTCCCGATCGGCTCCGGCGCCAAGCTGCTGGACCGATCGCGATCGCCATCGGCGCGAAGATCGGCGCGAACAGCGTGGTGATCACCGACGTGCCGCCAACACGACGGTGGTGGGCGACCCGGCCACCCGTGCACGTCGATGGCCGGCGCCCCGAGGGTCCCGACGCCGACTGGATCCATCTGCCGGATCCGATCGCGGAGGCGATCCAGGGCTTGGTCTCTCGCATCGGCGCGCTGGAACGCTCGCTGAGCGAGTCTCCGGAGAGCAGACCCACCAGACGGCCGAGGTCAGGCCGCTGCGTCCGGAGGGCCGAATCCCGCCGGGGGATGAATCCGCTCCCGGGAAACAGGCTCACAATGGCGCAGACGCTACACTTTCCTACCGTGGTAGCATAACGTCTATGGCTAGCCGAAGAGATCGATCTCATTTGATGAGTTCGTCCTCCGCGAGGCCGAGCAGCGGCTAGCCGAATCTGGCGGAAGCTTGTCGGCGTTCGTCAATGCCGCGGTGCTACACGAGCTTCAGGTTACTCGGGGCCGAGAGCTCCTAGCCGAGGACGATGCTCAGTTCGGGCTAGTGTCGGCTGATGTCAGGGCTCGGGTGGCTGCGGAGTGGCCGGCCTGACGCTGGACGCGGGTGCTCTGATCGCCTACGAGCGCGGCGATGAGCGTATTCGCGAGATCCTTTCTGTCGGATATGGACGTGGCCTGGTGCCGACGATCCCGGCTATCGCGCTCGCGGAGGTCTGGCGTGGAGATGCAAGGGACGCGCGTGTGGCTCGCCTGCTGAAGACATGCTCCATAGAGGCAGTTTATGAGCGGTTGGCGCGCACGGCCGGAGCTCTGTGCCGTCGCACTTCCGGGGCGGAGACGATCGATTCATGTATCGCAGCCGGTGTGCGTCGCCGCGGCGACGCAATCGCAACCTCTGACCCCGAGGACATGAGGGCGCTCCTGGGACCTGATTTCACCATCCTGGCGGTGTGAAGCGCCCAAGTATTAGTAAAAGACGGTACGGCAGCGGTGGCGTGGGCGCCGCTTGTACTGGGTGCCTGGCCGCGCGTCCACAGCCAGTTGTCGATCTCGCGCTCTGACACCCCGGTGCGCTTGGAGATCAGCTCGCAGGCGTGCACCGAGCAGGCCCTGATCTCGCGCTCAGCGCCTCCCAGCGGAAGGCACTCGCCGGCCTCGACGTGTGCCGAACAGCGCATCGTCATAGACGAGCACCCCGTCGCAGCGAAGCACATGCGGCACGAGGTTGTCGGCGAAGATCGTCAGATGGTCCAGATCGTGGAATTGCGCGACGCCCGCCAGGGCAAGGTCGTTGGGGACGATCTGCGCTCGCTTGTAGAAGCCGTCGTGGCGAACATCGACATCCCGTCCGCCAGGGACTGCGCCAAGCGCTGCGCCGAGCCCTCCGCTTCGGCCACCAGTTCGAGCGTGCGTCGGCCAGCCAAGAATCGCCCGAGCGCTCGCAGCGCCTGTGCGTACAGGCTCATCAGCTCCAGATCGGGGCGCTGCCCCAGGATCGTGGCAATCTCCGCGGTGAGCACGGCGCTCAGCCACGACGGGCTCGGTGGGCCATTGGCACGCACGTGGTCGGCCAGTGCCCCCGCCACCGTGAAGTATCCGGAGAGCTCGCGCCCACCCGCGGTGCGCTTGCGCAGCAGCGGAAACCAGCCCGAGCCGAAGTTGATCGCGTCCAGGGCGAGCAGGTAGTCGGCGACGTCGGCGGGGTCACCCTCAAGGTAATGGCACTGAGGGTCGAGTTCGGGCGGCGCGCCCGGGCTGATGTCGGTGATCGCGTCCAGGTCGATCTTCACCCGGCGAGCGTCCGCGGCGATCGCCGCTGAACTGGCCCTGACACGGTCGCCAATCATCTTCACCACCCCCAACGGTAGGGCTTGGAGAATTTGTTCGCCGCCCGCGCTTCTATCCTCAAAGAACCGATGCAAGCAAACCCCCACACAGAACACCTCCTGGAGCTACTGGAGGGACTCAATGAGCCCCAGCGCGAAGCGGTCACCCACGGCGACGGGCCGCTGTTGATCCTCGCCGGAGCGGGCAGCGGCAAGACACGCGTGCTGACCCACCGCATCGCGTACCTGATCTTCACCGACCAGGCGCAGCCGTCTGAGATCCTCGCGATCACGTTCACCAACAAGGCCGCCCAGGAGATGCGCGGACGGGTGGAGGGGCTGCTCGGCCACCGCACGAGCGGGATGTGGCTGCTCACCTTCCACGCCGCCTGCGCGCGGATCCTGCGCTCGAGCGCTGAGCGTCTGGGCTACACCAGGCAGTTCACGATCTACGACCAATCAGACTCCCGGCGCCTGGTCAAGCGCTGCCTGACCGAGCTTTCGATCGACCCCAAGCGCTTCACCCCCGCGGCGATCCACAACCAGATCTCAGACGCCAAGAACCGGCTGCGCCGGGTCGAGGACTACCGCCAGATGGTCGGCTCCTACTACGAGCAGGCGACGGCCGAGGTGTACGACCTCTACCAGCGCGAACTGATGCGCTCAAACGCCATGGACTTCGACGATCTGCTGCTCGGGGTCGTGAATCTGCTGGAGATGTTCCCCGAGGTTCGCGAGCGCTACGCCTCCAGCTTCAGCCACGTGCTGGTGGACGAGTATCAGGACACAAACCACGCCCAGTACCGGATGCTGCAGCTGCTAGTCGGCGGGGGCCGCGATCAACCGGCGATCGGTGAGGCTGCTCACAGCACCGGCCATCGCAACCTGGCGGTCGTCGGCGATGATGCTCAGTGCCTGGTGGCGGGAACGCTCGTCACTATGGCCGACGGTGCCCAGCGACCGATCGAGGACGTGCAGGTAGGCGAAGTCGTCCTGGCCGCCTACGGCAGTGGCGACTTTCGTCCGGCAAGGGTGCTCGGTCGCCACGAAGGGCGGAGCACCAAGGGCATCGCCGTCACGACCGCCGCCGGCAAGCGGCTGGTGAGCACCGCCGATCACACTCATTTCGCTGGGTTCGTGCTTGGTAGGACTCCTCAGCTGCACATGACGTACGTGATGTGGAAGCGTGGCGTGGGCTTTCGTGTGGGCACGTCTCGGACGTACACGGCCGGCCAGGTCAAGCCGGTTGTGTGGGTACGGCTGCGGATGCGCACCGAGGGCGCGGATGTCGGATGGGTCGTCTCTGTTCATCGAAGCGACGCCGAGGCACGCGTCGCGGAGGCGGTTCTGGCGGCTAGGTATGGGCTTCCCACGCTTCCCTTCAACGCCCGTCCGTCGGGTGCGAACTGTGGCGACTCGTTGGTGGGAAACCAGCAACTCATCGATCGGGTCTTTACTGCTCTGAACACTGAGGAGGGGGGACGGAGGCTGCTCGAAGATGAGGGCCTCGGCTTTGAGTCGCCTCACTTCACGCCCAGCGCCCACACGTCGGGCAGACTAGGCTCGGAGCGTATACGGCGGCGCATGGTGCTGACTTTGTGCGGCGATCGTCATGGTGCCTCCTCGATGCACCGCATCGCCATGTTCGGCTACGACGATCATGGACGGCAGGCACTTGAGCGGCTCGGCCTAAGTGTTAGGCCCGCGCGACGGGAATCCACGGGATGGCGCTATGAGACTGCTTCCAAGGACATGCGCGCGCTGCTGTCAACGGTAGAGCGTGTGCGGGGTGAGCTTGACTTTCAACTCCAGATGAACGCCCGTCTGGGGCGAAATCCAGACGGAGTCGCCAACTCCTTGCCGTTCATGCGAGCGTCGTCCCTGCGACCGGGGATGGTGATGGTAGACGCCGATGGAGAGTTCGACGTGATCGAGACGGTCGAGCGTGTTGAAATCGATGAGCCGGTGTACGACCTGGACATCGAGGGCGTTCACAACTTCATCGCCAATGGGCTCGTCACCCACAACTCGATCTACAGCTTTCGCTGCGCGGACATCAAAAATATCCTGGAGTTCCAGGACGACTTTCCCGAGGCGCGGGTTGTCAAGCTCGAGCAGAACTACCGCTCCACACAGACGATTCTGCGCGCCGCGAACGCGGTGATCACGAACAACCGCGGCGGGATGTCAAAGCGGCTGTGGTCAGAGCACGGCGACGGCGAGCAGATCCGGATCCGCGAACTGGAGGACGAGCACGCCGAGGCGCGCTACGTCGTTGGCGAGATCCAGCGCCTGGTCGAAGACGAGGACGTCAGCACCCGGGAGATCGCGGTCTTCTACCGCACCAACGCGATGTCGCGGGTGCTCGAGGACGCGCTCGTGCGCGCCGACATCCCCTACCAGGTGATCGGCGGCGCAAAGTTCTACGAGCGCGCCGAGATCAAGGACGCGATCGCCTACCTCTCCTTCCTTTCAAATCCGCAGGACATCGTCAGCTTCAACCGGATCGCCAACTCTCCCCGCCGCGGCCTCGGCCAGACATCGCTTTCCCGTGTCGCCAGCCACGCGCACAGCATCGATGTCTCGATCTGGGAGGCGGCCGACTCTCCAGATCAGATCCCCGGGCTGGGAGCCGCCGCGGTCAAGGCAATGCGCCGCTTCATGAACACGATGGGCGATCTGCGCGACGTCCGCGACAGCGGTGTGCCGGTCAACGAGTTGCTGCAGACGCTACTGGCCCAGACCGGCTACATCGAGGCGCTGGAAGCCGAACGCACCTTCGAGGCGCAGGGCAGGATCGAAAACCTCGAGCAGCTGATCCAGGTCGCCCGCGAGTTCGACGCCAGAGCCGAGGACGGCGAGAACACACTCGACGTGTTCCTTGCGCAGATAGCGCTCGTCGCCGACGCCGATTCGCGCAGCGACGAGGAAGGGCTCGTGACGTTGATGACGCTGCACAACGCCAAGGGCCTGGAGTATCCGATCGTGTTCGTGGTCGGCTGCGAGGACGGTGTATTCCCGCACTCGCGGGCAATGGACGAGGGCGGCCTGGAGGAGGAGCGCCGCCTGTTCTATGTCGGCGTGACACGCGCGATGCGTCAGCTGTATTTGAGCTACGCTCGTCAACGAGCCGTGTTCGGCGCGCGAACCTTCGGGCTGCGCAGCCGCTTCCTGGATGAGATCCCGCGCGAGCTGACCGACAGCCCCGAACGGACCCAGACGTCCTCACGCGGGATGGTGGGCGTATCCAGCGCGGGCGGGCAAAACAGCAACGGCGCGGGACTGTGGGCCTCGCTGCAGGCCGCCGAGAGGCTGATCAGCGACTTTCACCTCGGCCAGGACATCGTGCACGCCGCCTTCGGCGACGGGGTGGTCACGGCGCTCGAGCCGGACGGGATCATCGTCGTGCGCTTCTCTCGTGACGGCAAAGAGCGCAAGCTGATGGCAGAGCACGCGCCGGTCTCCCACCGCTGAATTCAGGCCCGCTTCCCAAGCGGTGGCCTGCGGGCGCAGCACTGCTGCCCTGCTATTCGGCCGGCAAGATCCCGGGATTGGCGCGCTCGTAGGCGAGCCGTGCTTCCTCGGCTTTGACGATCCGGCGTATACCGGCCAGGCCCTTGAGGATCTGCGAGAACGGTGCGTCGCCGAGGATCTTCTTGCGCTGGGCGCCGCTAGCGTGCTCGGCCCGCGCGACCTGACTTTGCATTCCCGCGAGCGTCGTCCTGTCTCTGCGCAGTTGCTGTTGTAGCGATGGTGGCTTGGCGAGGGCGAAGATCCCACCGGGGCCGTTTGGCACGCGCTGGGTGACGGTGTGCCCGCCGCGTAGCTGCACGGTGGCCGTGATTTCACCGCGGAAGAACTGCCCGTCGTAGACCGCGATGAGCACGTGCTCGGGCCCGCTCGGGCGCAGCGTGCGGACGTCACGGGGTGTCTGCAGGGTGACAGAGACGACTTCCGCGTCGGCGATGCCGGTGATGATGGTCCTGCCGGGAAGCGTCCGGCGCTCGATCGCGGGGCGCGACAGGGTTGCTTGCGATTCCCATCGCTGTCCGCCTTCCGGGCCACCGTTGACTTCGAGCCTGACCGGCTGACCTTTGCGGGGACGTCTTTCTGAGGTTCCGCCTTCGCTCCAACCGTTGGGTCCGTTGTGAAGGGCGCCGGTGGATCCTTCCATCGTCGCGAACCGTCCATCCACGATCCGTCCGTAGGCGCTCGAGTTCGCGGTGGCGGCGAAACCCCAGGGTGCGCCGCCGTCGGGTCCGGGGCGCGCGCCTGCGGCACGGTCGGCGCCGCGCCGCCGGATCCTTCAACGGCGCTTCGGACGATGGTGCGCCGCCCGAGCGTGACGGAGATCCGCAGCGGCGCGTCCCAATAGCGTCCCGGTAGTACCGCCAGGAACGCGTGATTGGAGTCCACCGCCAGCGCGCGCGGAGCGCCGGCGCCAATCAGGAGCGGATTTCTCGCGCCGACTGGCAACAGGCCGCTGACCACGGTTCGCAGCGGCTGCGGCGCGTAGGCGTAGGGGTCATCCACGTAACTGGCCGACTGCGCCAGCGGCCCGTAGCGGACGAGGTCGCTGGGCGCGTCGCAGCCGCCGATTCCCAGGCCGTAATTCTCTCCGATGCTCAGCGGCAGTGGTGTTGAGCCCGGACGCGGCTGGAACAGGCGATGATGCTCGATAACTCCGGACTGCGTGCAGAGGAAGCGCTTGGATTGGTAGCCGGGGCCGAACTTCGCGCGTGGGTTTATTCGTCCCTGCCAGCTTCGCAGCACCCAATGTGGTCCTCCCGCCGGGTCGCTGGCCCGCAGCGTCTGGCGCACCGTGTTAAGGATCGGGATGTCCGGTGGCGGTGGTTCGGTCTGCTTGGGCGCAAGCGGGTTGCGGTAGGCGGGGACCGGTGGTTCTGGGGGAGGGCGGACGGTCGTGTGCGTGCGAGCGAGGTGGTCGCCGAGCGCGTGTGGCACGATGTGAGCGTCTGCCCGTCGTGTAGGCGCGCGGTGAGGGTGAGCGCGTGTGGATCGACGTGTCCGTCGAGCACGGCCAGGAAGACGCCGCCGTGAGGGTCGATCTCGACGTCGCGGTGCCGGCGACGGTCAGCGTCAGCGACCGCACGCGGGGCGCGACGGCACCGTAGACGAGTGTGCGGGTGGGGTTGTTGCCCCAGGGGTATCCAGTATGGTCGCCGCTACCGGGACGAACCGGCGCATCAGCGCGAACAGCGGCTGCTGCCCCAGGCGTCCGCACACCAGCGGAGTCAGTGGCGCTTCGCTGCGGCTGGGTCGGTGCGGCCAACCTCCTGGGTAGCCTGCGCGCAGTTCTCATCCGGGAGGGCCCCCGGTTGCCCGTCTTCTCCGCCGCTGATTTCCCACGGGGATCCGCCTCCCGGATCTGCGACTTCGAAGGCCGATGACTGCGCGAAGGAGATCGTGTGACTGCGCCCGTCGCTTCCCACGACCACGACTCGGGGCGCACTTCTTCGACATAGCCGCGGTAGACGGTGATGAAGCTTCCGCTGGGGCCCAGTCGCAGTACCCGCGACCCTTCGGGTCCGAAGGCGGTCACCGAGCGCGCGCCTTCACCCGCGACTCCGTTGACGATCGTGCGTGCTTCCTGCGGGCTGCTGCCGACGAATACGCGAGCACCGGCGAGCATCGGCCCATCGGGCGAGGCGACACCGCACGCATCAACTCCGCCGAGTGGCAGCGCACGGAAGGTGTGGTCGAGCCCGACGATCCCAAACTTCCCGTCGACCACCTGTCCGACCGCGGTGCACGTCTCGCCGGCACGCGTGCGGGAGAGCCGGATGTCCCAGGGCGGCGCTTCGGGATCGGGGTCGGGTGCGTCGAGGCCCGCCAGGCGTGCGCTGCCGGGAATCGGAATTCCGCTCGACCTGAGATCCTGGGCGTGTGGAGCGGGAAGGGGTGCTCCTTGGTTGATCAGGAGAGCGGCCGCCGCGGCCGCGGCTCCAAGCAGCAGCAGTCCGGCGATGAGCACCGTCGCCGCGCTAAGCCGACGGGGAGCCAGTCGCAGCTCACCGGAGGCCGCGAGGTTCCTGCGGCCCACGCGGTCGAGCTCGACGCCTAGATCGTCCAAAACGCGTGGTCGCTCGCTCATCGTGGTCCTTCCAGCGCCGCCTGGTAGGGCTCAAGGGCCAGGGCCAGTCCGCGCAGGCCGCGTGAGACACGGGCACGGACTGTCTGCTCGGACACCCCCAACCGCTCGGCGATCTCCTCGTAGGGGCGCTCCTCGACGACTCGCAGAGCCAGTGCCTCACGCTGCTCGGGGCTCAGCCGGGCAAGCTCACGGCCGAGCGCGGCCCGCAACTCGCTCAACCCCGCGCGTCGCTCGATCAACAGCAGATCGTCGTGGTCAACGGCGGGTATCTGGATGCCGAGCCGCTGAACCGCTCGCAGCTCCACCTTGGCTCGACGCAGGTACCGGCCGAACTGGCGCCTGGCGACTGTGAACAGCCACGCCCGCTGCTGCTCGCGCTGCAACCCTCTGAGCTTCGTCCAGGAACGCATCGCTACGGCGAACGTCTCGGCCGTGAGGTCGACGGCGGTCTCGCCGTCCAAGGTACGTCGAGTCAGAAAGATCAACACAGCCTCCGCCTCGCTCCGGTAGAGCTCTGAGAACGCCTCGGCATCATCCATCTCACATAGAGTGCCGCCAGCGCCAGCGGGTGTGACGAGCAATCGAACGCGAGCGTGGTGGAAAACGCCCGGGCTGCACCTACCAAGCGTCGCTGTAAGTCGCGCAGATCACAAACGCGCGGCCGATCTGGCCGGCACGGGCCCGGGGATCCCTGCCGCCGTCCCAGGACTCAGATTCCCCACCGGGCCGTGCAAGCCCGCCGCTTTTCGCCTCTGCGCCGATGCGGGCAGCGGCGGTCGCTCCGATAGCCACCGTGGGAGAGGCCACGAGCAAGAACGCCGGCCGATTGCCTACGATCCCTGTGTGGCTGCCCTGATCATCGACGGCAAGCGGATCGCCGCTGAGGTGCGTGCGCAAGTCGCCGAGCAGGTCAGCGCGTTCACCGCGCGCAACGGTCGCCCACCGGGTCTGGCGACCGTGCTCGTGGGCGAGGACCCCGGCTCGCTCGTCTACGTGGGCTCCAAGCAGCGGGCGTGCGTCGAGGTCGGGATGAAGCCGTTCGACGTGCGCCTCCCGGCGAGCGCCACATTCGAGGACGTCGCTCGGACCCTCACAGAGCTCAACGAGGACCCGGCCGTGAGCGGCATCCTGCTGCAGCTGCCGGTGCCCGACCACCTCGACGGGGCGACGTTGACGGGAATGATCGACCCGGACAAGGACGTCGACGGTTTGACGCCGGTCAACGCCGGGCGCCTCGCGCTCGGGCTCCCCGGTCTGCGGCCGTGCACGCCGCTCGGTGTGCTCGAGCTGCTGCGGGACATCGACGCGAGCATCGAGGGGGCCGAGGCGGTGGTCGTCGGGCGCTCCAACCTGTTTGGCAAGCCGATGGCACAGCTGCTGCTGGCGGCGAACGCTACGGTCACCACCTGTCATTCGCGCACACGCGATCTCGCCGGTGTCTGCGCCCGCGCGGACATCCTGATCGCCGCCATCGGACGACCGCGGATGATCGAGCGCGAGTTCGTCAAGCCCGGGGCGATCGTGATCGACGTCGGCATGAACCGCCTCACGCCGCAGGAGGCTCACAACAAAAGCGGCCTGGTCGGCGACGTGGACTTCCAGGCGGCCTCACAGGTTGCCTCAGCGATCACGCCCGTTCCCGGCGGCGTCGGGCCGATGACGATCGCCTGCCTGCTGCGCAACACGCTCGACGCCGCTCGCGCCCGCACCCGGGCCGATGAGGGCACTCCAATGCAGGCGGTCGCGCGGTGAGTCTGATGAGGCTGCGGCTCGGAGAGCTGATCGCCCTGGCGGGATCGATCTGCGTGATCGTGGCACTGACGCGGCGGTGGTACGAAGGCCCGTCTGGCGACCTCGACGCCTGGGACACCTTCGGGCCGACGATCGTGCTGCTGCTGATCGCCGTGACGCTCGGCGTGCTGCTGGCGATCGCCACGATCAGCGAGCGCTCCACCGCCCTGCCCGTGGCGCTCGCTGTTTGGAGCACCCTGTTCGGCCTGATCGCCGTGATCTGCGCGGTCATACGCCTGTTGGAGCGCCCGCAGGGCACAACCAACCTGTGCGCCGGCACGTGGCTCGCGGCGCTCGGAGCCGTGGGGATCCTGGTCGGCTCCTGGCTGTCGATACGCGACGAACGCCCCTCGCTGTACAAACCGGTCGCACCCAAGCCGCAGAATCTTCCGGAAGGAGACTCGCGGCAGGCATAGAAAGATTGTGTGAAGAGTTGCAATCCTCGCGCGAAGGGTGCAGGATGCGCGGGAGATCGGTCCACTCACAACTTTGGGGGAGCAATGAGCTTTGACGTCAGCCGGTTGCGTCGCGCCGACCAGATCATCGGTGCCAGCGCGATCGCCTTCTTCATCTTCCTGTTCGTCTTCCATTGGTATGGGGGAAGCTCAAATACGCCCCTCGGCCACGTCTCCGCCGGAGACAACGGCTGGCATACGTTCACGAACAGCCGCTGGATCTGGCTGATCACGATCATCGTCGCGCTGGTCGCGGTCGCGAGGACGGCCGGTGTTCTGAACTTCCAGAGCCCGGTCTCGCTGAGCGCCGTCGTGGCCGGCCTCGGTGCGCTCTCCACGATCCTGATCCTCTACCGGATCATCCATCACCCTTCCGGGGGCGTCAACGGAACCATCGCCGGTGTTCACTACTCGGCCTCCTACGGCATCAAGATCGGCATCTGGCTGGGCCTGATCGCCGCGGCCGCCCTGACCTATGGCGCGTATCTGGCCATGCAGGCCGAGGGCACCTCCATAGCCGATGTGCGCGAGCAGGCCACGGGAGCGATCAGCAGCCTGACTGACCAGGGCTCGAGCGCGCCGCCACCGCCGGCGCCCGCCGGCGAGACCGCGGCGCCCCCGATCCCGCCGCCCGCACCCCCTGCAGAGCCGCCGTCCACCGCCTAGCGCCACAGCTCTCCATAGGCGGCGCGAGCAGTCGCGCCTTGAGTCATCCACGCCGGGCGCGTGGCGCCCTAGAATGCGCCCGCTGTGATCGATCGCGAGCAGGTTCTGCACGTGGCGCGCCTGGCGCGTCTGCAATTGAGTGAGGAGGAGGTCGAGCTGATGGCGCGCGAGCTCTCCGCCGTGCTCGAGCACATCGCCAAGATCTCCCAGCTGGACCTGGAACAGGTGCCGGCCGACATCCATGTCGTCGATGTCACCGGTGCGCTGCGCCCCGACGAGCCGCGTCCGTCGCCTGCCGCGCGAGGTCGCTCTGGCGCAGGCCCCCGCCGTCGCCGACGACGGATTTCTGGTTCCCAGTCCGCAGGCATGAGCAGCGCCCAGGCGATCGAGCTGTCGGCCAGTCAGGCCGCCGCGGCGATACAGCGCGGAGAGCTGTCGGCGTCCGAGCTGTTCGACGCCTACCGCGAGCGCGCGCAGGCCGACCAGCTGAACTGCTTCACGTGGGTCAGCGACAGCGCCCCGCAGACCGTCATCGAGGGTCCGCTGCGCGGCGTTCCCCTGGCGGTCAAGGACCTGTTCTGCACCGAGGGCGTGCCCAGTCAATCGGGTTCCCGGATCCTGGAGGGCTACCTGCCGCCGTACACCGCGACGGTCGTGGAGAAGCTCACGGGCGCCGGCGCGCCGCTGCTGGCCAAGACCAACCAGGACGAGTTCGCGATGGGCTCCTCCAACGAGAACTCCGCGTTCGGACCCGTGCTGAACCCGTGGGACCGAGATCGAGTCCCGGGCGGCTCCTCCGGAGGCAGCGCCGCCGCGGTGGCCGCCGCGCTGGCGCCGTGGGCGCTCGGCACGGACACCGGTGGGTCGATCCGCCAACCGGCTGCGCTGTGCGGGATCGTCGGCCTGAAGCCCACCTACGGCGCCGTGTCCCGCTACGGCATGATCGCGTTCGCCTCCTCGCTGGACCAGGCCGGGACACTCACCCGTGACGTCACAGACGCCGCGCTGTTGCTTGGACAGATGGTCGGCCGCGACCCCTGCGACGCCACCTCGCTCTCCTTCCCCGAGGAGATAAAGGCGCCGCGAGCGCAGGACCTGCACGGCATCCGCCTGGGCGTCCCGAGCGAGCTCACCGGGGAGGGCATCGAAGCGGGCGTGCTCGACGCCTTCACCGCGACGCTCACCCAGGCAGAAGCGCTCGGGGCACAGGTGCAGGAGGTCCACCTACCGCACGCGCCGCACGCCCTGTCCGCCTACTACGTGCTGGCGCCCGCCGAGGCGAGCTCCAACCTCGCCCGCTTCGACGGGGTTCGCTACGGATTGCGCGCGCCGGACGCTGAGGACCTGCTCGGTATGTACACGCACACCCGTCACGAGGGCTTCGGGGCGGAGGTCAAGCGGCGCGTCATGCTCGGCACCTACGCGCTCTCCTCGGGCTACTACGACGCCTACTACGGTCGTGCGCAGAAAGTCAGGACGAAGATCGCCGAGGACTTCGCGAGCGTCTTTGGGCAGGTGGACTTCGTGGTCACGCCGACCGCGCCGACGGTCGCGTTCAAGCTGGGGGAGAAGACCGGTGACCCACTGGCCATGTATCTGAACGACTACTGCACCGTGCCGATGTCGCTCGCCGGGATACCCGCGATCTCGATTCCCTGCGGCCTCTCGCAGGAGCTGCCGGTCGGCTTTCAGATCGCCGGTCCGGCGTTCAGCGAGAATCGCATCCTCGACTGCGCCCACGCGCTGGAGTGCGCGATCGCCTTCGACGGGAGCCGCGCGCGTGTCTGAGCAGCCCGAACTGGAGCCGGTGATCGGCCTGGAGATCCATGTTCAGCTGGCGACGGCGACAAAGATGTTCTGCGGCTGTGAGCTGTCGTTCGGCGACCCACCGAACACACACACCTGTCCTGTGTGTCTCGGCCTCCCGGGAAGCCTGCCGGTCGCGAATGCGCGCGCGATTCACTTCGGGCTGATGATCGGTCTCGCGCTCGGCTCGGAGCTCGCGCCGCGCTCGATCTTTCACCGCAAGAACTACTTCTACCCGGACCTTCCAAAGGGGTATCAGATCTCTCAGTACGACGAGCCACTGTGCAGGGGCGGGCACATCGGCGACGTGCGGATCCACCGCGTGCACCTTGAGGAGGACGCCGCGAAGCTGACCCACGTCGGCTCGAGCGGCCGCATCCACGGCTCCGACGCTAGCGTCGTCGACTTCAACCGTGGCGGCACCCCGCTGGCGGAGATCGTCACCGAGCCGGACATCCGCTCGGCCGAGCAGGCCGGAGAATGGCTGCGACTGCTGCGCACCACGCTGCGCTCACTGGGCGTCAGCGACGTGAACATGGAGGAGGGCTCGCTGCGCTGCGACGCCAACATCTCGCTGCGCCCGACGGGCACGGACGAGCTGGGGACAAAGACCGAGCTGAAGAACATGAACTCCTTTCGCTTCATCGAACGCGGCATCAATGCCGAGATCGCCCGGCAGCGGAAGATCCTCTCCGGCGGTGGCCAGATCATCCAGGAGACGCTGCACTTCGACCCGGCCTCGGGCGCCATCACCTCGCTGCGCTCCAAGGAGCAGGCGCACGACTACCGCTACTTCCCCGAGCCAGACCTGCTGCCGGTCGCGATCACCCAGGAGATGCTGAGCGCGGCCCGCGAGGAAGTGGGGGAGCTGCCCGCCGAACGCACAGAGCGCCTTCAGCGCGAGCTGTCACTGAGTGCCGAAAGTGCCCAGTTGCTGGCCTTCCGCAGCGAGCTCGGCGACTACTTCGAGGCCGCGATCACCGCGCAAACCGACCCTCCGCCAATCCCTCAGACACTCGCGAACTGGGTCGTGAGCGAGCTACTGGGCAGACTCCAGGAGGGAGAGATCCCGCCGACTCAAAGGTCGGCCCCGCGTCGCTGGCGACACTCGTCGGGTTGTTGAGCGCGAAGCAGATCAGCGTCGGCGCCGCGCGGGGAGTGCTCGAGCGGCTGATCGCCGATGGGGGAGACCCGCGCGAGATAATCGCCTCCGAGGGACTCGGGGCGATCGATGGTGGCGGAGAGGAGTTGGCGCAGATAGTCAAGGCGGCCCTGGACGCCAACCCGGACGCGGCGCAGCGCGTAAAGGAAGGCAACGCAAAGGCGATAGGGCCGATCATCGGGCGAGTGATGCGTGAGACCAGGGGCAGGGCTGACGGCGGCGAGGTCACCAGACTGGTGAATGAGCAGCTCGGGATCTGATTTGAAGCCAAGCGGGTGGGGTGCTCCTCTTGCTCGAACGTGAACGCCAACCGATCAGAGGGTTCAGCGGGAGGCGCAACGAATTGGCCGATCCGGAAGGTCGCTTCGTCGGTTAAGGCCTGCCGGTTGAGGTTCGACACCGTCGCTTGTGCTTCGTTCTTCCGCGCCCGGAGCTAGTGCAAGCGATGCGCATGCGGTCAGACTGGCGCAGCCGAGTAGCCCTCAAACGCGTATCGGTTGAGGAACTGCCGGCCCCAGAAGAGCGAACGGTTGACCTCGGTCATCTGCGCGATGTCGCAGACATCGTGCCACTCACGCTGGATGACCTCAATCTGATGGTCGATCAGTGCGCGCGCATCGCTCTCCGTCAGCAGGTACGTTCGACCAACTCGAGCCGGCCCGCGCCAGCAGGCTCCTCCGCGCCCATCAGCCAGATCCATACGAATGCCTCGGGGGGCTCAGAAGTCATCCTTCGCCTCACCGTCTGGACGCGAGCGGGTGGGGCGCGGCAGAAGTGCACTGCGTGCCTCTACCCGATCCAGTTCGGAGCTTAGCCGGGAACGCTCGGCATGAAAGAGCGACACACCAAGCAGGGCTGCTGCCTCGAATGCCGCACCGAGGCCGACGCTCAAGTCACCGTGCTCAATCTTGTAGACAGTGCGTCCGGTGATGCCGACCCGCGTTGCGAGCTCGTCCTGAGACCAGCGCCGCTCCCGCCGCGCAAGGCGAATCTGAGCGCCAAGCAACCGGGCAGCCTCGACTGCGTAAGGTGAGTAGGCACGGGGGCGTTTCGAAGACATAATCAGAAATATATTACTGATAAAAGGTACCATCGGCATTATTTTTCTGATCCAGTGATGATTCTGGCATATGCTCGCGCGGAGTGTGGCTGGCCGCTCTCGGTCTCGGGCCGTTCACGAGTCGCGCCAGAACCGAGATTGATTCTGCGCGCGCCTACGGTCATCGCGGGCTTCTCCGAGGGCGAGGATGCACCGTGCGGTGCAGAGCTCGGCTCGATGACCTCGACAGGGAGTAACCTTGTCTATATGGACCAGCAAGTAGCGAAGCGCAATTCGACTGTGGAGCGGTTTGGCAAGCACGTTTTGGCGGGCCTGGTGTTGCTCGTCGCGGCGTGGATTGTGGTGAAGCTCGTCGTGGGGATCGTGGTGGCGCTGTTTGTTCCCGTTCTCGCGGTTGTCGCGATCATCGCCGTGATCTGGGCGCTGCGCGTTCTGCTGTAGCGATGGCCGGCGGTGCCTATGTCGTAATCGCGATCTGCTTCGGGATCGCCGGCGGAATCGTCGGCAAGATCAAGGGCAGCTCGTTCATGCTGTGGTTTCTGATCTCCGGCGCGGTGCCGGTCCTCGGCCTGGTCACCGCGATCGTCTACCGCTTCGAGCGCGACGAGCTGCGCCGCCAATGCCCGAACTGCGGGCGAGTCACAAAGATCTATGACGCGCTGTGCACCCGCTGCGGGCAGGAGCTCGAATACCCCGACATCGCGATAGCCCCGGAATCCTGGCAGGAGCATGCGACGCGCTGAGCGCGACTCGCCGATCACCGATGACTGAGAGGCAGGCGGGTTACTTTCCAAAGGGGCGCTCGATGCTGCGCCACGTCCATGAACAGAAGGCGGTGGGGTTGATGTACGGGCAGCGAGCTCTGTGCGTCGGCGCCGTCAAGCCGCTCAATTACGTGGGCACCAGTGAACACACCCACAACAAGCTCACGCCGTTCCGGCGCATAACGCACACCGGAGAGATGTTCGAGGCGGTGTTCTTCGGTAGCTGCGCCGAGGCGGACAAGGTGCTCGAGGCCGTGCACAACATGCACCAGCGGGTGCAGGGCACGCTGCCGCAGGACGCGGGATCGCACTATCCGGCGGGCACCCCCTACTCGGCGTTCGACCCGCAGCTGATGCTGTGGACAGTCGCTGTCATAGCCGATTCGGCGCAGTGGTTCTATGAGCACCTTGTGGGTTCCCTGAACGACGCCGAGCGTGAAGAGCTGTGGCGCGACTATCTGCGATTCGCCGAGCTGTTCGGCATGCCGCTGGGAGACGCGCCCGACACCCACCGGGAGTTTCGCCGCTGGTATGAGGACCAGCTCGCCGGCGAGGATCTGTATCTCACCGAGGAGGCCCGCTACATGGGCTACACGCTGGCTTTCGAGATTCCGATGCCGGCCAGTCGTCGACTTGCCAAGCGAGTCCACGACCTGGTGATGCTCGGCTCGCTGCCGCCGCGTGTGCGCGAGCTCTACGGCCTGTCCTTCACCCAGGCACACGCGGCCGCGTGCACCGCCGCGCTCGCCGCCGCGCGTGCGAGCCGGCCGCTCGTGCCCAGCTCGCTGCGGCGGGGATCCTGTGTCAGGGAGTTCCAGCAGGTCGCTGCGCTCGAGCGCCGGCGAATCGAACGCGGCGAGCCCACGCCCCAGCTGGTCGGTCGCTAGCCGCCCGCCGTGGCGCAGGTTTCGCAGCGCCCCCAGATGACCAGCTCGGCGTGATCGGCTAGAAAGCCGTCCGGCGTCGCGACGCTCAATGCCCGCCCGGGGACGTCGGGGAACTCCACGTCGCTGACCGCGCCGCAGTCGCGGCAGACGGTGTGAGCGTGGGGAGAGACGCGCGAGTCGAACAGCAGCGCGCCGCTTCCGGTCGCCACGCGACGCACCAGGCCCAGCTCCTCGAACAGCTCGAGCGTCGCGTAGACCGTGGGCAGGGAGATGCCGGGGAGACCCTCCGAGACCTCCTGGAGAACCTGTTCGGCCGTCAGATGCTGATCGCGCGCGCGCAGCACGCGGTGGATCAACAGGCGTTGAGAAGTGACGCGCTGGCCGCGCTCTCGCAGCTTCTCGATGAGCATCGTGTCCGTACCGTCGCCAGCCATAACAATAATATAGCGAAAGTTAGGTGATCCTTATTACAACTCACTTGCTACATTGTTTCCATGGCGATTGAGGCGGGCGAAGACTCTCAGCGCGGGTCGCTGCTCGAGCGTCTGATCCGACGAGCGGGGTTCACCGACGAGGCCGAATTCGTGCTGCGCGTCGTGCAGCCGGCGCTCGTCGGCCTGATCGACGGCACCGTCTCCTCGCTGGCACCGATCTTCGCCGCGGCGCTCGCCTCGAGCTCCCGCACCGCCCTGCTGGTCGGGCTCTCCACCGCGCTGGGAGCGGGGGTGAGCATGGGCTGGTCGGAGGCGCTGTCGGACACTGGCGAGGAGACCGGTCGCGGCTCCGCGGTCGTGCGCGGGGCGATCACCGGCGGAATGACGACGCTGGGCGGGCTGTTTCACACCCTGCCGTTCATCATCTCAGACGTCCACAAGGCGCTGGCGGTGGCGGGGGTTGTCGTCGCCGTCGAGCTGTTCACGATCGCCTGGATCAGAAACCGCTTCCTGGACGTGTCGCTGCGCTCCTCGCTGCTGGTCGTGACCGTCGGAGGCGCGATCGTGCTCGCCATCGGCGTGGCGATCGGATCCTCCTGAGCCCAAAAACCGCTGGTACACTCGGCTTTGGCCAGAAACGCGCGGCGTTTTACGCGTCTGGCTGATCCGTGATCCCTAACGAGCAGGAAGGAGGTCGGCGCTATGCGTGCGGTTGATGCCGTAATGGAGTGTTTGAAGGCGGAGGGTGTGGACGTCGTCTTCGGCCTGCCCGGGGGCGCGAACCTGCCGACCTACGACGCGTTTGTCAACGGCGGCATCCGCCACATCCTCGTGCGCCACGAGGCCGGCGGCGGGCACGCCGCGGAGGGCTACGCGAAGGCCACCGGCAAGGTCGGCGTGGCGTTCGCCACCAGCGGCCCCGGCGCCACCAACCTGATCACCCCGATCTGCGACGCGATGATGGACTCGGTGCCGGTCGTGTTCATCACCGGCCAGGTGCGCACCGAGCTGCTCGGCACCGACGGATTTCAGGAGGCGGACACGATCGGCATCACGATGCCCGTCGTCAAGCACTCGTTCATGATCCAGAACCCGGCGGAGATACCGCGCGCGATCCACGAGGCGTTTCACATCGCTCGCACCGGCCGGCCCGGCCCCGTGCTCGTCGACATCCCACAGGACCTCTCGCGCGCGGAGATCGACTATGCGCCGGTGAGCGACCTGCGTCTGCCCGGCTATCAGCCGACCCTGGAGGGCAACCAGAAGCAGATACGTCAGGCGGCCAAGGCGCTGGCAGCGGCGCACCGGCCCGTGATCTACGCCGGTGGGGGAGTCGTCAACGCGGGTGCCTCCGAGCAGCTCGTCCAATTCGTGACCTCCGACCGTTTCCCGATCACGTGCACGCTGATGGGCCTCGGCGCGTTCCCGGCGCCGCACGAGCAGTGGCTGGGCATGCTCGGCATGCACGGCACCCGGGCGGCGAACTACGCGATGGACGAGGCCGACCTGATCTGCGCCGTGGGAGCGCGTTTCGACGATCGCATCACCGGCAAGCTCTCGGAGTTCGCTCCGCGCGCGAAGTTCATCCACATCGACGTCAACCCGGCTGAGATCTCAAAGAACGTGCCGGCGCACATCCCGATCGTCGGCGACGCCGCCAACGTGCTGGCGAAGCTGACAGTCGAGTACCGCGCGCTCGGCGCGGACCCCGCCCGCTTGGGCGACTGGTGGAGCCGGATCGATGGCTGGAAAGCCAAGTACCCGCTCGCCTACGAGGACTCCACGGACACCGAGATCAAGCCGCAGTACATGGTCCAGGCGCTGTATGAGGCGACCGGCGGCGAGGCGATCGTCACAAGCGATGTCGGCCAGCACCAGATGTGGACCGCGCAGTACTACGACTTCCCGGCGCCGCGGCGCTGGATCAACTCGGGCGGTCTGGGCACGATGGGCTTCGGTCTGCCCGCGGCGATGGGCGCCGCCGTCGGCTGCCCGGATCGTGTCGTCTGCTGCATCGCCGGCGACGGATCGGTGCAGATGAACGCCCAGGAGCTCGCGACCTGCGCCCAGGAGAAGATCCCGATCAAGGTGTTCATCATGAACAACGGCTACCTGGGCATGGTCCGCCAGTGGCAGGAGTTGTTCTGGGACGGCAAATACTCACATGTCGACATGGGCGATTTCCCCGACTTCGTCAAGCTCGCCGACGCCTACGGCGCGACCGGCATGCGCTTCTCCGACAAGAGCACCCTGGTGGACGATATGAAGCGGGCGATCGCCACCGACGGCCCGGTCGTGGTCAACGTGAAGGTCACGCGCGAGGAGAACACCTACCCGATGATCCCCGCCGGCCAGGCGGCCCGCGAGATGGTGGGCTGAGGCGATGGGAGAGCCGGCGACCAAGACACCACTCAGCCTCGAGGAGCTCGAGGCGGCGGGCGGCCTGCGCACCGGGCGCAAGCACGTCCTGTCGATCCTCGTGGAGAACAAGCCGGGCGTGCTGACCCGCATCGCCGGCCTGTTCGCCAGGCGCGGATTCAACATCGACACGCTGACCGTCGGCCCGACCGACGACGAGCACATCTCGCGCGTGACGCTCACCGTCGATGGCGCGCTGCACCCGATCGACCAGGTCACAAAGCAGCTGCACAAGCTCGTCAACGTGCTGAAGATCCGCGATCTGGAGCCGGGCGACACCGTCACCCGCGAGCTCGTCCTGTTCAAGGTCTCAGCCGACGGCACCCAGCGCGGTGAGCTGCTGCAGATCGCCGAGATCTTCCGCGGCAAGGTCGTGGACGTGACCAAGCGGGCCATCATCATCGAGGTGACCGGCACCACCGAGAAGATCGAGGCGTTCGAGACGATGGTCCGACCGTTCGGCCTGATCGAGATGATGCGCACCGGCGAGATCGCGATCTCCCGCGGGCGCAGCGAGACCTAGGGAGCGGATGCCCGCGGAGGCCGACTTGACAGCGAGCGCGTCGCAGGGCGCACCGCTTGTTGCCGCGACGGCCGGTGCCCGCCGCGAGGGCATCGCGCTCGGCGGGCCCGACCGCGAGCGGCTGGCGGCCCGCCTGGACCTGGCGGTCAGGCGCGCGCGTCGCAGCGGACGGCAGGTGCTGGCGAGCATCTCCTTCCAGCTGCACAGCGAGGTTGACCCGTCCTCTGTGGTGTGCGCCTCGCGGCGAGCCGGGGAGCCATGGTTTGCCTTTGAGCAGCCCGACCGCGGCCATGCGGCACTCGCGGGATTGGGGGAGGCGGTCTGTCTGCAGGCCCGTGGCAAGGATCGCTTCGCCTCCGTGGCCGACCGCTGGCGAGCGATGGCCGCGGCGGCCGTCCGCGATCACGCCGAGGAGGCCGACGGCGGCGGGCCGGTTGCGGTGGGGGGGTTCTCGTTCGCCGACGATGGCGGGCAGGCACCGCACTGGCAGGGCTTCGAGCCGGCCTCGCTGAGCGTGCCAGAGGTGCTGCTGGCGCGCACCGAGCGCTACGGCAAGCGCAGCGTACGTCTCACGCTCACCGCGCTGGCCAGCCCCGACGACACTCCAGAGGAGCTCCTCGCTGGCCTCGAGCGGCGTTTAGCGCAGCTGAGCACAGCCGAGCTGCCGCTGCTCGACCCGGCGCCGACGGGCCGCTTTCAGATCGCGAGCGCCATGCCCCCTCAGCACTACGAGCAGGCGGTGGCGCGCGCGGTGGAGATGATCGGCTCCGGAGCCCTACAGAAGATCGTCCTGGCCCGCGAAGTCCAGGTTCACGCCCCCCGCTCCTATGACCCGGCGGCGGTCTTCGGCGTGTTGCGCCAGGAGTTCCCGTCGTGCTTCGTCTTCTGTGTGGGGCGGGGCGAGGCGACGCTGATCGCGGCGAGCCCCGAGCTGCTCGTGCGGCGCGAGGGCCAGCGCGTGAGCACGCTGGCGCTGGCAGGATCGAGCAGGCGCAGCGCCGACCCGGCGGTCAACGATCACCTCGGCGAGCAGCTGCTGCGCGACCCCAGCTATCGCTCCGAGCACGAGATCGTTGTGCGGAGGATCGAGCGCACGCTGCGAGGGCACTCCGTGTGGGTGACAGCCGCCAGCGAGCCGGAGCTCGTTCGCATCGCGAACATCCAGCACCTGGCCACCCCGATCAGAGCTCAGCTGGCGGCGCCGATGGACGCTCTGGAGCTCGCCGGCCTGATGCACCCCACGCCGGCGGTCGGCGGGGAGCCGCTCGATCGCGCGCGCCCCTGATCCCAGCTCTGGAGGGCTTGGACCGCGGCTGGTATGCCGGCCCGGTCGGATGGGCCGACGCGGCCGGGGACGGGGAATTCTGTGTGGCGCTGCGCTGCGCGCTGCTGCGCGGGAATGTCGCCCGCTGCTATGCCGGAAACGGGATCGTGGCCGGCTCGGATTCGACCCGTGAGCTGGCCGAGACCGAGGTCAAGCTGCAGGCGCTGCTTCCCCTGCTCAGAGGATAGTGGCGCTGCTGTACACAGCACGTGTGAGCACTTTACGCAGCCTGATGCCGCTACCTCTGGCGCAGCGGCGCTCCCACCACCGCATCACGTGCCCCCGTTGACGCGCCGAATGACGGAATGCCCTCGCGTTCAGGGCTCCTCCGTGACCGCGTCTCGCCGCGAGCGCAGACTTGGCATCCACCAGTTCGCCGCCGAGAGCAGGCGCATCACCGCGGGCACCAGGACCAGCCTGATCAGTGTGGCGTCGAGTGCGACAGCCCCCGCCAACGCGAACCCGAACTGCTTCACCTCCAGCACATCCGCGGAGAGGAAGCTCGCGAAGACCGCCACCATGATCGCGGCCGCCGCCGAGATCGGCCGGGCGGTGTGCGCCAGCCCGGTGGTGACCGCCAGCCTGTTGTCGCGACTGACGAGCCACGTCTCGCGCATCCGCCCGATCAAAAACACCTCGTAGTCCATGGAGAGCCCGAACAGCAACGCGAACACGCTCAACGGAAGATAGACCTGGATGTATCCGGTGCTCGTGAAGCCGAGCAGGTGCTGCCCGTGCCCGTCCTGGAAGACCAGCACGACGAGACCGATCGTGGCGGCGGTCACGAGCGCGTTCATGAGGACCGCCTTGACCGGCAGCACCAGGCTCCTGAACACGAACGCCAACAGCGCCAGGGAGAGCGAAAGCACCAATGCGACAACGAGCGGGAACTTGGCGCGCGTCTCGTTGGACAAGTCAACGAACTGGGCGGTGATGCCACCCACCAGCACATTGGGACCGCCGTTGGCGTGCAGGCTAGGCGCCAGTTCGTCGCGTATTCGCCCGACCAGGCTCGCCGCCACCGGCGAGTCAACCGGCACTGAGCTGAGCACGGTCAGCAGCCCGGCGCCGCTGTGCTGCTGGGCGATCAGCCCGGCCACGCGCGGGTCTTTGTCCAGCTTGCTGAACAGCCCTTCGGCCTGACGGTGCTTGGCGGCGCTGAGCGGACGGCCCCCGCGGGGGATCACCACCACCTCGATCGGGGACAGCGCCCCCGGCGCGAAGGCGCTGGCCAGGATCTGCTCGCCGTGACCGGAGGGGGTGCCGGACAGCGCGGGGAAGTCCAGGTTGATTCCGGTGCGCAATCCCAGCGCGGGCAGCGCCATCGCGACCAGGACGCCCATCGAGCAGCACGCGGCGATCACCGGATGGCGCATCACCAGGGTCGCCCACCGCGCCCAGCCGCCGGGGACCGCCCCATCCGGGCGCGCGTTGGCCGGTTGTAGGACGCCGGGCAGCGCCCCCCGGTTGATCCGCTCGCCGAGCGCCGCCAGCAACGCCGGCAGCGCCGTCAACGCGGCGGCGAGGGTGCACGCCACGACCGTCACGGCGCCGATGACGATCTCCTGCATGATCGGGGTGTCGAGCACCAGCAGCGAGGACAGCGACAGCGCCACGATCACGCCCGAGAAGGTGATCATGCGACCGGAGGTGGCGTTTGCGGTGGCGATCGCCTCCCGCACCCGGTCGGGTGACTGGCCTTCACGAGCGAGCTCCTCGCGGAAGCGGGAGACGATGAACAGCGCGTAGTCGATCCCGATCCCCACACCGATCATCGTCACGATCGTCACGACAGAGATGTCGAAGCGAAAGACGTGGCTGAGCAGCGCCAGCACCCCGTAGCTGAGCGTCAAGCCGGCGCCGGCGAGCAGCAGCGGCGTGATGGCGGCCACCAGCGACCCGAACGCGAGCAGCAGCACGAGCAGCGCCACGGGGACGCCGATCGACTCGGCACGCTCGATATCGGCAGTCTCGACATCGGTCAGATCCTTGGCTACCGGCGAGTAGCCAGTGAGCCAGACGTGCACCCCCGGGCCGGCGGCCCTGCCGGCCACGCCCTGCAGAGCGGAGCTGCGTTCGATCAGCTGGCGGGCGTCGCCGCGCAGCGCGACCACGGCGATCGCGGCGTGTTCATCGGGGGAGATCTGCCCGATCGAATACGCTTCCTGAGGGGTGTGGCGATGGTAGGGGCCGACCACGCTGGCCACCGCTGGGCGGCCGCGGATGTCGCCAAGCGCACGTGTCACCACCGCCCGGAACGCCGGTTCCCGCGCGTGCAGACGCGAGGAGTAGAAGACCAGCACATCCTGCTCGTTGCCCTCGTTGGGGAAATACCGGTCGAGCAACTGGGTGGCACGGTCTGAGTCGCTGGAGGCGACCCTGTAGTCGGGTGCGCCGAGCGCTTTGCGCAACGACGGATACAGAGCCGCGCTCGCCACCAGCATCGCGACCCAGACGACAAGCACCTTGCGGTGGTGGCGAGCCATCGTCCGCCCCCACGCGTGAGGCAGACCTTCCCTCATTTCGACGGCTGCCCGTCAGGGCCAGCACCGCCGGAGGTGCCGGGCCTGTCCAGCAGCGCGTCTTTGACCGCCCTCCACATCCCGTCGTGCAGAGCGACGTTGCGCTCCCGCTCCGTTCGCACCTGGATGATCCGGGAGCCAGGTTGTCCCAGCGCCCGCTTCAGGGAGGCGCCGAACGCCGGCAGATCCTCCACCGACTCGTGCCCCAGACCGTACAGCTCGGCCGCGCGCTCGAACCGCAGGCCCGTGGGTGTCGAGATGTGAGTGCGGAAGATGTCTTGCGCGAGCGCCATCTCGTTCGCGGCTATCCCCAGAAAGTCGAAGATCCCACCGCCGTCGTTGTCGATCAGCACGATCGTGAGATCCAGGCCCAGACGGGTCGCGGCGAGCAGCCCGCCGATGTCGTGCGCCAGCGCGACGTCCCCGATCAGCGCGACCACCGGGCCGAACTCGGCGGCGGCCACGCCGAAGGCGCTGGAGACGGTGCCGTCGATCCCGTTGGCCCCCCGATTGCACAGCACTCGTGGGGGGTCCTCCCGGACCGGCCAGAAGCTCTCGATGTCACGCACCGGCATCGAGGACGCCACGAACAGGGTGGCCTCATCGGGCAGCAGCACACCCAGCGAGCGGGCGACCGCCGGCTCGCTCAATCCGCCGGCGTCGAGCTCGCCGATCATCGCGCCGCCAGCCAGTCGATCGGCCGCCAGCCAGCCTGCCAGCCATTGGCTCTCGCGGCGTGTCTCGCCCTCCAGGGCGTTCAGCGCGATCGCGGGATCCAGGGCGAAGCAGTGCGTCAGCGTCGAGTCGGGGTCCTGCCAGGCGCCGTGCGGATCGAGCGCCACCTGGGTTGTTCCCGACAGTCCCGCGAGCCACGAGCGCAGCGGCTTTGACGTCGGCAGGTCTCCGATTCGCAGAACCAGATCGGGTTGCTGTGACCCGGCGAAGCCCTCCTGGCGCAGCAGCGCGTCGTAGTGGGCGATCGCGGCCTGGCCGCGGCGGGCGCCGGACAGAGGGTCGGCCAGCAGCGGCCAGGACAGGCGCGAGCAAAACTCGCTGATGGCGCTCACGCTTGCGGCGGGCTGCTCCAGACGACCGGCGACCACGACCCCGCGCTCGCAGTTTCCGATCAATCCCACCAGGGCAGAGATCTGCGCCGGGTCGGTGTGCCGCGCCGGCGGGCGGGCGACATACGCGGCGCCGCCCGGCCGGGCGGTCTGCTCGGTGGGTGGGGGACCGTTGACGATCAGCGGCTCACGCAGAGGAAAGTTGAGGTGCACCACCCCCGGGGGGCCCTCGAGCGCCGTCCAGTAGGCGCGGCACGCGAGGGTCCGCATCCAGCGCAGTGTCCGCTCGCTGGCCTCCTGCACGCCGACCTCGAAAAACCACTTCGCGGCGTCCCCGTAGAGCTTGAGCTGGTCGATCGTCTGTCCAGCCCCGTTCTCTCGCAACTCCGGTGGACGGTCGGCGCTCAGCACGATCAGCGGCACGCGCGCCTGATGTGCCTCGATCACCGCCGGCAGCAGCTCGGCGGCGGCCGTCCCGGATGTGCAGGTGACCGCCACCGGCACGCCGGTGGCCTTCGCCAACCCGAGCGCGAAGAATCCCGAGCAGCGCTCATCGATGTGGGAGTGGCAGCGGAGGTTGGGCTCGTGGGCGAGGCTCAGCACGATCGGGGTGCAGCGCGAGCCGGGGGATGTGCAGGCGTGGTGCATGCCGCAGCGGGTGAGCTCCTGCACGAACGCCCGCAGCAGTGTGTAGGTGTCTGTGGCGGAGCTCATAGGATGGGCGTGTGGTCGAGAACGTGGTCTTGCTGCACGGGTTTGGGGGAACGAGCCGGGTCTTTGACGGTGTGCTGGGGCTGCTTTCCCCTACACGCTATCTGCCGCTGGCGCTGGACCTACCCGGGCACGGCTCTCAAGCCGACTCGCCGCGCCCAATCACCTTCGATGGCTGCGTGACGCACGTGCTCGAGCTGGCGCCGGAGCGCTTCACGCTGTGCGGATATTCGATGGGTGGACGGGTCGCGCTGCACGTGGCGCTCACAGCCCCCGACCGGGTCGGCAAGCTGGTGCTCGTGGCGTGCAACCCGGGGATCGAGGATCAGACCGAGCGACGCGCGCGGATCGACGCCGACGAGGTCCTGGCCAGCGAACTGGAACACGGTCCATACGAGCATTTCATCGAGCGCTGGCGTAGCCAGCCGCTGTTCGCCGAGGACCCGCCCGCGGTCAGGGAGCTGGCATGCGCCGATCAGCGCCGCAACGACCCGGTGGCGCTCGCCGCCGTCATGCGCGGACTGGGCACCGGGCGGATGCGGCCACTGTGGAAGCGACTGGATGAGCTGGACATGCCCGTCACGGTGCTCGTCGGTTCACGCGACCACAAGTTCATCGCCCTGGGCCGGCGCATGGTGGAGCTTCTGCCGCACGGGCAACTCGTGACGGTCCACGGGGGTCATGGCCTGCCGCTGGAGAACCCGGCGGCCGTCGCTCAGGCGCTCTGAAGCGGATCGACGCCCAGTCCCGGCGCGGTCGGCACCTCGATGCGGCCGCCTCGCGCGGGCAGCGGGTCCTCTATGTCGGCGAACAACTCGAGCGTCGCAAGCCCGCAGTGGGGCACGGGCCCGCGCGAGGCGAGCGCCGCGGCGGCGTGTACCGCAGCGGCGATCCCGAGCGGCCCGTCGTATGTCGAGGCGATGTAGGGCTCGGCGCCCGAGGCGCGCACGAGCATGGCGGCGGCGAGCAGCCCGCCGATGCCACCGCACCGGGAGATCTTCAAACAGACGGCGTCCGCGACCCCGGCGCCGAGCGCACCGTGCTCCGCGGCGGTCTCGTCGATCGCGATGCGCACCGCCACCCGCTCGCGCACCTGGCGCACCCGCTGCAGACCGTGTACGGGCTCCTCCACTAGCTCCAGGCCCGCGGGGGAGAGCGCCTCGATCGAGCGTACGGCATCCTCCACGCTCCATGCGCCGTTGGCGTCCAGGCGCAGCGCGATCTGCTGGCCCACTGCCGCACGGGCAGCCGCCACGCGCCCCGCGTCGTCGCCGATGCCGACCTTCAGCTTCAAGCACTCAAAGCCCTCGGCCACCGCCGTGCCGGCCTGCTCGGCCACGCCCGCCCGGTCCAGGGCGGAGATCGTCGCGTTGACGGGAACCTCGCTCGCGGGATCGTCTGTCAGCAGGGCCGCGAGAGGCTTGCCGCTGATGCGCCCGGCGCGATCCCACAGCGCCAGGTCGATCGCCGCGAGCGCCTGCGGCAGGTCGTCCACTGCACGGCAGGCGTCCAGGAGCTGCGCGCCGCCCAGGCCATGGGATTCCGCCAGCACCGGGGTGTAGCGGTGAAGGGCCTGCTCGACGCGCCCCAGGCTGACCCCGTCGTAGGGCTCAAGCGGCGCCGCCTCGCCGTAGCCGACGGCCCCGTCCTCGTCGCTGAGTGAGACCGCGAGCAGTTCGCGCTCGGCCAGCGTCCCATAGGAAGTTCGCAGCGGCCGCGCCAGACGAAGCCTCTGCCGCTTGAAGGTGAGGCGCAAGCGGGCTCCTCACGAGCCGATTCCGCCGCTCGCGAGGATCCCCGCGGCGAACAGCAGACAGAACAGAAGCTGTGTCGCGCCGGTCTTCGCCAGCGCCCCGTTCAGCGCCGGGCCATCGGTCCGCTGCCGCACCACCGCTGTGACCCGCAGCGCCAGCGGTATCGCCAGCCACGGCAGCAACAGCCAGGCGGTCATCGAGCCGAGGATCCATGGCAGCGGGGCCGTCAGGAAGGCGACCGCCAGCATCCCCGTGTACAGCATGCGCGTGCGCTCGCGTCCGAGCCGCACCGCCAGCGTGCGCTTGCCCGCGCGACGGTCGGTCTCCAGGTCGCGCACGTTGTTGACGACCAGGATCGCGCTCGCCAGTAGGCCGACGGGGACCGCGCAGACGAACGCCTGCCAGGGCAGGTGCTGGACCTGCACGAAGTAGGAGCCCGCGACGGCCACCACTCCGAAGAACAGGAACACGAACACCTCGCCGAGGCCCTCGTAGCCATATGGTCGCGGCCCGCCGGTGTAGAGCACCCGCGAGAATCGAGGCGGCACCGACGGCCAGCAGCTCCCATCCGGCGACCGCGATCAGGTAGATGCCGCAGGCGACCGCCAAACCGAACGTGACATAGGTCGCGACCAGCACCTGACTCGGGGGCACCAGGCCGCCGGCCGTCACCCTGACGGGACCGAGGCGATCCTCGGTGTCGGCGCCGCGCCGCGCGTCTGAATAGTCATTCGACAGGTTCGTGCCGACCTGGATGAAGACCGCTCCCAGCAGCGCCGCGAGAAACGCGATCGGATCGAAGTCCCCCGCGCCGAGCGCCAGCGAAGTCCCGACCAGTACGGGCGCGATCGCGGCCGGCAGCGTGCGCGGGCGCGCCGCCATCAACCAGATGCGCGTGGCGCCCACCTGCTTTACGCCCGCCTGGGAAAGCGCGAGAAGTCCGGCTTGCGCTTTTCCCTATAGGCGTCGCGACCCTCCTGCGCCTCCTCGTTGCCGTAGAACAGGAGATTCGCGTCGTGCGCGAGCTGCTGGATCCCGGAGAGACCATCCTCCGCCGCGTTGAAGCTCGCCTTCAACAGACGCAGCGAGAACGGCGAGAGCGCCAGCATCTCCTTGCACCACTGAACGGTCTCGGACTCCAGATCCTCCAGCGGCACGACGGTGTTGACGAGCCCCATCTCGAGCGCTTCCGTGGCGTCGTACTGTCTGCACAAAAACCAGATCTCCTTCGCCTTCTTCGGCCCGACGAGATTCGCCAACAGCCCGGCGCCGAAGCCGCCGTCGAACGATCCGACCTTCGGGCCGACCTGACCGAAGCGCGCGTTATCGGCCGCGATCGTCAGATCGCACACCAGGTGCAGCACGTGCCCGCCGCCGATCGCGTAGCCCGCGACCATCGCCACCACGGGCTTGGGCAGCCGGCGCATCTGGACGTGCAGATCTGTCACGTGAAAGCGACCGGGGCGGGTGGGATCCGGATTACCGGCCGCGTCGTCGTCCAGGTAGCCGGAGTCGCCGCGCACCCGCTGGTCGCCGCCGGAGCAGAACGCGTCGGGGCCCTCGCCGGTGAGGACGATGACGCCGACCTGTGTGTCCTCGCGCGCGTCCTCGAGCGCCTGGGAGATCTCGATGATCGTGCGGGGGCGAAAGGCGTTGCGCACCTCCGGGCGGTTGATCGTGATCTTCGCGATGCCCGTGTCTGGCGGATCTGACTTCTCGTAGCGGATATCGGTGAAAGGCTCGCCTGCTGGGGCCTGGGTGGGGGTCCATTGGATACTCATGGCGCGAAGGCTAGCCTGTGCGCCATGTTGGTCGACTCATGGTTGGAGCGCGCGGCCGCCCTCGAGCCGGACGGCCAGGCACTCCAGAGCACCTCGGGCAGCCTCACCTACCGGGAGCTGCGCGACCGTGCCTGCGGCGCCGCGGCCGGGCTCGCCACGCTCGGCGCGAACCCCGGCGACCGGGTCGCGATCGCGTTGCAGGCCGGTGAGGAGTTCGTCATCGCGTTGCACGCCTGCATGCTGCTCGGCGCCGTCGCGGTGCCGGTCGATCTGCGATTGGGCAGGGGGGAGAGGGAGCGTCTCACCGACGGAGCGCTGCTGCTCGATCAGCCGCTGCGAGAGTCCTCCGAGCACGCGGCCGGGTATCGCGGGGCAAAGCACGATCTCTCGAGCACGGCGGTGATCATCCACACCTCGGGCACTACCTCGGCTCCGAAGGCGGTCGAGCTCACGTACGGCAACTTTCTGTGGAGCGCGCTCGGCTCGGCGGCCGCCCTGGACGTCGCCACCGAGGAGCGCTGGCTGTGCACGCTGCCGCTGTCGCATGTCGGTGGCCTGTCGATCCTGATCCGCTCGGCGATCTACGCGACTACTGCCGTCGTGCACGAGCGCTTCGAGACCGACCGTGTTCTGCGCGCGCTGCAGGACGAGCGGGTCACGCTCATCTCGCTGGTCGCCACGACGCTTGGCCGCCTGCTCGATGCGGGACTCGAGCGTCCGCCGGCGCTGCGCTGCGCGCTGACCGGGGGCGGGCCGGTCCCGGCCGCGTTGGTCGCGCGTGGGCACGCGGCCGGCGTTCCGGTGAGCCTCACCTACGGCCTGAGCGAGGCCTGCTCGCAGGTGAGCACCACGCCGCTTGCCGAAACGGGCACGGCCACCAGCACGGCCGGGCCGCCGCTGTTCTGCACGCGAGTGCGGATCGCCGAGGATCAGGAGATCCTCGTTCGCGGACCAACCGTCGCGCCGGGCGCGCTCGCGGTGGACGGCTGGCTTCACACCGGCGATCTCGGCTGCCTCGACGAGCACGGCCGCCTCGGCGTCACCGGGCGCAAGGCAGACACGATCGTCAGCGGCGGCGAGAACGTCGCCCCGGCCGAGGTCGAGGCTGTGCTGGAGGCCCATCCGCAGGTGCTGGAGGCGGCCGTATTGGGACGCCCCGATGAGCGCTGGGGGGAGGCGGTCACCGCCTGGGTCGTTCCCCAGCCGGGCGCCGAGCTCGACTTCAGCGACCTAAGCGCTCACTGCGCGGCGGCGCTGGCGCCATACAAGCTGCCCAAGGACTACCTGCTGCGCGAGCAGCCGCTGCCGCGCACCCGCTCGGGCAAGCTGCTGCGCAGGGAGCTGAGTTGAGCTTCGACGCCAACGCCTACCGCGAATCGAGCCTCGAGAATTGGGAAGAGGCGGCGTCCGGCTGGGTGCATCGGCAGCAGCTGATGCGTACGTTCGCCGCGCCGGTATCGCACTGGATGGTGGCGGCGATCGACCCGCAGCCGGGCCAGCGCGTGCTCGAGCTCGCGGCCGGGCTGGGTGAGACCGGCCTGCTCGCCGCCGAGCTGGTCGCGCCAATGGGTGGCGTGGTCGTCTCCGACCAGGCCGAGGCGATGCTCGCGGGAGCACGCACGCGAGCCGGGGAGCTCGGGCTCTCAAACGTCGAGTTCAAGGTGCTGGGCGCGGAATGGATCGACCTGCCGCTCGCGAGCGTCAACGCGGTGCTGTGCCGCTGGGGCTACATGCTGATGGCCGATCCCGGCGCCGCGTTGTCTGAGACCAGGCGCGTGCTGCGCCCAGGCGGGCATGTGGCGCTGGCGGTGTGGGACGCGATCGAGCACAACCCGTGGGCGGCGCTTCCCGGCCGCCTGCTGGCCGAGCGGGGACTCGCACAACCGCCCGCCGCCGCGAGCACCCCCGGTCCGTTCGCGCTCGGCAGGCCCGAGGACGTGTCCGAGCTGCTCGGGGCCGCCGGCTTCGCCGAGATCCAGATCGAGGCGCTCGAGCTGGTGCGCCGTCATCCGGACTTCCAGGAGCTGTGGGACTCGACGCTCGACCTCTCGCGCAACTTCCACGACGCCGTGCTCTCGCGTCCGCAGGGCGAGATCGCTGAGATCAAGGCCGAGCTGGCGCAGCGCTTTGCCCCCTACACAAGCGCCGATGGCGCCCTCGAGATCCCCGCGCGCACGCTCGTGGCCTGCGCGAGCGCCTAATTTGGATAGCCTGCGCGCAATGATCTATGACGACGACGCAGACCTAAAGCTCCTCGACGGCAAGACCGTCGCAATCATCGGCTACGGCTCCCAGGGCCACGCCCATTCTCTGAACCTCAAGGACTCGGGCGTCAACGTGGTAGTCGGCCTGCGTGAGGACTCCGACTCTGTGGCCGCCGCGCGCGAGCAGGGCCTGGAGGTGCTGCCGGTCGTCGAGGCCGCAAGCCGCGGGGACCTCGTGATGATGCTCGTCCCCGACGAGCTGCACCGCCAGGTGTGGGAGCGGGTTGTGCGCGACGGCATCGCCGAGGGCAACATGCTGCTGTTCGGACACGGCTTCTCCGTCCACTACAAAGAGATCGAGCCACCGACCGGAGTGGACGTGGCGCTCGTCGCGCCGAAGGGCCCCGGGCATCTCGTACGCCGCCAGTACACCGAGGGCAGCGGCGTCCCCGGGCTGATCGCCGTGCACCAGGACGCCACTCACAACGCCCGCGCGCTGGCGATGGCGTACGCCAAGGGGATCGGCTGCACGCGCGGCGGGGTGATCGAGACGAGCTTCAAGGACGAGACCGAGACCGATCTGTTCGGCGAGCAGGCCGTGCTGTGCGGCGGCGCCTCCGAGCTGGTGCAGGCGGGCTTTCAGACGCTCGTCGAGGCGGGCTATGACCCGGAGATGGCCTACTTCGAGTGCCTGCACGAGCTCAAGCTGATCGTCGATCTGATGTACGAGAAGGGCCTGGCGGGGATGCGCTTCTCGATCTCCAACACGGCCGAGTACGGCGACTACACGCGCGGCAAGCGCGTGATCACCGACGAGACGCGCGCGGCGATGAAGCAGATCCTCGCCGAGATCCAGAACGGCGACTTCGCCAGAGAGTGGATCGCCGAGAACCGCGCCGGCCAGGAGAACTTCAGGCGCATGCGAGCGGAGCAGGCCGACACGCAGGTCGAACACGTCGGAGCCGAGCTGCGCTCGCACATGGACTGGATCAAGCCCACCTTCTGAGCCTCAGAAGCGATGCTGGCCTACGTATCCTGGCATCGCCCCGCCCCCACGGTCGAGCAGGGGGCCTACGAGCAGGCCCTAATGCGCTTTCATCGCTCGCTGGCGCACCGACCGCCGAGCGGCCTGCGCGGCGCGGCCAGCTTCAGGGCAGCGGAGCTTCCCTGGCTCGGGGAGCTCCACGAGGGCGGGGGCTATGAGGACTGGTACCTGCTAGACGGGTGGTCGGCGATGGGGGTGCTCGAGGAGGCCGCGGTATCCCAGGGGCATCTGACGGCCCACGACTCGATCGCCAGGCTCGCCGGTGACGCCACGAGCGCGGTGTACAGGCTGGGCGAGGGACACGCTGATCTCGCCGACACGCGCGTGGCGATATGGGTGGCGCGCGAACGGGGACACGAGTCTCCGACGATCGCCGACCTGCTCGGCGACGGACTGGACCATTGCAACGGAGGCTTGTGGCGGCGCTGCGTGGGGCTGGGCCCGGCGCCCGAGTACTGCCTGCTCGCCGCCGAGCCTCCCGCGGGGGTGGCCACCAGCCGCCTGCCGCGTGGCTGGACCGCGCAGAGCTCGACGCGGGAAGTGCTGTGGCATGGATGACGCGACGTTCGCTACACTCGCCGTGCTCGTCGCGACTGGCGCCTGAGGTGGACTCGACCACCGGGAAGCGACGAGCATTTACGCCGCGCGCCTGGGCACCTCATAAACCGATGTCCCTCGAACGAGCGAGGAGCCCACGATGAGCACGAGCAGCGCAGCAGCACAGACACAACTGGTGATCCCCGAGGAGCTGAAGCCCGGTGACGGGCGCTTTGGCTGCGGCCCGTCGAAGGTTCGCCCGCAGGCGCTCGCCGCGCTCGCCGCGGACGGATCGTCGGTTATGGGCACCTCCCATCGCCAGAAGCCGGTCAAGGCGCTCGTCGGTGAGATCCGCGCCGGTCTGCGCGACCTGTTCTCACTGCCCGACGGCTACGAGGTGATACTCGGCAACGGCGGAGCGACGGCGTTCTGGGACGCCGCGGCGTTCGGGTTGGTGCGAGAGCGCCCCCTGCACCTGACCTACGGCGAGTTCTCACAGAAGTTCGCGTCGGTGACGAGGGGCGCGCCGTTCCTGGAGGACCCCATGGTCGTTTCGGCTGACCCCGGCGACGCCCCCGACCCGGCCGCCCATGGCTTCGCCGCATCCGAGAGCGGTGTCAACCTAATCGGCTGGGCACACAACGAGACGTCCACCGGCGTGATGGTGGCGGTGCAGCGACCCAAGGGCGCCGGCGACGCGCTGGTCGCGATCGACGCGACCTCCGGCGCCGGCGGGCTGCCTGTCGATCTGGCTGACGCCGATGTCTACTACTTCGCCCCGCAGAAGGGGTTCGGCTCCGACGGTGGCCTGTGGCTGGCGCTGCTCAGCCCGGCCGCGCAGGAGCGGATCGAGCAGCTGCACGCCTCCGATCGCTGGATCCCCGAGTTCCTCTCGCTGCACACCGCCCTGGAGAACTCGACCAAGGATCAGACCTACAACACGCCCGCCGTCGCGACGCTGTTCCTGCTCGCCGACCAGGTGCGCTGGATGCTCGAGCAGGGAGGCCTCGATTGGTGTGTCTCCCGCACCCGGGCATCCTCAGAGCATCTGTATGGGTGGGCGCAGCGGACCAGCTGCACGACACCGTTCGTGACAGATCCCGCCAAGCGCTCGCTGGTCGTCGCCACGATCGACTTCGACGAGGCGATCGACGCCGCGCAGATCGCCAAGACGCTGCGCGCCAACGGGATCCTCGACACCGAGCCATACCGCAAGCTCGGGCGCAACCAGCTGCGGATCGGCATGTTCCCGGCGATCGAGCCGGACGACGTGCGGGCGCTGACCGGGTGCATCGACTGGGTTCTAGAAAGGATCGGCCAATGAGCGCGGCAAACGCAACCGGCAACGGACGCGCCAAGGTGCTCGTCAAGGAGAAGATCGGCGACTCCGGCATAGCGCTGCTGGAACAGCACTTCGACGTCAACCTCGGCGTGGACTGGGACGACGCCGAGCTCGAGCGGCGCATCGCAGACTACGACGGGATCGTGATCCGCTCGGCCACCAAGATGACCGCCGAGCTGATCGAGCGCGCCACGAACCTGCGCGCGATCGGCCGCGCCGGAGTGGGCGTGGACAACGTCAACGTACCCGCCGCGACCCAGCGCGGGATCGTCGTCGCCAACGCCCCGGAGTCAAACGTCGTCACCGCCGCGGAGCACACGATGGCGCTACTGCTCGCGCTCGCGCGCAACGTGCCGCAGGCGTACGCGTCGCTGATCGCCGGCAAGTGGGAGCGCTCCAAATTCTCCGGCGTGGAGCTGTACGAGAAGACGCTCGGCATCCTCGGCTTCGGGCGGATCGGGCAGCTCGTCGCCCAGCGCGCCCGCGGCTTCGGCATGCGCGTGCTCGCGTTCGATCCCTTTGTCAGCGCCGTTGGTTCCGCGTTACAATACTCATCGAGTAGGTGAACCCTATCGAGAAAGTCGCCCTGCTCAAGGTAGTACAGAGCGTGGGAACCAATATTGTGCGAGAAGTTACGGGTCATGAGGCCGACCGCGCCAGTCTCCGTCCCCTTCACCGTTGTGGCTGTAGACACGCAACCATGCTTCCTGAAGCTGCCCTTGGAAACCCTCGACTTCCCACTTCTCGCTGGATGTGGACGAGTTGTGCCTACAGGTGATTTGGCAGACGGCAATTAAGTCAACTCGGTCCTCGATGGACGCTTCGCCCCTGCCTGTTGCCAGCATAATGCCTCCAGGCTTGACAACGCGGATGCCTGCAAGCCACATCTTGCGATGCCGAACGGGCACCAGATACCTTCGGACTAGACAGTGACCGTCGTCAGTGTCATCGTACGATGTGGCATCGGGTCTGTATCTGTCTATCCGATCTTGCAGATGCCTCTTCGTTTCGTCGAAGTAGCTGCTGATGATGTCAACCGCATCGCTATCGTTCGGGTTGTACCCCTTAGAAACTCAGGAATACTCATTCCTTGCCGGACCTGAAGACGCTTGGTTTCAATGCGGTTGAAAGTGAGCGCCAGATTGGCCCACTGTACATTCATATCTCGATCGGCGGCCCAGGCCAACATGAGCATCGAATGGGCATCAAAGTACTCGTTGGAATGTTTCATCGTCCGCAGTTTCCTCAAGAAGCGATTAACCAGCGTTTGAAACCGACAAGCCGCTGAACTTGTCAACAGCGATGCAAGATTTCTACCTCGAAGGACGAATAGGTCGCAGGATCGAAGAATCAGAATGTCGATCACGCGACCTAGTTGTATCCCGCATGTGTAGTGTCCAGATCAAGTGTGATAGTACTTGGCGCAATTCGGACATTTTATTTCTGTCTGTCCAGAATCAAGCCAAGCCTTATATGCTTAGGCCTGAGTGAGCAGCGGCACCCAAGATTGGATTGATTAGAATGACGCAGGCCGACGGCAGCACCTTTTGCCGCTCCTCCGACAATCTTATCAGTAGCGCGGTCGTAACTGCAGTACAGATGGTTCTCGCCATGTCGGAAACTCCTTCTGAATTCGTATGGTCTGTCGGTAAAGTACAGCATCCATAAGGTGCTGCAATTGGTTTGAGTGGACTATACTTGGCGTTGTCAGATCGCCACAAGGCGGACATCCAGATGCCGCCAATACGTCAAACACTCGCTCCATCAGTTCCGCAGAATGTCAGCGGCTGCTTGCATAGCCCGTTACTGCCCGCAATGGATTGCTAAGTGCTTCATCGGACGATGATCCCGATACGGCTTCACGGCTTCAGCGTGTATAGCGTTGCTCCTGAACACGTTGCTTGATAACGCTGACCAACTCGGTTACATCCTTGACACTAAGAGTATCACAGGCGTGCCCAAATGTCAAGCGCAAGGAACCGAGTGCCCACTCGCGCTTTAAGCCTATTGCACACAAAACGTGCGACGGGACAAGTGTCTGGGATGCGCAGGCAGATGCTGCGGAGGTAAGGATACCATCCATGTTTAGCAGCAAAATCAGGTCTTCACCAACGACATCGCGGAAGCTCACATTGACGTTATTGGGCAGACGATGACAGGGATGACCGTTTAATCGGCAGTCGTCGATATTGGCAAGCAGTCCGGCGATCAAGGCATCACGCACATTCGTCCAGCGTTCCTGTTCGCTTAGCATCTCGTCGCAGGCCATTTCCAGCGCCTTTGCCATACCAACGATGAGAGGGACGCTCTCGGTACCGCATCGCACGCCGTGTTGTTGCCCGCCTCCTGCTATTTGCGGCTGCAGTAAGAGACCTGAGCGCACATACAACCCGCCAACTCCTTTCGGGCCATAGAATTTATGCGCGGCAAAGGTCAGTAAGTCAACGCCAAGCGCGTCAACATCGACAGCCAGGTGGCCCACGGTCTGCACCGCATCCGTATGAACCAGGGTTGTGGCATTGCGAGCCTTGACTGCATGCGAAATCTCCGCCAGCGGTTGTACTGTCCCGATCTCGTTATTGGCATGCATGATGGAAACTAGAACCGTATCGGGGCGAACCATTGCCGCGACCTCGTCGGGGTTGACTTGCCCAAACGAATTGACCGGCACGCGCGTCACTTCAAAACCTTCGGCCTCGATGTCGGCGCACGTCGCCAAAACAGCCTCATGCTCAATGGCCGAGGTGACGATATGCTTGCCGACACGGCTGTAAGCATGGGCTAGGCCACGTAGCGCCAGATTGTCGGACTTGCTGCCGCCGCTGGTAAAAACGATCTCCTCATGCTTACACCTAAGATGAGCCGCAATAGACATCCGTGCGCTTTCGACCGCTTGTCGTGCCTCACGCCCGAACCCATGAATGCTGTTGGGATTGCCATAAATCTTCAGCGCATAGGGTTGCATGGCCTCCCAAACTTCCTCGCGACAAGGCGTCGTGGCGGCATGGTCGAGATACAATGGGATCTTCACGCTGCTGACTTCTCCTCATTAGTGGCTTCTGCAGCATGCGAGAACTTTGGGAAAATCGCGTATGGAAAGCCTTTACGCGACTTTTCCATACCTGACACCACTTCACGAAACTTGTGAAAGGGCATCCCGAAACCGACGTACTCTTCCTCCCACCCACTGATACCCCGTGCTCCGAGACACAGGAAAGTTGCGTTGATATTGTCATGGGTGTAAGGCCAGGCGGTCATATCGCACGATACACCCCGTATTCCGATACATGACATGGTAAAGCGTTCTCCCGTCGGATAGCAGTAGCCCTGAATCAGACGCATGGCCTGTAGCGGTGTGCAGTAGAGATGAACGAGATCGGGCGTCACCGCAACCTCACTCAAGAGAGGATGATAGTAATAAACGGCTTGCATGACAGGTGGAATCACTGGGATGCCGGAACTGCTCTCAGAGCCGCTTCATGGGTTTCGTAACGCCCGCAGTCATCCACCAATAGAGCAAACTCGGAATGGCCCGACTGATGAGGTGCGTAGACAAAGCCCTTTCTAAAGTCGGCAGGCGTGGCCGGTTTCGCCATCAAATTGACGTAGCATCCTCCTGCAAAGGAGTGATGCGACGACAGTTCACTTAGTCCCAGGCTCAACGCGCCGGGCCGGGTAGCCGAGCACCGGCCTTAGTGACCTTCAGTGTCAACCCGCCCTTTGCCGCCTTGTAGGAATAACCGCACGAAGCTAGCGAGCGCGGAAAAGCCTCAATTGAACGGGGTGAAGCCTCGAAGGTGTCGTCCAGCAAGGGTTCGTCTTGGCGCACGAACTTTAGCCCGCAGCATGGAATGCGAACCGAGCTATCCTCGAATGCCGCCAACATACGGCGATACATATTTTCAAATTCATTCATCGTCTTGCTCCTCACACGTAGCCATGCGATTATCGAACAAGGCCCCGCTCTGCTTCTCCTCGCCAAGAGAACGTCCGTTGCAGAGCGTATCAGGCCGTCCGACATAAAGCCCAGGAAGCCAATCACCAAGATTACGGCCATCAACTCCCCGGTAATCCAAGCTATCACGTGTGTCCAGAATGTAATTCCCAGTTTCCCGAAGAAACGCCAAGCATTTCGGCGGGTACCAGAATTACCCATGCGATTCCCAGCGAGATGCGTAGGCCTGTCAGCATATCGGGAACGATAGCGGGAATAATGGCTCGCCACATCACACCCCAGTGACCTGCGCCCAACACGCACAACACGCACCCAGATAGGGTTGACACTCCTGACGCCGTGTGCCGTGTTGATCATAATTGGCCATACGCAGGCCATCGTGATTAGAAAGTACACTGGATTGTCCCCAACACCGAACATGATAATAGCGAGCGGCATCCAGGCTAAAGGCGATGTCATACGGAGAAACTGAAAAACGACATTGGTCAGTTGATTTAAGCGTTGCAAAATACCCGATCAGCAGTCCGATCGGAATGCCGATGATTGTGGCTATTCCAAGGCTGATGCTGATTTTTACCAACGCCGGGCAGAGCATGTTGCTTCAACGCACCGTTGTGCATAAGGCCAGCTAGTTCGTGCAGCGTATTGCTAGGCGAAAACCCCTTGCTCAACTGTTCGCTCAGAAATCGCTGGCTGGTGAAAAACTGCCAGAGTAAGAAAGCAATCACCACTCCGGAAAGCGAGTACGCTAACGCCTTCCAGTCGTATTTTGCGGCCTTGTAGTTGCTGTTCGATTCCGACATCAGATTGTTTCCTTACACTTCAATGACTTCCGTACGAATATAGGGGTTCGTCGCATCCACTCCTTGAAAACAAATGGAGTCCGCCTACCTTGTCCGCTGCCTTCTTAACCAGTTCGTAGTCGAACAGTTCTTTAACTACCTGCTCTTCGTCGAGCGTCTGCAGAAAGGCTGCGTCTCCCTCCACCTTCGTGTTCTTCAGCATCTTGAGGATTTCACGGGTTGCGGACTCGTAAGGATACGGCTGAAAGCCGATCCGCTCCGCGTTCCATTTCGGATGCCGTATGGCATTGGTGCCGAGATGGGCCTGTACGTTTGGAGATCGTACTCTGATAGCACGCGTAATGACCGGGCGGCCGGGAAGGTATCCCTTGCCGTCTTGAGACAGAAGCTGCGCGGCACTTACGCGGTTGTTGATCAGCCATTGCTGTGATTTCACCAAACTGTTGACCACCTTCTGTGCCCAGCGGGGTGCGATCGGTATCTCCTTTTTGTTCATGACCGCCACGCAACACGGAATGATCAATATGTCTCCCGTGAACCAGGATCTGCCCGCCTGCCTTGAGTTCGCCAGCTGCGTTGAAGGGTTCCGCAACAATGTAGGCGTCAATGGCTCCTTGCGCCAGCGCTGTGGGCATGTCGGGTGGGCTTCATGGTGAACAGGTTGGTCTGGTTGGGCTTCAGCGCCACTGAGCGATCTTGCATCACGGGTGTGACACCATATTTACGCAGGCACAACTGCAACAGAACGTTATGCATGGAGTACCAGTGCGGCACGGCAATCTGCTTGCCACCGATTGCTTCCAGGCGATTGGCGCCACTTTTCAGCTTCATGGTCAGCGCAGAACCGTTAGTATGGTTCCATGCGACAATTTTGGCGGGAAAGTTTTGCGAGTATCGCATATAGATGGGTATAGGAAACAACAGGTGTACCAGATTGAAATTTCCGGACAGAAACCCTTCAGCTAGCCTCCTGCCACCCCCTGATGAGAGTTGGTCTCTGGAGAGACAACCCTTCCTGTTGAAAAAACCCCTGCGCATGACCTATTAGTAAGGGGCAGCATCGGTAATCGGAAGATAACCGATCTTGAGTTCCGGTTCGGATGTTGTCGCCCCCCCAGAGGAGGATGGCTTACCGGACGTTCCACCACCGTGGCATCCGTGCAGCAAGGATGCTCCTCCCAGGCCTAGCGCAAGCCGCGACGAGAGTTTTACGAACTCCGCACGCGAAAGCACATGCTTTGCATGATCCTTGTACGAGCGCCTTACTCCATCTTGATCCGTGTCATGATGTGAACACGCCTTATGCGTCATGGCTGCTGTCCTCCTTCAATGCTAACAATGCATCATGTATATCCACCGTGATGCGATCATGCGCGACCTCGACCTTGCCATGGGTCACCGAGTGTGAGAGCGGTGTAACGACGCCTTCAGGCACCTTCATCGGCGAGCGGCATCATCGCCGCAACGCCAGAAACTCCTTGGCAATCATGCCGCGCAGGCGAATAAACTCCGAGCTTGTGCGATCCCGGGGATGATCCAGGGGAATGTTGAAAATACGGGCGATGTGTTCCGGACGCGGAAACCAGGACAATGATGCGGCTACCCAGGTAGACCGCCTCATCAATATCGTGCGTAACGAAGACGCTCTTGCGGCACCGGCTCCGCTGCCAAATACGCAGAAGCTCGTCCTGAAGGCGTATACGTGTAAAAGCGTCTAGTGCTCCAAATGGCTCGTCGAGTAACAACACCTCCGGATTGTTTACCAATGCACGCGCGATAGCAACACGCTGTGCCATTCCTCCGGAAAGTTGAGCCGACCGATGCCGTTCAAATCCTCGTAGTCCCATAATGTCAATCAGGTGCCCGACCTTCTCGCGTTCGCTTCCCCTCCGTTTGCGAAGATCCAGCCGTCAGACTGATGTTCTTTTCTACGGTAAGCCAGGGTAACAGCGAAGCTTCTTGGAAGACAACTCCTCGCTCATGGCTTGGACCGACGAACGGCTTGCCATCGACTAATATCTCACCAAGTTGGCGTTTCAAACCCGGCAATCATGTGAAGCAGTGTGGACTTCCCGCAACCACTCTCCCCAATGATGCAAACCATTTCGTTTGGTACTTCGTGATCGACCTCTTGTAAAGCCAGGGTAGGTCCATCTGCCGATCCATATGTTTTTGACACGTCGCGAACGCTTACCTTTACAGAGGCGGTGAGCACACCTCGGGTAATGCTAGTAGCGCGCCCTGCTTGTTCAATAACTGCGAAGTCTGTCGTTGTCATTGTCTAGTATCCTTACCGGAAGAGTCGCCGCATTGAAAACGAGCCCGAAGGATCTGGCGTGGTACTGGCGGAACCGCTGCCATATTAGACATGCTGCAACATTTTTTCCCAAATGGGCACCGTCTCAAAAAAACAAGAAATTTTCATGCAGCCTGGAAGGATGACCTTCATGGAAGCACGCATTTTCGAAGAATTCGAGCGGCCCGTTAAAGCATATGAACCGACAAGGGTGTGACCAGTCCGACGAGACGTGTGACAAAAGCGTCACATATCACATTGAAAATTCTGCCTTTTGAGAACGCAGCAGGCGGCTAACCGCAAACGCAGGGAAGATCGGCCTCGGCAACGGCTTGCTCTGAAGGGTTGCCGCCGTTACCTGCGATCCCGACAAGGTCAGCGGCGGCCCCAGTCGGCTGCAGCGCCTGTATAGGCACATCGTGCATCCCAAGCCCAACCCCCGACACCAATATCTTTACACTACGACAACCACCGGCGCGGAAGCACGAACAGTATCGATATCCCTCGACCTCACTTCAATTGCTTGAAGAACATATTCGTCAGGAGTATACCACTGTTGTTGGTAGGCGTGGCCTGTGAGTTCCCACCTGTCTTCGCCGTACTTGTTGAAATCCGTTCTCGCTCAGGTGATCTCCCACCCCTACAACCTTGTATTCCCACTTAGAGCCTATCCCAATAGGCCCGCTTGACGGATCGTGATGAGCGCACAAGCAAAATGCAGCATCGCCAGATAGTTCTCGCCTTTCTTCTCCCAGTGAACCAACAACCGCCGAAACCGGTTCATCCAACTGTGCGTGCGCTCCACCACCCAACGACGCGCTCGGAAACCCGCTTCCTCCTTAATCGCCCGCGCTTCTTCCCCCCGCGCCCGAATGTGGGCTGTGAAGCCGAACTCAAAGAGCAGCGCACGCACTTCATCATAGTCGTAGCCTTTGTCCAGACACATTCCCTGGGCGCACTCCGAGGTAGGCTCGGGACGCGGCAGGCCCATACTTTCGAGCGTCTGGCGCACCAACTTGAAGTCCACGGTGTTGGCCCCGGCAATCGCCAAGCCGATCGGAATGCCGCACGCTTCGGTAAGCAGGCTACGCTTGACGCCTCGGCCCGGTCGGTGGGATTGGGACCCACCTTTCTCCCCCCAAGAGGCGACTTGGTCATTGCCCCATCCATCGACAACCAGGACCAGTCGATGCCTTTGAGTTCGTCATAGGCGAGCAGACCCTGCACCCACAAGAGTTCGAAGACGCCCGCTTGGACCCATTCTTGAAAGCGCCGATGCGCCGAACTCGAAGAGCAGATCCCGGTGGCATTGAGCGCGTTCCAGTGACAACCGGTTCGCAGCACAAAGAAAATGGCGTTCATGGCGGCGCGGTCCTCGACGCGCTTGCGGTGACAACCCAGCGGATGGGGGACTTGATAAGGCAAGAGCGGCTTCATCAGGCTCCAGAGTTCCTCGGGGATGCGCCAGCCCCAATGGAACTCTTTGTCGGGAGCGAGAGTTTCTTCACAGGTATTCAAGGGGTAGACCTCCCTGGTGAGAGCGAGATGCTACCCAATTGTATCACATCAAGAGCCTATTGGGATAGGCTCTTAGGCGCCGGGGCGGCATAGGGTGTGGATTTTGTTTATGTAATTTGCTTCCCGGGGGCTCAGTTTGACCTACACGCGCCGAGAAGGGCTTACATAATCAGCGGTCACACCCGGCTTATGCCGCCGGGGAGGGATTTAAAATTTTCAGTATGATAACACACAACACGGTGAAGAAAGCTCCGAAGCAGAATCCGCAGAAAACATCCTTGCGCTTCATTACTACTCTCCTTGCCGTTGAGAACCATGGAGCAATATGCGATTTTCCAAGACCCTATGTGCCAGAATAGGGTGAAACAAATCCCGTACGGGGAATTATGTAGATCATCAGGGCGGAGAAGGAAAACGACTGTGCTTCGCCCATACTCGGACACACAAATCAACACCGGGCCAACAATGGACACCACCTATGAAAAGCAGCCTCAGACCGACGCCGACGCCAGCGCCAGATCCGCAAGTGACGCAACGCGCTGCCAGGCGACGCTTCAGCGGCCGCCGACAAACTGCGCATCCTCGCCCAGGCTGAGGCCTGCAATCAGCCGGGACAACTCGGCGCGCTGCTGCGCCGCGAAGGGATCTATTCTTCGAGCCTGGCCAGCTTCCGGAAAGCAGCGCGATGCAGGTAAGCTGGGGCGGATCCCAACCAGGTACGCCAGCAGCGTCGTGACAAGGAGGCCGCTCGACAGCGCGACCGCGCCAGATCGCCCATCTGGAAGCCGAGACAAGAAGCTCAAGATCCTGCTCGGAACTCCAAAAAAAAGTTGCCGAATCATGAGCCTGCCGCAGGAGTTCCCGATCGAGTTAAGCCCTGGTCGAGCAAGCGGCCAAGAAACCGGATTTGTCCCGGCTTGTCAAGCCATTGGGATCAGCCGGGCTCGCTTCTACCGGAGTACGTCAGCCGCAGACGAGCGCGCCATCCCCACACCGTGCCCACGCGGTCAGGTCAAATGCGCTGCGTTGACGTCCGCACAACAAGAGCAAATTCTGGCCGAACTCAACTCGGAACGCTTCTTGGACTGCTCGCCTCGTCAGGTGTGGGCGACGCTGCTGGATGAAGAGGAGTACCTGTGCTCCTGGCGACAGATGTACCGGCTACTGCATCGAAACCAGGCGGTGCGGGAGACGTCGCAGGATCGCGGCGACATCCCAGTATGTGCGCCCGGAGTTAGCGGCGAGCGGCCCCAACCAGGTGTGGACCTGGGACATCACCTATCTCGAAAGGCCCGCTTCGAGGTCAGTTCTACTACTTATATGTGGTCATCGACCTCTCAGCCGATTGGTGGTGGGCTGGCTGCTGGCAGATCGGGAGTGCGAGGAGTTGGCGCGGCGGCTGCTGGAGCAAAGCTATCGCAAACACGGGTGTGCAGCCGGGTCAACTCACCATCCACGCCGATCGGGGCGCGCCGATGAAGAGCAAGTCGGTCAAGCAGTTGCTTTCGGACCTGGACGTCGACCTCGCACAGTCGGCCTCGGGTCAGCAACGACAACCCGTACTCGGAGGCGGGTTTCAAGACGATGAAGTACAGCCCCGACTTCCCGGCTCGCTTCGGCTCCTTTGAGGAGGCGCGAGGAGTTCTGTCGGGCCTACTTCGTCTGGTACAACCAGGAGCATTATCACACGGGCATTGCGTTGCTGACGCCGGCGCAGGTGCATTATGGCGAGGCGGAGGCGATCCTGGCCCGGCGTCAGGCGACCTTGGATGCCGCGTTCGCGAGCGCATCCCGAGCGTTTCGGTAATCGTCGTCCGCAGGTGCTCGGCGTTGCCGCAGACGGTCTGGATCAATCGCCCGGCACAGCCGGTGACGAAGGCAGCCGCGTGAAGGATCGTGCACTCGTTGGACTGGCGGGTCGGTATTTGGTTAGACTGGTTGTGTCCTGGTCGGAGGATAGGGCAACGCTGAGGAGCGACTTGAGCGCCGAACCAGGGGTTCCCACGGGCAGACGCCGGGGCGCGCGGATCACCCCGGCGACCTCCACTCTCTGCCGGGAACCGAGAAGCGAAAAACCTGAACCTGTGGTACCGCACCGCCTGCGGGCGTTAGCGGAACTCGGCGAAACTGTCGCGATCGGGACATCGGATCGCTACACAAAAAAAGTTGACCATTTTGTCTCAAAGCCCTTGACACATTCCGAGACGCACAACACTCGACAGCGGCCCAGGGTGCCTTCCATAGGAAAGGTTCGTCACCATGCTCCGAAACTTGTGCTGTCAAAGAGCGACAAGCCCGTAATGCGGGCGAAACTTGGGTACCTACGAACCTACAGACCTTGTGAACGATCAGCATGGACGTGCATCATTGCATTAAGTCCCTCTTCGGCCTGTCGCGTACAGTTTGTTGCGATGGTAATTGATATTGCGGGACAGTCGCACATCGAACTGGTTCAAAAAATAATTAGCAATCTGCTTGTCTGACCATAAGGGATGTGCTTCAAGCACATAAGCCACAATAGTCTGCTGTGTGGTGCATCAAACCGCCTTAAGCTGCAACGTCCATGAGGAGTTCGCAGCGTAGCTGCCGTGTAAGGCGGCTAATGATGGACCGGTGACATTGTAACTGACGCGCGACCTCTGCCGGTTGGAGAGGCCTTACTGTATCCGTTCGCCGCCGATGATGAAAGCCTGCTGCATTTTGCAGAGAAAACGAACCAGGTTTGCCAGCACAGTACTCCGCTCATTGACAGCCTGCACCTGCTGAATCAAAGTCCGCAGAGTGTTCAGCTCATCAGAAGACTTCAGCATTTCCTTAAGCTCTGCCCTCGTCAATAAGGTAATAGCGCGTGATGCGCGTTGACACAAACTGAACTATAAGACGACTGCCTGCATCCAGCTCTACGCGAGCGACAACTTCCTCTGATGCGACAGCGGGAGGGGCAGCCGGAGAGTTGCCTGAACAGAGGGCAGAGTTGCAAACGTATCTAAGACTTCCAACCGCAGCATGGCGTTGGCCAAATTCGCGCTTCCGGCAAGGAGCATCCAAAGCGACTGGATATTTGATCGGGAGAATAGTCTCCACGTAAAATGTAGTCCAAAAATTGCTGTTGACTTACGTTGTACTGCTTGACAAAACGCGAGGCTACCTCAAGGACGTCTTCGTCGTCTTCATACATAGAATATATGGGCTCAGGCAGGGTTTCGCGATTTGAGAGAACACGTTCTCGGACAGGCGAATTGCTTTGCAAAAAACGGAAGACGCGATGCAGGATCTCGGTGGGCACGTTCCATTGATTTGCCCATTCTGCAATTCGCTCTGGAGAGTAGGATTGCCGTAAAGCTGCCAGCCAGCTAGGTTGCTCGTCCAAATGATAGTGCCGCACGATACGGATAACTTCTTCTGCTGTATGTCTATCGAACTGATCCTGTGGGATCGTCCCACGAAAATGGACCTCGCGTAGAATCCCTGCTTGTTGCAAAGGTGAGAAGAGCGGATGACGCCTTAGAGCTTCAATAAGTAGAGCAAACGAGCTATCATCTCCATAAGCCTGAATATAAGACTTGGTTACTCCCTTGTGCATCGGCTTGCTTACCAATTGGTTAGTTGGACGTAGCTTGGGAGTCAAACATCGTTATATTGTCCGATTTGATGCGCAGCTGGCGCGGGTACGGGCAGAGACTTCTCCCGACACGTCCAGACTCTGCGGGTTGCCGGGATCTTCAAACACGTCAGTTCCTTGCGCCGACTGTTCACCGCCCGTTCTATTCCGGTCGGCAGTGAGATTTTACCAGGGATCTGCTCGTCCGTCAACGACGCAACGTATCCATTTCCACTATCTCATGTGCCGGACTCCGGTGTATCCTACCACAAGTAGGGCTATGTTGCCACTTGCCTACCGCTGCACTCTCGTGCTTAAGCCGTGTTTGCCTGTGAACGGGCTGATCGATCGCCTAATGCAACGGAACGTCATCGCCAACCAGAAGGAGATTCAGAGCAATCAGGACAAGCTCGACCGCATCCTGGCAAACCCTGGCAAACCAGGAAAGTATCGAGGAAAACCAGAAGACGATCATCGCGAACCAGGAACTGCTGCTCAAGAAGTAGGGACGGAGCCGATCCGTGTGTGCCGCATCCGGATTGTGCGGCACACACGAACCACCGTGACTATACGGTAGGAACCCGGAGATGATGTGGATCAAAACGATACCGCCGAGTGAGCCGGATGAGGCACTGCGAT